>NZ_CAKJTG010000005.1 GCF_917563885.1 Pseudoneobacillus rhizosphaerae
ACTAGGTGCTCGGGTTGCTCCCCAGCATTGCCCTATCCCCCTAGTAGGTAAGAGCACATTGTTTAAAGTATAGTCTTTCAATAATTAATTTAATCATTTACACAAAATAATTTACACTCCCGAATCCTTCCGTCTATTTAAGCTATTTTCAGTGCTATTTCGTAATTAAGAGAGTTTTCTCCGCTTATTTAACAAACCATGCTGATTTTCTCATCTCTTGGTCCTTTAGGTTCGCTCTTTATTTAAAATTATCTGTGTCAAAGAATCCATAATAAATGAAAAAGGCGTGTCAAATCTGTTGTCAGATTGCACGCCTTTTTCATTGCCATTTATAGGATTTCTTATAAGAAACTTCCTATATCCCTTCCAAAAGGGGTCTAATTCGTTTTTTGTTCGATATTCTTTTTCATCTCCACCCTAGCATTACCCATGAAAAATACTGTTACTGCAGCCAATGCAATTGGGATTAAAGCAAGTAAAAAAGTATAAGTGATGGAATGGGACATCGCTCCGATAATTTTGTCTAGAACCAATTCAGGGATTTGTTCCCGTTGACCGGATTTAAATATCTGCTGGGGATCATTGAAATTTAACATCCCCCCACCATTATTCATTCCTTTAAATGACTCCTTTAAATCACTAGTAAACACCTTGTTTTGAATGGTTCCAAAGATAGTTATACCAAGTGTCATTCCAAAAGAACGTAGAAAAGAATTAGTTGAGTTAGCTGAGCCTCGATAACGAGGGTCTAACTTATGAATTGTCGCTGTTGGTAATAAAGAGAATGAGAATCCCATTCCGAATCCAACAATAATTAAGTAAACTGTTAATAGAGCTCTCGAAGTTTCAGGCCCAATTCCTGAAAGAAGAAACATTCCAAGAAAATAAGCAATTACAGATATCGTCATCAGATTTCGATAGGTTGTTTTTGTTTGAAAAATACCTCCTACTGCGCTTCCTGCTACTGAGCCTAGCATCATAGGAGTTAGGACAAAACCTGCACTTTTTGCAGAACCACCATAAACAGCTTGAACAAAAATAGGTATAAAAACAGCTAAGATAACAAAGGTGCCACCATACAAAATAGCTAATATTTGAGAAGTCGCAAATAACCGATTTTTAAACATCCAAAAGGATATTATCGGGTCTTTTGCCTTAGTTTCTACAAATAGGAAGACTATGAAAAAAAGACCAAAAATCATTAATAAGCTAATAATTGGAATCGAATTCCAATTAAATTCTTTTCCACCTAACTCAAGTGCAAACATTAGACTAACAACAGCCACAACAAGAGTGATTGCACCCCCCCAGTCAATTTTTTGCTTCGAATGTTCTGGCGATTCATGATAATATTTGATAATCAAAAATAATGATACAATTCCAATTGGGACGTTTATATAAAACACCCAATGCCAACTAAATAGATCTGTTATGTATGCTCCTAAAAGTGGTCCCATTACACTCGATAATCCAAATACCGCTCCTAATAATCCAGTCATTTTTCCACGTTTTTCTGGTGGGAAAAGATCAAATACAATCGTAAAAGCAATCGGCATTAAGGCACCGCCGCCTATACCTTGAATGGCTCGATAAATACTTAATTGTTCTATGCTTTGCGCAACACCACAAAGGGCAGATCCAATTAAAAATACGGATAAACCAAAAATAAAAAAGCGCTTTCTTCCATACATATCAGAAAGCTTACCGAAAATTGGCATACCAGCCATCACTGCAACCATATAAGCGGATGTGACCCAAACAAATTTGTCAAATCCCCCTAAGTCAGCTACTATCGTTCCCATCGCAGTTGCTACAATGGTATTATCCATTGCAGACATGAAAATTCCAAGCAATAATCCAGTAATAACTAGTTTAAGATTACTTTCCTGATTAACCATTCATTCCCCCACTTTCCTAAACAAATTGAAAAGTCTAACAAATATTTAAAGAATAAACGAAGTATTGGAGAAATGCAATTATTTATTTTTCTAGAGAAATTCATTGGAAATATAAATAATAAAAGGCTAAAATTCTTTATTAATGAATTTTTAGCCTTTTCCCATCCATTTTATATAGCTTTTATAGTTAGAGACTAATTTGGACTTTGATTAATAATCAAATTAGTTATTTTCCATTTTTAACATCCACATATTACCGCTATTCCAATACCTTTTCTGAGTATTAAAGTTTTGTGTTGCTCTTCTTCTACTACTTCTTCTAGTATCGCGTCCACCACGTCTTGTTGATCTTCTAGTACTGCGACGGCGGGTGCTTCTTGATCCCCTTCTGGTTGATCTTCTTGTGCTACGACGGGTAGATCGGTTTCCTCTTCGTGTAGATCTTCTGGTTGTGCGACGGGTCGTTCTTCTGGTTGTACGACACTTACAAGTCGTTCTTCTGGTTGTTCTACGAGTTGTACGGCACTTACGAGTCGTTCTTCTGGTTGTCCGTCTTGTTGTACGACATTTACGAGTCGTTCTTCTGGTTGTTCGGCGAGTCGTACGACATCTACGTATGGTTCTTCTGGTTGTTCGGCGAGTCGTACGGCATCTGCGTGTGGTTCTTCTTGTTGTTCGGCGAGTGGTTCTGCCTCTTCTTCTTGTTGTTCTTCTGGTTGTTCGGCGGGTGGTTCTGCACACGCGAGTAGTTCTTCTGGTGGTGCGTCTCGTCGTACGGCATTTACGAGTTGTTCTTCTTGTTGTACGTCTTGTCGTACGACATTCACGTGTTGTTCTTCTTGTTGTCCGGCTCGTTGTACGACATTCACGTGTGGTTCTTCTTGTTGTCCGGCTCGTCGTACGGCATCTTCGCGTTGTTCTTCTTGTTGTCCGACGAGTTGTACGACCTCCTACATTTCCAGTTCTTCCAGTCGAGCGTCCACATCCGCAAGTGGACCGTCTAGTCGTTCTCCCTTGAACTTGACCAGTATCTCTAGTTGTACTGCATTTACGTGCAGTGCGCCCTTGTTCCCTTGGATCATTGTGCATAAAACTAGTTAGCCCAGCATTTGCTGCTTCATCAGCAGCGCGTCTTATATCATCCCTTCTAAACATAAACATAAAATCCTCCCTATTTTTAAATAGATATGCGATGTAGCCGTTACATCACATTCTCTTTATATAAAATACGTCTATGAAAGTTATTTGCCTTAGACAAACGTCCTATTTTTAAAAAAATAGACGCCTATCCATTTGTGACATTCCATTATTGGAATACATACAATTTATAGTGTATGTGCATAAAGGAGGTTACGTAATATGGGCCAAAGCCAGCTGCCTGTATACTATTTATTTATCCACCCAAATGATTTAAAGGAATTACGAGGTGATATTTGGTGTGAGGACCCTATTCAAGGAAGCTTAAAAATAAACAAAAAAAAATTGGATATCGACCTTTTATATAGAGGATCTCATACAAGAAAATTCAAAAAAAAATCCTATAATATTCGGTTTTACCAACCTAAGTTTTACCTTGGCTCAAAAGAAATACATTTAAATGCCGAGTATAAGGATATTTCATTAATGAGAAATAAGTTATCTTTCGACTTTTTCACTAGCATTGGTGTTTTAGCTCCCAAAGCCCAACATGTTTTCCTCCATTTAAATGGAAAACCTGAAGGATTATATTTACAACTTGAATCAGTTGATGAACAATTTTTCCAGAAAAGAAATTACCCCTTAGGTGCTGTATTTTACGCTGTCGATGGTGATGCCAATTTTTCACTATTAAGTGATTTAGATCAAGATGTGAAAGAATCATTAGATTTAGGGTATGAAATGAAATTTGGTACTGATGAGGATGTTGGTTATCTTCAAGAATTAATCTATAAAATAAATACTCTACCACGAAATGAATTTGAACAATCGATTCAAGATTATGTAAACGTAAACCAATATTTACGTTGGCTTGCAGGTGTTATTTTCACTCAAAATTATGATGGGTTTGTACACAATTACTCACTTATTCGCAATAAAGAGACTGGATTGTTTGAGGTTTCCCCGTGGGATTATGACGGCACTTGGGGAAGAGATGTGAATGGAAAAGTAATGGAATATGATTATGTGAGGATTGAAGGTTTCAACACACTAACTGCTCGTATTCTTGATATTGCTGCTTTTAGAAGTGAGTATCGAAGTATTATTGAACATATTTTAGTCAATGAATTCACTGTTGATTATATGAAACCGAAAATTGAAAATCTGTACAAACAACTTAGGCCTTACTTCTTAAAAGATCCGTATATCCAACATCTTATTTCTAAATTTGACCAAGAACCAGAGTTTATTCTCAATTTCATTAAGGATCGAAGTAGATATATTAGCGAAAATCTTCATAAATTGGAGTGAAAACATAGCCTTAAGTAGGCAAAAGTTGATATTTATATAAAATAGGCCATTTTATAGGGTCAATACCCCTACATGACACGTATATATAGAGTAGAAATTACCTATTATGATAATCGCCAAGGAGGAATATTAAAAATGTCGAGTAAAAATAAAAATTCATTAAGAAACTCTACTACTCAAGACGCTGCATACCATTCGTTTTTAGAGTCTCTAAAAGGTAAGGAGGTTACCATCTATCGCGGTGGCCCTGAATCAAAGTCTGGTGTACTTCTAGATGTACAATCAGATTTTGTTACTGTGTATGCTCAAAATAACAATAATAACAATAATAATAACGACAAAAATAAAAATAAAAACAATAATCAAAACAATGCACAAAACAACAACCAAGATAATAATCAAAATCAAAAAAACGTAGTTTACTATAACATTAGCCACATAGCCAGCATCAGTGAAAATTCTGTAAACAATTCGACTTTAAATCTCCAACAAGGAACAACAGAAACAGAAACACCGGAATTCGTTCAAGCTGAATCTTTTACAGGTGTTGTTGAACAATTAGAAGGCAAGTATGTTCAAATCAACCAAGGTGGTCCTGAATCTAAAAAAGGCTTAGTACTTGGTAACGTAGAAGATTTTATCGTCATCTTTACAGAAGACGATGGAGTTGTTTATTTTAATGTTCAGCACATTAAGAGCATAGCTGAAAATAACCAAAACAACCAAAATCAAAATAATGGAAATGTACAAATGACCCAAACCGTCGTACCTGATTATGAACAAGTAAATAGTTTCCATGAATTATTTGGACGCATGGCGCATAAGTGGATAGCCATTAACCGTGGTGGCCCAGAAGCTATGGAAGGTATTTTAGTAGAAAATGCGGGTGGACACTATACGTTAATTAATAATCAAGAAGTTATGCGAATTAATCCATACCACATTAAGAGCATTAGCTCAGGTCCAAAAGGTGCTTTAAAACAACAAAATCAAAATCAACAACAAGATCAAACCCAAAATCAAGATCAAAATCAACAACAAAATACTGAAGCTACGGCACAATCTGATAAAAATGAAAACAAATCAGAAGATAAGAGCAAAAGTAATTCCAAAAGTGGCAGTGGCAGTTCCAGAAGAGCTTCTAGAGAAAAAGTGGTAAAAACTATTGATTATGTATGGAAATCAAACTAAACCTAATTTCTAGCTGTTTTTCAAAGTCAGTGGTGCATTAGTCAAACTCAACTAGTGCACCTATTTTTTCTTAAATATTTTACAAAGGAGGGATTGTATTTGAAAGGCATTTCTAATTATATAGGAAAACAAGTCGATATCGAAATCACAGGAAAAACAACTTTCGTTGGTATCCTAATTGATGTAGGTCTTGATATCATTGTATTATTCGACGGTAAGCAATATTTATATATTCCTCTTCTCCATTTACACAATGTCAAAATTAGCAGTAATGAGCCAATTGAAATTATCCACCAAGACAAACAACCTTTTACAGATGATACTGATACCATTTCCTATCGAAAAACATTAAATAACGCTAAAGGAATCTTTGTTGAAATTTATGTGACTGGAAATAAATCCATTCATGGTTACATTACGAATATATTGAATGATTACTTTGTATTTTATTCCCCTGTTTACAAGACACTATTTATTTCGTTGCACCATTTAAAATGGGTGATTCCTTATTCTTCAAGCTTGACCCCATATACACTTAGCAACGAAGTTCTACCTGTTCAGCCATTAGGTATTCCACTATCCCGTACATTTGAAGATCAACTAAAAAAATATGAAGGCAGATTAGTCGTTTTTGATACAGGCGACCAGCCAGATAAAATTGGACTTGTTAAAAATATCCAAAATAATATTGTAGAGCTTGTGACTGCCAATGGAGAAACATTGTATTGGAAGCTGATTCATCTTAAATCAGCTCACCTACCGTAATGTATTAACTAAAAGGACCTATTAATGGGTCCTTTTAGACTGATCAATGAACATATACTAGTAACAACCAATAATACAAACAGAAGAGTGTAAAAATTAAGGTTGGAGGAATAACGATTAGGGTAGTTTTAATATATTTTTTCCATGAAATTTTAATTTTGTTTTTCTTCAAAATATGCATCCAGATAAGTGATGCCAACGTACCAATTGGAAGAATTAACGATCCAATATCACTCCCAATAATATTTGCTAAGTAAACTGTTTTTAACATAACAGGGTCCAGACCCATTTCTGTTAAAGCAATTGTACCAATCATTAAGGCTGGGTGGTTATTAAATAAGTTGGACAAAACGAAAATCAATATCCCCATCGTCAAACTTGCGTTTAAAAGACTTCCTTCAATCAGAATAGTTGTGTGTTTAATTAAAAATTGAGTTAATCCAATATTGTGCAACCCATATATAATTACATACATATTGAATGCAAAAACAAGAATATGCCAAGGTGTTTTCGTTAACATATCTTTTGGACTGATTTTTAAATAGAACCATCTCCAGACTAACAATATGATGGAACCAACCACTGCAACTAATGATATAGAAATATTAAAGTAAGAAGCTATGAATAGACTAGCTCTAATAAGAAATACAAATAACAATATTTTAATCATTAACTTATTTTGTGTATTTATATGATTGATCGAGTGACCTTTAAGTGGATGAGTTCTATCAAGGTTTTGTAAAGGAACCGAATCTGAATATAGTGGGATTTTTTTAGGGATATCCTTATTGAAGACGAAGAATAGTGCGGCAGCTAGAAATAATAAACCTAGTGTTCCTGGAACAAACATCAAGGCAGAATGAAGGTAAAGATCCATATCTACTATTTTGAGAGCTATAAGATTCACGATGTTGCTTACACCTATAGGAGCACTTGATGCGGTGGCAATTAATGCACCACTCAGAAGGTAAGGTATTTTTTGGTGGTTTTTTAACCCTAAATGTCTTAATATTAAAATTAGAATTGGGGTGGTTATTAAAATACTCCCATCATTGTTAAAAAATAAGGTCATTAAAAAACATAACAGCAACGTCAACCAAAACAATCGAACTCCTGACCCTTTTGATTTCTTTAATAACAGCAATGCGGTCCAATAAAAAAACCTAAAGCTTTCTAAAACAAGTGCCATTACAATCGTTGCCATAATTGTAATTGCAGCCCCGCTAACTTTCGTGCTGATATCTATTAAATCAGCAACCGAGACACTACCACTAAGAAATACGATCACAGCCCCAATTGTTGCTGGAATTGCTTCGTTCATTTCTTTAGGACGGATAAAAATGATGACCATCGTTAGAAAAAAAGCGAAAATCGTCATTATTACCGTGTATTCTTGAAACATAAAATTCCTATTCACTCCCTTCTTTGGAATGATCTTACAACAACTCAACCCTTGTCTATATCTATCAGTTGTACTGTATGTATACGTGTCTCATAGTAAAAATGTACTGAGCGAATATACCAATTTTGAATAAATCCGCTAATAACTAGTAGAAATCCCCCCTAAATAATGGCCTTCTAGGTGTTTGTCTTACTAGACTTTTGTACCTTAAAGAGATTTGCCCTAAAGACTATTGACTAGTAGGAGAATGATTAATATAAGACAAAGAAAAACAACCCAACCGATTGGCTGGGCTGTCTGAAATTTAGTTTTGATTATTTTTTAGTAACGTTAGCAGCTTGTGGTCCACGAGCTCCTTCAACAACTTCGAAAGAAACTTCTTGACCTTCTTCTAAAGATTTGAAACCTTCAGCTTGGATAGCAGAGAAATGAACAAATACATCGTTTCCATCTTCTGACTCAATAAACCCAAAACCTTTTTCTGCGTTAAACCATTTTACTTTACCTTTTTTCATAAAACTAAAATCCTCCTATTGGCAAGATTTTTGCCATGTGTAAAATTAACCAAAGACAACGTAAATGTATGAAGCATACAGCAACTACGAACTCTGCTAAAATAACAATCAATTAGATTATTATAAGGCTGCATACGATGCAAAGGTTATTATAATTTTAGCACTATTAGGATATTTTGTCAAGGTTTCCTATATGATATTGAACTTACCAGTCATACTAGTTTTATCCTTAAGCCTAACTAAATAGCGATTTTATAGCTTCAAATAAGGATATAAAAAAATCTTTAAGCTTTGATAAAAACCCTTTACCTTCTTCAGAATGCAAAAACTTCGATATCTTTTCTTTCGCTTTATCTAATTGATCTCCAACCTGATTCCAATCAATATTTAATTCTTTCATTTTGTTAAAAAGATCGATTAAGCTTTGAATTTGGTTTTCGGTTAAAGTTATCCCTACCTCACTAGCCGCTTGTTCAATAATAGCTCGTAGCTGTGCATCTGTTTCAGGAGCATTATCTGCTACTTTTTCTTTAATCTTTGCGATTAAAGCTGCCGCATTTTCTGAACCAATCTTATCCCCTAATTTGGCTGTTTCAACCATTTCTTGATTAGCTACTTGCTTTACCTCTTCAGGTATAACTTCATTAGAAGAAATTTCATAGGCTTTCATCAGCCCCGTTAATGCTGCTGTACCTGAGACTTGAAACGGTGCCACTACTTTTATTTTCGCATCTTTCACACCCGCAGTAATTAACGCATTCAAATACATTTCATCCGTGACCCAGTTAATATTTTCTGTCTCTACATCTAATCCTGTTCCTGTTGCCATATAGGTTATGGATGAGGAGGAAATAGCTCTCGTTCCTAGCTGGGCTTTCGGAATTAAGTCACCTAAGTACTTTCTTTCCTCAGCATTTGAAACAGTAATAATCTCTGTATTATCTGTAGCATCTAATTTCTTGAGGATTTGTTTCTCTTGCTCTTTACTCAAGTTTTCTCCAAGGGTAATAATCACATCACCTTCTGCTACATCGGCAAAAACGTAACTCGGTGAGAAAATCAAAAGCAAAACTAACAAGTTTGTAATAAAGCTCTTCTTCATTTCGAATCCTCCAATATTATGTTTTATTCCTATTAGTCCCTTAAAACAGATAAGAAAAATAATACTTATCCAAAAGTGGCATATCTCGTTAGTGTAATTTTATACGTATTAACAGTCATTTTCAATCAGTACTCCGCCCTAAACCTTTTATGTTTTTTCAGAATTTTCTTTTTTTATTACTTTACTACTGTTCACACATAAAGTATTTTGTTATGATTAGTGCAATTCGAATTACGGGAGGTGATCCATTGAAAAAATCGCTTACCCTTACATTGCTGCTATTCTTTTCTCTTGGACTAGGAGCTCAATTTTTAGTTGGACTCCCTGCAGACCACCTCAGTAGTAATGAATCTCTTAAGATTGTATTGAACGAGCAGTTTGATGAACCACTAGCTAATCTCAAAAATGATAATCATAAACTTTTTTCTTTGGTCCTTTCCATACTATCTGTGTATATCCTATTATCTGCCATTAAACACCCAAAATCCTTATTCGGATTCAGCTATTTAAGGAAGGAATTTTATACACCGATTTTTTATCAATCTAATTACGTGGTTATATCCTCTTTTGTTTTTATATAAAAACTAAGGAGGAATGAAAAATGTGGTTTAGAGCACTCATGATTGGCTTTTTTTCTATATCTGCCGCAAGTATGTTTCTATTTCAAGGAATTGAGTTCTACCATGCATTTGTAGAAACCTTTAAGAACAAATAACAAATGGGCTAAACCGTTTATTCGTTAACGGTTTAGCCTTTTATGTATTTGTATAATTAATTATTTTTTGTGAGGGTGGTTCCCCGGAAACGGCGTATTGACCCTTGTAAATTATATTTTTATATATGACGGACAAATAAAGCATTAAGATTTGAAGTCCATTCATAAAAAGCCCATTAGTTAAATGAGATTTAATAATTCCCATTTTTATTAAAAACCAATCAACACCCTTCATAAAAAGGAAAGATTGGATTTTCCCTTGCCAATTTGGTTTTTGATGGATGGTATAGGTCGTAAAAATTGAAATTATAAACCAATATAAAGTGGAAATGATAAAATGTTCTCTCCATGAGTAAATCTTTCCAAGTCCAAATCTAACCTTTCGAAGTACACCAAGTATATTTAACACACTTAACCCAGTAACCCAAGTCATCAATAAAAAGGATGTAAATAAAATGTTACTGTTTCCTTTTATCAAACCTTTGTACCAACTTTCGCTTATTTTAAAATAAAGGGGTATTAAAAAAACGGTATACATGGTTCTCCACCAATTATTTTTAAATACACCTAGTTTGATAAAAATTCTTTCGACAATAGCGAAATATATGGCGAACATCGCCTTTATTTTCCATCCGAATCCAAAAGAAGATATGAAAATAGATGCAAACGGCACAAAAACACCTTGTGATAAAAATGCTCCTAAAATATTGTCTAAATACTTTTTCTTAAATAAATTTGGTTTATATTCATATGAGTGAAATAAATTCAGGATAAAAAATTCAAAAAAGTAAGCAAATCCAATATTTGATAGCAATAAAATAAATAACGACTTTCGATTTTTATTTTTACCAAAAGTATAAATGAGTAAAGCGGTATGAATGACGAATAAAATAATAAATGGAAGAGTGTTTCTATTTACTACACGTTTCAAAAACATTCCTCCTCTCACTTTATATGGGATTATTATTTGAAAAATGTTTGAAAAACATTCCATTTCCTTGAACAAAATAAGAATGTTTTATTTTCTCTTAAATAAATTACCGGCAATATTATTGCAGAAACAAGTAAAATCATTCATAATATAACAAGTTGAGGTAGTAATTCTTATGGGGTTGATTGGGGTACTGGTGTCCTCCACGGTCTTCAAAACCGCTTGTGTCCTGCGTGCCAGGATAGCTGGGTTCGATTCCCAGGCAGTCCCGCCAAACTACATAATTATCCTATAAACAATTCGACATGTTGATTAGGTATCGTATACGAAAGGCCCTTCTTTATTAGCAGAAAGGCCTTTTTATATTTCATATGAACTTTTTTTATTTCCAACTATATTTACCATCACTAATATCTTGTATTTCATTCGAAGAATATATAAATAATCCCGTTCTTTGTGTTTGACCAGATAAAAACATCGCCTTCGCTACATTCCTTGCTTGAATTGGCTTATATTTGCGTAGGCTACCTACCATGGCTAACGATAAAATGGGACTCAAAATGATGGCCAACTTCTCACCAAATCTAAACTCTTCACGTTCTCCAAGTAATAAGGATGGCCTAAAAATATGTAAGTTTCGTATAGCTGAATTTCGAAGCTTCCCTTCTACTTCTCCTTTGACACGATTATAGAATACCTTCGAAGACTTATCTGCTCCCATTGCCGTGATAATAAGAAATTTTTCCACTGTATATTCTTCTGCAAGTTTCACTAAACCAATTGGATACTCATAATCTACTTTTCTAAAAGCTGCTTGTGACCCAGCCTTTTTAATCGTCGTCCCTAAACAACAGTAGACATCATTTACATTCAAATGCTCCTTATACTGATGGAGATTATCAAAATCCACAATAATTTGTTTAAGCTTAGGGTGATTGACTTTCAGAGGTTTTCGTGTAAAAACTTTAACTGACTCATATCTATCTTGCTCTAATAAAATTGTCAATAATTCACCACCGACTAATCCAGTGGCACCTACAAGTAGCGCTGATTTTTTCTTTTCAATAGTCATCATTTCCACTCCTACAGATCCCTCATATACATTCAGTTTAATGGACTTTAGCAAACTCTACAAATTTTGTCATGGTAAAATGAAGGAAAGTGATGAAGATCACCTTAAAAATAACGGAATGTAGGAGAGGAGCAGACTTAAGTCTGCTTTTTCTTGTATAAACCGATGAATCATGTCCAACACTCTTGTCATCCATTAAAAAATCAGTCTATAATATTGTTAATTACTAAATTGTAGGTGAGAAAATGTTAGAAGGCTGGTTTTTGTGGTTTATTCTATTCTGGATTGTTATTTTATTCGGTTCTTTCGCCATTGGCGGTTATTTTATGTTTAGGAAATTTCTAAAAAAACTTCCAAAAGAAGATGGAAAGTCGGTTATGGATTGGGAAGAACATTATGTAAAAGAAACTCGTCATTTATGGCCAGATGATCAAAAATTATTATTAGAAGATTTAGTGAGCCCAGTTCCAGAATTATTCAGAGATGTTGCCCGTCATAAAATAGCTGGTAAAATTGGTGAGCTTGCTTTAAAGGAAAAAGCCTCACGAATTACTCAAGAGCTCGTAATCAGAGGTTATATTCTCGCTACTCCTAAAAGGGATCATAAATTCTTAATTAAAAAGCTACGAGAAAAACATATCGAAATGACACCATATGAACATTTATTCTAAAAAAACGCACCTGCATGGGTGCGTTTCTTTATTGTTTATGTAATTGATTATGCAATTTACGAAAATTAAGAAACATCGCAATTCTCCACGGAACTATCATTCCAAATGCTAGTATCCAAAACATTCCACTAAGCTCACCATAGTCTATAGTTGTACTTAATACTGATTTCATGGCAATTCGAAGTACTAAGAGACCAATTAATATATACATAAATGCCTTTGATCTAATTAAATATACGTCATTATCTCTAATTTCAAATTTAGATGTTTTTACTAATAAAATAGAGAAGAGCATTCCCACAACTAATGCTTCCATTATTTCTAAAGGAGAAACTCGAAAATAAGGATGTAAAAACATAAGTGCCCCAGTACTCATAAAAATGGGAGGTAAAATAATTTTCTTTGCTGTCGCTGGTTTTTTTGCAGCTTTAACTCGGATGAACATGACGAGTATAGCCATGCCAATGGCACCAATCGAAGATGCAAGTACTAAGTTCATATCCATTCATCCTTTATCTTTGATATATCTACATTATATCGTAAATTATAGCGAGTAGATTCTTGAAATATTACAATATAAATACGAAGGTGCCACTTATCCTGGCACCTTCGTATCTATTTTACCCTTATTATTCTATTTTTGTAAAATTAAAAACCTGTAAATCCACCGAAAATCGGTGAGAGAATGGAAATGATTTTTGTCATCCAGTCAAAAAACAGAACAATCCCCATAACAATCATCACATAACCACCAATTTTGACTATTTTCACATTGTGTTTACGGATCCATTGCATTCTACCAATAAAGAATGAAAGAATGAAAAATGGAATAGCAAACCCTAATGAATAGGCAATCATATACAATACTCCTGATCCTGGGTTAGATGCTGCTAAAGCGATAACTGTCATTAATATCGGACCTGTACATGGAGTCCAGCCAGCAGCAAATGCCATCCCAATGACAGTTGAACCAATAAATCCAGTTGGACGATTTTTTATTTCAAATCGTCTTTCCTTCATAATAAATTCTGGTTTGAACACACCTACTACAATTAAACCAAATACAACAATAAAGATGGCACCCATTTGGCGAATAAGATCTTGATACTGTAAAAAAAACTGTCCAACAAATGAAGTCCCAAAGCCGATAGCGATAAAAATGATTGAAAACCCAATTAAGAAAAAGAGTGTATGAAGAAGACTTCTTTTTTGTAGCATCGCATTTTCACTTTTAAGTTCCCCTACTGACATTCCAGTGATATACGATAAAAACGCCGGATAAAGCGGAAGACAACAAGGCGAAATAAAGCTTAAAAACCCTGCAGCTAAGGCAAGAAAAATATTCACATCAGTCATATTAAACAGCTCCTAGTATTCACTTACGATATCTTACTCCATTCTACCAAATAATTCTTTAGTTTAATATTAAAAGGGTTGTGAATATTTTGTGACAAAAGTCACCATGAATCTAGCTTGTTTCTAACATATACATATATTAACAAAATATTATTGGGTATTTTTTTACAAATCTCTTTGAAGTTATTCCCAATATCCGCTATAATGGAAATCTAGTATCCAAATATATTCCTATTCAATGAGATACAGAGTTATGACTTACATGAAAGGAACATCTATTGTGAAAAAAAATGAGTTATTACATCTCATCGAACAAAAAAGAGCGGAACTTATTGAAGTAGTCAATCAAAATGGCTTTACTTCTTCCATCGCCATTCGCTATAGCCAAGAATTGGATCATCTTTTAAATGAGTATAACCGTATTTTTATAAAAAAAGTCTCATCCTATTAAAAAATCAGCTCAATATGTAACCATTGAGCTGATTTTTCATTTTATGAAACGGCATTCTCTGTTCTAACAACAGAACCATTCTGTAATAAAAACATTTTGTGGTAAAGACCTTTTTGAGCTAGTAGCTCTTGATGGGTGCCTCGTTCAACAATCTCACCTTGATGCATAACTAAGATTAAATCTGCATCTTGGATTGTGGATAGACGATGAGCAATGGCGATTGTAGTTCTCCCCTTCCTCATTCGCTCTAAAGCCGTTTGAATTGCTTCCTCTGTTTCCGTGTCAATATTTGCTGTTGCCTCATCCAGAACGAGAATCTTAGGGTTAGCTGCTATTGTTCTTGCAAAAGCAATAAGCTGTCTTTGTCCACTTGATAGAGTAGCCCCTCTTTCAACAACTTTATGTTGATACCTTTCATCTAACTTATCAATAAACGTATTTGCTTGAACAAATTGTGCAGCTGACTCTATTTGCGAATCCGAGATTCCTTCACTGTGCAAACGGATATTATCAGCTATTGTTCCATAAAACAAAAATGGATCTTGAAGAACTAATCCCATCTTATCTCTCAACTCAATTTTGTTATAGCTCTTAATTGAATCTCCATCAATGAGAATATCTCCCCTATCAAATTCGTAAAAACGCATAAGTAAATTAATAATCGAGCTTTTTCCACTGCCCGTATGTCCTACTAGGGCAACCGTTTGACCTGGTTCTGCCGTAAAGGAAATATTTTTTAACACATCTCTTTTTCCATCATAGGAAAAAGAAACATTTTTAACTTCAATTTTACCTGATTCAATGTTAAGCACTGAATCATTCTCCTGATTTGGAGCTAACTCATCTTCATCTAGTAATGTAAACACTCTAGATCCAGCCACAATGGCTTGTTGATAGAGTGAAAGACGCATCATCATATTATTGACGGGCTCAAAAAAACGATCCAAATAATTGATAAACGCATATAGCACACCAATTTCTACTGGAGACTCAAAGGATGAAATACCAAAAAAGCTTAAAACAATAATCAAAGCAGCTACAAAAACAAGATCGACAGCTGGTCGAAGCAATAAACCATCCACTTTAATATTTTTCATTCCAGCCTGATAATGCTCTTCATTAATTTTCCCAAATTCATTTCGTAACCGTTTTTCTTGGCGAAATACTTGAATGATCGCCATCCCCTGTAATGATTCACTTAATTTAGCATTAAGTTGACTTAGCCGTTCTCTTAAATCCTGATAAAAACGGGAACTGTATTTACGATAGGCTGTCATAATTAGAAAAATGACAGGTAAAATAAAGGTACAGAATAATGCAAGTTTTACATTAAGTACAAACATGGCAATAAAAATACCAGTTAGTAAAAATGCGCTTTGAATAAAGGTAGCAATGACTGTTACAAACATATCCTTAATCGCTTCAGTATCATTGGTAACACGTGAAACAATACTACCAGCAGGTGTTTTGTCAAAATATTTTAATCCTAAGGAATGTACCTTTGTAAACACATCTATTCTCAACTGTTGAATAATTTTTAAAGCTATTTCTTGAAACTTAAGTAATTGAAGATAAGAGACAATAACATTGGTAATTTGAAGTCCCATATATGCCGCCCCTAGGATAAATAGCGGTTTAAAAATTAAATTTCTAGGCGTTAAATAGTCATCTATAAAAATCTTTACTAGTATTGGCCCTAATATGTCAACTACTGTTGTAATTAATAATAAAGAGAACGCAAAGATAATTTTTTTACTATGAGGCTTTGTATAGGAAAGGAGGCGAAAAAGAACCTTTCTTTGTTCCCTTCCATTTAACACTTGATTCTTTTGCATCATTTTACCCTCCATGCTCCACAAGCTCTTCTAGCTGTTGTCTTTCATACATTTCTTTATACCAGCCATCCAGCTCCATCAACTCTAAATGGGAGCCTCTCTCAGTTATTCGACCCTCGTCTAACACAAGAATTAGATTAGCATGTTGAATAGCACTTAGGCGGTGCGCAGTGATGATAGTAGTCTTATCAACACGATTTTCCTTTAGAGCCTTAAGAATTTTTTCTTCTGTTTGGGCATCTACCGCAGATAGAGAATCATCTAAAACCAATACCTCAGCGTCCATTAAGATGGCTCTTGCAATGGAAATTCTTTGCTTTTGTCCACCCGATAATGAAACTCCTCTTTCTCCAACAAGCGTTCCATACCCTTCTGTGAATTGAAGAATATCCTGATGGATATGAGCCGTTGTAGCTGCAGCTTCAATGACTTCTTGGGAAACAAAAGGATTAGAGAACGCTATATTCTCTGCTATTGATGCAGAAAACAGAAAATGATCCTGTGGTACATAGCCAATTGCTTCTCTTAGTGATTCCATTTTATAACTTTCTAATGGATTTCCTCCAAAGTAAATTTCCCCTTTATAACCATCAAACTCTCGAATTAACAATTTTAGCAAAGTCGTTTTACCTGCTCCTGTTTTTCCAACAATACCAAGCGTCTGCCCTCTCTTTAGTGCAAAGAAGATATCTTTAAGTACAGGTTCTGTTTCTTTCGGATAAATAAATGATTCTAATGCATATTCAATATCACCAGTAGGTACTTTATTTAATGCATTTTGACTATCAGGCATTTCAATTTTTTCCATTAATAAATTATTTATTCTATCGTAAGAAGCTCGACCGCGCTCAACAATATTAAATAACCAACCAAAGGCAAGCATCGGCCAAATCAATAATCCTAAATACGATGTAAAAGAAACAAGTTGACCAATTGTCAATTCTCCATTAATGACAAATTTCGCCCCAAAAGAAAGGGAGAGGAAGAAAGAAATTCCAACAATGATTGAAATCGTGGGATCAAAAAGCGAGTCGACTTTAGCGACACTGATATTTTTTTGAACCACATCCTCTGACAATTTCTCAAAATCCTCAATATCTTCCATTTCCTGGCCAAATGTCTTAATAACCTTAATACCGGTTATACTTTCCTGTGTTTTATCATTTAGTGATGAAAAAGCCTCTTGAGCTTTGTGGAACCGCTTATGTAATAACGTTCCATACCAATTCGTTAACACTGCCATTAGCGGCAGTGGGATTAGCGCAATTAGTGTTAATTTCCAGCTAATTGTAAACGCCATTGCAATAATAACAAATCCACCTGTGGCTAAAGAATCCACAAAGGTTAGTACACCAGCACCTGCTGTTTGTTGAACGGCAGAAATATCATTGGTGGCATGTGCCATTAAATCTCCAACACGCTTTTTTTGATAAAAGGATTGGGACATGCTCGTGAAATGCTCATACAGTTTATTACGTAATTGCTTTGATAGTTTTACAGAAGAACCAAAAATCATAATTCTCCAATAATAACGAAGAACGTACATTGTAAGTCCCGCAAGTATTAGAAATGAGACATATTTTAATAAAGAAGCTTTTGTAATGGTCTCAGTTCTAATTAGATCCACGATAATACCTATAACCTTTGGCGGAACTAGCTGTAATAAAGCCACAAACATTAAGAGAGCAATCCCAGTTAGGTAGGCTTTTTTTTCTTGCTTAAAATACCACATTAAATCTAAAAACACTTTCATAAGAAACTTCCTCCATGTAAATACAGCAATGTTTGTAAAATAAAAAAACTTCAGCTAAATCAGTTTATCAAATATTCTTAAAATAAGGAAGATTTTTAGTTTACATATAAAAAAGCACTCATCTAAAAAAAAAGATGGAGTGCTCTTATGTTTATTACATTATTATTTTGATTGCTTGTTCATCGCTGTCATCATTTGGTTGATCTTTTTTTGCGATGGCTTTTGGCCCATTTGCATCATCATAACTTTTAACATTTGTTCATTAATTGGTGGATTTTTCTTTAAATAGCTCATCATGTAACGACGTGCTATGAAAAATCCTAGCGCTACACCAGCTACTAATGCTAGTACACCAACTAGAATAAGTTCCCACATACAAATACTTCCTCCTTCATGTTGTCTACCACATACAGTCTAGCAAAACCTAAGCTATTATACAATATCTCAATGAAATTAGACAAATTTTCTTTCCTTTATTGGCTTTAACCAACCATATCTTTGGTGTTCAATGTCAATAGCTAAAAAGGATGATTCGCATTTTCTTAAAACTTCAAAAAATATTGCCTCCGCTTCGTAGCTACCATCCGCTTCCACCGTTATATATCCATCCTCTATTCTTAACCATGCATTACTAGTCTTTCCAGATAATTCTACCTTATAATATCCATTTTCAGCACAATACCCCTTTATTTTTGAAAGGTGTTGATGAACCATCTGGTGTAATCTTAACGCAGGTATTGGTTTTGTTATATATTGTATTTGCTTATTAATAATTGTTTTTAGCTCTCCGAAGGAATGCTTACTTTCTAAAAACAATTCAAAGAACATTCGTTCTCTGCCAAAATAATGATTAGCAAATTCTTCTTCTATCAAGTAAAGCTGATACACTCTCACTGTGATCACTCCTTCGCAAGGCTTGTCCCTTTTATCTATTATAAATAATGGAAAAAGAAACGTTTGTCTGAAAATGTTACAAATTATGACTATTTTTGTCGAATTCTCGTTATTTCCTCTTTTTTTTAAATTTGTTTAGTAAAATGGGATATTTAATTCTTTTGAAAACATATTCTTGACACATCCGAATTGTTTTGGTATGATTAAATTTCTTCGCGTTTAAGAAGTAACTTGATACTATGAAGGTAAATGAATTGGCATTCTACTATTGTTTTTATAAGGACTTATTCACACTGGATCGGCTTAGGAGCCGTAAGGATGTTAGAGAGGTAGGGCTAACGTCGTATAAGATTTAAAACGTTCAGGTGGAACAAAGACCGCGGCAAATTTATTTCAATATAAATAGATTAATTTTTACTTGTGATGTCGCAAGTTACTTTTATGACTTCAAAAAGCGGACTAGGTTTCTAGTTCGCTTTTTTCAATTCCATTGAGTGCAAAAAAAGGAAACGAGTAATCGTTTCCTTTTTTTGTATTAATTTTGAAGTAGTGATTTCACTCTAGAAACAACATTTTCAACCGTAAAACCGTACTCTTTCAAAATTGTTTTTTCAGGAGCTGATGCACCGAATTGATCGATGGCTAGAACTTCACCTTCATCACCTGTGTATTTATGCCAACCTAATGATGCAGCCATTTCGATGCCAAGTCGCTTCTTCACTGATTTAGGAAGCACACTATCTTTATATTCTTTAGATTGAGCATCAAAGCGATCCCAAGACGGCATGCTTACAACTGAAACTTCAATTCCCTCGGTTAATAATGCTTTTTGAGCTTCAACCGCTAAATTTACTTCTGATCCTGTTGCTAATAGCAATGCATCTGGAGTTTCTTTATTAGCTGGCGAGATAACATAAGCACCTTTCGAAACCCCATCATATGCATGTTTATCTGTTCCTGGTAAGGTAGGTAGGTTTTGTCTCGTTAAAACTAATGCAGATGGTTTATTTGTTGATTCTAGTGCAATCTTCCATGCTGCAGCTGTTTCATTTCCATCTGCTGGGCGAATCACTGATAAATTAGGCATTGCTCTTAATGCAGCTAATTGTTCTACTGGTTCATGAGTAGGTCCATCTTCCCCAACCGCAATACTATCATGAGTGAATACGTACGTTACTGGAAGGCCCATTAAAGCGGCTAAACGAATCGCTGGGCGGAGATAATCAGAGAAAACAAAGAATGTTCCACCAAACACCTTTAATCCACCATGTAAGGCCATACCGTTTAAGGCAGCACCCATAGCGAATTCACGTACTCCAAACCAAATGTTTCTACCTTCAAAGGAACCAGGAAGGAAATCAGCTGAACCTTTAATCGATGTTTTATTTGAGCCAGCAAGGTCAGCTGAACCTCCAAATAATGTCGGTAGATTTTTTGCAATTCCATTTATAACCTCTGCTGAAGAAGCTCTACTTGCTAAGCTTTTTCCTTCTGAATAGACAGGAATATCTCTGTCCCAACCTTCTGGAAACTCATTTTGAAGAGCTTGTTCCAATTGTAACCCTAATTCTGGGTAATTAACTTTATATTGTTGGAATAATTCGTTCCATTCCTTTTCTTTGTTTACACCATTTTCAACTACTTGTTGGTTAAAGTGGTCGTATACTTCTTGTGAAACATGAAAATCTTGTTCAAATGTCCACTTGTATGCTTCTTTGGTTAATTTTAATTCATCTGCACCAAGTGGCATTCCATGGGCATCAGATGTACCAGCTCTATTTGGGGACCCATATCCTATCACCGTTTTGACTTCAATTAAAGTAGGATGGTTTAAGTCCTGTTTTGCTTCTTCAAGTGCATTTGCGATTTCTTCAATATTGTTTCCATCTTCTACTCTAATGTACTGCCAACCATATGCCTTAAAACGGTCAGCAACACTTTCAGAGAAGGATTGCGAAAGATCACCGTCTAAAGAAATATCGTTGGAGTCATATAAAACAACTAAACGACCTAATTGCAAATGCCCTGCTAATGAAGCTGCTTCTGCAGATACACCTTCCATTAAGTCCCCATCTCCACAAATACTATATGTAAAGTGATTTACTAATTCATAATTATCTTTATTATAAACCGCTGCTACATGTCTTTCAGCCATCGCCATCCCTACCGCCATAGCAATACCTTGACCTAATGGACCTGTCGTTGCATCAACACCAGCTGTATGTCCAAATTCTGGATGCCCTGGCGTTTTACTACCCCATTGTCGAAAGGATTTAATATCATCCATAGATAAATCATATCCAGAAATATGTAGTAAGCTGTACAGTAACATTGAGCCATGGCCAGCAGACAATACGAAACGGTCACGATTAAACCAGTTTGGATTTTTAGGATTGTGGTTCATAAATCGCGTCCATAAAGTATAAGCCATCGGAGCTGCCCCCATAGGCATCCCAGGATGTCCTGAATTAGCTTTTTCAATCGCATCAATAGATAAAGTTCTAATAGAAGCAATGGAGAGATTATCGATATTTTCTAACATTAAATACAACCCTTTCTAAAGTTAAATAATCAGTTTCCTTCAAAAGAAAGCTAAGTTTTCCATTTTAATATTAATTTGTCTATTGAATTAATACAACCAAAATGATGTTATTATATGAAAAACAGGCACTTTGTTAATTAATTTGTCACAAAACAGGAGTTTTTATGTAGAAGAATGGGAGTCCCCATTCCCTCTCAATGTAATTTTTTTTTGCTTTTTAATTGCTTGATTTTATCTGGTGTAACATCGTCACCCATTGGGTCAATTATTTTTACATTTGTTAATGTATTCAGCACTGATGAACGAAAAACCTCAAGATATTCACGACGAAGCTTTGATTGTTCTTTTGCTTCATGTTCGGTCAAACCGGTTGTTTTTGCTTTTTTTGCCAATTCATTAATACGAGCCAATCTTTCATTTGGCAGCATAGTCAACCCTACTTTCTCTTTAGTTTCTATAAGGATAGACATCCTTGAACTACATGATACTACTAAAAAAAAGACCATTTGACAAGGCAAATGATCTACTGCTCGATTGTATCAACATATTCAAGGTATCTTCTATGTACAGTAGCTTTTGAAACCGGATAGCCAAACCCCCGTAATGTAGCTGCTATTTCCGCAAAAGTTAAATTACTTTTTCTCAATCTTACAATTTCTTCTAAAGGTACATCCTTTTTTTCACGCCCAACAGAACCACCAAGATTATGTAGATTTTTTTGTGGTTTATATCCATTTTGGATTGCCCGCTTCATTCCCCGCTTAATCTTAGCGTTATGTAATCTTCGTTGATATTCTTCTACAATCCCAACAATTTGTAATACCATCGCATCAGTCTCTGATAATTGTAATTCACCTTGATGAGAGACAGAATAAATTATTACACCTTCTTTATGTATACAATGGAGAAGAGCTATCTTGGCATTCCCTCTTCCTAGCCTTGTTTCATCCTGTATTAGCAATAATTCGATTGGATTATTTTTAATTAGTTCTAAAACCTCTAATATCCCTTCTCGCTCAAGCTCATATCCACTCGCTTGATCTTTAATGACCTTTACAATTTCAAAGCCTTCCTTTTCAGCTAATTTAATTAGTTCGTTTTCCTGTCTAATTAGAGATGATTCTTGACTTTCTTTATTAGTACTTACTCTGCAATAAATGACTGCTTTCACTTTTTACTCCCCTATCGCACTAGCTAATTCTGTGTTTGCTTCTTTAGATATGTTTTTAATTGGAAGTATAAGCTCATCACCTGGATACAGATGTTTATCAGATAAATCGTTTTTAGTTAGTACCCAATTTACGAATTGTTTTTTTGAAAGATGACTGTTCTTTGAGTATTGCTCAGCGTATTCCCAAACTGTATCACCAACTTCAATAGTAACCTTTACGTATTCTTCTTCCTTTATATCTGATTTAAGACTTAAAAATAGAGTTGAAAGACAGCTTACTACAATTAATAAAATTGTATAAGAATGAGTAGCCCAAAGTTTTTTCATAATATTACACCCCTATAGAATATATGTTCTTATTTTCTGTTTTTATTATAATACGAACATTTGTTTGTTGTCAACTGTTTAACGAACTTATGTTTGTATAAAATAAGGAAACATGCTATAATTAATCCAACAAATGGACACGAGGTGCGTTAATATGACAAAATTATCAAAACGCCAGGAAGATATACTGGCCTTCATTAAAGAAGAAGTACGCGCAAAAGGTTATCCACCTTCCGTAAGAGAGATTGGTGAAGCAGTTGGCCTTGCTTCGAGTTCAACTGTTCACGGACACTTAGCTCGTTTGGAATCAAAAGGGCTCATTAGACGGGATCCAACCAAACCAAGAGCAATTGAGGTTTTAGATTACTCACCTACTAATATTCCTACACAGAATGTAATTAATGTTCCAATTATCGGGAAGGTTACAGCTGGATTACCTATTACAGCGATCGAAAACGTGGAAGAATACTTTCCTCTTCCTTTAAGTTTTGCTGCAGCAGACGAAAATGTATTTATGCTTGAAATCATGGGTGACAGTATGATTGAGGCAGGGATTCTAGATGGAGATTATGTTGTAGTCAAACAACAAAGAACTGCAAACAATGGCGATATTGTCGTGGCTATGACTGAAGAGGACGAAGCTACAGTAAAAAGGTTTTTCAAGGAAAAAGACCACTTCCGCTTACAACCTGAAAATTCAACGCTAGACCCAATTATTTTACAAAGTGTTACGATTTTAGGAAAAGTCATCGGGGTTTATCGTCATATTCATTGATGAATAGTAATGTTAAGGAGCATCGGTAAAGATCGATGCTTTTTTTGCTTGTTAAAATTTAATGTTGATTTTCTTATCCAACGAACGTATGTAGCCCCACAAGAATAGACTAATCCATACAGTCAAGAGTTGAAAAGTAAGAAAACGGTAACTATTAGAGGCTAATAGTTTCTATTTATTACCGCATTCTTACTTTTTTACTGGTTTCGGGCACGATTAGCTTCTATTCGTTACCGTTTTCTCTCTTTTCTACTGGTTTCGGGCACGATTAGCTTCTATTCGTTACCGTTTTCTCTCTTTTCTACTGGTTTCGGGCACGTTTAGCTTCTAATAGTTACTTAACACAGCAAAATGGTGAGAAACTGCTAATTATATTAGTAACTTCCATAATCCTTCGGAAGATTTTAGAAAGCCTTGATGCCTCATTCCACTTTTTAATTTTGTACGAACATCAACAATGGTGTTATCAGATACTATATTTTAGATTTTTCTTAAATAAAAAAAGCCCCTTACACTTAAAAGTGTTTGGGGCTTTGAAGATTAATACATACTCATATATTGGTCACGTTCCCACTGATGAACAGATGTACGGAACATATCCCATTCAATCTCTTTAGCTTCAACAAAGTGTTCTAAAATATGTTCACCTAATGCTGAAGTAATAACTTCATTCGCTTGAAGAGTTTCTAATGCCTGCGCCAAAGTTGCCGGTAGATCGTAAACCCCTTCATCCAAACGCTCTTCTTTTGTCATTACATATATATTACGGTCAACTGGAGCAGGGGGAGTTAATTGATTTTTAATTCCATCTAATCCAGCCTTTAATAATACCGCTAAAGCAAGGTATGGATTGGCTGCCGGATCAACACTCCGTACTTCGACACGGGTACTCATACCACGGGATGCCGGAATCCGAATTAAAGGTGAACGATTTTGTGAGGACCATGCAACATAACAAGGTGCTTCGTAACCAGGAACTAATCGTTTGTAAGAATTCACTAATGGATTGGTCACTGCTGTAAAGGACGGAGCATGTTTTAAAATCCCGGCAATAAACTGGCGTGCAACATCACTTAATTGTAGTTCTGCTCTAGAATCAAAGAATGAGTTCTCTCCATTATTAAATAATGAAAGATTACAATGCATTCCTGAGCCATTTACTCCAAATAACGGTTTAGGCATAAATGTCGCATGTAATCCATGTTTGCGAGCTATTGTCTTAACCACTAGTTTGAATGTTTGTATATCATCACAAGCCTTGAGGGCATTTGCATATTTAAAGTCAATTTCATGTTGCCCTGGCGCTACTTCGTGATGTGACGCTTCAACTTCAAAGCCCATTTCTTCTAATTCCAAAACGATATCACGGCGGCAATTCTCACCTAAATCGATTGGAGCTAAATCAAAATATCCTGCCCGGTCATTTAACTCAAGTGACGGTTCACCTTTTTCATTTAATTTAAATAGAAAGAATTCCGGCTCAGGTCCTAAATTGAAATCAGTAAATCCTAAATCATTCATTTCTTTTAACACACGCTTTAGGTTATTTCTCGGATCTCCTGCAAAAGGTGTACCATCTGCATTATGAATATCGCAAATTAAACGGGCAACCTTTCCTTTTTCAGCAGTCCAAGGGAATACTACCCAAGTATCTAAATCTGGAAATAAGTACATATCAGACTCTTCAATTCGAACAAAACCTTCAATTGATGAACCATCAAACATCATTTTATTATCTAACGCTTTTTCTAATTGACTAACAGGAATTTCAACGTTTTTAATTGTTCCTAAAATATCAGTAAATTGTAATCGAATAAATTTAACGTTATTCTCACCTGCTAAACGCTTAATATCTTCTCTTGTAAATTTAGCCATTTTAATTTCCTCCTAAATAAATAATAAGCCTTAATGGAAAAATCGGGACATATCGCCTTGTCTTAATGATGAGCGATTGAAACGACCTGCTTGCATGATTTCATTTCGTAATAGTTTTCTCAATTCCTCATTCGTTAAATCTTTCCTGATTTTTTCTGCTTCTTGTTTAATTTCAGCAGGTAATTCCTGATGGTCATGAACGGCAAATATTTTTTTAATTCCAGCCATATTTACTCCTTGATCAATTAAATCTTTAATCTCAAGGAGCTTATCAATATCATTTAAACAAAAAAGTCTTCTATTTCCTTCAGTTCTTGCAGGAAAAATTAATTCATGCTCTTCGTAATATCGGATTTGTCTAGCAGTTAAATCAGTTAATTGCATAACCGTTCCGATTGGAAACAATGGCATCGAACGGCGAATTTCCTTTCCGCTCATGGATTATTCTCCTTTATGGGTAATGTTATGCTGTTATTGTATTCTATGTAAGAAAGAGTGTCAATCTTATGTTAGATTATCTAACATGATTTTTCCAAGAATAACTTTTCATTAAAAAAGAACAACTAGTATTTAGTTGCCCTTAGTTAAGATTGACTATTTTAAAGTAATTAATTCTTTTTCAATTAGGTTATCTAAAGCAATACATATCGCCATTTTTACATGTGAGTAGGTTAACCCACCCTGTACGTAAGCAACGTAAGGTGGTCTTATCGGTCCATCTGCTGTTAGTTCAATACTTGCCCCTTGAATAAATGTTCCAGCTGCCATTATAACATCATCCTCATAACCAGGCATATAGCTTGGATACGGTGTTACGTGCGAATTAATAGGAGAAGCGTATTGAATAGCTTGACAAAACGCAACCATTTTATCACGATCATCAAACTGCACAGACTGAATAAGATCGGTTCTCTTCGTGTTCCATTTCGGCTCAGAATTCATTCCTAACTTTTCAAGAATGGCAGCAGTAAACACTGCCCCTTTCAACGCCTGACCTACTACATGGGGAGCCAAGAAAAATCCTTGGTACATTTCTTGTAGACTATAAAGTGATGCCCCCGCCTCTGCACCGATACCCGGTGACGTCATCCGATAGGAACATGCCTCTACCCACTTTTGCTTTCCAACAATATAACCACCCGTTTTAGCTATACCCCCACCTGGATTTTTAATTAGTGAACCAGCAATTAAATCCGCTCCAACATGGCATGGTTCTAGACTTTCCACAAATTCTCCATAGCAATTATCAACAAAAACAACAACATCTGATTTGATTTCCTTTACAAATCGAATCATTTCACCAATTTCATCTATTGTGAAAGATGGACGTGTTGCATAACCTTTAGAGCGCTGGATACCAATCATTTTAGTAGTAGATTTAATTTGTTTAGCCACTTCTTCAAGGTTCACTCGACCTTCATCCGTAAGTGATACACTTTGGTAAGAAATACCGAATTCTTTTAATGAACCTATTCCACTACCTCGAATCCCTACAATTTCCTCTAAAGTATCGTAAGGCTTTCCTGTAATATAAAGCAACTCATCTCCTGGTCGTAATACACCAAATAAAGCAATGCTAATGGCGTGTGTTCCAGATATGATTTGTGGTCTTACAAGCCCTGCTTCACCACCAAATACCTCTGCATAGATTTTTTCTAATGTGTCACGTCCGTGATCGTCGTAGCCATATCCTGTTGTTGGGATAAAATGAGAGTCGCTAACCCTATGATTTTGGAAGCTTTTCAGCACACGAAATTGATTTTTATCCATTCTTTCTTCCATTTCTTGATGTATCTCTCTTATCTGTATTTCGACTTCCTGTACTAGAGGATGAAGTGCCCCTCCATTTTTTAATTGCTGAAACATTTTGTTACTCCATTCTAAACTTTATATTTTAAAAGTTGTCCACTTATTTGATGATCTAAAAGGGCAAAGCCTTTACATTTATAGAAATCTTCTGCCTCATCATACGCTAATTCTCTTAATATTGTCTCATTTTTTAAAAGAGCAATTAATTTTCCTTCCGTAGAAGGAACGTTTACATGATATGATTCCATCATACCGATGACTATTTCTTCAATTTTCCTGGTCAAATTAATTCGATCGTCCTCATTGAACGCACTTATAATAACGGCCTCTGTATTGGCAGTTGGAACAAAATCAGGATGACGTAAATCGCGTTTATTATAAACGGTCAACTGAGGAATTTGTTCTATATTTAAATCTTTTAGTATTTTCTGGACGGTTTGTTCCTGTTGGAAATAGTCTTGATTTGACATATCCACAACATGAAGTAAAAGATCCGCTTCCTTAGCTTCTTCTAAGGTTGATCGAAATGCTGCAACAAGTGTGGTCGGGAGATCTTGGATAAAACCAACCGTATCTGTCAACAACGTAATATAACCGCTAGGCAAAATCATTTTACGAGTCATAGGATCTAACGTTGCAAATAATTGATTTTCTTCAAATGAATCTGCTTCCGATAATCGATTAAACAAAGTTGATTTACCGGCATTTGTATAACCAACAAGGGCAATTTGAAAGGCTTTGTTTTTCTTACGTCTTTCACGATAACGATCACGGTGCTGAACAATAACTCTTAATTGTTCTTTGATTTCGTCCACACGACGTCTAATATGACGTCGGTCTGATTCTAATTTTGTTTCACCAGGTCCTCTAGTCCCTATTCCACCACCCAGCCTTGAAAGAGCTATACCTTGACCCATTAGTCTAGGCATTAAATACTGTAGTTGGGCAAGTTCCACTTGGAGCTTCCCTTCTTTTGAGCGTGCCCTTGCAGCAAAAATATCTAAGATTAGCTGGGTTCTGTCAATAACCCTTGCATTTAACTGTGCAGAGAGATTACGATTTTGACTTGGTGAAAGCTCATCATTAAAAATAATCAGGTCGGCTTCTATCTCTTCTGTTAATGCACTAAGTTCTTCTACCTTCCCTTTACCTATGTAAGTTGCTGGGTGAGCTCTAGGTCTCTTTTGGCTAACGGAGGTAATTACTTTTCCCTTCGCTGTATCGGTTAAGGCTGCTAACTCGTCCATTGAATATTGAAACCTATCATCATCTTCCGAAGTTTGACAACCAACTAAAATTACCTTTTCACGATCATTTTGTTGTTCCAAATAAACAACCTTCTTTCCATGTTATACATACCTTTACATACATTCCATCATACCAAAAAACAACCTCCTGACAAAATTCCAACTCTTACTCTTCTCATTTATTAAGTCATTCTCCTAACACGCTGCACCGCATAACCGTACATGGGGACTGTCCCCCTGTGCTTTAAAGTATTAAAATGTATTGTGTTTCTGAATATTCGTGTTAAAATCATTATGTTTGTAAATTGAATTTTTGGATTTCATCATGAGGAGCTTGCATAAAATGAATTGGGATGTTTTGAGTATGATTGGAACGATTGCGTTTGCGGTTAGCGGTGCAATTGTTGCGTTGGAAGAGGAATATGATATTTTAGGTGTTTATATTTTAGGAATTGTAACTGCTTTTGGCGGAGGTGCTATTCGAAATTTACTTATTGGGGTTCCGGTTTCTGCTTTATGGGACCAGGGGATATTTTTTCAAATTGCATTATTGGCCATTACAGCGGTATTTTTGTTTCCAAATAATTTATTAAAGCATTGGCAGCGTTGGGGGAATTTTTTCGATGCTATCGGTTTAGCAGCTTTCGCTATCCAAGGGGCAGTTTATGCATCAAATATGAATCACCCAATTAGTGCCGTAATTGTCGCTGCAGTCCTAACTGGAAGTGGCGGTGGAATTATTCGTGATTTACTAGCTGGCCGTAAACCTACCGTTTTAAAAGCAGAAATATATGCGGTTTGGGCGATTATTGTTGGAGCTGCAATTGGATTAAAGATAACAACTTCGCCCTTTGAATTATATACATTATTTTTTATTATAACTGCTTTAAGGGTGTTATCTTATACTAATAATTGGAAATTACCTAATCGTAGCCTAAATCCAATAAATATAAAGAACACATTTAAGATGTAATGCGTAATATATATTAATCTTGACCATTTAGAAAACTGTTTGTTAAAATATTTTTTATATTAATACTACATTCCTTGAAGGGGAGTAGCTTTTACAGCAAAGTCGTCATTTCAGGATTTTTATCCTCGGCTTTGTTGGCAACCGATTGTTGTTAGCAAGACCTTTACCGTTTGGGTAAGGGTCTTTTCTGTTTTTTAATGACCTTTACTATCGTGTAAAGGTCATTTTTTCGTTATTAGGAAGAACATGGATTAATCTGAAAGTAATTTCATTTAAATATATACAAATAATAAGGTCGAGAGGAGTGATGAGTAAATGGATTTTTTTTCAGCCGATTACTTTTCAGCACTGTTTAGTATTATTGTCATTGATTTAGTACTTGCAGGTGATAACGCAATAGTAATTGGGCTAGCAGCAAGAACTTTACCTAAGGATCAACAAAAAAAGGTCATACTATGGGGTACAGCTGGAGCAATTATCATTCGAATAATTGCAACTCTAGCTGTTGTGTGGTTACTGAAAATTCCTGGTCTTCTAGTAATAGGTGGTGTCTTATTAATTTGGATAGCCTATAAGCTATTAGCCGAAGAAAAAGGTCACGATGTGAAGCCTTCTGAAAATTTTTGGGGTGCTATAAAAACAATTATAATTGCAGATGCATTAATGGGTTTAGATAATGTTTTAGCCATTGCTGGAGCATCACATGGTGATTTTAGTCTTGTTGTTATCGGATTGTTAGTATCTGTCCCAATCGTTGTATGGGGAAGTACTCTAATATTAAAATGGGTAGATCGATTTCCAATTATTATTACAATAGGGGCTGGTGTTTTAGCCTATACTGCGGCTAAAATGATAACTGATGAGAAATTTTTAAAAGATTTCTTTGAAGATAACCCATTATTAAAATGGGGATTAATACTCCTAGTTGTAATAGGTGTTTTAGCATTTGGAACAATGAAAAAAAGGCAAGTCTCACGATCACATTAACAAAAAGAGGGTCACTAATTCATATTTCTTGACCCTCTCCTACTCCCTACTAAATTTTAGTGTACAAAGACTAGTGGCTAGTCCTACAAAAGTTATCGTTAAAGCAGAAAGTAAAAACGTGTCTTGAGATAACAGCATTCCTCCAGCACCTATTACTATTGCATCAATGATAAAAATCATTACCCCTACATTTATGTGTGTTTTTTCTGATAAAAATTGTGCGATTAAATCAGTACCACCTGTACTCGTCTCAAACCTTAACATTATTCCTATACCAATACCAACGAAAATCCCGCCCATAATCGAACTTGTTATAGCGGTAAATTCAACAAATGTGGTAAAGCTTTCATGATATGGAAATAATAAATCAATCGTAAATGAAGAAAATAACATTCCGTGGAGGCTATTAAAAAAGTAAACACGATTGTATACCCAAGCCAAAATAAATACTGGAATACTTAGCATAATAATAGCTAGTCCAGCTTTTAACCCAACTAAATAATTTATGATTAAACCTATTCCGATAATTCCACCATCTAGCAATTCAAATGGTACAAGAAAAAAATTAATCCCAACTGATAAAAATAGGCTACCGACAATTACGGCCAATATTTTTTGTTTATAAGACATAATAAACCTCATCCTTTTAGGAACAGTTTGTACATGTCATTTATATGTGAAGATTATTTAAAAAAGAATGTACGTAGAGGTTTAACACGTCTACAATTCCTACCTTTTCATTTTGGCCATACCGTTTAAGCCCAAAAACGTCTTGACTTAATACCCATATATCTCTAAAATAGATATATAGATTAATATCTCAACCTTTTTTAAAGGGGAGTAGCTGTTACAGCAAAGTCGTCATTACGGGATTTATCCCCGGCTTTGTTGGCAACTTTATGTTGTTAGCGAGACCTTTACCATAGGTAAGGTCTTTTTTTGGCCTTTACCTATAGGTAGAGGTCTTTTTGTTTGTAATGGACAGGAAAATGCATCATTTTAATTAAATTTATAGAAATTAGGGGGAGTAATAAAATGGAATTTCTTTCACCAGAATTTTGGTCAGCATTGTTAGCCATTATTGTGATCGATTTAGTTCTAGCAGGAGACAATGCGATAGTTATAGGGTTAGCAGCTAGGAAACTACCAAAAACTCAACAAAAGAAAGCAATTATCTGGGGAACAGTTGGTGCCATTGTTATTCGTATGATTGCTACTTTGACTGTCGTTTGGCTGTTAAAAATCCCAGGACTACTTCTAATTGGGGGAGTTTTACTAATTTGGATTGCTTATAAACTTCTTGTAGATGATAGTGGTCATGAAATTAAAGCTGGAGACAATTTCTGGGCAGCTATCAAAACGATAGTAGTGGCAGATGCTTTAATGGGTCTAGACAATGTAATCGGAGTTGCGGGAGCAGCAAATGGACATTTCGGTTTAGTTGTTATTGGGTTAATCATCTCCGTTCCAATTATGGTATGGGGTAGTACAATTATATTAAAATTAGTTGAGCGGTACCCATTAATTATCACTTTTGGATCAGCGATTCTTGCGTTCACTGCTTCAAAAATGATTATGGAAGAAAAAATGTGGGCTCAATTTTTTGAACACAACCCAGTAATAAAATATGGCTTATCCGCACTAGTTATTGGGGGAGTTATACTTATTGCAAGATTGAAAAAAAGACAAATCGTCTCACATGCAAATTAAAAAGGAGGAGGTATCCTCCTTTTTTTGATCTAATTACAATTTCAGCGGCCCACTTAAACATATGGGTCGCTGTTTTCATTATTTACTCTTCACCAAAAACTAAATCATTACTGCGGATAGTCATTAAATCATGACGGTCAAAATGACTAATCAATAATAATCGCATCGCCTGAGCCCTAATCGATTTTTCGATAACATTCCTTATATAACGACCATTTGAAAAACTATTCGGAGTTAAACTTGTTTTGAGCCACGTTAAGTGATCCTTTAGTTTTTTTTCTGCTTCATGACTTAATGTATATTCTCGCTCTTTTAACATCCGATCACCAATTTCCATTAACTGTTCAATATTATAATCTGGAAAATCAATCACTAGTGGAAATCGAGAGTGTAAACCAGGGTTTAAACTTAGGAAGTATTCCATTTCACGGGAATATCCAGCCAATATGAGGATAAAATCATGTTGTTTGTCCTCCATATGCTTTACTAAAGTATCGATAGCTTCTTTTCCAAAATCTTTTTCCCCTCCCCGACCTAGGGAATAGGCCTCGTCTATAAATAAAATTCCACCCATTGATTTTTTTATTAGATCGCGTGTTTTTTGTGCTGTATGACCGATGTATTCGCCTACTAAATCCGCTCTCTCAGCTTCAATTAAATGGCCTTTAGTCAACACATTCATTTTTTGGAATAGTTTACCGATTAACCTAGCTACCGTTGTTTTCCCTGTACCTGGATTTCCCTTAAACATCATATGAAGTGATTGTTTGCCCGTCTTCAAACCCATTTCATCCCGTTTTTTATTTACATATATCCACGCATAAATCTCTTTTATCATCCGTTTCATTTCTTCCATTCCTACTAATTGCCCTAGCTCCTCTTCAATCTCCTTTAAAGCAGTATGCTCGGGTGGAATGACCTTTGGAGCAACTGGGGTTTCATCAAATTCCCTTGAAATAGTATTTCGTTTATGAGAATTTAGGACAATACTTATCTGCCCATTATTTTTCATGCGCATCGGTTGATCCAAAGCTTTCACCTCTCATTCACCAGACAGTATACGCATCGATGTGCAATTTGTGACAAAAGCCTATTTATATTTAAACTATTAGACTTTTTGGTGGATAAACCAACTCATTTATATTTATTCATTTAAGTCCCAATTCATTAAAGAATTTTTAATTTTTTTAAGTAAATAAAAAAAGAGCCTACAAATGTAGACTCTTGGCTTATTGTTTATTATTTTTCGCTATTATCCAAATCCAATTGTACATTTCGTTGTGGAGCAAATGTAGAAATAGCATGTTTATATACTAGCTGTTGTTTGCCTTCAGATTCAAAAAGGACAGTAAAATTATCGAAACCTTTTATTTGACCTCTGATTTGAAATCCGTTTAATAAGAACACAGTCACGTTTGTACCGTCCTTACGGAGTTGGTTTAAATATTGATCTTGAATATTAATGGATTTGTTCATTATGTATCCTCCTCTTTTCTCTCTACTAATATGTATTCGCTTTAATTGCGAGCTTTCCTTCAATAAATAAAGAAATTTCATTCATTTTTTTTGAGTAGCTGTTTATTTCAGTCATATCAAACCAGGTAACATCCATTTTATTTCGAAACCAAGTTAACTGTCTTTTGGCATACCTTCTAGAATTTTGCTTTAAAATTTTGATTGCCTCTTCTAAAGTAACTAAGCCATCTAAATATTCATAAATTTCCTTATAACCAATCGCTTGAATAGATTGTACATCTCTTATTCCTTTGTTATACAAGGCTTTTACTTCTTCTAATAGTCCATCCTCCAGCATTAAATTAACCCGGAGATTGATGCGTTCGTACAATTTGTCTCGATCCATAGTTAAACCAATTAAAGCTACATTGTATAAAAGCTCATGTTCTTGATCTTGTTGGTATTCACTCGCTGTTTTCCCCGTACAATGAAAGACCTCTAATGCACGAATTACTCTTCTAACGTTATTAGGATGGATTCGCTCGGCACTTTCAGGGTCAATTTGCATAAGCAGGTCATGGATGTATTCATTTCCGTTTAGAAGTGCTCTTTCTTCTAATTCCTGCCGAAATGCAACATCAGAACATGTTTCTGTAAACTTATAATCATTAATTACGGATTGAATATATAAGCCAGTCCCCCCTACTAGCATTGGTAGCTTTCCTCTTTTGTGAATATCAGTAATCTTTTCGCGAACAAGGTGCTGAAATTCAGCCACTGAAAAGCTCTCATCAGGCTCTTTTAAATCCAATAAATGGTGAGGTATCCCCTCCATTTCGGAAGATTGGATTTTAGCTGTTCCGATATCCATCTGTTTGTAAATCTGCATTGAATCTCCACTAATAATCTCTGCATTATACTTTTTAGCAAGTTCAATACTTAGTTTTGTTTTTCCTACCGCAGTCGGCCCAATTAAAACCAACAATTTTTCTTTATTGTCCATTCATTCACACTGCCTTTAAAAATTAATCTTCTATATTACCTATCCTAACATAATTTTCGAAAAGCAGTTGAACATCTAAAAATTATATCCAATATAACCTACTTTTATTCTTTTCAAATTCAATCCAATAAAGTTAAATTATTCTTGTAAAATTACATTTGTTTAACGCTTGTATAACAAAGCATAATCTACCCCCAAAGTCATGATAACATTTTAGAAGAATATATCGAAAGTTACTATATTAAAAAATCAATTATGAAATTGGATGTGAAATAAATGTTATCAACTATAGAGCTAGGGATTGATCTCGGTACTGCTAATATTCTTGTATACAGTAAAAATAAAGGAATTGCCCTAAATGAACCTTCAGTTGTTGCCATTGACATTGAAACAAAAAAAGTACTAGCTGTCGGGTCAGATGCAAAGGCGATGATTGGGAAAACTCCGGAAAACATCGTGGCAATCCGTCCTTTAAAGGACGGAGTAATTGCTGATTTTGATGTAACTACACAATTACTTCAACATATCATGCGTAAAGCATCAAAGAAACTAGGGTTTGCCGTTCGTAAGCCGAATGTTGTTATATGCATTCCTTCAGGTTCAACGAGCGTAGACCGTCGAGCCATCCAAGATGCTGTACGATCTGCTGGTGCCAAAAAGGTTCAATTGATTGAAGAACCGGTAGCTGCCGCTATCGGTGCAGGACTTCCAATTGATGAGCCTGTTGCAAATGTTGTCGTTGATATCGGTGGTGGAACAACAGAAGTAGCTATTATTTCCTTCGGTGGTGTTGTTGCCTGTCATTCCATTCGAGTTGCAGGAGATCGGCTTGACGAGGATATTATTCAATACGTTCGAAAGGCTTATAATGTTTTAATTGGCGAAAGAACAGCCGAATTAATCAAAATGGAAATTGGCTATGCCATTGTTGATCATGAAGAAGTTTCAATGGAAATTAGAGGAAGAGATTTAATGTCAGGACTCCCCAAAACAATTAGTATTACTTCCACTGAAATTCATGTAGCAATGAAAGAATCTCTCTCACATATTTTAGAAGCTATACGTGCCACTTTAGAAGAATGTCCTGCTGAATTAAGCGGGGATATCGTAGATCGTGGCGTTATCTTAACAGGCGGTGGAGCGTTAATTAAAGGAATGGAAGAGTGGGTCAATAAAGAAATCGATGTACCTGTGCATCTAGCAGCTAGCCCTCTTGAATCTGTAGCTTTAGGTACCGGTATGGCATTAAAATATATTGATAAAATTTATTCAATAGCTAAATAGGTAAAGGAATCCCACGGGATTCCTTTCTTTTTTGAGTACTTATTTATTTCAAAAAATATTTTTTTCCTTGTGCAGTAGCTAAGTTGCAATTATTATGAAGATGATCCGAAATAAAAAAGGTGGATAAAATGAAATTTTATATTGCTTCAGGACTATTAAATAAAAAGATTGTTCAAATTGTTGCAGCTCATTTAAAGTCTTATGGATTTACACATACCTATGATTGGACACAAAATGAACGAGCTGATAGTGTTGAAAAATTACAAGCCATAGGAGAAGATGAGAGAATAGGAGTATTGAATGCGGATTTTCTCATCGTTCTTTTACCAGGTGGCAAAGGTACTCATGTGGAATTAGGAATAGCTCTAGCACAACATAAACGAGTATATCTATATTCACCTACTGAAGATATTAATGATTTTTCAAAGACATCAACGTTTTATTTTTTAGAAGAAATTATCCCGTATATTGGCCCATTAGATAATTTCATCGAGATGGTACTCGAAAATGAAATATCACTAAAAAAGGACAAAGGATAAAAAAGCCTTTGTCCCTTTATAGAACTATGCTTATCTAATCTACAATTTAGACCCTTCTTTTTCTAAGTACTGTAATATAATAATAAATCAACCATATTAACCCTAATGCAATGACCAAGTATATTATTTTTGAATAAACTTCTGTAAAAGCTAGAATTTTTGGCCAGGATTCTCCCATCATAGCTCCGAAACAAACAATAATTGTATTCCATGTTAATGTTCCAATAAAGGTTAGTAGTAAAAATAATGAAAAATTCATTTTTGACATCCCTGCAGGAATGGAAATGATACTTCTAAGTAAAGGTATCATTCTACAAAAGAAAACTGTCCAGACATCATATTTCTCGAACCAAACATTCGCATTTCTAATATCCTCCTTCTTTAAACGTAATATATGACCCCAACGATCAATTATTTTTTCTAGCCTTTTCACATCAAGAATAGAGCCAATTTTAAAGAGAATCATTGCTCCAATTACCGATCCTGCTGTAGATGAAATGATAATTCCAATTACACTTAAATCAGTCCTTGTTGTCATAAAACCACTAAATGACAGGACAATTTCAGATGGAATGGGAGGAAATAAATTTTCTAATACAATAATTAGAAAAACCCCAATATAACCATATTGTGAGATGATTTCAGTAATCCAATTTTCCACATTTCTCCTCCATTAGTTTAATAATCTTCCTTATTAAAATCTTATTAATAGTTGTCCCATATATGTATAAATATTTTAATACTTTGTTTCCGCAATCTAAGTGAGACAAACAAGTTAACAAAATATAAAGAGGATGCTTAGGTACGTCCTAAGCATCCTCTTCTAAATATTATAGGATTGATAGAAAAGAAGATTCATTCGCTGCTACATAACACGTTTAAACATCTTCTCCATCTCATATGTTGAATAATGAATGATAATAGGGCGGCCATGTGGACAAGTAAACGGATCAGAGCTGTTCCTAAGATCATTTAGAAGTGCCTGGATTTCATCTTGACGTAAATGATGATTTGCTTTAATCGATGCTTTACAGCTCATCATTATGGCGGCCTCTTCCCTAAGTTTTTTTACATCTACTTTTTTCATTTCTAAAAGTTGTTCAATCATTTCTTCAATGATTTCCTTTTCCATTCCTATCGGAAACCATTGTGGATGGGCACGAACAATAAAACAATTAGTACCAAATTCCTCAAAAAAAAGCCCAACATGCTCAAGTTCCTTTTTATATTCAACAATTTTCATATACTCATTTGCAGCATATTCCAATGTAAGTGGAACGAGGAGTTCTTGGAGTTCATTTTCTACTTGGCCAACCTTTTCACGAAAATATTCATATTTAATCCGCTCTTGTGCTGCATGCTGATCAATGATATACAAACCATTTTCATTTTGAGCAAGTATATAAGTTCCATGCATTTGTCCTATAGGATATAGCATTGGTACACGTTTTTCGCAAGAATCTTTCAATTCTACGACTTCATCAAAATTTTCAATCTCTGGCTGTGTTTCAAGTCGAACTTCATGGTCCACTTCTTGAACATGTGTTTTTAACTCATCTGTAGCCTCTTGCTCCGTAATTAGCACTGGTATTGGCTCTTTTACTAAGCTACTAATTGGAAAAGTATAGTCATTCTTAATAATTGGCTTTTCATCGAGTGTTAGAGTGGTCTGTTCTGACTTTGGACGTTCCACTTTAGTTGATGGTACCCCTGAAGGAATCAGCGTCTTTGTTTTAAAGCTTGATTGAATAGCATTTGTAATCAACTCAGTTAATTCTTGCTCTTTGCTTATACGAACCTCCATTTTCGATGGATGCACATTCACATCGACTAATATTGGGTCCATTTCAATATTCAAAAGCACAACTGGATAACGACCAATCGGAAGTAATGTATGATAACCATCCTGAATGGCTCTTGCTATAGGATAGTTTTTTATAAATCTCCCATTTATCATCGTTGAGATGTAATTTCTAGATGCCCTTGTAATTTCAGGTAAGGAAATGTAGCCTGACACTTTATAGTCTAGTGACTCAATGTGTATGGGCACCATCATTTTTACAATGCTCATCCCATAAATTGCTGCTAACACCTGCCTTACATCTCCGTTTCCATTCGTATGCATCACCTTTCGCTCATTATGAATCAAACGAAATGAAATCTCTGGATGTGATAAAGCAATTCTTCCTACGACGTCGGTAATATTCCCTAGCTCTGTATGAATGGTTTTCATATATTTTAAGCGAGCAGGAGTATTAAAAAATAGGTCAGACACCGTAATATCCGTTCCTTTTCGACTTGAAGCCTTTTCAAGAACTTCAATTTTTCCACCTTCTAGCACGACACGTGTTCCTGCTTCGTATCCTGTGGAAGTTTTCATTTCAAGCCTTGAAACTGATGCAATACTCGGTAATGCCTCTCCTCTAAATCCTAAAGTTCGGATTCGAAACAAATCTGATTCGTTTTTGATTTTACTGGTGGCATGTCTTTGGAAAGCAGCTAAAACGTCAGACTCTTCAATACCATCGCCATTATCTATTATCCTGATTTTTGCAAGACCAGCTTCTTCGATTTCAATTTCGATAATCGTGCTACCAGCATCAATTGCATTTTCAACTAGTTCTTTTACAACTGAAGCTGGTCGTTCAACCACTTCACCTGCAGCAATTTTATTTGCTAATGCATCATCTAATTGGATAATCTTTCGCACTTATGCCACCCCCTAAGCGGTTTAACCCTTTAATTTTTTTTGAAGCTCATATAATGTGTTTATCGCTTGTAACGGAGTTAAATCTAGAATGTCTAGTTTTTTTAGTTGATCTAGTACTTTCAGATCTTTACCTACAACAGGCTTTGATAGCTCTCTAGGTTCATCAAAAAATGATAATTGAGCAGTTGCACTTGGTTCAGCTATTGAACTATCCACTAGCTTGTCCTCATTTTTTTGTTTAAGAATCGTTGGATTGGATTGAGCTGTCATATTTGAAGCCTCTAACAATTGCTGTTTTTGCTCAAATTGATTTAATAATTCATTCGCCCTCTTAATAAGTTCTTTAGGTAGCTCGGCTAATTCAGCTACGTGTATACCATAGCTTTTATCCGCCGCTCCCTCTTTTATTTTATGAAGGAAAACGACTTTCCCATTATGCTCAATTGCACTAACATGAATATTTTTCACCTTCAGAAGCTCATCCTCTAATACTGTTAACTCGTGATAATGGGTTGAGAACAAGGTTTTTGCACCAATTTTTCGATGAATATACTCGATAATGGCTTGAGCAAGGGCCATCCCATCATACGTAGATGTTCCTCGACCAATCTCGTCAAACAGAATTAAACTATTTTTAGTAGCATTCACAATCGCATTCCTTGCTTCTAGCATTTCTACCATAAACGTACTTTGACCAGAAATTAAATCATCTGCTGCCCCTATTCTTGTAAACACTTGATCAAATATAGGTAAAGTAGCCTCAGTTGCTGGAACAAAACAACCTATTTGAGCAAGAATAGAACTTAAAGCGATTTGACGCATATACGTGCTTTTACCAGACATATTTGGTCCTGTAATGAGTAAAATCTCTCTTTCATTGTCCATAAAACAATCATTCGGTACATATTCATTTGAATCTAGCACTTTCTCAACCACTGGATGGCGACCATCTTTGATGACGATTTTACGGTCCTTTGAGAATTGAGGCTTTACATAATGACGCTCTTCGCTGACCTGTGCAAAGCATTGTAAAACATCAAGCTCACTAACAGCTTTTGCTAACGCCTGTAGCTGAGGAATATATTCCTTCACTTGTTCACGTATTTGAGTAAATAGCTCATATTCTAGTTCGCCACTTTTTTCTTCGGCTTGTAAAATCAAAGTCTCTTTTTCTTTTAACTCAGGAGTAATATATCTCTCTGCATTAGTTAGTGTTTGCTTCCGTTCATATTGTCCTTCAACTAGAAGATGAAGATTGGCTCGTGTCACCTCAATATAGTAGCCAAAAACACGGTTATAACCAATTTTCAATGACTTAATTCCAGTCTTTTCACGTTCCATTCGTTCAAGCTGTGCAATCCATGTTTTCCCGTTACGACTTGCGTCACGGTAACGATCAAGCTCCTCATTAAATCCATCGCGAATCATATTTCCGTCTTTCACTGATATTGGCGGACTTTCAACCAAGGCATTTTCTAATAAATCGGTCACCGCTTCACATGGATCAAGTCTATCTGCTAAATCATTTGAAACTTCACTATTTAAGGAAAGTAAAATTTGTCTTAAAAAGGGTATTTGAGATAGTGATTTCTTTAATTGAATCAAATCTCTTGCGTTAACATTACCAAAAGCTACTCGTCCTGCTAAACGTTCAAGATCATACACTTCATTTAATTTCTCACGTAGTTCTTGTCGCTCAAAATAGTGATGGATAAACAGCTCCACTAAGGAATGTCTATGACCTATCTGTTTTTGATCAATTAGCGGGCGCTCCACCCATTGCTTTAACTGCCTTCCTCCCATAGCGGTTCTTGTTTCATCAAGCAGCCATAGTAGGGAGCCTTTCTTGCCTTTAGAACGAATCGTTTCCGTTAGCTCTAAATTACGCTTGGAAAAATAATCGATTTTCATGAATTGTTGAATTTCATACATCTTTATTGGCTGAAGATGATCAAGACTTCTTTTCTGCGTCCGATAAAGATAATGAAATAACCTTGAAACGGTCTTTTTAAGTGCTTCTTGATGCAATTCTTCTAGAAGATGTGAAAATGACCTATCAATAGATGATGAATCCTCAAATGATAGAGCCATCACATTTCGGTCCCTTAATTTCTTTTGTAACTCGATATCAAACTTAGAATCTATAACAACTTCCTTTGCCCCTAAAATCGAGACTTCATTCAACACATCATCGAAATTCCCAGAAATCAAGGTAGCTTTCCCCTCACCCGTTGTAAGGTCATTGTAGGCAAATCCATACATTTCATCGTCAAAATAGGAAATAGTAGCTAAGAAATTGTTTTCTTTATCTTGTAATCCTCGACCTTCCATCACCGTACCAGGAGTAATAAGCTGTACAACCTCTCTTTTCACTACTCCCTTTGCTTGTTTGGGATCTTCCGTTTGTTCACAAATGGCTACTTTATAGCCTTTTTCAATTAATTGTTCAATATAATTAGGAGCGGAATGATAGGGAACCCCGCACATTGGAATGCGTTCTTCTCCTCCACCCTCTCGACTTGTTAAGGTAATTTCCAATTCCTGTGATGCTTTTACCGCATCATCAAAAAACATTTCGTAAAAATCACCTAATCGAAAAAATAAAAAGGCATCCTGATATTCTGCCTTTACTTGAAGATATTGCTGTATCATAGGCGTGTAAGTTGCCATATTTTCCTCCACCTGTTTAATTACTTTATATGCATAATTCGACAATCTATTATAACATATTGTGTCTGTTCCTTTTAGTGGTGGGATTTGTTAACTGTTATTTTTAACTACGATTTTATTATTCCACTTTCAACACGAATAAAGACTAAAGCGTTTTGCTTTAATCTTTATTCGTGTTAACTTTTTTTGAATGTGATGGATGTATTCCGATTTCCTTTAAAGCTCTTTTATCCATTTTCCCAACATGAGTCTTTGGTAAAGAATCCATAAAAATAAATTTTTTCGGTATTTTATATTTTCCAAGTTTATAAGAGCAATATTCCTTTAATTCATCCAGTTCGATTAGGGAAGTTGTTTTTAACACAATAAACGCAGTGACAATTTCACCCCATTTTTCATCTGGTAATCCAATAACAGATACTTCATCAATTAGTGGGTGGGATGAAAGCCAATGCTCCACCTCCAAGGGATACACATTTTCTCCCCCAGTTATTATCATATCTTTTTTGCGACCAACGATATAAAAGTAGCCATCTGAATCCTTTTTTGCTAAATCTCCCGTGCAAAGCCAGCCGTCGTAAAAAGTGGAGCTAGTGGCCTCTCCATTTTTCCAGTAATGGGAAAAACAATGATTGCCTTTTATCCATAATTCCCCAACTTCATCGTATGCCGCTTCCTGTAAATTATTCTTCATTATTTTAACGGTATTTAAAAGCATCGGTTTTCCAACTGATCCTTTTTTTAGATGAGTTTTATTTGGGTCGATATAAAAATTATTTGGTCCTGCTTCAGTCAGACCATATCCTTCCTTAAATTGTAATCCTTTGCTCCAAAATGCTTCATATATTTCAAGTGGACAAGGAGCTCCTCCAGAAAGAAAAACCTTCATATTTGGGAAATCACTTTGACTAAATTCCTCCGTGTGAATCATCATATGATACATTGTTGGGATAAAAAGAACAATTGTACACTTAAACTGCTTTAAATATTGAATGGCTTTTTTAGGGTCATATTGGTCAGCAATTACCACTGTCCCTCCCATTAGCAACAATGGGATTGATAGTGCATTCAATCCACCCGTATGAAACATAGGAATATTTGTTAAAGTTACATCTTTACTAGATAGATTCCAGCTTAACACTGTGTTCATGCCATTCCATAGAATGGATTGATTGGAGAGTACAACCCCTTTAGGTTTGCCTGTCGTTCCTCCTGTGTAAATCATCATTAATGGATCATCCATATTAATATCTTCATCATAATGATGATTACAATCGCCTGCATTTGAGGTAAAGCTTTCAAATTCCTCATCGCCAACACTAAAAATCAAGGATGAATGAGCACATAAAGGTGAAAAGTGGTCTTTTAAGTTAACATGGATACCAATTATTACTGGTGAACAATCTAATAAAATATCATTTAATTCATTTATAGATAGCCGCCAATTTAACGGGACAAAAATGGCTCCAATTTTTTGACTTGCAAAGATTAAATCAAAATAGCTAATATGATTGGGGGCTAAAAGGGCAATTCTGTCTCCTTTTTTCACGCCTTGGCTTTTAAGCCATTGGGCGATGGAGATTGCACGATTATTTAATTGCTCATAATTCCAAAATGTATTTGTCTCTGCATCAATAACCGCTTGCGCATCTGGTGTTATTCTTGCCCTATTTTCAAGCCAGTCTATTTCCCACCTCACTGTACAATCTCTCCCTTTTTTATATTGGTGTAATTGTACGTAACTAAAGTTACAAGGTAGTTACATGCTTATTGAAAAATACAAAAAAAGGCACTGAGAAGTATCAGAGCCTTTGATAATCTTTATTCACATTCATCTGGTTCTAAAAATAAATGGTGGAGCATTCTCTCACGATTATTTAAAAAATATTTCGTCAGCTGAAAATGTTCTGTTTCCTCGTACTTAACTTCAGTTATTCCTGTTTCGTTGTCAAAGTGAAAAATAGTCGAATTAGGATAACCGAGCAAAATAGGTGAATGGGTAGCGATAATAAATTGAGAAGATTCTTCTTTTTCTAAATCATGGATGATTTTTAATAAAGCTAATTGTCTAGCTGGTGAGAGAGCAGCCTCTGGCTCATCAAGTAGATATATCCCTTTTTGGCCAAAGCGATTTTTAAATAAAGCTAGAAAAGATTCACCATGTGATTGCTCATGAAGGGATTTTCCCCCATACGATTTAAACACATCGATATTTGGATTTTCCTTTTGTAGCTGTTCTAAATGTGAGGCGAAGTCATAAAAGGTTTCAGCTCTTAAAAAAAATCCGTTACTCATTTTCGGGAGCCATGATAACCGTAAATAAACTCCTAAGGAAGATACGGTGTCAGTGATTTCAAAACGATTATTTTGACTTCCTCCAGCTTTATTAAAACCAATTTGTGAAGCAATCCCCTCTAACAAGGTGGATTTACCTGAGCCATTTTCCCCAACAAAGAAGGTAATGTTTTGCCTAATCTCTAACTCTTCCAATCCTTTTATAGCAGGAATTGAAAAAGGGTATTTACTTAGGTTGGGTACTTTATCCGTTAGCAAACTGATTTTTTTTAAAAACATTTAGTTTCGTCCTTTTTATAATCTCTCGGCTTATTTTTCTTCCTGTTGTTTTGCTTCAAGTTCGGCTAACTTTGCAATTAAAATATGCTTTGGCATATGCATTATTTGTTCAATTGGTAGCTTTAATTGTTCCGAAAGCTTTATAGCTGTTTCTGCCGAAATTTGCATTGGTTTCATTTGAAAACCACCTCTCATTTACGATAACCTAATTGTACCTTCTTGCTCGGAATGACGCAAAAATAAACAAAAAAAAACAGACTCTCGAAAGAGTCTGTTTATATAAGCTTAATATTAAGCTTTACGAACGTTAGAAGCTTGAGGTCCACGTTGACCTTGCTCAACGTCAAATGTTACTTCTTGACCTTCTTCTAAAGATTTGAAGCCTTCGCCTTGAATTGCTGAGAAGTGAACGAATACGTCGTCTCCTGCTTCACGCTCGATGAATCCAAAACCTTTTTCTGCGTTAAACCATTTTACTTTACCTTTTTCCATGTTTGTTGCCTCCTACGTGTTCAGTGACACATTGTAATACTATCCTTGCTCAGTGAATTTCAAGACAAAGCGTTTAACACTTATCCTACATCTCGAACAAAAATAATTCTCCTTAATACTAACAGTAAATGTTTGGATAAGCAAGTTAATCTTTAGTAAAAATGAAAAATTTGCTAGTAAATCCTCAGAAATGATAGGGATTTGTCAGCCTTTTTAGCTAAAAATTCCTCATGCGAATCATCTAATTCTTCCCTTAAATTATATTGTTCTAGTTGTAGCAAGATAGTAATAAAACACTTAAAATATAGGTGCAGGACTTACATAGGGAGGTAGATTATGAACAATCATGAAATTGATTACAAAATTTATGGTGATGACATGCAATTTGTTGAAGTTGAACTAGACCCTAAAGAAACAGTTGTTGCTGAAGCTGGTAGTTTAATGATGATGGATGATCATATTCATATGGAAACAATCTTTGGAGATGGCACAGAAAGCTCTGGATTTATGGGGAAATTATTTAGTGCAGGAAAACGTGTTCTTACAGGTGAAAGCTTATTTATGACTACTTTTACGAATCAAGGTATAGATAAAAAACGCGTTTCTTTTGCTTCACCATATCCTGGAAAAATTATTCCTATGGATTTGAGTGAATATGGAGGCAAAATTATTTGTCAAAAAGATGCTTTTTTAGCTGCAGCAAAAGGTGTTGCGGTAGGAGTAGAGTTTCAAAGAAAAATTGGAGTTGGCTTCTTCGGAGGCGAAGGCTTCATCATGCAAAAGCTTGAAGGAGATGGGATGGCTTTTGTTCATGCAGGAGGTACAATCATTAAAAAAGATCTTGTTCCTGGTGAAGTTCTGAGAGTTGACACTGGGTGTTTAGTCGCGATGACAAGAGATGTTAACTATAATATTGAAATGGTAAAAGGCGTAAAGACTGCATTATTCGGTGGGGAAGGATTATTTTTTGCTACTTTAAGTGGTCCAGGATCAGTATGGATTCAATCCCTTCCATTCAGCCGCTTGGCAAGTCGGGTATTTGCAGCCATGCCGCAAACTGGTGGAGCCAAAGATGAAGGTAGTATTGCAAAAGGTATATTTAATTTATTTGATGGTGATTGATATAAGAAAAGCGGAAGCGCCCGTTTAGCGGCGTATGGACTTATCATTTAAAAATAGCCCTCATTTCTATAATGAAATAAGGGCTTTATTTTCAATTACTGATTAAATTAGTGAATTTGCATGCCATCTCATAGCGATAAACCTTTGACAAGATTTGGATCATTCTTTCTAATTCTGTTGTTGTATAGTCACCTACGCAAGCAACTTGAATCCAATTTCTTTCTCGTAAATAAGCACTCTCATAATGTAACTGAAAGCCTTGGTAAAGTAGACTATCTCCAATATCCAAAGAAGAAATATCCTTTGGAATTTCTATCGTAATGATAATAGGTGATGCGATATTTTCTGTCGTTGTGATTTTGAAACCAACAAGACTTAACACTCTGTTTAAATAAGAATGAGTCTCTTTAATGTTAACATATGTGCTTGGACTTAATTCTTCAAGTGCTATCAACAAGGCATCCAATAAATTGGAGGAATGAGAAAATGGTATGCTACCGTTTTCAAAATAAACTCCTAAATCAATATATCTAGGAAGAAGTGGCGATGGCTTAGCTTCATGTTGATGAAATACGAAGGACAAACCGGTTAGTGCGGATATTGCTTTACCACTTACCCCTGATGCTAAAAAAACACCAGTTAAGTCTAAATCTACAGCACCGATTGAGCTAATACAATCAAGGCATAGGTTTAAACCATTTTCCAAAGATATTTCTTTAAGTAGATTTATATCATTTAGCATTCCTGTAGAGGTTTCACTATGAACCGCCCATATCCAACCTATTTCATCTGTTAAACTAGCTTTAATCTCTTCTTTAGAAAACGGAACTCCCCAATTTTTTCTCAATACATTAAAATTCAACCCTAATCGATCTGCCTGTTCGACTAACCTGCTACCAAATTCACCGTTATTTAAGATAAGACCTTTACCGGTCTCTAATGAAAGCTGTCCCGCAATGACATCATTTGCCAATGTCCCAGATCCTAATAAAATTTGCACATGTTTACTCTTCGTTAATTGACACAGGATTTTCGTTGCTTTATTAAGGTTTTCAAAAAATACTTCTGATCGATGGGAAATGGGTAGATTTCGCAATCCATCAAGTACCTTTTCAGAAACCCGAACAGGTCCAGGTAAAAAAGGAATCGTTGGTTGAAGGATCCTGCCAGCTAACGATTCTTCAAATGTTTGTTTAGTTAAGTACATTGGCTGAAATTGAGCCTCATTATTTCCAGTCATATGTGCAAATGGTTGAAAACCCATCTGCTTATAAAGTTTTAATTGCCTATTTGTGCCTGATATGACAGTAGCATCATAGCCTTTTCTTAAACAATACTTTGACAAAAATGCGGCTAAGCCTAAAAATACTCTGCCACTTCGATGCTCTTTTTTTACAGCTAATAGCCTAATTTCACATAGTTTTTTTACATCTATTGGAAGCGACTGCTCAACCTCACCTATTTTTTTATCTAGAGAAAATGGTCGATTATCACGAACGGCAATCATACCAACTAATTCGCTTTCTTTTAAACATATAATATATGTATTTTCATGATGAAAAGGATCAACTAATTTTCCATGCTCATTTTTTTGATGCTGAGGTATTTCCTCTGAAAAGGTCTGGTAATTTAGTTGATGGATAAGATCAAATTCGTGTTGGTGATTAGCAATTTTATAAAAATATTCATGCTTTTCGCTCAAATTTTCCTCAGCCTTTCACTTATATTTTCTGTATGTACAAAGCAAATCATTAATATGATCGCTGTAACAAGTAGACAACTAATCCAATCATACTCCTTAAAAACAAGAAGCATGGGAATACACAGGAAGGCCCCAAGTCCTGCAATCGTAAAGCTTTTGAGAATAGGATAAAGGATTAGAAAAGCGATTATGATAACAGAAACGACGAGTGGTTCAAAGGCGATGATGCCACCAATAAAAGTCGAAATTCCTTTTCCTCCTTGGAAATTTAGGGTTATGGGCTTTATATGACCAATGATACATAGTGCTAATCCAAGCAACTGTACATACTCTGGAAAATGTAGGATGCTCGCAAAGACAACCACGATAACCCCCTTTAAAGCATCGCCTAGAAAAATCAATATAAATTCTTTTTTTCCATGTTCGCGTCCTGCATTTCTAGCTCCCACATTTCCACTTCCCAAATGTCGCAAATCCTTATGATGGATTACTTTAATTACTAGAAATCCAAACATGATTGTTCCAACAAAATAGGATGAAATGAAATAGATCCAAATCATTCTGACACAACCTATTAACATATTTTTCTAGAAACCTTTTCTTATAAAAGGAATATTATAATAATTTTATCATTATTTCTACTATTACTGTATTTGTTTGATCAAAGAATACAAAATTTATAAAAAAGACCTTACCCATTTGGAAAAGGTTCATTGTGACCCTTCCATCAAAACAAGGTCAATTTAACAACTTAAATGTTGCCACCATAGTCGTAGTCTATATTTGACATGACGACTTAAGTGTAGGCGCTACTCCTCTATTATTACAAATAATAGAAAAATAATAGCTTTAATATAGTATATGGATATCTATTTTTTCTGACAGTATATGAGCCTATTAGGTTGCTCCGTTAGCTCCCCCACCCCTTTTTTCTATTTAACCTTTTTTATTCATTCATATGACTGGGCTTGGACTATTAGACTGATAATAGCTGAAAAAGGCTCCTCATTATTAACGGGAGCCTTCATTTCATTCATCCTAACTTTTTGTGTTCAAGGTCAATCCATCCATCTAAACGACTAAGACTCTCTTTAGCTCTATCAAAATCGATTGTTCGATAGTGATGCATCCCGCCTTCTTCTTCGTCTTTTTCATCTGCCCATTTAACGATTTGTTGTAATGGCGTTCGAACAATGTCGTTTGTAGGTAGAAAGGAATCAGTATGGAACAATATGGCTAAAGCGATTGTTTTTGCTTTTACCGGATTTTCACCTAGCCTTATCAATAATTTATGGGCTCTTTCTGCCCCTTTTATTGGATGAATATCATTTTGCTTATACAAATCGTAATCCCATTTCCCATTCCGATACCAAGTGTAATGACCCATATCATGCAGCAATCCTGCTTTTGCCGCTATATCAACATCCACATTATGCTCTTTTGCCAATTGAAAAGCATGATAGGAAACGGCAATAGCATGTGCTAAACCAGATCGATTTAAGAATTTCTGGGCAATATGATGATGAAAAATATCAATTAAAGTAACGTCCCTCATTCAACTTCTCCTTAGCAATATATTTTTTGATGTCCTTTATTTTAAGCTACCATACCCATTCTCTACAAATGACTAAACAAATATGACAGTTTTCACCTGATTTCGAAATTATATATCGAAATTATTCAAAAATAATATGCCAAAAATCGAAATGATGCAGTTAATATTGCAAAAAAGAAAGGCTGGATTTAATAAAAATCCAACCTTTCTTTATTTTATTTTTTCGAATCCTGATATATATCCCTTATAGCTTGGATTCCTTGAAAGAAACTTCTTGAATAATTTTCGTTATCTTCAACTGACCATGCGGTGGATAAAATGGAATGAGCAATTCCCCACATTAAGATTCTTTCTTTGTTTAGCCCCAACTCTTCTGCAAAAATGTCAATACGCTTTTTAATGACCTCCTTGCAACCTTCTTCTGGTAATTTATTTTGCAAGTACTGAATAAGATCATATTCTCTTTCCCCAATAAGACCTTGAGGATCAATGAGCATCCAGGAATTTCTTTTAGATAGAATATTGTAATGATGGAGATCACCATGAAGAAGATATGATTGAGTACTTGTTTCATTCATTTTATTGAAAAAGTACTCCGCCTCCTCTAACAATGAGGCTGAAATGGGGCCAAGTCCATTTGGATTCTCTTTTTTTAGTGCAATTAAACTAGCTGCACGATTTTTAGTCGTCGGAAGTGTACTGTCACTTTTTGCAGGAACCCAGAGTTCTTTTAATATATTTGCTGCAATTCTCGTTGCAACCTCATCGTCATCTATCGTTGAGAGCATTTGACCTGGTTTAAGTCGCTCGAGAAGAATAATCCCCTTTTCTTCGTCATAATCCAACAGCTGAACCATCTTTCTATTATGATGGTTAAATAGTTTTAGAGCCTCTAATTCATATAGAAAATCTTGACTAGGTACTGAGAGTTTTAATACTAATTCTCTTCCATCGGCGAAAACGGCAGCTGCAACAAAATTATAGGACAATTCAAAAGAGGCGTCTAATACCTTTAGATTCCATCGTTCTTCACAGTAAGTAATAAGTTTTGGTAAATTCTCTAACCATTCCTGCCCTTTTTCCTTATGGACAAATTTTATATTCTTAGTGTAGACATCAGAAAGTTGAAGCATTATATCCTCCTATTTCTCTATTCTAGAAATCTACTTCTAATTTCAGGGGATGGAATCATACAGGATTCTTTTTTCCCAAACCATTTATAACGGTTTTTCACGACAATGTCATAGAAAATGTCTCTAATTGGAGTAGGGATTATTTTAAAAATAACAAATAACCTCCATACACCTCCTAAATTTTCACATACTTTTAAAGCCGCTGCTGACTTTTTATAGTATCTATCATCCTCAATGTATACAATGCTATCAAGATTTTCCGTTAGACCAAATTCATTCAATAGCTTTTTACCCGTTTCACCTTGAAGTGGAGCAAATTGATAAGCACCGTTTGGATCTCTTTTTATAATAAATTGCACACTGCTATCACAAAAATTACAAACACCATCAAATAGAATGATACGCCTCATCTTTCTCACCTTTGTAGGTTCGACGTTCGTTTCACTTATATTTTATCATCGTTTGGAAGGTTATCCCCTTTGAATCGAAACTTTGCTGCGTAATAAAGCCAACATTTTCATAAAGTTTTATCGCTCTTTTGTTAAAGGATGCTACAGTCAAACGTAGTGGGAGGCATTGTATATTCGCGTTTTCAATATTTTGGAGAATAAAAGCAAGGAAACTTCCTCCTCGGCCAGCCCCTGTTAGTTCTGGCTTAAGTCCTAGCCCTATGTCAATCATACTCTCATTGTATGCACCGTATTCATTACCAGCTGGTACGATTGCACTTATACCCGTACAATAATAACCTGTTAATTGTTTAGTTTCATCGATTACTGCCAGGTAAGTATCATTCATTAGTTCTTTTAGTGATTCATCTGTTAATTCATTATTATAAAAATCATAAGGGGAATCGTATTGCCATAGAAGTATTTCCTTTGCATAAGATTCGGTCATTTTGTTTGTAGTCCAGTTCATAAAATCTCCTTTTTTTCATCTAACTATTTATTGAATCCTTTTCTATCCATGAATTATGATAATGATGTGATTATCTACAATATACCAAAATTTGCTAGAATTTTTCAAATAATAAAAAGAATTGGATGTGAAATATGAATATCATCATTCGAGCTCGTAATAAGTCGAAAGAATTATTAATTCAAGAATCTTTAAATGTTAGGATGAAGTTGTCAAATAAGGAGCTAAGCAATTATCTGCATAACAAAAAAGGTCATGAAGGCGAAGTACAATTTGATGAATTATTAGAGAATCTCAATATTGATTGCCTCGTATTGAATGATTTGTTATTTGAACTAAACAACAAATTTTTTCAAATTGACAAGATCATAATAACGCAAAATGGGGTTATCATTTTTGAGGTGAAGAATTTTGAAGATGAGTATTATGTTGATGGTTCTAAATGGTTTGTTCTCCCCAAAAAGGAAATCGATAACCCCCTTGATCAATTGAACCGCAGCCACTCCTTATTGCAGAGATTGCTTCAGAGTCTTGGATATAATTGTACCGTTGATAAACATCTTGTTTTCGTTAATCCCGAATTCACCTTGTACCATGCCCCTATGAATTCATCTATCGTCTTACCCACACAGTTAAAACGCTTAGTCAATAAATTAAACATGCAATCATAAAAACTAAATGAAAACCACACTAAACTCGCAAATAAACTGCTGAGCCTTCATGTTGATGAATACCCTTTTAAACGTAATTTTAGGTATAACTTTGTAGACCTAAAAAAAGGTATTTTTTGTTCTTCTTGCTATTCTTTTATTACTAAAGTTAATACAAAGAGAATTACTTGTGTAAAATGCGGGTTAGAGGAGAATGTTAAATCTGCCGTTTTAAGAAATGTGGAGGAAATTAAATTGCTTTTTCCTGAAGAGAAAATCACAACTAATATTGTTTATGATTGGTGTAAAATTGTTAAGTCAAAAAGAGCGATTAGAGAAATTCTAAATCAAAATTTCATCTTAATAGGACATACTAATTCTTCACATTATGTAAAATAAATTATATCTATTGATATTTAATAACCTTTGAAGAAGGGTTTGAGAGAGTGTTCCGTGCTTTTTGGATAAAAACATGCTTCAGTTAGACTAACTGAGGTAAGTTTTTCGTTCTAATGGGTAAAAATATGCTTCAGTTTGACTAACTGAGGTAAGTTTTTCGTTCTAATGGGTGAAAACATGCTACAGTTTGACTAACTGAGGTAAGTTTTTCGTTCTAATGGGTAAAAATATGCTTCAGCTTGGCTAACTAAGGTAAGTTTTTCATACTTTTGGATAAAAACATGCTTCAGTTTAGTCAACAGAGGTAAGTTTTTCATTCTAACGGATAAAAACATGCTTCAGAGTGGCCCTTAGCCGACAGTTGTCCGCCCTCCAACAAAAAAAACGAGCATCAACAAAATCATCGATGCCCGCATTCCACTCTATTTACTTCTTACTCGGCAACAAAACCTGCTTTAAATTTAACTTTTTATGGCTTTCGACTTTCTCAGGATTTAACCCTTTACCTAAAACGCTATAAACTTTTCCATTAAACATATCCACCAATTCGTCTTCCTTTAAGTAAGGTCTTGGCGTTTTTAAAAGTATTAACATCGCCCTCGACATTGGCATTTCATGGTAACGTTCTGGCCAAAATTCTTTAATCTTTTCTTTCACTAAAGGATAGTACTTTGAGCTCATTGCTGGGAACAAGTGGTGTTCTGTGTGATAAGAAAAATTAAAATGTAATACGTTAACCCACTTAGGCACTGTCACAGATAATGAGTTTGCTAGAGGATCATTAACCTCCATTTGAGGATTTAAATTATGATTAGTTGCGATATAACTACTCATAATAAAATTTGCAATAGCAGCAGGTATTAAAAATATAAAAACCCACTTTACAGGACCGACAACGAACAATAATACAATCCAGGTCGCCCACGGTAATAATAACTCTAGAAGAACTAAAGGCTGCTTGTTTGGTTTAAACTCTTTAAAAAAGACAAAGAACATTCTTGTCGAGTGAAGGGTGAAGTTAAAGGTTAGAAAAATGATATAACCAATCATTCGAATAAAATTAGGTTGTCTAAAAAAGAATGCAAGCAATGGTCTTTTGGAAATGAATTCAGCAGTGGACCATGTATCTGGATCATTATGCTCATGTTGGGTATGTACATGATGAGTCATATTATGCCATTTACGCCATAACTTAGGTCCGATCCCTATTGAACTAAAAGCAACTCCTCCTAAAAAATCCCGAAGAAAAGGTTTCCTAACCACAGTCCCATGCAGGATTTCATGTCCTAAAAAACACATTCCAGCAAAGCATAAACCGATTGCCATCGCAATTAAGGTGTTTGCCCAGAACGGAAGATTAAAAAGAGAAACTGAAAATATCCCTGCTAGCGCAACAAGAAAATAAGCTAATCCTCCAAAAAGCCGTGTTGGAACTGGCTTAAATGCCTCTTTTGGTAAATGAGGCGAAACTCTTGCAGCATACCAGCCAAAACTATGTAAATCTTTCATCATTTGCTCCTTTCACAATAAAAGCCATCTCTTATATTATATTTTTGAAAATTCCTAAAAAACAGTATCTACACCTAGTATCTAATCCTAGCAGTAAATACCAAATTGAGCAATAGGAATTTATCATTATACAAATAGTGAAAACCATTAAAGGAATTGTGCATTTTCCCTATATCATTATTCCCATTTTTAACATTTCAATAACTATAATGTAAAAAGAAACCCGCTTAAGCCAGAAGGTTTCTCGAATATAAAAATGTTATTTTTCGAGCTATTTATCAAAAGGACTAATATTTTTTCAATATTTAAACAAAATATATAGACTTATATTTATCCTTTTGCTAATATGTTTATTAAGATATGTCTAAACACGCAAAAAGGAATCCGAATATCGGATTCCTTTTTGCATTTTTACAATATTACTGTTATCACATAGGCTTACATCATTATTCCACCATCAACATGGAGTACTGTCCCATTTACATAATTTGACTCTTCTGATGCTAAAAATAAATATGCATTCGCAATATCTTCAGGAACACCAAGTCTACCGAGTGGTACCATCATTTTCATTTGGTCCAAGATTTTTTCGGGCACCTTTGCCGTCATTCCCGTTTCAATAAATCCAGGTGCAACCGCGTTCACATTGATACCCTTTCGACCAAGCTCTTTAGCCCATGTCTTCGTCATCCCAACAACACCAGCTTTAGTTGCTGCGTAATTTGTTTGTCCGACGTTGCCATATACACCTGAAACGGAAGAAGTATTAATGATTTTTCCCTTTCCTTGCTCTACCATTGTCGGAAGGACAGCTTGTGTACAATGAAAAACACCTGTAAGGTTGACATCTATCACTTTCTGAAAATCCTCGACAGCTAGTTTGGAGAGCATTCCGTCTTTCGTAATCCCTGCATTATTTACAAGGATATCAATCCTTCCGTATTTCCCCAAAACGGCTTTGACCATTTCATCTACACTCTTACGGTCTGCAACATTAACTTGAAAAAAGGTGGCATCATAACCTTCTGACTTTATATTGTGTACACTCACATTGCCTAGCTCTTCATTAAAATCAACAACTGCAACCTTTGCTCCTTGTCGGGCAAAGGAGAGTGCTGCTGCGAATCCAATACCACTTGCAGCTCCTGTGATAATAGCTACTTTATCCTTTAATCTCAACTTCCACACCCCGATTATTCAAAAATTCAGACATAGAATTTAGTAGTTGATCTAAATCATCTACCAATGGAGAATGCCCGCAATCTTTCAATTCTACAAACCTTGCATAATCTCCTAAATCATGAAGTAATTCCTTAGTCATTTGCTCAGATACCACAAAGTCTCTATCACCATGTAAAACCAGTACTGGAACATTTATGTTCTTTACACTTCCATTTCCTACTGACACTTCATTATCTTCATTACTAATATTAAATGTATTTAGAGCATGATAAACCTCAGCTAAATTTCTTTGTGTTAGAATGTCGTCTACATACTCTTCATAAAGCTCTGGATGAGGTTGATTTTTGGTATAGATTGCCGCGTTCCAAACAGCCTTTAAAAAGTCACGATTAAGGCTATCATAAGCACCCTGAATCGGAACTGTTCTAATCGGGTCATTTTGTATTTCGTCGAATGTTTTATAACGTAAATTTAGATCTAATTGTCCCTCACTATTTAATCCGTAAAATGGGTATCCTCTAGTTGAAGCAGAAGCTAAAAGAATTAATTTTTCACAATATCCTTGATAGTCAGAGACGAATTGCATACACACAGCTCCACCTGTTGACCAACCAACCATTGCGAAATCCTTTAATCCAATTTTGTCGACAAATAGCTTTATATCATCTGAGAAATCTTTGATAGACTGAATTGGAGTAAGATAGCTAGAGCTTCCGAATCCACGTAAATCAACCGCATATAACTTAAAAGACGCATCCATATTTTCTAAGACTAAGTCCCAATGTTTAGAAGAAGTCATATTCCCATGAACTAATAAGACTTTCCTATCTCCACCTTCTCTTTCACGGTAAGCAAGTTTTTCTCCATTTGGTAATAATACTTCTTTCATTTACAGCTCTCCTTTCCCCATCTAATTGTGGTAGCTCCCCAAGCATAGCCAATTCCGGCACTAACGAGAACGACTACATCACCATTCTTTATTTTCCCTTGCTCTAATGCCAACTCTAACGATAAAATTTGATCAATTTGACCGATATGACCATAATCTTCTAGATAAATCGATTGGTTTTCGGACAAGCCTAATTCAGTTAATACATAATCATGTGCAGACCTTTTCATGTGAAGAATTCCTAAATAATTGATATCACTTACCGAGTAACCACTCTTTTGTACAGATTCTTTGATGACTTTTAAAAAGTTTTCCATCGATTTCTGTTCAAGACGAAGCTTCATTCCTTGGGGATCTAAAACATCTAGGTAATTCAGTCGCGCATCTAATGCCTCTTTAGAGATTGGTAGTTTTGTTCCTCCCGCTAGGACAACCACATCCTCTGAAAAGGAGCCATCCGTTATCATTTCAGTTTCAAGTAACACATTTTGGTTATGATCTTTTTGAAGGAGGATGGCACCACCACCAGCTGCTAAATTAAACATAAACCTAGTACGTGGGTTCTCGTAATCAATAAAATCAACATTTCGATAACCACCAGCTAAAAGAACAGTTTGAATAGACGAATCTGCCACCATCATGCTCTTAGCAAGTTTTAGTGCCATCATTGTCGTACCACACCTAAGCGCTACATCAAATGCCCATGCATTATACGCTCCGACTGCTTCCTGTAGTTTAATACCAGCGGTCCAAAGTGGATATTCCTTATGTTCTTCTCCAATATAAATAACTAAATTAATGTCAGCTGGATTAATTCCCGCTTTTTCAATAGCTTTTCTAGCAGCCTTTATTCCCATCTCGCAAGTATGATCATCAACACCAGGCACAGGTTTTTTCTTTATTCCCATCTTCTCTTCTACAACACCAATGGGAATTCCTGCCTTTTCAGCAACTTCTCTGCTTGTCATATAGTTTTCAGGTATATAAATTCCTGTACTGACTATGCCTATATTCATTCAAACACCCCAGACTATAAATCTTCCACTCTCTTTTTCATAAATTGCATCGCGTCTTCAATTGTATTAAATAAATTCTCGTTATCCTCCTGGACATGAGTTACTTTAATTCTCCACTGCTTTTCATTGGATTCTTCATTAAAGTCTGTTACCTGAAAGCGAACGATGAAGGATGAGATTTGCTTTGATTCCATTGTATACTCTCCTAACCTGCTAGCTTTTCCTCTTTTTTAACATCTGGCTTTTTTCTTCGCTTCCAATTAATCGATTTAAGTGTTCCGACAATTCCAAGAGGGAAAAACATAACAGCTAAAATATAAATAATTCCAAAGAAGATAATCCATCTTTCAAATATCCAGTGTTCCTTTGCCAGTGCGGTTAACCAATGATGGGCAAATTCAATTAATCCGGCACCGATGATGGCACCTACTAAAGTGCCTACCCCACCAATAATCGTCATGAGGAGCGCATCTAATGTAATATCTAATGCAAATACACTCGTATTAACGAAACGCAAGGAAACAGCATATAAAATCCCTGCAATGCCTGCAAAAATCCCAGAAATGATGCTAGCAATAATTTTATAATGTAATACTTGGTAGCCTAATGATTCTGTTCTTTGCTCATTTTCTCTAATTGCTTGCAGTACCCGACCCACCGGTGAATTCGTAAATCTACTTAATATTAGAAACACAGCTATCATACAGATCAAACAAATAAAATAAAAATCAGTTCGATCTTTTAATATCTCAGGCACCCTAAAGGTAAAGCCATCATTTCCATAAGTTAATGTTCTCCACTTTTCGGCTAGAACAAGGAATAAACCTGATAAGGATAACGTAAGCATCGCATAGAAATGGCTTTTCAATCTTAGTGTCAATAATCCAACAAAGAAACTAATAATAGCTGTTAACAAAATAGTCGTTAAAATGGCTAATACAAAGTTCAAATTAGTTGGTTCATAGCGCTTCATAAAAACCCCGATTGCATATGCCCCAATCCCAAAGTACATTGCATGCCCAAATGAAACAATCCCTGTAAAACCGAGTAAAAGATCATAACTCATGGCAAAAATAGAAAAAATAAAAACCTGTGTTAACAAAATAAATAAACTTCGAGAATCATGAACAAATGGTAAAAGGAGTAGAAAGGCAGCTATAATAAAGTAAATGGCGTTTGCACGATTGTTATAAGTCCATTTCATGTCTTTCACCCTTTCATCCCAAATAAACCTTGTGGTCTAAAAACTAAAACTACAGCCATTAACAGCATGTTTGCTGCTAAAGCCAAATCAGGTACATAGTAAGCCATAAACGAACCCGATAATCCAACTAATGCTGCAGCTAATAATGACCCTTTAAAGTTACCCATACCACCGATTACAACAACGATAAATGCCAATATCGCAAACTCTAACCCCATTTCAGCGTGAATCACTCCAGAATAAGGTCCTAAAAGCACGCCACCGAGAGCAGCCATACCAGCCCCAATCATAAAGACAAACATAAATACTTTTTGAATATTGATGCCTAGCGCCTGAACCATTTCTTTGTTCATAACTCCAGCACGAACAACCAAACCAATTTTCGTCTTGGACAACAAGAATTGAACGGCGGCAAATACTAACAACCCTACGAAAATAATAAACAATCGATACTTGATGATAATGACACCACCGATTTCCCAGCTTCCAACTAAATAATCTGGAGGGTTGGCAGATATTTGGTTAGGACCCCAAACAACCTTTAACATTTCAGATAAAACAAGCATCAATCCAAGTGTAATTAATATTTGTTGGACATGATTTCCATAAACAGGTTTAATAATCCATCTTTCTGTGAGAATTCCCAGTAAAAATCCAACGAGGATAGCACCTAAAATTCCAATAAAAAAACTTCCAGTCTTTGAATAGATCCAAATCCCACTATAAGCACCCCAAGCAAATAATCCACCATGAGCAAAATTAAGAACATCCATTAATCCCAAAATGAGAGTAAGCCCTGCTGCCAATAAAAAAATTAGCATGCCTGTTGCAAGCCCATTTAATGATAAGTTTAGTAAAACATCCAAAGATGAGCCCTCCTTCCTTAGGCAATGCCTAAATATTTCCTTCTCATATCTGCATCTTGTTTTAGTTGATTCATAACCCCATGACTTACGGTCCTACCGTCATCAATAATATAAAAACAGTCGCCTATAGTACTAGCCATCATGAAATTTTGTTCGACTAGAACGATAGTCGTTTGTTCTTTCATTTGGATAATCGATTCCATCACCTTTTCAACAACAATGGGTGCTAGTCCTTTACTTGGTTCGTCAATTAATAAAAGCTCATTATTGTTGATATATGCCCTTGCAATAGAGAGCATTTGTTTTTGCCCACCACTCAGTAGACCTCCAGGCTTTTTCCAAAACTTCTTTAAATCTGGAAATAAATCTAAAATCCAATCCATTCTATCTAATGTTTCTTGATTATCTTTTTGGATCGCTACCTTCATATTTTCCTCAACAGTTAAATCAGCAAATATCCCTTGGTCTTCGGGAACATATCCAATCCCTTTTTTAGCAACTAGATAGGTTGGTAGTTTTTTAATATCTTCCCCTTTATAGGTGATTGCCCCCTTCGAAGCGGGATTTAAGCCCATAATCGTTCTTAACGTTGTGGTTTTACCAGCCCCATTTCTACCTAGTAAAACCGTTACTTCTCCTTTTTTCACTTCAAGTGAAACACCCTGCAATATGTGATATTGACCAATGTAGGTTTCAACCGCATTTAGTTTCAAAAGCTCACTCATCGTGAAGACCTCCTAAATAAGCCGATTGAACCAATTCATTTTGCATAATTTCATTTGGGGTTCCATCAGCTAGTAATCTTCCATTAAATAACACCATGACTGAATCAGATAAATCTAGAATCATATCCATTTTGTGTTCTATTAATATTATCGTTCGGTTTCCTTGTTCTTTGATTTTTTTAATTACTTCCAAAATAGCCGGTACTTCTTCTAAAGACATCCCAGCAGTTGGTTCATCCAATAAAAGTACTTCAGTTTCCAAAGCAAGTAGCATGGCAATCTCAAGCTTTCTTTTTTCCCCGTGAGCAAGATTTTTAGCTAAGGAATCCTTTTTCTCATCTAATAAAACTAACTTCAACCAATCGATAGACTTTGTTTCAAAGTCCTTATATTTCTTAAAATGTGAAAACATCGTATAGCGTAACCCTCTTTGAGATTGAACAGCTAAACGGACATTTTCCAAGACGGTTAAATTGGGAAATACATTTGTAATTTGGAACGATCTCCCTATTCCTTCCCGAGTTCTTTTCGTAGGAGTAAATTTCGTAATATCCTTTCCATTGAATAGGATACTACCTTTAGATGGTGATAATTGACCACTTAGCAGGTTAAAAAAGGTTGTTTTACCTGCACCATTTGGACCAATTATTGACTTAAAATGGTTTTTGGGAACAGCAATTGTTACCCCATCAACAGCAATGTGTCCACCAAAGGTAATCGTCAAATCCTTTGTTTCAATCAAAGTAGTCATCATTTCACCTTCCTCGTTCTATAGAAATAATGAACTTCGGTAATTCTACCGAAGTTCATTATTTGGATTAATTTCTAATTGGAGGAGCTGTTTCTTCCGGTTTTAATTCACGAATTAATACTGGAACTGGGTAAGGTACTCCATCCTTTTTCTCTAGTTTAATTGCGTATAAACTTTGTAATGCTTGGTGATCTTCTGGACGGAAAGTCATTGTACCTTTAGGTGTTTCAAAGCTCATTCCTTCCATCGTACTAATTAATGTATCAGCGTTTGTATCACCTTCCGTTTTCTTTAACGCTTCCACAATCGCAATAGCTGCGCTCATACCACCAGGAGTGAAAAGGTCAGGTACATCGCCATTGAAACGCTTTTTATGCTCATCTACTAACCAAGTATTGATTTCATTTTGAGGAAGATCATGGTAATAAACTGAGAAACCTTCCATTCCAACCAACGCTTCCATTGTTGCTAGTGCTGGGATATCTGGTGCCCCTGTTGAAATTTTGATACCCTTTTCTTGCACTTTCATATCAGCAATTTGATTCCAAGGTGAGTTAGCCCCGGCCCATACTACGAATAAATAATCAGGTTTTGAATCAATGATCTTTTGGATATTTGAAGTGAAGTCAGTTGCGGCTGGATCAGCATATTCTTCATGAACAATATCTGCTCCAAGTTTTACAGCTGCTTCCTTAAATGCCGCTACTCCATCACGTCCAAAGGAATAATCTGGAGCTAAAGTAGCAATTTTTACTCCTTCACCAGCGATTGCTGCTGCACCTGCAACTGCATCCTGTGAAGAGTTACGAGCTGTACGGAAAATGTACTTATTAAACTCTGATCCTGTAATACTATCAGCTACAGCTGGCTCAACAACCATAATTTTTTCATATTCTTCTGCTAAAGGAAGAACAGCTAATGTATCTCCAGAACTTGAAGATCCTACTAGGAAATCAACAGCATCTTCTTCTAATAATTTTGTTGCTTTCTGAACTGCGACTTCTGGTTTTGTTTCAGTATCTTCGATAATTACTTCAATTTTTCTACCTGCAACCTCCATCGTTCCTTCAGTTGCATATTCTAAACCAAGTTCAAATCCTTGAATCGTTTGTTTTCCATAGGATTCAAGTCCACCAGTTTGAGAAGCTAGAAGACCGATTTTGATAGGCTCTGTGTTTTTCTCCTCTGTTGCTGGTTCGTCATTTCCTTTTGGTTCGTCAGATGTTTTTTCTGAACTGGAACTGCATGCGCTTACAAAAATCATTAGAAATGCAAGCAAATTAATAAAAATCGTTTTCCGTGATAATTTTTTCACGTTGTTGTTTCCCCCCTGTTTATATTTTTAAAAAATTTTAAAGCTTTGTCATTATCATATATAGGGGTAGTTACAATCGAGTTACAGAAATAAAGAGATGCAAAGATCGCATCTCTATTATTGTTAATATTAATACATCTGTTCATAAAATTTTGTTGACTCTAGGATCATTTCGTACATATGATGGGTTGGTTCTAAAGGTGAAACACCCAATTCTTCTTCTAAGATTTGAATACATTTTTCGTACCACTTAATTGCCTGTGGTCGGTTGTTCTTTCGATAATAGCAATACATTAATAGCCTGTAAGCTTCTTCCCATGTCCGGTCCCGTTCTAAAATACGTTCACACCAATTAATGGCCAAATCATAGTTTTCTTTTCTTACATGAAGTTGGGCCATTTTTTCTGCAGCTCGCAAATAGAATACTAGCATTCTCTCCCGTTTAGTTATACACCAATCTACATATCTTCGTTCTGTTAGGTATTCACCTCTGTATAACTCAAGACCTTTTTCTAACAATGGTATTGCTTTTACTGGATCTTGTTCATTTAGTCCTGTTTGAATCCATTCTTGAAACTGTACTGTATCTATTTCAATCGCTGCAATTGGATTTAAACCGTAGGATATTCCATCACGGATCACAAAAAACGGATTCGACCTTGGTTTCCGAAATGGTTCTAACACATGATTAAGAGCATTTAAAGCAACCTTGAAATCGCGGTCAGAACTAAGTTTATCCTGTGTGGGCCAAAGAATTTGTACAATTTCATCTTTCGCAAGAAGGTGAGCAGAATTCGTAATTAAAAGCTGAAACAATTCCTTGGCCTTCTCACGTTGCCAATCTTTTTCTCCTACTTCTTTTTCTCCTAACCAAATGCGAAAAGGTCCAAGAGTTTGAACTCGTATAGAGTATCCCGGATGAGAATCTATACTTCGTATGCCCATTTCTTGAAGTAATCTATTGGCAAAAGGACGTTCAATATTTTCCTTTGTGCATTCGATTAATAATGGAATAAAAGATTGTAAATCCTTAGGACCAAAGGTGGTTCTTTTATGTAAGAAAAACTCAAAATGATTTAATTCAACACTTTTTAAGAATAGTTTCATTTCATTTTTAAAGCCTTCAAAATCGTTAATCATATAAAACACATAAGCCTTCCAAAAATGACAGACCATTTCACCAAATATATCGTTGCAATCTTCGAATTCTTGTTTTGCCTTTTTAAAATAATCTAAAGCTTCTACTAGACGATTATTATAAGTACAAGCTAATCCCATAGCAAGAATTATTAAGGAAGAAAGCCAATGATCCTTTACTCTATCCGTTTCAATCAGCGCTAGATTACCAGCTTCAATCGCTCTTTCAAATTCACCATTCGTACCAAACAAAATACATAACCCCATTAGCGGTTCTGCCTTACCTCTTTCTATTTGTAGCTGTGACATCATTTCTAGGGCTGTTTCATAGCATTTTTTAGCAAGTAGGGAATCATATTTATTAATAATTTGAACAGCATGGCCCATTCGTATCCAGCCACAAGCTTCAACAAATGGTGCTTTCATAGCTACACCTAATTGAATACCCTCCTGAGCTAATGCCTTTGCTTCTTCTCCATTTCCCGTAAAAGAATGGATTAATGAAAGCAGTAAGTCTGTTTCCCGATGTGATTGTGGGAGAGCTACAGGGCTTTTCATTTGGTATGAATCCTTCCGTTGATAAAGGAGCTTTTTTGCTTTTTCAAATCTACCAGTACGCAAATAAATTCTAGCTTCTAAATTACTATACTGAATTGGAACATTTAGACCTTTAGCCCGAATTAACCATTTTTCCGCCTTTCCCGATTTACCTGAGTTTAATAGATTTTCTGCCAAAAGATGATAGAGTTTGCCTGTTTCTTCATTTGTACTATCGGTGCTTTTTTCCCGAAGGTCAATGGCTTCATATAGTAGTCGTTCTGCATGGTGGGGTTGAATCGTATCAAGGTATATGTTTGCCTTTCCTTCTAATACTCGGCTCATCCCAACTAGATTTTTCTTCTTATCGTATAAAACATATGCCTTTTGATAGCATGATTCTGCATCACTATAGTGTGATAAATACCGATTTACTTCACCCTTTAAATACCACAGATACTCATAGCGATTCATTTCATCAGAAGGTATGTTCGAAATATGTTCGAGTAGGCTAGCTAATTTTCCAGATTCCAGCAGTGTTAATCCTATATCTTGTAGAATGGAAGCGATAGCAGGAAAATGATTTATTTTTTTATAATGAAAAAGAGCTTGCTCCCACAAACCTTTTCTTTCAAAAAAACGGGCCGCCTTTTCATTAAGACTTAAAAATTGGGAGTAGTGGTTCTCTTTTACTTGCTTCTCTAAGAATTCCTTGAATAAAGCATGAAATCGAAATTGCTTATCGCCGATTTTTTGAATAAACAAATTCCTCTCGATTAATTGCTCAAGAAGTGAAAAGGATCCGGCTATTCCTATAATTTCATTACATATTTCCTCTGTTAGTTCCTCTAAAATACAAGTCTGCTCAAGAAATTGTTGTATCAAAGTAGGCTGCTTTGAATAAACCTCCATGGCAAGATACTGAAATAAATCACTTAAAGAAGAATATTCTTCTAAGCCTGAAAGGTTTTGATTATAAGGTACTTGCTGCGCTATCATACAAAGAGCTATGACCCATCCTTCAGTTAACTTGTAAATTTTCTCCAACTCAGAATGAGCTAGATCAATACCATAATTATCAACTAAAAGTAATTCCATTTCATCTATCGATAAAATCAAATCTTCTCTTGTTATTTCTAATAATTTCCCGCTAACCTTCATTTTCGTTAGCTGTTTCCACGATGGACGACTTCTACTTGAAATTACTATGTGGACATGAGAAGGAATATGTTCAAGAAACGTTTCCATCCAACGGTTTACTGTATATGAATGTTCTATTTGATGGAAATCATCTAGGATAATTGTCATTTCACTTCGAATAGCCAAAACATTATTAATAAATAATGAGCATAAAAGATTTATCTCTTCTTCCCGAATAAATCGATCCATCTCATCCATGTATGTTAATAATTCTTTACCAAAATCCGGATGTTTTTCACGGATAGAATGCGTTAAATACGTTAGAAAAGGGAGGATATCATCATCGGTTGATGAAATAGAATACCAGCTCCCCATTTGCTTTTCATCCATCATATTTAAAGATAAAGCAGTACTTTTGCCATAACCCGCACCAGCATGTATTAAGGTTAATGGAAAGTCCTTTATATTCTTTAATTTTCTAGTTAGTTTTGACCTTCTAATATAATTATCCTTTATAGCTGGAATCAATAGTTTTGTTTTAATAATAGGTATTTTCACCGATGTTCCTCCCTTCTGATTATTTATAATATTTACACTATTTTACCATATAAGAATAAATTAGTTAAAAAAAAATGCTGTTTTTGAAAAAACAAAATAAACAGAAAAAACTAGGAAGAATGACCTTCCTAGCAAGCTTTTACTCTTCTTCGACACCAAGTAGGAAATCAGGGTTTAAATCTTCAAACTCATCATCTAAATTGGTGCCCCATTCATCCTCGTCTCTGCAGTCACGGTGAACCTTAACACAAATCTTTGTTTCCCCAATAACCTCTACCATAAACTCTCTTTCAACGTGTACGATAATTTTGTTCCCATTAGGCGAAATAACTGCTTCACAGCAATTTGGTTGCTGTAAGACACGTGCAATGATTTCTTGATCATCAAAGCAATCAGGATCACGGTATTTAAGCTTAATGACATCTGTATAGGAAACGCGCTCCGTCACAACTTCTGTTCTTGTATTATCGCTAAAGGAGTACCAAACATTGATGTCATAGGAGCCGCTAATTTCTACCGTTTTACCGATTTTTTTCGCCTCGTATTTATGGTTGATAATCCAACATCCTAGGATGCTTGTTGGACTGTGTTCCGGGCGAATCGTATGATTGGACTGAGTGAATTTACGTCCTTTCGCTACGACCGCCTTCGCAAAAATCTCTCTGTATTCTCCCATATCGAGCGAACCCTCCTCATTCATTTTCATTTCATCCTATGCGTGATATTAGACTAGTGTGCGTGAAATATTTCTGCTACAGGATAAAAGTTTAGTCATAATTCATCTTATGCTTTTTTGGGTGGGATGTTCCTAATCGAAAGATAGTTCCTTTATCTTTAACATATTATGCATATCCATAGTCTGTTAGAATAAAAGATATCAACTAGATAGGCATCTAAAAATAAAGTCTTAAGTGAAGAAGATTAAATTTAATCCTGCAAGAAGAACGATATAAGAAGCTAATTTCTTTATGAGGTGGTTTGGTAATTTCTCAAACCAGTGTAAACCAAATTGAACACCTATTAATACTGGAATAATAGCAATTAATACATAAATTCCTAAAACATGATGAAAATCGCCATTTAACAAATGGAGAATAATTGTAAATAGGTTCGTTAATAAAAATACAGTTTGAAGATTAACATTATACTCAATCTTTTCAGAAAATCTAAGTAGAAGATAAATTACAAATACAGGTCCACCAACTGCAAAAACGCCACCAATCATACCACCTAAAAACCCAATGAATGCTGTGAATGTTTTCATTTTTATGATGTTTGAATCTGGGTTAATTGCATCCTTTTTAAAAAGGAAAAAAACAAATCCGATTAAGATTACCCCAAGTAATTTTTTCATAATTAATAAATCCCCAAATTCATTCAAGACAAAAAAGGAACAAATTCTACCTATAATAGCAAACAGTAAGATGTAACTAATTGCTTTCCAGCGAATCGAAGCTCTATATTTATAGACGATTTTTAATGAAATAACTGCTGTCGAAACAAGAACTAATAATGTACTATCCTTTAAAGGTAGTAGTAAAGGTAAAAAACTCATTGAAATCAAACCTAGTCCAAAGCCGCTTACTCCCTGAATAAAACTCCCAATCAATAAGACTGAAATAATGAAAAGTAATTCTCCATCAATACTGGCCACCTCCTAAAAATACAAATATCTTTCATTACAACAAGCAAGAGGCTTATCTCTAAATTGCTTTACATTTTGTTATATTACAGACTGCTTGTCACTATTCTATAAAAATGAGACTTGAGATTAATACTAAAACATGCATATCAAACAAGATAAAAAAATCCAGGCTACTAAAGTAGCCCGGATTTAATATTAATGATTATGGTCATGATCATGGTCGTGATCACAACTACCACTTTGATGTTTCACATTTGCACCAGTTTCAGCACGTAACACGTCTCCGCCAGTGGATTCGATTAATTCATCAGTAACTGTATTAGAAATAGTATTTGCAATTAACTGTAGCAATTCATTTACTTCAACTTGAGATTGTTTAAATTCTTTAACGATTGGAATCGCATCTAGCTCAGCCTCTATAGAAGCAATTTTATTTTCAACACGTTTTAGAGCTTCGGGTTTGCCATAATGTTGAAGGTTCACTGCTTGTTTTTGTAATCCCTTAATTTCGGAAATATATAAGCGAACATTTTCATTAGAATGGATTTGTGCTTCAGCACGTTTAAAGAAATCCACTTCTTCTGTTTCAGCAATCATGCTTGCTAGTTCTTTTGCTCGTGCAACGATTTCATCTTTTGTAAATTTTGCCAACTTAGTTCACCTCAACTAATTCTTCAACCATTTCTCCGTTTAATGACCATGTTTTTGTTTCTGTAATTCTCACTTTAACAATTTTGCCAATAGCAGTTTTAGGAGCTTTAAAATTAACAAGTTTACTTTTACTTGTATAACCAGCTAATACTTCAGGGTTATATTTACTTTCCCCTTCTACAAGTACTTCAACAATTTGCCCTTCGTATTTTTTCATAGCTGCAGCCGACATTTCGTTAACTAGGCTATTTAAGCGTTGTAGACGTTCTTTCTTAACTTCCATAGGTACATTATCTTCCATCTTAGCAGCAGGAGTACCCTCTCGTGGTGAATAAATAAATGTATAAGCTGTTTCAAAACCAACCTCACGATACAAAGACATTGTTTCTTCAAACTGCTCCTCTGTTTCATTTGGATATCCTACAATAATATCAGTCGTAAAGGAAACGTCTGGAATCGCTGCTTTAATTTTAGCCACTAGCTCCAAATATTGTTCGCGAGTATATTTACGAGCCATTATCTTTAAGACCTCAGTAGATCCAGATTGGACTGGAAGGTGAATATGGTTCATCAAGTTTCCACCACTAGCCAACACTTCAATTAAGCGATCATCAAAATCACGTGGATGGCTTGTCATGAAACGGACTCTAGGTATGTCAATTTTACGAATTTCCTGCATTAATTCGCCTAATCCGTATTGAATATCTTCAAAGTCCTTCCCATATGCATTTACATTTTGACCTAGTAAAGTAATTTCTTGATATCCTTGTGCAGCCAACTGACGTACTTCTTGGATTACGTCTTCTGGCCTACGACTTCTCTCTTTACCACGTGTATAGGGAACGATACAATACGTACAGAATTTATCACAGCCGTACATAATGTTTACCCAACCCTTAATATTCCCACGTCGTACTTTCGGTAAGTTCTCAATGACATCGCCTTCTTTTGACCAAACCTCAATAACAGTTTCTTTAGACATATATGCCTCATGAAGAATATTAGGCAAACGATGAATATTATGTGTACCAAATACCATGTCTACTTGTTGATAAGTCTTTAATATTTTGTTCACTACAGATTCTTCTTGTGACATACAACCACAAACACCGATAAGAAGATCAGGTCTTTCTTTTTTCAATGTCTTCAAGTGTCCTAGCTCACCAAATACTTTGTTTTCTGCATTTTCACGAATCGCACATGTATTTAGAAGAATGACATTGGCATCCTCTACTGTTGAAGTAATTTCATAGCCCAATGCCATGAAAATTCCAGCCATTACCTCTGTATCATGCTCGTTCATTTGGCAACCATAAGTACGAATATAAAATTTACGGCCATCTCCCATGTTGCGGAACTGTTCCGAAATTTGAAAATCAGAATGATATTTTACTTCTTCTTTTCCACGCTTCTTAGCATCCTTTAGTGAAGGAGCCTGTAGGACCGTTTCAAAGTATTGGCTATAATCCTTGGCGGATTTTTTGTCCGAAGAATTAGTAGACTCTACTTGTTGAGCTTCTAATCGCTGCTTTTCGTTCATTAGTTGGTAAATCCCCTTTCTAGTAAGTCAATAAAATGTTTGTTTACACGTGCTTTTTGCGTTTGCACATTATTATAGTATAAAGGTTTTATTTCTTTAAAACAATAGAAAAACGTGAGACACAAAAGGGGGATTCTAGTAACACTGTAGGCTATTTTATCGGAAGAACGGATATTTGAAAGTGATAATTATCACGAATTAATCTATTTCTATTAAAGTTAAAAATAATTTACTATCTGGTCAAATATTCACTTCTAGCATTCACCAGAAGAGGCAAGACTATATTCAAATGATGAAAGGAGGAAAAACTAGCTTATGACAGGCCAATATAAAAATCCAATTTTTGGTTATGCTTTTACAAACAATAATGATTCAGAAGCAAATGCAAAATTATCGGAAGACCGCTATGAAATTTATGTGAATAATGATTTTATCGGTTATAAGTCGTTAATGAATACAAGTGATGAATTATCAGATGTAGATGACTTTTTAAAAAGCCAAGGTATTAATGAGTTCCAAAGTCAGCTTGATGGAGACCATTACTATATTTCTGGAAGTGAAGCTGAAAGAATAAAAGATGTATTAAATGTATATTGTCAAAACCGTTAACAAAATCCGTAATATTGGAGAGATTACTATGTCAAAGCGAAATAGAATTCTTGTACCAGAAGCAAAAAAAGGATTAGATGAATTAAAAGCAACTATCGCGAACTCACAAAGTCCAGATTCTGCTAAATTTGAGGTGGCTGAGGAATTAGGTGTTCCATTGAAGCAAGGATATAATGGCGGACTGACTTCACATCAAGCTGGAAAGGTAGGAGGAAAATTAGGTGGAAGTATGGTCCGAGAACTTGTCAAAATGGCTCAGGAAAACTTAAGTAAAAATGGACCTCACTAAGTGATGAGGTCCATTTTTTTAATATGCCTTTGCCCAATATACCATTTGATTTGCTGTTACCCCACAGCAAACACATTTGTCAGAAACGGCTTCCTGTTCAAAAGGCATACAACGTGATGTTGCCCCCGTCTCTTCTTTTACCTTATCCTCACATTCACGATTTCCACACCACATAGCCTTTACAAATCCAGGTTTTGTTTCTAGGTTATTTTTTAAATGGTCTAAATTCGATGCGATAGATGTTCTCTCTTCTCTATGCTTACTAGCTTTTTGAAAAATATTTTTCTGAATGTCATCAAGAATTTGATTTAATTTTTCATCTAATTCTTCCATCGATACTATTATTTTTTCACCAGTATCTCTTCTAGCTAAAATGACTTGACCTTTTTCAATATCTTTTGGTCCTACCTCTAACCTTAAAGGAATTCCCTTCATTTCATACTCATTAAATTTCCAACCTGGCTTTTTATCACTTGCATCAATTTCCACACGGACCGATTTAGATAACCTATCCTTTAATTCATATGCAAAATCTAAAACACCCTCTTTGTGTTGAGCAATTGGCACAATCATCACTTGAGTTGGGGCTACCTTTGGGGGCATCACTAAGCCGCGATCATCCCCATGTACCATGATCATAGCACCGATGATTCGTGTGGTAAATCCCCATGAGGTTTGCTGGACATATTGAAGATTTCCTGCTTGATCGGTAAATTGAATTCCAAATGCCTTTGCAAAACCATCCCCTAAATGATGGGATGTACCTGATTGGAGTGCTTTGCCGTCATGCATTAAACTCTCAATTGTATAGGTGAATTTGGCTCCGGCAAATTTTTCCTTTTCAGTCTTTTGTCCTTTTATGACAGGTATTGCTAGGATATTTTCACAAACATCTGCATACACCTCTAGCATTCTTTTCGTTTCATCATGAGCTTCCTCGTCAGTAGCATGGCAAGTGTGACCTTCCTGCCAAAGAAACTCTAAAGTTCTTAGAAAAGGACGAGTAGTTTTTTCCCATCTAACAACGTTTGCCCATTGATTGTAAAGCTTTGGTAAATCACGGTAAGAATGAATGATATTTTTATAATGCTCGCAAAAAAGTACTTCAGAAGTAGGGCGAACACACCATCGTTCAGTTAGCTCCTCAGACCCACCATGGGTTACCCAAGCCACTTCAGGTGCGAAACCCTCAATATGGTCCTTTTCCTTTTGAAGTAAGCTCTCAGGGATGAATAATGGCATATATACATTCTCATGGCCTGTTTCTTTTATACGATGATCAAGTTCATTTTTAATATTCTCCCATAAGGCATATCCATAAGGTCGAATAATCATCGAACCACGGACACTCGAATAATCAATTAAATCAGCTTTTGTTACAACATCTGTATACCATTGGGCAAAATCTTCATCCATACTAGTAATATCTTTTACAAATTCTTTAGCCATCATGACACCTCAATTTTTATTATTTTTTAACGACAAAAAAAGCCTTAATCCCCTATAAAAGGGACCAAGGCTTGGCGGTACCACCCTAATTTGCAAAGCTTTTGCTTTACACACTCATCTTGATAACGGACATTATCCGCTGTGATCTTCAACTTATCCGATCCAGTGCTCAGAGGCAGGTTCAAGTGTATGTCCATAGGAGCCTTGCAGCAAGTGGCTCCCTCTCTAAAATAGACAATTAAACATTTTACTAATCCTCATCAATGCTCAATATAGTATTTTGCAAAATTATATAGTAGTCAAAATTAAATGTCAACTTACTTACCAATCTTACATTTTAGGTGCTTCCATACCCATTTGTGCCCATTCTTCTTTTGAAGGTCCATAGATACCAGGAATAGTTAAACCCGCTTGACGCATTAAAACCGTCATTTGACCACGGTGGTGTATTTGATGCTGGATTAAAAACTGTAGCATCATCCCATTTGTCATCTCTTGGCCAAAAAAGTCAACAGTTTGAGTTAGATTTTCATCTGTCCATTGATTTACGACCGCATTAAACAATGCCTCAGTTGCTTGGGAATAGCTATCTGCAATAAATTTAGCAGAGGGTGGCACTGGAAAATCTTCACTTTCTGCCACAAAAGCTAAATCTGACCCCGAGGTCATCGAACGAATGGCTGTCACAATATGCCATGAAACTCTTCCTAAAGTCCAATTTTCTTCAGTAATTTCTTGATTAAGTGATTCATCTGTTAGATTATTAAAAAGCTTTAGCGTTATTCCAGACTCGTACAACCATGATTTTAAGAAATCGTTTAATGAATAAAACATATAATATCCTCCTAAATGTATGTATATACTACTAATTCGTTATTCAATAATAATATTCCTGCTTAATTTTGTCGCACTTCCCAGTTTATTTTCACTTATAGATATGAACTAACCTTTTCAATATTCCCAGTTCAATTCATTTTACTACTTCTTTTAATAAAATATTTAGTGATGGCAAGATATTCCCGACTATACGATTTTGGTATAGCAATTGCTGGTGTATCCGCAGGTAATCCTGCTAATTTTAAACCTAAATCCTTTGCAATTAATTTTGCTCGATAAATATGAAAATCATTTGAAACTACTAATCCAGTTGTCAAATTATCTGGTATAAGTTTCATGGAATAGGTGATGTTTTCTACAGTATCGGTTGATTTAGATTCTAAAATAATCCTTTCTTCCTCAACACCTAGCTTTACTAACCCAATTTTAATCGCTAGGGCTTCTGTAATATCCTCCCCATCACCTTTTCCACCAGACGCAATAGCAATAGTAGTTTGATTGTCTTTTAAATATTGTGCAGCAGCATCTATCCTGTATTGAAGTGCTAAGGACGGTGTTGTACCTTTTACTCTTGCCCCAAGAATAATCATATAATCTACGTCTTTAGGAGCAACTAATAAACTATGCTCCCTTATTTTTAAATGTAAATAACCAAAATAGATAGAAATGAATAAAAAGACCGAAATAATTAGAATGACAATTTTTTTCTTCTTTTTCATTTTCTCAATCCAATCATATTTTATTTATTAGCTTTTCTCATAAAAAAATCCCGAGATTTACATCACGGGATTTTTTTACTTAATTATACGAATTCTGCTACTAGCTTATCAAAATGCGCTTGATCAAGTTTAAGATCAGATTGCGATAGAGGTTTTTCTGAATAACCTTGAACTAATTCTTGATACGATTTACGTTCTTTATCTTGGTAAATTAATCCTGTTACAAGACCATTATGTTTCATTAATGTTTGCATAGCCATTTCACGACTTGAAGAATCATAGCCTTCAACATCAGATAGCTTTGTTAAGTTTTCTTTAAACCAATCGTAAGTGTTTACTTTATTATAAGTTACACAAGGACTAAATACGTTGATTAAAGAGAAGCCTTTATGATTCAAACCTGCTTCAATTAATGCAGTTAAATCTTTTAAATCAGTTGAGAAACTTTGTGCAACAAACGTTGCCCCTACTGTTAATGCTGTTTCCATTGGAGAAATCGCTTGTTCGATTGATCCATTTGGAGTAGATTTTGTTTTAAAACCTGTAGCAGAACGTGGAGAAGTTTGTCCTTTTGTTAAACCGTAAATTTGGTTATCCATTACGATATAAGTGATATCTACATTACGACGGATTGCATGAATTGTGTGACCCATACCAATCGCAAAACCATCACCATCACCACCAGATGCGATAACAGTTAAGTCGCGGTTTGCCATTTTAACACCTTGTGCAATAGGTAATGAACGTCCATGGATACCATGGAATCCATAAGAATTGATATAACCAGAAATACGACCAGAACATCCGATACCTGAAATTACTGCTAAGTTTTCAGGTTCTAAACCAACATTAGCAGCTGCACGTTGAATAGCAGCCTGTACAGAGAAGTCGCCACAGCCTGGGCACCAGTTCGGTTTTACATCGTTACGAAATTCTTTAAAAGTGGCCACTCTAGAACAACTCCTTACATTTTGTGTGTACTTCATGTGGTAGGAACGGATTTCCGTCATACTTTAAGATTTTATGCATTTTTTCATGTTGGCTAACATTCATTTTCATAATGTTTGCTAATTGGCCAGTTGCATTATTTTCAATGATAGCAATTTTCTTTGCAGATTTAATTAGTGGCATAATTTCATCTGTTGGGAATGGGTGAATTAAACGCACATGTGCATGATTCACTTTAATTCCGTCGGCTTCTAAACGGCTCATTGCTTCTTCAATTGCACCACGAGTTGAATTGAAACCAACGATTAATAGATCAGCTTCTTCATGTGGAGCATTTTTATATACAGGTGTATTAAAACGAATATTTTCAACTTTACGGAATCGCTTATCCATTTGGGCATTTCTATTTGTAGCTGACTCAGACGGCTTTCCAGTTTCGTCGTGCTCTACTCCAGTAACATGGTGGATACCATTTTTCATACCTGGAATTACACGTGGTGAAACGCCATCTTCTGTTACTTCAAAACGTTTAAAATAGCCTTTGTTAGCGATTTCTGGTAATTCACCAGTTAATAGCTTTCCGCGTCTGATTTCAACTTTATCAAGTTCTAAAGGTTCAACAGTCTGTTTACCTAATGATAATTGAAGATCCGTTAACACGATAACTGGACATTGGTACTCTTCAGCAAGGTTTAATGCCTCAGCTGTATCGTAGAATGCCTCTTGAACAGTACTTGGTGCCATAACGATTTTCGGAATTTCACCATGTGTTCCATAAATCATCGCCATTAAATCTGATTGTTCTTGTTTTGTAGGTAATCCTGTTGACGGGCCTCCACGTTGTGTATCAATGATTACTAGCGGTTGCTCAGTTATTCCAGATAAACCGATTGCCTCCATTTTAAGAGATAATCCAGGTCCAGCTGAAGCTGTGATTGCACGTACACCACCGTAATTTGCCCCAATTGTCATAGTAACAGCTGCAATTTCATCTTCCGTTTGGATAACCGTTCCACCCAATGCAGGGAGGTTTTTAATTAAATATTCCATAATTTCAGAAGCTGGTGTAATTGGATAAGCAGCCATAAAGCGTGTACCGCCAGCTAAAGCTCCTAATGCGATTGCGTCATTACCAATCATAAATAAACGTTTTTTACCATCAGCCTTTTCTAACTGCATAGTTTCAACGTCACCAAGCTCTTTTTTCATATAATCAAAGCCAGCTTGAATGGCTTCCATATTTTTATCAACAACCTGTTGACCTTTACGACCAAAGATTTCTTTTACTACTTCTTCAAAAACTTTAATATCAAGGTCTAAAACTGCAGAAGTTGCTCCGATCGCAACCATGTTTTTCATAAGGGATGTTCCTAGTTCAGTTGCAATTTCTGTAAATGGTACCGCATACAAAGTTGCATTTGTATCTTCAGGCTTTTTAGGATCGAATTTCGAATCAGCCATCATAACACCATGGTCATGTAGCTCTTTGTAATTTAGATCAATTGTTTCTTGGTCAAAAGCAACAAGTACATCCAAATCGTCTGAAATAGAACGAACTTCTGTAGTGCTTACACGGATCTTATTGTTCGTATGTCCACCTTTAATACGTGATGAAAAGTGGCGATAACCATACAAGTAATATCCTAATCGGTTAAGTGCGATAGAAAATATTTCTCCGGTACTTTCAATACCTTCCCCTTGTTGCCCGCCAACTTTCCATGAAAGTTGCTTAATCATGACTTACACCCCTTTAGATATGTAAAAAACGTTATTATAGTAATGATAGTACTTAGCTTCCTTGGAATTAGACATTGAAATTCACAAGTCAATAATTTGGAAGGGTACTAAACGATTACAATTCTAGACCTATGAGCCCAAAAATGCAACCCTTTAACCTTAAATAATGAACAAAATAGGAATATTTTTTGATTTTTTAAAATAGGAATATATTTTTCTAAAAATTCAAAATTGGATAAATTAAAAACACATAAACCCATATACTAATGTTGTCCACAAATATAAAGGTAGCAAGAACAAATCAAAAGTATAGTATTCTTATATAAGACTGCTGACTCATAAAAGGAGGACCCACTTAAATAGTGAGTCCTCCTAGAAAACTTTTACTTTTATCTTGGTTCTACGATTAGTTTGATGGCTGTACGTTCTTCTCCATCAATCTTAATATCGGTAAATGCTGGGATACAAATTAAATCAACCCCGCTAGGTGCCACAAATCCTCTTGCAATCGCTACTGCCTTTACAGCTTGATTTAATGCACCCGCACCAATTGCTTGAATTTCTGCAGCACCCCGTTCACGCAGAACCCCGGCAAGCGCACCAGCTACCGAATTAGGATTAGATTTTGCTGAAACTTTTAAGATTTCCATTCCTAGCTCCTCCTTGTTTAATCCCGATAGGTGCATGTTTCTCCATGTACAATCAGGTAAATTAACAACTGATTAATAGGCTTTTTAACAACTCCCATTAATCGAAAGTGGATATAATCGGGTACTAAATGGGCAATTGGCAATTAAAGCACTAGCTTGCTTTAGTACTGATAAATCGTTCCACTGCTACTATATTCGAGGATAAAAACACATATTCCAGCTTGGACAAAATTTGTTAAAATAATAGAATTATTCTTTCATAACATAAAGAAACCTCCCAGTTATAGGAGGTTTCTTTATGTTATGAATAAAACGGCTTATCGTCATTGATTAATATTCGTTCGATTTTCTTTGCAAAGCCTGTTTTTTGATCAATTTCTATAAGTGCTGCGCTTAATAAAGCTCTTCCTGTTTTCGGCACTTCAAACCTGACTGGTAAATTTGTCAAAAACCTTTTAATAACTAAGTCCTTATCAACACCTAATATACCGTCATATGGCCCTGTCATACCAACATCAGTTAAGTAGGCCGTACCGTTAGGTAATATGCGATTGTCAGATGTTTGTACGTGGGTGTGCGTCCCAATTACTGCGGAAACACGACCATCTAAATACCAACCCATTGCCTGTTTTTCACTAGTAGCTTCTGCATGAAAATCAACAAAAATAATCGACGTCCTCTTTTTAGCTTGCTCTATCAATTCATCCGCTTTTTTAAATGGACAATCTATTGCAGCCATAAAAGTTCTGCCTTGTAAGCTAATAACAGCTACTTCAAGATCATTCATTTTCAGGTACACTATTCCTTTACCAGGATTCTCTTCAGGAAAATTAGCTGGTCTGACTAGATATTTTGCTTGGTCAATAAATTCAAAAATTTCTCGATTATCCCAAGTATGATTCCCCAAGGTGACGGCTTGTGCGCCAACCTCTAAAAATTGACGATATATTTCATTAGTAATCCCTTTTCCACCTGCAGCGTTTTCACCATTAATGATAGTTATATGAGGACGGTATTTTTCTTTCAATTTTGGAACGTATTCTTTTACCATTTCACGACCAGGTGACCCAACAACATCACCAACAAATAAAATATACATATAGGTTTCCTTTCTAAAAAAGCTTTTTTATACTTTACCACAAGGTTAGCACTTCTATTATTAGAAATCCTATGACCTGTATAAAAATAATAAAGCGATGCAAATGCACCGCTTTATTAATGTTTTATTTTGCATATTCTACGGCACGTGTTTCACGTATCACCGTTACTTTAATATGACCAGGATAATCTAGCTCTTCTTCTATCCGTTTACGAATATCACGGGCTAAACGATGTGCAGCTAAATCATCAATTGCTTCTGGTTTTACCATAATACGGATTTCACGACCTGCTTGAATCGCAAAGGATTTTTCAACGCCTTCATAAGACTCTGATATTTCCTCTAGCTTTTCTAAGCGACGAATATAATTTTCTAAAGTTTCACTTCTTGCCCCTGGTCTAGCCGCGGACAATGCATCTGCAGCTGCAACAAGTACAGCTATAACTGATGTGGGTTCTGTATCACCATGATGAGAAGCGATACTGTTTATAACAACGGCATTTTCCTTATACTTTGTTGCAAGCTCAACACCAATTTCAACATGGCTACCTTCAACCTCATGATCGATTGCCTTACCTATATCATGTAGAAGACCTGCACGTCTTGCCAACGTTACATCTTCCCCAAGTTCAGCTGCTAACAGACCTGCTAGGTAAGCGACCTCTGTTGAATGTTTTAATACATTTTGACCATAACTAGTACGGTATTTTAAACGACCTAGAATTTTAATTAAGTCTGGATGTAATCCATGTACACCAACTTCAAAAGTGGTTTGCTCACCGATTTCTCGGATATGTTCATCCACTTCACGGCGTGCTTTGTCAACCATTTCCTCGATACGTGCAGGATGGATTCGGCCATCTTGAACAAGCTTATCTAAGGCTAGGCGCGCTGTCTCACGTCTAATTGGGTCAAATCCGGATAAAATAACTGCTTCCGGAGTATCATCGATAATTAAATCAATTCCAGTAAGTGTTTCAAGAGTCCTGATATTGCGTCCTTCACGACCGATAATCCGACCTTTCATTTCATCATTAGGTAGGTTTACGACAGATACTGTAGTTTCTGCTACATGATCGGCTGCGCAACGCTGGATGGCTAGAGAAAGAATTTCTTTCGCCTTTTTATCGGATTCTTCTTTTGCACGACTTTCAGATTCTTTTACGATTAGTGCGATATCATGTGAAAGTTCTTGCTCGACACGGTCCAAAATAATTGCTTTTGCTTCATCTCTGGTTAAGCTGGAGATTCGTTCGAGTTCAGTTTGCTGTAATCGTACCATCTCGTCCACTTTGCTTTCCATCTCTTCAATATGCTGTTGTCTTTGGTTAAGAGAGTCATCTTTTTTCTCCAATTGAGTTTCACGTTTATTCAACGATTCATCCTTTCGGTCAAGATTCTCCTCTTTTTGCAGTAAACGATTTTCTTGTTTTTGCAGTTCATTTCTTCGTTCACGAACATCTCGTTCTGCTTCTGTACGAAGCTTGTGAATTTCATCCTTTGCTTCTAGCAAAGCTTCCTTTTTTAATGCATCCGCTTCACGTTTGCCTTCATCAAGAATTTGCTCTGCGGCACTCTTTGCACCAGCAATTTTTGCTTCCGCAGTGGATTTTCGAATAAAATAGCCAACAACTGCACCGACGATAAGGCTCAGCAAAATGGAGATGATGATTGTAATATTGTCCATCGTTACACCTCCTCTTGCTATGAACTATTTACGTTTTTAAGTGTCGGCATGTACATTGTTATATCTCAATATACAGCACAAGGCTTTTATACCTTTCAAAACTCATAAAAAATGTAAAATATACATATTTAATTGTATAGCTGCATATAGGGCATTGTCAAGGGTTTGTCTATTTAGGACTAGAAATATATAGAATAGATAATAATGATTTCTATTGTTTTTTGGGGTGAAAAATAGTTATTAATGTGCTTTTCATTATTTTTATATACAGTAAAGAGGACTAGAAAAATCTAGCCCTCTTGAATTTAATCTTCTAAAAGTTCAAACTGATCATCTTCTTCTACTTCTTCTGTAACTATTTTTTCACCATCAAGTCCAAAATGTTCACGGATTTTCGTCTGAATCTCCAAACGTATGGAAGGATTTTCCTTCAAGAATAACTTTGCATTCTCGCGCCCCTGCCCTATACGTTCATTGTTATAGGAATACCATGACCCACTCTTTAGAACGATATCAAGCTCTGATCCAATATCGACAATTTCGCCTTCTTTAGAAATACCTTCTCCATACATAATATCAACTTCAGCCGTACGGAATGGAGGCGCCACTTTATTTTTAACAATTTTAATTTTTGTTTTATTACCAACAATATCGGTACCCTGCTTTATTGCTTCAGCTCTACGCACTTCAAGACGTACTGTTGAATAGAACTTTAATGCGCGACCACCAGGTGTCGTCTCAGGATTACCAAACATAACCCCAATTTTCTCACGAACTTGGTTTATGAAAATAGCAATTGTATTCGACTTATTAATAGCACCGGAAAGCTTACGTAATGCCTGTGACATTAAGCGAGCTTGCAGACCCATATGAGAATCTCCCATTTCACCCTCAATTTCTGCTTTTGGTACTAGCGCTGCTACAGAGTCAACAACGATAATATCAATTGCCCCACTTCGAACAAGTGCTTCAGCAATCTCTAATGCCTGCTCCCCAGTATCTGGCTGAGATAAAAGTAACTCATCAATATTAACGCCAAGTTTTTGTGCATAACTAGGGTCTAGAGCATGCTCTGCGTCTATGAATGCAGCTTGTCCACCACCAGCTTGTACCTCTGCAATAGCATGCAGGGCAACAGTTGTTTTACCAGAGCTCTCAGGTCCATATACTTCAATAATTCGTCCACGTGGATATCCACCTACACCAAGAGCTGCATCAAGTGCTAATGATCCACTAGGAGAGGTTGATATTCTTCGGTCTGTTTGCTCCCCAAGTTTCATAACAGAACCTTTACCGAATTGCTTTTCTATTTGTTTCAGCGCCATTTCTAAGGCTGCTTTACGATCACTCACTTTATTTTCCTCCTTTAAATGATGTGAGAATAACCTATTTTCTAGCTTTCTCTCATCTTTTCCCTAACACTACTATAAACGTTTTTTTATAGTTTGTCGAGCAAAAAAACGAACACCTATTCGATTATTTTTTGGTAATAAATAGCCTCAAAATAATAGAATGAGAGAAGAAATTAACATTTTTATAAACATATACTCTCTAAAACACAAATTTAACAATTCGTCTGAAAAATAAAAACACAAGTGAGCTTCAGGATTGCTCAACTTGTGCATTAGTTAAATATTGCTTCAAAAAATGACAGCCAAATTTTACTGCTCTAGTACGGATGGCTTCTCTACTTCCAGCTAATTCTACCTTTTCAACAATTGGTTCATTGCCTTTCAAATAAATACCAATATATACTGTTCCAACAGGCTTGCCCTCAGATTCACTTGGACCAGCCACACCAGTGAAACTAATTCCTATATTAGAATTTAATTTATTAGCAACGTTTATTGCTAAGTCTCTTGCACATTCTTCACTCACAGCGCCCACTTGTTCAATTGTTAATGGATTTATATCAAGCAAGTCCATTTTTACTTCATTCGAATAACAAACTATCCCACCTTTTAAAAGATCGCCTGCCCCAGGTATTGCAGTAAATTGCTCCTGAAACTTACCACCTGTTAAACTTTCTGCACAAGCAATGGTTAATCCTTTAGTTTTTAAACTCGAAAAAGCTTCATCCATAAGGGATGTTGTATCATAGCCATAGAAAAATTGACCAACTCTTGAGCGTATTTTCTTTTCCACATCATCAATTAAACTTATTGCTTCATTTTTGTCTGGATGTTTCGCTGTTAACCTTAATGTCACTTCTCCATCTGAAGCTAAAGGAGCAATAGTAGGGTTAGTTTGAGAGTCAATTAAGTCTTCAATTTCTGTTTCTAATGCAGCCTCACCTATCCCAAAGAACCGTAGGACACGCGAGATGATTTCCTCATTAGTGTCAAGTTGCTTTAATAGAGTTTGACGGCCATAAGTCATAAACATCGGTTCCATTTCCTTCGGTGGACCAGGTAAAAGAATATAGATTTTCTCATTTTGTTTATAAAGCATCCCCGGAGCCATCCCATTATCATTTTGAAGTACATGACAATTTTCAAGAACAAGTGCTTGTTTTTTATTATTATCCGTCATAATTCGTCTCGTACGAGCAAAAAACTGCTCAATTGAATGAAGGGCGAACGGATTCATAACAAGTTTTGTGTTTAAATGTTTTGCTATTGTTTCTTTAGTCAAATCATCCTTTGTTGGTCCGAGGCCGCCTGTTAAAAGAATAATATCTGCTCTAGCTTCTGCATTTGTTAATGCTTGTTTAAGCCTATCGGGATTATCTCCTACAACTGTATGAAAATAAACATTAACCCCTAACTCCGCTAATTGTTGTGATAAAAAACGGGCATTCGTATTCACGATTTGCCCTAACAATAATTCTGACCCAACTGCTATGATTTCTGCATTCATTTTTTAGTTGTCCCCCTTATAACCAGAAAAGACTATTTAGAGTTTATAAATACTTCTTTATTTTTCACAAAATAATCCACGCCTGACCAAACCGTGAAAATCAATGCAATCCAAAGGGAAATTTCATCAAATGGAATTGAAAGTAACTCAAAAATAGTATTATGTAATAAAAAGGCAGAAATAGCAACAATTTGTGCCCACATTTTGATTTTACCTAGTGTTTTTGCTGCTGCTACTTCACCCTGGTCTGCTAAAACTAATCTAAGACCAGTTACTGCGAATTCACGACTAATGATCACAATTGCAATCCAAGAATCTATGTAACGAAGTTCTACTAACACAATTAACGCAGCAGATACTAGAAGCTTGTCTGCTAATGGGTCTAAAAACTTACCTAGATTGGTTACTAGATTGTGCTTCCTAGCGTAGTGGCCATCTACCCAATCTGTCGAAGCAGCAAAAATAAAAATTAATGCACCGACAAAGTGTGTAACTGGCATATCAACACCTAGAAAATACATATCTCCCCAATTGAAGGGGAAAAGCATTATGATTAAAAATAAGGGGATTAATAAAATCCTTGAAACTGTAATCTTATTTGGGATATTCATCCACAATAACCTCCAATTGCCATTTTAAACATGCGGAAGAATAGTCATTAACCGATGACTATTCTTCCTTAGGAACAAAACGGATAACAATATCTTGACGAACTTCTTCTGTTGGGGAAATGGCATATTCAATTTTTTGATCATTTATATAAATCTCAGTATTTGTAGAATTCCCAATAACCAGAGCTGCCTCAGTTTCTTTTGAATAATCAACTGTTTGGCTATCTACCTCATCTTTTTTCAACATACCTTGATAAAAGGAGAACCCTTTTCCATTTTTCATATTAACCCATGTTTCTCCAGTTGAAACAAGTTTTACATCAAAGCGATCAGCATTCTTTAACTCATATGTGGTTTTATAACCACTTGATGAAGCAACAATTACCTCTTGGGTAACCGTTTCTGACTGATCCTTAGTATCTTCTGTGATAGGGTCTTCTTCGATTGCTTTATCAGAACCTTCAACATTCTCATCATCATTTCCAGTCTTTTCATCAGAAGGTGTGTTCTTCTTTCCCTCATTTTTCTTCCCAGTATTATCCACTTCATATTTAACGGACTCTGCTCCTGTATCCAACGGCTCATTAGTCCTATCTCCGGCATTTTGTTGAACTAAATAATAAACTAATGCAGCTGCTCCAATTAGAAATACAGCAATTAATACTTTGGGTAGGGCATCTAATACCTTTCCATTTCCTTCTGAAATATCTTTCCTAGTTTTTACTCGTGAGAGCTCAGGTAGCTCGGTATTACCAACAGAAGGTACATCCTCTTTATAAAGATCAAAAATTTCTTCAGGATTTAAATCAACAGCTTCTGCGTATTGTTTAATAAATGCTCTAATATAAAATTTACCTGGCATTATACTGTAGTTTCCTTCTTCAATGCCTATTAAATATCGTTTTTGAATCTTTGTTACTTTTTGCAATTCTTCTAGGCTTATTCCTTTGATTTCTCGCGCTTCCTTTAGTCGACTACCTAATTCCGTCAAAGCTAACACCTTCCAATATATTAAGCTAATATTTCGTCCTTAACTAAAAATCAAATCCTCCAAAGTCCGAATCAGAGAATAATTGGTTTTGATTAACTACTTCATATGTAATTTCTTCTCCAGGATGACTTCGAAGCTCAATAATATAATCAAAATCATCAAGTGTATATTCAGTATTTTGCACGAAAATATCTGGGTGCTCTACAACTTTAACAGCTGGTAATCGCATAATTTCACGTACTAACTGCCAATGACGTTCGTTCGCTCTTCGGGTTGAGACGATTCCATCTAGAATAAAAAGATTATTCTCGTTATATTCATCCTCGATTAGTTGATTTCGTATAGTTTGTTTTAATAAGGTAGATGACACAAAAAGCCATCTTTTGTTTGCACAAACACTCGCTGCCACTATTGACTCGGTTTTACCTACCCTAGGCATACCACGGATTCCAATCAATTTATGTCCTTCTTGCTTATATAATTCTGCCATAAAATCAACTAATAAACCAAGTTCATCACGAGCAAACCGGAATGTTTTTTTGTCATCCGCATCTCTTTGTATATATCGCCCATGTCGTACAGCAAGACGGTCTCTGAGTTTGGGTTCTCGAAGTTTAATTACTTTTATTGTGTCCATTGTTTCCAAAATAGACTCTAGCCTTTGAATTTGATGATGATCTTTTGCCAAAATCAATAAACCACGACGACCTTCATCTACCCCATTAATTGTTACAATATTAATGGAAAGCATACCTAAAAGGGAAGATATGTCACCTAATAAACCAGGTCGATTTTTCTGAATCTCATATTCTAAGTACCATTCCGTTTTATCCATAAAAACCTCCTTAAGCCTATTGAGGACAAATTTTACCCTAAACCTTGTAACTATCATATATGATTTTAACTTAATAGGAAAGTAAAAACACATACAAGAACAACTCTTTAGCACTTAAATAAAAGGGGAGACTTTCCTTAAAGTACGGGAAGACTTAACGGAATAAAAAAAGAGAAGGAAATCCCTCTCTTTTTTGTTCTTGTTATTTTTGAACCAGTTTGACCATCATATTAGCTATGGCATGTTGCTCATCTTCGCTTGCTACTGACCAAAGGTCAGATAAGATTCTTTCTTGTTCGTTCTTAGGATCAACCTGAGCTGCAAGGTAGTCCCCAATTTGATAAGCAAGGTCATTAATTACACCCTTACTCATACCTTCAGTTTCAGCTTGGTCTAATCGATCTCCTAAGAAATCCTTCCATTGTTGCCAGTTATCTAATACAGACATAATTTGAATACCTCCTTAAAAGTAGTACAAGCTTATTATGTATCAGAAGGTATAGAATATACGTGTAAAAGATTTTGTTTCGTGAATGTTTTTTGAACAAAAAATTCTTTAACAATTTACTAGGTGTACCAGCCACCATTAATAGCTAAGACCTGTCCGGTTATATAAGAAGCTTTTTCAGATAATAAAAAGGATACACCGTTTGCAACTTCCTCTGGTCTTCCTAGCCTCCCCATTGGGATTTCCTCATTTATTAAGCTAATATCCTCTTCTGATAAATGACTGTTCATTAGGGTATTGATTGCACCTGGAGCAATTGCGTTCACTCTAATACCGTTCAAAGCTACTTCCTTGCTTAGGGCTTTTACAAACGAAATTTGGGCACCCTTTACGGTTGAATAAGCCACTTCGTATGCCCCTCCTGTTTGACCCCAAATAGAAGATATCACAATAATATTACCTTTTCTTTTATTAATAAGCTTAGGCAAAAGCAATTTAGTCAGAACTAATGGAGCTGAGACATGTACCTTTAACATCGCCTCAACTTCTACTTCATCAATATCTGTTAATAAACCGTAATGTGACTGACCCCCACAATGTACAATAGCGTCTAGAGCAAAGATATTGGATGTGATTTTACGATAGTCGTTCGATTCACTTAAATCTCCTTGAACCGGAATGTATTCACCTTGATACATTTGTAATTGTTCAAGAAGCCCCATTAATGTTTTTTCATTTTTATAGTAATGAAGATATAAATTATATCCTTCTTTTGCCAGCTGCAAAGCAATAGCTTGCCCTATCCCCCCGCTGGCACCCGTAATTAATACAAACTGACTCATATCATTTTCCTCATTTTTTACCCTTATTTTAACTCATTCTTCATATATTTAATAGTGAGGCATCAGAAAAAGGAATGACCAATTGGCCATTCCTTCCTATATGACTTATTTTTTAGGAACTACCTGACAAACCGTAAATCTTTCTTCTGAAATAAAGTCTGATGCTATTTTCTTTACATCTTCAAGCGTTATTTTTTCAAGGGTAGGCACGACATCAAAAAGATTCATTTCGTTAAAAGCGTAACGAGTAAATTGATTAGCAATATATTCAGGAGAGTTTACTGATCGTAAAAATGCACCAATTCTTTTCTTTTTCGCTTTAACTAATCCTTCTTCAGTAATTCCACTACCTGTTGCCGCATCCTTAAGCATTTTTTCAAGGGTTTCCTCCAAGCGATTAGGCTCCCCAGTATCTCCACCAAGCATAGCAAAACCGAAGCCTTGTTCAGAGGTAAAATCATATGAGAAGGTTTCATCAATAAGTCCTTCTGAATATAATTTCTGATAATTGTCTGAGCTCTTTCCAAAAAGTAAATCTAATAATAAATTGATAGCCAATTCATTTTTAAGCATCTCTTCTCCATTTAGCTGCTGATTAAGTGCTTTAATCCCTACTAAACACTTGGAAGTTTGCACATTCATTTCTAAAACTTTTTTCTTTTCAGCCACTTCATTTGGTTCATCTTCAAATTCTCTTTTTATTTCAGGCTGCTGCTCAATTGCCTTTTTGTCTTGATTTTCCTTAATGAACTTCATTGTATTTTCTACATCAACAGGACCAACAACAAACAATAACATGTTACTTGGGTGATAAAAAGTGTAATAGCATTGATAGAGCATATCCTTTGTAATTTTAGCAATTGAATCAATTGTTCCCGCTATATCGATTTTTACTGGATGGTTTTTGTACATATTTTGAATTAAACCAAAATATAATCTCCAGTCAGCATTGTCATCATACATCGTGATTTCTTGACCAATAATTCCTTTTTCCTTTTCAACCGTTTTTTCTGAAAAATACGGTTCTTGTACAAAGTCCATTAATGTTTCAAGATTTCTTTCGAAATTAGAGGTACTTGAAAATAAATAGGCTGTTCTTGTAAATGATGTAAACGCATTGGCAGATGCTCCCTGTTTGCTAAACTGTTGAAATACATCTCCATCTTCCTTTTCAAACAGTTTATGTTCTAAGAAATGAGCAATCCCATCAGGTACCTTCGTAAATTCAGCTTCTCCTTTTGGAACAAACTGATTATCTATAGACCCATATTTGGTTGTAAAAGTGGCAAAGGTTTTGTTAAACCCTTTTTTAGGTAATATATACACATCTAATCCATTATTTAGTTTTTCGTAATATAATTCTTCCTGAAGTTGATCAAAAGCTATTTTTTTCACTTTTGCTCCACCCCCATTCCCGTTAAGAAGTAGATAGTATCCATTTCTATTTTATTCGCTACAGCAACTATATCTTCTTTAGTCACCTTTTTCATGTCTCCAAGCCATTGATCCAAACTAATATTAACGTGGCTGACTACATTATGATAAAGTACCTCCACAATTCCTCGAGATGTATCGATTGTCTCTAACAATTGATTATCAATTACTGCCTTTGTTTGTTCGAGCTCTTCATCTGTAAAGTCGCCCTTTTTCATTGCTTCCATTTGTTCTTTAATAATACCAACTGCTTGATCATAATGATTAAAATCAATTCCTGACATCACCATCATAATTCCTTTATGACTTTCCATCCTACTCGCAGCATAGTAAGCTAAACTAGCTTTCTCTCGTACGTTTATAAATAATTTAGAGTGTGAAAATCCCCCAAATATTCCGTTAAAGATTTGAAGGGCAAAATAATCTGAATCACCGTATACGACATTAGTTCGATATCCAATATTTAGTTTTCCTTGCTTAATATCCTGCTCTTCTTTCACTACATGCACAGTCTGGATGTTTTTCTTTTCATAATTTGATATTACCTTTGGTGTACGTTGCTCGAATTGAAAAAGCTTACCGGCAATTTGCTCTACTTTATTTTCATCCACATCACCTATGACATATAAATCCAATTCATCTTCCTTTAAAGCTCTTTGATAAAATTGATATAAATTTTCTGAAGTAATGGAATCTACATCTTCCATTTTTCCATTAACATGAAGCGAGTAGGGCTCCATACCAAACATTTCTTCAACAAGCCTTAAATTTGAATAACGCATTTTATCATCGAAAACAGATTGAATCCGTTGTTTCAACGTCTTTTTCTCTTTCTCTACCGTTTCGGTTTGAAAATTATTATTTTGTATATTTGGATTTAGTAAGATTTCAGCCAAAAATTCCATAGCTTTTTCAAGTAATGGGGTTGGGTCCGATAAGAATTTTTCGTTTGCCACTTCGATACTAAAACTCATAATCTGATACTCGCCTTTTTTAGCTAAATCTACATATAAAGTAGTTCCATATAACCCATCTAAATATGACCTTAGTTCGGTAGTAGTAGGATATTTACTTGAGCTACTTTGTAATACATGTGGAAGTAATGCTCTTAAAGTAACATCTTCCTTTGTCAATGGTGCTTTCATCTTCCACACTATCGTATTGGTTTTATATTTTTCTGTCTTAACTAGATGAAGTTTATACCCCTTCATCTCCTTCACGCTTTCTGTTAAAACGGGCATAGAATGTCCTCCTTTACTAAATTACAACTACGCATTCGCACTATTTCATCATATGTAAATACATCTAAACTTATTTTCCCCTAATCTAAGATTTCAAAACATTATCCCTATTTTATATAATAAAAACACCTGACAACAAGTCAGGTGTATGGTTAATAATTTGATTATCTTTTCCCTTTAATATACGGTACGCCAGATGCTTTTGGTGCATCGGCACGACCAATAAATCCAGTTAAGGCAAGAATGGTTAATACATATGGTGCAATTAATAGGTACACACTTGGTATATTCTCAAGGAATGGTAAGCTCTTACCGATGATACTTAAGCTTTGAGCGAACCCGAAGAATAAGGCAGCTCCCATAACTCCTAGAGGATTCCACTTACCGAAAATTAATGCTGCTAGCGCCATGAAACCTTGCCCACTAATTGTTGCATGTCCGAAGTCAGATGAAATTGCTTGAGCGTAAACGCCTCCACCAATACCACCAAGAGCTCCAGAAAGGATAACTGCAATATATCTCATTCTAGTGACATTGATTCCCATCGTATCAGCAGCCATTGGATGTTCCCCTACTGCACGTAAACGAAGCCCAAATGGAGTTTTAAACATGATTACCCAAACAATAATTGCAACGAATATGGCAACATATGATGTGTAATAAGTATTAGAGAAGAAAAGATCTCCAATAACTGGAATGTCACTTAAAATAGGTATATCAATTTTACTAAAGCTTTTTTGAATAATATCTGTTTGACCTTTACCATAAATAAGCTTAACTAAGAAAAGTGCTAATCCGATGGATAACAAATTTATTGCCACACCAGATACGGTTTGATCTGCCCTAAAGGTAATAGAGGCAACTGCATGTAGAATGGAGAATATAGCACCCGCAACCATGGCTGCAAGTAAAGCAACCCAAGGTGTTGCATCTCCTAAAACACTATCAAATTGTAGGTTAAATACAATCGCTGTAAAAGCTCCAATAACCATTAAACCTTCAAGTCCAATATTTACTACTCCAGCACGTTCAGAAAAATTTCCACCTAAACCAGTGAAAATAAGTGGCGCTGCCCAAAGTAGGGTGGAAGGAATGATAATTAGTAAAATTTCCATTAAGCTCACTTATTTCACCCCCTTTTTACTAAAACGATCCATCACGATACGAATCATATAACTTGCTGCAACGAAGAATACAATCAACGCGATAATAATATCTACTAATTCATTCGGCACTCCAGATTCTAAAGGCATATTTAGAGACCCAACTTTTAATGCACCGAATAAAATGGCGGCTAAGATAACACCAAAAGCGGCATTTCCACCTAATAATGCAACTGCGATACCGTCAAATCCTACTCCTGTGAATCCACCTTTTACAGCTGCATATCCAAAAGTTCCTAAACCTTCCATAGCACCAGCAAGACCAGCAAATACACCTGAGATGACCATTGATAGAACAATGTTTTTGTTTACATTCATTCCTGAATATTGAGATGCATGTTGGTTAAATCCTACTGAACGTAATTCAAAACCACGAGTGGTTTTTTCCAATAAGAACCACATAAAAATGGCAGCAATAATTGCAATAAAAATTCCCCAGTGTAAGCGAGAAAAGTCTGTTAATTCTTCAAAAAACGGTGATCTTAACGATGCTGTTGCATGAATTTTTTCAGTTCTATCACCACTTGGCGATGGTAAATATCTACGAATAATGTAATTTGTTAAGTGTAAGGCAACATAGTTCATCATAATCGTAACGATTACCTCGTGAACGCGGAAACGAGCTTTTAATAATCCCGGTAAAAAAGCCCATAATCCACCAGCTACTGCTGCAGCAAGTACAGCTAAAGGTAAATGAATAAAACGAGGCAAATCAAAGGCAACACCTACCCAAACTGCTGCTAACCAACCAACAATTAACTGCCCTTCAACCCCAATATTGAATAGACCCGTTCTAAAAGCAAATGCCACTGCTAAACCTGCTAAAATATATGGCGTTACTTGACGAACAACTTCCCCAGTATAATATACTTCACCAAATGCACCGCTCCATAATGCCGAGTATGCAGCAATCGCATCGTAACCACTTATAAGCATTATAATTGTTCCAACTACAACCCCTAAAAGAACAGCAATAATCGGAATCGATAAATTTCTCAATCGATTAGACATTATTTACTTCACCTGCTTCCTTTCGCTTCGATCCAGCCATTAATAAACCAAGCTCCTGCTCGGTTGTTTCTTTCGGATCTACAATCGCAACAATCTTCCCTTCATAAATAACAGCAATTCGATCGCTAACATTCATGATTTCATCAAGCTCAAAGGATACTAACAACACCCCTTTGCCATTGTCGCGTTGCTCGATTAAACGTTTATGAATAAACTCAATTGCCCCTACATCAAGTCCACGTGTTGGCTGTGCAGCAATTAGTAAGTCTGGGTTTCTGTCAACTTCACGACCGATAATGGCTTTTTGTTGATTACCACCTGATAGTGCACGAGCTAAAGTAAATTCGCTGGGTGTACGAACATCAAATTCTTCAATTAAGCTTTTTGCTTTTTTATAAATATTTTTAAAATTTAATACACCCATTTTAGAATTAGGTTCCTGATAGTACGTTTGAAGTACCATGTTTTCACCAATTGGAAAATCAAGTACTAACCCGTGTTTATGTCTATCTTGAGGGATATGACCTATACCAGACTCTGTGATTTTCCGAGGAGATAATTTTGTAATTTCTTTACCATTAAGTTTGACAGATCCACTATCAATTTTACGAAGTCCTGTAATCGCTTCGATCAATTCAGATTGTCCATTACCATCTACTCCTGCAATACCGACAATCTCACCAGACCGTACTGTTAAATTCAAACCATTTACCGCACCTAGACCTCTGGAGTCTTTTACATGCAAATTTTCAATTTCGAATACATTGTGTTTAGGAGTTGCTTCCGTTTTTTCAGTAGTAAACGTTACTTCGCGTCCAACCATTAAACTAGCTAATTCATTTGGATTTGTTTCCGATACAGTAACAGTGCCAATTCCTTTACCTTTACGAATAACTGTACAACGATCACACACTTCCATAATTTCTTTAAGCTTATGCGTAATCAAAATGATGGATTTACCTTCTTTAATAAGCGTTTTCATGATTTGGATTAATTCACCGATTTCCTGTGGCGTTAAGACCGCAGTCGGTTCATCAAAGATTAGAATTTCTGCACCACGATAAAGCGTCTTAAGAATCTCCACCCTTTGTTGCATTCCAACGGATATATCAGCAATTTTTGCAGAAGGATCAACAGCTAAACCATATTTTTCTGAGATTGCACGAACATCATTCTCTGCTTTTTTAATATCAATCATACCTTTGGAAGTTGTTTCCTGTCCAAGAATGATGTTTTCTGTAACCGTAAATGGATCAACAAGCATAAAGTGTTGATGCACCATTCCGATACCTAAATCATTAGCAATATTAGGATTTGTAATATTGACAGGTTTTCCTTTAACGCGAATTTCACCTTTTTCAGGTTGATACAGTCCAAAAAGAACGTTCATTAACGTTGATTTTCCAGCACCATTTTCACCTAATAAAGCATGAATTTCCCCTTTTTTTACTTGAAGGGTAATGTTATCATTCGCAACAATGCCCGGAAATTCCTTACGAATGTTGAGCATTTCAATAACATATTCCATTATTTTCACTCCTTGCCCTAAAAAAGGAAATATTATACATAAGTAGTAAGAGGTCAGACCTTTAGATTTTATTAAAAAAGGGATTAACCCCTAGTCAGAATTTAAATCATTCCAACGTACTAAAATCTTAAATGAAAGGTAGAAAACTATATTTCCTATCTTTCAGTTAGGATTCTATAAAAGGATAAGCGGGCCGGCATTACAAGCCCGCTTATTCATAAAAACTATTAGATTATTTTACATCCTTACGGAATTCAGGAACTGTAATTTCTCCGCTAACAATTTTCGCTTTAAACTCTTCAACTTTAGCTTCGATGTCAGCTTTAGCAGCAACAGCATCGTTAATTGGAGCTAAACCAACACCCTCTTCAACTAAACCGTAAGTTGAAGCTTGACCGCCAGGGAATTCCCCTTTAGCAGCTTTAGCAGAAAGATCTTTAACCGCATTGTCTACACGCTTAAGTGCAGAAGTAATAATTACGTTATGCTCTGTTCCACCGATATCAACAATACCCTCAGCTGTTTGGTCTGAGTCAACTCCGATAGCCCAGTAATTTTTTGAAGGATCTTTCTTCTTAAGGTCACGTGCTTCCTTAAATAATCCGTTTCCAGTACCACCAGCAGCGTGGAAAATAACGTCAGCTCCACTAGAATACATTTTTGAAGCAATTGTTTGACCAAGTTCAGCTTTATCAAACGCTCCTGCATACTGAACATCAACTTTAATATCAGGCTTTACAGCTTTAACTCCTGCTAAGAAACCAGCTTCGAAACGCTCGATAACTGGAATTTCCATTCCACCGATAAAACCAATTTTATTAGATTCTGAAGTTAATGCAGCAGCAATACCAGCTAAGTAAGCAGCCTCTTGCTCTTTAAATAAAACGCTTGCAACGTTTGGTTGCTCAACTACAGCATCAATGATTGCAAAATTAGAGCCTGTTTGTTGACTAGCAACTGTATTTACAGCATCTTGCATCAAGAATCCAATACCGAAAACTAGGTCATAGCCTTGACGAGCAAGATTGTTAAGATTTGTTTCATAGTCAGCATCTGATTGAGATTGCAGGTAGCTATAGCCTTCTTTACCTTCAGATAATCCTGTTTCTGAACCAAAAGCTTGTAAACCTTCCCATGCAGATTGGTTGAATGATTTGTCATCAACTCCACCAACGTCTGTTACCATTGCAACAGTAAATGCTTCTTCAGTTGCTGGTGTTTCAGTTTCAGGCTTTTCACCAGTTGTTTCTTTTTCATCTTCTTTACCGCAAGCTCCTAAGATTGTTCCTGCTGTTAGAGCAAGAGATAAAGCTAAACCCATTTTACGCTTGTTCATCTTATATAACCCCCTATGATTGTTTAGTGATTTTTGTAAGAATGTTTTTTTAAGGCAATTATGATTCCGTTTTCATTTGTTCAAAAAACTTATACGCGTTTTCTCAACACATGAAAACTAAATTTGTCTGCCTTGAAATAGTTTACCGAAAATAGGACAGGTTCATCCATTTCATCAAAATGCATTTGCTTTAAAACGAGCAAAGCAGTTTCTGGTTCACATTCTAGAATAGGAGAAATTTTCTCATGATAACCAACCGGTTCGATATCTGCTACAGCATAAGTGATTTTTCGATCTGTAACATCTTCAATGATTGAAAAAATAGACTCCTCATCATGTGAAAACGTATCTGGCAAAATTCGTTTAGGAATTTTGTCCACACAATAAACGACCGGGTCACCGTTAGCTGTACGAACTCGCTCGATTACAACCATCTCCATATCTGGTGAACAAGAAAAGCGACGAATATCCTCTTCGGTAGGGTTCTCGGATGATGAACTTAGAAAAATAGTCCCTGGCTTCATATCAGCTTGTTTAATCATATTAGTGACACTGTTTAGTTGCTCGATTCCAGAGGTGAATAAAGGTCTTGCATTGACAAACGTCCCGACACCATGCCTTCGAATGATGACGTTTTCTTCTTCAAGAATTCTAAGTGCTTCTCGAAGTGTTGCTCGACTTACACCAAGTTGTTTTGCAAGATCAAATTCAGAAGGAAGTTTTTCTCTTTCTTTATATATTCCTTTCTCAATGTCTTGCTTTAATCGATCAATTACTTGTAAATACAGATGTCGGTTATCTAACTTGATTGACATGCAGTTTCCTCCAACTAATTCCCTAAGACATCAGACCTCAGATGTATTATCATTCCTACTAATCGAAAATACTATAACATTTTTCTGAGGATAAATAAATAGCGTTTCAATATTTTGTCGAAAAAAGGAGCATTCAACTTTTATGTCATAAATACTAGCACTATTTACCCAATTTTTATGGTATAATTCCCTACCGAAAACGACATTCACCTATACAACTGTCCATTACTAATAAATTATTTTTATTTTACAAAAATAGAACTAGGGATATATACCTAGTTCTAACTACTTGCTTCTTCTTTAGATTTATCCATTAAAACGACACGTGGTTTACTACCTTCATACGGACCCACTACTCCACGTGCCTCCATTTCATCAATAAGACGCGCAGCCCTTGTATACCCAATCCTAAATCTACGCTGTAACATAGATACTGAAGCTGTTTGCATTTCTAAAATTAAATCAACTGCTTCTTGGTATAGTTCATCTTCAACAGCTCCTGTGGTTTCGGGCACATCCTCTGGAATCATTTCCTCTTGATATTGTGCCTTTTGCTGTCCAATGACAAACCCGACTGTGTCCTCAACTTCACTATCTGATAAAAATGCCCCTTGGACCCTTATAGGTTTTGACGCACCCACAGGTAAAAACAACATATCTCCTCTGCCTAACAATTTTTCTGCTCCGCCCATATCAAGTATCGTTCTAGAATCGATTTGGCTAGAAACAGCAAAGGCAATTCGAGAAGGAATGTTTGCTTTAATAACCCCAGTAATGACATCAACAGAAGGTCTTTGTGTTGCTATGATTAGATGAATTCCTGCTGCTCGGGCCATCTGTGCAAGTCTCGTGATTGAATCTTCTACATCGGAAGAAGCGACCATCATTAAGTCCGCCAACTCATCCACAATTACCACAATATACGGAAGAAGAGGTTGTTTCTCTCCTTCTTCTTGGTTAATTCGCTTAATGTAATCGTTATAGCCTTCAATATTTCTAGTTCCTGTATGGGAAAATAAATCATATCTTCTTTCCATTTCATTTACGACCTTTTTTAAAGCTTGAGAAGCCTTTTTCGCATCTGTTACAACCGGTGCGAGTAAATGTGGAATACCGTTATAAACATTTAATTCTACCATTTTGGGATCAATCATCATAAGCTTAACCTCATGTGGTTTTGCCCTCATCAAAATACTGGTAATTATTCCATTGATACATACACTCTTACCGCTACCTGTAGCACCTGCTACTAATAAGTGAGGCATCTTATTTAATTCAGCCAGCACAGCTTCTCCAGTGATATCACGCCCTAAACCAATCAACAATTTAGAATCGGGTCTATCATTCTCTTTTGCTTCTAGCACTTCTCTTAAAGATACCATAGCCACTTCTGAATTTGGAACCTCAATTCCTATTGCACTTTTTCCTGGAATAGGTGCTTCCATACGAATATCCTTGGCAGCCAGTGCAAGTGCTAAATCATCGCTTAAACTTACAATTTTACTAACCTTTACCCCTACATCTGGATGAACTTCATACTTGGTAACTGCAGGTCCTAAATGGACTTGAGTCACTCTTGCTTTTACCCCAAAGCTTAGAAAGGTTCTTTCTAGCTTTGCAGCATTCGCATGGATTAATTCATATTCACCACTTTGATCTGTTTGCTTTGGTAGTTTTAAGATATGTAAAGGAGGGAGTTCATACGAATGATTCTCGACCTCAGTAAACGTAATAGGTGGAACACTTTCTTCTTCTTTTTCAGGAGAATTGATTGCATTTTTAGTTTTAACATCCTCTTTAGATGTATATGCCTTTTCTGTAAAGCTAGAAATAAGAGGCTCAGAATTAACCGAAACATTATTTATCGGCTTGGATGTAATGACTGGAACTGCTTGCAACTCATCAGTAACAGAATCAACTTCTTGCTTTTTCTTTTCAGCCTTATCTAACCTTTTTTGTTTCAATTTGTCACGTGAATCTGATATGTCAAGTAAAAATTGATTCCATTGTTTGGAAAAAAAGGTGGATACTGATAAGAAAATGCGCGCAACCGTATCTCCAAATGTTCTTCCCGTTAATAGTATAAAACCAATAATAATTAAAATAAAAGCTACTATTTTAGTACCGGTCTCAGCAAAAAGATAATAAGAGATAGCAAAAAATAAAGCTCCTACCATTCCACCGCCTAAATCACTAGTACTTGTTTCTCCGTTTATTTCCATCCTGTAAAGTTCCCATGTATTTGCAATGACACTAGGGTTCTCAAAATTACCTCCATTAGATAATAAGCTAAACAGAGTCATATGACTTAATAATAAAATAGAAATAACAATTAAATAAATACCCATTAACTTAACATGAAATAAATTAGGAATGTCCCTTTTAATCATAAAGAAGACACTAATACCTATTAATCCTAACAAGCTCAATATGTACCATTCACCTGTGAAAAATCGAAAGAAGAATACTGAAGTATTTCCGACAGCTCCCAGCTTTGCAATGGAAATAATTGAAAAAGCAAGTAGTGATAACCCTATCATTTCGTACTTTATTGTTTGTGTAAATTGCTCTTTCTTAATCCTTTGTCTGCGTTTTTTTTTCGCCAAGAATATCACCCAAAACTTTATTTATTGGAAATTAGAAAGCAGCCAATTTGGCTGCTTCACAAAATTGTACCTAATTATAACATACTAAAGAGGTTTGATAGAGAACAAGCTTATGTTAATAAGGAAATTTTAGCTCCTGGACAGCAACGCCCATCCAGATAATGATTGGGATCACTACTCATTACTCTTAATACCTGATAACAATTGTCTTCAGTTTGTTCAACTAATAATGGAATTCCATTATACTGAACCATCATCTGTTTACCAAATTCATTTTCGGCAGTCGGATAAATCAGCTCTGGAGGCATCATCGTGTATAGGATCATTGAATGATCACATCCTCTTTATCCTTTTGCAATTCAATTAGTTCATTTAATTTTTTAATTGCCTTCCCAATTCCTCCAACCTCATTAATTAAACCATTTTCAACCGCTTCTTTACCAATCACATTTGTCCCAATATCTCTCGTTAAATTACCCTTTGCAAACATTAATTCCTTAAAGGTTTCTTCAGTTATATTAGAATGACTTGTCACAAAATTAATAACTCGGTCCTGCATTTTATCTAGATATTCAAATGTTTGCGGAACTCCGATAACTAGACCTGTCAACCTAACGGGATGAATAGTCATTGTAGCTGTTTCAGCAATAAAAGAATAATTACAAGATACAGCGATTGGTACTCCTATAGAATGACCACCACCTAAGACAATTGAAACGGTAGGTTTTGATAAGGATGCAAGCATTTCTGAAATAGCTAATCCAGCTTCTACATCGCCTCCCACTGTATTAAGCACAATAATTAGACCCTCGATTTTAGGATTTTGTTCGATGGCAATTAATTGTGGAATAATATGTTCATACTTAGTTGTTTTATTTTGTGGTGGCAATGCAAGATGACCCTCTATTTGTCCTATAATAGTCAAACAATGTATTTTTGAATCATTAGAAAGTTGGGGAACATTAGTCTGACCAAGTTGTTGTATTTTTTCCATTAAACTTGATGGTTTGTCTTCTTTTCCAGGTTCTTGTGTTTCTTGGGTGGAATCATTTTTATATTGTTCGTGTTCCATTTTTTGATCTCCCTTCCATTGTGCAATATAGTTAGTATTATCCAACTCAGGTGATTAAATGTGGAATAATCCTTCCTTTTGTATTAAAAAATGCACTGGAGATCCAGTGCAGATTATACTTCTATTAATATTGGGATAATCATCGGTTTTCGTTTTGTTTTTTCAAACAAGAATTGATTTAGCTTTTCTCTAATTTCTTGCTTGATTCCTCCCCAATCAATAGATTCCTTTAATAAATACTTATCAACCGTTTCCTTAACAAGGGTATTTGAGTCTTTGATTAACTTCTCTGATTCACGAACATAAACAAAACCACGAGTAATCAATTCTGGGTCTCCGACTAATCGCTTCTCGGACTTTTTTATTGTTACAACGATGACTAATACCCCATCCTGTGAAAAAAGCTTGCGATCACGTAATACAATGTTCCCAACATCACCAACCCCAATACCATCAATTAAGACATTACCTGATGGTACTTTCCCATGATAGAAAATTTCTTCTTCATTAATTTCTATTACTTCTCCCTTTTCAGGAATAATAATATTATCAGATGGAATGCCCATTGACTTTGCAAGTTTTGCATGAGCTTTTAACATTCTATATTCACCGTGGATGGGAATAAAAAACTTAGGTTGCATAAGATTTATCATGAATTTTAATTCTTCTTGGCTGCCATGACTAGAAGCTTGTATTGTATGTTTACTTGAAATAACATTTGCCCCAGCACGATAAAGCATATCAATTATTTTATATAGAGCAACCTCACTACCTCTAGGCGGAGATCCAGCAAATAGAACTAGGTCTCCTTTTTTAAAATTAATTTGTTTGTGAATTTGTTTCGCCATTTTTTCTAATACTTCAAATAGGTCGCCCTGTCCCCCTGTCACTAGAACGATTACCTCTTCATCTTCAAATTGATTGATATCAGAAAAAGGAATGATTACATCTTCTTGAATTTCCAGATAACCAAGATTGACTGCAATATCATAAATCCTTCGCAAGCTTTTACCAGCGACAACAACTTTCCGATTATACTCATAGGCTATGTCGAAAATATGTTGAATTCGGTATATGTCAGATGAAAAGCAAGCGGCAATTACTCGCCCTTTTGCATTATTAAAAGCATCTAAGAGCTCCTTTTTTACAATTGCTTCTGATACTGTGTATCCAGGTCGATCCGCTTCAGTACTATCTGATAATAAGCAAAGAACCCCCTTTTCACCAACTTGTGCCATTTTTCCAATTTCAGGTTTATATAATTTAGTGGCCGCTTGATCAAATTTAAAATCTCCAGTAAAAACAATTGCCCCTTGACTAGTATGTATACTGATTCCTACTGAATCTGGAATGCTATGATTGGTTTGGAAAAATGATACTTCCACAGATCCGAACTGAAGTTTAGTATTAGAATCTATTTCTTCCATGTAAACATTTTCAAAAAAATCTTGGTCACTAAATTTTGCTTTAGCAAGTGCCAATGTCAATTTAGTTCCATACACTGGTACATCAACCCGACGAAGTAAATAAGAAAGTGCACCTATATGGTCTTCATGTCCATGTGTTAAAAAAATCGCTTTAACTCGATGTTTATTCTCTGCTAAGTAGGTTATATCTGGGATTACAATATCAATACCAAACATTTCATTTTCCGGAAACATTAATCCAGCATCGATGACAAATATGTCATCATCCACCTCGGCAACATACATATTTTTGCCAAATTCCCCTACTCCACCAAGAGCGACTAGTTTGATACTTCCGTTTTTTCTAATTACCAATTTTTTAGTCCTCCTATAAAATTCTCAGACAAGAAATTAATTAACTTTAGTATACTTGAAGAATGAAAATGTTTACAACTATATGAAAGCTCAAAAAATAAAGGTTGACCGTAAGATGATTACCATCTTAAAGGTCAACCTTTCAAGAAAAATTATAAGGTGTTAATTAAATCTGTAAGTGTCTTACGTTCTAGTTCAGTTAAAGAAACTAACGGTAGACGTACTGAACCAACATCTAAGCCCTTTAATTGTAGAGCTGTTTTAACTGGAGCCGGACTTGGTGCTGCAAAGAGCCCTTGCATAATTGGTAAAAGCTTTTGATGCATTTTAGCTGCCGTTTGGTTTTCACCAACTAAGAATGCCTGAATCATGTCTTGCATCTCATTTCCAATAATATGAGAAGCAACTGATACAATACCTACTCCACCAATTGATAAAACTGGGACAGTAATTCCATCATCCCCACTATACAGTAAAAAGTCTTCAGGTGTATTAGCAATGATATAAGACATTGCGTTAAGATCGCCACTAGCCTCTTTAACTGCAACGATATTCGGAATACTTGATAAACGAACGACTGTATCTGGTGAAATATTTACAACTGCGCGACCTGGAATATTGTATACCATTACTGGTAAACTCGTACTTTCTGCAACAGCTTTGAAATGTTGATATAACCCTTCTTGATTCGGTTTATTATAGTAAGGAGCAACAAGCATGATCGCATCGACACCAAGTTGCTCCGCTTTCTTCGTTAATTCGATTGAAGCATAAGTGTTATTGCTACCTGTACCAGCTATGACAGGAACACGCTTATTTACTACTTTGACAACATGTTGAAATAGAGCTAATTTTTCTTCTTTAGATAGGGTTGGTGACTCTCCTGTAGTCCCCGCCACTACAAGTGAATCAGAACCATTTTCAATTAAATGATTAATTAATTGAGTTGTTTTTGTAAAATCAATATGTCCCTTTTTGTCAAAAGGTGTTACCATTGCCGTAGATAGTCGACCAAATAATACCATAACTCCCACTCCTTATCTATTTATCGGTCCATTCAAATTCAACCGATTCTTCCTCTAATTGAAATACATCATGTAAAGCGTTCACTGCTAAGACTAAATCATCTTGTTTAACAAGAACCCAAATAGTAGTATGACTATCAGCTGATTGTAAAATGCGGATTCCTTTTTCAGATAAGGCCGTTACAATTTTAGAAGTTACACCTGGGACACCTGCCATTCCCGCTCCCACTACAGAAACCTTTGCACAATGTTTTTCAATAACTGGTTCATGGCCGATTTGTTTCAATAGTTGAATCGCTTTATTCGACATTTCATCTGTCACTGTATAAACAACACCATTAGGTGATATGTTAATAAAATCTACGCTAATTTTATTTTGTGCCATCGCCTTAAAAACTTCTGACTGTAAGTCATATTGATTTTTCTTAGCATAAACCTTTATTTGAGTTACATTTGAAACATGTGCAATTCCTGTAACTGGGCGTTCTTTAATATCTGTTCCATGAGTATTTTTATTAATAGTTGTTACAAGAGTTCCAAGTCCATCTGAATAGGTTGAGCGAATTCGGATAGGGATTTTTGCTTGCATCGCTATTTCTACAGCACGTGGATGTATGACCTTAGCACCTTGATAAGCCATATTACATACTTCCGTATAGGTGATCACAGATAAGGGTCTTGCATTTTCGGCTATCCTAGGATCAGCTGTCATAATACCATCTACATCTGTAAAAATATCAATCCATTCTGCATTTAATGCAGCTCCCAATGCAGCTGCAGATGTATCACTTCCGCCACGGCCTATCGTGGTTATATCACCATTTCTTGCGGCACCTTGAAATCCTGCTACAACGACTACGTCGTGTTTATCTAACTCTTTAATTAACCGATCACACTTCATATCAATTATTTTAGCATTAGAAAAGTCATCATTTGTTCTAAAGCCGGCTTGGGCACCCGTTAATGAGACAGCCTTAATTCCATTTTGCAAAAGTAGATTTGTAAAAACAATACTCGAAATCACTTCTCCACAAGATAAAAGCAAGTCCTGCTCTCTTTTACTAATAAGGTTTATATTTCCACCAATTAATGATAGCAGTGTATCAGTGGCATAGGGGTCACCTTTACGCCCCATCGCTGAAACAACTACAACGACTTTGTAATTTTCAGCTAATGCTTTTTTTATTTGGTGCTGTGCATGATCACGACTTTTCTCATCTCGAACAGAAGTACCACCAAATTTTTGAACGATTATTTTCATTCATCACACCTCTATACCTTTTTTAAATGGTCAGAGAATCTTTACTAATTTTTGACTAAACCAAGTTTAACTAAGCTTTCTGCAATTTGGACAGAATTCCAAGCAGCTCCTTTTAATAGATTGTCGGAAACAACCCACATATGGAACCCATGGTCTTCATCAATATCTTTTCTGATTCTTCCAACAAATACATCATTTTTACCGACACTGTAAGCAGGCATTGGATATAGTTGATTTTCAGGGTCATCTTGTAAAACAATACCTGGTGAAGCTTTTAATAGTTCTTTGATTTCACTTGAAGAAACCCCAGAAGAATTGATTTCAAAATAAACGGATTCTGAATGTCCAGTCTCAACAGGCAAACGAACGCAAGTAGCTGCCACTTGTAATTCTGGCATGTGCATTATTTTCTTTGTTTCATTAATCATTTTCATTTCTTCATAGGTAAATCCGTTTTCTGTAAATTTATCAATTTGTGGAATCGCATTAAAAGCAATTTGATAATGCTTTGGTTCTGACTTGACTGGTAGTACGCTAGGCTCATAACTATCCCCATTTAAGATTGCTTGAGCTTGCTCCTTCAATTCCTGGATAGCAGCTGCACCCGCACCAGAAACTGCCTGATACGTGGAAACAATTACTTTTTTCAATCCATATTTCTGACGAACTGGTTCTAGGGCAACGACCATTTGAATGGTAGAACAGTTTGGATTCGCAATAATCCCATTATGATTTTTCAAATCATATTCATTTACTTCTGGTACTACAAGTGGAATATTTTCATCCATACGAAAAGCACTCGTATTATCAATTACGATTGCTCCTCTTTTTACCGCTTCAGGTGCTAATTCCTTTGATACACTTCCACCAGCACTAAAAAGAGCAATATCTACCCCTTCAAAGCTTTCTGGTTTTGCTTCTTGAACGATATACTCGTTATCCTTAAACTGTACCTTTGAACCAGCAGACCTAGCTGATGATAGAAATGTAATCTTAGAAATCGCGAGATCACGGCTTTCGAGTGTTCGAATCATTTGTTGACCAACGGCTCCAGTAGCTCCCACTACAGCAATGTGTAATCCTTTTGTCTGTCCCATTAGTAATCCCCTTCCATTCCTTATACGAAATGAATACATTGTTTCTTAATAGATTGGAAATAGGAGGCACAGGTACGCCTCCTATTCATAATATGATTTATTTTATCATACAACCCTATTAAAGAATAATGTTTTATTAGGGTTTAATCTCCATCACGATATCTTTCTACAAGAACAGGCTGAAGCTGTCTACCTTCCATCGCTTCAATCACTGTATCTATCAGCATAGACATTCTAGCTACCATTGAATTTTGTTTTTTTACTGGGTCATCTTGACCAAAAGGAATGAAATATATATTTTTCGTTGCCATTAATCTCATTAAGTTAACTCCGTTTAAACCAAGGGCGTCATTTGTAGAGATACCTAATACAACTGGCTTTTGATTTCGAAGTGTAGCCTTAGCAGCCATTAAGACTGGTGAATCATTCATTGCGTTTGCAAATTTACTCATTGATACACCAGTTAGTGGCGCAATAACCATACAATCTAAAGGGAGTTTCGGCCCTAGTGGTTCAGCTTTTACGATTGAATCAATTGCTTTATTTCCAGTAAGGTCTTCAATTCGTTTGATCCAATCCTCACCTTTACCAAAGCGTGTATCTGTATTTTGAACGGTGAACGTGACTACTGGAATCACTTCTGCACCTGCATTCACTAACTTTTCTATTTCTGGATATACCGCATCATACGTACAATGCGAACCAGTTAACCCAAAACCGATTCGCTTTCCTTGTAAGTTCATGTTACTTCCCCTTTCTGCTCAATAAATCATCCTCTAGAAGTTGAGAAAGAACGTTTGCCAAAATTTGACCAGCTGTTTTCGGTGCAACAATACCTGGTAAACCTGGAGCTAATAGTGCTTTTATTCCTCGTTTTTCGGCATATCTAAAATCAGTTCCTCCAGGTTTTGATGCTAGATCAATAATTAAGGTATGTGCTGGCATCTTTGAAATGACAGTTGCATTAACAATCACAGTTGGTATTGTGTTAATTAAAATATCTACATCCTTAACTTCTGCCTCTAAGTTATTTAAATGAAAAGGCACTAATGCCATTTCGCTAATTCTGGCTAAATGCTCACTTTTGCGTGCACCAACCTTTACTTTTGCTCCTAAAGCTTGGAAGGTTCTCGCTACGCTCATACCAACCCGACCTAAACCTAATACAGTTACCCTTGAGCCGTGAATAGTAAAATCTGTATGCTGTATAGCCATCATAATTGTTCCTTCCACAGTTGGAATGGAATTATAAATAGCGACATCATCCCGCTCAAATAACTGTACTAACCGGCGATTTGCCTTTTTGGTAATTCCAGTTAAATAGGCATTACTAATACCAGAATAAATTGTGCAGTGAGCTGGTGTTTTCATAAGCATTTCTTCAATTAAAACGACCTTTTCGTTTGAGAAGATAGTCTCCACATGTCCTTCTAAATTTGTTCCAGGTACAGGAAGAATAATGGAGTCTACATGACTAAAATCGACTTCATCCACTTTCTCTTTTACTGCTCCTGTAAAGGCATGATCTAGCTGCTCAAAACCAACCAATGATAATTTTGCATCTAGTTCAGTTAATTTACGAATGATTTCTAGCTGCCTAGCATCTCCACCAATCACAGCTATTTGCATCCCTGTTAGCATATTTAAATATTCACCTTCTTTTTAAAAAAATCAAACAGGAAAGGACTTTCAATTTTTGTTTTGATTTTTTATTTGACCTACTTCAACATACTATGTATTGTTTTGAGAATCGGTGAGTCTTCCAAAATAAAAAAGCCCAAGCAATTTAAATAAAATTGCCTAGACTTTATTTTTACATCTCAGATTCATCATCAATATCAATAATAATCATATCGGTTCCTATTTTTTTTATATGCTTCCAAGGAACTCTCACTTCCCCACCTTGTCGCTTTAAACCAAACCATTTTAAAGAAGGAATTAGAAGTGCTTGGATTTGGCCCGATTTTTCGTTAATTTCTAAATCAGTTTGACCAAGAACCCCCAATCGTTCTGCTTTCTTTGCATCTACAATCTCTTTTCCACTTAACTCACTTAAACGCAAAGGTTTCCCCTCCTTTTACTATCTAATATAGTGTATAGGAAGTCCATCCAATTTAGACTATGTCAAAAAATAAAAAACCCTCACATAAAGGAGGGTTTAATTTTATGAAGTTTTAAGTCGACTTGGTAATTCACCATCGGGACTTACTAAAGCAACTGAGTATTGATCAGTGAAAATAGTATTCGCTAAACGATCAACACCATCTCTAGTTACTTGATCAATTTGATTTACGATTTCATCTAAAGAACGATGGCGTTTTATCATTAATTCATTTTTACCATTACGACTCATTCTACTATTAGTACTTTCTAAACTTAGCATTAAGCTTCCCTTTAGTTGCTCTTTACAATTTATGAGCTCTTTTTCAGTAATTCCTTCTTTTTTCAATTTCTCAAGAGTTTCTTGAATCGTATCAAACAAAAGATCTAATTGCTTTGCACCTGTACCGCCATAAATAGTTAAAATACCGCTATCCTGATACGCAGAGTGATAGGAGAAAACCGAATAAGCTAACCCCCGTTGTTCTCTAACCTCCTGAAACAATCTACTACTCATACTACCGCCTAGTACGTTATTTAAGACAATTAAACTATATATATCTTCGTGACCGACCTTTAGGCCTTCATATCCTAGACAAAGATGAGCTTGTTCTGTTTCTTTTTTACGTGTGATTTGGTTAGTTTGGAAAACGGGAATATTCTCAGTTTTCAGTGTGGTTCCAGCTTCATAAGAGCCAAAATATTTTTCAACTTCCTTAATAAATGCCTCAGAAACATTACCTGCAATTGAAATGACGACATTCTCAGGAGTGTATAAATCATGCATATACTGCTTTAACGTTTCCCCTGTAAAAGTGGCAAGCGTGTCTTCCGTACCAAGAATAGGATAACCAAGTGGATGGGTTCCATATATTGCTCTGCCTAATAAATCATGAACAATATCATCAGGTGTATCTTCATACATTTTGATTTCTTCATAAACCACATTCTTTTCTTTCTTTAACTCTTCTTCATCAAAGGTGGAATGAAAAAACATATCTGATAATACTTCGAGAGCAAAATCAGCATGAGTATCTAAAACCTTTGCATAATAACAAGTATATTCTTTTGATGTAAATGCATTTACTTGACCACCGATACTATCGAAGGATTCAGCTATCTCTCTTGCTGTCCTAGTTTTTGTCCCTTTAAAAAACATATGTTCTAAAAAGTGAGAAATTCCGTTACTTTCCGGCAACTCGTTACGTGACCCAGTTCCAATCCAAACACCGATTGCAACTGATCTTACTGTCGGAATATGTTCAAGAACGATTCTTACACCATTTTGACAAGTATATTTTTTGATCAATTAGATTCCTCCTAGTCATGGACAACATTACATGATGTCCAACTTAACGGTTACTTTAATAATTAGCATTACCTAAAATTGAAATGTTTTTCATAATTCTTTTTTCATCTAATACTTCCGAAACTGTACCGATTTGTAAATTTTTTGTTTTCAATTTATTAATTAGATAATCTAAGGATTTAGAGGTCGAATCAGTAGGATGCATTAATATCAATGCACCATTATGTACTTTTCCAAGTACTCGATTTAATAATGTTTCAACAGTCGGTTTTTGCCAATCAATTGTGTCAACACTCCACATAATTGTTCCCATATTTAATTCAGCAGCAATACCTACCGTTTCATCACGGTAGCTTCCAGAAGGTGGTGCAAACCACTTTGGTATGATTCCGGTTGTTGCCTTAATCACCTTATTTGTTTGAATCAATTCCTCTCGTGTTCGAGGAGAAGAAAGGATTTTCATATCTGGGTGTGAAAATGAATGATTACCTATTTCATGCCCAGCGGCTACAATCATTTGTGCGAGATCAGGATTCTTTTGGACCCATCTTCCTTCTAGAAAAAAAGTAACATGTATATTATGTTTTTTTAAAGTTTCAAGCATGTTTGAAAGGTACTCATTACCCCATGCTACATTAATAACAAATCCGACCATTGGTTTATCTGGATGACCTCTGTAAATAGGAGCAGGCGGTAAATCCTTTAAATGTACTTTAGGTTCTATCTGCTTAAAAACCAATTTTTTTTCATCAAAGGTATTTTGTTTTTTCATATTTTCTAAAGACGCAGTAATATCAACATCAAGTCCGTTGTAACCAGGCATGGCTTTCCAAACTTTATCAATTTTGGCATCAAGGGCTTGAATTTTATATTTTTTAGCTTGGATTTCAATTTCGTTTATTAATAAATTTTCAGCTTTTGAAACGGGTTTAGCCTCATTTTTTATCGATGACACGTAATCATGAATTAACGGGCTGTTTACCATGAAAATTGCAATTGCCACAATTAATATTATTCTTATGAATTTATTCATCATTTTACCAACTCCCTCCATAAAATTTATGAAAGGAAAGGACAAGGTAGAACAAAAAGTATGTTGGTGTCCAGCTGCAGCGCCTAGCCCCTCGAAGGAAAAAAAGTTCCTTTTTTCCTAGGTCATAAGCCAATCCCTGAATGAATGCAAAAAAACGCCAAATTTTCAGGTCTCGTCTTATGCTTGTCGGGGCTGATCGAGGCGCTTCCGCTTTTCTATGTACAAAGGGAAAAAGTCAGGGATTCCCTGACTTGCCTAAACATTTATTTCTGTTTTCCCATTTTATTGTTGTTCTGCTTTTTCTTTTTGCTCTTTTAATACTGCTTTTCGAGATAAGTTTACTCTACCTTGTTTATCAATTTCTGTAACCTTGACTAAGATTTCGTCACCTATTGCAACAACATCTTCAACTTTTCCTACACGTTCCTCAGCCAATTCTGAAATGTGAACAAGACCGTCTTTTCCAGCAAAGATTTCAACAAATGCACCGAATTTTTCAACTCGTTTTACTTTCCCTAGATACATTTGCCCTACTTCAACCTCGCGGACAATATCTTCAATTATTTTCTTAGCTTTTTTGTTCATTTCTTCATTTATAGACGAGATAAATACCGTACCATCCTGTTCGATATCGATTTTCACGCCAGTCTCTTCAATGATTTTATTGATTTGCTTACCACTTGGTCCAATTACATCTCTAATCTTATCAGGATTAATCGACATAGTTAGGATTTTTGGTGCATATTGTGATAAAGCAGATTTGGGCTCTGAGATAGTCGCAAGCATGGATCCAAGAATTTGCATTCTACCTGTTTTTGCTTGTTGAAGAGCTTCTTCAAGAATGACTCTTGATAGTCCTTCAATTTTAATATCCATTTGTAAGGCAGTAACACCTTTAGAAGTCCCAGCTACTTTGAAGTCCATATCTCCTAGATGATCTTCCATTCCTTGAATATCAGTTAACACAGTATAATGCTCTCCTGATTTAACTAGCCCCATCGCAATACCAGCTACAGGTGCTTTGATTGGAACACCTGCATCCATCATCGCTAGAGTACTTGCACAAATACTTGCTTGAGAAGTTGAACCATTTGATTCTAATACTTCTGAAACTAAACGAATCGTATAAGGGAAATCCTTCTCATCAGGAAGAATTGGTTCTAGCGCTTTTTCACCTAAAGCACCATGACCGATTTCACGACGACCTGGTCCTCTTGATGGTCCAGTTTCACCAACACTAAATTGAGGGAAATTATAGTGATGCATAAAACGCTTCTCTTCTTCAAGTCCTAAACCATCTAAAATTTGAACATCACCTAAAGCCCCAAGTGTACATACACTTAATGCCTGCGTTTGTCCACGTGTGAATAAACCTGATCCATGTGTACGTGGTAGTAATCCAATTTCTGAAGATAATGGGCGAATTTCGTCTGCCTTACGACCATCAGGACGTACCTTTTCTACGGTAATTAAGCGACGAACTTCTGCCTTAACTAACTTATCCAATACTTGCTTCACTTGTTTAAGTGTATCGGCATCTGCCTCTTCAGACTCATACTTTGCTAGTACTTCATTTTTAACGACTTTAATCGCATCTTCCCGTGCATGTTTTTCCTGTACTTGAATCGCTTTATTTAATTCTACCTCACACATATCGCGCACAGTAGCTTCGATTTCACTATTTATTTCGTATAAAGGAATATTACGTTTCTCTTTACCAATTTCTGCTACGATTTTTTCTTGAAACTCAATTAATCGTTTGATTTCTTCGTGGCCATGCATAATCGCTTCTAACATTACTTCTTCAGGTACTTCATTAGCAGCTGCTTCAACCATATTAATCGCATCTTTTGTACCCGCAACGGATAAATGGATATCACTTTGCTCAGCCTGTTCAACTGTAGGATTAATAATGAATTGCCCATCAATTCTTCCTACTATAACTCCTGCAATCGGCCCCTCAAAAGGAATATCCGATACACAAAGTGCTAAAGATGAGCCAAACATAGCTGCCATTTCAGACGAACAATTCTGATCTACGCTCATCACTATACTGATTACTTGAACATCGTTTCGGAATCCATCTGCAAACAATGGACGAATTGGACGGTCAATTAACCGACTTGCTAAAATAGCTTTTTCACTCGGACGCCCTTCACGCTTGATAAATCCTCCTGGAATTTTACCTACTGCATAAAGACGCTCTTCATAGTTTACAGTTAGTGGAAAAAAATCCAAATTCTTAGGTTCCTTAGAAGCTGTTGCAGTACTTAAAACCACTGTATCACCATAACGAATTAAAACCGCTCCACCTGCTTGTTTTGCAAGTTGACCATGTTCAACTGTAAGTTGTCGCCCTGCCCATTCTATTGAATAGCTGTGCTTTTCTTGTCCCATTTTTCTTATACCCCTCTCTATCTTCATGAAAAGGTAGCAAAAAATTCAGACATTTCTTGCTTTCCTCATTCGTTTAATTAAGTTTAATATAATAGCTATTTTACGTATTATTTAGTATGACCATTTCTCCAAATACTTAAAATCATTATGTATATGTATTTTTATCTTTAAACACTAAAAAAGCGGGATATATCCCGCTTCTTATCGTGTCTTATCTACGTAATCCAAGCTTAGTAATTAACTCGCGGTAACGTGCAACATCTTTATTACGAAGGTACGTTAAAAGATTACGACGTTTACCAACCATTTTCAAAAGACCGCGACGTGAATGATGGTCTTTCTTATGAGTGCGTAAGTGCTCATTTAAGTTATTGATAGATTCTGTAAGTACAGCGATCTGAACTTCAGCAGAACCAGTATCACTTTCATGAGTTTTGTACTCACTGATTAGTTCGTTTTTACGTTGTTGTGTGATTGCCATTTGTATTACCTCCTAGAATTTTTCAAATCCCCTGTTACCGAGCAAGCGTCGGAGAATCGACTTGCCAAGGAAAGGTTGATTTTTTAATACGTTATTAAGAATACAACTTTCTATAATAAAAAGCAAGTCTATCCAGCGCTTTTTATACTACAAAGTGGATCTTTCCAGATATTTAATAGAAGTATCTTTATCTATTTGAATTTGCTGTACCAATTCATCAATGCCGTTAAATTTCTGTTCTTTTCGAATAAATTTATGCCATTCAACATGAACTGTTTGCCCGTAAATATCTTGGTCAAAATTAAAAATGTGAACTTCAATGGACGGTTTATTGTCCTTCTCTAAATTAAAAGTTGGTTTAAAACCAATATTACAAACTCCATTATACCACTCATCTTTAACAAGGATTTTAACAGCATATACCCCTAGAGGCGGCAGTAGGTAATCTTCTTTTATTTCAATATTAGCTGTGGGAAATCCAATCGTTCGACCTCTCTTATCACCATGAATGACCTCACCAGTTGTCTGATAAAATCTACCAAGAAAAGAAGGTATTTTTTCCACTTTACCATCTGCAATAAGGGTACGAATCAAGGTGGAACCTATTTTCTCTCCTTCATTCGTAAGCTTAGATATGACTGTATATGAGAACTGGTTACGCGAGTGAAAAGGTAATGTTTCCATTGTACCCTTACCCATCCGCCCGTAACTAAAGTCAAATCCCGCAACTACATGCTTAATATTAAGACCGATGATAAAGAAATCAATAAATTCTTGAGGTAATAAATGGGCAAATTCTAATGAAAAATTGACAATGAAAACATAATCTATTCCTAAATCCTCTAATAGCTTGATTTTATCATTTAACGGACTTATATATTCCACATGCTGAACACTTTTCCCTAATACAACTGAAGGATGAGGATCAAATGTCATGACAGCACTTTTTAAGCCTAGCTTAAAAGCAGCTTGCTTTGCTTCTATAATAACTTTTTGATGTCCTAAATGAACCCCGTCAAAATATCCAAGAGCACAAGCAGAGGGAGGCATATTAGATATTTGATGAGGATGTTGCAAATTAATGACTTCCACTTGTGAATCACCTTTTTCTATAGGCTCTTTTCGTAAAAATTGTTGCTATTTGGTATAAATTAAAACCTCTGTCATAATAAGGATGATAATTTATTGAATAGGGAAAAGAGCACGAAATCCATATTCTATCCGGGAACAAAATGGTTTCGAAAAGCAACAATTTATGCGATAACAGCCACCTTTATTACAGTCCTTTTTCTAATGAATCATTCCTTAACACTTTCATTGGTTTTAATAATGAAGGTTTGGTTGGATGGTTCATATAAATGGCAAGGGCCTGTCCATGTACAGTCTCGACAATAATAGGACCATCTATATCTATTAATTCGTTCGGGGTAGGTAAGACAGCCCCATTCTTTACTTTCTCTGCTACTTTATCACTTATTGTTAATTTCGGCAAATGAGAGATACCAGCTTCAAGTGGATATAAGATTTTTTCAATTTCACCAGATTTCATGTGAGCTTCTACCTCTTCTATTGTAAAACAATCTTCTAGCTTAAAAGTCGCAGATTGGATTCTGGATAAATTTGACATATAGGCAGGAAAACCTAACTTTTCCCCAATCATTACTGCTAATGTTCTTATGTAAGTCCCTTTACTGCAAGAAACCCGAAATCTGAAGGATATTGTGTCACCTGAAAATTCATTTCTGTCATCTAATAATTCGATTGAATGAATATTTACTATTCGTGTTGGTCGTTCCACTTCTATCCCTTTTCTAGCATATTCATATAATCGTTTACCATTTACTTTTACGGCTGAATACATTGGTGGCGTTTGTTCAATTTCCCCTAGAAAAGAATTTAGAACTTCATTAATTACTTCTCTTGTGATTAGTTGGTCTACTACCTTTTTCTCAACCACTTCTCCTGAAGCATCTTCAGTTGTAGTTGAAAAGCCTATCGTTACTTCACCGTCGTATGATTTACCCGCATCTGTTATGTATTCAGCGATCTTTGTTGCTCTCCCAATACATATTGGAAGAACACCTGTAACATCAGGGTCAAGCGTCCCAGTATGTCCAACTTTTTTCGTTTTCAAAATTTTCCTTAGTTTAAACACACAATCATGAGATGTTAATCCAGCTGGCTTAAAAAGTGGAAGGATTCCTTCCATATTACCCCCTCCTTCTAAAAATCCATTACAAGAAGGGCTGACTCCAATAGGAAAGACAAATATTCCTTAAGAGACAGCCCTTTAATTAGTTCATATAATTATTCTTCCTCTTGATTTCCTCTAACATCGTTGTCATTTTGAAGTTGATGAAGAATGGTATTAATACGATTACCATATTCCATTGATTCATCCCATTCGAAAATAATTTCAGGGGTTTTACGAAGACGAATACGTTGACCTACTTCCGTACGGATGAAGCCTTTAGCCTTCGCTAAACCCTTTAATGTATTTTCTCTTTGTTCTTCATCTCCTAACACCGAGATATACACTTTCGCTTGCTGGAGATCTCCAGATACTTGAACGTCTGTAACGGTCACAAAACCAATACGTGGGTCTTTAATTTTCCGACCAATAATGTCGCTAAGTTCCTTTTTCATTTGTTCTCCAACTCTATTTGCTCTAACACTCATATGTTCACCTCATAATTAAAGCCATTCTAAAGCGGTGATAGTACGTTCTATCTCTGGAAAAGAATCAATAAATTTCAAGGCATTTTGTAATTCTGCTTCTGCTGGTACCTTTGCGGAAGCAACAGTCACAATAGCAATTTTTGACCGTTGCCATACATCTTGAAAATCGACTTCAGAGACAGAAACGTTAAATTTCTGCTTTAAACGTGTAAGAATGCGCTGCAAAACAGCTCGCTTCTCTTTTAAAGAATGGGCATCATAAATGATACATTCACATTCGGCAAAGCCGATTATCATTTACGTTCCACTTCCTCCATAATATACGCTTCAATGATGTCTCCTTCTTTTACATCATTAAAGTTTTTAATGGTAATTCCACATTCATAACCTTGGCTCACTTCTTTAGCATCATCTTTGAAACGTTTTAAATCATCGATAGCACCTTCAAATATGACAACACCATCGCGGATTAAACGAATACCACTATTTCGAGTGATTTTCCCGTCTGTTACATAAGAACCTGCGATTGTACCAACTTTAGATACTTTAAAAGTTTGACGAACTTCCGCTTGCCCGATCACTTTTTCAGCAAATTCAGGGTCAAGCATTCCCTTCATCGCAGTTTCAATTTCTTCCAATACTTTATAAATAATTCGATGTAAACGAACATCTACACTTTCAGCTTCAGCTGCACGTTTAGCATTTACATCTGGACGAACGTTGAAACCAATTACAATCGCATTGGATGCAGCAGCCAGTGAGATATCAGATTCAGTAATAGCCCCTACTGCAGAGTGAATAATCTTAACCTTAACACCCTCAACCTCTATCTTTTGGAGTGATGCACCTAAAGCTTCTGCGGAACCTTGAACATCAGCTTTGACTATCAAATTTAAATCCTTCAGCTCACCTTGTTTCATTTGTTCAAATAATGTTTCTAAGGTAACACGTGATTTTTCACCACGTTGAGCTAAAACTGCTTGTTGGGCACGAGATTCACCAACTTGGCGAGCAGTTTTTTCATCATTTAATACAACAAAACGGTCACCAGCTTGCGGAACATCACTTAGACCTGTCACTTCAACAGGTGTTGATGGACCAGCTTCTTTTACACGTCGACCAAGGTCGTTTACCATAGCACGCACACGTCCAAAGGTATTTCCAACTACAATTGGATCACCAATTTTCAATGTACCATTTTGGACTAATAGAGTTGCAACTGAGCCACGACCTTTATCTAGTTGAGCTTCAATGACAGTACCTACAGCATTCCGTTTAGGATTTGCTTTATATTCTTCTACTTCAGCTACAAGTAAAATCATTTCTAATAGTGTATCTATTCCTTCACCTTTTAACGCAGAGATTGGAACAAAAATAGTTTCTCCACCCCATGCTTCTGAAACTAGCCCATGTTCTGTTAATTCCTGCATAACACGTTCTGGATTTGCTGCTTCCTTATCCATCTTATTAACGGCGACAATAATTGGAACCTCGGCTGCCTTAGCATGGCTAATTGCTTCAACCGTTTGTGGTTTAACACCATCATCAGCAGCTACTACTAGAATCGTGATATCCGTAATTCTTGCTCCGCGTGCTCGCATCGTTGTGAAAGCCGCGTGACCCGGTGTATCAAGGAATGTTATTTTTTTATCCTTTTCTACTACTTGGTAAGCACCTATATGTTGGGTAATACCACCTGCTTCACCAGAAGTTACTTTTGTATTACGGATTGAATCTAAAAGGGTTGTTTTACCATGGTCAACGTGACCGATAATCGTTACTACCGCAGGTCGTTCAACAAGGTTTGCTCCCTCTTCCTCGACAAAGTAATTTTCAAGGTCTGTTATATCTATTTTGATTTCTTCTTCTACTTCAACGCCATATTCGCCTGCAATTAATTCGATAGCATCTTTATCAAGTGACTGATTAATGGTCGCCATTACCCCTAACAAAAACAGTTTCTTAATAATTTCAGATGGTTCACGATATAATTTTTTTGCAAGTTCAGCAACTGTTAAAGATTCAGTAAACGTAATTTTAGTTGGTAGCTCTTTTTCTTTTTTACGCTGAGGTTGAGCTTGAACCTGTTGGACAGGCTGTTGTCTTTTATTCTGATGACCTGGTTTACGATTTTTATTATTATTATTATTATTGTTGTTGTTATTGCTATTAGGTTTTGTAAAAACTTTATTTTCTTTTGATTGATACTCTTTATCATGCTTTTTTCCTTCAAGAGTCTTAGGTACCGTTTTTACTTTTACCTTTGTTGGATCTGTATTTTTATCATCTTCATCTACGATAGTTGTATTTGCTTTAGGAGTCTCATTACCCAATGTCTTCACCTGTTGTTGTGGTTTATTTTGTGGATTTTTGTTGCCAGCGTTCTTTTGCTGATGGTTAGAAGTTTGTGATTTAGATTGACCACTAGCATCATTTTTCTTATATAAATTATCTAATTTAATTAACGTGTCATCTTCTATTGTTGCCATATGGTTTGAAACCTCTATGTTTAATCCCTTTAATTTATCTATAACATCTTTACTTGAAACATTGTGTTTTTTGGCGTACTCATAAACACGTATTTTACTCATTCTTTCACCCCCGCAAAAATTAATCGAGCAACGTTACCAGTTTACCAGCAAATCCACCATCGAGAACTGCCACAACGACACGGGCCTCTTTCCCTATTGCCTGGCCCAATACCTCTCGATTTTCGACCATCTTAATGGGGACATTGTAATAATTACATTTGTCCGTTATTTTTTTCGTTGTATTTTGGGATGCATCTGCTGCTAGTAAAATCAGTTTCGCTTTACCATTTCGAACTTCCTTAAGGGCAAGCTCTTCACCTGAAATAATTTTACGTGCTCGATTGGCCAAGCCAAGCAATGACATCCATTGATTTGATTTCATCAGGATAGTCGTTTCTCCTTTTCGATTAGTTCTATTAATTCTTCATAAATAGAATCCTCGATATTTGCTTGTAAATGATTTGATAATATATTTTTCTTTTTGGCTAAAAGTATAGCCTCTGTTTCTTTAGATAAGTACGCACCACGACCCGATTTTTTACCAGTTAAATCGATACTTACTAATCCTTCTTTCGTGCGAACGATGCGAACAAGTTCTTTTTTGGGTTTCATTTCCCCAGTAGCCACGCATTTTCGCATAGGAACTTTTTTGCCTAGGTTCACATTCATCCACCTCTTTTAGTAATCATTATCTTCCTGGTATTCAATATCAAGATCTTCATCATCACCAAATAGTTTAAAAGATTCCTCACGAGGAAAAATCCCTGCTTCTCTTGCATCTGTTTCTGATTTGATGTCAATTTTCCAATTAGTTAATTTTGCAGCAAGTCGGGCATTTTGGCCCCTTTTACCTATCGCTAGTGATAACTGATAATCAGGTACCACAACGGTTGTAGCTTTATCATTTTCATTTACAATGACGTCAAGTACTTTGGAAGGACTTAAGGCATTTGCAACGAATACAACTGGATTATCAGACCATTTTACAATATCGATTTTTTCCCCTTTAAGCTCATTAACAATTGCTTGTACCCTTGATCCCTTTGGACCCACACAAGCACCAACTGGGTCAATGTCTTCGGATACAGAATGAACTGAAATTTTTGACCGGTCACCAGCTTCTCTGGCAACTGATTTAATTTCTACTGTCCCGTCATAAATTTCAGGTACTTCAATTTCGAATAATCTTTTTAATAAACCAGGATGGGTTCTAGATACATATATTTGAGGACCTTTTGTCGTCTTTTCAACCTTTGTAATAAAGACCTTTATTCGGTCATGAGGCTTGTATCGCTCATTTGGCATTTGTTCATTTATAGGAAGTAGGGCTTCAATTTTCCCTAAACTTACATAAATAAATTTTGAATCTAGTCTTTGAACAATCCCAGTCATGATATCTTCTTCACGATCAATAAATTCAGAATAGATAATTCCACGCTCTGCTTCACGAACTCTTTGGGTCACGACTTGCTTAGCTGTTTGTGCAGCGATACGACCAAAATCCTTAGGAGTTACTTCTAACTCAACTACATCTTCTACCTGGTAGTTAGGATTGATTCGTTGTGCATCTTCCACAGATATTTCTAAGCGAGGATCAAAAACTTGATCAACTACTTCTTTTCTAGCAAAAACACGCATTGTTCCTGTTCCAAGATTCATGTCTATACGGACATTCTGTGCTTGGTTAAAGTTTCGGCGATAGGCAGAAACTAAAGCTGCTTCAATAGCTTCGATTAAGATATCTCGAGAAATTCCTTTCTCTTTTTCTAAAATCAATAGAGCATCTAATAATTCACTGCTCATGAGACTTGTATCCCCCTTCAATGACACATCATCAATAATCTAAAGCTTAAAATAAAGTTTAGTTAGAAAGTAACTGCTAGCCGAGCACTGGCAACTTTATCATAAGGAATTTCCAATATTTTTTTTCTTGTCTTGATCTTAATTTCTATTTTTACGATTTCGTTTCTAAATTCTATTAAAGTTCCCTCAAAAGACTTTTCACCATCAATAGCTTCGTACGTTTTTAATAAAACATTTTTACCAATCGATTTTTGAAAATCTTTTTCTTTCTTTAGTGGTCGCTCTGCTCCTGGTGAGGAAACCTCAAGAAAGTAATTGTGCGGGATTGGGTCGAGTTCATCAAGTTTTTCGCTCAGCTTTTCACTAACAAGGCCACACTCTTCAATATCGACACCAGCGTCTTTATCTATATACACTCGAAGAAACCATTCTCTTCCTTCTTTAACATATTCGACATCGACCAATTCAAGCCCAGCAGCCGTAACAATTGGGGAGACTAATTCCGCAACTACCTCGGTAACTTTGCTCATATTTTACCTCCTTTGGACCTGACATTCCACTGTTAATTGCCAAAAAAATACATGTACACAAGACGAAAGAGTGGGTTTCCCCACTCTTGGTTACTAGAGTTTATACGTAGTATTTCCAATAAAACTATAACATAACCTGTTTTTTATTGCAAATAAGTAGCAGAAAAGGAGAGGCTTGGTAAAGCCCCTCCTTCTATACTAAAATAATGAAAGCTGATTCTGTTCTGGTAATGATTCTAAACAACCATGGTTGTCTAAAAATTCTAGAATCGTTTTAGATACCTTACCGCGTTGTTGAAGATCTTCTTTAGATAGGAATTCTCCATCCTCTCTGGCTTTTACGATATTAAACGCTGCGTTGGTTCCTAATCCTGGAATTGAATTAAATGGTGGGATTAACGAATCCCCTTCGATAAGAAATTCATCTGCACTTGATTTATATAAATCAATTTTTTTAAAGGAATAACCTCTTTCACTCATTTCTAACGCAAGTTCTAATACAGTTAAAGTGTTTTTTTCCTTGTTTGAAGCATCTAATCCCTTAACATTGATTTCATCGATTTTGGCTTTTATTGATTGCGAGCCTTTTACCATTGCATCAATATCAAAATCCTCTGCGCGAACGGTAAAATAAGCAGCGTAATATAAAAGTGCATGATGTACTTTAAAGTAGGCAATCCGCACCGCCATTAAAACATATGCTGCAGCATGGGCCTTAGGAAACATATATTTTATCTTTTTGCATGAATCAATGTACCATTCCGGTACACTGTTTTTTCTCATTTCTTCTTCCATATCTTCTGAAAGTCCTTTTCCTTTACGGACGGACTCCATAATTTTAAAGGCAAAGGCTGGTTCAAGTCCTTGGTAAATTAAATAAACCATAATATCATCACGACAACCTATTACTTCACTTAAATTACATATTTTTTGATGGATAAGTTCCTGTGCATTTCCTAGCCAAACGTCAGTACCATGTGATAAACCAGAAATCTGAACGAGCTCTGAAAAGGTTGTAGGTTTTGTATCTTCCAACATTTGACGAACGAACTTTGTCCCGAATTCAGGAATACCTAGAGTTCCAGTTTTACACATGATTTGTTCTTCGGTTACACCTAATGATTCTGTACCACTGAATATTTTCATTACCTCTGGATCATCTGTTGGAATTGTTTTAGGGTCTATTCCACTTAAATCCTGAAGCATACGAATGACCGTCGGATCATCGTGCCCCAAAATATCCAATTTTAATAGGTTATCATGGATGGAATGAAAATCAAAATGAGTAGTTTTCCATTCGGAAGTCTTATCATCCGCTGGAAACTGAATTGGAGAGAAATCGTATATGTCCATATAATCTGGAACAACGATAATTCCCCCTGGATGCTGTCCAGTAGTTCGTTTTACACCCGTACACCCTGAGGCTAAACGGTCAATTTCTGCCCCTCTTAATTGCAAATTATTTTCTTGTTGATACGCTTTTACATAACCGAATGCTGTTTTATCAGCTACTGTACCAATCGTACCAGCACGGAAGACATTATCTTCCCCGAACAATACTTTAGTATAGTTATGTGCACGAGGTTGGTATTCTCCGCTGAAATTGAGATCGATATCGGGTACTTTATCTCCCTTGAAACCTAGGAAAGTTTCAAATGGAATATCATGTCCATCTTTTGTATAGTGCTCCCCACAATTTGGACAATCTTTATCTGGGAGGTCAAAACCTGATCCAACTGATCCATCATTAAAAAATTCTGAGTGTTTACATGTCGGGCAAACATAATGTGGCGGAAGTGGATTAACTTCTGTAATTTCCTGCATCGTTGCAACAAGTGAGGATCCAACCGATCCACGAGAACCTACAAGATACCCGTCGTCTAATGATTTCTTTACTAGTTTATGAGATATTAAGTAAATTACGGCAAATCCATGCCCAATTATACTCTTTAATTCCTTTTCCAGTCTTGCTTCCACAATTTCCGGTAGTGAATCCCCATAAATACTTTTAGCACGAGCATAGCTCATTTCACGAACTTCATCATCTGCGCCTTCAATCTTAGGCGTATATAAATCATCCTTTATTGGTTTGATTGTTTCAATCATATCGGCAATCTTATTGGTGTTAGTCACTACTAATTCTTTTGCCTTCTCGGCCCCTAGGAAGGCGAATTCATCTAACATTTCATTCGTTGTACGAAAATGAACATCTGGAAGCTTATGACGATTTAATGGATTAGCTCCACCCTGTGAATTAACAAGAATTTTCCGATGAATTTTGTCTGTTTTATTTAAGTAATGAACATTACCTGTAGCCACAACAGGAATATCGAGTTTTTCACCTAATTGAACAATGTTCTTTAAGATATCTTCTAAAGCACGATTATCACGAACTAATTCCATTTCTAATAGATGAGCATACACAGGTTTAGGTTGAATTTCCAAATAATCATAGAAGCGTGCAATTTGCTCTACTTCTTCAGGACCTTTTTGCATCATCCCTTCAAATACCTCGCCTCTGTCACAAGCAGAACCCACAAGTAAACCTTCTCGATGCTTTTGCAAGACAGACCTAGGAATTCGTGGTACACGATAAAAATATTGAAGTTGCGAAATGGATACTAACTTAAATAAATTCTTTAACCCAACTTCTGTTTGAGCTAGAATTGTGCAGTGATACGGACGCGCTCTTTGAAAGGCGTTTCCTTGGCCCATATTATCATTTAATTGATCATGGTATTCGATTCCTTTTTCTAAAGCATCTTTTAGCATTTTTAAAAGTAAATATCCAGTAGCTTCCGCATCATATATTGCACGGTGATGCTGTGTTAACTCAATATCAAATTTTTTGGCTAAAGTATTAAGTCGATGGTTTTTAAATTCAGGATATAAATATCGTGCAAGTTCTAATGTATCAATAACAGGGTTTTTTACCTTTTCATGACCCATTCTCTTATATCCAACATTCAAAAATCCCATATCAAAGGAAGCATTGTGAGCAACAAAGATTGAGTCTCCAGTCCAGTCATGAAACTTTTGAAGTACTTCTTCAATTTCGGGTGCATTTTCAACCATATCATCCGTAATGCCTGTTAAATTAATAGTTGTAGCTGAGAGTCGATGGTGAGGATTGGCAAATGCTTCAAATCGGTCAATTACTTCACCGTCATAAATTTTTACCGCTGCCAATTCGATGATTTTATCGTAAACGGCTGATAATCCTGTAGTCTCAACGTCAAATACAACATAAGTATCTGAAGATAGCAGTCGATGTGAATCATTGTAAGCAATCGGGACGCCATCGTCTATAAGGTTTGCTTCCACACCATACAGTATTTTAATATCATTCTTCTTACCTGCGCCATAAGCTTCAGGAAAAGATTGAAGTACCGCATGATCTGTTACGGCAATCGCCTTATGTCCCCATTTTTTGGCTTGACTAATCAATGTACTGACTGATGTTACAGCATCCATTTGACTCATTGGAGTATGCAAATGGAGTTCGACACGTTTTTCTCCATCTGGAGAAGTGTCTTTTCTTTGGGGGCCTTTTATTTCATGTATGTCGTTTCCAATCATCACTAAGTCACGAACAAAGGTATCGTTTTGTACGCTGCCACGTACTTTTAACCACATACCTTTTTTAACTCGGCCGTAGGCAGCTGCGTCTTCTTTATCACGAGAAAACATTTTTACGATAATAGAGCTTGAATAGTCTGTAATCTTAAAGGTTAATAACGTACGTCCACTGCGGAGCTCTTTTGTTTCTGCATCAAACACAAAGCCCTCAATAGCAACTCTACGCTCTTCATCTACTATTTCAGCTAATCGTTTATATTCAGAATCATCTTTAATGGTTAATCCAATGGACAGAGGACCTTCATTATCACCATTACTCTGGTCTTGTTCAGTCTCCTTCTTCTGCATTTCAACCATTGCAATTAAAGCTTTCTCTTGATCTTCTTTCTGTTTTGCCTCTAAAAATTGCTGGTATTCTACAGAAGCACCTTCGTTATTTAATTCAGTATCGATAACCATTCCTGGGAATCCGTACGATTGGTATATGTTTGTAATCATATCAGCATACTTACGTTTTAGAGTTAACCCCTCAGTTTCATTTCGTACAGATATGATTATTTTTAAGCCCTGCACTTTAGGGAGTTGTTCGTTTAATAATTTTAGGAGTGGAGGTGAAATCCCATCTAATTCTTGAATACATGTATTCCAATATTCGGCAATAAGTTCATTCGTTACTTGTGGATTGAGCACGCTAATCGTATAAGAAACCTTAGCGATATGGGAAAATGTTTTTTGTAATTGGCTAGTAAATTGTCGATAAACTCCAAATGGTAAAATTTGTTCGAAGTTAAATTGAAAATGCCACTTCTGCTTTAATTTCTCAACTAGAACACGTTCAATTAATGCATTTTGAAAATGTTGAACATATACATCTTCAGTTAACTGTAATTGCTGTAATAAAATCTGAAAGCTCTCTTTTTTCTTAGAGGTAAGATTGCTCAATTTTTCACTCTCCCCTCGGGAATCTTGACCTTAAATAGGTTTATTTACTTTTAGGACATCAGTATTATATCATACTTAAATCAATCAATATGATTTTTAATTAGTAACAATTTTGGTATAAACAACATTAAAAAGAGTGCCTATTTATTTAGCAATAGGCACTCCTAAAAAAAATATTTAAAGTGATTTTACCAGGTCTGTTACCATAGTTAATAAATCAGCTTTTTGCACTTCATAAACTTCACCTGTTTTACGGACCTTAACCTCAACAATTCCTTCAGAAGCTTTTTTACCAACAGTGATTCGTAAAGGCAATCCAATTAAATCTGAGTCAGCAAATTTAACCCCTGGTCGCTCTTGACGCTCATCAAATAATACATCAAAACGACTCTGCTTTAAATGACTATATAGCTCCTCTGATAATTGGGCTTGTGCCTCGTCTTTCATATTGACAGCAATTAAATGAACATCGAAAGGAGCAAGGTTTACTGGCCAAACTAACCCATTTTCATCGTTAAATTGTTCAGCAACCGCCGCTAATGTTCTTGATACTCCAATTCCGTAGCAGCCCATTAACATCGGCTTAGTTCTACCATTTTCATCAAGGTAACTAGCATTCATTGCCTCACTATAGCGTGTGCCTAGTTTAAAGACATGACCAACCTCAATCCCTTTTGCAAAAACAATAGTCCCTTTTCCGTCTGGAGAAGGATCTCCCTCCTGGATAAAACGGAGGTCTACGAATTTGGTAACTTGGAAATCTCTGTTTGGATTTACGTTTGTATAATGGAAGTGTTCTTCATTAGCCCCACAAACACCATTCACAATCGATTCAACAGCGATATCAGCAATTATTTCAACATTAGAAATTCCGATGGGGCCAATTGAACCAATGGTACAAGCTAATACGGAATGAGCTTCTTCAGGACTCGCCAATTCAACTGAACTGGCATCAAGAATATTTTTAAGTTTAATATCATTTACTTCGTGATCTCCACGGACAAGAACTAAAACATATTTTTCATCTAATTTAAATAAAAGTGATTTAATACATTTTGCTGGACTTACACTTAAGAAGTTTGAAACATCTTCAATTGTTTTTTGATTAATTGTTTCAACCTTTTCTAAGGGTAGCTCTGCTTCACTACTCTTTTCATATTTTGCTACAACTGGAGCCATTTCAATATTTGCCGCAAAATCAGAAGAATCTGAGTATGCAATTGTATCTTCTCCAACATCAGATAAAACCATAAATTCGTGGGTGTCTTTCCCACCCATTGCACCTGAATCAGCAATTACTGCTCTAAAGTCAAGTTGACAACGGCTAAAAACATTTGAATAAGCCTGGTACATTTTGTTGTAAACATCATCTAAGCTTTCAGGATTGGAGTGAAAGGAATACGCGTCCTTCATTATAAACTCGCGTCCTCTTAACAACCCGAATCGCGGTCTCTTCTCATCACGAAATTTAGTTTGTATTTGATATAAAGTTAATGGAAGTCTTTTATAAGATTTAACTTCATCCCTAACTAAACTTGTAATCACTTCTTCATGTGTTGCCCCTAGCGCAAAGTCACGGTCATGACGGTCTTTTAACCGCATTAATTCTGGACCATAAGTATACCAACGTCCAGACTCTTGCCAAAACTCGGCTTGTTGAAGGGCAGGCATTAATAATTCGACTGCACCAGCTTCATTCATTTCTTCGCGAACAATTGCTTCAATTTTTCTAAGAACTATTTGAGCTAATGGTAAGTAACTATATACTCCACTTGCATTTTGGCGAATAAACCCAGCTCTTAAGAGTAATTGGTGGCTTTTCACTTCAGCATCTGAAGGAATTTCGCGTAGAGTAGGAATAAGTGTCATACTCTGTTTCATCTATTAGCACCTCTAAAATTTATATTTTATAAGAAAAACTTCTGAATATCATTCCATGTTACAACTAGCATTAACAACATTAATAAGGCAAAACCGATAAAATGGACCATTCCTTCTTTATGTCTGTCGATAGGTTTACCTCTTAATGCTTCAACACCAAAGAAAATAAGTCGTCCACCATCTAAAGCAGGGAGTGGTAAAAGATTCATTATACCTAAATTAATGCTTAAAATAGCTCCCCATTTCATTAAATTAAATATACCTGATTTCGCAACGGTATCAGTCGAAACATATATACCAACTGGACCCGAAAGCATATCAATTGAGAATTGGCCAGTAATCAGTTTTCCAACTTGGATGAAAATTTCTTTTGTCCAAAAATACGTTTGTTCAAATCCATATGTTAACGAGCGAACAGGTGATTTTTCAACTGGGCTATATACACCAATAATACCAATTGACTGATTCTCAGCTTCGACCTCTTTAGGAGTGACAGGAATTTCTAGTGCTTGACCATCACGGACAACAGAAAACATTAATTCTTTATTTGGACTTTGGCGAATGATTTCAACAACATCAGTCCATGTGGATATTTCAGCACTATCAATGGCCTCAACTTTATCCCCTTCCATTAGTCCCGCTTGTTTAGCAGCTCCATCATCCGTTAAATTACCAAGTGTTGGGTCATTCGCTGGTACTCCTTGAAATAAGGCAATAATAAGGAAAATAAAGAAAGCAAGGACAAAATTCATCAGAGGCCCAGCAAAAATAGCCATTGTTCGCTGACCTAGAGTTTTTGAAGCGAATTGACGATTATAAGGTGCAATTTGTGTTTCCGCCCCATCTTCCACGGCTACTGCCTTTGGACTAACCTGGAAATGGGTTAACACCTCATTATCATCCTCAGCATAACCACTAATCATCAAAGCATGGTCCAAATCAGCTTTTTCAACTTCTACAATTCGAGCACTTGGATATTTTTCCTTATTGTTTAAAATAATTTTATCAACAAGTCCATTATTAATGACTAAGCCTACTCGGTATCCTGGTTTTAACTCAATGGTTTCAGGATCTTCCCCAGCCATTCTGACAAATCCACCGATTGGTAGTAAACGAATTGTATAAACAGTTTCACCTTTTTTAAAAGAAATCACTTTAGGACCCATTCCGATCGCAAATTCACGACATAGAATGCCCGCTCTTTTAGCAAAAACAAAGTGACCTAATTCGTGAAAAAATACTAGAGCTCCAAAAATGACGATAAAGGCTATCACAGTACTCAATAAAAAAACCACCTTTTATTTGTGTCAAGCGCAAGCGTACTCCCCTTGTTGGAAAATATAAAGTCTTTTTCCTAGGTCACAAGCCGCTTCCGTTTTTATTAAAGAAGTGAACCTACGAGCTCTCTAGTCTCTTTATCAACCTCTTGTATGGTTGATAAGCTTGGGTTTGAAATATTGTCATGAGATTGAAGAGCTTTTTCGATTAACTCCTCGATTTCAAGGAATTTTATTTTCCCATCTAAAAAACCTGCAACTGCAACTTCATTTGCAGCATTTAATACAGATGGTAATGTTCCACCTTTTTTCCCAGCCTCATAAGCAAAAGCTAAACAACGAAAACGTTCAAAATCCATTTCTTTAAAATGGAGTCTTCCTATTTCGGCAAGGTTTAACCTTTTTTCTGTTTGAAGTGGGAGACGGTCAGGATAAGTTAAGGCATACTGGATAGGAACTCTCATGTCTGGAGTACCTAATTGAGCCATAATACTACTATCATGGAACTCAATCATCGAATGTATAATACTTTCTTTATGCAATAAAACTGAGATTTTATCATAAGGCATGGAAAACAACCAATGAGCCTCAATTACCTCTAATCCTTTATTCATCATGGTTGCTGAATCTATCGTAATCTTAGCACCCATCGACCAGTTCGGATGATTTAGTGCTTCCTTGACAGTAACACCTTTTAATTCACTTCTACTTTTATCTCTAAAGCTACCACCTGAAGCTGTTAATATCAGTCGTTCAATATTTTTTGATTTTTCTCCTTGCAATGCTTGAAAAATTGCTGAATGTTCACTATCAACTGGCAGTAATGAAACACCGTTTCTTTCGGCGGCCTCCATGACAATATGTCCGGCTGTTACAAGTGTTTCTTTATTTGCAATCGCAATTGTTTTTTTAGCTTCGATGGCTTGAAGAGTAGGGTAAAGACCAACACTCCCTAAAACAGCATTCACTAAAATATGTGCTTTTTCATAGGTAGCTACTTCTGTTAAACCTTCCTCACCATATGTAAATCGAGTATAAGGAAATTCTGCTTTTAACGTTTCATAACCTGATTTTTCTCCTGTCGCAACAAGTTCAGGCTTATGGTCGATAATCATCTTCCTAGCAAGGTCTATATTTTTCCCAACAGACATTGCAACCAGTTTAAAATTTTCTGGATGTTGGCTTATAACATCTAACGTCTGCTGACCAATTGAGCCTGTTGCTCCCAATAAACTTATTAATTTCAAAAAATTTCAACTCCAAATAAAAAATCAAGATATCAAATGCAAAAAGCTAATTAATGGCCAAACAAATAATAAACTATCAAACCGGTCTAATATGCCGCCATGTCCAGGTAGAATTCTTCCTGAATCCTTGACATTAAAATGTCGTTTTAATGCAGATTCGACTAAATCTCCAATTTGACCAAATATAGAGAGCACAATTGTAATTACAAACAGTTGTAAAAGTGAAGCATCAATGTCTGTAAAAACACTAAAAAGTGCAGCCACGATTACGGCACAAACTACACCACCAATTGATCCTTCGATAGTTTTATTCGGGCTAATTTCTGGCCACAGTTTCCGTTTTCCAAAAGCTTTACCAATAAAATAAGCACCTGAATCAGTTGCCCAAATCATAAATAATGAATAGAAAATATAGACGCGTCCTGCATCACGTGTCTCCATAAAATAATAAAATCCGAGACCTACATAGATAGTACCTAAAACAGAAAAACCAACATCTTCAAATGTGAATTTATTTTTTGTAGCTACTGTATAAGTCAAAAATAATAACACTACAATAAAGGCTAGTTCGACTTTTGTATAATCGAAGTCGTTTAAAAACTTTTGATAATCTTTCGGTAGAAGAAAAATCCAAAGTAAAACTATTGATAGGAGACCTGGTAATGTGAAAAGGCTAATATTCCTCATTTTTAACAATTCATACAATCCTACTGACGCCATGAGGTAGGTTAAAAATATGAAGGGTAACCCTCCATACATAACAATAGGGAGAAATACGGCCGCTGCTATAACTGCTGTTACGATTCTTTGCTTCATTAATAATTCAACACCTTTTTTATACTCCTCCAAATCTTCGTTGACGGCTTTGATATGCATCAACTGCATCTAAGAGATCTTCTTCATTAAAATCTGGCCATAACGTATCTGTAAACCAAAATTCGCTATACGCTAACTGCCAAAGCATAAAATTGCTTAATCGAATTTCGCCACTTGTACGGATTAATAGGTCAGGATCATTGAATTCAGAGGTCATTAAATAGGAAGAAAAGACATCTTCCGTTATTTCGTTTTCATTCATTATGCCACTTTTACAATCATTTAAGACATGCTTCACTGCTTCAAGTATTTCGACTCTACTCCCATAATTTAAAGCAAAGTTTAGAACTAGCCCTGTATTATCCTTTGTATCAACCATCGCCTTTTCAATTGCGTTCAAGGTATAAGTTGGAAGTTGTTCCTTGTTTCCCATCATTTTTACTTGTACATTTTCTTCGATTAATTCAGGTAAGAAGGTTCCTAAAAATTCTTCTGGTAGTTTCATTAAATAATCTACTTCTGATTTTGGCCTTTTCCAATTTTCGGTTGAAAACGCATAAAGTGTCAATACCTTAACCCCAAGTTGATTAGCTAATTTAGTTATTTTACGAACTACCTTCATTCCTTCATGATGGCCAGCAATTCTAGGTAATGCACGTCTTTTTGCCCATCGACCATTGCCATCCATGATAATAGCAATATGAGAAGGAATTGAGTGCTGCTTAGTGTTGACAATCCTATCTCGGAGAGTGGAAGAGTTAGAACTTTTCTTCCACAGATTGATTTTATTTAACATAAAACTTAACAGCTCCTCCAAATAAAGTAATCTTTCTCCGATAAAAATATAAAAATCCAGTTTATGAAAACTTTTAGAAGTTTTACCAAGATATCCTTTTTATCATACCAAAAATTCATAAAGATATCTCTATAAAATAACTTATGTCCCTGAAATGTAAAACAGAATAATTTTATGTACAGCACCATTATTTTAACACATTGATTTTAATTTAGAAAAACAGCCAAAAAAACCCCCTATAAAAGAGGGTCAGGTATTATACTTCTAATATTTCTTTTTCTTTGTCTTTTGTAATTTGATCGATTTTTGCAATATGATCGTCAGTTAATTTTTGAATGTCCTCAGAGTATCCACGTTGTGCATCCTCTGTGATTTCTCCATTTTTTTCCAACTTTTTCAAATCATCATTGGCATCTCGACGGATGTTACGAATCGCAATTTTTGCTTCTTCACTCTCTTTTTTCACGACTTTCACTAAATCTTTACGTCGCTCCTCTGTTAACTGAGGAATCATGATTCGAATAAGTGTACCATCGTTTGATGGGTTTAATCCTAAATCAGATTTAAGAATCGCTTTTTCAATATCACCTAAAACCGATCTATCGTATGGCTGAATAACTAGAAGTCGTGCTTCTGGTACACTGATACCAGCTAATTGATTTACAGGTGTAGGAGCACCATAATAATCAACATTTATACGGTCCAATAATGAGGCACTTGCTCTTCCTGCACGAACACTTGCAAGTTCTCTAGAATAAGATTGAATTGCTTTAGCCATCCGATCTTTAGTATTAGCAATGACTGATTTCGGCATGATTATTTCCCCCTCACAATTGTCCCTATATTTTCACCCATAATAACACGTTTAATATTGCCTTGCTCCATAACAGAGAAAACAATTAATGGAATATTATTATCCATACATAATGAAGATGCTGTAGAGTCCATTACTTCTAATCCCTCTTTTAAAACATCTAAGAAAGTAATTTCTTGATATTTTTTTGCATTCTTATCTATACGTGGATCAGCAGAATAAACTCCATCCACATTGTTTTTTGCCATTAAAATCACTTCAGCTTCAATTTCTGCTGCACGTAGAGAGGCTGTTGTATCTGTTGAGAAATAAGGATTACCTGTACCTGCTGCAAAAATGACAACACGTTTCTTCTCAAGATGTCGAATAGCACGTCGACGTATGTATGGTTCTGCAACTTGACGCATTTCAATTGAGGATTGTACGCGAGTTTCAACTCCAAGCTGTTCAAGGCTATCTTGTAAAGCAAGTGAGTTCATAACTGTTGCAAGCATGCCCATGTAATCGGCATTCGCACGATCCATCCCCATTTCACTACCTATCTTCCCTCGCCATATGTTACCGCCACCTACAACGACTGCAACTTCTACATTCAACTCAGCAATTTCTTTTACTTGATTGGCAATGGATTTTATCACAGATGGGTTAATTCCAAAGCCAGCATCTCCGGCTAACGCTTCCCCGCTTAACTTTAAAACAACACGTTTGTATTTAGGGCTACTCATAAGAACCTCCAAATATAGTTTACAGCAATTATATAAATTCTTGAAAAATAGGGAACACGCTGTGAGTGTCCCCTATTACTAATTTCTAAATTATATCAGATATTTATTATCTCTTAACTTGGTTCATAACTTCTTCAGCGAAATTATCTTCACGCTTTTCTAAACCTTCTCCAACTGCGTAACGAACGAATTCACGAACAGTTGCACCTTTAGATTCTACAAAAGCACGAACCTTTTGGTCAGGGTTTTTAACAAATGTTTGGTCAAGTAAACAAACATCTTCAAAATATTTACCTAAGCGGCCTTCAACCATTTTTGCTACGATATTTTCAGGCTTGCCTTCGTTAAGAGCTTGTTCAGTTAATACTTTACGCTCACGCTCTACTTCTTCTTGTGATACTTGATCACGAGACACATATAGAGGGTGCAGTGCAGCAGCATGCATAGAAACATCCTTTGCAGCACTAGCATCAGTAGTTCCTTCTAAAACTGTTAACACAGCAATACGTCCACCCATGTGTAAGTACTCACCAAATGCATCATTATCTGTTTTTGTTAAAATTTCAAAACGACGAAGGTTAATTTTCTCACCAATTTTTGCAATTGCAGCATTAATATGGTCAGCAACCGTAACTCCATTGTCCATTGTTTGAGCAGTAGCTTCCTCTACTGAAGCTGGCTTGTTTTTCAACAAATGTGCAGCTAGTTCTTTTACTAGAGTTTGGAAACCTTCGTTTTTAGCAACGAAATCTGTTTCTGAGTTCACTTCAAAAATAACAGCTTCGTTTCCTTCAGAAAGAATAGCAGTAGTTCCTTCAGCAGCAATACGGTCTGCTTTTTTTGCAGCAGAAGCAATACCTTTTTCACGTAAGAAATCGATTGCTTGTTCCATATCACCATTTGTTTCAGTAAGTGCTTTTTTACAATCTAACATTCCAGCACCAGTTTTTTCACGAAGTTCTTTTACCATTTGCGCAGTAACTGCCATTTGAGTAATTCCTCCTTAATAGGTTATAATATTAATTTTTCTCGAAAATATATGTACCATTTCTATATTGTTAACCATTTTCTCCACAGTTAACCAATGGCCAAATCTTTAAAAAAAGGTGATAAAGGGTGCTCCCTCTTATCACCTTTACTAGCACCTTTGTTATCTTTTAAAGCTAGAATTAAGCTTCAACAGCTGCTAATTCTTCACCTTGTTTTGACTCTAAAATAGCATCTGCAATTTTAGCAGTAATAAGTTTAACTGCACGGATTGCATCATCGTTAGCTGGGATCACATAATCGATTTCATCTGGATCACAGTTAGTATCAACGATACCAACGATAGGGATGTTTAATTTATGAGCTTCAGCAACTGCAATGCGTTCTTTACGAGGGTCAATGATGAATAATGCATCAGGAAGACCTTTCATATTCTTAATTCCACCAAGGAATTTTTCTAAACGCTCTTGCTCTTTCTTTAACTGAACAACTTCTTTTTTCGGTAATACTTCAAAAGTACCGTCTTCAGACATTCTTTCGATATCTTTTAAACGTGAAATACGTTTTTGAATTGTTTCGAAGTTTGTTAAAGTACCACCTAACCAACGTTGGTTAACATAGTACATTCCTGAACGTTCAGCTTCTTCTTTCACTGAATCTTGAGCTTGTTTCTTAGTACCAACGAAAAGCATTTTTCCGCCGTTTTCGCCAAGCTCTTTCACGAATTTGTAAGCTTCTTCGAACTTCTTAACTGTTTTTTGAAGATCGATGATGTAGATACCGTTACGCTCAGTGAAGATATATTTCTTCATTTTTGGGTTCCAACGGCGAGTTTGGTGACCGAAGTGTACACCAGCTTCAAGCAATTGCTTCATAGAAATTACTGACATGTTTGTTTCCTCCTAGGTTTATGATTCCTCCGCTCCGATCATTTTTAAATGATAACTGTTCAAGACAGCACCAATCATTTAAATCCAAGAGCGTGTGTAATAACACCATGAAATAATATAGCATAACTAGAATAGACAATCAAGTTATTCTTGAAAAATAATGGATTGTTTTTGCTTCTAGCACAGTGATTTTTGGCTCATTCGTGGAATGCGATAGCTTTCCACGCTTTCAGCGCAAGCTGAAAGAAGCATATATGGGATGAATCGGGTGAGGGAAAGCGAGCTTTCCTCCACCCGATTCATCCCATATATGCGCAAATGAGCCAAAAATCACCCTTTCAGGGTGAAATCAAAAAACCTGGATAGCTAATGCTACCCAGGTTTTTCCAAGCTGATTAGTTTTTTAATTTTTCTAACTCAAGTAAAAACTTATCATTAAGAACCTTAATATAAGTACCCTTCATACCTAAAGAACGAGACTCAATAACTCCAGCGCTCTCTAATTTACGAAGTGCATTTACGATTACTGAACGCGTAATTCCTACACGGTCAGCGATCTTAGAAGCAACTAGTAAGCCTTCGTTTCCATCTAACTCTTCAAAAATATGCTCAATAGCTTCTAATTCACTATACGACAATGAACTAATCGCCATTTGTACAACTGCCTTACTACGTGCTTCCTCTTCAATTTCTTCCGCTTTTTCGCGTAAAATTTCCATTCCAACAACAGTAGCACCGTACTCACCAAGAATTAGATCGTCATCATGAAATTGCTCTTCTAATCTTGCCAAAATCAACGTACCTAAACGTTCCCCACCACCATTAATCGGTACAATAGTAGTTAATCCGGTACGGAATAAATCTTTGTTTTCTACAGGGAAAACTGTATGCTCATTTTCAACATCTAAATTAGAAGATGTTTCTTGAATATTGAATAGGTTCTGTGTGTATTCTTCAGGAAATTGACGATTTTCAAGCATTTGCTTTATACGATCATTTTCAATTTGGTGGTGTATTGCAAATCCTAACAATTTCCCACGGCGACTAACCACGAAAATATTTGCTTCAATCACATCACTTAATGTTTCTGACATTTCTTTGAAGTTCACTGGTTTTCCAGCTGCTTTTTGCAATAAAGCATTAATCTTTCTAGTTTTTGATAATAAATTCATGGTACTTCCTCCTATTAATTCTACAATTAATTCTCTAATATATTTGTCATCCACTACTAAATAAAGGAGTCACTTTTTTGAATTGGTATTAAAAATACTTATAAAATAAATTGACTTAAGTCCTTATTTCTTGCTATTGCACCAAGTTTTTCCTCCACATATTGAGGAGTAATCGTTATTTTTTCCATTGTAATATCTGGTGCTTCGAAGGATAAATCTTCTAGTAGTTTTTCTAAAATGGTATGTAGTCTTCTAGCTCCGATATTATCTGTATTTTGATTTACCTCAAAAGCAACTTCAGCTATTTTACGTATAGCATCGTCAGAAAATTCAATTTGTATACCCTCAGTTTCCAACAATGCCGAATATTGCTTCACTAAAGCGTTATCAGGTTCAACTAAAATTCTATAGAAATCATCTACTGTCAATTTCGATAATTCTACTCGAATTGGAAAGCGCCCTTGAAGCTCAGGTATTAAATCAGATGGCTTTGCCATATGGAATGCTCCAGCTGCAATAAACAAAATATAATCAGTCTTTACAGAACCATATTTAGTTACAACAGTAGAACCTTCTACGACTGGCAAAATATCTCTCTGAACGCCTTCTCTAGAAACATCTGCAGATGATCCACCAGAATTTTTGCTAGCAATTTTATCAATTTCATCAATAAAAATGATTCCTGTTTGTTCAGCTTTTACAATAGCCTCTTGAGTAACCTCATCCATATCGATTAATTTTTGTGCTTCTTCGTTTGTTAATACCTTGCGAGCTTCTTTTACTGTTAATTTTCTTTTCTTTCGTTTTTTGGGCATGAGATTACTAAAAGCATCTTGCATATTCATTCCCATTTGCTCCATTCCAGAGCCTTGAAGCATATCAAACATAGATGGAGTTTGCTCATCAACTTCCACCGAAACCATTTCATTTTCCATCTCACCTAGATCTAATTTTTCTTTCAATACTCTTCGTTTTTCATGTAGAGTATATTCTTCATTAGGTGTCGCTTCTTGTTCTTGGCTGTTATTATTTCCTCCACCAAAAATAAGTTCCAATGGATTTTTAAAATTTGTCGTTTTCTTTGCTGACGGTGCTAGTAATTCTACTAGTCGTTCATTTGCATTTCGCTCTGCTCTATCTTTAACACTTAACATCTTTTCTTCTTTTACAAGTCTGACTGATGTTTCGACCAAATCACGGACCATTGACTCAACGTCACGTCCTACATAGCCGACCTCCGTGAATTTTGTCGCCTCAACCTTAATGAAGGGTGCTCCCACTAGCTTTGCCATGCGTCGAGCAATTTCAGTTTTTCCTACTCCAGTGGGTCCTATCATTAATATATTTTTAGGGATAATTTCTTCTTTTAATTTTTCATCTAAAAGATTACGACGGTATCGGTTTCTCAATGCAACAGCCACGGATTTCTTGGCGTCCTTTTGACCAATAATATATTGGTCTAGTTTTTCAACAATTTGACGGGGGGTTAAATTCGTTGCTTTTACCATGAACAATCCTCCTTTGCGGGTTAGAGCTCTTCAACGATAATATTTTCATTTGTGTAAACGCAAATTTCCGCGGCAATTTCTAAAGCAGCTTGAGCAATTTCCTTTGCAGTCAAATTATCTCCGCTGTATTTCTTTAAGCTACGACCAGCAGCAAGTGCATAATTCCCACCTGAACCTATGGCTAAAACTCCATCATCTGGCTCTATTACTTCCCCAGTACCAGATATTAAAAGCATATATTCATGATTCATAACGATTAACATGGCTTCTAATTTTCTTAATACTTTATCACTTCGCCATTCTTTAGCTAATTCTACTGCGGCACGTTGTAAATTACCGTTATACTCTTCTAATTTTCCTTCAAACATTTCAAAGAGCGTAAAGGCATCCGCTACAGACCCTGCAAAACCGGCAATTACTTTCCCATTAAACAACTTTCTAACCTTTCGTGCTGTGTGTTTCATCACTACTGCATTACCAAAGGTTACTTGACCATCGCCTGACATGGCGCATTCACCTTTATGCTGAATACCAAAAATGGTCGTTGCATGAAATTGAGACATTAATAAACCTCCTCTTAAAGCTACTTGAAACGTAAAAAATCATTGGAACAATTTACGCACGGGGATGATGATTCATATATGTCTTTCTTAAATACTCGTTACTAACATGTGTATACACCTGAGTTGATGATAAAAAAGCATGACCTAATAATTCCTGAACAGAGCGCATATCAGCGCCATTATTTAATAAATGAGTTGCAAATGAATGCCTCAGCATATGTGGATGAATTTTGCCGTTTAACGTAGATTTTTCAAACATGGAATTTAACACAGTTCGAACTCCTCTTTCAGTTAAAGGACCACCACGATAATTAACAAATAAAACATCGTGTGATTGCTTATTTGTTAGCAATTCTAATCTTCCATTTTGAATATACTGTTTTAAAGCTACATTTGCTTGTTTACCAAATGGAACATACCTATCTTTACTTCCTTTACCATGTACCAAGATTGTTGATAATGAAAAATCAAGATCTTTTATCCGTATTTGACAGCACTCACTTACTCGAATACCTGTCGCATAAAGTAATTCCAACAGCGCTTTATTTCTTTGACCAATTGGCGTAACTGTCTCACATGATTTAAATAACTGTTCTAGTTCCTCTTCGTAGAAAAATTCTGGAAGTCTTTTCTCTATTTTAGGAATAGATACAAGTGCGAAAGGATTATCCTGAATTAATTCTTCTCTTAACAGAAACTTGTAAAAACTTCTCAAACTAGAAATTCTCCTAGCAATCGTTTTTCTTGCCAATTTCCTCTCGAATAGGTTGGTAAGATAAAGTCTTGCATCCGAATATTGAACTTCAGAAATGGATGCAATCGATTGTTCAGACATGAACATAATAAATCCACAGATATCATGGTGGTAATGTTCAATTGTATATTTTGAGCAATTTTTCTCAATTTGTAAATATTCTATAAATAACTTTAAAGAATCGTTCACATCTTTTAACATTATTCTCACCTCACAAAGGCTATTAAATAGTATCATACAATAATAGCCCTTGCAATTGATTTTACAAATTTTTCACAAAGTTCTGAATTGTTTCCAATGCTCTATTTGCATGTTGTTCATTTCTTTCTTGTTTCCCTCGGATTTTTTCAGGTAGTTCTGTAAATAACCCAAAGTTAGCGTTCATCGGCTGGAAGTTTTTAGCATTTGTAGTAGTTATGTAACGAGCCATACTACCAATTGCCGTTTCATGAGGGAATTCTAGAGTATCTTTTCCTTCCACCAATCTCGCTGCATTAATCCCCGCAACTAAACCACTTGCGGCTGATTCAACATACCCTTCTACTCCTGTCATTTGACCAGCAAAAAATAAATCATGCCGCTCTCTAAATTGATACGTAGCATTTAATACCTTCGGAGAGTTAATAAATGTATTTCGATGCATGACACCATAACGAACTATTTCTGCATTTTCTAAACCAGGGATCAATTGTAAAACTTCCTTTTGTGGACCCCATTTTAAATGTGTCTGAAAACCTACAATATTATAAAGAGTACCTGCAGCATCATCTTGTCTCAGCTGAACAACAGCATATGGTCTTCTACCAGTACGAGGGTCTTCTAAACCAACTGGTTTCATTGGTCCAAATAACATCGTCTTTTTACCTCTGCTCGCCATGACTTCTATCGGCATACATCCTTCAAAGAAAATCTCCTTTTCAAATTCCTTTAAAGGAACAGTTTCTGCTGCAATTAGAGCCTCATAAAATCGATTAAACTCTTCTTCTGACATTGGACAATTTAAATAGGCGGCTTCCCCTTTATCATACCGTGATTTTAGGTATACCTTATCCATATTTATGCTATCTTTCTCGATTATAGGTGCAGCAGCATCATAAAAATACAAATAATCCTCACCTGTAATATTACGGAGGCTTGAAGAAAGTGCCTCGCTTGTTAAAGGTCCAGTTGCGATGATAGTTGGCCCTTCTGGAATCTCCTTCACCTCTTCATTAATAACAGTGACATTAGGATGGTTTTTTACTCGCTCTGTTACAAGTGCAGCAAATTCGTGTCGGTCAACTGCTAATGCGCCTCCGGCAGGTACCGCACAAGCATCAGCTGAACGAATAATAACAGAGTCAAGCTTCCTCATTTCTTCTTTTAAAACACCAACAGCATTCGTTAAAGTATTCGCCCGTAGCGAATTACTACATACTAATTCTGCAAATTTATCAGTATGATGGGCAGGTGTTTGTTTAACAGGACGCATTTCGTATAAATTTACGTTTATCCCTCTTTTGGCAATTTGCCAAGCAGCCTCACTTCCAGCCAACCCAGCTCCAATTACATTTACATAATGTTCACTCATGTATAGATCCTCCTGATAGAGAAAAAACTCTCTTTTACTATATTCTTGATTCATTATTATTTATTTTTTATTTATCTATCCACAATCATATCCATTTTGCATTGTACAATACCGAGTCTAAATAAAAAAGTTAAAAGGCTCGATTTCTATTAAAAAATCAAAAAGAGTGAGTTTAAACTCACCCTTAGCTTTGCGGTTCCTCTTTATAATCGCACTCCATACACTGAACTTGAACGCCTTTTTTCAATTTCTTTTCAACTAAGAGACTTTCACATTTTGGACAAGCTCTAGCAATTGGTTTATCCCAAGATAAAAAGTCACAGCCAGGAAATTGATCACAACCGTAAAAAATTCGGCGTTTTTTACTTTTTCGTTCAATAATATTTCCATTCTCACACTTTGGACATTTTACTCCAATTTCTTTTACAATTGGCTTTGTATTTCGACAGTCTGGGAAATTGCTACATGCCATGAATTTTCCGTACCGTCCCATTTTAAACACCATTGGACTTTTACATTCTTCACAATCTTCACCAGCTGGTTCGTCTTTAATTTCTACCTCTGCCATTTCTTTTTCGGCTTTTTGTAAATGAATTTCAAAATCTCTATAAAAATCATCAATAATTTTTACCCAATTTATCTTTCCATCTTCGATATCATCTAGTCCTTGTTCCATTTTCACAGTAAATGCAACATCGATAATTTCCGGGAAAAATTCGAGGATTAATTGGTGGATAATTTCCCCTAATTCAGTTGGAATAAACCGTTTATTATCTAGAGCGACATATCCACGTTTTTGAATGGTATCTAAAGTCGGCGCAAAGGTAGAAGGTCGACCTATACCAAGTTCTTCAAGCGTTTTTACCAGTCTAGCTTCTGTGTACCGTGGTGGCGGCTGGGTAAAATGCTGTTTCGGCTCAATGTCCTTTTTAATAACCTCGTCGCCGACTATCAGATTAGGTAACATTTTATCGCGATCTTCTGTTTGATCGTCCGTTCCCTCAACATATACCTTCATAAATCCTGGAAACTTAATCTTAGACCCATTTGCTCTAAAAATTACTTCTCCGTTCTTTAAATCTACACTCATCGTATCCATCACTGCTGAAGCCATTTGACTGGCAATAAATCTCTCCCAAATGAGCTTATATAATCGGAGTTGATCCCTTGACAAAAATTCCTTCATGGATTGAGGAGTTCTTAATGTACTTGTAGGTCTTACTGCTTCATGAGCATCCTGAGAATTTGTTTGTTTCTTTTCCTTTCGAAGAGTCTCAAGTAAATACTCACTACCAAAGGTTGTTTCAATGTATTGGTTAGCTTCTGTTTGAGCAACCTCTGAGACTCGAGTAGAATCGGTTCTCATATAAGTAATTAAACCTACTGTACCTTCTTTACCAAGTTCAATTCCTTCATAGAGCTGTTGCGCAAGCATCATTGTCTTTTTGGCCCGAAAATTTAATTTCCTGGCAGCTTCTTGCTGTAGAGACGAGGTTGTAAAAGGTGGCGCAGGATTCCGTTTTCGCTCCTTTTTAGTAACAGATTGAACGACAAACTTATTCCCTTTCATTTGTTTGAAAATTTCGCCAACTTCAACTTCAGAGTTTAACTCAACTTTTTTTCCACCAACACCAAAAAAGCTTGCTTCAAAGGATTCAATTCCTTTTAGAAAATCTCCATCAATGGTCCAATATTCTTCTGGATTAAAGCTATTAATTTCATTTTCACGGTCAATGATAAGTCGTACAGCAACAGATTGAACGCGCCCTGCACTTAAACCCTTCTTAACTTTCTTCCATAACAAAGGACTTATATTGTAACCAACCAATCTGTCAAGGATACGTCTTGCTTGTTGTGCATCAACTAAATCCATATTGATTGGTCTTGGATGCTTAAAGGATTCTTTAATTGCATCTTTTGTAATCTCATTAAATACTACTCGACAATCTGATGTTACATCAATGGCTAAGCTTTGGGCTAAGTGCCAAGCAATTGCCTCTCCTTCGCGATCCGGGTCGGCTGCCAGGTAGATTTTTTTGGCCTTTTTGGCAGCCATTTTTAATTCTTTTAAAATTGGCCCTTTACCACGAATGGTAATATATTTGGGCTCATAGTTGCCTTCTATATTTACCCCCATTTGACTTTTAGGTAAATCAATTAAATGTCCCATGGAAGCCTTTACTTTATATTTTTTTCCTAAATACCTTTCAATCGTTTTCGCTTTTGCGGGCGACTCCACGATTACTAAAAACTCCGACATCCATTAGTCCTCCTTAGAGGTATTAAAATATCCATTATTATTAACGAAGTAAACAGTCATTGTCAAATTTCTAACAACTTCTTAAGTTTTTTAAAAAAGAATTCATGTGAAGAAAACGTTTTCTTTTTGTCTACTTATCTTGCAAAATGTATGCCATAACTGAAATTTTTTCAACCTTTTTCCAAAAGATTCTTTTAAAACAACGAAAATAATCGATATTTTCACCTTTTTTTAGAAATTATTCTGCTTACTAGCCTATTCAAACTTAAACATTTTTCATCTTAATTCTGTTAGGATATCCTCCCCAGACATCACTAACTTAGCACCTTGTTGGATTAAATCATTTGTCCCTACAGAAGAGGGACCAAAAATACTCCCTGGTACGGCAAATACTTCCCTACCTTCTTGTAAAGCGTAATTGGCCGTAATAAGGGAACCACTTTTTCTTTTAGCCTCTACAATGATAGTGCCTTCACAAAGTCCACTTATTATTCGGTTTCTGGCGGGGAATTGCCATTTTGTTGGTCTCGTATCAGGAGGATATTCAGATAAAATTAAATGTTCACTAGCGAGTCTCTGGGCTAATAATTCATTTTCCTGTGGATAAATATGATTAAAGCCTCCCGCTATAACTGCGATAGTATCTCCACCATTATTTATTGTAGCCCTATGTGCTAAAGTATCTATTCCATTAGCTAGTCCACTTACAATTAAGATATCATGAGCTAATAATGGGGGAAGAATATAATCAATGACATTTTTCCCGTAGGTAGTAGCTTGTCGCGCACCAACGATTGCTAGCTTCCTAGTCTTATTAAGTAGTGAGGATTTCCCCTTAAGGAATAAACACCAGGGTGGTTGGAATATTTCCTTTAACAGTAGTGGATAACAATCATCAAAATAGGTGATCACTTCTATTCCATTGTTAGGATATTGGTTGATTTTATCGTGCAGATAATCAGGAAAGTACTCATACAAATAGAAATTAGATGATGGTTGGTTTGTCGAAAGGGAGAGTGATAATTGTCGAGGATATTGATGGGAGATATTCAACAGCATGGGATCCCGTTTAAGTGTATTGAATATCTCCTTCCAGGTTATGCCTGGAAAATGACAAAGATAAATAAGCTTTTTTCTGAAATCGTCCATATAGAAATCCCTCCAAAAAATATAGAAATAGCCCCTCTTAATTTAGAGGGGACTATGTTAATTCGTGATGTTAGATTTTAGTGTGTTTTACACTTTTCGTATAATCCATTTTCTTTCAATGCTTCAATTAATGTAACGCCCATTACAGATGGAGTGTCAGCAACTTTAATTCCACATTCGTTCATTACGCGGATTTTTTCGTCTGCTGTACCTTTACCACCAGAGATAATCGCACCAGCATGGCCCATACGCTTCCCTGGAGGTGCTGTACGTCCGCCAATAAAGCCTACTACTGGCTTAGTCATGTTAGCTTTTACCCACTCAGCAGCCTCTTCTTCAGCTGTTCCACCGATTTCACCAATCATGATGACAGCATATGTTTCTGGGTCTTCATTGAATGCTTTTAACACATCGATAAAGTCTGTTCCATTTACAGGATCTCCACCAATACCTACTGCTGTAGATTGACCAATACCAGCTTGAGTTAATTGATGAACCGCTTCATAAGTTAATGTCCCAGAACGAGACACAACCCCAACATGTCCTTTTGTATGGATGTAACCAGGCATAATACCAATTTTACACTCATCAGGAGTAATAACACCTGGGCAGTTTGGTCCAACAAGACGCGTTTTCTTACCTTCCATATAACGCTTCACTTTAACCATGTCTAAAACAGGGATATGCTCTGTAATACATATAGCAATATCAAGTTCAGCATCTACAGCCTCTAAAATTGCATCTGCAGCGAAAGCTGCTGGAACATAGATGACAGAAGCATTTGCACCTGTTACTTTAACTGCTTCTTCCAGCGTGTTAAAAACAGGTACTCCTTCAACTTCAGTACCACCTTTACCTGGAGTAACACCACCAACGATTTGAGTACCGTACTCTAGCATTTGTTTTGTATGGAATAGGGCTGTAGAACCCGTGATACCTTGAACAATGACTTTTGTATCTTTATTAATAAATACGCTCACGCCAAATTCTCCTTTCGAAATCCTATTTCACTAATGAAACAATCTTCTGTGCACCGTCTGCCATTGATTCAGCAGCAATAATATTTAGGCCAGATTCGTTTAAAATTTGCTTTCCTAAATCAACGTTTGTTCCTTCTAAACGAACAACTAGAGGTACAGATAAGCCCACTTGCTTCGCTGCTTCTACAACACCAGTAGCAATTACGTCACACTTCATAATTCCACCAAAGATATTAACAAAAATACCTTTTACGTTTGGATCTGATAGGATGATTTTGAACGCTTCTGTTACTTTCTCTGCTGTAGCGCCGCCCCCAACGTCAAGGAAGTTAGCCGGGTCGCCGCCATAATGCTTTACAATGTCCATAGTAGCCATTGCTAATCCAGCACCATTAACCATACAACCAATATTTCCATCTAATGAAATATAGCTTAAATCAAATTTAGAAGCTTCGATTTCTTTTGCATCTTCTTCATCTAAATCACGTAAAGCTAAAATATCTTTATGACGGTATAACGCATTAGCATCAAAGTTTAACTTAGCATCTAATGCCATTACTTTTCCATCACCCGTTACAACTAGCGGGTTAATCTCAGCAATAGAGCAATCCTTTTCAACAAATGCAGTGTAAAGACCCATCATAAATTTAACAGCTTGTCCAACTAGCTCTTTCGGGATGTTGATATTAAAAGCAATACGTCTAGCTTGGTATGCAGTTAAACCTACTACAGGATCAACTACTTCTTTAAAGATTTTTTCAGGAGTAGCTTCTGCCACTTCTTCAATCTCAGTTCCGCCCTCTTCTGAAGCCATTAATACAACTCTAGAAGTTGCACGATCAAGTACTAAACCAATATAGTATTCTTTTTTGATATCGCAACCTTCCTCGATAAGTAAGCGCTTTACTTCCTTACCTTCTGGTCCTGTTTGATGTGTAACAAGTGTTTTCCCTAAAATTTCAGTTGCATATGTACGAACATCATCAAGATTTTTAGCAACCTTAACACCGCCAGCCTTACCCCTTCCACCAGCGTGAATTTGAGCCTTCACAACAGAAATTTGTGTGCCAAGCTCTTTCGCAGCTTCTACAGCCTCTTCAACTGTGAATGCCACTTTACCGTTCGGAACTAGAACCCCGTACTGTCTGAGGATTTCTTTCCCTTGATACTCATGGATATTCATTTCCCATCCTCCTAATCAAACTGTTCAAAAAAATTACTGCGTTTTAATTTTATATAATGACACATACCTTGTCTACCTTAAAGCTCAAAAAATTATCTTTCTTAGGAAATTTCTCAATATAGTATTCCATTCAATCATGATTATTACTAGGTCAACAGTAAACCTTCATTAGTTATTTATTTTTCTAAAAAAGCAAATAAATTTCCTTCATCAAGCAGTAGCTCCTTAATTGGGGAAAAGCTTTTTCTATGAATGGGAGTGATTCCAAACTTTTCAATTGCTTCTAAATGATCTTTCGTCCCATATCCCATATTGTTTTGAAATTGATACTCTGGATACTTGGAAGCATATTCTTTCATCATTCTATCTCTTGTCACTTTAGCAACTATGGAGGCTGCTGCTATTGAAATACTTTTCGCATCACCTTTAATAATTGACTCCTCTAGATACGGCGTATGTAGCTTCATAGCGTCTATGAGCAGTACATCTGGATGTCTATTAAGTCCATGTATAGCGATGTTCATTGCCTTTTTTGTAGCCTCGTAAATATTAATATTATCGATAACCTCGGTCTCAATAATGCCTATCCCAATTGCTTTTGCTTTTTCTTGAATGACCTGATAATATTCATCTCTTTTTTTCTCAGAAAGTTTTTTAGAATCATCTATTCCACTTAAATAAAAATCATTTGGTAAAATTACTGCTGCTGCCACTACAGGTCCTGCTAACGGTCCCCTTCCTACTTCATCAACACCAGCAATCCATTCTTTACCACTACTTCGATATTTATTTTCATAATGATTCATTTCTAGAAATTTTTCCATCGCTTGTTTCTCAAGCTCAATCTTTTTCTCCCAGCGTGTTAATAGATGGATAACTCCCTTTCGATTATCCTTCCTCAGCTCGTTTATCAATGGATGATCATTCGACTTTATTTCTTTTAATATCTGCTCAACTTCAAGTATGGTTTTAGTAGACATGATAAGTTTCTCCTAATTAATCTATTACAAGCGTATCGTTGCAAAAATAAAAGCCCTCTTCACGAGGACTTATTATTCTTCAACTATAAGTATATCACTTGGACTTTCTAATGACACCCGTCCAAATTTTTCTGAGCGCATTTCTCGAACGACTAATTCTGAAACCTTATCATAGTCGACAAGTCCACCGCTAGCTAAACAACCACGTAATTTCCCAATATGTTCATATAGCTGAACTAAGTCATCAGGAATCTCCTTAAGCTTGTACCGTTCTTCTAACGATTTTGGATAACGTTTTTCAAGCATTCTTAAGGAGTAAACAGCAAGCTGCTCCAGATTTAAAATAGTGTCCTTAATAGCACCTGTAACCGCTAATTTCAACCCTACCTCTTGGTCTTCAAACTTTGGCCACAAGATTCCGGGAGTATCTAATAATTCTAACTCTTTCCCAACCTTAATCCATTGTTGGGCCTTTGTTACCCCGGGAGTATTCCCTGTTTTAGCAATGTTCTTTTTGGCTAAGCGATTAATAAGTGTTGACTTTCCTACGTTAGGAATCCCAACAATCATCGCCCGAATAGCTCTTGGTTTCACTATACCCTTCGCCTTCATCCGGTCGAACTTTTCTTGTAAAATTTCTTTAGCAGCGGAAACGATGGATTGCATACCTTCACCAGCATGAGAATTAATCGGTAGAGCTTTAATCCCTTTTTCAGCAAAATATTTGATCCACTCATTTGTGATTCTTACATCTGCCATATCCGCTTTATTTAATAACACTAAGCGTGGTTTATGTTGTGTAATTTCATCAATCATCGGATTTCTCGAGGATAATGGAATCCGGGCATCTAACAGTTCAAAAATGATATCAACAAGCTTTAGCTTTTCCGTGACCTCTCTACGAGCCTTGGCCATATGACCTGGAAACCATTGAATTGTCATAGAACAGTCACCTCCTAAAACGTCTATTTTACGATATGAAAATCTTCTGGTGGCCAATACACAATACTTGTGTTTCCAAGTACCTTCTCCATAGATACAGCCCCAATATGACGACTATCTTTACTAAATCGGCGATTGTCCCCCATTACAAATAAATGCCCTTCAGGTACCGTTTTTTCGCCAATCTTTTCTTCTAATGTAAACGGGTCTGTTAATGGCCCATCTATGACCTGTTTTTTGTATTCATCTAAGTAAGGCTCTTCATATGGTCTCCCATTTATGTACAGTGTATCATCCTTGTATTCCACTGTGTCACCTGGAAGGCCGATAATTCTTTTTATGTAGTCCTTATTTTCGGGTGCATGAAAAACAATGATATCAAAACGTTTAGGCTCTCCTATTTTGTAGTTAAGTTTGTTTACAATCATCCTATCTTGATCATGAAGTGTTGGCATCATGGACAAGCCATCCACAACTATTGGAGCAAAAAAGAAATAACGAATAACCGCCGCAAGCGCTACCGCGATAACAAGTGCTTTTGTCCACTCCCATATCTCACTCTTTTTCTTTGTCATCGTTTTCCCACCATTCTAAGATTAAAATTTCAATTAATACTTATTTTGTAAACAATGAGACATTTAAATAAAGGCTCTTTTCGTAAACTTTGTTGCTAATATTACTCAAATAAAATAAAAAACTACAGTAAAGCACAAAAATTTATTAAAATTACGAAAAGATGCCTCGAAACATTAATATGTAAGGGTTTAGACTAAGTTCGAAAAACTATTATCTTTGCGAAAACAGTCTTATTAAAAAAACTCAAATAAACTCTATAAAAAAAAGGCTTGTTAAACAAGCCTCTCTTTTTGAATAATTATCGAATTTCTTTAATACGCGCTTTTTTACCACGAAGATTACGTAGGTAGTATAGCTTCGCACGGCGAACTTTACCACGACGAATTACTTCTAGCTTCGCGATTTTTGGTGTGTGTACAGGGAATGTACGCTCAACGCCTACACCGTAAGAAACTTTACGTACTGTGAAAGTTTCGCTGATGCCACCACCACGACGCTTAATCACTACACCTTCAAACAACTGAATACGCTCACGAGTACCCTCGACAACCTTTACGTGTACACGTACAGTGTCTCCAGGACGGAAAGCAGGAAGATCAGTGCGAAGTTGTTCTTGTGTGATTTCTTTAATTAATTGTTGCATCGTTTTCAACTCCTCTCAACAGATGCTCTTACACGAATTTACTTGCAGCGGAACATCTAGATACAGACATAGACAAAGATACGCCCAAGTCACAAATAGTATCTTACCATAAGGACAATTAATTATCAATATTTTTTTGAATTTCTTCTAACCATTTTACCTGTTCTTTAGTAAGATCTATTTCCTTAAGCAGGTCTGGTCTTCTAGTAAGAGTTCGGCGAAGAGATTCCTTTGCACGCCATTCTTCAATATTTTTATGATTTCCAGAAATGATAACCTCGGGAACCTTCATCCCCCGAAAGTCAGCCGGTCGTGTATAATGTGGGTGCTCTAATAATCCCGTACTGAAGGAGTCCTTTTGGTGTGATTCTTCATTACCAAGAACTTCAGGTAGAAGTCGAACAACACTGTCGATGATAACCATTGCTCCAAGCTCTCCACCAGTAAGCACATAATCACCGATAGAAATCTCATCCGTCACTAAATGCTCGCGTATTCTCTCATCATAGCCCTCATAATGACCACAAATAAAGATAAGATGTTCTTCCTTGGCTAACTCCTCAGCTTTTTTCTGATTTAAGCGTTCTCCTTGAGGACAGAGTAAGATTACACGGCTTTTTTTCTCCTCATTATTGTTATTGATTGCTTTAACAGCATCAAAAATTGGTTGAGGTTTTAATACCATACCTGCTCCCCCACCGTATGGATAATCATCAACGGTCTGATGTTTATTATCTGAGAACTCCCTGAAATTTATAACATTATAGTGAACAGCTTTTTTTTCTGCAGCTTTTTTTAAAATAGAATGTCCGAGCACACCTTCAAACATCTCGGGAAATAAGGTTAAAACATCAATCTTCATCATGCAAGAAGACCTTCCATCGGTTCAATCAAAATCTTTTTGTTTTTCACGTCAATTTGTTTGACCACAGGCTCAATGAAAGGAATAAGAATTTCCTTACCACCTTTACCTTTAATTACCCAAACATCGTTTGCACCAGGCGTCAGGATTTCTTTAATCTTACCGATTTCCTCTCCACTAATGGTATAAACCTCGCAGCCAATAATCTCGTGAAAATAAAATTCATTTTCGTCTTCAAGAGGGTTCAATTGGCTTTCAGGGATTTTAAGAATCCCTCCCTTAAACTTCTCAACTACATTAATATCCTGGTGACCTTCAAACGTAAGTAAATCAAAATTTTTATGATTTCGATGACTTGCTACCTTCAGTTCTAAAGGATCCTTTTTTCCATCCATAAATAAAAATAACGTATTCCCAATTTTATAACGTTCATCTGCAAAATCCGTACTTGAAATGACACGAATTTCACCTTTTATTCCATGTGTATTTACTACTTTTCCAACATTAAACCAATTTATCATTCAATGATCACCTCTAGCGAATTTCTTGGACAATTCCATCTTTAATGACAATTTCCGCTTGGTTAATTTTATTCCAGCAATCCCCGACTTGGACGTCAATAATTGCTTGGACTTCCTTTTCTTTTATTTCACTACCTAACTCCAAATGGTTAAGCTGGTCAATTTGAAAACTGATCATATTCATTTTTTCGTTTCGTTTTTTTAGTTCATTTTCAAATTGACTTCGAATGTCTTTCACGAGCAATTTACTATTCTTTTCCAGTCTTTTCTGTTCGAATTGAAGCTGTTCACATTCTTTCCGAAGCCTATATAAATTTGACTCAAAGTTATTGAGGAGTTCTTTTTTACTGTTCTCAGTTAATACTTGTTTTACCACGACTGACTGAAGAATTTTCATAAAGGCACCTACAAAAAGCGAAAGCGCCTTGGTCAGCCCCGACAAGCATAAGACAAGCTCTGAAGGAAGGCGTTTTTTGCCTTCATTCAGGGATTGGCTTATGACCCAGGGAAAATTTTCTTTATTTTTCCCTCGAGGGGCTAGGCGCTGCAGCTAGATTTCATTTTATTTTTTATGTAAAAAAAAGAAGGGTTTCCCCTCCTTTTTTTGGCATTACTCGTTGATCTCTAAGAATATTTTCTTTTGCTGTGAGGTTCCTGCCGCATAGACAACAGTTCGTATCGCCTTTGCAACACGCCCTTGCTTTCCAATTACTTTTCCCATGTCATTCTTGTTGACAGAAAGCTGGTAGGTTACGCGAAAATCCTCTTCTACGACATTCACTTGAACATCTTCTGGATGATCTACAAGGGGCTTAACAATCGTTTCGATTAACTGTTTCATATGTCTAGGTTTCCTTTAATTACTTAGAGTTTTTAGCATTATGGAATTTTTCCATGATGCCTTCTTTAGAGAAAAGGTTACGAACTGTATCAGATGGTTTTGCACCATCTTGTAGCCATTTAAGAACTAATTCTTCATTGATTTGAACTGTAGCAGGTTGTGCAACTGGGTTGTAAGTTCCTACTACTTCAATGTAACGTCCGTCACGAGGAGAACGAGAATCTGCTACTACGATACGATAGAAAGGAGTCTTTTTTGCTCCCATACGCTTTAAACGAATTTTAACTGCCATTTTAATAAGCACCTCCGAATAGTTTCACACAAGATAGAATAATAACAGAAATAATATTAGTTTGTAAAGTGTTTTTTCTTTACATCCAATTTTTACTTAAAAATTGTCCAGATATAACGATAAGCTACAAACGTTTTTTTGCTTAAAAAGGTTTGAAAGGTAGTTTAAACCCGCCTTTTTTCTTGCCTTTTTGTTGCATACCCGTCATTTGTTTCATCATTTTTTTCATATCTTCAAATTGCTTTAAGAGGCGGTTAATTTCCGTTACGGAACGACCGCTACCTTTTGCAATTCGTTTCTTACGATTACCATTAATGATTTCCGGATGGATTTTTTCCGCCTTCGTCATCGATTGAATGATGGCTTCAACGTGAGCAATTTGCTTTTCGTCTACTTGAACATTGTTTAGCCCTTTAATTTTATTTGCGCCTGGCATCATTTTCAAGATTTCATCTAATGGTCCGAGTTTTCGAACTTGCCCTAATTGCTCTAGAAAATCGTCAAGAGTAAAGGAAGCAGTTCTCATTTTTTGCTCAAGATCCTTAGCCTTCTCTTCATCCACTGATGCCTGGGCTTTTTCAATTAAAGTTAAGACATCCCCCATACCGAGAATACGGGAAGCCATTCGTTCTGGGTGAAATGGCTCTATAGCATCCATTTTTTCGCCTAGACCGACAAATTTAATTGGTGTATTTGTGACTGCTCGAATCGATAATGCAGCCCCACCACGGGTATCACCATCTAATTTAGTTAACACAACACCAGTAAGACCCAATTGTTCATTAAAGCTTTGGGCAACGTTTACTGCATCTTGTCCAGTCATAGCATCTACGACTAGAAAGATTTCATCAGGCTTTGTCAATTCTTTAATGTTTTTTAATTCATCCATTAAATTTTCATCGACGTGAAGACGACCCGCTGTATCAATTAATACGTAATCGTTATGATCTTCTTTAGCCTTAATAATTGCTTGTTTAGCTATTTCGACAGGACTAACCTGATCCCCAAGCGAGAAGACTGGCATATTAAGTTGTTTCCCGAGAGTCTCTAGCTGTTTAATGGCAGCTGGACGATAAATATCAGCAGCAACTAGCAAGGGATTACGGTTATATTTTTTACGTATAAGATTTGCTAATTTACCGGAGGTTGTAGTTTTACCCGCACCTTGTAAACCAACCATCATAATTACAGTCGGCGGACGATGTGCAGAGGCAATTTTGCTGTTCTCTCCACCCATTAACTCAGTTAGTTCTTCTTGAACAACCTTAACAATTTGTTGACCTGGTGTTAAGCTTTTGAGTACTTCTTGCCCTACTGCTCTTTCACTTACTTTTTTGACAAAATCCTTGACAACCTTAAAATTCACGTCAGCCTCAAGTAAAGCTAAGCGAACTTCACGCATCATTTCTTTTACGTCTGCTTCATTAACTTTGCCTTTACCGCGAATTTTGTTAATTGTATTTTGCAGTCGGTCGGCTAATCCTTCAAATGCCATCAACGCCGCCTCCTAATCTAATTTCTCGAGTTCAGAAACTGCATGAATTATAGCTGAACGAGAGAGATTTTCCATAGCTGATAACTCTTTTAGCGCATGAATTAGCTTGTTTCTATCTTGAAATTTTTGAAATAACAGTAGCTTTTCTTCATACTCTTCTAACATCGTCTCGGTTCGCTTGATGTTATCATATACTGCTTGACGACTAACACTATACTCTTCAGCGATTTCCCCAAGTGAATAGTCATCTAAATAGTAGAGAGACATATAGCTTTGCTGCTTCGGTGTTAACAACGAATGATAAAAATCATACAAATAATTCATTCGAGTTGTCTTTTCAAGCATGCGAGCCTCCCCCTTGTTAAGTGAATAGCCTTTACAATACATAGTTTACACTAACATTTATCAGAGTGTCAAGATTATATCTTTACAGCAAGAAAAGCTGCAGCGCCTTTATCAAGGCGCTGCAGCTAGATCAGACAAAGTGCGATAGTCCGGGAATTATGCCTCTTCCTGGTCAATTAATTCTGAAAATAATCCATAAACATATTTCTCAGCATCAAATTCTTGAAGGTCATCCATCTTTTCACCAAGACCTACTAGTTTTACTGGTATTTTCAGTTCATTTCTTATTGCTAAAACGATTCCACCCTTTGCCGTTCCATCTAACTTTGAAAGAACAATCCCTGATACATTTGTTGCTTCTTTGAAGGTTTTTGCTTGAATTAATGCATTTTGGCCAGTTGTTGCATCTAAAACAAGTAGCACTTCATGTGGGGCACCTGGAACTTCTCGCTCAATCACTTTTTTTACCTTTTCAAGCTCTTTCATCAGGTTAACTTTATTTTGCAATCTTCCCGCCGTATCACATAGAAGTATATCTGCATTACGAGCTTTAGCTGAATGGACCGCATCAAACATTACGGCAGCTGGATCAGAGCCTGCTGCTTGTTTAATGACCTCAACCCCTACACGGTCTCCCCAAACTTCAAGTTGCTCGATCGCCCCTGCTCGGAAGGTATCACCTGCAGCCAATAGTACAGTTTTACCTTCTGATTTATATTTGTGAGCTAATTTACCAATGGTTGTCGTCTTACCTACACCATTTACGCCAACAAACAGAATAACAGTTAATGCATTTTCTTGAATGTTAATTTCAGTTGAAGTTTCGTCAGCTTCTCTATAGATTTCAACCAATTTCTCAGAAATCACGCTTTGAATATCTTTAGAATCTTGGATATTTTTACGTTTTACTTCCATTTTTAATTCATCAATTAGCTGCATCACTGTATCAAAACCTACATCAGCTTGAATAAGTATTTCCTCTAATTCTTCAAAAAACTCTTCATCCACTTTCCGATATCTAGCGACTAGTTCATTAACCTTACTAGAAAAGTTGTCTCTAGTTTTTGTTAAACCTTCTTTAAATTTCTCTGTAACTGTATCGGTTTGTTTTGTAATTTTTTCTTTTAACTTTTTAAAAAAACTCATCTTATCACTCACCTTTAAAATTACTCTACTTGAATTAATTCTTTTGAATCTTCTAATCTAACTGAAACTAGTTTGGAAACACCTGATTCTTGCATCGTTACACCGTATAATACGTCTGCACCTTCCATCGTTCCTTTGCGATGAGTGATGACTATAAATTGATTTTCGATGCTGTACCGTTTTAGGTATTGACTAAATCTGAAGACATTAGCATCATCAAGTGCTGCTTCGACTTCATCTAATACACAAAAAGGCACAGGTCGAACCTTTAATATTGCAAAAAGTAATGCAATAGCAGTTAATGCTCTTTCACCACCGGATAAAAGCCCTAAATTTTGAAGTTTTTTCCCTGGTGGTTGAGCAATGATTTCGACACCTGTGTTCAGTAAATCATCAGGATTTGTAAGCTTTAATTCTGCATGTCCACCTCCAAAAAGCACTTGGAAGACGGGTTCAAAATGAGTACGAATACATTCAAAAGTTTGCGAAAAACGCCTTTTCATTTCCTCATCCATTTCATCAATGACTTGAAACAAGGTATCCTTTGCTTCCTGAAGGTCCGTTTTCTGTTCCAAAAGAAATTCATATCTCTCCGATACACGATCATATTCATCAATGGCACCTAAATTAACGGTACCAAGCTCAAGAATTGCAAGCTTAATTAATTTTACCTTTTTACGTGCATCCTCAATAGGGATTTTTAGTGGATATTGCTCTTTTGCACTCTCAAACGAAAGCAAATATTCCTCACGAAGATGCGCAAACTTATTTTCTAATTCAACATCAAGGCGATTCAACTTCACTTCTTCATCCTTTAATGCCTCGACAAGTCCCCTGTGAAGTCGTTTTAACTCTTTAACCTCAAGTTCAACCTCTTCCAAACTGCCATTTAAATGATGACGCTTTTCCCTTCGAAGGGAGATTAGATTAATGGTTTCATTCTTATCTTGTAGCTTTTTCTTAGCAGCCAATTCTAATTGTTCTTCACCTGAATGGCTATTCGTCATTTCAGAATTTAATATTTCCAAATCTTCCGTATATGTTGTTAACTTCTCATTATTTTCGATTAATTGGGAATCTATTAATTGTAATCTTTCCTTAGAATGAGTAAATTGTTCATTAATAGCTGCATAGGAAACCTTTAAATCATTAATGACTTCTACTAAAGTTTCTTTTGATGTTTTTTCGGTTGTCCGTTGTTCGTTCAAGTGATCGATTTGTTGATCTAATTGTGATATTTCGAGCTCATTATTCATTAACTTAGTTTCTAATTGATCTTTTCTACTTTGTAGCAAACTCTTTTCTTCTGAAAATTGTCTCATTTCAATATCGTAGGAAGATAGCCGTTCATTAATGTTCTTTTCTTCCACTTCAAATTCTCGAAGGTTCCCCTTAATGGTTTGTTCTTTTAAACGAAGTTGTTCACCGTTTTTCCTTTGTGCTTCTAAACGCTGCTCGTTAATTTCTATATCCTGCTTTAACTTTTTCACTTGATGTTCAAGTGATGTGGTTTTATCATTCATTTCAATTAATTTTTTCTTTAAATCTTCTAATTCACCTTTTCGAGATAACAGAGAGGATGATTTTTGTTTCAACGCCCCGCCAGTCATAGATCCACCAGGATTAACAATATCACCATCTAAGGTAACTAGACGAGCGCGATATTGAAGAAGTTTCGCGATTTCATTTGCTCCTTTTAGATCCCTTGTAATCACAACAGTTCCTAATAGATTTAAAATAACTTCTTCAATCCTTGAATTATATTGAATTAGGTCTGTCGATATCCCAACAAAGGAGGAGTGCCCTTTAATCATTTGAAGCTGTGTGCTCGAAAGTGATTTTCCTTTGATGATAGTTAAAGGTAAAAAGGTGGCCCTTCCGTACGAATTCTTTTTTAAAAATTGGATAGCCAATCTACCACTTTCTTCATTCTCAACTACAATATGCTGCATGGCTCCACCTAAAGCCGTTTCAATCGCCAATTCATATTCCTTTGGCACCTGAATCAATTCAGCAATCGCACCCTCGATCCCTGTAAGCTTATTACCTCTAGCTTTTAATACTTCTTTTACACCTTGGAAGAATCCAGAAAAATCATCTTCCATTTCTTCGAGCATTTCTTTACGTGATTTTGCTTGCTGAAGGAATTGATAAGCTTGGTACAGAGTCTTTTCTAGGTTTTGATAACTTTGTTTTAATGACTCCAACTTTTTTTTACTATCTCGAAACGAGAGAACCTGCTCTTCAACTTCTTTTTGGATATTAATTATTGACGAATGAAGTTTACGTTTATTTTCTTCAATTACTTCACGTTCAGCTAAATATTTTTCGTTATCAGCAGCAAGCTTTGATGTTCTTTTACTTTGTTGCTCTAACTGTTGGATAATATTTTTAATTTCATTTTTAGAGCTCGCTTGATCATTGAGCTTATCTATATATTCACTTTTTAAGATTTCAATTTTTTCTTCAATGTTTTCACTGAATAACTTAAATTGTTCTCTATTTTCGTTCAAACGATTAAGTAAACTTTGTGCTTCTTTTTCAAGGTTAAGCACAATACTTTCCTGCTCTGCTTTTTGCTGATTTAAAAGCTCCAGTTTTTCTGAAAACTCTAAAATGTTCATTTCAAGTTGAAACCTATTTTGAGAAGCATTTTTCTTCCGTTCCTTTAATACTTCTTTTCGTCCCTCAAGCTTCTCAAGTTCTTCACTAGAATGAAGCAAGATAGATTGTAATTCTGTTATCGACAAATCAAGTGTACTGATTTGGTCTCGTATTTCCTGGTTTTGCATTTCCTTATTTTGAAGTTCTTCGGCAAGCTTGACCTCATCGTTTTTATGCTGTTCAAATTGCTTTGTTAGAGTTTGCCAGGTCAAATGTATTTCTTCTATTTCATAGACAGTCAAAGCAACTTCATATTTTTCTAATTCGTCCTTTTTGTCTAAAAATTCCCTTGCCATAGAAGCTTGTATTTTTAACGGTTCCACTTGACCTTCTAGCTCATATAAAATGTCTTGGACACGATTTAAATTTTCTTGTGTTTCTGTTAATTTACCTTCTGCCTTTTTCTTTCTAGTTTTATATTTTAAGACACCTGCAGCTTCTTCAAATATCGTACGCCGCTCTTCTGCTTTACTATTTAGGATTTCTTCTACTCTGCCCTGACTAATAATTGAAAAGGCTTCACGGCCTAACCCAGAATCCATAAATAAATCAACGATGTCCTTTAAACGACTAGGCTGTCTATTAATTAAATATTCACTGTCACCAGACCGGAATACACGTCTAGTAACACTAACTTCACTATACTCAATTGGTAAGGTGTGGTCTTCATTATTTAGCGTCAAGGTTACTTCAGCAAAATTTAAAGATTTTCTTGAATCACTACCTGCAAAAATGATGTCCTCCATCTTTCCACCGCGGAGTGACTTAGCTGATTGTTCTCCTAAAACCCAACGAATTGCATCTGTAATATTGCTCTTCCCACTACCATTTGGACCAACAACGGCAGTGACTCCTGGTACAAATTCAACCACACTTCGTTCTGCGAACGATTTAAAGCCAACGACTTCCAATCGTTTTAAAAACATACCGTTCCTCCTTCCCCAAAAATATATTAGCTATTGTTATGATCTTTTGTTTTTAATTTTTGTAGAGCCATTTGGGCAGCATGTTGTTCAGCCTCTTTTTTTGATCGTCCCGTACCGATTCCAAGTTCCTTACCATTTAATGCGACTTGAGACACAAATTCACGATTATGTGCTGGACCGATTTCTTGAAGAATTTGATATTCAAGCGTCCCCATCCCATCTCGTTGGACTAACTCTTGAAGTTGACTTTTAAAATCCATCACATGAGAAAAAGCACCGGCATTAATTTTGGGGTAAACGTTTTGTTCTAAAAATTCAATTACCGTTTCAATTCCTTTATCTAAATAAAGTGCTCCAATAAAAGCTTCAAAAACATCCGCTAATAGGGCAGGTCTTTCCCTCCCACCAGTCATTTCTTCTCCTTTTCCAAGAAGAATCAACTGACCAAATGAAAGCTCGTTTGCGAAGGCGACAAGAGATGGCTCACACACAATAGCTGCTCTTAACTTAGTTAATTCACCCTCACTCATCGTCGCGTACTTTTTATAAAGGAATTGTGAAACCGTTAACTCTAATACAGCGTCACCCAAAAACTCAAGCCGCTCATTATCTTCAAAGGGCTTTCTGCGATGCTCATTCACATAGGATGAATGAGTAAATGCTTGCTTTAATAATTTTTCATTTGAAAATTGAATTGCAATTTGTGCCTGAAATTGTTTAAATAACTGATCCTTTGAGCTTTTTGATAGAAAATCCCTACCATTTTTACGCATTCTGCTCACCTTACTTTCTGATTCCATAAAAACAATTTTAAAAAAACCTAATGAAAAAGGCAATTCGAAATAGAATAAAGCTCCGTTCAATAAACGGAGCTTACATGAAGTCTAACGATTACAGTTTGCTTTGTATGTAAGTTACAGCGTCACCGACTGTACCGATTGAAGCAGCATCATCGTCAGAAATTTCCATATCGAACTCATCTTCTAATTCCATTACAAGTTCAACTACATCTAGGGAATCTGCACCTAGGTCTTCCTTGAATGAAGCTTCTAATTTCACTTGTGATTCTTCAACGCCTAAACGGTCTACAATCACCTTTGTTACTCTTTCTAAAACCTCTGCCATGCTCGTTCACCTCCCCTCAAGCCATTATAGTAGATTTTTCTAAAAGAATAAAGTCTGGTTTTGCGTTTTCGAATTGTCCAGCTCCAGCGGCTAGCCCCTCGAGGTCATAAGCCACTCCAATATAGAAGGAAAAAGCACCTTCTATATTGGAGCGACTTATGCTTGTCGGGGCTGTTCGAGCCGCTTCCGCTTTTCGTTATCACATTACCATACCACCATCTACATGAAGTGTTTGTCCAGTCATATAGGCACTATCTTCTGAAGCTAAGAAGGATACTACTGTTGCAATGTTTTTTGCTTCTCCAAAGCGCGCCAACGGAATTACCTTTAACATCTCAGCTTTTACTTCATCAGTCAATTTATCGGTCATATCAGTTGTAATAAAACCAGGAGCGATTGCGTTTACAGTAATATTACGTGATGCTAATTCCTTTGCCGTCGTTTTTGTTAAACCAATGACTCCAGCTTTAGCTGCAACGTAGTTCGCTTGACCTGGATTACCACTAACACCAACAATAGAGGCAATATTAATAATGCGACCAGAACGTTGTTTCATCATTTGACGAGTTACCGCTTTAGTAGTGAGGAAAACACCCTTCAAGTTGATGTTAATAACATCATCCCATTCATCATCCTTCATCCGCATTAATAAATTATCTCTTGTAATCCCAGCGTTGTTAACCAAAATATCTAATTTACCGAAACGCTCGATCGTTTCCTTTACCATTGAAGTAACGTCTTCGGAATTCGATACATCACATTGTACAGAAAATGCATCTCGTCCCATTTCTTTTATAAGGTCAACTACTTCATTTGCCTTAGCCTCACTACCAGAGTAGTTTACTGCCACGTTTGCTCCAAGTCTAGCTAATTCAAGGGCAATTTCTCTACCAATCCCACGAGATGCACCTGTAACAAGGGCAACTTTTCCTTCTAATTTCATCGTGTTTCCTCCTTTAAGGCTTCAATAGCTGCATGAGCGCTTTCTATATCTGAAATAGCATAGGTTTTAACGGTTTTATCGATTTTTTTCACTAATCCAGATAAAACCTTCCCTGGTCCAATTTCGATAAAGGTTTCGACACCTAATTCAATCATTTTTCGAACAGAATCCTCCCATTGAACAGGTGAGTACAATTGTTCTACTAATTTTTCTTTAATCATATCCGCATCTGTTATTGGCTCAGCCATTACATTAGCAATGACAGGAATTTTCGCCTCAACGATGTTCATTCCGTTTAATACATCTTTAAATTTTTCAGCTGCTGGCTTCATTAAGGAGGAATGGAATGGACCGCTAACGTCAAGAGGGAGTGCGCGTTTAGCACCAACTTCCTTTGCCTTTTCGGATGCAAGTTCTACTCCTTTTCTAGATCCAGAAATAACGATTTGCCCAGGACAATTTAAATTGGCTAATTGAACAGGAAACCCTTCCTCGGTTATCTTTTCTGTAACTTCTGCTAATGGTTCACGGTCCAATCCAAGAATGGCAGCCATAGTACCTTCTTTGTTTGGAACAGCCGCTTCCATAAATTCTCCCCTTTTACGAACCGCATACACAGCTTCTTCAAAGGTAAATGCTCCAGCTGCAACAAGGGCAGAATATTCACCTAAACTATGTCCAGCGACATAATCTGCTTGTATGTTTGATTCACGAAAGTATTCAAGTATCGCGATACTAGTCGTTAACAAAGCTGGCTGTGCATTAATAGTAAGTGTTAATTCCTCCTGTGGCCCATTAAAGATCAATGAAGATAGTGAAGTATGAAGAGTCTCATCTGCTACCTTAAAATAAGCCGCACTCTTTTCATTATTTTCTGCTAATTTTTGTCCCATCCCTACTGTCTGGGACCCTTGCCCCGGAAAAATAAATGCAATTTTCCCCATAACAACACCCCTTATTTAAATCGTTTCATTCGGTTTTTCAATTGCTTTCTTAATTAGTGGTGTAACGTCTTGATCAACCATTAAGCTAGCTTGTTTTATTGCGCTAAAAATGGCTTGCGCATCAGAAGAACCATGTGCTTTTATAACAGGTGCTTTCAACCCAAAAAGACCTGCACCACCATATTCGGAATAATCCATTTTATTTTTTAATTGATATAAATCTGGTTTTAACACCGCAGCTGCAAGTTTACTTTTTATGCTACTAGTTAAAGCCCCTTTTAACATTTTAAAAACGGAGAGTGCCGTTCCTTCAATTGTTTTTAACACCATATTTCCAGTGAAACCATCTGTAACGACAACATCGGCCACACCTTCTAGCAAATCACGAGCTTCCACATTGCCGACAAAATTGATAGGTGCTCCTTTTAACAATTCGAACGAGTGCTTCGTTAACTCATTACCTTTTTTCTCTTCGGTACCTATATTTAACAAACCAACACGTGGATTTTGTATCCCTCTAACCTTTTCACTATAAATGGAACCCATAATGGCATATTGTAGGAGGTGTTCTGGTTTAGCATCGACATTTGCACCAACATCAAGAAGTAAAAACCCTTCGCCACCAATTGTCGGTAAAGTCGGCGTTAAGGCAGGACGTTCAATTCCTTCTATTCGACCAACTACAAACAAACCTGCTGCCATAAGAGCTCCTGTATTTCCAGCAGAAATACAGGCATCTGCTTTCCCATCAGCAACTAGTTGAGTTGCTAGGACCATGGAGGAATTCTTTTTTCTTCTGACCGCTCGTACTGGTTCATCCGTTCCTAGAATTACCTCTTCTGTATGTAAAACATCAATTCGTTCTTTATTTGTTAATAAGGGATTTATTTTTGTTTCATCCCCCACAAGTGTTATATGTAAATTTGCAAAATGGGAAATAGCTTTCATAGCCCCTAAAACAATTTCTTTTGGAGCGTTATCTCCGCCCATTGCATCGATGGCGAGTTTCATATTAATCAAATCCTTTTAACTATTTTTGGAACGAAACATATCAAAATTCCCTGTAAAGACAAGTTCATTATTAACAAAACTATTTACTTCGACCTGAGTTCTGCCACTTTCCTGTTCAATCTTTACCACTCTAGCTTTTGCAATCACCCGTTCATGTTCTTTTACTAAACGTTTAAACTGAATATTTGATTTAGCCGTCAATGCTAGTTCATCGTTAATTACTGCAACGGCTAATGAATTTGCTTGAGCGAATAAATGGTGACCACGGGCAATTTGATTTCGTTTAAAAACATGCTCTTCTTTTACATCAAATATGGAAATAGCACTATGATCTAACTGTATATCAATAATCTCCCCAATTATTTCTTCAATAGGCAGAGATCTCACTTCATTTTCAAAACGTGTTTCAGCTACTGTTTTAATCCGTTCCCTAAGTTCTGGAATCGAGAGCTCTAACCGGTCTAATCGGATAGTTTGAACACTAACAGTAAATTTATCAGCTAAATCTTCATCTGTAATAAAAGGATTCTCCTTTATTGTTTCAATCAACATTTGTTGACGTTCTTTTTTATTTAGTCTCATTATTCTACACCGTCCGAGATATTATGACTAGGTACTAATAGTAGTATAAAAGTAAAAAAAGCAGATTGCAAGAAATTCATTTGAACTTTGCATCTGCTACTGTTATTAAACTATTATTTTTATATTAATCTAATTTTTCTCCAGTAAGTATACCTGATAGCTGTAGATAGCTTCTTAATGGTTGATATTCGTCCGAATGCCAAAAGTTATTCGATTGAATTAGTTTTGCCGCATCATCTCGTGCTGTTTCCAGTGCTCTGTAGTCGTGCACCATGTCAGCAATTTTAAATTCAGGAAGGCCACTTTGTTTTCTACCAAAAAAGTCACCGGGTCCCCTCAATTCTAAATCTTTCTCACTTAGAACAAAACCATCATTTGTTTCGGACATAATTTTCATTCTTTCTTTACCAACTTCTGTTTTCGGGTCAGCAAGTAAAATGCAATAGGATTGTTCACTTCCCCTGCCGACTCGACCTCTTAGTTGATGTAGCTGTGATAGACCGAATCTTTCAGCATCATAAATTAGCATAAAGGTAGCATTAGGTACATTGACCCCCACTTCAACTACTGTAGTTGAAACAAGTACTTGCCTTTCATTTTCACTGAATGCTCTCATAACTTCTTCTTTTTCAGAACTAGACAATCTTCCATGCATTAGCCCAACTTGATAACGGTTGTGGAAATGGTTGGTTAAAATCGCATGAACATCTATTGCATTTTGGACATCTAATTTTTCTGATTCTTCTATTAATGGACAAATCACATAAGCTTGTCTACCCTTTACAAGTTCCTTTTCCATAAACCCTAATACCCGATCTAGCATATCCTGCTTTGCCCAGTAGGTTTCAATCACCTTTCTACCAGCAGGCATTTCATCTATGATAGAAACATCCATTTCTCCGAACACTGTAATAGCCAAGGTTCTCGGAATAGGTGTCGCAGTCATGAACAATACATCAGGACTTTCACCCTTTTCACGAAGAATCCTTCGCTGCTCCACTCCAAAGCGATGCTGCTCGTCCGTGATGACAAGTCCAAGGTTTTTGAATACGACTTCATCCTGTATGAGTGCATGTGTCCCAATAAGGATGTCAACTTCTCCTAGCTCTAATTTTTCGAGAATTCTTCTTCGCTCTTTTCCTTTTACCGAGCTTGTAAGTAACTCACATTGAATGTTCCATGGGTTAAATATTTCACGTAGGGATTCTGCATGTTGTTCGGCGAGAATTTCGGTTGGGACCATTAGCGCTCCTTGAAAACCTGCATTAACCGTTGCATACAAACAAATGGCCGCAACAATCGTTTTACCAGAGCCTACATCCCCTTGTAACAGTCGATTCATTCGAACCGGAGATTTAATATCGGTTAAAATTTCATTTATTACTCTTTTTTGGGCATTTGTTAGCGGAAATGGAAGATTACTAATAAACTCTTTTAATTTATTATTTTCAAATTTTTGTGAAATCCCTTTAGAATTTTCGCGTTCAAACTTTCGAAGAGCCTGCATTTTTATTTGGAATAACAAAAATTCTTCATAGACAAATCTTCTTCGTGCTTGTTTGACATCTGTCTCTGAAAGAGGAAAATGTAAGGCCCTTAAGGCATCCCGACGATTCAATAGCCGATACTTCATTAACAAATCTTGAGGTAAATTTTCTTCAATGTTAGCCCCAAATTGGGATATAGCAAGCTGGATGAACCGCCTTAGCCCTTTTACCGTTAAACTTCCCTTAATATGGTAAACGGGTTCGAACTCCTTTTTTTGCGAATTACCCGCTTTTTTCATCTCGTTGGCGGTAATGGTTTGGCGATGCTGATCCCATTTACCCGTCACTGTAATCGGGGTATTTATTTCCATATTATTTTTTAAATATGGCTGATTAAAAAAGATAACATTGATTAAATACCTATCCACTAATACACGTACAGTTAATCTAGATCTCTTTCGACCATAGTACATAAGAGAAGGCTCACTATGAACCTTCCCTTCAATCGTCACTTTTTCATCATGCTTTACATCTGCTAAATCTCTTATTCGATAATCCTCGTATCGATAGGGAAAATACTCTAATAAATCCTTAATAGTATAAACCTTAATCTCTGTTAAAGCTTCAGCGGTTTCTTCACCAATACCTGTAATGGCGGTTACAGATTGATTAATTTCTTGACTCATTTTTTATCTAAAGGAATACCAAAAATTTTCGCTTCTAAAGCACGACCCGTCGGTGTTGCCGCCAAACCCCCTTGAGCAGTTTCTTTTAAAGCAGTTGGCATAGATTGCCCAATTTTAAACATGGCTTCAATAACTTCGTCACAAGGGATACGACTAGATATACCCGCTAATGCCATGTCAGCAGCAACCATTGCATTTGCTGCACCCATTGCATTTCGTTTTACACATGGAACTTCTACTAATCCTGCCACAGGATCACAAACAAGGCCAAGCATATTTTTCAACGTAATCGCCATCGCTTCAGCACATTGTTGAGGGGTTCCGCCAGCCATTTCTACAATAGCCGCTGCTGCCATTCCAGCTGCTGATCCTACTTCTGCTTGACAACCTCCCGCTGCTCCTGAAATCGAAGCATTATTTGCAACTACAAATCCGAATGCCCCAGAAGTAAATAGAAATTTCACCATTTCTTCACGTGTAGGGTTTAATTTATTTTTGACTGCAAAGAGAGTTCCTGGAACAACTCCAGCAGACCCAGCTGTTGGTGTTGCACAAATAGTACCCATAGCTGCATTTACTTCATTTGTAGCAACAGCTTTGCTAACAGCCTCTAATACGGTTTGTCCAGAGAGAAAATTACCCTTTTCAATATACTTTTGCATTAAAACAGCGTCGCCGCCTGTTAGTCCAGAATGAGATCGAACACCTTTAATTCCTTTTTCTACCGCTTCTTCCATGACAACAAGATTCCGTTCCATTAGACCCATTATTTCTTCACGTGTAGTCCTACGTACTTTCATTTCTTGTTCAATCATAATATCTGAAATTTGTTTATTTTGACTCACAGCTAACTCAACTAGCTCTGCAACATTACGAAACATACTTATTCCCCCTTATTTTAAAAAGCGAAAGCGCCTTGGTCAGCCCCGACAAGCATAAGACAAGCTCTGAAGGAAGGCGTTTTTTGCCTTCATTCATGGAGTGGCTTATGACCTCGAGGGGCTAGCCGCTGAAACTAGACTCAGCTAGATTTTAATCAACAATTTTTGTTACCCTAAGAATATTTGGAAGCTGTTCAATTTCACTTAAGACAAAATCCTCAATATTGTGGTCAACCTCAATGGTCATTAACGCAAGCTTACCAACTTCCTTACGGGAAACTTCCATATGTCCAATATTAATTTCATGTTTAGCAAGAACACTAGCTACATTCGCTATTGCCCCAAATCTATCATTATGAACAACTAATATCGCAGGGTGATGGCCAGAAAGCTTTAATTCAAAACCATTTAATTCAATAATTTCAATCTTACCGCCACCGATGGAAATTCCAACTAATTCAAGTTCTCCTTGATCATCACCAATAAATACTCTAGCTGTATTCGGATGGTCTGTGATAGCATCTTCTTCTACAAAACTTATCTTCATCCCTTTTTCAGTTGCAATATCTATAGCTTTAATAATTCTTTCGTCATCTGTATCAAAATCTAGTATTCCACCGATTAAAGCCACATCTGTCCCGTGGCCTTTATAGGTTTGTGCAAAAGATCCATATAATGAAATGGATGCCCATTTAGGTTCACGACCGAAGATACTTCTAGCAACTCGGCCTATTCTTGCTGCACCTGCAGTATGTGAACTTGAAGGTCCAATCATAATTGGGCCAATAATATCAAATACACTTTTATATTTCAAAGGTTTCTCCCCCTATGCCATCTTTCATACTTTTGTAACGTATCTATTATAATTATATTAGAAACTTATCTGTTTGGCTCCAATTTTATTTATTTCCCAGTAATTCAATAAAAAAATAGAAGGGAGCCCCTTCTATTTTATCGATTTACTATTCGATTGCAAAGATAAAAGAATATAAAGGCTGTTGCCCTTTATGGATTTCAATTTCTACATCCTCGAAGTTCTCTTCGATGAAGCTTACTAACTCTTCCACTTCTTGATCATTCGTTTCTTCGCCTTGCAAAATGGTCAAAATTTCGGAATCTTCATCTAACATATTTTCTAGAAGTTCCTTTGCAGCTTCTAATTTATTCTTATTCTTAACGATGATTTTACCTTCGTTTATTCCCATAAAGTCATCTTTTTCAATGGAAAGTCCTTCAATACTTGTATCTCTTACAGCGAATGTAATTTGACCTGTTTTAACATGCTTTAAGGCCTCAACCATCGTTACTTCATTAGCCTTGAGGCTAGCACTAGGATTAAAGGCTAGTAAGGCTGTCATACCTTGAGGAACTGTTTTAGATGGTATAACAATTACTTCTTCGTCTGTAACATCCGCAGCTTGTTGAGCAGCCATTATAATGTTTTTATTATTAGGCAAAATAATAATTTTTTTTGCATTTACATCTTTAATGGCTTTAACAATATCCTCAGTACTTGGATTCATTGTTTGTCCACCTTCAATTACTGCATGTGCTCCGATGCTACGGAATAATTCAGCAATACCGGTTCCCATAGATACCGTTACAATCCCATATTCTTGTTTTTCTTTTAATATTGGTTTTTCAATTGTTGCGGTATGAGATTCCCCCACAATATTGGAATGCTGTTGGCGCATATTTTCAATCTTAATATTAATTAAGCTTCCAAACTTTTGTCCAAAGCTTAAGCAATCACCAGGTTGTTCTGAATGGATATGAACCTTTACAACTTCCTGATCTGAAATAACCAATAAAGAATCGCCATATTTACTTAATTCGTTACGGAAATTTTCCTCTGAAAAGGAGTTTTCAGTCATTTTTTCATCATCAAATTTAACCATAAATTCGGTACAGTATCCGAATTCAATATCTTCTGTGTTCATATGACTTTGAACTGATTTATGGTGTTCCTCACTGATAAGTGAATCCATGTTTACAGTATAATCTGTAACTTCAGGTAGGCTTTCTCCTTTTAGAACAGCTAGAAATCCTTCATAAACAAATACTAATCCTTGTCCACCACTATCTACTACTCCAACCTCTTTTAAGACCGGTAACAAATCGGGAGTTCGATTTAAGGAGGCCTTTGCTTCTTTCAAAACCTCTTCCATAATAACGATAATATCTGTTTCTTTTTTAGATACAAGAACTCCCTTTTTGGCAGAGTCCTTTGCAACGGTTAATATCGTTCCTTCTACGGGCTTCATAACTGCTTTATAAGCTGTTTCGACTCCAGATTCTAATGCTAGAGCAAAATCCCTACCAGTAATTTCTGACTTCTGCTCTATAGATTTAGAAAAACCACGGAATAACTGTGATAAAATAACTCCGGAATTCCCTCGAGCTCCCATCAATAAACCTTTTGATAATGCGATCCCAACTTTACCAATATGCTCCTGGATATTATTTTTTACTTCCTTTGCTCCAGACGTCATAGATAGGTTCATATTCGTTCCGGTATCGCCATCAGGCACAGGAAAAACGTTTAATGCATCTACCATTTTGGCATTGGCAGACAGGTGATTAGATCCCTGAACCACCATTTCAGCAAAACGTTTTCCATCTAATGCGGTAATTGACACAAATCTTTCCTCCTCACTAATGTTCGTAACAAACAACGAACTTACGGGTTTATCACTCGAACCCCTTGTACGAAAATATTAACTGAATCCACGGCAAGGCCGACTGTTTTGTCAAGCGTATATTTCACTTTTGATTGGACGTTATGAGCAACTTCTGAAATTTTCGTACCATAACTAACAATGATATACATATCAATATGTACTTCTTCATTTTCTTGACGAACGATCACGCCGCGTGTGAAATTCTCTCTTCGTAGAATTTCAGTAAGACCATCCTTTAATTGATTTTTTGATGCCATTCCGATGATCCCATAACAATCAACAGCAGCTCCACCAGCGATGGTTGCAATAACTTCATTAGAAATATCAATTTGGCCGAACTTTGTTTTCATTTCAATGGACATGAGTCGTTCCCCCTTTGGAAAATTGCTCCTTGACTACACACATTTTACTATATGATATTCATTTTTGAAAGCGATAGTTGTTAAAGTCCTTTTTCCCATTCCGAATATATACTTTTAAATTGCTCTTTTCCTTATTCAAATCGGTATTTACACTTAATTAGTAATAAGTCCCAAGCGTAAAATCCAATTGCCGATTTTTACTATTTGTAATTAATAGCTAATGGTTCTAAAAAGATCTTATGTCAAGTCATTTTTCTTGAAAGCTTTATTTACAAGTATTGCATTCAAACAAGTTGTATGATAAATTATTAAAGTGTGTTTGAGTATGAAAAACATGTACTATTCGTTTTTCTAATTAACATTAACAGATTGTCCAAACTTTATAAAATAAGCTTGAAAGTAATTTCAGCTTTTGATCGTAAGGAGGGAAATTATATGCCACGTAAATGTGTAGTAACTGGTAAAAAAACTCGTTCTGGTAACGCTCGTTCCCACGCAATGAATGCTACTAAGCGTACATGGGGTGCAAACCTTCAAAAGGTTCGTATTCTTGTTGACGGTAAACCTAAGCGTGTTTGGGTTTCAACAAGAGCTCTTCGTTCTGGAAAAGTAGAACGCGTATAGTCTTTTGTTTTAATCAACTAGACATCCTTTTGGGATGTCTTTTTTATTTTCACCATAATGAGCCCAAAATAAAAGTACCCTTAAGAAAAGGGTACTTTTATTTTAAAGGTTGTCTGAATAACCTGTTCGCAAATTCCTTTTTCTAATCTTTTTTAAAGGCACCAATCATTGCTCGGACAAGTCCGCCTAAAAATTTCGGCAGTTTAATCGTATAGAACTTCATATTGTCCCTCCTCACTACATTTGCACAACCATTGTTTTTTACACAAATCATCTTATTCAAAAGAACCAATTAAGTACCAAAAACAGCGCTATCAATCTTGACTTCTTACCACTATTAATATGCCGCCTGAAAAGGAATAAGTACCATAATTAGAAATAAGTTCGTTACTAATACATAGTGTTGAACCTATTGAAATATTCCTATCTATTAAAGAATATTTAAAACCTTGAAGAGTTAATTTTTCTATAGTTGAGGTTAACGGTAAGAAAGAAATATACTTTTTATCGTTGAGTTTTGGTAGAGTATATGTGCCTGCTTCTTTTAGAAATATGACATTTTTTTGATCGATGATGGACATCTCACAACTCACATTGTCTGAAAAGGCTTGAGATAATAATTGAACATTAGCAAAAAAATGATCCAATCTGCCACCTGTAGCACCAAAAATGTTTATTTTGTCTGCTGATTGTTTCATAGACCATTTAAGAGCTAGTTCTAGGTCTGTTTCATCCTTTTCTGGAAGATACTTATGGAGATGATGGACCTCACTCTCAACAATTTCTAATTCTTCTTTAGATACCGAGTCAAAGTCTCCAAAAGCATATATTGGTTTTATCCCCATCGATAGTAGGGTAAATACACCTCGATCGACCCCAACCCAAATACTGTCACTACCTTCATAATCATGTAAATTTGGCAAGTATGCCATCGGGCCCCCAGCTAATATGTTTATGATCATTATTTCACTCACCTTTATTAGAAAAAAAGACTAACCTTTTATGGTCAGCCTTTATACATATATTATTTAACCTTTTAATGTCGCAATGGCTTTTGCGCGGTCTTTTTGATTGTATATCGCTGAACCAGCCACTAGAACTGTAGCACCTGCTTCAATACAAAGTTTTGCAGTCAACTCATTAACCCCACCATCAATCTCGATTTCAACTTGTAGACCTTTCTCATCAATCATTCTTCTTAAGGTTTTTATCTTCTTAGTCACTTCAGGAATAAAAGCCTGTCCTCCAAAACCAGGATTCACAGACATTAATAAAACCATATCCACATCAGACAGGACATGTTGAATCGTATCGACTGGCGTAGCTGGGTTAAGAACAACTCCAGCTTTCACCCCGAATGATTTAATAAAATGAATGGTACGATGTAGATGTTTACAAGCTTCTACATGTACGGTTATGTAATCCGCGCCAGCTTTAGCAAACGCCTCGATATACTGGTCTGGATTTTCTATCATTAAGTGAACATCAAGTGGCAGTGTAGTAATTGGTCGTATGGCCTCTACTATTAAAGGACCAATTGTAATATTCGGGACAAAATGTCCATCCATAACATCAACATGGATATAATCAGCCCCGCCAATTTCAACATCCTTAATTTCTTCTCCAAGCCTTGCGAAATCAGCTGAAAGAATGGATGGTGCTATTTTTACCATATTTAGTACCTCGGCTTTCGATCTCTAATTTCTTGAATAAAATCCTTATAATCTGAATAACGGTATTCCGGGATAGTGCCATTCTCAACCTCGGATTTTACGGCACATTTTGGTTCTGCAAGATGGAGACAGCCTCTAAATTTACAATTTTCACTAGCAAGCTCAAACTCTGGAAAACAGTAATTTAAATCCTCTTGCTCAATTTCTGTAAACTCTAATGAACTAAATCCAGGAGTATCCGCTACCAAACCATTTGCTACCTTAATAAGCTCTACATGACGGGTTGTATGCTTTCCTCTACCTAAATGGGATGAAATAATATCTGTTTTCAAGTCTAAATCAGGCTTTAAAGCATTTAATAATGATGATTTCCCTACCCCTGACTGACCGGCAAATACAGAAATTCTCCCGTCTAAATGAGGATATAGTTCTTCCAGGCCAGCTTCGGTCTCAGAAGAAGTAAGCAACACCTCATAACCAATTGTCCGATACTCATCTGCATATTTATTAATTTGTAACTTCTCTTTATCATTTGTTAAATCCATTTTTGTTATTACTATAAGAGGTTGAATATTATTATACTCAACTAAAACGAGAAACCGGTTCAGTAACGCTGTACTGAAGGAAGGTTCGACAGCGGAAAATACGAGTAGAGCTTGATCAACATTGGCAATTGGCGGTCGGACTAGTTCATTTTTTCGTTCCTTCACTTCAAGAATATATCCTTCGAACTCATTTTCCGCTTGAAAAACGACCTCATCTCCCACTAGTGGAGTTATTTTATTTTTCCGAAAAACCCCACGACCTCGGCACTGTACGATCTCACTACCACTAATCACGTAATAAAATCCACTTAACGCTTTAAGAATCTTACCTTCAGGCATAGCAACGCTCCTTGCATTTTTAATCTATTCAAATTTACTCTTCTGGATAATCTACTGGCTCTTCTTCTATCACAACGTCATCCCTAAAGATTTTATATCCTGCTTTTGCACCATATGGGATTAAGAATTCAAGTATCCGCTCTTCTGGTCCTGTTATAGTAAAGGTTTCGTAAGGAGTTGTCATGCTCCGTGTCATATCCTCAATATAAATTCTGACTACTTGAGGTGTACCCTCGACTAATGGCTCATATGGTATAAATACCGGTACCTTTACTGTTTTAGGCGGAATTTCTTCCTTCCCTTTTGAGAGAATTACTCTAACTATATCACCTTTTTTTAGTTCTGTTCCGGGCTCTGGGGACTGCCTAATCACAGTTCCTTCAGGAATGGTTCCATGATATTCGGAATTTGATAAATCAATTTTTAACCCGGTGGATTCTAAGTATTCTTCCACACTCTTTTGGTTAAAGCCTGTTAAGTCTTTTAACTTAATTAACTCTGGGCCTTTACTCACAGTAAACTCTAATATTGTATCCTCTGCGATAATTTCCTCATTTGCCGCAGGAGATTGCTCCAATATCGTGCCCGGTTCACTAGCATCATACACTTGATTTTTTTTAATATCTTTAAAGTTTTTATCCTTTACTAATTGATAAACATCATCGTAAAGTCTACCAACATAATCTGATAACTCAAACTTTTTCTTACCTTTACTAATATAAAGATCAATGGTTGCATTTTCCTTTACTGTTTTTCCAGCAGCAGGATTTGTTTTGATGATATAACCAACGGGAATCTCTTGGTCATTTACTTCGATTTTCTCTCCAATACTAAACCCTTCATTTTCCAGGTCTGATATAGCTTTGTTATATTCTTGCCCACTAACATCTGGAACCTCTACTTCATCAGGACCGAGTAAGTCTGGTAATATAGTAACTGTAAAAATCCCCAAAAGCATAACGAAGATTAAACTAACTAATATAAATGGCCATTTTTTTCGTTTTTTCTTTTCAGGCTTTAGGTGTGATTCCACATTTGTAGCCGCACCTTTTTTCATCACAATTGTTTCATCTAAATTTTTAAATGGACGCTCTGACGTTATGACAGGTATAGCTTTTGTAGCCTCATCGTCTAAAGGAATTGAAAATTTTTCTTCATCGATGCGATTTGGATCTAATGCTGTGTATAGATCTTCTTCTAATTCATCTACGCTATTATAGCGATGGAATGGATCTTTTGCAGTCGCTTTTAAAACGATGTTTTCAACACTTTGTGGTAAAGTCGGATTCCACCTTTTAGGTGAAGGTGTTTCGGATTGAAGATGTTTTAAAGCTATCGATACGGCTGATTCACCTGAAAAGGGTAATCTTCCAGTTAATAGCTCGAACAGAACAATACCAAGTGAATAAATATCAGATTTTTTATTAGCGGTACCACCTCTTGCTTGTTCTGGAGATAAATAGTGCACAGATCCAAGTACAGAATTTGTCTGGGTGATACTTGTAGCACTAAGGGCCATAGCTATGCCAAAATCAGTAATTTTCACATTCCCTTTTCTGTCTACCAATATATTATGAGGTTTAATATCCCGATGTACAATATGGTTTTGGTGTGCATGAGAAATGGCTGAAGTAAGCTGTTTCATAATTTCTATAGCTTCATCCACTCTGAGTGGGGCATTTTGCTGTATGTATTGTTTTAATGTCTGACCCTCCACATACTCCATTACAATATAATATAGCCCATCTTCTTCTCCAACATCATAGATGCTTACAATGTTTGGATGAGCCAAGCTGGTAGCCGATTGAGCTTCACGATGAAATCTGCGGATAAATTCTTCGTCATTGGCGAAATCCAATCGCAGCATCTTAAGAGCTACATCACGGTCTAATATCATATCGTGGACAAGATAGACATTTGCCATCCCGCCTCCACCAATCATATCTATGATTTTATAACGACCGCTTATTCTTTTCCCATTAATCATGATTATTTTCCACTCTCCTTGCTTGTAGAGTGTTCCACAATACATAAGGTAATATTGTCTTCGCCACCATATTGATTCGCTAATTGAATAAACTCTTCTGCACGTACCTCTAACTCAGCATTATTGGATAAAATTTCTACCATTTCATTTTCACTGACTTTATTTGACAAACCGTCAGAACAAAGGAGTAAAAAATCTCCCTCTTCGAAAATAACTGTAATAATATCTATTTCAACGTTTTGTTCTGTCCCAAGTGCCCGTAAAATTACATTTTTTCTTGGATGATTTTCGGCATCTTCTTTTGAAATTTGGCCTGTACGAACTAGTTCATAAACTAAAGAATGATCTTCTGTTAATTGCTTGTAGCCTGATTCATTCAAAAGGTAACATCTACTGTCACCAATATGAGCTAATGTTACAAATTGGTCTGTACATATGGCTGCGATAATGGTTGTTCCCATTCCTTCGCATTCCAAGTTTTCAATAGAATGGATAAACAATTTTTTGTTTACCTCATAAATGTTTAGCCTAAGCCATTCTTCTGCCTGACCGGCAGAAGTAATGTTATTTGATTCTGCCCAAGCTGATTGAAGAAAATCGATTGTCATTTTACTTGCTACATCCCCAGCACGGTGGCCACCCATACCGTCAGCAACTACTGCAAGGCGGTGGCCATCACCATTTATAAAGATTCCCCCATCATCCTCGTTAAGGATTCGTACTCTTCCTGGATCCGTTTTAAAAATTGAGTTCATCCTTTCACCTCGTCTCCTCTTGCCGCTCCTTTGCACGAAGTTGTCCACATGCTGCATCAATATCATGACCGTGCTCGCGTCTAATTGTTACATTTACACCATGATTTTTTAATATTTTTTCAAATTCAAAAATTTGATCTCTAGGTGTTCGTACATAATCCCGTTCCGGGACATAGTTAACTGGAATTAAATTCACATGGCATTTAATTCCCTTTAATAGCTTTGCTAACTCTTCTGCATGTTCAGCTTGATCGTTCACTCCACCAAAAAGGCCATATTCAAAGCTTACCCGACGTCCTGTTTTATTTATATAGTAACGGACTGATTTCATTAGTTCCGGTAAGCTATACGCTCTGTTTATTGGCATTAAACGTGATCTAAGCTCCGTATTAGGAGCATGCAGTGAAATGGCAAAGTTAATTTGCGTATTTTCATCAGCAAATTGATATATTTTTGGAACAATTCCACTCGTAGAAACGGTAATATGACGTGCTCCAATGTTTAGACCTTGTTCATGGTTAATCGTTTTTAGGAAGCCTAGCATATTGTCATAATTATCAAAGGGTTCCCCAATTCCCATTATAACAACGGAGCTAACTCTTTCATCCGTTTCATCAAGCGCTTGCTGACACTTCACCACTTGTGCGACAATTTCACCTGAATCTAAATGTCTTTTTAATCCTCCTAGAGTAGAGGCGCAAAATGTACAGCCAATCCGACATCCTACCTGTGTTGTAACACACACTGAATTTCCGTAGTCATGACGCATTAGTACTGTTTCAATTGAATAGCCATCGTGTAGCTCAAATAAAAATTTAATGGTACCATCCTTTGAAGTTTGCTGAATAATGGTTTTTAGGGTAGTAATAGCGAAATTGTGTTCTAGCTTATCTCTTAAAGATTTAGGTAAATTAGACATATCTTCAAAAAGGGATACTCTTTTTTTGTATAGCCAATCATATATTTGCTCAGCTCTAAATGCTTTTTCTTCATGATCTTTCAACCAATTCTTTAATTCTTCTAGTTGCAAAGAATAGATGGAAGGCTTTGCTTCTACTTTTGTTGTTTGATTCGTTGTTGTTTCCATCATTGCACCTTCTTTCTTAATACCGCGATATAAAATCCATCAGAACCGAAATCTTGTGGAAAAACCTGTAGATCATAGCTTTGAATGAGCGGCTGTATTGCCTCAGGCATTCTTTCTTTCCATCCAAGATCTCCTTCAAATTCTGGGTTTGTTTCCAAAAATGTTCGGACTACTACTTCATTTTCCTCTTGATCGACTGTACAAGTACTATATACAAGAATACCATCTTTTTTTAACAATGGGGAAACAGCTTTTAATAAATCCAATTGAATAGTTTGCAGACGAGATAAGTCTTCTTCCTTTTTCGTGTATTTCATATCAGGTTTTCTTCTCATTACACCTAGGCCAGAACATGGAGCATCTAAGAGAATGCGGTCAAATTGCTGATTTACAAAATGTTCAGCAACCTTTCTGCTATCAAGTGCCTGAGCTTCGATATTTTCTAAACGAAGTCTGTCTGCGTTTTCTTTAATCAACTTCACTTTATGCTCATGTAAATCAAGGGAATATACCATTCCTGTTCCTTTTAACTTTTCGGCAATATGGGTTGATTTTCCACCAGGTGCTGCACATGCATCTAGAATTTTTTCGTTCTGAGTTACTCCAAGTGCATAGGCTACTAACATAGAACTTTCGTCTTGAATCGTTAAAAATCCTTCTTTATACGTATTGGAAGCGGCAATATTTCCTTGTAAACAATGAATCGACTCAGGAATTATAGCACTAGGTTCTACAGAATAACCTTCTTCACGTAATCGGCTTAAGGCTTCATCTCTAGTAATTAAAGATTGATTTACCCTAGCTGTTTGCGTTGGCGCGAGTAAATTTAATTCACACATTTCTTTTGTTTTATCTAACCCAAACTGTTTTGACCATCTTTCCACGAGCCAATAGGGGTGGCTCGTTTCGACCGATACTCGTTCTATCGGGTCTTGAATATTAGAAACGGATGGTAGCCCTTCTCTTTGGATATTGCGAAGTACTCCATTTACGAATCCAGCTACCCCTTTATGACCTCGTTTTTTAGCTATTTCGACCGCTTCATTGATAGCAGCATGGTCAGGGATTTTGTCCAAAAACTCCATTTGATAAAGTGTAAGCCTTAATAAATACGGAACCCATTTCTCCAATTTTTTACTTTTTTGCAAAAAAGGATTTAAGTAAAAATCAAGTGTCATCTTTCTTTGCAACGTACCGTAAACCAACTCTGTCAATAATCCAACATCTTTTTTAGGTACCTTATTTTTTTCAATCGCATGGTGAAGAATTAAATTGCTATAAGACTGATTCTTTTCTATTGTCTCCAATAATTCTAAAGCTGTTTCTCGCACATTTTTCATTGTTTTTGTCTTCATAATGTTTGTCCTAACTTTTTGTCAAGAAGTTGATTGTTTGTTCCTCTTAAAAACTGTTCACCTGACATTTTCTTTTTCCCAGAGGGTTGTAGCTCTGTTATTTTTATTGCAATCTGATTTCCAGTATGGACCACTAAACCGTCATCTTCTAAACTAATAATCGTTCCAGGCTCTGCGTTAATTTCTGTAGGGAATTTCTCTCCCCACCAAACTTTAATCACAACTCCATCCAATTCGGTATAAGCTACAGGCCAAGGGTTTAACCCTCGAATTTGATTGTAAATTTCCTCACCTGTTTTAGTCCAATCAATTTTTTCCTGTTCACGTTTAATATTTGGAGCAAAAGTTGCCTCAGATTCATTTTGAGGCGTAGATGTTATCTGTCCGTTTAATAGTTTAGGTAATGTCTCAGATAATAGGTTTGCACCCGCATCACTCAGTTTTTCATGTAATGTTCCGACTGTATCCCGTTCTTCAATTGGAATACTTACACTAGTAATAATATCTCCTGCGTCTAATTTTTCAGCCATATACATAATAGTGATACCTGTCTCTTTTTTTCCTTGAATAAGAGAATAATGAATTGGTGCTCCCCCTCTTAACTCTGGTAATAAAGAGGCATGTACATTTATACAGCCATATTTGGGTGCATCAAGAAGTTCTCTAGGAAGAATTTGACCGAATGCAGCTGTTACAATTAAATCAGCGCCTAATTCAAGGATTGGTGCCAAATCCTCCTGACGCCGTATTTTTTCTGGCTGAAAGACAGGAATTCCATTGTTTGAGGCTTCTATCTTTACCGGGGGGGCTGTTAGAACTTTTTTTCTACCAACTGGACGGTCCGGTTGTGTCACTACAGCAATCACTTCATAACCATCTGAAATAATTCTTTTCAATACTGGTACCGAAAAATCGGGTGTACCCATAAAAATAATTTTTGTCATTATTCTACAACCCCCTCTAATTCTTCATCTGTTAAATATCTTGTTACTTTCGTAGTAAATAAAATGCCATTAAGATGGTCTATTTCATGTACGATTGCTCTTGCTAGAAACTCTTCAGCCTCTAACGTATAAAATTTACCTTTTCTATCCTGAGCTCGTACCTTTACCCAATTTGGTCTCGTCACTTCACCATAAAGATTGGGAAAGCTTAAGCAACCTTCTGGTCCTGTCTGTTCCCCAGAAAATTCTAGTATTTCAGGATTTATCAGCTCTATTGTTCCAATTTCGTCACCAATATCCACTATAGCAATTTGTTGGTCAAGTCCAATTTGTGGAGCTGCAAGACCTACACCATCAAATTCAATCATCGTATCATACATATCATTTAATAATTTCGCGAGTTTTTTATCAAACACCCTTACCTGTTGACATTGAGTTTCAAGTATATCGGCAGGGTACATTACAAGTTTACGAATAGCCAATTTATTTCCTCCAAAAAAATCTAGTTGCTCTTATTTTTCACAAAAATCCGTTTATTCATAACCATTACATTAATATATATGGATTTAAGTCCACTGTTATTTGCAATCCTGATGAAGCCATTTCTTGTTGATACTGATCTAAAATAATTTTCAATGCATTGGAAAGTTCTGGTTCTTTCTTGTATTTTATCAAACATTGATATCGATATCTATTATTGATCTTGGGAATCGGTGAAGCTACAGGACCTAGAACAATAGCATTGTTTGAAAGCTTTGAGCGAAGGTACTTTGTTATTTTTTCTGTAATCGTTACAACCTTCATTAATTCTTCGTGTGTAATGGTAATTAAAGATAAATAATAAAACGGGGGGTATCTATGTGTTTTTCTTACCATCATTTCATATTGATAGAATTGATCATAATCTTGGCTACCCGCTAACTCCACACTATAATGCTCTGGAGAATACGTTTGTATAATAACTTCACCAGGTAATTCATGCCTACCCGCACGACCACTTACTTGAGTTAAAAGCTGAAACGTTTTTTCAGAAGAACGAAAATCCGGGAGATGCAGCATGGTGTCAGCAGTTAACACCCCAACTAATGTAATATTGGGAAAATCAAGTCCTTTTGCAATCATTTGTGTTCCAAGTAGGATATCTGCTTTTCCTTTTTGAAAGGCATCTAGCAATTTTTCATGTGAACCTTTCCGGCTTGTTGTATCTACGTCCATTCTGATCACTCTTGCTTCTGGTAAAACCTTTCCTAACTCTTCTTCCACCTTTTGTGTTCCCGTGCCAAAATAGCGTATATGCTCACTTTTACATTCGGGGCATTGCTTTGGTACATATTCTTCATGTCCACAATAGTGGCACTTCATTTTCTGTTGGCTTTGGTGATAAGTTAAGGAGATTTCACAATGCGGGCAATTAACAACATAACCACAATCACGGCACATGATGAATGAAGAATGACCACGTTTATTTAAAAATAAAACAATTTGTTGTTTTTTTTCTAACCGATCTTTTATTTTTTCAAATAGTACGCTTGAAAACATTGAACGGTTACCGCTCCTTAGTTCATCACGCATATCAATAATTTCTACAGCCGGTAGTGATTGATTATTCATTCTATTTGGGAGCGAAAGTAATTGGTACACCTTTTTATTAGCTCTTGCAAACGACTCAAGCGAAGGGGTCGCACTTCCTAAAACAACTGGACATTGAAAATGTTCTGCTCTTTGTATAGCCACATCTCGGGCATGATATCTTGGGTTTTCCTCCTGCTTGTAGCTCGTTTCGTGCTCCTCATCAATAATAATGATGCCGATATTTTCAAACGGCGCAAAAACGGCCGACCTTGCACCAACAACGACGGAAACTTCTTTCCTTTGGATTTTTCGCCATTCATCATATTTTTCACCAGCAGATAAGCCACTATGTAGGACGGCTACTTTATCTCCAAAGCGCCCTTTAAACCGATGAACCATCTGGGGAGTTAATGAAATTTCAGGAACTAACACGATTGCTTCCTTACCTTTTTCTAAAACAGTTTGAATCGACTGTAAATAAACCTCCGTTTTTCCACTTCCAGTCACACCGTATAGCAAAAACACATGATGTTCATCCATTAATATGGATTGCTGAATTGGATGTATGACCTTTTGTTGACCTTCAGTTAAAGGTAATGGATAAGTCTGTTTAAATTGTCTATCTTGATAAGGGTCGCGATAAACCTCTAATTCTTTCTCCATTAGAATTTTTTTTTCTACTAATGCGGAAACTGTTTGTGATGAAATTTTTAATTCAGACAAAAGGGTTCTTAACTCAATCGGCTTATGTCGATGAATAAAAAAATCAATAACATCTTTTTGCTTACCTGCTCGAGTATTGATTTTTTCTTTTTCAATTATTAGTTCTTCAATCGATAATTCAGGAATGATATGTTTTAATTTTTTCTTCCTAACTCTTTCTTTGACCTCATAGATTACGTCAATCAGCTTATTTGCAGCTTCTCTTTGGATCTCAGATAAAATTCCATGATTTATCGCTTCATCCCATTTCAGTTCGCGGCTATCTATAAAAAACGGTTGAAGAATCAAAGATAACTGTAGTGGATCTACATTTTCTGCTAGTATCAACTTTTTTTCATATTTCGCCTTTAATGCAGCGGGGAGCATCGCTTGAAAACCTGAGATTTTATAACACAGTGTTTTTTCCGCAAGCCAATCTCCTAATTCGAGAAGCTCTTTTGTTAATACAGGGTAAAGATCCATCGGTTCTGATATTTCTTTAAGCTTGGAGAAATCAGATTCATCCTTTAAATCAACTACAAAGCCTTGGATTTTTCTGGGACCAAAGGGGACTATTATTCTCATACCAGGTAATATACTTCCGATGTATTCATCTGGGATTAAATAGTCGAAACTTTTGTCGGTTTGGCGAGCTGGGACATCAACAATCACGCTTGCGATGTTCATTTGATATCTTCCTTAATCATTTTTGCTACTTCACTTAAAATTTTTCGAGCAACCTCTTTTTTTGACAATAATGGTAAGGCGATTGGGTCAGCATCTCTTTTGAACATCGTAACGATATTAGTCTCTGTTCCGAATCCAGCCCCTTCGGATAATACATTATTGGCGATAATCATATCAGCATTCTTCTTAATTAATTTTGATTTGGCATAATCCTCTACATTGTTTGTTTCTGCAGCAAAACCTACTAATAATTGGTTTTCTTTTCTTTTCCCTAATTCTAGTAGAATATCTTGTGTTCTCTCTAATTCAAGAAATTGATCACCAGTCTGTTTTTTGACCTTTTGGTCTGATGGAGATTTCGGACGATAATCAGCAACTGCAGCAGTCTTAATCACGATTTCCACATCATCGAAACGTTTGATGACCTCATCATACATGTTTTCAGCGCTCTCCACTGGAACGAAATAAACTCCTCTAGGGGGCTTGAGATTTACAGGGCCTGATATTAAATACACCTCAGCACCCAGATTGACTGCCTCTTCTGCAATGGCATATCCCATTTTCCCACTAGAATGGTTTGTAATGTATCTCACTGGGTCAATTTTTTCACGCGTTGGACCAGCTGTTACAATCATTTTTTTTCCTTTTAAATCTTTCTTTTCCATTTCACCAAAAAACCGGGAGAGTACCTCTACTATTTTTTCAGGCTCCTCTAATCTACCTTTTCCAACATAGCCACAAGCCAGAAAGCCTTCATTTGGCTCTATAAAAGAATATCCCATTTCATACAGGGTGTTGATATTTTTTTGCACAGCAGGATGGACATACATGTGAACATTCATTGCAGGAGCAATCCAAACTGGTGCTGTCGTCGCTAATAAGGTAGTTGTAATCATATCATCTGCGATTCCATTAGCAAGTTTACCAATAGTATTTGCCGTTGCAGGAGCAACGATAGCGATGTCAGCCCAATCGGCTAAATCTATATGAGCAATAACTTTAGGGTTTTGTTCTTCAAATGTATCTGTATAAACAAAGTTTCGTGAGAGGGCTTGAAAGCTTAATGGTGTGACAAATTTTAAAGCAGAACTACTTAGTATAACTTTAACTTCAGCACCAGCTTGTATTAATTTACTCGTTAAGGCAACTGCTTTATAAACAGCAATTCCACCTGTGACACATAATAAAATTTTTTTATTATTTAACATGATAAACCCCCGGAATTCATCTCTCTTTAGAAATCTAGAAGACAGGTATTTTTTCATCATTACCACTATAATACAATTTAACTAATAGAACAAAAATAACAACCTAACGGATATAGGTTGTTATTTTAATAAATATATCGAATTTATTCTTTAAAGTTTTCTAGATTTTTCTTAATCATGATTAATTCATCTGCATGAATTTCCTCTAAAGCTTTACCCACATATTTATGTGAAACATATTTTAACAACTTAGGGTTACCATCCACTTGCATTTTTCTTGCCCGTCTTGAAGCAACTGTAACTAGGGAATATTTAGAGTCAATTTTCGTTAATAAAGAGTCAATCGATGGATAAAGCATAATTATTCAACCTCCAGTAATTTTTTGTAGCGGTGTTCGACTCGCTCACGTCGGCAATGCTCTGCTTTAACAATGGCAATTATTCGTTCACTTGCAAGTTCCACTTGATCATTTTCAACGATATAATCATATAAGTCCATCATTTCTATTTCTTCACGAGCAGAAAGTAATCGATTCGTAATTAAATCATCTGTTTCGGTCCCACGCGTGACAATCCGATTTTTTAATTCATGTAGGCTAGGTGGCATTAGAAAGATAAATAGCCCTTCTGGAAATTTTTCTCTTACTTGACGCGCACCTTTAACCTCTATCTCTAAAAAAACATCCTTACCCGAATCTAATGTTTCTCTCACGTAATCAACTGGAGTCCCGTAATAATTTCCTACAAACTCAGCATATTCAAGTAATCTATCCTGCTCAATTAAGCCCTCAAATTCCTCACGTGATTTAAAAAAATAATCAACACCATTTACTTCCCCTTCGCGAGGTGTGCGTGTTGTCATTGAAATAGAATATTCAAATTCAGTATCTGGTTGTGAGAAAATGGCTTTACGCACAGTTCCCTTTCCAACACCTGAAGGTCCCGACAATACAATTAATAAACCTTTTTCTTGCATGAAAAAACCCTACCCTTCATCGATAATATCATCGCGATCATTGAGTCTTGCTGCAACCGTTTCAGGCTGGACAGCAGATAGGATAACATGGTCACTATCCATAACGATGACAGCACGCGTTCTTCTACCATAAGTGGCATCAATAAGAGATCCACGATCACGGGCATCTTGAATAATCCGTTTTATTGGAGCTGATTCAGGACTTACTATCGCGATAATCCGATTTGCAGAAACTATATTTCCGAAGCCAATATTTATTAATTTAATTGACATGATGCTCCCCCAGTCATCAGTAATATATTTTCACCGCTTTATGTCTATTCTAAACGGTTCTATTCAATATTTTGTACTTGTTCCTTTACCTTTTCAAGCAGACTTTTCATTTCGACCACTTCTTTTGCAATTTTTGAATCGTTTGCTTTAGACCCAATCGTGTTAACTTCCCTGTTCATTTCTTGTAATAAGAAGTCCAATTTTCTACCTATAGGTTCTGATTCAGTTAAAGTTTCTTCAAATTGACGAATATGGCTATGTAATCTCGTTAATTCTTCATTAATATCTGCTTTATCGGCAAAAATGGCCACTTCCGTTATAAATCTTTGTTCATCAAGTGCCCCAGATAGGTAATCGTTTAATCTCTTTGCTAGTCGTTCTTTATATTGTTTCACAACCTGTGGTGCATATTGCTTTACCTCGTTTATCGTACCATCCAAGATTAAAAGTTGTTTTCGAATATCCGTTTCAAGTTCTTTGCCTTCAGCAACTCTCATGGCCATTAATTGATTAGCAGCCTCTTCGACAGTTATGTTTACAAGCTTTTCTAACTCCTCATTGCCCAAATCCACTTCCTCTACTTGCAACCACTCTTCACGTTGTAGTAAATCATGAATTGAAACATGTTCTTGAAGCTTGTATTTTTCTTTTATTTTTAATATGTATTGATAATATTCTTCTAGAAGTAACCAATCAATGTTAACTTTCCGGTGTACAGCACTATTTCCACCTAATGTAACAAAAACTTCAACTCTACCCCTATGAATAGTATTTAATTGTTTTTTAATTTTATCTTCAATTTTTAAGAGTTGTCTTGGCATTCGGATATGGTATTCACAAAATCGGTGGTTTACGGTTTTAATTTCTACCGTAAGCAATAAATCATTAGATTCTCTTTGACTACGTCCGAAGCCTGTCATACTCTTGACCATTGAAACACACATCCAATCTGAAAATAAAGTAAACAAACAAAAGGTAATAGAGTAATACTCTACTACCTTTTGGATTATAACACAATTTAGTTTGATTTTCTTAGCAAAAATGAACCTGCTAATAAAAAAGTTGGTATGGAAGCCAAACCTAATATTAACATCCAATCACGAGGATCTATTGCGACGGTGTGAAAAATCGGTTGAAGCGGTGGATAATAAATCACTATTAACATCAGAATTACTGATGAAATCACTGACCAAACTAAAAATGGATTACCAAATGGATTACGTGATAGAACCGATTTCTCGCTTCGACAGTCAAATACGTGAATCAATTGCGCCATAACTAATGTAGCAAACGCAATAGTTTGAGCATAGATAAGCTCGTCAGGATGTTGGTTATACGTAATCATAAAGGCAATAAGCGTCATACTACCGATTAGAAATCCTCTTGAAACAACCTTCCATCCTAACCCCCTAGCAAATACCCCTTCTTTCGGATGTCTCGGCCCTCGCTTCATTACATTATCTTCAGGTTTGTCTAACCCGAGAGCCATGGCTGGAAGTCCATCTGTTACAAGATTGACCCATAGAATTTGGATTGGAACTAAAGGTAAAGGTAATCCTAGTAGCATGGCAAATAACATAACTAAAATTTCCCCTACATTTGATGCTAAAAGATAACGAATGAATTTTCGAATGTTTTCATAAATGTTTCTGCCTTCTTTGATTGCCGCTTTGATGGTTGCAAAATTATCATCTAGTAATACTAAGGAAGAAGCTTCTTTGGCTACATCAGTTCCGGTAATACCCATTGCTACCCCGATATCTGCTGCTTTAATGGCAGGAGCATCATTTACTCCATCACCTGTCATGGCAACAATATGGCCTCTATTTTGCAAAGCTTTGACGATTTTTAATTTATGTTCAGGTGATACACGTGCAAATACAGATACTTCATCTACAACTTCTTCAAGCTCATTAACACTCATCTCAGATAATGCTTTACCATCTAGCACTTTACTATTAGGTGTCAGAATTCCTAGCTGCTTAGCAATTGCCTTTGCGGTTATGACATGATCACCTGTTATCATAATCGTTTTTATTCCAGCGGCTTTACATTCTTTTACAGCTTCTTTTACTTCAGGACGAGGAGGATCAATCATTCCTTGAAGTCCAATAAATATTAAATCCTTCTCAGCCTCTTTTTCTGTAATGCTTAATGCATTGCTCGTTAATGGCTTATATGAAATTGCCAATGTACGTAAAGCTTGTGAAGCTAATTCATTAATGGCCTTTTGAACATCCGTTCTCTTATCTCCAGACATGATTTGTACTTTATCATTTACGAGAATAGACTCACTGACCGAAACGAGAACATCTGGAGCACCTTTTGTGACAACGAATTCACGACCTTGGGAATCCCTTACAATCACACTCATCATTTTTCTCGTTGAATCAAAAGGAAATTCTTTAATAATATCGTATTGTTTTAATAGACTATTTCTTTCAAAACCAGCTTTCATTGCACTAACCAAAAGCGCTCCTTCAGTTGGGTCACCATCTAGTATATATTCATCTTCTCGAATCACAAGGTTTGCATGGTTACACAGGATTCCAAACATTAAAAGTTGTTGAAGTGTCTTTTCCTTCTTAATATCAATAACATCATTATTTCTCGAAAAATTACCAGTCGGCTCATAACCAACACCACTTACGTTCCATGTTTTTCCACCGCTCCATAAATGAGTAACGGTCATTTTGTTTTGCGTCATTGTTCCCGTTTTATCTGAGCAAATAACAGAAGCACAGCCTAGCGTTTCTACTGCAGGTAATTTGCGAACAATAGCATTCTTTTTGATCATCTTTTGGACTCCAAGTGATAATGCTACCGTTACAATGGCTGGTAACCCTTCTGGAATAGCAGCTACTGCTAAGGATACTCCAGCTAAAAACATCGTATATAAATCATGTCCTTGAAGCACTCCAACGGCTACCACTAAAACAGTTAAAGTTAAAGCAGTAAAAATGAGGATTTTCCCTAACTGTTCGAGTCTGCGCTGTAGTGGAGTTTCCATCGTTTCAGCATTTTGTAGAAGATCAGCAATTTCACCCATTGCCGTTTTCATACCCGTTGCTATAACTACGCCTACTCCGCTTCCTCTTGTTACCATTGTGCCCATAAATGCGATATTCTCCATATCCCCAATACCGAGGTCTTTTGCTCTTAATGGATCCGTATGCTTTTGAACTGGAACTGATTCACCAGTTAATGCTGACTCTTCAATCTCCAAACTTGTAGTTTGGATAAGTCGCACATCTGCACCAATACGGTCTCCACTCGAAAATTTAATCACATCCCCAACAACAAGTTCTTTTGATGGAATTTTACTCCAAATTCCATCTCGAAGAACTTGAACTTGTGGTGCAGATAATTCCTTCAATGCTTGCAGTGATTTCTCAGCCTTTCTTTCCTGAAAAAATCCTAAAATACCATTAATTAAAACAATCGCTATAATGGCAACGGCATCGATATATTCGCCTAATAAACCTGATACGAATGTGGCTGCAAGCAGAACTAAAACCATAAAATCTTTAAATTGGCTAAAAAATAAGAGTAAAGCAGACTGCTTTTCTCCTTCCTGCAACTCATTATAGCCTTGTTGTTTCAACCTTTGTTCGACTTGATTTTCAGATAATCCTCCTGAAAAATCAGTATCTAATGCCTTCTTGATATCTGTCTCAGACATTTCATGGAATTTCATCCTGCTAACTCACTTCCCCCTTCTAAATTTGCACATGTTTGTCCTTACTCTAAAGAAAGCATATTCAGGCCAGTCCTAAAAAATGCTAAAATATCAGTTAAGGATTAAAATAAGGAAGCCATAATAAAAATAAAATATATTGAAGAGGATGTTCAATCATGTCTTTTGATGGTCTTTTTACTAAAATAATGACCAATGAAATTTCTTCTACGCTAATTAGTGGACGAATTAATAAAATTTATCAGCCTTACAAAAACGAAATCATTATGTTAGTAAGAGCAAATGGGAAGAATCATAAACTTCTTCTTTCGGCTCATCCAAGTTATGCAAGAGTTCAAATTACGAATGAATCATATGATAACCCAAATGAACCTCCAATGTTTTGTATGTTACTGCGCAAGCATATTGAAGGTGCCATTATAGAAAACATTTATCAAATTGGTCTTGATCGTATGATTTGTATAGAGGTAAAGGGACGAAATGAGCTTGGTGATATAACCTATAAAAAATTAATGGTCGAGATAATGGGGAGACATAGCAATATCATTTTAATTGATAAAGAGAAAAATACGATTCTTGATAGCATCAAGCATGTCTCCTATGCCGTAAACAGTTATCGTGCCATTTTGCCTGGACAAGCTTATGTCCTTCCACCCCAACAAGAGAAACTTAATCCTTTTCAGATAGAAGATAGTGATATTCTTAAAAAATTGGATTTTAATGCAGGAAAACTTGATAAACAACTCGTGGAGCAATTCGCAGGTCTCTCCCCTTTGTTAGCACGGGAAATCGTTTTTCGTTCTGGGATAGCTAATCGGATAACCCTACCAAAAACGTTTATAGAAATCATGAAACATATAGCTGAAGGAGAGATTCAACCGGCTATCACCACAAATCATTCGAAGGAAGCCTTTTACTATTTGCCTTTAGCTCATATGAAGGGTGAATCGAAAACATTTGATTATTTAAGCAATGTATTAGATCGATTCTACTTTGGAAAAGCAGAACGCGACCGTGTAAAACAGCAAGCAAGTGATTTAGAGCGCTTTATCCAAAATGAAAAGGATAAAAATGAAAAGAAAATTGAGAAGCTATTCCAAACCCTAGAAGATGCTAAGAAAGCTGAAGAATATCAATTGTTTGGAGAGTTATTAACAGCAAATATGTATGCTTTTCAAAAAGGAATGAAAGAAATTGAAGTCATTAACTATTATGAGGAAGATGGGGCATCGGTTGTGATTCCCTTGGACCCATTAAAATCTCCTTCTGATAATGCACAGAGATATTTCTCAAAATATCAAAAGGCAAAAAACTCGATCGACAAGGTGAAAGAACAAATACGTTTAGCTGAAGAAGAATTCTCTTACTTTGATTCACTTCAACAACAGCTTATGGCGGCGTCGATAAGAGATATAGCTGAAATTCGTGAAGAACTAGTAGAAGAAGGATACATTCGTGAGAGACAAAAAAAGAAAAACAAACACTCAAATCTTGGTAAACCACAGTTAGAGTCCTATCAGGCAAGTGATGGAACAGAAATTTTAGTAGGCAAAAACAATAAACAAAATGATTATTTGACGAGTAAACATGCAGGTAGAGATGAAATTTGGCTACACACAAAAGATATTCCTGGTTCACATGTTGTAATTCGCAGTAAAACACCGGACGAACAGACTATCAAAGAAGCAGCCATATTAGCAGCTTACTTTAGTAAAGCAAGGCTATCTGGCTCTGTTCCAGTTGATTATACAAAAGTACGATATGTCAAAAAACCAAACGGTGCCAAACCTGGTTTTGTTATCTACGATAATCAACAAACCATTTATGTAACACCGGATGAAGAAAAAATACTTGCCCTTAAAGCAAAATAACAAAGAACTCCTCTTTTTAAAGGGGAGTTTTTTATACTTAAAGAATTCACTTTCCAAATCTTCAACTATTTATCACAAAATAAAGAATATTGTTGTATATTGTTGAAAATCCTTGTAAAATTTTTCTATCAGCCCTTATTGGACGGTGAGCATATATGGAAATTACGAAGCATTTTCTTTATAATTTTTCCTTATTAATCTTTTTTCTATTTATCTGCTTAATATTATTTGAGAGAAGTAGAAAACCAGTTATCTCTAAATTCACTCTGTCCTTGTTATTTGTTCTATTGCTTTGGACAAGCATTCAATTCTCTTATCACCCAGTAGCTGATGCAAGGTTTGATTTAAGGCTGATTCCTTACGTCATTGGGAGTCTGTATCTTGGAATTGGCCCATTCCTTTCTGGATTTATCATCATTCTTCGGGGTTTTTATGGTATTGATTATGGTCTATTATTAACTACTTTACTTTATGCCCCACTAGCGTTTTTACTTTGGCGTATTAATCCTTGGATTAGTAAGCAAAAACCGAAGCGCCGTATTATTTTTGCTGTATCCATGGGAGTCATTCTGGGACTGCTAAGCGCTGGTGGTATGGAATTTATCAATTCTCCAAGCTTTTGGTTTGATGCTTTTTTCGCTTATGTAATTATTCCTCCGCTCGGTATTGGGATTATTTCTTATTCCATTGAGTTTATACGTAAGAATTTCGAAATGAAGCATCAATTAATTAAAGCCGAAAAGTTACATGCAGTTGAGCAAATGGGTGCAGCTATTTCCCATGAAATTCGAAATCCACTAACTGCCGCAATGGGATTTGTTCAATTACTTCAGAGTGGTCATCATACAAGAAAACAACAAAATGATTATCTTTCAATTATTAAAGAGGAATTAAAAGCTGCGGAAAGAGTTATTCAAGACTATTTAACCTTTGCAAAGCCTTCGTTAGTAAGCATTGAAGAGCTAAATGTGAAAAAAGAACTTCAGCATGTCATTAATATCCTTCATCCAATTGCTAACCAAAATTCGGTTGAGATTTCAACAGATTTTTCAGTTGTTGGAAGTATACAAGGTGACAGACAGAAGTTTCGCCAAGCCTTTATAAATGTGCTCAAAAATGCAGTGGAATCGATGCCAAATGGCGGGTATTTAAAGGTTGGAACTGATTTCAGTCAGAATCATATTTCAATCCAAGTAAAAGATACAGGTGTTGGCATGACAAAAGAGGTACTAGAACGTTTAGGTGAGCCGTATTACTCTACAAAAGGCTCACAAGGTACCGGACTTGGAATGATGGTTGTCTATAGTATCGTACGTGCTATGAATGGAACAATTAAAGTCCAAAGTGAAGTGGGGAACGGTACCACCTTCCAATTCAGTTTTCCTTCTTTTAAAGCTGCTTTAAAAAATGAATCTTTGAAGAAAGTAGACAGCATTTGAATTTTGCTGTCTATTTTTTAAGTAGTAATATACCAATCTTGAAAATATACTATAAAAAATGAAAAATATCGGAAAGGTTGTTTCTAAATGATTAATACTAGCGTAAAAAAAAGTAATCGACTGCATTACGGTTGGGTTGTATTAGGAATAACCTTTATTGCGATCCTCGTTGCAGCTGGAATGCGATCTGTAACAGGCGTAATTATGATTCCTCTAGAGAATGAATACGGATGGAGCCGAGCTGATATTTCCTTAGCATTCGCAATCAATTTAACAATCTATGGATTTTCAGGTCCATTTATTGCAGCATGGATGGAGAAGCTTGGAGTTCGTAAAATAATGGCTTATGCGATGCTCGTTTTAGTTTTAGGCATTGTTTTAAGTTTAACTATGACAAGTGTTTGGCATTTACATATTATTTGGGGTGTAGTAATTGGACTAGGTTCTGGAGTATTTCTCACGGTTCTTTCAGCAACTGTTGCAAATCGCTGGTTTGAAAAAAGACGTGGCATGGTAGTCGGTTTATTAATGTCAAGTACGGCTGCAGGGCAGATGATATTTCTTCCACTCCTCTCTTCAATCATTGAAGATTCATCTTGGCGGATGGCGTTATTGGTGTTTATTATTCTAGGTATCTTAATGATTCCGATAATTTCATTATGGATGCGAGATGAACCAGCTGAAAAAGGACTTCTCCCTTTTGGAGCAACTGAAAAAGTGGAAAAATCACCTTCTGCAAACAATAAAAACCCCATTTCTACTGCGTTTGAGGGGTTAGCAGTTGGAATCCGATCTTGGCCTTTTTGGCTTTTATGTTTAAGCTTTTTTATCTGTGGACTATCTACCTCTGGGTTAATGGGTACTCACTTCATTCCTGCCTCTGTTCATCATGGTATTCCAGAAGTTCGGGCTGCAAGCCTTTTTGCTTTTATGGGAATCTTTAATATTATTGGTACTCTTTTTTCTGGCTGGTTATCTGACCGGTTTGATAACGGTTGGCTTTTGTTTTGGTATTATGGCCTTCGTGGCTTATCCTTGCTAGTACTACCCTATGCCTTTGAATCTCAATCTTATCTTCTTTTAGTCATGTTTGCCGTATTTTATGGACTTGATTGGATTGCAACCGTTCCTCCTACCGTGAATTTAGCCGTCAAGCATTTTGGCAAAGAACGAGGGGCAGTCATTTACGGTTGGGTTTTTGCAGCTCATCAAGTTGGCTCTGGGGTTGCTGCTTATGCTGCAGGCTATTTATATGAGGTACAGCATAGTTATACAACCACGTTTATCTCAGCAGGTGTCCTCTGCTTTGTGGCTACATTATTTGTACTAAGCGCAAGAAAGAAAAAACAGATAAGTATACAAGTAGAAGGCAAAGCTATATAAAAAAACGAGGGATTTCACCTCGTTTTTTTATTTTACAAAATTTAAACCCCATTCTTGCGGGTTGCACTTCCAAGCTATTAAGCTTTCTAGTTCCTCTTTTTTGATATACCCTTTATCTTTAGCCACTTCTACTAGAGTAGTAAAATCAGTCAATGAAAAGGATGAAATTCCTTCAATTTTTAGATCTTGTTTAGCTATTTCTAGCTCATATGTAAAAATCGAAACAACCCCTAATACCTCACAGCCTGACCCTCTTAAAGCTTGAACGGTTGTAATTGCACTACCTCCAGTGGATATCAAATCTTCGACTACTACTACCTTTTGTCCTTTTAATGCTTGCCCTTCGATTTGTTTGCCTACTCCATGTGCCTTTGCCTTTGCACGAACATAGTTCATTGGTAGATTAAGAATATCACTAACCCAAGCAGCATGAGGAATTCCTGCCGTTGCAGTGCCTGCAATACATTCGACTTGAGGAAATTTCTCCATAATTAAAGCTGATAGCCCATTAGCAATTTTCCTACGAACCTCTGGATACCCAATCGTTGAACGATTATCACAATAAATAGGAGACTTAAGTCCAGAGGACCAAGTAAAAGGATCGTTTGGTTTTAAAGTAACGGCTTCAATGCCCAATAATCTTTCTGCTATTTCCTTTTTCATGCCTTTACACCTCTCCAATCATTTAATAAAAGCTGGTAACTTTCAAATGGGTTTGTTGCTTGAGTAATTGGTCTACCTATTACAATTGCGGATACCCCGATACTTCCTGCAAAAGTTGGTGTCGCCACCCGCTTTTGATCTTGAATATCCGAATTTGCTGGCCTTACACCTGGACATATGGTGAGAAATTCTGACCCTAATTTTTTGTGGATGTAAACTGATTCATGCACCGAGCATACCACTCCATCCAAACCTGCTTCCTTTGAAAGAGTTGCGTAGTGTAGTACTGAATCCTCCAAAGAAGTGTTAATCAATTGTTCTTTTATCATTTGTTCTTCTGTCGTACTTGTTAGCTGAGTTACAGCAACACAATAAGGTCTATTGCCTCCAACATTCGTACCTGCTTCAAGTCCCTCGCGAGCTGCTTGCATCATTTCTTGTCCACCTGCTGCATGAACATTGACTAAATCAACTCCTATGGAGGCAATTCCCTTCATCGCCCGATAAACAGTATTCGGAATATCATGAAGCTTTAAATCTAGAAAAACCTGATGCCCTTGTTCCTTTAAGAAGGTCACAATCCTCGGGCCTTCCTGATAAAATAGCTCCATACCTACTTTTAAGAATAGTTTTTCTCCCTTAAAGTGTTGCAGGAAGCTTTCCACTTCCTTTTTGGTTGAAAAATCAACCGCGATGATAAGTGAGTCTTTCATGCTTTCTCCAGCTCCTTCCCTCACACTCAGATATATGATCAAAACCTAATTTTTCTATTAACGAAGGTAATTCATCTATAATTTTCGGACAAATAAATGGATCAACGAAATTGGCAGTCCCAACTGCGACCGCACTTGCACCAGCATAAAAATACTCGATCACATCCTCAGCATTTTGAATTCCCCCCATTCCAATAATGGGTATGTTAACATGCTGACTAACTTCATATATCATCCTTATAGCAACAGGTTTAATGGCTGGTCCTGACAGTCCCCCTGAACGATTAGCCAAAATAGGCTGACCTGTTTTCAAATCTAGTCTCATTCCAATTAATGTATTAATCATTGTAAGTCCATCTGCTCCACCATCCTCGACAGCTAATGCCATGTCCACAATGTTAGTTACATTTGGTGAGAGCTTAACATATACCGGAACACTTGAAACTTCTTTCACTTTTTTCGTCAATTGTTTAGCTACTTCAGGTATTGTTCCAAAAGCAATACCACCTGTTTTGACGTTTGGACAGGAGATATTTAATTCTAGTGCGTGAACGTTAGAAGCCTTGGAAATTTGTGAGGCTACTTCTATATAATCTTCCTCTGATGACCCCGCAACGTTTGCAATAATCGGAACATCAAATTGATTCAACCAAGGAAGTTCTTCTGTTAATACTTTTTCAAGACCAGGATTTTGCAATCCGATGGCATTCAACATTCCAGCTGATGTTTCTGCCACACGGGGCGTTGGATTTCCGAATCGCGGAAGGGGAGTTGTTGCTTTAATCATGATTGCCCCTAGAGAACTTAAATCATAAAACTGGCTAAACTCTCTGCCAAATCCGAAGCAACCAGAAGCTGGCATGATTGGATTTTTCAAATCTAAACCAGGTAATTTAACATTTAATAAACTCATAGCACAACCTCCCCGATCCTAAATACTGGTCCATCGGTACATACTTTCTTATATGAATAGCCGGTTTCGTCCTCAGGTGTATGACAAACACATGCAAAACAAGCACCAATCCCACAGCCCATTCGTTCTTCCAATGATAGAAAAACCTTTTTATTTGAAAATCTAGTTTCTAATGCCTTTAACATAGGGGTAGGACCACATGCATAAAGAGAATCGAAATCAATTTGATATTGATTAATGACATCTGTTACATATCCCTTATAGCCGAATGTTCCATCTACCGTTACAACATAGGTTTCACCATTCTTGGAAAACTCTTCTTCACCAAATACAACATTGCCAGATTGAAACCCTAAAACATGGATGACTTTAACTCCATTTGCTGTTAATTGTTTGGAAAGTTCTAGTAAGGGTGGAACACCAATTCCACCGCCTACTAGCAATGCAGTACCTCCTGATTCTGTTTCGTTCACAGGAAAACCGTTCCCTAATGGTCCAAGTACGTCAACTGACATTCCAGGTACTTTATCTTTTAATTTTGATGTTCCAATACCTTCTTTTCGAAAAACAAGCGTAAATTGTTTTTTAGAACGATCAATACTTGAAATACTAATGGGTCTTCTTAGCAAAGGACCAGATTCATCCCCAACCCGTATATGGACAAATTGTCCTGGATTATTCATTTCAGTAACAAGCTCACCTTGTAAGGTGAGCTTATAAATAGAATCGGCAATTTCTAACTGATCTACAACAAGGCAGTTTTCCTGTTTAATCATACGTAATGAACCTCCTTGGTAGTGGTTGTTCCTTCCATCGCTATTGTAGAAAAAGTCATCGATTCAATCACTTTTAAGATAGCATCAGCAGTGTCTAAGGATGTTAAGCAAGGTATTCCATTTTCCACAGATTCTCTGCGAATTTTAAAGCCATCTCGTTCAGGCTGTTTTCCTCTCGTCAAGGTATTGATGACTAATTGGACCTTCCCTTTTCGAATGAAATCGAGCAATGTTATCCCTTCAGACCCAATTTTTCCAACTATATCAACATGGACACCTGCAGTTTTCAGATAATTAGCCGTCCCGCTTGTTGCTACTAGTTGGTATCCAATTTCTGCAAACCGTTTTGCTAGATTTAAAGCCTCTTCTTTATCCTTATCTGCTACTGTTAACAAAACCGTACCATACTTCTTAATTTTCATTTTTGAAGCGATTAAGCCTTTATACAATGCCTTCTCTAAGGTAGAATCCTTCCCCATAACCTCTCCTGTCGATTTCATTTCCGGTCCAAGGGTAATGTCCACTCGACGTAATTTTTCAAATGAGAAGACAGGAACCTTTACATAAACTCCCGCTTTTTCAGGTACTAATCCAGGAATATATCCTTGTTCAATTAACGATTGTCCTAAAATAATCTTCGTTGCAATTTTTGCCATTGGTACATTTGTTATCTTACTTAAGAATGGTACTGTCCGACTAGAACGTGGGTTAACTTCGATTACATACACTTCGTCATGAGAAACAACATATTGGATATTTAGTAAACCAATAATATTTAACCCTTTTGCTAATCGTTCCGTATAATCAACCAACTTCTGCTTGATAGCTGGTGACAAAGTTTGAGGTGGATAAACAGCAATGGAATCACCAGAGTGAACACCAGCTCGTTCAATATGTTCCATGATCCCTGGGATTAACACGTTTACCCCATCAGAAATGGCATCTACCTCAATTTCTTTACCTGTCAAGTAGCGATCAACTAATACTGGATGTTCTGGATTAATCTTTACAGCATTTCTCATATAATGTAATAGTTCTTCTTCTTGATAGACAATTTCCATCGCTCTACCACCAAGTACATAGGATGGTCGGACTAAAACGGGATATCCAATTTCTGTAGCAATTGCGACTGCTTCCTCCACAGATAAGGCTGTTTTTCCTAATGGCTGTGGAATATCCAAACGAACAAGTGACTGTTCAAATTTGTCACGGTTTTCAGCTCTGTCTAAATCTTCTAAGCTTGTTCCTAGAATTTTCACTCCATTTTCTACGAGTGCTGCTGCTAGATTAATAGCGGTTTGCCCTCCGAATTGCACGACAACTCCTTCTGGTTGTTCCAAATCGATGATGTGCATGACATCTTCAATGGTCAATGGTTCAAAATATAGTTTATCTGAGATACTAAAATCGGTCGAAACGGTTTCAGGATTACTATTAATAATAATCGCCTCGTAGCCTGCTTCTTTAATGGCCCAAACAGAGTGTACCGTGGCATAATCAAATTCGATTCCTTGCCCAATCCTGATAGGACCAGACCCTAATACTAATACACTTTTTCGATTTGATACGATGGATTCATTTTCATCCTCATATGTTCCATAAAAATAAGCTGTTTCCGACTCAAACTCAGCTGCACATGTATCAACCATTTTATAGACTGGGATAATATTATTTTCTTTTCTCCATTGATAAATCTGTGTTGCCTTTGCGCTCCATAATTTAGCAATGGTAACATCTGAAAAGCCCTTCTCTTTTGCCATTTTCCCTATTTCAAAATCAAAGGGATAGGATTCAATCGTTTTTTCAAATTGGATAATACCTTCGATTTTTTTAAGGAAAAAGAGGTCAATTTGACTCCAATCGTGAATTGTTTCAATTGAAATTCCTCTTTTAATTGCTTCTGCAATATAGAAAAGTCTTTCGTCCCCTGCTTTACGTATCCTCTTTTCTACAGTTAGATGATCAATATGATTAGCGTTTGCTAATTCTAAATGGAATGTATTGGATTCTAGAGAGCGTACAGCCTTTAATAATGATTCTTCAAATGTTCTTCCAATGGCCATTACTTCACCCGTTGCTTTCATTTGTGTACCGAGTGAGCGATTAGCTGATTCAAATTTATCAAATGGCCATCTAGGAATTTTAGTTACAATATAATCTAAAGCTGGTTCAAAGCTTGCATATGTTTTTCCCGTAACAGGGTTCATCATTTCATCAAGTGTTAGCCCAACTGCAATTTTTGCTGCAAGTTTAGCAATCGGATAACCTGTTGCCTTTGATGCTAAGGCAGATGAACGACTGACACGTGGGTTAACTTCAATAATATAGTAGTTAAAGCTATAAGGATCCAATGCTAGCTGGACATTACAGCCTCCTTCAATTTTAAGGGCACGGATAATTTTTAAGGACACGTTACGTAACAGCTGGTATTCACGGTCACTTAACGTTTGACTTGGAGCCACTACAATCGAATCACCTGTATGTACACCAACAGGGTCAATATTCTCCATATTACAAACGACAATTGCGTTATCATTTGAATCTCTCATTACTTCATACTCAATTTCTTTAAAACCAGCAATACTGCGTTCTAATAAACACTGACCTACTGGACTATTTTTTAAGCCGCTTAAAATAATTTCATTAAGATCTTCCTCATCGTGACAAATCCCTCCACCCGTTCCACCTAGTGTAAAGGCTGGACGGACGATAACTGGATATCCTACTTGTTTAATAAACTCATAGGCTTCATCAATACTATGTACAATTGCACTTTCTGGAACTGGTTCACCAAGTTCATTCATTAAATCCTTAAATAGCTCTCGATCCTCTGCCTGCTGAATAGCTGAAAGCTTCGTTCCAAGAATTTCAACCCCACATTCCTTTAGAATCCCAGACTCAGCTAACTCTACAGCTAGATTAAGTCCCGTTTGCCCACCTAATGTGGCAAGAATGGCATCTGGACGTTCTTTTCGAATGATTCGGTTAACAAAATCAAGCGTCAAAGGCTCTATGTAAACAACATCGGCCATTTCTGTATCGGTCATAATTGTCGCAGGATTGGAGTTCACTAAAATGACTTTATAGCCTTCTTCTTTTAATGCGATACAAGCTTGTGTTCCAGCATAATCAAATTCCGCTGCTTGCCCGATGATAATAGGACCAGATCCGATGACTAAAATAGAGTTTATATCTGTACGTTTTGCCATGCCGAAACCCCTTCCTCTTTTTCATGTTTCACCAATTGTAAAAATTGATCGAATAAGCCGTTTGCATCTTCTGGTCCAGGTGAAGCCTCTGGATGATATTGAACTGTAAAGGCAGGAAACTCCCTATGTTTTAAGCCTTCAATAGTTCCATCATTTAATGCAATATGTGTGACAAGTAATGGTGTATTTTCGATGGAGGATTCCTCTACAGTAAAGCCGTGATTTTGAGAAGTGATAGCAATTTTTCCTGTGGATAAATCTTTAACAGGATGGTTTGACCCTCGGTGACCGAATTTCATTTTGTCTGTATCCGCTCCACATGCTAATGCAAACAGCTGATGCCCTAAACAGATTCCAAACAATGGCACTTTTCCTAATACACCGTTTATCATTTCAATTGCCTCCGGGACATCCTTTGGATCTCCAGGGCCATTAGATAACATGATTCCATCCGGTCTAAGCTGAAGAATTTCTGTTGCAGTTGTATGATATGGTACGACAATGACATCGCAATCTCTTTTATTTAATTCTCTTAATATCCCATGCTTCATACCGAAGTCAACTAGAACAATTCTGTATCCACGTCCAGGACTTGGATACGCTGTTTTCGTGGAGACCTGTTTTACTTGATTTGTTACTAATCTATTCTGTTGAAGAGTTTGAATCACTTCTTGGGCATCTGATTCAATTCCACATAATGCCCCTTTAAGCGTGCCATATTGACGGATGATTCTAGTTAATTTTCTAGTATCAATTCCAGAAATTGCTGGGATATTTTTCATTTTAAAATATTCATCTAAACTCCAATCACTTCTCCAGTTTGAAGGATAATCAGCCACTTCCTTAACAATAAATGCACTAATTGCTGGCTGAATCGATTCAAAATCATCCCGATTGATGCCGTAGTTTCCAACTAAAGGATAGGTTAAAGTAACGATTTGTCCGCAATAAGAGGGGTCTGATAAGATTTCTTGGTATCCGGTCATCCCTGTATTAAAGACAACCTCGCCCACTGTATTGATTTCACTGCCAAAACCATTCCCAATGAAAACTGTACCATCCTCTAAGATTAATTGTCGTTTCATATTTCCACTCCTTCACGTTTCCAAACGATATTTCCTTCCACCATCGTCAGGACCGGCCAACCTTGACAATCCCAGCCAGTAAATGGTGTGTTTTTTCCTTTGGATAAAAACTCATTTGGATTAATGGATTTAGTTTTTTCTAAATCTACTAATACAAGGTCTGCTACAGATCCAACCTCGAGTTTTCCAAATGGAAGCTTAAAGGCTTCAGCTGGCTTTATCGTTAGTAAGTCAATTAATTGCCTTAACGTGATAATTTCTTTTTTTACTAGATTTGTATAAAGCAACGGAAAGGCAGTCTCTAATCCAACAATTCCAAATGGTGCAAGCTCCATTCCTTCCGCCTTTTCTTCTAAAGTATGTGGAGCATGGTCTGTAGCAATAAAATCAATTGTTCCATCCAGGAGACCTTCTATTAGTGCTTTACGATCATCTTCGCCTCGTAAAGGTGGATTCATCTTGAAATTGGCATCTAGTGAAGGGATATCGTCCTCGCTTAATAATAAATGATGAGGGGTCACTTCAGCTGTCACCTTAATACCCGCTCGTTTCGCATCCCGAACCACTCGAACAGATTCCTTTGTACTGATGTGGCAAACATGGTAATGACAACCAGTGGCTTCAGCTAACAAGACATCCCTTGCTATATGAACGGATTCACAAACAGAAGGTATTCCTCTTAAACTATTTGTCTTTGAAAAACTGCCTTCATGAACACAGCCTTTGTTAATTAATGAATTTTCTTCACAATGAGCCACAATTGTCATATTAAGTTCAGCCGCATTTATCATTGCTTCAAGCATCATACTTGCAGTCTGAACACCCACTCCATCATCTGTAAACGCAAATGCCCCAGCTTGTTTTAACTCTTTGAAGTTTGTTAATTCTTGACCTAATTCCCTCTTTGTAATCGAAGCATAAGGTAACACACGGACACTTGCTGTTTCCTCTATTCTTTTTCGCAACCAATCAAGCATTTCTGGATTGTCTGGTACTGGTCTTGTATTTGGCATTGCAGCAATTGTTGTAAAACCGCCTTTTGCTGCTGCCTTTGTTCCCGTTTCTATCGTTTCTTTTTTTTCTCCACCAGGTTCTCTTAAGTGAACATGTAAATCTATGAATCCGGGCGTTAATAAAAGGCCAGTTGCATCTATTATTTCTTCATTTACAGCTACTATTTCTTTTTCGATGGAAGCAATTTTTCCGTCTCTGATTAATATATCGAATGATTCGATTCCGTTATATGTATATAGGTTTCCTTTTTTGATGATCATTTTGCAGCCATCCTCCTTTAATTTCAAGCGCTCTTTTTAGTACAGCCATACGGATATAGACACCGTTTTCCATCTGTTTAAAAATTCTTGATTTTTCACATTCAACAAGTTCATCTGCAATTTCTACATTTCGATTGACAGGTGCAGGATGCATAATTATGCTAGTTGGTTTCATATTTTTTTCTCTCTCAACAGTTAACCCATATTTATGATGATAATTTTCAACTGTGAATGTACCATCATCACCATGGCGCTCATGTTGGATTCGCAAAAGCATCACTACATCTGAAGTTGCCACTGCGTGATCAATGGGTTCATATGAACAATCCTTTACAACTTCTTTATCAAACCAATTTTCTGGACCGGAGAATACGACTTCAGCACCTAGTCTAATAAGTGTATCTGCATTAGATCGAGCAACACGACTGTGTTTGATATCTCCAATAATAGCCACCTTCAAGCCCTTAAAAGTACCAAATTGCTGTTGTATCGTGAATAAATCAAGTAAGGATTGAGTAGGATGATGCCCGCAGCCATCACCACCATTTATGATGGGGATATTAATTTTTCCTACCAATTCATCATAATAGCTTTCTTTTTCATGTCGAATGACTATAGCATTTACACCAATTGATTCCAAGGTTTTGACTGTATCATAAAGAGTTTCTCCTTTTACTACACTTGAAGTATTTGTTTCAAATGGTATGATTGATAATCCAAGTTTTCTTTCAGCTACTTCAAAGCTACATTTTGTTCTTGTACTTGGTTCAAAAAAAAGGTTAGCAACAAACATTTGACGATCAGGTTTCCATTCTTTTCTGTCTTGAAAATCTTTTGCATCCTCTAAAATAGTAAGGATTTCATTACAAGATAAATCAGAGCTAGTTAACAAGTGATTCATTAAGCCTCTCCCCTTTATTTTGTCTATTGCCTACAATAAATAAAACACCCTGAACCATTTCGGTCAGGGTGTTTAGACAGTTAGAGAAAAAGGCAGACATACTTTTACCCTTTTCAATACCGACATGTAATCCAAACACCCTTTTAAGTCTCTCGGACTTGATTAAAAGGTACTATTTTCTACGCCACTCGGTTTGCTTGATTTGAATGTTCTTCGAATACGTCTTCTTTTACAGGCTCTCTACCAGGTAGGATCAGGTTCAAAATAATCCCAATAATCGCTGCAAGGGCCATACCTTGGATTTCAAAACCAGATACTTTAATGAATGCTCCACCAATTCCGATAACTAAGATTACTGATGAAATGACTAAGTTGCGTTTGTCACCAAAATCTATTTTACTATCCACTAACATACGTAATCCCGAAGATGCAATAATTCCGAAAAGGAGAATCGAGACACCACCCATTACAGGTGTTGGTATTGTTCCAATTAATGCAGTTATTTTACCAATAAATCCAAAAACAGTTGCTAGTACAGCCGCTCCAAAAATCACATAAACGCTGTATACCCTTGTAATGGCTAGAACACCGATATTTTCACCGTAAGTTGTCTTTGGTGGGCCACCTATCAATCCTGAAATCATTGTCGCTATCCCGTCACCCAAAATCGAACGGTGCAAGCCTGGCTTAATGATATAATTACGGCCAACTACTTTATTTAGGACTAGCTGATGTCCAATATGTTCGGATAAGGTAACGATGGCTACTGGCACCATTAACCAGATAATATCCGATGTTATTTTCACTGAATAATCTACACCAGGTATTAGGAAATCAGGCATTTCGAACCATTTTGCTTCTTGAACCGGTGTAAAATCAACAACACCTACGAAAAGTGCGTATATGTAACCGACGATGATACCGAACAGAATTGGGATAAGGCTCATTATTCCTTTAAAGTAGATAGAGCAAATTATAGTTGCTGCAAGCGTAACTAATGCGATGGAAAAAAGCTTTAAGTCGTATTCTTTTGTAACTTTATCGATCATCGCCATATTAACGGCTGTCCCTGATAATGCTAAACCGATAACAATGATGACAGGGCCCACTACAATCGGGGGTAGAAGATTCATAATCCAGCGGTAACCTGCTTTATAGATGACAAGTGCTACGATTCCATAAACAAGCCCAGCTATAAAAGTACCAATCATCGCTCCACCTGGGCCACCTGCTGCTTTAGCAGCAATGACGGGTGATATGAAAGCGAAGGAAGAACCAAGGTATGCTGGTACTTGCCATTTCGTTACAATTAAAAAGGCGATTGTACCAAGTCCACTTGATATTAGGGCGATTGCTGGACTTAAATCAACAAGAAACGGAACTAAGATAGTTGCACCAAACATGGCAAATAAGTGCTGTAAACTTAAAGATAACCATTGAAATGTACTAGGTACGTCATGAACATCTAAAATTGGCTTATTCATTTTTATTTCTCCCTCATTTCACCCTATAAAAAAAACCTCTTGCAGCAAAAGTGTGCAAAGAGGGTAGGAAGGCAGAAAAAGGATATATTCCTTTTATCTCTATCCCCTTTGACAGCCTCACAGGACCGCAATTAAAGGGTGTTTTATTTATTTTTCAAAAATACTTACTTGTTCTATTTTGTCTACTTCCATTAATGCTACAACTATTTTTTCATCACTTGATGTCGGGATGTTTTTCCCAACATAATCAGCACGTATTGGTAACTCGCGATGTCCACGGTCAACTAAAACAGCTAATTGAATTGCGGATGGCCGTCCAATATCCATTAGAGCATCCATTGCTGCTCTTACAGTTCTACCTGTATATAATACATCATCTACTAGTATTACTTTTTGATTCGATATATCGTAAGGAATATCTGAGCCTTTAACTAGAGGTTCTTCATTACTTGTTTTTTTTGTCAGATCGTCTCTATATAAAGTTATATCTAATTCACCTACAGGCATATCCTTTTCTTCAATTTCTGAAATTCTTTGAGCAAGCCTTTTAGCAATATATATGCCTCTTGTCTTAATGCCAACTAAAACGCAATTTTCAATTCCTTTATTTTTTTCAATTATTTCATGTGCTACTCTTGTTAGTGCACGTCTGATTGCTTGTTCGTCTAATACCACTGCTTTTTGAGTCATCTTAATTTCACCTTCTTCCATCTAAATTGGAAACGGATATAAAAAACCCTCTCACCATTGATGAGAGGGTAAACGAGTAATTTTAATAGAAGATATAAGTATCCAATCTTCCAAACCGTTTCCTTCTCAGCCTCACGGGACTGTCTTAAAGGACTTATTTAACTAAACTTATATTAAAATAAGATTTCCTCTATGTCAATGATTATTTCTAAGGTTCAGAAGGAGCTCTTCAAATTCCGCTGGTAGTGGAGCCTCAAACTCTAGATATTCATTTGTTCGTGGATGATTAAATCCAAGTAAGCCTGCATGTAAAGCTTGACCGTTAATATCCAGGGTTTTTCTAGGTCCATATTTTGGATCACCCACTAAAGGAAATCCAATATATTTCATGTGAACACGAATTTGATGTGTTCTACCTGTTTCTAACTGGCACTCTACATAAGTAAAGTCTTTAAAACGTTCTATAACATGAAAATGCGTCACAGCATGTTTTCCATTATCGACGACCGTCATACTTTGACGATCCCTAGTATCTCGCCCAAGTGGAGCATCGATTGTCCCATAATCATGAGGAATATGACCATGAACAATAGCCTTATACTTACGAGTTACTGTTTTTGCTACTAATTGATTGACTAAGCTTTCATGGGCTAAATCACTTTTTGCAACCATTAATAGTCCTGAAGTATCTTTATCAATCCGGTGGACTATTCCAGGTCTTAATACTCCATTTATTCCAGATAAATCTGTACAATGAGCCATTAACCCATTTACTAATGTACCTGAAGAATGACCAGGTGCTGGATGAACAACCATCCCCTTCGGTTTATTCACTACAAGAACATCAGAATCTTCAAAATAAATATCAAGATTCATCTCTTCAGCTACTACATCAAGCTCCTCAGGTTCAGGGATAATGATCTCAACTTGATCATTGACACTACATTTATAGTTCGTTTTTACCTTTAAACCATTAACTAATACGTGCCCTTCCTTTATCCACTGTTGTACTTGTGATCTTGACCATTCTTCGTTTATACTACTAATTGCTTTATCTATTCGATCATTCTTCTGATCTTCATGAATGATGTGTTCCATCTTCTCCATACGTTTTCTCCTTTGCTTCTCTCTCTTCTCGCAGCATTTGTAGCATTAAAAGCCCAACACCCACGACAAGTGCGGAGTCAGCAATATTAAATACCGGAAAATCATAGCTAAAAATAAATGTGTTTACGAAATCAACTACCTCTTTACGGATTACTCGGTCAATAAAATTACCTATTGCCCCGCCAAGCATCAATCCTAATGACAAACCAAGTAGCATTTTTCCTCTTGCATGCTTTTGTATATAATAAATAATACCAATAATCACAATTACTGTTATGACATAAAAAAACCACATTTGACCCTGTAATATCCCCCAAGCGGCTCCACGATTCCGATGGGAAGTAATATACAGAAAATCCTCAATAACGGTAATGCTCTCACCAAGACGCATATTCTTTACAACTAGCCATTTTGTTACTTGGTCTAATAAAATGACTAAAAAGGCAATTATGTAGTAAAACACAAAGAAACCTCCAAACTAATATCTATTGTTCCTTTGCATTTTAGCACACAATCCATAATAACCACAATCATCCCACCTTAATTATAGTGATATGTATGTGCCTTTTTTAAGTAGCTTTTCATATCATTAAAATCTTTCAGGCTTTTTGCAGTCGGTACTTCATAAAGTAAATCATAAGGGATTAGTTCCCCAGACATTTCACATTTTCCGAATTCCCCACATTCTAATTTGTGTAAGGTGGATTGAACATCTTTTAATTCTGCTTCAACATATTTTTTAATCTTTTGATGAACTAAATCATTTTTTAGTTTACCATCCAGTTCTCGTTCAAAATCACGGAGTTCCTCATAAAGCTTCTTTTCAAAAACTTTCAATCCTAACACCTCCGTAATAAGATTAAAATTAGTATTCGCCACCAAACTTAAATCAAACGCAACAACATTTGGCAGTTATTTTTTATACAAATAAAATAGAGGCTAAAACCAATGGTTTCAGCCTCCCTTTGTTAAGATTGTGTAGCATAGTTTCCTTTAATTACATCTGCACAACGTGGGCAAAGTGTTGGATATTCCGAAACATTTCCAACTTCTGGGGTAACAACCCAACAACGCTCACATATTTCTCCTTCTGCTTTAGAAATAACGATTGCTGAAGTTTCAAACTTCAGAGCATTTTCTGGAGCTTGATCAAAAGATCCAGCTACTTCAAAACCAGAAACAATAAAGAGTTGATTTAAATTTTCACTAATGCTATCTAACAATGCTTTAGATTTATCAGTTGCATATAATGTAACTTTTGCTGCTAGTGATTTACCGATAACTTTTTCATTTCTTGCCGCTTCTAATGCTTTCAATACATCATCACGAAGCTTCAAAAAGGCACTCCACTTTTCTTCTAATGCTTTTGCGTTTTCTAGCTCTTTAAATTCGGGCATATCTGTTAACTGAACGCTTTCCTCAGTTACAGATGGAATGTACTCCCAAACTTCGTCAGCCGTATGCGCAAGAATTGGAGATACTAGCTTTGTTAAAGCCAGTAAGCTTTCATGAAGAACGGTTTGAATAGCCCGACGCTCAGGATGATTTTTTGCTTCTATATATAAAACATCCTTAGCAAAATCTAAGTAGAATGCACTTAAGTCTAGCGTACAGAAATTATTAATTGCATGGTAAATGCCCGCAAATTCATAGTTTTCATATGCTTCACGTACATTTTTAATTAATTTATTTAGTTTCACAAGCATGTATTGGTCCACTTCACGTAGATTTTCGTAGGAAACTGAATCTGTTGCTGGATTAAAATCTGCAAGGTTCCCTAATAGGAAGCGGAAGGTATTACGAATTTTACGATATACCTCGGCAACTTGCTTAAGAATCGCATCTGAAACGCGAACATCCGATTGATAATCAACTGAAGCTACCCATAAACGTAATATATCAGCACCCAACTGATCCATTACTTTAGCAGGAACGACAACATTCCCAAGTGACTTACTCATTTTACGGCCTTCACCATCAAGTGCAAAACCATGGCTTAAAACACCTTTGTATGGGGCTTTTCCTGTAACTGCAACACTTGTTGATAAAGAAGAGTTAAACCAACCACGATATTGGTCTGAGCCTTCTAAATACAGGTCAGCAGGACGTTGTAGGTCCTCTCTTTCTTCTAGTACGGACTGATGTGAGGAACCAGAATCAAACCAAACATCCATAATATCCGTTTCTTTTGTAAACTGGCCATTAGGGCTTCCTGGATGTGTAAAGCCTTCCGGTAATAAATCCTTTGCTTCACTTTCAAACCAAATATTTGAACCGTGCTTACGGAATAAATTTGATACATGATTAATTGTTTCATCAGTGATAATCGATTCTCCATTTTCGGCAAAGAATACTGGTATTGGAACCCCCCAAGCACGTTGACGGGAAATACACCAATCCCCACGATCACGAACCATGTTAAATAATCTTGTTTCACCCCAAGCAGGTACCCATTTCGTTTCCTCTACTGCTTTTAAAAGTTCAGAACGGAAATCCTTAATAGAGGCAAACCACTGTGCAGTAGCACGGAAGATAACAGGCTTTTTCGTTCTCCAATCATGTGGATAGGAGTGAGTAAAGAAGTTTAGCTTTAATAACGCTCCAACACTCTCTAATTTTTCAGTTATTGGTTTATTAGCTTGATCATAAAATAAGCCTTCAAACCCTGGTGCTTCACTTGTCATAACACCTTTGTCATCTACTGGACAAAGTACGTCTAAACCATATTTTTGACCTACTTGGAAGTCATCTTCCCCATGACCAGGAGCCGTATGAACACAGCCAGTTCCTGCATCAGTAGTAACATGCTCGCCAAGGACAACTATTGAATCACGGTCATATAATGGATGCTGACAAACTACGAACTCTAGCTCTGAACCTTTAACTTTAGATACTACATTTGTCTGTTCCCAACCAATTTCTTTTGCTGCATTTTCAAGTAATTCTTCAGCAACTAAAAACTTCTCTCCATTTACCTCAGCAACCACATAGATTAATTCAGGGTGTAAGGAAATGGCCAAGTTAGCAGGAATCGTCCACGGAGTTGTAGTCCAAATCACTACATTCGTCCCTACTTCTAATACACCCTTTCCATCTTTCACTTTAAATGAAACATATATAGAAGCTGATCGTTTATCTTGATATTCAATTTCTGCTTCAGCTAAAGCGGATTCACTAGAAGGTGACCAATAGACAGGCTTTTTCCCTTTATAAATATATCCTTTTTTAGCCATTTCACCAAAAACCTTAATTTGCTGTGCTTCATATTCAGGCTTCAAAGTGATATAAGGATTTTCCCAATCTCCTCTTACTCCCAAGCGCTTAAATTGGGAACGTTGGTTATCGATTTGCTCATAAGCATATGCTTCACAAAGCTTTCTGAATTCAGCAACAGTCATTTCCTTGCGTTTGACACCTTTATTAGTTAATGCTTGTTCAATTGGTAGACCGTGAGTATCCCATCCAGGAACATACGGGGCATTAAACCCACTCATAGATTTATATCGAACGATTACGTCTTTAAGAATTTTATTTAACGCATGACCGATATGAATGTCTCCATTCGCATATGGTGGACCATCGTGTAGCACAAACATTGGACGTCCTGCAGTCCGAGCTTGAACCTTTTCATAAATATTCATAACACGCCATTTTTCTTGAACGTCTGGCTCTCGTTTTGGTAAATTCCCCCGCATTGGGAACTCTGTTTGTGGCATCAATAACGTATCCTTGTAATCCATTTCCAATTCCTCCAAACCAATCTTACTTTAACAGTGCTTTTGACAATATAACCGCAATCAACATGAATCATACTAGCTCTTAAGTTTTTGAAAACAAAAAAAGCCCTCTCGTCCCAAAAGGGACGAGAAGACTTTCCCGCGGTACCACCCTTATAGATTATCATTATAATCCACTCGTAAAAATTCGTAACGTGAATTTACGCCAAAACTACTCTCCTTTTTAAGGATTTCACTTCGGGACTTAAGGGTGATCTTCCATTAATCTTACTTTGATGGGCTTTCACCTTCCCCATCTCGCTTTATAAAGTAAATGATCTTGTACTGTCCCTATCATTGTCACAAGCATTATTTTAATTTTATTAAGAAATTATATGCTATTAGCTCGCATTTCGTCAAGATTTTGTCTCAAAATCCTCTTCTAAGCTCTTCAATTCGGTAGCATCAACTTCGTATTGAAGCAAATGATCCCAATCATCATTATTTAACAAATCAAGTTGTGCCTCAATTAACATTTTAAATCTAGTTCGAAACACTTTTGATTGCTTTTTAAGATCTTCAATTTCAAGTGCAATTTTTCTAGCTTTAGATAGGGCTTCGTTTACAATTCGGTCTGCGTTCTTTTCCGCTTCCTTTAAAATTAACTTTGCCTCTTTTTGTGCATTTCTCTTAACATCTTCTCCAGCTTCTTGAGCAATTACAATCGATTTATTTAAAGTTTCTTCAATATTTGTGAAATGACTTAAACGACTATTTAATTCATTTAAACGCTCATCTAATTCTTTTTTCTCACGGATAATCAATTCATAATCCTTGATCACTTGGTCAAGAAACTCGTTTACCTCATCTTCATCATAACCACGGAATCCCCGATTAAATTCTTTATTGTGTATATCTAACGGCGTTAATGGCATGATGCCACCTCCTCGAAACTATGTATTGTCTATGTATAGTCCATAATTCGACATATTTTTATATATTCCTGCTAAAATTGTATTTATTTTTGTTTTCCTACAATAATTCTCCATTTTTCTTTTTTGGTTTTACCCTCAATGGAAGTAATTTTTGTTCGACCATATCCTCTAACTGAGATCATATCAAACTCATGACATTCAAAAGAGGTTTTTAAGCTAGTAGCGAAGTTTACTTTAACTAGTCCTTGTTCGATTAAAATCTGTGATTTTTGCCTAGAGACATTATAGAGTGCGGAAATAATGGTATCTAATCTCATCGATGAGACAGTTGCTGCTTCCTCTGTCCATTTATTTTCAATTTTAAGTACTTCATTAGTCGGTATTTCTTTGAGGGAAATTTTTGCTCGTCCAATTGAAGCTAATTGTAAACGGAGATATGAGTTAATCTCTGTAGCTATAATTATCTGAATTCTATCACCCTCAAATAGAATATCACCGAACTTTTCCCTTTTTAGACCTAATGACATTAAACTTCCGAGTACTTCTCGATGTTCAATCGTAACAAACTTTTTTGGATATTCAACTTCAAAAATAGTAACTTGAAAATCGTTATGATCAACAATATGATATTCTGGATAAATTAAAGCTCTTTTTCTTTCTGCATTATCAACACCACCAAAAAAATGACAATGAACATCTGTTGAATCACCAATAATAAGATGAACAATTTGCTGTAATCTTGGATCAAGGAAATCAGTCAGTTTTGCTACATATGTGTCCGTAACAATCCGTTTCCACTCTAGTACTTGGTCAATAAATTCACGTTCCTCTGGACGAAAATGTTGATAAATACTCATATAATGCTCCTTTTACTATAGAGAAAAATAAAAACAAATAGGATCATTGTTAGATCCTACTTGTTTATACTAGCCAACCATAAACTTGAGCTAAACCTGCTGTAGCAAGCTTTAATACAAAAATGGCAACAATTGGTGAGATATCAATCATTCCAAGTGGTGGCACAAATCTTCTAAACGGCTCTAAGTACGGCTCACAAATGCGGGAAAGGATTTGACCAAACGAGGACTCTCTCGCATTAGGAAACCAAGATAATAAAATATAAATAATTAATGCCCAAGAATAAAGGTTAATAAGCTTATACAATAATCCAAACAATATTTCCATTTACACAGACCACCTTAATTTTTTAAAAATCATGATTTTGCATAATTTCTGATATATTTCCTGAAACCTCAACATTATCTGGGGTACAAAGAAAGATGTTTACCCCAATTTTTTGAATATGTCCACCTAAGGCATATACAGCACCACTTAAAAAGTCGACAATTTGTTTCCCTTGTTCACGGTCAATTCTTTGTAAATTAACGACAACCGTACGTCGGTTTCGTAAATGATCCGTAATATCTTGTGCTTCGGCATAATCACTAGGTTCAAATAAAACCATTTTTGATGATTTTTGGATACTCTGAAGACTAACAACATTTTGCTTACCAGTTGATTGTTTAGTTGGTGTAGCTGTTTCAATTTCTTTTTCGATATACTCTTCATCATTATCATCTAATTCATCATTTAAATAAAAAAATGTTTTAAACTTAGTTTTAATACTCATAATTATTACACCTCTTTCTCTTTATCTCCAACAAGAGCCGTTCCAATTCGAATGAAAGTAGCACCTTCTTCTATGGCTATATTAAAATCGTTGGACATTCCCATGGATAATTCATTACATGGGGCAAAAGGCAATTGTTTCTCAGCAATTTCTAATTGCAGTGATTTCAGCCTTTGAAAACAGTGACGAATGGTTTCCTCATCGCCGGTAAAAGGGGCCATTGTCATTAATCCACAAATAACAATATTAGGGTAATCCTTCATTTTTTCTATAAAAGATATTACCTCTAATGGTGACATTCCATGTTTAGAGTCCTCTCCAGAAACATTAACTTGGACAAAGCAATTTATTGGATGATCCGCGCGTTTATTAATTTCTTCAGCAAGTGTGATTCGGTCAAGTGAATGGATATAATCAACTAAATGAATGATATTCTTCACCTTTCGTGTTTGTAACGAACCAATATAGTGCCAAGTAGGTTTGTCTTTTAATTGTTCCCATTTTTCAAGAAGCCCTTCGTCTCGGTTTTCACCTAGATCGGTAATACCAGCTTGTAATGCCTCTTTAGCTCTATTAATACTTACATATTTGGTAACCGCAATTATCGTAATCTCATTGGGATCACGATTTGACTTTTCACAAACTTCCTGGATTTCTTGTTTAATCTTCTTAAGCTTTGTTGCGACATTCATATTGTTTGGGAATCCTCCTTCCACCCGATAAAACTCATCATTCGACCCGTTTTGCCTTTATCTCTTCTGTGAGAGAAAAATTCCTTATCATGACAACTTGAGCAATATTCCGTAACGTAAATATTAGATTCCGTAATACCAGCTTGAATAAGTTGTAATTTATTAAATTGTTTTAAGTTTAATCGGTATTGATCTTTATTTATTAAATTATAGGGCTTTTTTTCGACATCTACTAGTATCTTTCGTACAAAAGCGATAACAAAATCATCGACAATATAACAATCTTCGCAAATGGAAGGTCCAATAGCTACTAAAATGTCTTTTAGATTACTACCTTCACTTACCCAATTTAAGATCATTCTTTTGGCGATTCCATTAACACTACCCTTCCAGCCGGCATGTGCGATACCAATTCTTTTTGTAACCTTATCTATAAAGTATATTGGTACACAGTCAGCATAACAAAGGGTTAAAAGAATACCTTTATTCTCTGTGAAAAATCCATCTGTATCAGGAATCGAATCATCATATTGGTAGGAGCCACTTCCACATACCTCTTTTTGGATTCTCTTGATATTAATCCCATGAGTTTGTTCTGCCGCTACCCAACTTTCAACCGGGAATTTAATTATACTTGATAATTTTTGTTTATTATGGCAAACAGATTCCACTTTATCGCCGACATGAAATCCGAAATTAAACGAAGAAAAATCTTGTTGACTAACCCCACCGTTTTTCGTTGTAAATCCTACGACTAAATCTGGCCATTCTTTTTCCCAAGCCTCTATAGAGAAATATTCTTTTGTTTTTAAAACAAATGGTTCCATATTCCCCGTCCTCTTAATGTTTTTTATAGTTTACCATATTTAGCTACTAGTTCATAACAAATAACCAGTATAAATGCCTATTGTTTAGAAATAAATAAAGAGGCGTTTTACGCCTCTTCTTCGATGTACTTAACCTCTTGGTCCTTATAACGGACTAAAATAACATCCTCTCCTATTTTTAAAATATTTTTCCAAGGAATAATAATATCTTCGTCTTTACCAAAGAAACCTAATACCTTCCCAGCCCCACTAACTACAACTGCATCAATTTTACCTGTTGTTAAATTAATATCAATATCCCCGATGTTACCTAATTTTTTTCCATCAGATACATTTACAACATCTTTTATTTGAAAATCAGATATTTTGACCATATATTCACCCCTACTATTTGGCTTCTATAGTAAATATATGATTTTTAAGTCAAAAATATGGTATAGCATTCTTAATTAATAAAAAATAGCTGCCTCTAGGCAGCTAGCTCTGTATATTTTTATTCATTTGTTTAATGGCTGCTTTTTCTAACCTAGAAACTTGTGCTTGTGAAATTCCAATTTCTTCAGCAACTTCCATTTGTGTTTTACCTTGGAAGAAGCGCTTCCTTAGTATTAATTTTTCACGATCGTTTAATCTCCTCATCCCCTCTTGAAGAGCAATCTCTTCAATCCAGGTTGTATCCTTATTACGGTCATCACTTAGCTGATCCATCACATAAATTGGATCTCCTCCATCATTATAGATAGGTTCAAATAATGACACAGGATCTTGAATAGCATCAAGAGCAAAGACAATCTCTTCATGCGGAACTTCTAGGACTTTGGCAATTTCTTCAGCTGTAGGCTCACGGGATGTTTCACTCATTAACCGCTCTCTTACCTGTAAGGCTTTATAGGCGATATCACGCAAGGAACGTGATACTCGTATTGGGTTATTGTCACGTAGATATCTTCTAATTTCCCCAATAATCATTGGTACTGCATACGTTGAGAATTTAACGTTTTGGCTTAAATCAAAATTATCAATTGACTTCATGAGACCGATACAGCCAACCTGGAACAGGTCGTCCACGAATTCTCCACGATTGTTAAAACGTTGGATGACACTAAGAACTAATCGGAGATTTCCGTTGACAAGTTTTTCTCTTGCAGAAAGTTCTCCGCCCTGCATTTGCTTGAAGAGTAATCTCATTTCTTCGTTCTTTAAAACTGGAAGCTTTGATGTATCGACACCGCAAATTTCTACTTTATTTCGAGTCAATCCTTTTCCCTCCTCACAGGAGTTGCTGTACAAACATAAGTATCTCCGTGAGAAGGAAAAATATGCACCTTTAACCATTAAACAGACAATGAAAATATCTTGTAAAAATCAATTTCATTTAGATAAATCAAGGATATTAGGCTTTAAAAAATTTTTTCAAGAAATTTTTTTTCCTAAGTTTACACCATTTTGTTAAATTCTTTTCTAAGTCTTTTAATAATTCTTTTTTCTAATCTTGAAATATAGGATTGCGATATTCCTAACATATCCGCTACATCCTTCTGGGTCTTTTCTTCACCATTTGTTAATCCAAAACGTAGCTCCATAATTTGTTTTTCACGATCAGACAACTGATGTAATGCTTTCACTAATAATTTCCGATCCACATTTGCTTCTAAATCCTTAGTAATAATATCCTCGTCTGTTCCAAGAACATCCGATAATAGCAACTCATTTCCATCCCAATCGATATTTAATGGTTCATCGAATGAAACTTCCGAACGAATTTTATTATTTCTTCTTAAGTACATCAAAATTTCATTTTCGATACATCTAGATGCGTATGTAGCAAGCTTAATCTTCTTTTCAGGGTTAAAGGTATTAACAGCTTTAATTAATCCTATCGTTCCAATACTTATTAGATCTTCAATATTAATACCCGTATTTTCAAACTTTCTTGCGATATAAACAACTAGGCGTAGATTACGTTCGATTAAGATCGAACGAGCTGCTTTATCACCGTTAGGTAATTTGTTTAACAGTACTTCCTCCTCTTCTTTACTTAAAGGAGGGGGTAAAGCTTCGCTACCACCAATATAATAGATTTCATCTGATTTTAAGCCCATTTTCATTAATAACTTATACCAATAGTAAGTTAAGCGAAGTTTCAATTTTTTCATTTAAGGTCCTCCTTCTAAATTTCACATTTCCTTCGTATAGTAATATTAGCTTACCTTTATGGAGGTGTTTGTTGCACCTGCTTCAGTTAGCATTTTAGGATGTACAATACATTGAAACGAATCATCGCCAGAGAGCTGTTGCATCGTAAAGGAAATTAATGCCTTTGTAACTTTAATTACTCCTTGCTCCGTTTCTAATTTCAAATCATCTAGTTTAAATGCAACAATAATTTGATGGTCTTGACCTACTACTTTACAGGGGATAATCTTGACTTTACTTTCCCATTCAATTGGTATTTCTTTATCTCCAAATATATAGGCATCGGGTTCATTTGCCATTTCAATTATTTCTAACGGCAAATTCTCTTTTAATTGATGAATGGAAACAATCATAACAGGTGCTTTTGAGATTGGGTCATATAGTTGATTTCCACTATCCACTAATCCTTTAATAGAAAAACTTAAATTTTTTATTGTAAAATGTACATTTACTAGTTGATCATATTGAATTTTTGTCATTTCCAATTTCTCTACACCTTTTCTAGAAAAATACCATGCAATTGGAAACCCCACCAATACAAACAGCCAACTAATTGGATCTCCAAATCCTTTTATACTCGCTAGAAACACATCTGATTTAAGCTGATGATCAAACTTAATAAAGTAGTGAACTCCTATTAATGTTCCGCCTGTTAGGAATGTTGATAGATAGAGGAACAATAATGCCTTCAAGAAAAAGCGTAAACGTTTATACCCAAATGTTAAAAAAACCATTCCGAATGAAAAGAATAATTTAATGATTGGATTCCCACTTAAACTACCTAAAGGGGAGAATGTTAATAAAATGATCATGCTTCCAAGCAAACCACCTAAACAAATTCTCCACCAACTCGCTCGGCGTTTTAACATTATGGATGTTAAAGAAAGGAGAAGACTGTCAAAAAGAAAATTCAGAAACCAAATGACATCCAAATAAACAGTCAATTTTTTTCCCCCTCCAAAAGACTGAATAACCTTCCTACGTATTTTCTAAATTTTTTAATAGTTTCTATTATTCCGTTACGAAAAAGTATAACCTATACTGTAGGGGGAAGTGTGTCATATTCTGTAAATAAAAATGGAGAAATTTCCTCTATTCTTTTCGGATTTTGTCAAATAATCTTATATGTAACTTGTAAACAATTAAAAACTGTAAATTTTAATAAAAAAAAGTATGACTCCATGGGAATCATACTTTTTATTTTTAAGTTATCTTCTACGATTACGATTTCTTAAGAAGGTAGGGATATCTAATGTATCCTCTTGTTGTGTAGGTGTTGGGTTACGATAAGTTTCTTGTGGAATCTCTTCACGCTTTGGCTCCCGTTTCACAACGCCAATATTTGGCTTAACTTGTCCGAAAGATGGACGAGTTGTTTTTGGCATTATTACTTCCTCGTTGAACCCTGTAGCAATTACAGTCACAATTATTTCATCTTTTAAGTTTTCATTGATGACAGATCCAAAAATCATATTGACTTCTTGGTCTGAGGCAGAAGCAACAATGTCTGCAGCCTCTTGAACTTCATATAAGCTAAGGTTAGTTCCACCAGTTATGTTCATTAACACGCCTTGGGCACCATCAATAGAAGTTTCAAGTAATGGAGATGAAATAGCTTTTTTCGCTGCTTCAGCTGCACGGTTTTCACCTGCCGCAACACCGATCCCCATTAATGCCGAACCTTTGTTTGCCATAATTGTTTTTACATCGGCAAAATCAAGGTTTATTAATCCAGGTACGGCAATTAAATCCGAGATCCCTTGAACTCCTTGACGTAACACATTATCCGCCTCACGGAATGCTTCCAGCATTGGCGTACTTTTATCAACAATTTCAAGTAGACGGTCATTGGGGATTACGATTAACGTATCTACAGCTTCCTTCATTGAAGCAATTCCACCCGCTGCTTGACCAGAACGTTTTTTCCCTTCAAAAGAGAACGGTCGAGTAACAACACCTACTGTAAGAGCACCAAGGTCACGAGCAATCTGCGCGATTACTGGTGCGGCACCAGTTCCAGTTCCGCCGCCCATACCAGCAGTAACGAATACCATGTCTGCTCCGCGTAGAGCCTCTTCGATTTGTTCTTTACTTTCTTCAGCAGCTTTCTTACCTACTTCAGGGTTAGCACCTGCTCCAAGTCCCCTAGTTAACTTGCCGCCAATTTGCATTTTTATTTCTGCTTTAGAAAGGTTTAATGCTTGTGCATCTGTATTAACTGCAATAAAATCTACACCTTGGACACCGTGTTCTATCATACGATTTACTGCATTATTACCGCCACCGCCGACACCAATTACTTTAATTGTAGCAAGTTGATCTAAATTTGTATCAAAATCCAACATCACAAATCCTCCTAATTCGACCATATTCCTCTATACATTCTTAATTCAAAGGGTGTTTACACATAGATTGTTTTTTCCAAAGGTAGTTTATTACCCGTATTAAATATGGTTTTCGTACACATTTCTCATACTCAGTAGTTTTCTAATTATTGAGCTGGAATTTATAGTGGCAAAAATAACTTACAACGTCTTATTCAAAAAAGTAACCAAAGAATTTTTTTACTTTTGATGTCATTTTTTCTTCAGATAGCTTTTCAGGCTTTGACTTTTGCTGTGGTTGTTTTACTACTCGCTTCTCTTTTACTTGTGCTACTTTTACCGACGGTTCAATTTGTTGACCTTGTAATCTAGCATTCTCATAAGCGTATTTTATCAATCCTACAGCAGTTGTATATTGTGGTTCTCTTACTCCAATATAATCGGGTATAGCAATTCGAACCCGAATTTGGAAAATATCCTTTGCCAATTCAAGTACACCTTGCATATTAGTAACACCACCAGTTAAAACAAATCCTCCTGGCAAGTCTCGAATCCCCATTTTTTTCAACTCAACCTGAACTAATTCAAAGATTTCTTCTAAACGTGCTTCAATAATTTCAGCAACTTCAAGTTGATTAAACTGCTGGTGTTGATCACTACCGATGATAGGAACACTAAACACCTCAGTTTCTGAAGCATCATCATAAAAGGCATGTCCATATTGGATTTTGATGTTTTCAGCATCTTTAGTTGAAGTCTCTAGAACTTTAGCCAAATCGTTAGTAATATGTTCTCCACCAAGAGGTATTAAGGAAGTTGCTAATAAAAAGCCATCTTGAAAAACTGAAACGGTGGTTGTTCCTCCACCAATATCAATTAAAGCTACCCCTAATCTTTTTTCATCCTTTGAGAGAGCAAATTCACCTGCAGCCAAAGGTTGAAGGGTAAAGCCTATTATTTCAAGTCCAGCACGTTCCACACAGCGAAGCGTGTTATAGAGGATTGTTTTAGAGCCTGTAATAATAGAACCTTCCATTTCTAATCTAACACCAATCATTTTTCGCGGATTTTCAATTTCATCCTGACCATCAACAATATATTGTTTGTCAATAATATCAATAATTTCTCTCTCAGGAGGAATCGAAATCACCCTAGCATTTTCAATTACTCTAGAAACGTCATCGTTTGTTATTTCTCTATTTTCACTTGAAACGGCAACGACTCCATGACATGGTTGGAGACTAACATGATTACCCGTTATACCGACAATCACCTGATTAATTTCCATGCCTATCATTCGTTCGGCTTGCTCTATTGCACTTTTTATAGAATGAACGGTTTCATCAATATCAACTATTGAACCTTTCCTTAACCCTTCAGATTTCACATTACCAACGCCAATGATGTTAAGAGAGTCATTGACCATTTCCCCAATGATTACTTTCACACTGGATGTACCGATGTCAAGACTTACATATATTTCATTGCTGTTCATTCTTTGGCACCTCCCTCTACGCTTTTCAATCTCAGAACAACAAATATAAATTCGGATACTTTTACAAAGTTTTTCTTACTAAAATATTCGTCAAAATAAAGGATTTCCCTCTTAAAAATCTCAATTTTTTTCAATTTTTTCTTGTTTATTTGACCATTTAGTCAACAAAAGTCGTCGAATCACAGCAATGTTTTGGAAAAGCCTTACACCAAATGCAAAAACTGCTGCTAAATACAAGTCTACACCAAGATGTACACCTAGGAAAGCCAAACTTGCAGCAAGAATAATATTAAAGAAAAAGCCTGATACAAAAACCTTTTCGTCATATATATTTTGTAATTGTGCCCGTATTCCCCCAAATAAAGTATCCAATGCTGCTAATACTGCAATAGATAAATAATTAGAATACTCTTCCGGAATCCTAATTTCTGTTAATAACCCAAGAAAAATCCCTATAACTAAACCCATAAATGGAAGCCACATAATCAACTTCCTCCTTTGTCTGCCTTAATTGGTTCCATAAACCGAACTTGAATCTTATTTTCATAGGCAGGAATAGTAACTTCTTGTATAGGGTTTGATACTTTAACTCTTAGGTTATCAATAAAAAACTCTTCCACTGATTTAGAAACTTGCATTCGGTTATGTAATTTTCCAGCTTTGGTCATATTCTCTGTGATCACCTTTACCTCAAACGGTATTTCTGTGATAGGTTGTCCATCAATAGTTGTTTCATTATTGATATCTCTAATAGTAGTTGTATTAATAATTCGATTTCCATCTATAGAGATATATTTTGCCTCGTACTTATTTAGTTCGTTGAGGAGTCTTTGTAATAGTTCAGGTGAAACACTTACAACAGGTTGACCTAAAACAATTTCTGCAAAATCAGGTTCAACTGTTAGGATAATTCCGGGTCCGGTAATGGGTGTTAATCCAGCTTCCATCTTCAGTTCTTCCAAGGTTTCCCTTAACACTTGCTCTTTTCCCTGTGCACGTTCTGTTTCATACATGGCAATTTTTTCTTCATTTGACTGAATTTCTTTTATTAATTTTGATTGCAATTCTTTTTCTTTTAATAAGTCTTCCCGAAGCTGCCATTCATCTCTTGTATCTCTTATAACCGGTTCTTGGACGGTCTGAAATTGGATAGCAATCATAAATCCAATCACCAATGCGATAATGGTGAAACTCCAGTTTTTCATTATGTTCACCTTATCACCTAACCTTTACGTTGTTCCGTTAATCTGTATCAATTACCGAGAATTGGATCTAAAATAATTTCATCCTTTGTTGCTAAAGAAACCACAATATTATCGTTAACTAGTTGGTCTGTTACCCCACCTGAAAGGTTTAATGCCGAAGATAAAACTTCTGGGTCACCAATTGCAGTGACGACAAATGGGGCAGGATGTTGAAAACCATCGATGGTAATAACAGGTCCATTACAATTGATATAAGAATTATGTGATAGTCTTTGACCATTAATAGCGATTCCTGTTGCCCCAGATATGTATAACTCAGTGATTACTTTAAAGACATGATATTCATGAACGATATAGTTATTGGCATTTTCTTCAATTGGGTTATAGTCACCATCGGCAAGTGTTACCTCAACACCCTTACCTTTAACCTTTACTTTACCAAGAAACATTCGGTATTTTTCAGCATCCTCTGCTAAATTAAAAAACACTTGTGCTTCCTTAGATAACTCTTTTTCAATTTGTAAAACTTTATCTTGCTTCTCATTCAGTTCATTTTGAAGATCACGGTTTCTTTCTTGCTCATTAATAATCTGATTTCGAAGACTTAAGTTTCGCTCCCATTGCTTATTCGTTTTAGGTGCTCGCTCGTTAACCCGTTCAGTTATATGATATGAAAAAGCAATCATGTACCCTAGAACAAGAAAAACAAGAGCTAAGACAACATGATTACCTTTCACCTTCATCTTCAAGCATTTCCTCCCCTTCCGATGTATAAGCTTTGAAATAAGATCCTACCTCTAAATCAATAACCCCTTTAACATTAGGGTCTAATTGACTTAAAATAGAAGGGTAATGCAACATTTTTTCAGAAAAGGTACGTAGCGTTGCACTTACTTCAAAACCATCATTCATGTAAAGTGTAATATGATATTGGTCGTTTTCTTTAGGTGTATGTTGGATCTCAGATATCGAATTTACCACTTCAGGAGGTACTTCTTTTAAGCTCGTAATCATTTCATTTAGTACCTTTCCTTCTTTAAAATCCTTAAGAAAAGGTGCATTTATAGGCAATAGTGTAATCTTTTGACTTTTTAAGATTCTACCATTTTCTAAAACAGGATAAAAAGTTGTTTCATTTACGAAATAGGCCATTCTTTTATATTCACTTACTGTTATCTTTACAGTATTAGGGAAAACAGTTTTAATTTTTACTTCCTTAATTTCAGGTAGTTTTTTGATTTCCTTGATAATCTCAGTTTTATTCATTTTCCAAATGTTTTGCTTAGTAGTGATTTGTGATTTTGACACTATTTGATCCACACTATATAATTCATTTCCATGAACATCGATATTTTTGACTCTACTTAATGGGGATTGGAAGTAAGAAACACATGCAATTAGAGTAAAAAATAGTAATAATAATAAAACCAAACGCCGATTTGCTTTTTTTCTCCGTTGTTGTTTTAATTTTGGGATACGATCTTCAAGTGATACAATTTTACTTTTTTCCATAAACTCACCACCCCCAGCTCGTCCAAAAAACAAAAAATAATCTAGAAAATCCATCAAAAAAAATTTTATTCTAGTTATTTTTTATTTACTTACAAGATGATATTATATCACAATATTTGTAAATCGTAAGGGGGTTTTACCTGTTAAAGGATATTTTTTAAGCTTGTCAGTGCAGAGCTGACAAGCTAGCTTCTTTCTCTTATATGAATTATTTACGACCAATAATCTCAACTTCAGTTTCCATATGAATTTCGTATAATTCAAAAATGGTACTTTTTACATGTTGGATTAAATTTAACACATCTTGTGCGGTAGCATTTCCTGCATTGATTATAAAATTTCCATGCATTTCAGAAATTTTCGCTCCACCCATTGAATAACCCTTCAAACCTGCAACTTCAATTAGCTTCCCGGCATAGTTTGGTAATGGATTTCTAAAGATACTTCCTGCACACGGAAAGTTATATGGCTGTGTATCTTTACGATAATCTTTATTTTTTTGCATTTCTCCAACAATTTTGCTTTTTTCACCTTCTTTTAGTATTAAAACTGCTTCTAATACAATACCAGGTTTTTTCTTTTGAAGTACTGATGTACGGTAGGAAAACTCCATTTCCTCATTGTTTAACCAACTAATCGTGCCATCCTCAAAAAGAATTCTTGCCTTTTTCAATATTTTTGAAATATCCGAACCATGGGCACCTGCATTCATATAGACTGCTCCACCTACCGAACCTGGTATACCACTTGCAAATTCCAGACCTGAAAACCCCTTTTTACTCATTATTGTTGAAAGACTTACGATGGAATGACCACCACCAACAGTAATTTCCTGATCTTTTATCTCTAAATGATCGATACCTGCACCTAGTTTAATAACAACTCCCTCAATACCCTGATCTGAAACTAATAGATTTGAGCCCCTTCCAATTGCTCGCCACGGAATCTGCTCCTCAATAACAAGGTCCATTACTTTTTCAAGATTATCAATGGAGGATGGCTCTACAAAAAGGTCTGCAGGACCACCGATTTTTATCGTTGTATGATTTGCCAATGGTTCATTTACTTTCACTTTACCTAAATTAAGTTGCTTAATTTTATTTACTAAACTGTTCATTTTTATAACCTCCCTTTCCTTAACTTAAATGGAGTTATTTTTAGTTTATGCTTTCCTTTCATATTGGGCACCCTTTTTAAGATTTTTCAATATCTTATTCTACTATAATTTTCGCCCTGTTTTACATTTTGCAAACAGTTTGTTAATGAATTGTAATAATCCTATTTTATCATTTCATGTTTAAGAGAAAAAACAAAAAGACCCTGTAGATACAGGGCTAATATCTTGAATAACGACTTATATTTAGAAGAACACCAATTGCCATGAGCATTAATGTTAAAGAGGAACCCCCATAACTCAAGAAAGGAAGGGTTATTCCTGTAACAGGCATTAGACCTGTGACAACACCTATATTTATCATTACTTGAATCGCAATCATTGCAATAATCCCTACAGCCAAAAAGCTACCAAAGAGCTCGGGCGCACCTAATGCGATTCGTATTCCTCTCCATAGGAGAAGTGCGAATAGTAATAATATAAAGGAGCCACCAATGAATCCAAGTTCCTCAGCTAATATCGCAAAAATAAAATCGGTTTGCGGTTCTGGTAAATAGAAAAACTTTTGGCGACTTTGACCTAAACCAAGTCCAAATAACCCACCTGGTCCAATTGCATATAGTGATTGAATAATTTGAAATCCACTACCTAACGGGTCTTGCCATGGATCTAAAAATGAAGTGATGCGTTTAATTCGATATGGTGCCGAAATAACAAGACCAACAAATCCAGCTAAACCAATAATGCCAAATATAGCAAAATGCCATATTCTCGCCCCAGCTACTAATACCATTACTACACATGTTCCTACCATCACTGTTCCTGTCCCGAGATCAGGCTGTAGCATAATTAATGCAAACGCTAGAAAAACTAATCCAAGGGAAGGAATTATTCCTTTTTTAAAAGAAGTAATCAATTTTTGGTTTTCAGATAAATACTTGGATAAGAACGCAATCATAGCAAGCTTCATAAATTCAGAAGGCTGAATTGAAAAGGCACCAACACCAATCCAACTTCTTGATCCATTCCGAACATTACCAATCCCAGGTATAAGGACTAAAATAAGTAAGACAAAACAAACAATTAAGATAACCTTTGCCCATGTCTTCCAAGTCAAATAATTGATATTCATAATAAAGAACATGGCGACGATTCCAACACCTGCAAATAACATCTGCCTTTTAGCGAAGAAAAAGGAATCTTGAAACTTATAATCCGCCCAGATAGCACTAGCGCTATAGACCATGATTAAGCCTATTGCTAAAAGCATAAAGGTCACGATCAGTAAAATAAAATCGGGAGTAGTTTTTTTTGTCACACTTTACACACCTCGACTGCACATTTTTGGGCTATTCGAGTTTTGTTTCTCGAACCACTTTCGAGTCAGGCGGTACACCGAATTCGTTATGTAGACAAGCCCTTACTAAAGCTTATGCACAGCATTTATAAAAATGTCTCCCCTGACCTCAAAAGTTTTATATTGATCCCAGCTTGCGCAGGCAGGAGAAAGTAGGATAATGTCATCCGCTTCAGAAAGGTCTAATGCAACAGGCACGGCCTTTTCAACATTATCGACACGAATGATTGTTTTTATTCCTGCCTGTTTTCCAACTCTTTCAAGCTTTTCGGCTGTTTGGCCAAATGTGATTAACGCTTTAATTTGTTTAAATGCTGGTAAGAGCTCATCAAATTCATTCCCACGATCTAATCCACCAGCGAGTAAAACGACGGGCTGACGGAAAGCATTTAATGCATTTTGAGTTGCTAAAATATTTGTAGCCTTTGAGTCGTTATAAAACTTCCGTCCATGCTTATCACCAATATATTGGAGTCTGTGCTTTACACCAGTAAATGTTGATAAAACATAATGAATGGCACGATTTTCTACTCCAGTCAATTTAGCAGCAGCAATAGCAGATAAAATGTTTTCTAGATTATGATCACCTGGAAGAACAATTTGGCTTCTCTCCAAAATTGGCTCACCATTAAAATACACCCAGCCATCCTTTACAGATGCACCTGTTTCTAAAAATTGTTTAGTAGAAAAAGGAACGATAGTTGCTTGAGATAATCTTGCAATATTCATAACCTCTTCTTGCTCATAGTTTACAATAAAATAATCATCAACGGTCTGATTCTTCGTAATGTAAGATTTAGCTTCAAAATACTCTGGCCGTGTACGGTGATAATCCAAATGAGCATCATATAGGTTTGTTAAAACAGCAATTTTAGGTCTAAACGTATCAATACCCATTAATTGAAAAGAAGATAATTCAATAACGATTTGGTTATGTCCCTCTGCCATCTGAGCCACATCAGAAGCGACCGTACCAATATTTCCGGCGATCATTGGCATTTTACTACCTTTTTCTAACATTTCAAAAATAAGCGTTGTGGTAGTTGTTTTTCCATTCGTTCCTGTAATCCCGATAAAAGGTGCTTCTGAAATTTCATAAGCCAATTCAACTTCAGTAATAATTGGAATCCCTTTTTCAATTGCTCGTTTTACCATTGGATTATGATATGGAATTCCAGGATTTTTGACGACCAATTCAAAGCCCTCATCCAATAAATCAATTGGATGATCACCACAAATAACTGTAATCCCTTGTTCGAGTAAACCTTGTGCTTCAGGATTTTCTGAAAATGGTTTCAGATCATTGATCGTGACAAATGCACCTAATTTATGCAAAAGGGTTGCTGCACTGACTCCACTTTTTGCAAGTCCTAGCACTAATATTTTTTTATGTTGGTATTTTGTATTCTGCTTCAATTATAACCACACCTCTATATAGATTCCGAGTATTGCACATAATAATCCGACACTCCAGAAAGTAACAACTACACGCCATTCTGACCAGCCAACTAATTCATAATGATGATGAAGTGGACTCATTCTAAAAATACGTTTACCAGTTGTCTTAAAGGAAATAACTTGTAAAATAACCGATAATGTTTCCATTACAAATACAAAGCCAATTATTATGAGTAAAATTTCAAGCTTTAATAAAATGGCGATCGTTGCAATGGCCCCTCCTAATGCAAGTGATCCGGTATCCCCCATAAACACCTTTGCAGGATGGGCATTAAAAACTAAAAACCCCAGGACCGCTCCAACTACTGATACTGAAAAGATTGCTATTTCAAACTGTGACAAACTCCATGCCAAAACTGCAAAAGCTCCAAAAGCAATTGCAGATGTTCCTGAGACAAGGCCATCGAGCCCGTCAGTTAGATTAACAGCATTTGAAAATCCTACTAACCAAAATGTGACAAATAGGAAATAAAACCAACCAAGGTCAAAAGATATGTCTGTTAATGGTATGGATACTTCTGTTGAAAATTCATTTTGTTTAAAAATAAAATAAAAAATAGCCGAAACAATAATTTGTCCGATTAACTTCTGCCTCGATGTCAGTCCGAGATTTCTTTTCATAACTACCTTGATAAAATCATCTAAAAAACCAAGTAATCCAAAACCAAAGGTAACAAGTAGAAGTAGATAGGTTTTCACTGTTGGTTCAGCAAATTTCCCTGTCATAACAAAGGTTGTGACGATTATCGATAAAAGAATCATCACTCCTCCCATAGTAGGAGTACCCGATTTCTTTTGGTGACTCTTCGGACCTTCCTCACGAATACTTTGCCCAAATTTTAATCTTCTTAGAAAGGGTATAAATATTGGAGAAATTAATACAGTAATGAGAAAGCCCATAAAAATAGTCAAAAATATAACTTGTTCCAACATGTTATACCCCCCTTTCCGTTGGCGATACGAATTTTAATACAAGTTTATCATATGAAGAAAAGGTTTCATTCAGAAGCCTTTCTTCTTTAAAAAGGAATTTTGTCATATTCATAATCTCATTTTTATCTCCATTTAATTTATCTGCATAACTTTTTAATATGAATTCTAGTGCTTTGTTTAAATCGGGGGCAAAGAAGATTGGAAACTGACTAGGAATATAGGAGGGAATCTCCACCTTTACATCCCAAATGGCTCCAATCGCCCCATTATTAATGGCATCCTTTAACTCTCCTGAATCATTGAACATAGGGATAAATAACCCCTTTAACTGACTAAGAGTTGCTTCTGTTGAAACAGTATAAAATTGGAAATCATCCTTTATACCTTTTGAGTCAGGAAAAATGTTAGCCAAATCGTTATAAGTTAAAAACATTCTATCTCTCCTCAATAGCCTCTTTTGCTACTAAACGATCATCAAAATCAAAATTTTGACCACCGATTGTTTGATAGGTTTCATGCCCTTTACCTGCTATTAAGATAACATCCCCTTGTTTCGCGTGATTTATCGCAAACTTAATAGCTTCCTTACGATCTACGATTGAATGATAGGTTTTACCAATAACTCCTTCTTCCATATTCTTTAGAATGGAGGTGGGGTCTTCACTTCTAGGATTATCGGAAGTAAATATCGGCACTGTAGAATAAAGACATGCAATTTGGGCCATTAAAGGTCTTTTCGTTTTATCCCGGTCGCCTCCGCAGCCTATTACTGTAAAGATTTCTTTATTTGCAAATTGCTTAATTGTTTTTAAAACATTCTCGAGTGCTTCAGGAGTATGAGCATAATCTACCACTACTGAAAAATCCTGCCCCGCCTTAACTAATTCAAATCTACCTGGAACACCTTCTATTTTTTCTAACGATGAAATAATGTCATTGATTGGGATGTTAGATACTAATGCGGCTGCAATACTTGCCAATACATTGTAGACGTTAAATTTTCCTGCTAGTTGGATAGTAATAGGATAATCTCGCCCTTGGATAACTATGTCAAAAGTCGTTCCATTAGGTGTCATTTTTATTTGAGTTGCCATAATATCAGCATCATTGTCTATCCCGTATGTAACAATATGGGCGGCAGTCATCTTTTTATAATCCTGATAAGTTATATCATCTGTGTTGAAGATTGCGTATTTGGGATTATTAATTTTGAAACTGTTGCCTAATTGGGAAAATAATAAGCTTTTTGCCCTTTTGTATTCTTCCATCGTTTCATGATAGTCTAAGTGATCTTGGCTGAGATTGGTAAAAATAGCGACATCAAAATCAGTACCATGAACCCTACCTAAATCTAAAGCATGAGAAGAAACCTCCATAACAGCTACTTCCACATTTTTATTTAACATCTCTCGAAATGTTTTTTGCAATGTTAAACTATCAGGAGTCGTGTTTTTATTTTCGACTTTTTCTTCTACAATTTTCGTATACATCGTACCTATTAAACCTGTATTTCTATTTTGATCTGCGAATATTTTTTCAATTAAATGACTTGTCGTGGTTTTACCATTTGTACCAGTAATTCCAATTAAGTGAAGCTTCTGACTCGGCTGTCCGTAATATGTATCAGCAATAACCGACATTGCTTTAAATGAATCTTTCACAATAATAACAGGGACCTTAACTTCTTCTAGTTCTCTTTCAGCAATGATAGCCACAGCACCATTCTCAACAGCAGACTTAGCAAAATTATGACCATCGACAGTATATCCCTTTAAACAAATAAATAAGCTGCCCTTCTTCACCTGTCGGTTATCGTTTTCAATTGAAGAAATTTCAACATTTGGCCCATTATAAGGTGTTAATAAATGTAAACTATCTATAATTTGAATTAAATTCAAAAATAATCAGTCCTCTCGGGGTCAAATACAAGTAATCAAATGTCTTGTATCTCTTAGATGTGTGTATTATTTTACATGAAAATTAAGAAAAGCGGAAGCGCCCGTTTAGCAATGTTGGACTCGAAGCTGGGGCAACTTTCAAAGTTCTTATACTAATATAAAACGGACGGCGGTTATTTGTACCGCCGCCCTTTTCTTCTTTCTAATTTTGTACCTCGTCAAAATAAAGTCGAATTGTTGATCCTTCCTTAAGCTTAGTGCCTGCTTCAGGAGCCTGCCTAACAACAATATCTCCTTTGCCACTTGCATCAATTTTAAGGTCAATCATTTGTTGTTGTAATTCTTTCTTTGTTAAACCAACTAAATTAGGGACTTCAATAAAAGGGAGATCCTCCCAAGTCATTTTTTTAGGAATTTGATTTTTTCTTGGCTTAACATCAAGAGCATGTAGACTGTCCTCCATAATAGCTCCAACTATCGGAGCTGAAACAACGCCGCCGAATTGAACAGTCCCTTTAGGATTGTCTACCCCTACATATACTACTATTTGTGGATCATCTGCTGGTGCAAAACCAATAAAGGAAACAATGTGGTTGTTTTCAAGGTATCTTCCATTCTGTGCTTTTTGTGCTGTACCTGTTTTACCACCGACTCTATATGAATCAACAAAAGCTCTACCACCAGACCCTTTGGCAACAACACTTTCAAGAGCATGGCGAATTTCTTTTGAGGTTTTCTCAGAAATTACTCGTCGTTTTGCGATTGGAGATTTCTTCATTACTACTTCCTGGCTTATTGGATCGACAAGCTCTTTTGCGATATAAGGTGTATACAGTGTTCCACCATTAACAGCTGCAGCAACTGCTGCTACCTGCTGAATTGGAGTTACGGAAACACCTTGACCAAAGGCTGTCGTTGCTAATTCAACAGGACCGACATTTGCTAATTTGAACATGATTCCAGTTCCTTCACCTTGAAGGTCGATACCGGTCTTTTGGCCAAAGCCGAAATCCTTTATATATTTAAAAAGTGTATCTTTACCAAGGCGTTGTCCTAACTCTACGAAACCTGGGTTACATGAATTTTGAACAACCTCTAAAAAGGTTTGTGAACCATGTCCACCCCTTTTCCAACAACGTAAAGTGGCTCCTTCTACCTTTGCATATCCAGGGTCATGAAAATGACCATGCTCCAAATCTACCTTTCCTTCTTCTAGGGCAGCAGCTAGAGTGATAATCTTAAAGGTGGAGCCTGGTTCATAGGTGCTCCATACTGGTAAATTACGATTGTATACTTCTTGAGGAACAGTTTGGAATTTTGCAGGGTCAAAATTGGGACGACTAGACATCGCTAAGATTTCACCTGTATTAGGATCCATTGCTATCGCGATAATACCATCTGGATTATATTTAGCTTGAGCAATATCAAGTTCTCGTTCTACTATTGTTTGGACCTTTGTATCAATCGTTAACTTCAGATCTAAACCGTCTATTGGAGGCTGGTAGTCATCAGCCATGTTTTCCATACGGGCACCTTTTGCATCAGAATAAAATTGGACCGATCCTTTTTTTCCTTGTAATTCTTTATCATAAAATAATTCAAGACCCATTAAACCTTGATTGTCTACTCCAGCAAACCCAAGTACATGAGATAGATGTTTACCATATGGATAATATCTTTTAGAATCTTCCCCAATATATATTCCTTCAAGTCCTAAAGCACGAACCTCTTTTGCTTTTTCATGCGAGATTTTTCGACCTTCTTTTAATCTTACATTCATTGCCCTTTGAGTAATTTGTTTATAGGCACTTTCTTTTGACATTTTTAATACCGTTGCTAACTTTTCGGCCGTCTCAGCAGGGTTCTTTATTTGTCTAGGCACAATATAAACCGTTGGAGAACTAATATTAGTGGCAAGTGCTACCCCATTTCGATCCATTATCTGACCTCGTTCTGGTTCAAAGGGAATGTTTCTACTCCAGGAATCCCTTGCCCGATCGGTTAGCATATCCCCTAACACAAACTGGACGTATCCTAAGCGAACGTCAATAATTAGAAATATTAAAATCCCAATAAATAAGGCAACAGCTAATCGCTTTCTCACAGTAACATTCGAAACACGCATATTCTTGAACGCTCCTCCTTTTGCTCGTCCTACTTTAAGTTTATCGTTCAAAATATATGCTTGTACTTATTAGAATAGAACGAGCTGTGCTGAGGAGTTAATTCAATACCTCTATTTCATCCGTATCATCTTTAGGGGACTCCGCATCCCGTTTTGCTTTTTCTTCCTTTTCAAATTGTTCTAAGGGAGTTTCAAAGTCTACTATCAAGAATTCGCCTTCCTCAATAGGAGTACTTGGTGAAATATTTTGTTTTACGACAAATCCTTTACCGACTGGATTAAGTTTTAATGCAGCAAGATTTGCTACTTTAATCGTATCTCTTAGGGACCAGCCTGTTAAATCTGGCATATCTAAATTCCCATCCGTTTTTAATACTATTTTTTCTCCTTCTAAAACCTTTGAACCTATATTAGGTAATTGATCGATAACTTTTGTTCCATTCCCCAGTACTATGACCTTTAAACCTAATTGTTCAAGTGTCTTTTTAGCAACGTCTGGGGTTTGTTTGTTTACGTTAGGCAGGACAATCGATGCTGCTTTTTTCGTTTTTACGGGTTCTATATTCATATATTGTAGGCTATTTTTCATAACAGAATTAAATATCATCGATACAGGTATCGAACCATTAAAATAACTCTCAATTTCCGGTTGTTGAATCGCAACATACACAATTAATTCTGGGTTATCCTTTGGTGCCATTCCTAGAAAGGAGAATATATAATTTTTTGCACCAGTTAAATATTTTCCATCTGGCCCAGGAATTTGGGCAGTACCAGTTTTTCCTGCCACGCTATAACCGTCAATTTGATACCGATTACCAGTACCATTAGGCGAAGTAACTACTGATTCCAGGATATCTCTTACTTGTTTAGCCGTTGCAGCTGAAATCGGTTTCCCAACTACATCTGCCTTCCTTTCAGTTATCACTTCTTTACTATCTGCATCAACTATTTTCTTTATGACATATGGCTTCATCATCTTCCCATCGTTCGCTATAGCTGTTGCAGCCTGTATTTGCTGAATAGGTGTCAATGTTGAACCTTGTCCGAATGAAGTTGTAACTTTTTCAAGCGGATAGTTATAAAGAATAGTCCCAGATGTTTCATTCGGTAAATCAATCCCAGTGGGCTGATCAAAACCAAATTTAGTCAGATATTCACGGAATTTTTCAAATCCAAGCTTATCACTCGCTAGCTTTGCAAATGCAACGTTTGATGATCGTTGAACACCTTCAAGATAGGTGATACTTCCCCATCCACTCCAGTTGTGGTCCCGGATGGTATTCGGTCCAACCTTATAGCCACCTGACATATACCATTCATTAGGATCAAACTTCTTTTCTTCAATTGCTGCTGCCAAAGTGAATATTTTCATCGTTGAGCCTGGTTCAAACGGCGTCTCTATTGCTTCATTATGCCAGCTCTTATTAATTCCTTCTCTAGTTTTCGGATGAAAAGATGGTCGTTGACCCATGGCTAAAATTTCGCCTGTTTTTGGACTAGCTACAATTGCTATCATTTTCATAGGTTTATACTCTTCATCCACTTTATTTAAAGCGTCTTCTAAGAAGGTTTGGATTTTTTTATCAATTGTTAAGTACACATTTTTCCCATTTTCTGCTGGAACAATATCTTCTTTTCCATTCGGAAGTAATAAACCCCATATATCACTTTCATAGTTTATACTTCCATTTTTACCGGTTAATTGTTTATCTAGGCTTTGTTCTATTCCTAATGTGCCTTTTTTCTTAACCTTTCCATCTTTATCCTTTTTTTCTTCAATAAAACCAACTAAATGGGATGAAAAAATACCGTTCGGATAAAATCTAATCGAATCCCTAAGAAAGGATATTCCTGGAAGTTTAAGCTTTTCAATTTCTTGTTTCGTTTGATGAGGAATATCTTTACCTGCTTTTCCAAATTCTACTTGTTTTTTGGGTTTACTTAAGATGGCTTGAATTTCTGATTCAGGTAGATCAATGTATTTTGCTAATATTTTTGCAGTTTTTTCAGGGTCCTTAACATGCTTGGGCATCTTTTCATCCAGAATGGCAACTAGCGTATAAGAAGCTGCCTCTTCTGCAATAACCTCACCATTTTTATCAAAAATAGTACCACGTACTGCAGGGATTACACGTTTTTGATTGTATTGTTTTTCACTAATTTCAGTGAGGACTTGTCCTGAAACTTGACCCGAAAGTTGAATGGAAGCAAACCTAAATAGTAAGACAAAAAAGAGCACACCGAATCCAAAAAACAAAACGGCTGCTCCAATATTAATATTACGCTGTTTCTTTATCATTTATCGCGCACAACCTTAACGTTATTTTCATTAAGCTTCAAACCAAGGTCTCTCGCTTTTTCCCATATCCGTTCATAGGTGCTTAATTCACTTACTTGCATTTTCAAATCATTATTTACTTTTTTCTGTTCACCAATCGTCTTTTCCATTGAAACGATATCCTTTTTCACTTCATATATGGAGGCTTGGGCAGAAATCATGTGGTAAGCCCCAAAGCATACCATTGCGCCGAAAATGAGTCCTAACCCCTTTTCACCAGGTGTGATCCAAATACGTTTTTCCTTATTTGTTAATACTTGTCCACTTTTTTGCTGTTCATAATGCTTTTCTTGTTGATATTTCCTTGCTAAATTGCCCACGAAATCCCCTCCTATAGTTTATTTCTATACTTTTTCTGCAATTCGAAGCTTCGCCGAACGAGCGCGGTTATTCTGTTCTAATTCTTCTTCAGATGGAAGAATTGGTTTTCGAGTAATAAGCTTTAGTTCTGGTTCATAGCCTGCTGGAATGACTGGCATTCCAGGTGGAAGCTCTGGACCTTCACTTTCCTTTTTAAAGGTTACTTTACAAATCCGATCTTCAAGAGAATGAAAGGTAATAACACTAATTCTTCCCCCAGGATTTAATATATCAATGGCTTGCTTTAGTGATTTTTCAAATACAGCAAGTTCATCATTTACAGCGATTCTAATTGCTTGGAATATACGTTTCGCAGGGTGTCCACCTTTTCTTCTCGCTGGCGCAGGTATTCCATCTTTAATTAATTCCACTAACTCAAAAGTCGTTTGAATAGGTTTTATCGCTCTTGCTGCTTCAATTTTTCTAGCTATTTGTTTAGAAAACTTTTCTTCACCATATTGGAAAAATATTCTAACTAAATCTTCATACGCCCAATTATTGACGACATGGAAAGCTGATACTTCCGCTTCATTATCCATGCGCATATCTAATGGAGCATCATGATGATAACTAAACCCACGTTCTGGTGTGTCTAATTGCGGGGATGAAACCCCAAGATCATAAAGGATCCCATCAACTTTATCTATGCCTACTTCTTCTAATCCAGCTTTTAAATATAAAAAGTTTCGTTTAATAAAAGTAACTCGAGCTTTGTATTTAGCTAATTTATCTTTAGCGTGATTAATGGCTGTCTGATCTTGATCAAAGGCAATTAATCTCCCTTGGTCAGATAAATGAGAAAGAATGAGCTCACTATGTCCAGCTCCTCCTAAGGTACAATCTACATAAATACCATCTGGTTTTATATTTAAACCAGCAACCGTTTCTTTTAAAAGCACTGTTGTATGTTCAAACATCTGTATATCTCCTTTTCGAATCAAGCTTTTTTGAGCACGGAAATTTCATTATATATCAAACCCAATCATATTTTCTGCAATTTCCGCAAAAGATTCCTCTGACTCATTAAAATAGTCTTCCCAAATCTGCTTACTCCAAATTTCAATTCGATTGGACACACCTAAAATAACACATTCTTTATCTAATTTTGCATATTGAAGTAGTGGTGTCGGTATATTAGTTCTTCCTTGTTTATCAATTTCACTTTCTGTTGCACCAGAAAAGAAAAATCGTGTAAATGCTCGGGCATCTTTTTTCGTTAATGGGAGGGCTTTAAGCTTTTGTTCAATTTCCTTCCACTCACTTAATGGGTAACCAAATAAACACTGATCCAACCCACGAGTAAGTACAAATACTTCCCCAAGGTCATCACGGAATTTAGCAGGCACAATCAGGCGGCCTTTGCTATCAATGTTATGATGGTGTTCACCCATAAACATACCCAATACACCCACTTTCTAACTAAAATGTACCACAATCCCCCACTTTCCTCCACCTTTTTTTAATAATTCGCCTTAGTGATTAAAATACCTGCTAGCAAGTGGAAATATTTTATCTGGAAACACATAAAATATGTGGGGATCTTTTTTACCGCTAACTTGAATTTTGGGCTTTCGTGGGCACAATCGGCGACTCTATTTCACTTCTACAGACATTTAGCTTGATGTTTCACCACAAAAACAAAAAACCCCATCTAATATAGACAGGGTCAAAAGATTTAAAGCTTAACCACCTTATGCAATCCATCAAACTCAAATGGCAAGCTTAATAAATCATCAATCATAGTAAATCCATATTTATTGAGAAAATAGAATACATTCCAAATTCTTTCTTGGGGAGCACCATTGGGACGAAGCGAATTTTCAATTCGATTAAATTTTTGAAAGGTATTCGCATGCCTATGCTGAATGGAATTATCAATCCTCGTTTGCATAAAATCAATCTGTTCTAGTAGTTTCATTTCGTTTTTCGCCAATAAAGGTAAAAGCCCACGATCTAGGTTAGCAAGCTTCGCCTCAATTATTTTATATTGTTGGGAGACTTGATCTTTCATTTGAACAAACTGTTCCGCTAGCTCTGCGTCTTTTACCGAAGTAAAAAAGGTTTCTACAGCTGAGGCGGTACCATTTCGTAATACTTCCTCAATCGTTAAATTTAAATCAACTATATCGCTGTCTACCGCTCTTTCGACAAAGGTTAAGTTTAATCTTGGTACGATAGGGGGCATTTTCATTTCAAAGATTTCAAATACTTGTTTTAACTCAGCCCAATAGGCGATTTCCCCAGGTCCAGCGATAAAAGCAAGGGTTGGAAATAACGACTCTTGCATTAAAGGTCTTGTAACCACATTATTACTTATTCTCTCAGGAAACTCATTTGCCAATTGAAAGAGCTCATCAAAAGTAAAGGTGACAGCTTTATTTTTACTTACAAACAATTTGCTTTCAACATGATACTCGAGTAACAGTCGCTCATTAAACTTTTCCTCATAATAAAAAAGATTTGCTGATTGAAGTGAGGCATCAATCGTCAATGGGAAACCATGTTTTGATATTTCTCTTTGTTGATTATGTAAAGCATAGGATATCTCATTATGTTTCTCGATTTGCCTCAGAAAAATATCCTTCTCAATTTTTCTTAAATCAGCATTACCTGAATCAACAATCAATAGTCCTTTTTCCTTAAATAATTCCATAATAATAAACGCAAAAAAGTCTACATAATTTCTAGAATTATTTACTGCTTTCTGGATAAAAGTTTGAACTTCCTGAGTATATTCTGCCTCCCCAAGCATTTCGATAACTTCCTTTGCCCAATTGAAACATTTTTCCGAGTCCAACTCTATATCTGAAACCATTTTCTTTTGAAGCATTTTTTCAGGGTATACTTTTTTTACTAGTTTCTGTTCGAACGGTACAAAAAGATGATTTACCTCATGGTAATCGTGATCCTCTCCTGCAATCCAAAATATCGGAACAACAGGTATGTTTAATTGTCTTTCCTTTTCTTCTGCAAGTTTTATGATCGAAATGACTTTATGTATACTATATAATGGTCCAGTTAGAATTCCAGCTTGCTGTCCACCTATTACGACTGTACTTTGCGGTTGTTTAAATTTTGCAAGAGATTCTACAACCTTAGCTGACGTTGGAAAAGGTTTCATAAACTTCTCAATATGATCAGCTAATACGTCTCGTGGAAATGCTCGATTTTGTAATTCTACTATTCGATCTAAATCTTGAGCATGATTTCCATATCCGTAATCGAAAAAAGACATGATTTCAGACTCTTGTTGTAAATAACCGGATGCGAAGCGATTAGTAGCAGGTAACGAGAGATTTAAAATCTCCATTTATTAACGTCCTTTCTTTTGAAAAACACTTTTTCTTGAGTATAACATTGTTAAGGTAATCTTAAAAAAACTTTGCTTGAAATTTGAAAATTTATAAATGAGAAGTGATTTTTTGGAAAAGCCCAAATATGGTTAATGCCAGATAGGCAATAAAAAAAACGAGAAAACAAAAGCGCCAAAACCCTTTGAAACAGCGTGAAAACACAATTTCCCCTTTTAGTTTCCAATTAATAATTACAAAGATAATAGCACAAGTGAATAGAAAAATAAAAATAGCCCATAAAAACGATTTTTCCCATATTACAAGCACAAGAAAATGAACTGAAAGAATAAAGAAAACCGTACTATAATCAAGAGCAAATTGAACGGCTCTTCGATGATTTTTGGTTAGTAGTTTACTAATAACAAAAATGAGAATATAAACAAGAATTGGTACTGTAATAAATGTAGCAATTAAAGATGATATGATGCTAAGCATGTGTTCTATCTCCCCTAACTTTCACTCCCTTTAATAAAGTCATACAGCATCTGGCAAATAGGAGCTTTTATCTTCTTCCTCTCGGCTTCCTCTAATATAAACCCAATGATCGAATCTACTTCTGTTTGATTATTTTGTTCGATGTCTTTTAACATGGACGAACGATTGGCGGATGTTCTTTCACAAACTTCTAATACCAATTGGAAATAACCTCCCTCATCGTCTAAGTTTAAAATTTCCGCGATTTCCGCAAATAAGTTTCGAACCACTCGTAAATAATGCTCATTTTGAATAATTTCCCCATTTGTAACCCTTAGAATTGAAGTAAGCGGGTTAATGATTGCGTTAATAACGAGCTTTTTTATTAACATTTGATAATAATCAGCCTCAAAAACTACTGGGAAACCATGAATGAGAAATAGGGAATTCGGAAGAGTGTTACTTCCTTTAAACAAAGCTAGCTTAGTTTGACCGATTCCATTATGCTCCACTGTATATGGATTACATTTAAAGGCACCATGTTCTACAGTGCTTACATATATAGTTTCTGAATTAAGAAGCTCTAATAACTTTAGATGACCCATACCATTTTGGAGAAAAATGAAGTCCGTTTTTCCAGTTTGCTTCTCTATTAATTGCTTCATAATAGTCCTTAAATGATATTGTTTGACGGCAATAAAAGTTAAGTCTTCATCTCCATGCCAATTTTCAAAGGAATTAGTCTTTATTTCTCTTCGAAGGGTTTGCCCGTTATATTTTAATTGAATACCATTTTGACAGATCGCATCTGCCTGTTCCTTAGTTCTTGTATATAGTGTTACTTCATAATATTCGCTTAAATAATAGCTAAATAATAATCCGATAGAGCCTCCACCAATAATACCGATTTTCATTTTAATCCCTCTTTCAAATACACTCATCTATATTTTACCAAATAAGAGCAACACTTGTATTTACTAAAATAAAAAAAGAGAGACCCGTATTACTACTCATGCGGGACCCTCTATAGAAAATATTAATTTTAAACAGGATATACTGGATGCTTTCTAACGCTAAATAGTATTTCCTTTGATTCGTACAGTCCAAAACGATTTATTAATACATTTCTTAACTCTGAAGGAGCAACAATCTCATCAACAATTAATTCGGATGCTAGTTTATAAATATCAATATGTTCTTTATATTCCTGATGTTTTTCTTGAACATATGCTAACCTTTCCTTTGAATCGGTAATTTCATTGATTTTATTAGAATACACCGCATTGACAGCCGCTTCCGGTCCCATTACGGCAATTTGTGCAGTTGGAAGTGCAATACAACAATCTGGCTCAAATGCTGGGCCAGCCATTGCATAAAGACCTGCACCGTATGCCTTTCTAACAACAACAGAAATCTTTGGAACGGTAGCAGAGCTCATAGCTGCAATCAGCTTCGCACCATGACGGATAATGCCTGCTCTTTCTACTTTAGTACCTATCATAAATCCAGGTACATCCGCTAAAAATAACAAAGGTATATGGAAAGCGTCACATAGAGTGATGAATTTCGCCGCTTTATCAGCTGAATCTACAAACAGTACTCCACCTTTAACCTTAGGTTGGTTAGCAACGATCCCTACAACTCTTCCATCAATTCTTGCAAACCCTGTAATTAACTCAGGTGCAAATAGCTTTTTAATTTCATAAAAGCTATTTGCATCAATTAGATTATCAATACACTCATACATATCAAAAGGTGCATTCTGGTTTTCGGGAATAATGTCTTCCAATAGACGTCCTTGTTTAGGTATAATTGCTTCCACTTTTGCTGGCTTTTCTTTAAAGCTGGCAGGGAAATAGCTTAAATAATTTCTTGCTGATAGAATTGCTTCCTCTTCACTTAAAACTAATTGGTCACCACATCCACTGATGGAACAATGCATTCTTGCCCCACCCATCTCTTCTAGTGTTACTTTTTCACCAATTACTTTTTCCGCCATCCTAGGTGAACCTAAATACATAGAAGCATTTTTATCAACCATGATAACGATGTCACAAAAAGCTGGGATATAAGCTCCACCGGCAGCAGATGGGCCAAATAAAATACAAACCTGCGGAACCATTCCTGATAATTTAACTTGGTTATAGAAAATTTTACCTGCACCTCTGCGGTTTGGAAACATATCCAGTTGGTCTGTTATTCTTGCTCCAGCTGAATCAACTAAATAAAGAATAGGTACAGTTAATTTTTCAGCAACCTCTTGAATCCGAATTATTTTTTCGACAGTACGTGCACCCCATGAGCCAGCTTTAACTGTAGAATCATTCGCCATAACACAAACTGTTTGTCCGTTTATTTTGCCTATAGCAGTTACAACACCGTCAGCCGGAAGGTCTCCTGCTGAATAATTTGCAAACTTACCATCCTCTTCATATTCCCCATTATCGAAAAGCTTAGCCAAACGGTCACGAACGAATAATTTATTTTGCTCTTTTTGCTTTTCATGATATTTTGGGTGTCCACCTGCTTCAATCTCTTGTCTTTTGCTGAACAATATGTCATTAGGTGTTTTCGTTGTCATGCTTCTTTCCCCCATATATCTCTATTATTCAATTACGACTAAAACATCGCCTTCATTAACAAAATCACCGATGTTTACTTTTACTTCCATTACTTTACCTGAAAAAGTGCTTTCAACCGGAATCTCCATTTTCATGGATTCTAAAACAAGAACTTGTTGTGATAATTCGATATTGTCACCTTGTGAAACAAGGATATTGAAAACGGTACCTGCCATCGATGCTGTAATTTCTTTCATGAATAGTTCCCCCTATTTTAATGTTATTTTTTAGTTGATAAAAATGCGGTAGTATAATTTCCCTTTTTGAAATCTTCATCTTTTAGAATTTCTTGGAATAAGGCTGCATTTGTCTTAATTCCTTCTAAGTTAAATTTCTCAAAAAAAGCTTGTGCATTTAATAGTGTTTCTGTACGATTCTCACCAAAAACAATACATTTGGCAATCATTGGGTCATAAAACGGGGTAACCACCTGACCACTCTCATATCCAGAATCTATTCGAGCATTTATAGTTATTGGCCATTCTATACTTGTAATTTTTCCCGGTGAAGGTAAAAAGGTAACAGGATCCTCTGCATATAGACGAAATTCAATTGCATGCCCATTACGTTTTATTTCCGGTTGTAATAATGGTAGTTTTTCTCCTCTAGCGACCAATATTTGCCATTCGACCAAATCTAATCCGGTGATGGATTCAGTTACTGGGTGTTCGACTTGTAGTCGAGTATTCATTTCTAAGAAATAAAAATTTTCCTCTTCATCCACAATGAATTCTATTGTTCCTGCATTTATATAATTTACTGATTTAGCAGCTAGAATAGCGGTTTCAAACATTTTCTCCTTTGTTTCTGCAGATAAAAATGGGGATGGTGATTCTTCTATCACTTTTTGATTTCTTCGTTGAACCGAGCAATCCCTCTCAAACATATGCACAATGTTACCGTAATTATCACCAAATACTTGTACTTCAATATGTCGGCCATTTTCTATGCATTTTTCAATAAAGACTTCATCTGAACCGAAGTAGTTTTTTGCTCTTGTCTTAGTTGATGTGAATGATTTAATGAGCGATTGCTCATCTTCACAGCGAATCATCCCGATACCGCCGCCTCCCCCACTCGCTTTAAGCATAACAGGGTAACCAATTGTTTTTGCTAGTTCACACGCTTCCTCTTCATTTACTACACCTAAACTACTTCCCGGTACAACAGGGACACCAGCATTCATCATCGTATTTCTTGAAACAATTTTATCGCCCATGAGTTCAATCGTTTTCGGTGAAGGACCGATAAATTTAATACCTTGCTCAATCACTTGGGCTGCAAAAGCTGCATTCTCTGATAGAAAACCGTACCCAGGGTGGATTGCGTCTACTTTTTCTTGAATAGCGATTTCCAATATTAAATCAGCCCTTAAATAGGACTTATTTACTGGTGCTTCCCCAATTCTTACCGCTTTTGTCGCTTCTTTTACAAACGGCATTTCACTATCTGCATCAGAGTAAATCGCAATGGTTTCTATGTCCATTTCTTTACATGTTTTAATAATTCTTAAAGCAATTTCTCCACGATTTGCAATTAAGATTTTTTGCATCTAATACCCCTTTCTTTCCAAGACAAAACATTGCCTATAGACTTATATTTAAGTCTAATTGACTGATTTTTTTCCCATCCCTATTAAGTTTCTACAAAGTTCTCCCTTTTTCCTGCTTTCATCGAAAACGCTTCCATTAAAATAAGTGAGAATTTTTGCTCTTTCTGTATTATAATGAATGGAGAATATATTTAACATTTATTATATATAGAGGGGGAATTACATTGCCTTTAGAAGTAAAAAAATTAAAAGTGAACTACAAAACTTTAGAGGAATTTAAAAAGTTTAAAGAATACGGTCTTCAAGAGTTATCAATGCTGGAGGATCTTGAAGCGAATATTATTGAAAATGATAGCGATTCACCATTTTACGGAATCTACTTCGGTAATAAACTAGTCGCAAGAATGAGCTTATATCAAGTAGATGCACGATTTGATCGTTATTTTAGCCCTACCCAGGACTATTTAGAATTATGGAAATTAGAAGTATTACCTGATTACCAAGATAGAGGATATGGTACAGCCTTAGTTAACTTTGCAAAAGGTTTTGGATTACCAATTAAAACAAACCCTAGAGTAAAATCCAAAGAATTTTGGGAGAAGCAAGGTTTCACATCTGTTCATTATGACATGCAACGCGATTTAGGTGAAAATCCATTAATTTGGGAAGCGAAGTAAACAAAAAAGGGGTCTAACTTTAAAATGTACCCTATAGAGTAGACGCTAAAGAAAATGTCTTTCTATTGGGTACATTTTACATCCAGACCCCTTTTTTATTTTTCAATTCGTTCTAAATTACCATTTTTATCCATTTGGAACTTCACTTTCGGCTGTCGTTCTTCTTCCTGAAGAACAACCATTTTTCTTGCACGTTCCATAATCTCAATTAATGAACGGTAATCATTTTCAATTGTTTTTAATTCAAGTGATAATTTTTCATTTTCAGATGCTAAATAATATACTTTTTTCTCTAAATCACTAATATTATCTTGCTGTTTTTTCTTTTCTTCTTTTTCTAATTGATAACTTTCCACTTGGTCATTTAAATCCGATAAGAAATCCATAACTTTCTGGAAAGAAATATTTGGGTCTACTTCTTTCTTTTCTATCTTTGAATTTTCAGGTAAACTATTTATCTCTTCTGGACTAGCTACTAGGCTTGTGACTTGTTTTTTCAATTCTTTTCTTTGTTTTTTAGCTATCTCAATACCAGATTTGTATTGCTTTCGGACATATGAGTTCCAACGAAACCCACATGCAGCAGAGGTACGTGATAATTGCTTCCCCACCTCTTCAAAAGCATGTAATTGCGTACTTCCTTCGCGTATATGCCTTAGCACAACCTCAGCTAACAATAAATCTTCATCTTGATTCCAAGCGTCTTGGCGTGTAGAAGTCATCTGTATATCCCTCCTAGTGTACATTAATACTCATACATATGCACTTACTAGAAAAGATAGACTGCTATAATCTTCCTCTATGTATAAAATAATTACATTTTTTTGTTTTTTAATAAAAAGCTAGTAACCTTCTGATGGTGGGCTTCTGATTGCCATAGCTTTGCACAGTTACTTACTTCCTCCTGAATTCTCTTTTGAAGATTCGTTTCCTCCCATTTCCTTACAACCATTTTTTTATACGCTGAAAGGACTTCGGTTTCAAGCTTTAACATCTTTTCTATGTAAAGCTGGCATGCTTGCTGCTGGTCCCCATCATAAAGTTCATTTAAGAAACCTACTGCCAATAATTGTTCAGAGTCATACAAATCTGCCGTCATTAATAGCTTTAACGCATTTGTTATACCAAGCTTTTCTAGTAATATGGATCCACCACCCCAACCAGTGGTGATAGCTAATTTACCTTGAATAAATCCAGCCTTAAGCCCTTTTCGTCCGATTCTAAAGTCACAGGCAGAAGCAAGCTCACAACCTCCTCCTACAGCTGAACCATTTAATATGGCTAATGTAGGTTTAGGATATGTTAATAAACGATATAAAATAGACGACATTTTAGACAACATTTGATATGATTCATTTTCTGTTTTTAATTGATGAAAAGCAGAAAGATCTCCTCCAGAGCAAAAAGCAGATTCTCCAGCACCAGTTATGACAAGAGCTTTATATGCCTTATCTTTACCCATATCAAGAAGCTTTTCTATACCTTCCATCACATCATAATTGATTGCATTTCGAACATCCTCGCGGTTAATCGTAAACAAAAGATAACCGGTTTTTTCTTCTATTATGTACGAATTCATTTTTCCACCCACTTATTTTATTAATGGGAAAAGCACAAGGGCAATAAGCCCTTGTGCTTTATATCCGAACGGAAAAATTAGTTGCTAACAACTTCTTTTCCTTTGTATGTTCCGCAAGCTTTACATACGCGGTGAGCTAATTTCATTTCACCACAGTTTGGGCAACCTACCATACCTGGAACATTTAATTTAAAATGGGTACGACGTTTTCTTTTTGCAGTTTTAGAAGTTCTTCTAAAAGGTACAGCCATTCTTCCCACCTCCTTAAAGAGTGTTTTAAGAAAGTATAAAGGCCAGTTAATACTGGGACTTCACTTTGCTTCTTGTTTCAACCGATTATGAATCGGAAGATTTGTTGTTATCAAAAAATTTTGCAAGGTCTGCTAAACGAGGATCTATCTTGTCTTGTTGATTTAGTTCGCTAATTACTTCCCATCCTTTTCCAGATTGGAGGGCGACTTCATCACCAGATACCGTTACATCGTCACAAAAAACTTGCATTGGAATTTCAAGTAAGAGGATTTCGCGAATGACTGGAAATAAATCAATCACTTCTCCGTTTACTCGATGAACCTCCTCATCTGTCTCAAAATCTGATCCAAATAAAAGAAAGGTTTCTGTAGTTTCAACATGAATTGGAAGATTCACATCAACTAAAGTTCGAGAACAAGGTAGAACTAAATAACCTTCTATCGTTAAATGAAAAGTTATTTTCGTAGAACTAATATCCCCACGACCTTTAATGAGGATTGGTGAAACGTCACGAATAGTTGGGTCATCTTTTTTGATGTCAACCATACTTACTGTTTCATCAATTAGAAATTCCTTATTTCGATATTTTTGTAACTGACTTAATGTCCATTTCAATTGAATCACCCCAAGGCAACAAAGGTAATTATAGCTTTGTAATAAATATTTGTCAATATTTTTTCTTTACACTATAATTTATTTATTCTTACGTATCTTAACTGATATTTCATTTAAAATCTAGTATTCCCTAATTACTATTTTCAATTAAAGGAGGTAAAACTTGAAAGCACTAGGTTTAATCGTTGAATATAATCCTTTTCATAATGGTCACCTATTCCATATTGAGGCAGCTAAACAAACTGTTATGCCAGATGTTGTCATTGCGGTCATGAGTGGGAACTTTCTTCAAAGAGGGGAACCAGCACTTGTTAACAAGTGGTATCGAACAGAAATGGCCCTATTGGGTGGAGTGGACATAGTAGTTGAATTACCTTACCGATTTGCTACTCAGAAAGCTGAAACATTTGCATTAGGAGCTGTTTCGATTCTAAACGCCCTAAATTGTGATTCTTTATGTTTCGGAAGTGAGGATGGGGATATTAACTCATTTCTGAATACTAGGTCCATGATTGAAGAAAATAATGAACAATTTCAACAATACATAAATAGATATATAAAATCGGGAATTAGCTATCCAACAGCTCTAAAATATGCTTTTAATGATCTTGCTCCAACAGATGAGATGGTCAATCTTTCCAAACCGAATAATATTCTAGGGTATCACTATATTGAAGCTATAGATAAGCTCTGCAGTCCAATTAAAGCATTTACAATTAAACGGAAAAATGCTGAGTATCATGATGAACATTTCGCATCAGAAACGATTGCAAGCGCAACTAGTATTCGAAAGGCACTTTTTTCAAATAAGGGAGATATTGACCGATTTGTTCCAATATCGACGAAAGATTTATTAATAAAATATATCGATGATTTTCAAGAATTCCATCAATGGGAGAATTACTGGCCACTACTTAAATATCGTATTCTTCATGCAGCAAATAGCGAACTTAAAGAAATTTATGAAGTGGAAGAGGGATTAGAAAATCGGTTTAAAAATGCCGCTATTCAATCCCAGTCCTTTCAACAATTCATGCAGTCCATAAAAACGAAACGTTATACATGGACTAGACTACAAAGAGCATGCTTACATATATTAACGAATACAAAAAAAGTGGACATGCTAACCCAAATAGAAACTCCCTCCTATTTACGTTTATTAGGAATGAGTGAAAAGGGACGAAACTATTTAAATCAACAGAAAAAATCCCTTCAGTTACCACTCATCTCAAAAGTATCATCCTTCCACGGTAATGGGAATTTAGATTTAGAACTTGATCTTAAAGCCTCGAAGCTTTATGCACTTGGATTATCTGAGCCCTATCAAACAAGGTTATTAGATTTAGACTTTAGAAAGCCACCTATCATCTTGAAAAGATAAATACAAAAAAGCACCTTTAATGAACTGCACCCCAATTGTTAGACACTATCTAACAGTTGGAGGTGCAGTTTTTTGTATGTCAAAATATCCAAGTGATATTAAATTAAATATTATTCAAAGCTATAACCCAAAAGTGTTTTC
>NZ_CAKJTG010000006.1:0-200279 GCF_917563885.1 Pseudoneobacillus rhizosphaerae
AGTCTGGTGGCGATGGCAAGAAGGTCACACCCGTTCCCATACCGAACACGGAAGTTAAGCTTCTTTGCGCCGATGGTAGTTGGAGGATTCCTCCTGTGAGAGTAGGACGTCGCCAGGCAATTTTAGAGCAACCCAAATGGGTTGTTTTTTTTTGTAAATTGAATTTTTTTATTTTTCAGAGGATTGAAGGAAATATCCTATTTATTAATTTATAGAAAATTCTCTTTATTTTTCGTAGAAGTTTACTTCCTTAACTATTCGGTATAAGATGTAAGTAACAAGGTCCGATTTAATAGGGGTGATGAGATTGACAAAACCTTCTAACGTTATTGTAACTGATTTTTCCAAATGGCTAGAAGAAGGAGGGAAATCCCTCAATACCATCTCAACGTATCAACGGGAACTATTAAAATATCAAGGATGGCTGCATCAGTATTCTATTGATCTAAAAGAAATTTCTCAAAATGATGTTCAAAACTATATTTCATTTTTAGAACATCAAGGGAAAAGTCCAATTACTATTGATAAGATTTTAGGTGCTATCAGGACATTTGCCAAATTTTTAAAAAGACCTGAAATAATCATGGATATCCAAATCATACCCATAGATAAAAAGGATGAAATTGAATTATTATCGATATCCGAATGTGAGCAATTGTTAAACCAAGTTAAAAAGGACGGGAATAAAAGGAATATTGCGATTGTATATACACTACTTCATACAGGTATTAGGGTGTCTGAGTTATGTGCATTAAATAAATCAAATCTTGATTTTACTCATAATCAGCTATTTGTATATCCAGCTGTTGGGGTTCAACGATCAATTCCTTTATCAGATGAAGTAAAAATTCATCTAATTAATTATTTAGAATCGGCCAATATTGTTGATGCTTTGTTCATATCTAAATCCAACGAAAGACTAACGGAGAGATCAATCCAATATATGCTGAAAAAATATGATGTAAACCCACATAAGCTTAGACATACTTTTTGTCAGCGGTTAGTCGATAACTGTGTCAGCCTGGAGGTAGTCTCTCAACTAGCAGGACATAAAGATATCAATGTAACTAAAAGATATGCAAAAACAAGACTGAAACAACTTGAATTAGAAAAGGCAATTCGAAATACTTTTTATGATGATACACTTGGATGAGTTATTTGGAAACAGAGTAATTAGTTTCTTTTCGTGTGGATTCTTCCTATGAGAGTTGGCCGGTGGGCAAATAAAAAACAACCCTGGGGTTGTTTTTTTGTGGTTCAAAATAACTATTCATTATCAGTTAAACTTCAGTGATTTGTGTCGACACTAATATGTTCAAATTTAGAAACTTGGAATAAACCAATATCCGTTAGCTTTAGTTCTGGTATGACAGGTAATGATAAAAAGGATAATGTTAAAAATGGATTAAAATCTTTATTTGCTCCTATCGTTTCAAGTGCAAGATGGATTTCATGAAGACTGGTAGCGACTTCTAAATATGGACGTTCAGACATTAGTCCTGCTATGGTTAATTCAAGTGATGCGATGATCTTTCCTTGATTGACAACAATTAAGCCACCTTGCATTTCCTTGATAGCATTTGCAGCTGTTATCATATCAAAATCATTTGTACCAGCAATAATAAGATTATGAGAATCATGGGCAATGGTCGTTGCTATAGCACCTGATTTTAACCCCAATCCTTTAACAATCCCTAACCCAATATTTTTTGTCAGATGATGGCGTTCAATCACAGCTAATTTTAATTGATCATTATCTACGGAAGGCTGAAACATTCCTTGTTCACAAACATTTACCTTTTCAATAATATGTTTGGTTATCAGACTATTAGGGATAATTTCAATAATATTTGCTTTACTATTTTTAACATGAATGTGTAGATGTTCATCAAACAATTCATGAAATCGGACGGAGTTTTTAAGTCTGTTTGATTCGTTCAAAGGGTTGGTTTTTAACTCTTCAACTAGAACCCCATTTTCGACAAATCGTTTACCTTCCTTATAAACTTCTGTAATATTGATTGTGTTAAGGTCATCTAGCAAGACTAAATCAGCTTTATATCCTGGTGCAATAGCCCCTTTATCCTCGATTCCAAAACATTCCGCCGTATTGATAGTGGCCATTTGAATTGCAGTTATTGGGGATATTCCTGATTGAATGGCGAGTCTAATAGTATGATCGATGCTACCATCACGAATAAGATCATCTAAGTGCTTATCATCCGTAACAAATAAGCAACGCCTAGAGTTACGATCGTTTACTATTGGGATAAGTTGCTTCAAATCCTTAGCAACAGTGCCCTCTCGAATCATCAAGTACATTCCTCTACTGATTCGTTCTTTTGCCTGTGCTGCCGTTGTACTTTCATGATCGGTTCGGATACCAGCAGTCATATACACATTGAGATCATTGGCTGATAACCCAGCTGCATGTCCATCTATTTTTTTACCAAATTTCTTGGCATCCATAATTTTATCTAACATGTCATGTTCAGTGTTTTGAACAGCTGGATAATTCATAACCTCTGCTAGACCTAAGACACTAGCTTCTTGATAGAATGGCCGTAAATCTTCTGCTTTTAAAGTAGCCCCAGAATGTTCGAACTCGGTTGCAGGTACACACGAGGGCAGCATAAAGTAAACGTCAAACGGTAAATTTTTAGAAGAGTCTAGCATATATTGTATCCCATCTACACCTAAAACATTGGCAATTTCATGGGGGTCAGCAACAACAGTAGTTACACCGTGTAAAAGTGAAACTTTTGCAAATTCAGGTGGAGTAACCATTGAAGATTCAATATGAACATGCCCATCAATGAAAGCTGGTGATATAAACCGTCCATTTGCATCTACGACATTTTTTCCTTCGAATTTTCCGATTCCCACAATAAAACCATCAACTATGGCAATGTCGCCATCGGTTATTTCACCATTAAAGACATCAATAATTTTTCCGTTTTTTATGACAGTATCTGCTAGCTCTCTACCTGAGGCTACTGAGATTCTTCTTGTTAGTTGATTTCTAACCATGTACATCCTCCTATTATGTTTCTTCATTATCATTATAATTGTTCGGTATACTTATTACTCATTAAAAAAGAATATACTGGTATTATATATCTATTATATGTAGTTAAATAATAGATACAACAATTGAGAGTAAAAATTGGTTTTTAGAAGGAAGGGATTTCAAATGGATAATCAAAGAAAAGTAGTTTTATACGTTGCAACAAGTTTAGATGGGTACATAGCTACAAAGGAAGAATCATTAGAATGGTTATTTAAAATTGAGAGTGAAGGAGATGCGGGATACTCTCAATTCTACGAAACAGTTGATACTATTTTAATGGGGAGAAGAACGTATGATTGGATTATGGCAATGGAAAAAGGGAAATTTCCCTATGAAAATAAAGAATGTTACGTCTTTTCAAATACCTTAAACGGTAAAACGGAGAACGTTGAATTTGTAAATGAAGAAGTCGTTAGTTTCACAACGAAATTGAAATCTGAAGCTGGTAAAGATATATGGATTGTAGGGGGAGGGGAACTCTTACACCTCTTTCTATTGAATAAATTAGTCGATGAATATGTTATTACCATCGCACCTACGTTAATTGGAAAAGGAATCCCATTGTTTAAAGAAGCAGATTATGAACTTGAATTAGAACTTATAGATGTTAAGCGTTTTAACCAATTTGCTCAAATTCACTTCGTGACGAAGTAAATATATCAATCGAGATAATAATAGTAGTTAAAAGACTAATTTAACGCATTAACGTACTGGGGGACAGTCCCCCAGTGCTTTAATGCGGTAATCTGTTTGAAGTGTCTAATAAAGCTAAAAGATGGAGACAATACTTTCAAATGAATATGTGATTATTTCATTTTTATGAGGGGGAATATGCTTGGATGCGTCTTTAAAGATTGGTTATCAGGCTCCAGACTTTTCATTACCGTCAACAACAAAAGAAAAGCTCTCTTTATCTGATTACCGTGGGATTAAGAATATTGTTGTCGCCTTTTATGGTATGGATTTTACTCCAGGCTGAATTAAAGAAATTACCTCTTGGAAAGAGGATTATAAACGATTTGAAGCGGTTAATGCAGAAGTACTAGGTGTTAGCGCAGATCATATTCACTCACATCGGGTCTTTGCGGCAAGTATGGGGACATTACCGTATCCACTTGTATCGGATTGGCATCGGCAAACAATCAAAGATTATCACGTTTATAACGAAAAAGGTGGAGTGGCGATTCGCTCTGTTTTTATTATTAATAAAGAAGGAATCATTACCTACATAAACACATCATTTAAAGCAGATAAAAAAGAGGATTATGAAGCGGTTTTTGATGAGTTAGGAAAATTAACAAACCAATAATAAACGACAAATCCACAATACTAAAGTTTGTGGATTTCTTTTGTTTTATAGGTAAAAAGTCGTTTTGGCTGCTTTTTCATGTATAATGAACACATTCCGCTTTTGAATATGAAATTTCTTCTTCGAGAAATATATATATAAGTCGAATAATCCAAAAAAAGAGGTTAGTACATGAGCATAAGTAGTTTTGAGAATTTTAATTTAAGCGATGAAATCAGAAGATCACTTTCGGTGTTAAAATATGAGAATCCGACTGAGGTTCAAACAGAAGTAATCCCAGTAGCATTGGATAATCAAGACCTTGTCGTAAAATCACAAACAGGAAGCGGGAAGACGGCTGCTTTTGGTATTCCCATTTGTGAGACGATAGAATGGGAAGAAAAATGGCCACAGGCATTAATTTTAACACCAACAAGAGAACTGGCTGTTCAAGTTCGCGAGGACATAACGAATATTGGCCGGTTCAAACGGATTAAAGCGATGGCGGTTTATGGAAAAGAACCGTTTGCTAAACAAAAAGAAGAATTAAAACAAAAAACACATGTAGTCGTCGGCACACCTGGTCGTGTCATGGACCATATTGAGAGAGAAACATTAGTATTAGAGAAAATAAAGTATTTGATTATTGACGAAGCAGATGAAATGCTGAATATGGGTTTTATTGATGAAGTGGAAGCGATTATTAAGGAACTTCCTTCAAACAGAGTAACGATGGTCTTTTCTGCTACACTACCGAAAGATGTGGAAACACTTTGCCATAAATATATGAAAAATCCCATTCATATCGAGATTGCCTCGACTGGGATAACTACAGATACCATTGAACATCGACTTATGGAAGTGAAGGAAGAACAAAAGCTTTCATTGGTTAAAGACGTAACGGTTGTGGAAAATCCAGAAAGCTGTATTATTTTTTGTAATACGAAAGAACATGTCGATACAGTATATAGTGAATTAGAAGAATCCAATTATTCTTGTGAAAGGCTTCATGGAGGATTAGAACAAGAGGACCGGTTTGCGGTTATGAATGGATTTAAAATGGGTAACTTCCGTTATCTTGTGGCTACTGATGTTGCGGCCAGGGGAATTGATATTGATAATGTCACTCTTGTTATCAATTATGATGTTCCAATGGAAAAAGAGAGCTATGTTCATCGTACCGGAAGAACGGGTCGCGCAGGTAACCTTGGAAAAGCGATTACACTTGCGACACAATACGAAAGCAAATATATTAAAGCAATTGAAAGATATATTGGCTTTGAGATTCCTTCGATGGAAGCTCCGAAGCAGCATGAAGTAGCCAGAGGAAAAGCCGCCTTTGAAGAAAAAATTAATGGTCGTCGAGTCGTTAAGAATAATAAAACAGCCAGAATAAACCAAGATATTATGAAGCTTCATTTTAGCGGGGGCAAAAAGAAAAAACTTCGGGCGGTGGATTTTGTAGGAACACTTTCGAACATCTCTGGAGTAACCGCTGAAGATATAGGAATTATCACGATTCAAGACCAAATGACCTATGTGGATATCCTTAACGGAAAAGGCTCCGTTGTCCTACAAGCGATGGAAAATACAACTGTCAAAGGTAAAAAACTAAAAGTAACAAAAGCAATTAAATAAACAGAATTTTAACGCATTAACGTACCGGGGGACTGTCCCCCAGTACGTTAATGCGTTAAAATGAGATAAAATAAATGCTTAAGGGGGGCTATTATGATAAAAGCGATTTTTTTTGATTTGGATGATACTTTGATTTGGGATCAAATGAGTGTAAAGGAAGCGTTTCTTGCTACTTGTAGGCTTGCAGAAGAACGGTTTGGTATCGATGTGAATCAATTAGAAGAAGCCGTTCGAGAATCAGCACGGAATCTATATTCCTCCTACGAAACATATGAGTTTACGCAAATGATTGGGATTAATCCATTTGAAGGTTTATGGGGCGATTTTTTAGATGATCATGAGGATTTAAAGAAGTTGAAAAATATTGTTCCTAGTTATCGACGAGCAGCCTGGACATTGGGGTTAAAAAAACTTGGAATCAATGATCCCGACTTAGCTGCCGAATTAGGGGAGCGTTTTCCTCAAGAAAGAAGAAGAGCACCGTTTGTTTATGAGGAGACGTTTGAGGTTCTGGATCAATTAAAAAATAATTATCAGCTTATTTTGATAACAAACGGTTCCCCTGATCTACAGCATACGAAATTATCGTTAACACCTAAGCTTATTCCTTATTTTGATCAGATTGTTATATCAGGTGATTTTGGTAAAGGGAAACCAGATCCTTCGATATTTGAACATGCACTAGCACAATTATCACTTCAAAAGGAAGAGGTTATGATGGTCGGAGATAATTTAATGACCGATATTTTAGGGGCAAACCGAGCAGGAATTAAATCGGTTTGGATAAATCGACATCAGAAGGACCGGAATGAGGTTATTCCTACATACGAAATTCAACATTTAGATGAGCTTTTGACTATTTTAAAACGGGAGGGTACAAAAATGAATCTTACAGAAGAATTACAAAAAATCCTATCAAGAGACCGGGTAACTAGTAACTTAACGATATTAGAGCAGCATGGAAAAGATGAATCGTATCATCAGCCTGCACTTCCAGATGTAGTCGTTTTCCCTGAAAATCGAGATGAAGTAGTTAAAATTATGCAATTCGCCCATGAACATGAAATTCCTGTTGTCCCATTTGGGCGAGGATCAAGCTTAGAAGGACATGTAATCCCATATCATGGTGGGATTTCACTAGATACTTCTCTAATGAGTAAAGTGTTAGAAATCCGCCCCAATGATTTTTTAGTCAAGGTTCAACCTGGGGTGACAAGAACACAGCTTAATTTAGAGTTGAAAAAACATGGTTTATTCTTTTCCGTAGATCCTGGCGCAGATGCGACCTTAGGAGGAATGGCGGCAACGAATGCAAGCGGGACATCTTCTGTACGTTATGGAGTGATGCGTGATCAAGTGCGTGACTTAGAAGTCGTACTTGCGTCCGGAGAGGTCATTCATACCGGTAGTTTAGCTGCTAAGTCATCCTCTGGCTATCATCTAAACGGATTGTTTGTTGGCTCAGAGGGGACGCTTGGTATTTTTACGGAATTAACTTTACAGGTGTATGGCATACCTGAGGTCATTATGGCAGCGAGAGCTTCGTTTCCATCGACTGATGCTGCGGTTCAAGCTGTAGTAGGAATTCGTTCTACAGGTATTCCTATTGCCCGTGTGGAGCTTGTGGATGCCCATTCTATTAATCAAGTAAATAAACATAGTGGAACATCATACGAGGAACAGCCGACATTATTTTTAGAATTTCATGGAAATCAAGCTGGATTGAATCAGGATGTGGAATTTGCTAAAGAGATTGTTACGGATTATGGCTGTACGAACTTTGTTTTTGAAACGGACTCTAAGTCTCGGAATCAACTATGGGATGCTCGCCATAATTTGGCATATGCTTTTATCCACGGAGCACCGGGTAAAAAATTTATGACTACGGATGTTTGTGTGCCGATTGAAGAATTAGCGGGAGCCATTGAAAATACAAGATTAACAATCAATCAATTTGGATTTGAAGGTGGAATCGTTGGTCATGTAGGGGATGGTAATTTTCACGTCGTTTTCATGATTGATCTTGATAATGAAAAGGAAGTTCAAACGGCAAAAGAGCTAAATGCCCATATTGTTGACTATGCTTTAACGCGTGGTGGGACCTGTACTGGAGAGCATGGAGTTGGTGTTGGGAAAAGAATATACCAACAAAAAGAGCATGGGAATGCACTTGAAACGATGAGATTGATTAAAAAAGCTTTAGATCCTAAAGGAATATTAAATCCTGGGAAAATCTTTTTCGATTAACACTAATGGGGATAAGGAAAAGCATTCTTTCAAAAATGTTAATCATACCAAATAGTTATAGTATTATAAGAAATAGTCTAAGGATGGTGTTAAATTGAAAAACATAAAAGTAGGTAACAGTAACATAACAGCTTCCAACATCATAATGGGAAATATGCGTTTAAACGAGCTTTCAGTTTCGGAAGCTGAAAAATTAATCCGTACTGCGATGGACATAGGAATTAATTTCTTTGATCATGCAGATATATATGGTGGAGGTCAATGTGAAGAGCTATTTGCTAATGCGATTAACATGAATTCAACCATCCGTGAACAAATGATTTTACAAAGTAAATGTGGGATTCGAAATGGATATTTTGATTTTTCAAAAGAATATATCATTGAATCCGTTAACGGGATCCTCAAACGATTAAAAACAGAGTATCTTGACATATTGTTGCTTCATCGTCCTGATCCATTAATGGAACCTGAAGAAGTTTCGGAGGCATTTGATGAGCTTTATAACAGTGGAAAGATAAGAAACTTTGGTGTGTCAAACTTTAATCCAATGCAGCTTGAACTATTACAGAAAAACATTAACCATAAGTTGATGGTTAACCAAGTGCAATTTGGTATTGCACATACTCCATTAATCGATTCGGGAATTGCCTTTAATATGAAAATAGATCAATCAGTAAACCGTGATAACAGTATTCTAGAATATTGTCGCTTGAATGATATCACCTTACAAGCATGGTCACCATTCCAGCACGGTTTTTTTGAGGGGACATTCCTTGGCGATTTAGACCGTTATCCAAAGTTAAACGAAGTAATTAATCAATTAGCTGAGAAATATGGTGTGACAAATACGGCTATTTCTACAGCTTGGATTACTCGCCATCCTGCCAACATACAAGTTGTACTTGGTACAACAAAAGTCAATCGTATGAAAGAGGCATGCAAAGGTGTTGAGATAATCTTGACTAGAGAAGAGTGGTATCAGATTTACAAGGCAGCTGGAAATATCGTACCCTAATTGAGAAAATCAGCGCTGTTAGGCGCTGATTTTTTCAATTTTCTTTTGAAAAATTTTCGTATTTGTTCCTACATATACTCCTGATAAAACAAAAGCAGCTCCAACACCGTGAGCCCATGTGAAGGTTTCTCCAAGATAAATGGTTGCCATCAATACAGCTGAAACAGGCATAACATTGATAAAAATAGAAGCCTTAGCTGCCCCAACTTCTTTGATTCCGTAGTAGTACATAACAAATGACACAACCGTAACAAATATGCTCATATGGGCAATCGCGACCCAAGTGGTAAGGCTTGCCTGTTGAACATCCTGCCAGCTTGTTTCGACTAAGGCAAACGGTAATAAAAATAAAGTACCAAATGCAACCGCATAGGTGGTAGATTCTACTGCACTATATTTTTTTAAGACTACTTTTCCGACCACACTATACAATGCCCAACTAATGACGGCACCTAGTAAAACCAAATCAATCGGTTCAAAGCCTAATTGGAAAAGTGTTAATAGATGCCCATCCGTAATAATAAAAGTAACCCCTGTAAGAGCAATGATCATGCCAATAATATTATTCCTAGTAATCGTTTCTTTTAGAAATAATCCAGATAAAAGGACGATTAAAACCGGATTCGAAGCGATAAATAAAGAACTTTTAATAACTGGTGCATGTTTTGAGGCCAGAAAAAAGCAAATATTATACAAAGCAATTCCTGTTAACCCTAGAACGGTAAATAAACCAATGTCTTTAAGTGTGAGTTTTTTACGATTCTTCTCCATGATCCACATCAATGGGAACAATAGAATCGCTGCACCAAAAAAGCGTAAAAACGCAACTGTTGCGGGTTGAAAGCTTTGTACTGCAAGCTTACCTGCAATAAAGGCGCTACCCCAAGTGGCTGTTGCCAAGGTTAACATTCCGTATGTAAGCCAAAGCTTCTTATTCATTTAGTCCCCTTCAATCTTTTAAATTTTATAACTAGTATTGTATCATCCTTTTCGAACTCGAAATATTTATTTTTTTGAGAAAAGCAAACAAAAAATAGTAATGGTAAAATTTACATATTTTATAGGTAATTTATACCAAAAATTATTTTCCGCAAACTGGGTATAAAGAACGATTTTTTATTTCTGTTTCAGAAAGGTTTTACACTATTAATCGTTAATCTACCGCATTGTGAAGCGTTTTTTGGGATTAATTCATAAAAGTCACAAAATTTATAATCTTCTAAAAATTCATTGAAAATTGAAGTAAGCTGTTTTATAGTTTGTAATAATCCTAGATTTAGAAGAATAACATAAAACAATTACTAAATATAGTGGAAATGCTATCACATACTTACGAAAGACAACCAACATTCTAGTCTTCTGGTCGAAAGGAGGTAATTGAAAATGAGTAGTCCTTACATCGATGAGTTAGATAAAGGAATTATCAAGTTTTTAGCAAATGACGGAAGAATGTCATTCACAGAAATCGCATCTAACTTGTTCGTAACGGAAAAAACAATAAGAACGAGGTACAAACACTTACTAGAACAAAATATTTTAAACGTTGTAGGTGTCGTGGATCCTGTAGCTATAGGGATTAAAGCAGGAGCGATTATTCAATTAAAGGTTCAATTACCTATCCTCGAACAAGTGATTGAAGACTTAAAAAAACTAAAGGAAGTTAGATTTATTACATCTATATCAGGTAAATATCAAGTAATTATTCAGGTGGCAGTACCAACATACGATGATTTGTCTGCAAGCTTTAAAAAAATTAGATTGATTCCTGGATTAGAAGAAATGAATACTACCGTCCAACTTGAAGTACATAAAAATACCTTTGAATACTTTTGAAAGAGGATAAAACACATTAACTTACGTTTTCTTTTTTAAAAAAATAGATGAGGATGGGAAGGGATATATATGCTAGCAAATTGGAATGAACGTTTAGAAGAGTTATATGATCAAATGGTTGAATGGAGAAGAGATTTTCATCAACACCCAGAATTATCGTTCCAGGAAGAGAGAACTCCTAAAATCATAACGAAGTATCTTGAAAGTCTAGGGATTGAAGTGAAAACAGGTGTTGGTGGTCGTGGTGTGGTTGGGACAATTAGAGGTGGAAAGCCAGGCAAAACGATTGCCATACGAGCAGACTTTGATGCTTTACCGATTCAGGATGAAAAAGATGTACCTTATAAGTCAACCGTTTCAGGTGTTATGCATGCATGTGGGCACGACGGACACACCGCTACACTTTTAGGAGTGGCAAAGGTATTAAGTGAAAATTGCGAACAGTTAAATGGAAATGTTGTGCTATTACACCAACATGCGGAAGAGGTAGCACCTGGTGGAGCGATTGCGATGGTAGAAGATGGTTGCTTAGAAAATGTGGATGTCGTATTTGGCACTCATTTAATGGCTAATGCCCCATATGGGACCTACGCTTATCGTAAAGGTCCGATAATGGCAGCGGCTGATCGATTTGATATCAAGATTAAAGGTAGAGGTGGTCATGGTTCCGCACCACATGAAACGGTTGATGCGATAGCGATAGCGACTCAAGTGGTAACACAACTCCAGCACCTAGTTTCAAGACAAATAAATCCACTTAAGCCAGCAGTGGTTTCAGTTGGTTCCTTCCATGCAGGTGGGGCCTCAAACGTGATAGCCGATTCTGCAGAGCTAACTGGAACGGTTCGCACCTTTGATCCTGAGGTGCGAGATTATATTGAAAAAGAATTGAAAACTATTGTTGAAGGAATTTGTTCAGCATTTCATGCAACAGCTGAAGTTACCTATTTCCGTGGATATCCTGCAGTAGTGAATCATGATAAAGAAACGGATGTATTCGTAGAGGTTATGAAAAAGTGCGTTGGTGAAGATAAATTAATCCATATCGACCCAATCATGGGAAGTGAGGACTTTGGTTATTTTATTAAAGAAAAACCAGGGATGTTTTTCTTTACAGCAGCGGGTAATGAAGAGATTGGGGCAAGTTATCCACATCATCACCCTAAATTTGATTTTGATGAAAGAGCGATGCTAAATGCTGGAAAAGCACTACTTTCTATTACACACAATTATTTATGTGAACAGGAAGTATTAGAAGAAAAGCTAGTGGCCGAAAAAGCATAAGTGGCTGAAAATAACGAAAAAAGGGGGGCGAAAAGTGGAAGAGTACTTATTAAAGGTAGATAAGGTTCAAACTGTGTTTAAAACAGGAAAGGGAGAGATTACATCCGTAGAGGAGGTAAGCTTTCAACTTAAACCAGGACAAACCATAGGCATTGTCGGAGAATCAGGCTGTGGAAAAAGTGTTACCTCTCTTTCGATAATGAGGCTACTTGGTAAACATGGTTATGTTAAGAATGGATCGATTCTTTTTAATGGTAAGGATCTAGCCAAAATTTCTGAAGCTGAAATGAGAGAAATTCGTGGAAATGAAATTTCGATGATCTTTCAGGAGCCCATGACATCTTTGAACCCCGTTTTCACCATTGGGAATCAAATGATGGAGGGAATTCGCCTCCATATGAAGCTAGGAAAAAAAGAAGCAAGAAATTATGCAATTGAAATGCTTAATAGTGTTGGAATTCCAAGGTCAGAAGCTATCATGAATGAATTTCCCCATGCTCTATCAGGTGGTATGAGACAGCGTGTCATGATTGCTATGGCCCTATCCTGTAGACCAAGACTGCTAATTGCGGATGAACCAACTACAGCGTTAGATGTAACCATTCAAGCACAAATACTAGAATTAATGAAAAAGCTCCGCTCACAATCTAATACAGCGATTATTTTAATCACGCATGATTTAGGTGTAGTCGCAGAAATGGTCGATAAAATTATTGTCATGTATGCTGGGCAAGTAGTTGAAGAAGCAGATGTTTTTACACTCTTTGACAATCCAAAGCACCCATATACAAAAGGGTTAATAGGTTCTATTCCTCATATCGAAACGCATCAGGAGGATAGGCTAATATCTATCCCTGGAGCGGTACCGAGCCTGCAAAATATGCCAACTGGCTGCCGCTTTCATACAAGGTGTGAGTTTGCAACAGAACGTTGCCTACAAGAACAACCAAACCTCATTCAATTAGATGAAACCGGTGAGCATAAGGTAAGGTGCTGGTTAGCAGAAGAAGAGGCCTATGTATCCCGTGAGAACAAGGAGGTTTTTGTATGAGTCTACCAACAGAAATCAAGATAGAAAAACCTTCAAAAGAACGAACAGGGACTCCTTTATTAGAAATAAATAATTTAAAACAATATTATCCAATTAAAAAAGGAATCTTTTCAAAAACAGTAGGTCATGTCAAAGCTGTGGATGGACTATCATTACAAATTTACCCAGGTGAAACATTAGGTTTAGTTGGAGAATCGGGATGTGGAAAGTCAACAACAGGCAGGGCCATCGTTCAATTGGAGAAGCCTTCAGAGGGAGAAATTATTTTTGATGGAAAAAATATTTCCAACTTTACGAATCGGGAAATGAGAAGTATACGGACCGAATTACAAATTATCTTTCAGGATCCGTATTCTTCTCTCAATCCTAGGAAGCGTATTGGCGACCTGCTAAGTGAACCATTATTATTCCATAAACTCGCTACACCTTCTGAAGCAAAGAAAAAAGTAGAGGATATGTTAGAGATTGTTGGATTACCAAAGTCCTATCGAAATCGTTATCCTCACGAATTTTCAGGGGGACAGCGTCAACGGATTGGGATTGCAAGAGCTTTAATTTTAAACCCTAAATTAATCGTTTGTGATGAACCCGTATCGGCATTAGATGTATCGATTCAAGCTCAAGTTTTGAATCTATTAAAGGATTTACAGAATGAATTTAACTTGACGTATTTATTTATTGGACACGGACTTGGAGCAGTGAAATACATTAGTGATCGAATTGCAGTCATGTATTTAGGGAACATCGTTGAGATTGCAAAAACGGAGGAAATGTTTAAAAATCCTAAACATCCTTATACTCTAGCCCTTCTTAATGCATATCCAGTACCGAATCCACATTTACGAGGGAGACAGAGAATTGTCTTGGAAGGGGATGTACCAAGTCCAGCAAATCCACCAAAAGGATGTAAATTTCATACCCGCTGTCCGATAGCGCAAAGTAAATGTAGAGAGGAAGTACCAGTGCTAACAGGAGTTCATCATTCTGTTGCCTGTCATTTTCCAATTAATTAGCTAAAAGGGGGTGGCAATGAATGTTTCAATACATTATTCGCCGATTATTAATCGCTATTCCGGTTTTATTAGGAGTAACCATCTTTAACTTTTTCATTATTAATCTAGCACCTGGTAATCCAGTTGACATGTTTGTTAATCCCAATATGTCTGCAGCAGATATCTTAGCAAAAAAAGAAGCACTGGGATTAAATGATCCACTTTGGGAGCAGTATGGCAGATGGATGGGAAGTATGTTACAGGGGGATTTTGGATATTCATTTGCTACATATGAACCGGTGTTGGATAATATCGCAGCCCGAATCGGTCCGACACTACTCTTAATGGGAACAGCCTTAATCATTGCTTATTTAATTGCTATTCCGGTTGGAATTCTTAGTGCAACCAAACAATATTCATTTATTGATTATTTAACGACAACGTTTTCGTTCTTTGGCATCTCAATACCGAACTTTTTCTTAGGGTTAGGAGCCATTTATGTTTTTGGAATTGTGTTCCCTATTTTCCCAACTGGAGGCATGACTACATTAGGATCGTCAGGTGGCTTTGTTGATACCTTCATGCACTTAGTGCTCCCAGCAATGGTACTTGGGACAGCCATTGCGGGAAGTATGGTTCGATATGTTCGTTCTAGTATGCTGGAGGTTCTAGGACAAGACTACTTAAGAACAGCGAGAGCCAAGGGATTACGAGAGTTTTTTGTCAATAACAAACACGCCTTGCGTAATGCTTTAATTCCGATTGTGACCATTATTGGACTTGAAATTCCACTGCTTATTGGTGGAGCGGTTGTTACAGAACAAATCTTCCAATGGCCAGGGTTAGGTCAGTTAACCATTCAGTCAATTGGTTCACGTGATTATCCGATGCTAATGGCATTAAATTTCATCGCTGCATTTACCGTATTATTCTCAAATCTTTTAACTGATCTTATGTACTCAGTTGTTGATCCGAGGATTAAATACAACTAGAGTTTGAGGGGGGAAATAGATGGCGGCGCCAGAATTAGAATTTGAAAATAATACTCCAGTTAGCATAACTCAACCATTAAGCAACAGTCAGGAGGGGTTAGGTAAAGAGGAGAGCTATTTAAAGGTAGTGGCAAATCGATTTTTTAAACATAAGCTTGCTGTGATTGGACTAGTAATCATAACATTATTTGTTTTAATGGCTATTTTTGCTCCGGTTATTGCTCCCCAGGATCCGTTAGAAGTAGGGTACGAATTTGAGGCAAAGCCATCATCTGAACATCTACTTGGAACAGATCAGGTTGGTCGCGATGTATTAAGTCGTTTAATTTATGCTTCCCGTATCTCACTATCCGTTGGTTTAGGAGCGGTTTCGATTTATGTGGTAATTGGTACGATTTTAGGAGCGATAGCAGGCTATATGGGAAAATGGGCTGACATGTTGATTATGCGGATTACAGATGTATTCATGTCCTTTCCCTTCTTAATGGTTATTTTAGTATTAGTAAGTGTAATGGGGCCAAGTTTATTTAACATTATTTTAGTTTTAGGGATATTAGGCTGGCCACCAATAGCCCGATTAGTTAGAGGAAGTGTGTTATCTCTTAAAGAAATGGATTATGTCAAAGCGGGTGTAGCGCTAGGTTATACCGCTCCCAAAATTTTATTACATCACATCTTGCCTAATGCTTTGGCCCCGATTTTAGTCAATGCCACATTTGGAATTGCATCTGCCATTATTATGGAAGCTTCTTTAAGTTTCCTCGGAATGGGAGTACAACCGCCAACGGCGAGCTGGGGAAATATGTTAACAGAAGCTCAATCATTAACCGTTCTAGCTGAACAACCATGGTTATGGATTCCACCAGGATTAATGATCATTCTGGCTGTCATTTCCATTAACTTTATGGGTGACGGATTGCGTGATGCGGTAGATCCGAAAAGCTTTAAATAAAGGCTCTTTTCGTAATCTTTGTTGCTATTTGGACAAATTTTAAAAGTATCCTCTTGTTTAGGCAGAATTTTGTAAGAAGAACTTACGAAAAGATGCCACGAAGTAAGATTACGAACGGGGTCAACATGATTTCGAAAAGCAACAATATTTGCGAAAACAGCCTAAGTAAAAAAAATATTGGGAGGTTTAAAGATGAAACGTAAAGTTCAAAAAGCATTAAGTATGGTTACGATGTCTTCATTACTATTTTTAGCAGCTTGTAATGGTGCAACCGAAACTACAACCAAAGACAAGTCAAAGGAAACTGGCACTAATTCAGATCCAAATTCAATGTTCATTGGATTAGTGAATCCACCAACAGGATTTAACCCAATCAACTCCGGTGACGTAGCGGCGATGTTTATTCAAAAGTACTTCCAAGATACATTATTGGAAATGGACGGTCCATTAAACTTTGTTCCCCGTCTAGCTGAGTCGTTTGAAACGACAGATGGTCAGCATTATACAATTAAAATTCAGCCGAATGCTAATTGGTCGGACGGAACCCCTATAACGGCCGATGATGTTGCTTTTACCATTAATACAATTGCAAATCCAAAATCAGAAACAACCCAAGGTGCTAACATTTCCATGTTAGCTGGTCTAGAAGCAAATGGAAAGCTACCAGAAGGGCAAACGGAATTATCATCTGTAAAAGTCGTGGATGAAAAAACACTAGAGTTAACCACAAATGTTCCAGTAGACCCTAATTATATGAAGGAATTATTTGGATTAAACATTCTCACTTTACCGAAACATATTTTAGGTGACGTGCCTGTTGAAGAATTGGCCAAACACCCATTTATGCAAAAGCCAACCGTTTCCAGTGGTGCCTATACTTTTGCAAAATATGAAAAAGACCAATACGTAGAATTATCAGCGAATAAAGACTACTATCAGGGTGCTCCAAAGCTAGAAAAACTATTTATTAAAATTATGCCAGCACCAAACCTTGTGGCTCAGCTTCAAACAGGTGAATTAGACTTCAACGTATCAAAAGGAATCGGTAAAATTGCTGTACAAGATTATGATACGGTTAAAAAATTGGACAATGTAACAGCGAGTGTTGAACCAACTATCGGATTCCAAACGATATATTTTAATAACAACAAGTTTGATAAAGAGATTCGTAAAGCATTAGCAATGGCTATCGACCGTAGCCTTCTAGTTGATAAATTATTAAAAGGCTATGGTGAAGTAGTCGATGGTCCTTACTCTTCCTTATCACCATTCCATGATAAGAGTGCTGGTGAAATTAAATACAATCCAGAAGAAGCAAAAAAATTACTTGAAGCAGCTGGATATGACTTTAATCAGACTCTAGATTTAGTTGTACCGATAGGAAATAAAGTTCGTGAACAATCCGCTCCAATCATTGCTCAAAGCTTAGAAAAAATTGGCGTAAAAACGAAGATAACAAATTATGACTTCCCAACAATCATGCAAAAAGGGAAAGCTGGAGAATTTGATCTATTATTAATCGGGTTTACGTTAACGCTTGATCCTGACGTTTCGACAGTCTATGCAACAGGTGCAGCATATAACTTTATGAGCTATAGCGATCCAAAAATGGATGAACTATTACTTAAAGGGAAGCAAGAAGCAGACGTTGAGAAGCGTAAGGTCATCTACAAAGAAATCTTAACGAAAATTATCGATGATGTACCTGCGTTAACGTTATATTCTGATCATGACTTCGCTGGCGTAAATAAACGTGTACAAGTTGGTAAACCAAAGACTTTTGGTATGCATGCTGACATTCACCAGTGGTCAGTAAGTGGGGCTAACTAAAAACGTTATATCTTAAAATTAAAAAGCGTCGTTTCCTGCGACGCTTTTCTTTTACAATGTTATTTAGGTTTCCGAAACAAATATAAAAAAGGAGAGTGTCTATGTATACAACAATTAATGATTGCGAGATTTATTATGAAATCCATGGCAAGGAAGATGATAAAGCGATTTTCTTTATTCATGGAGCACCAGGTCTTGGTGATTGTCGATCTGATTTAAATGCCTTTAAATCATTAGGTGATGCATACAAGTTAGTCTTCCTAGATATGAGAGGCTCTGGACGCTCTCAGGATAAACCACCTTTTACACATGATCAATGGACATCAGATATTGATGAATTACGTAAGCAACTAAATATTGAAAAAATGATGATACACGGTGGATCTTATGGTGGATTTATTTCATTAGAATATGTCCTTCGGTATCCAGAGCGTGTTTCCTTGTGTTTATTAAGGGATACAGCAGCGAATCAAGATTATCAGCATCTTTCTACGGAAAAAGCATTAAAAGCAGATTTACCTGGAGTAACAGAGGAAGAATTAGATCGATTATGGAGTGGAAAGGTTCGATCAAATGAGGAGTTGAAAGCAATCTTTTATGCCCTTCAACCACTCTATACGGTTGAATATGATCCGATAAAAGTAGAGGAAAGAATCGACTCGATTTTCTATCATTTTGAAACACACAACTACGCATTTAATACGAATCAACCCAATTATGACATTAAAGAGAAACTAAAACAGATTCAGGTACCAGTTCTAGTCTCTGTTGGAAGACATGATTGGGTAACTCCAGTTACTTATTCTGAAGTCATCGCAGCTGAGATTCCCAATTCTAAACTTGTTATCTATGAAAATAGCGGTCATTCACCACATCTAGAAGAAAATGAGAGCTATCTAAAGACGGTTCGTCAGTTTATCAATGAAACTTCTAAAGAAGAGGTAACACTTTGAGGCTTTTATTGGACAAACAAGTACGGAAGGAAGCGCGAAATGTCCGATAGAAAGGATGTATTGGACAAAACAGCACAGTTAGTGGCGCGGAATGTCCAATAGAAGGGCTCTATTGGACAAACCAACACAGTTGGAGGAGCGAAATGTCCGATAGAAGGGCTCTATTGGACAAACAAGCACAGAAGGAAGCGCGAAATGTCCGATAGAAGGGCTCTATCGGACAAACCAACACAGTTGGAGGCGCGGAATGTCCAATAGAAGAGCTCTATTGGACAAACCAACACAGAAGGAAGCGCGAGATGTCCGATAGAAGGGATCTATCGGACAAACCAACACAGTTGAGAGCGCGAAATGTCCAATAGAAGGGCTCTATTGGACAAATAATTGATAGTCTCTTGAAAAATCAAAAAAAACAAAGAGTAGGTGATCAGTATGAAAACGGTAGATGTTATATCTAAAATTGAAGAAGTCATTGAAGCAAAACGAGATACGTTTATCGATATTAGTGATCGGATCTGGGAGTATGCTGAAACAAGATTTGAAGAATATCAATCTGCGCAACTACTCTGCCAAGCACTAGAACAAGAAGGATTTTCAGTAGAGAGGGAAGTTGGAGGAATAAAGACGGCTTTTATTGGATCCTTTGGAAGCGGTAAGCCTGTAATCGGTATTTTAGGAGAATATGATGCACTTTCGGGATTAAGTCAGCATAAGAATAGCTCGCAAAAGGAGCCTTTGTTAGAACGCGGCAATGGACACGGCTGTGGTCATAATTTATTTGGGACATCTGTTTTAGCAGCTGTAGTGGCAGTTAAAGAATATATGGAAGAGTATAACATACCTGGAACCATTCGCTATTACGGTTGTCCGGGTGAAGAAGGCGGTTCCGGAAAAACCTTTATGGTAAGAGAAGGATTATTTGATGATGTCGATTGTTCCCTAACGTGGCATCCTGGGAGCTTTGCTGGAATGTTTTCGGCTACAACGCTTGCTAACTATCAAATTTTCTTTAAATTTAAAGGAATTGCTTCACATGCTGCTGCTTCACCACATTTAGGAAGAAGTGCTTTAGATGCAGTTGAATTAATGAATGTTGGGGCGAATTATTTACGGGAGCATATCATTCCAGAAGCAAGGATCCATTACTCAATTGTGAACGCTGGAGGATTATCACCTAATGTAGTTCAGCCAGAAGCGGAAGTTCTATACCTCATTCGTGCTCCGCAAATGGAAGATGTGAAAGAAATATATGAAAGAGTATATAACATTGCAAGAGGTGCAGCTCTCATGACCGAGACAGAAGTGGAAATAGAGTTTGATAAAGCCTGCTCTAACTATATTCCCAACAATGCCATAGGTGCTGTCATGCATCAAAATTTACAACGAATTGCATTACCTAAATATGATAGTACAGAAAAGGAATTTGCAGCAGAAATGATGCAACAAATTACTGCAGCTGATTTAAAAAGTACTGTTGCTGAAGTCAAAAGACAATATGGAGTAAGTGTTTCAAAGGAAATAAAAGAATCTTGTTTTCTGAATCAAGTATTACCATTCAAAGAATCAAATGAAATTCTGTTTGGTTCCACTGATGTGGGAGACGTTAGCTGGATCACCCCTACGGCACAATTCTGGGGACCATGTTTTGTGTTTGCAACCCCTGCTCATTCTTGGCAACTCGTATCACAAGGTGCTACTTCTATCGCGCATAAAGGAATGCTCCATTCAGGGAAGGTGTTGGCAGGAACGGCAATTGATTTATTTATGAATCCGAGTGTGATTGAACAGGCTAAAGTGGAATTACAGCAAAAAACAGAGGGCGTTCCATATGAATGTCCAATAGCTAAAGGTGTAAAGCCTTCTCCAATTAAGCAATAAGATTATCTGTAGGATACGATATTCTATTTTTTATAGAGTATTAATATATCAATAAAAAATGAAAAGTGAGGGATTTTGATGAGTGTAACAGTGATTAAAAATGGTACTCTAATTGATGGAAATGGTGGTCAACCGATTTTACGTGCTGCTGTAGCAATGGAAAATGAAAAGATTGTTTTCGTTGGAAAAGAAGTAGATTTACCAGAGTTTCATGGTGAAGTTACGTACCTTGATGCGGATGGTGGTTGTATCCTTCCAGGTTTCATCGATACTCACGTTCATTTAATGCTAGAATTCGAGCCAGTTGAAAAAAGATTGGCTAAGCCGTTCTCTTATAATTTTTATAAAGCAATTGATTATATGAAAAACACTTTAAATGCCGGAATTACTTCAGTAAGAGATTGCGGTGGTACTGATTTAGGGGTAAAACAAGCAGTGGAGAAAGGGCTTGTCCAAGGACCACGTATGCAAGTAAGTATTACAGCTTTAACGACAACAGGTGGACATGGTGATTCATACACAGCATCAGGACAATCCGTAAAATTACTTTTAGATGAATACCCAGGAATGCCAAATGGGATTTGCGATGGAGTTGAAAGTGTTCGAAAAGCAGTAAGGGAAGTTCTTCGTGCAGGAGCAGATGTAGTCAAGGTCCATGCTACTGGTGGTGTATTAAGCGCAACGGATCATCCTGAATTTACACAATTCAGCGTGGAAGAATTAAAGGTAATGGTAGAAGAAGCAAATTTCCGTCGTGGAATTAAAGTAATGGCGCATGCACAAGGTGCAGAAGGTATTAAAAATGCGATTAAAGCGGGAATTCATTCAATTGAACATGGTATCTATTTAGATGATGAATGTATTGAGCTTATGTTAAAGCATGGTACATACTTAGTGCCAACGTTATTAGCGCCAGTAGCTGTTCTAGAGCTAGCTGAAAAAGCAGGAATGCCTGAATATGGAATTATAAAGGCAAAGGAAGCAATCGAAGCTCATAAAGAAAGTTTTGTTAAAGCCTACCGTGCTGGTGTCAAGATTGCGATGGGAACAGACGCAGGGGTTATGGCCCATGGTACGAATTTAAGAGAGCTTACATTAATGAACGAATTGGGAATGACTCCAATGGAAACAATCGTAGCAACAACAAAGGTAGCTGCAGAGTGTATGGGCTGGGATGATCAAGTAGGGACATTAGAAGTTGGGAAATTTGCCGATGTTGTCATCACAAAAACAAACCCATTAGAGAATCTTCGTTCATTAGAGGATAACTCAAACATTCGAGTCGTTGTAAAAGGTGGAATTGTTGTAAAAGAATTGCAACCGAAAGCGGCAGCTGTTTCGATATAGTTTTTAGGAAGCGTGTATGTAAAAAACTGACTAAAAGGATATTAAAATCCAATTTAGTCAGTTTTTTTACAAGAAAATAGAGAGGGGACAAAAAATGACTACATTAATAAACGCCGAAGTAGAAAAAGCATTATTAGACGAAGTGAGTTTAGAAATCCCTAAAGCCGTATTAGAAAGATTCAGTAGTTTAGTTCGTGAATCCGGTAGTGAAGATGAAAGAACAGCTGCTGACTTTTTGGCGAGCTATTTAGAACAATGGGGTGTCCGTTATACAATTCATCAACCCGAGCTTTATTTAAGTGTCCCTAAAAAGGCTTACTTACAAGTAACAAGTCCCATTGAGAAAGAGTTTCGTGTCAAAACGCCTTCTTTCTCAATCGCTACGGGAGATCAAGCATTACAGGGGGAAATTGTCTACATCCCAACTGGTTATGCTAAAGGGATTAACGATATTTTTGGATCGGAAATAGATGCCAACCTTGTAAATCTTGAAGGGAAAATTGTCCTCACTGAAGGATACCCAATGCCAGCAAAAGTACAAGAATTTACAGTGCTCGGTGTCAAAGCGATAATGTTTATAAGTCCTGGAAAGAACATTCATGAAGGAATTTGTACACCGATTTGGGGTGCGCCTGACCTTGATAGCATCAACGATGAGCCGAAGATTCCTGTTTTAGCGATAAATAAGCAAGACGGTGAAGAATTGAAAGCATTAACAGAAAAGGAAAAAGTAGAAATTGAATTCAAAACCTATCTTGAGAAGGATTGGATGACATGTCCGATTATTGATATTTTCATTGAAGGTACAGAGGAACCTGAAAAGTACGTTCTTCTTCATGGACATTTAGATTCCTGGCATAAAGGTATCGGCGATAATGCGACAGGGAATGCTGCCTTAATAGAAATGGCAAGAATTTTTTATAAAAATCGTCATCAATTGAAACGAAGTGTCAGGATAGCGATTTGGACTGGCCACTCGACTGGAAGATACGGCGGGTCAACCTGGTTTGTAGACGAATTTGGTTTAGACTTGGAAAAGAATTGTATCGCACAAGTAAACTGTGATTCACCTGGCTGCGCCGATGCTACATCGTATGAGTATATGATGTGGATGAGTGAAGTAGATGAGTTTTGTAAAGACGTGATTACGGATGCAGTTGGCCAACCTTCAAAAGGGACAAGACCACTTCATGCAGGAGACTATTCGTTTAACAATATTGGAATCACATCGTTCTTTATGTTATCTTCTAGTATCCCTGAAGAGAAATTAATAGAAAAAGGCTATTATCCAGTTGGTGGATGTGGGGCTAATATCGAATGGCATACCGAAGAAGATTTGATGCATGTAGCAGATCTAACGGTCCTTGAAAAAGATATTAAAGTTTACTTAACTGGTGTTTTTCGTGCAGTTAATGCAACCGTTCATCCATTTAATTTTGTCAAAACCGCAGATAAAATGGAAGCTACAATTCAATCCTATCAAAATAAAGCAGGTAGCCATTTTGACTTTTCACAATCGCTTCATGAAGTCAGAGCGTTACGTGATGACTTAGTAGCATTCTATGAACGTATAGAAGGATTTAAAGGCTTGTCGATTCATAATCCACAAGTGAAAAACGCCAATAAAGTCATTGTGAAATTAGCTAGAATCTTAGTAACAATCAATTTCACAAGAAAAGGGAAATTTCGTCATGACCCTGCATTAAATATTCCGCCACTACCAGATATCGCACCCGCGACTAGCTTTAGCCAATTATCAGAAGGCTCACATGAATACAAAGTGTTAAAAACTCATCTAACTCGAGGACAAAATCGGGTTATATGGGCACTACAACAAGCTCGAGAACTCTTAGTTTAATAGAAGTTGTGTAGGAGTGTCATTTATTGCTGACACTCTTATTATTTTGTGATTCAATTAAAATAAGATAGCTAAATTCAAAGTCAAAGACGAAAATAATTATTCGCTAAAATTTTTTTTTGTAAAATAGGAGGAAGAACATGAACAAGAAGCCGATTATTGGAATAACAGGTGCCTATATAAAGCGTAACGAGCATATGGAGGGGGTATATGTACATCATGACTATCATAAAAGTGTAGCAGCAAATGGAGGAATTCCGGTTATTCTACCTTTTATTAATCCTGAAATGACGTTAGAGACACTACCATTATGCGATGGCATTATTCTAAGTGGAGGAGAAGATGTTGATCCTCAATTTTACGGACAAGATCCTCATATCCATTTGGGCCCAACATTACCTGATCGGGATTTAGTGGAGATAGAGATAGTAAAATATGCAATTAAGAACAATATTCCAATCCTAGCTGTATGCAGAGGTGTACAGATATTAAATGTCGCCTTAGGAGGAACTTTAATTCAGGATATACCTAGTCAAATGAAAGAACCTATTCAACATTCCCAAACAGTGGAAAGAAGCCGAGATACTCATTGGGTAAACATATCGACTGATAGTAAATTATATCAAATACTGGATGCTGATCGAGTTAGAGTAAATAGTCTTCATCATCAGGCTTTAGATAAGGTGTCAGAAGATTTACGTGTTGTTGCCATGTCATCAGACGGTATCGTTGAGGCAGTAGAGTATATTCATTCTTCTACTTTTACCGTGGGAGTACAGTGGCACCCAGAATCAATGGCAAGTAGTAACAGTAGTATGAATAATTTGTTTATAGAATTTATTAAAAGTAGTTCAGGAGTTCTAGTTTAAACGTACTTTTTTATTTGTACATAGGTAGGTTTTAACGACAAGGGTTATTTGATTTATCTAAATACATTTAAAAATGACATAATTATGACATATTTATTTCTTACAATGAAGTTAACTTATTAAACTACATGTAAGGAGTTTTGATAAAGTGCAAATGACTTCCATTCACCAAAACTTAGAGAAATTTAATCAATTTAATCATCAATATAATAATGTAAAAACTGAACTTAAGCTGATAAGTGAGAAAAAAAGAGCCAATAAACAAAGGCTTAAACAATTACAGCTTGAATTAAGGATTACTACCTCGCATGCAAAGCAGTATAAGAAGCAAGGAAATAAGGCAGTTTCTGAGTCGTATTTAGCAAAAGCATTCCAATTGTTAGACCAAATTACAGGAGTGAAACGGCAGATACTAATGCAAAGAGAGATAATTGAAGAAGTACTTAAATCATCATGATTAATTCAGGAGAGATGACCTTATGCCATTGTGAATGGGATAAGGTTTTTCTCTTTTTTTTCAAATCCTAACGTAATTAACGACATTGGAATAAAACAACATTTTTATCTCTCATCCGCATACATTTTTTTAAGGGGTATTATTTGTGGATAGAGGTGAAGTGAAATGGACGTTTATGTTAGGCGAGGGGATACATTATGGTTTTACAGTCAATTGTTTGCTATAAATCTTCAGCTTATTAGAGACTCAAACCGTGACATTCAATTGAATACGTTGTCTATTGGGCAGCGGATACGGATTCCAGGGTTTGTGGCTCAGGATTACCAAATAAAATCTGGAGATAATTTATGGAAGATCGCCAAAGCGCGTAATCTTTCACTTGATGCAATCTTGCTTGTTAATCCAAACATTAATCCTAATAGACTTCAAATTGGCCAAAGGATTAGCGTACCATTGAGAATTACTTGGAGGCTTATACAGGGACGGCAAAATTATGATTACGGTTTAATGATGAAGGATATTGGAAGATTACAGACGGTTTATCCATTTTTACTAAGGCCCTCGATTGGGAATAGTGTTTTAGGGAAGGGTATACCAGAAGTTCGTATCGGAAACGGTGGAAAAAGAGTACATTATAATGGATCTTTTCATGCAAATGAATGGATTACTACCCCAATCATTATGACCTTTTTAAATGATTATTTGTTATCATTAACAAACCAGAATTCGATTCGAGGTCTTTCGACATTTCCATTATATCAACAAACTACTCTTTCGATCGTACCAATGGTAAACCCTGATGGTGTGGATCTTGTTTTGCATGGACCTCCATCAAGCGAACCATGGAGAAGTAGAGTCATTCAATATAATAATGGGAGTATGAATTTTTCAGGATGGAAAGCCAATATTAGGGGAGTGGATCTGAATGATCAATTCCCAGCTAGGTGGGAATTGGAAAAAGCAAGAAATCCTACAAAACCTGGACCGAGAGATTACGGTGGTGAAAGACCTCTTTCTGAGCCAGAGGCGATAGCCATGGCGGACCTAACAAGAAGAAGAGATTTTGCACGTGTGTTAGCCTTCCATACACAAGGGGAAGTCATTTATTGGGGATTTGAAAATCTAGAGCCTCCTGAAGCAGAAGTTATTGTCAATGAGTTTAGCCGTGTTAGCGGCTATACACCTGTGAAAACAATTGAAAGTTATGCTGGCTACAAAGACTGGTTTATCCAAGATTGGCGTCGACCTGGTTATACGATTGAGTGTGGCAGTGGAGCCAATCCTCTCCCGTTAAGCCAGTTTGATGAGATTTATCAAGAAACCCTCGGGATCTTTTTAGCAGGAATGTATATGTAAGGGGATCATCAAGAACAGAAAGAAAAAGGGCTTCCTTTGAAGCTCTTTTTTGCGTAAGATTAGAACGTTTATCAGCATAAACAAATACTTTTGACAAAGCATTTAACTATAAAAGGAAGGCACACAAACGATCAGTGCTTATGTGCCTTCCTATGTTAACTTAATTTTATTTGTGTTTTTTCGGTTTAAACGTTTTGCAGCAAGTTTGAGCTGAATCGCTTGCTTCATCGATATGGTTTTTTTCTCCTAATTCAGACGACATTTCTGTATCGTATCTTGCATGGCTATCGATTTCAACCATAATTTTATCAGCAGTACAAACATTTCCTTGGCCATAAAACGAACAGTTCGCAATAGAGCAAGAAACTTCTACTTTTGGCATATGAAGTACCTCCAATAATTTGTCCTTACGAATTATAGTTTTCACAGCTAACCCTGGTTTTAGTCCATGGGAAAACATGTATAGAAAGCCATTTTAGGAGCAACTTTAGGAGGAAATGAAGTGTTTTAGTACTTAAGTCATTGAAAAATTGGAATTCGGTAATTTTAGCTTAATGTTGTAGAATTTTCCCATTCGGCATATTGACCACTACCATTACAACCTGGACAATCTAAAGAATTTGCATGAAAGAAAATTTCACTTGAAGGATAAATTAAGAAACCCCTACCATAACAATCAGGACATTTATTTTCTTCTTTCATTTGCCCTACATGGTTTTCGTATCTTGTTGCTCTCCAGTCATTAAAAGCACTCAGTAATCCCATGTCATTCACCTCGACCAATTTTTGCTTATTATTGGTAAAAGGTGAAAAAATATACATGGAATTGAAGAGGATTACTCACCAATTTTATTATTTGATTGCTGTATAGGTGCATTTTGGGGCTTTTTAGGATAGTTTGCTTTATTTAAATCATCAGGACCTGTAAGAGTATTTCTTTGATCTAAGACTTTACCGTTATATTCAATTGGATTATTTTCTAACATATTGTTCACCTCCCTTTATTAGGATGGTTGAAAAACATTTTCTTATGAAGTATTTTATCTAATTTAAAAATTACCTAAGTATAATCTTTATGTGGTTCTACAAACTAAGAAGAATCATCTTAGACATTCGGTTGAAAGGATTAAATAATGAAGAAATATGTTGCCTTACTGTTATGCTTGATTCTTATCATGCAAATAAATACCAAACCTACACAAGCAGCTTACCAAAGCAATATATATGTGGTGAAATCTGGAGATACGTTACCTCAAATTGCAAAAAAATACAGTACTTCTGTCAAAAACCTAAAACTAACAAATGGATTACAATCGGATCTATTAATGATTGGTCAGAAGTTGGAAGTTCCGATCATTTATATAGTTGAGCCTGGAGATACATTGAGTAAAATTTCGTTAGAATACAATACTTCTATTAATGCTATAAAAGTAACTAATCGGCTTCACAATGATATGGTGAATAATGGTCAAAAACTGAGGATTACACCAAAAAGATTGAATATGCAAGGACAATATATTTTAATGACCCGCGAGGAATTTAGAAAATGGTTGTTGAATAATCAATTTAATCGAAAAATTAGCCTCATTCAACAACATCACACATGGCTACCGTCCTATAAAAACTTTAACGGCTCCAATCATTTTCAATTGTTAAAGGGAATGGAAAATTTTCATATTAATAAAAAAAAATGGAAGAATATAGCCCAAAATATAACCACATTTCCTGATGGGAAAATAGCCATTTCTAGACCGTTAAATATAGCTCCCGAAGGATCGATTGGCGAAAGAGCGAATTCGGTAGGAATAGCCATTGAAAATGTAGGTAATTTTGATTTAGGTCATGATGTTATGACGAAGGAACAAAAGGAAACAATTGTATACATCACTGCTTTACTTAGTATAAAATTCGGATTAACTCCTTCAATAGACAGCATTACTTATCATCACTGGTGGGATATGAAAACGGGACAAAGAGTGTTAAATAAAATTGCAGGTCATACTGTTAAAAGTTGCCCAGGTACAGGTTTTTTTGGAGGAAGTACAACAACAAGTGCCAAAAAATATTTTTATCCATTAGTGACACGTAAAATGCAAGAAATTAGAACGAATATGGATTAAGATAGAAACTTGGGGATGTAATTTGATGTTAATGATTAGGATAAAACAAGTCAAACATAGAAATTTGTTTGGCTTGTTTTTTAGTCTTTGAGAAGGAAACGGAATAAAAATAGCGAATTAAGTAATTAATAGTCAAAATATATCATTACTTTCGAAAGCGAGTTGTTTTTTAGCATGGATGCTCATGTAATTACGAAATTAAAAATATATAAGCCAGCAAATGAAGTGTTCGAAGCGGTAGTAGACCCTGAAAAAATGGCTAATTATTGGTTTTCATCTGGAACTGACAGAGTGGCAAATGGAAAGACCATTACATGGAGATATGAAGAATACGGTGCAGAAGTAGTAATCAAAGTATCTGAGGTCGTTGATAACAAGAAGATAGTATTCTCTTGGGGTGATGAAGGTGAAGAAACGTTTGTTACCATCACTTTTGAGAGGATAGATCAAACAACTACTATTATAGAAGTAAACGAATCAGGCTTTAAAGAAGATGACCCTAACTTGCTCAACAAAATGGTCGGGCAAAAAGGTGGTTGGGTCTATATGTTAACCTGTTTAAAAGGTTATCTGGAGAATGGGGTTAACACTTTAAGAGCCTCATTAGTTCATTAGGAAACTTAGGTGAAAAAATGCAGATAAATAATATTTTAATAGTCAGTCCTATGTTCATGGAACTTCAATTATTGATTGAAAAGGAGCAAATCGAAAAGAATTTTCGTTATTTACCAGAGGCAGAGTTAACGTTTACTGATTTAGAATGGGCAGATGCGTTGGTTTGCTTTAATCTTAGTTCAAACATTGACTACAGTCAGGTGAAGTGGGTTCACTCTCTAGGAGCGGGTGTTGATAAATTTTTATACGGAAAGTCCTGGGATGAAGATGTTTTATTAACCCGGACTGTTTGTTCATTTGGTCAAAGAATTGCCGAGTATTGTTTAAGTTACATACTAAAAGACTTACAATTTCACGATCAATTCAGTGTAGCGAAGTCCAATAAAAGCTGGAATCCTATTACACCTATGTTACTAAGTAATCAAAAAGTGATGATTTACGGAACAGGTGAAATTGGCCAAACAGTGGCAAGAATTTTTTCAGCATTAGGTGTGGAGGTATATGGTGTCTCACTTAGTGGAAAAGATAAAGACTATTTTAATGAAGTAATGACAATAGAGACTCATTTTTCACGATTAAGCGAAATGAATTACCTGATTAATACATTACCTTTAACTGAACAAACTGCTTCGTTGTTAAATGAGAAGATATTTGAGCGTCTTTCAAATGTTGGCTTGATTAATGTCGGTAGAGGGGCATCATTGGATGAAACAGCAATGCTAAATGCATTGAATAACCAACACATCCGATTTGCCGTTTTAGATGTATTTTCAAAAGAACCCCTACCAGTAGAAAATCCTGTTTGGGACCATCCTAATGTACATATTACTCCTCATATTTCTGCAGTTACTACTCCAGATGAGGCGGTTGCTTGTTTTATTGAAACGCTTAATAAAATTGAAGGAAATAAGCAGATACTGAATAAGGTGGACGTTAAGAAAGGTTATTAATGGATGAATAATGAAACATTAATTTGAATATTTATTAATTACGAGACCACTTCTACAACGGGAGTGGTCTTGTTATTGTTGATAAAAATGAAAACGCTTACTAATTTTTTATCATAATTATTCAATCATTTATGCTAAAAAAAGGTTGTCAAAGATTCAATTATTAATTATAATCACTATATTGATGTGAGATTATATAACATGAAATTGAGAGGTAATCTAACGTGACGCAAACACTTATTTCTAAAACACCTGAAACCACAACGACTTTAGAACAAATCATAGATATAATTAAAGATAAAAGTGTTGAATTATTACACTTACAATTTGTAGATATTGAAGGTATTTTAAAGCAAATTACTGTAACAACTGAACAATTAGAGGATGTAGTTGAAGGGAAAATGATGTTTGACGGTTCCTCTATTAAAGGCTTTTCACCTATTAATAAATCGGACCTCTATCTTCAACCAGATCTAGCTACATTTGCTGTTCTTCCTTGGACAGTAGAAAATGGCTATTCAGAAGCAAGATTTTTGTGTTCAGTGAAAAATCCGGATGGCACTCTATTTGCTGGTGATACGAGAAATGTGTTAAAGAAAACAGTAGAACGTGCTGCAGAACATGGCTACACGATTTCAGTTGGGCCGGAATTAGAATTCTTCCTTTTTAAAACGGATGAAAAGGGTTACGCAACTCAAGAACTTGGAGATCGTGCAGGTTATTTTGAGCCATCTCCACATGATACAGGCGAACGGGTACGTTTAGAAATTTATCGTGCTTTAAAAGCAATGGGCTTTACGATTGAGGCTTCCCACACTGAAGTAGCTGAAGGGCAACATGAAATTAACTTTAAATATTCTGATGTATTAACGGCTGCTGATCTAGCAACAACTTATAAATGGGTAGTAAAAACTGTTGCGAAGAAATTTGGCTTACATGCTACCTTTATGCCAAAACCGGTATTTGGAATTGCTGGGTCTGGAATGCATGTGAATATGTCTTTTTTTGAAGGTAGTGAAAATGCCTTTTTTGATCCAAGTGATGAGTTACAATTATCGAAAAAGGCATACCAATTTATTGCTGGATTAATGGAAAATGTGAAAAGTTTTACAGCCATAACAAATCCATTAGTAAACTCTTATAAGCGATTAGTACCTGGCTATGAAGCGCCTTGTTATATTGCATGGTCTGCTTCTAACCGTTCAGCCCTTATTCGTATTCCAGCGAAAAAGGGTCTTGCGACACGAGTGGAATTACGCTGTCCGGATCCATCCGCAAATCCTTACTTAACATTTGCATTGGTTGCTTCTGCAGGCTTAGATGGAATCGAACAGGAATTAGATGTGCTAGCACCAATTAATGAAGATATTTTCCATATGACAGATGAAGAAAGAGCGTTCAAAGGTATTGACAACCTACCTGGTAGCTTAGTAGAAGCATTACAAGAATTAGAGTCAGGAGTAATTGCTTCAAAAACATTAGGTGAACATGTTTATAGCGAGTATGTGTCTCTGAAGAAAGCAGAATGGAACAGCTATCGTTCAGCGGTACACGCATGGGAAATCGAAAACTATCATACTAAATTTTAAGTTGGAGTGAAGGGATGAAGAGCCCTTCACTCTTTTATTTATCTATGTAAATGCTACTTTTTAAATACGTGTTGACCAATGACAACAGTAGTTGATCTTGAGTCTAGCCAACGACTAGTAGCAATGTCTGGATTGTAGAAGAATAATGTTGATTCAGGCACAATATTCCGTTTTTCGGTTAAAGCTTCCTTAACTGCCGCAATGGAATCTTCATCTGCAGGCTCGTGAATTTCACCATTAGAAACAGGTTGGAATTGACCAGGTTCATAAATAACTTCTTTAATAGTATCTGGAAACAGTGAACTCTCAACTCGATTTAAGACTACACACGCTACTGCAATCTTTCCTTCGAAAGGCTCTGTTTGAGCTTCAGCTCTAACTAGTCTTGCTAAAAGGTCTATTTCATGTTTGGAATAATTTTGTATTTCCATAGAAGCAATTTTTGTTTTTATAGGTTTTACTTTTTTAACTAGATTAGCAGCATAAAGGGTTTGGATTTGCTTGTTAATTTGAACTAATTCATCTTCGCTTTGGGCTTCCGATCTAACTAATCTAGCTAGTAGGTTTATTTTGTAATCAGAATAGCTCACGATGTTTGATGGGCTTGTCCGTTTTTGGGGCTCAGTGTTAACGGTATCACCAACATAAATCATATTTAGGTTTTGAATTTGCGGATTCAATTCTGTAATTTCCTGAATAGAAAGGTTATTTTCAGATGCGATTTTAGTGATAGTATCCCCTTGTTTAACGGTATAAGCAAATGACGGAGTGGCTGCAAATAGGAAAGACAATATGAACATTATGGTAGTTACTAGTATTTTCATAGTTAAATTCCTCCTAAAATTGAAAGTCCAGTGATTAACTTACTTAATCTATTAGTATGAACGGAATAACTAGATTAGTATTACAGTTTTGTTACATAAGAGATTGCGGATGTAATATAGTTTGATAGTTGGTGGTAGTGTTTATGGGTTTTTATTGTACAAAACAAGGTGTGAGGTCTGTTTTATAGTCCGATAGGAGGTCTCTATTGGACAAAACAAGATGGAGGGATGGTGTAAGTGTCCGATAGGAGGTCTCTATTGGACAAAACAAGATGGAGGGAAGGTGTAAGTGTCCAATAGGAGGCCTCTATCGGACAAAACAAGGTGAGTGGAAGGTGCAAGTGTCCAATAGGAGGTCTCTATTGGACAAAACAAGGTGAGTGGAAGGTGCAAGTGTCCAATAGGAGGTCTCTATTGGACAAAACAAGCGCTAGAGAAAGAAAAAATGTCCGATAGAATGACTCTATCGGACACAATATTTCCCAAAAAGAACAATCAAAATCTCTAAAACAAGTGCTTGGGCAAATTACTGATTCTAATTAAGGTATATTCTTCACAATCCCTAACAACTAATTATTCATAATAAGTCCACTTGCAAACTCCTACTGCTTTAAAGTTACTACCTAGTATCCTTGTAATTCTCTTCTTAGACTTAATTACTTGGCACCAATCATAAATTTCCTTTGTGGTAATTTTTCGATTAGGGAAAAGTAACTTTACTTCCTGGACATTGCGAATAACAGCGGTTGTAATAAGTTCCTCGTGGCCGCAAGCTCCACAGACAACTTTCCTCCCCTTAGTGATTACTGAAAATGAATGACAGGTTTTACATGTTATTCCTTTTTTTACTTGTTCATATTTATAAGGTGGTAAGTGGTTATCTGGAGTTTGAACTATATTTAATCGCACTAGTTTTTCTGCTAATTTTATATGAGAATTATTTAGCTTAGAGGGTTTCTTATCTAATTTTTTCATAAAACGATTTAACTGTGTTGGTAATATAATGGGCTTGTTTTGAGGGGCATGATAAAGAGTGAAGTCAGGATTATTAAAAACAACGTAAGCTTCAACAGTCAAACCGAATCCAAGATGTTGGAGTAGTTGTAAGAGCAAGGATTTGCTTCGATCTAGTTGGTTAAGAGGATCTTTCACTATCTTTCCGTAGGATGTCTGGAAGTTTTCGCCATCATAAAGATACTCACCATCAAAAAATTTAATATCGATTAAGTAAATCGTATCTTGAAAAATAATCACCGTATCAATTTGGAATTTTGTGCCGTTAATCTCGAACAGTAGATCATTTAATATTAAGCAGTCATTCAGAAGCTTTTCCGTTAATAAATCAAACTGAACCTCACCTTCATAACCTTTTTCAAGTTTTGAATAGTATTGCTTCTCTTCTAAGGTTTGCTCCTTGCGTGTGTTTAATATTCTTAAAATCTTTAATAAATCTGTTTCACTTCTTGCTTTAAAAAGCATGACCCACTTCCTCTCAAATTTTAACAAACTCTAATTTAATCATATATATAAAACTAGTGCTGCAAAAAGAAAAGAATGAATTTTTTGTTAACATTTTAACGAATTTAGCTTCACCTCACCAAACACTAGAATTATGGACAACCAACAATCTTATGGTAGGATAAAAATAAAAATCAGGTGGGGGGCTAACAAATGTATAGCTTTAAAAATGATTATAGTGAGGGAGCACATCCAAGAATTTTAGCGGCACTAATGGAATCTAACTTTGAACAGGTGGATGGGTATGGGGGAGATCGATTTACTCAACAAGCCGTTGAATTAATAAAAGAAAAACTCGACAGAACGGACGTGGATGTTCACTTATTAGCGGGTGGGACGCAAACAAATCTTACTGCTCTATCCGCTTTTTTAAAACCGCATGAAGCTGCTATAGCAGCAAGTACGGGTCATATTCTTACACATGAAACAGGTGCAATTGAAGCTACTGGACATAAGATACTCGGTGTTGTAACTGAAAACGGGAAACTGAACCCTTCACACTTGAAGATTGTTTTGGAACAACATACGGATGAGCATATGGTAAAGCCTAAGTTAGTGTACATATCAAATTCGACAGAAATTGGCTCTATTTATGATAAAAATGAACTTGAACAATTAAGAGATTTCTGTAAAGAGCATAAGCTTATTTTGTTTATGGATGGAGCTAGACTAGGTTCAGCGCTTTGTTCTGAAGAAAATGATGTAGAATTGAGTGATCTTCCAAACCTTGTTGATGCCTTCTATATAGGTGGAACGAAAAATGGTGCGCTTATAGGCGAAGCTTTGGTGATATGTCGTGATTCGCTTAAGGAGGATTTTCGTTTTCACATGAAGCAAAAAGGGGCATTACTTGCAAAAGGCAGACTCCTAGGTATTCAATTTCTAGAACTGTTCCGAGACAATTTATTCTTTGATTTGGCGAAGCATGCAAATAAAATGGCAAATGTACTTAGAACTGAATTGGCAAAAGCTAATTTTAAGTTTCTGACTCATGCCCCTTCAAACCAAATCTTTCCGATTCTACCTAATTCTCTAATTGAAGAGCTTCAAAAGAAGTATTCGTTTTATGTGTGGGAGAAGGTCGCTCCAGATTATTCAGCCATCCGATTAGTAACCTCTTGGGCTACAAAAGAAGAAGAGGTTGTTGCTTTTATTGAGGATATGAAAAAGGTATTACAAAAATAGAGATTCAGGTAACTATGTTTACTGAACAGTCTTTAAACAGATATTAAAAGAAGAAAGGAGGTTGATCATTAATGAGTGACTGGAATGAACAAGCAGCACCAAATAATAACACTCCATCTGAAACCATTCGTACGTCAAAACTCATTGGTAAAGAAGGATTGCAAGCTAGTTCTAATGTGAGTAATAGTGAAGCGGTAAACGAGATGTCTAGTACTGACAATAATAGCGAAGATCTCACAAAACATCTCTTGAGCAGGCAGCCTGGAATGTAGAAACGTTAGTTTAAAATATCAATCGCTGTGACGCATTAAAGCCATGAGGGACAGTCCCTCATGGCTTTAATGCGTCACAGTGATATATGCAGAATATATTCAATTTTCAAAGGATTTATTGACATTCAAATATCTTCAAGTTAAATTTAGTTTAAAATATGGATTATACGAAAAATGTAATCTTCGGATATTAAACCTATATTGTATAGATATAAAATCTAGGGGTGAATGAGTTGGTTAACGAGAATAGCAAGAAGAATCATGCAACAGACTCAGAAAAAAATATTCATACCGATTTTAAAAATAACATGACCTATGGTGAATACTTAAAGTTAGAGAATATCCTTTCCAACCAAATAAGGTTATCTGACCATCACGATGAAATGCTTTTTATTATTATCCATCAAACAAGCGAGCTTTGGATGAAGCTCATTCTTCATGAACTAAACTCAGCAATCGAGTCCATTCAAAATGATGATTTATCTTCTTCTTTTAAAAGATTAGCTAGAGTTTCTAGGATTCAAGCCCAAATCATTCAATCATGGGATGTCCTTTCAACTTTAACACCTTCAGAATATATCGAGTTTAGGGACTCATTAGGTCAAGCATCAGGGTTTCAATCCTATCAATATCGAATGATCGAGTTTGCCCTTGGATATAAAACCGCTCATATTTTAAAAATATATGAAAAAAATCAAGAGCTTCATAGTAAGTTAAAGATGGCATTTGATTCACCAAGTATCTATGATGTTTCTATTCAGGCGCTAGCAAAGGCTGGGTTTCAAATAAATCCTGATATCCTCTCAAGAGATTTCACGACTTCATATAAGGAGGATGAAACTGTCCGTATGGCATGGATTGAGGTTTATAGGAATGTAGAAAAATATTGGGACTTATATGAGTTAGCAGAGAAACTAGTTGATATTGAAGATTCTCTTTCAACATGGCGTTTCCGCCATATGAAAACGGTTGAACGAATTATCGGAAATAAAGTTGGTACAGGTGGTTCATCAGGAGTGAATTATTTAAAAAGGGTAATTGATCAGCGGTTCTTTCCGGAATTATGGGATATTCGGACGGAACTATAATACAAAATCATTGTTAATAGAGGCTGACAAAAAGATGCTTTCTACATCTTTTTTCAGCTTTTTTTTGCATTAAACATAAATTTGTTATTTCTTTTTGTAATGTACTGTCTTCGAAGGTGATATTCCTATAATATTAAAAATAATATAATAAGAGAATTTAATTAGAGGGAATGTGTAGTATGAATGAGGAATTAATAAATAACCCCGACTTGTCTTATCAGTTGGCTGAGCAAAAGGCTGCTCAGTATTTTCAGTCACTATATGTCCAGGTTAAACAAAAGACATTTATCCCAACATTAACAAAAGATATTCATTCGTGGAAGCAAAACCATATTCATCATCCCATATTGTCTTTTTTTATTCGTGGAAAGAGAAAGGCAAATTCCAATGGGTATTACAGTTACATTCAATGGCTTGATTATATGGGCAAACTTGATAGTTATTTAGATAGAAGTATGTCCTATATTTATATGAGAGATCTTGGGAAATCACTGGAATCACCTGACACACAAGCTAGAGTTAGTCGTGTAGTGGCTAATTTGAAAAATCACCTGACGCAAAATGATGCGAACAAAGGTGACACAAAAAATGACTTTAGCATGTATGGACTATATCGAATGGCCCAAAAGGAAGGCATAGAGTCGACTATGATTTGGCTGATCAATAAACTCAAACGGGTTTCCTCCAATATTCCAAAAGGGATGGATGCGGAGCAGGCTCAGCGAAAACTCATCAAAATCATTGCAGGAGTTATTATGCATGTGAATGAAGAAATGGATAATGACGTTTCTTCAGAGAGCCGTAAGCAAAAACTCGATGAGGCAATTAGACTAGGTTATTCCTATGGTCTGACCTATCCATTCATTGATGATCTCCTTGATGCTGAAGTCCTGTCCGATAAAGAAGAGAAGCAATATTCAAATTTAATACGTACTACACTAATTACAGGCACAGTGCCAAAATTAGGTGAGTGGACAGGGACAAATAAAAACCTAATCAAATATATTCATTCGGAACTCCGAGAAGCCTTTGAATACATTAGAGCCCATCAACGACCAGAAACCCTGACCTCATTTTTTGAACAATCCTATGTATTTTTTCAATCACAGGAAGTGGATCGTTTAAAGGATCTTTCAAATCCCAATTATACGAACGAAGAGCTTTATATACCTATCATTTTAAAATCGTCTTCTTCTCGATTAATTATCCGGTCGGTCATTAGTGCTCCAGAGGATGAGGGCTTCGACCATCGAACCTTCTTTTATGGCATTTATAACCAGTTGGCTGATGATTTTGCGGATATGTTTGATGACATGAGGGATGGCGCGGTTACGCCATATACGTATTACCTGAAATATCATGAAAAGCGACCTGATCTTATCAACCCATTTGAATTATACTGGACAGTTATTGCCAACTTGATTCATAACGTGTATCATTCCGATGCTAAGACGTGTGAGGTCATGTTGGATCGAGCGATAAATGGTCTGAAACGATTTAAAGAAAAATGGGGAAGCCAAAAATATAATGAAGTGATGAAACTATTTTCATCTCGAAATCCGAAATTTAATAGTCTTATCCAAACGATGGTAGGAAAAGCTGATGATGTGGATTTCTTTGATAAACTGCTTCGGGACCATATGATAGCCAATTTGAAAAACGAACGCAAGGAGCAGGAGAAATTCGCAGATACGATTAAAATTGTACGAAAACAGATAAACGACATCTTACTTATTCCTCAAAGTGAAGACAATGATTTGATGAAAAATCCAATCATTGATGCGGCAAATTACAGTCTTGAAAGCGACGGGAAACGTTTGAGGCCAATCATCACCTGGGTCATGGGTATAAATGAATATGGGTTAAATAAATCTGCCATTATGCCACTCTTGAAATCATTGGAATATATGCATACGGCATCGCTAATTTTCGATGATCTCCCATCCCAAGACAATGCTTCCATTCGCAGAGGTCGACCGACTTTACATCGAGTTTATAATACGGCCATTGCAGAACTTACAGGTTTATTTTTAACTCAAAAAGCCATAGAAGAACAAGCCTCCCTTGATCAGTTCGACACGAAAACGGTACTTAAATTGATTCAATACACAGCCCAAAAGACAGAGGATATGTGTAAGGGGCAGGTAATGGACTTAGATTCCAAGGGAAAGAAATTGACCCTAGATCAATTGAATCAGATGTGCTTTTATAAAACGGGGTTAGCGTTTGAAGCATCTCTCTTGATGCCTGCCATTCTCGCTCAAGCTAGTGAGAGTGAGATGGAAGCTTTAAAAAAATTTGCCTATCATGCGGGGATTGCGTTTCAGATTAAAGATGATTTACTTGATGTGGAAGGCGATCTCAGCTTACTAGGTAAATCGATTGGAAAAGATGCTGAAAATAACAATTCCACTTTCGTATCTGTCTTAGGAAAGAATGGAGCCCAAAAGGCGATGTGGGATCATTACTGTTTTGCAGTGGAAATGCTGCAGGAAGTGCCACGTAATACTAATTTTTTAAAGCATTTATTAAATTATCTTGTTAATCGGGATCATTAATATAATAGCAGTCACAAAGAATCTTTTGTGACTGCCCATATAAAATCATGTTGTCCATTTTAGTATTTAGTTAAATTCATAAAACCATAGTGAATAATTTTAATTCTTCTGATGCATTATTTTCTTTTATTAGTGAATCGAATGAAAAGCCTAATTTTAACAAGACTTTCTCTGAGTTCAAGTTATCAATAGTTGTAATGGCAACAATTTTATCAATAGAGAGCTGTTCTTTTCCATATTGAATCACTGCTTTTGTCGCTTCGAAAGCGTAGCCTTTTCCTGTGTATTCGGGTAAAAATGCGTAACCGAGATCAATATTTTCTAGAGATGGTCGTTTGATTAGACCGCAAAGCCCTATCGGAACGGCATTCTCTTTTAGTGTAACTAAGAATAAGCCAAAGCCAAAATCTTTGTACATTTGGAGGGGACCTGTCTGGATATAATTCTTTGCGTCTGTTTCTGTCTTAATTCCCTTATCCCCAATGTATTTAATCCAAGAAGGTTCGTTAAGTAGTCTAAATATGAAATGGAAGTCTTGTTCTGTAATTTTACGAATCACAAGCCTGTTTGTATCAATTAAGGTCATTTGTTTCTCCTTATTCCAAGTATTTAATGTAGCTTACTAAAATATATTGTTTATTATATATTTCATTACATCAAAATGAATAGTATATTAGTTATAGATAAAAATAATAAAATAATGAAATTTGCTATTTGTAATTTTTGTATTTGATATTAGTACCGATTTCTTGTTATAATAAAGCGGTTTTAACATTTACTAGGGGGAGCTCTTTTGTCAATTGAAATAGGCAGTAAAGTACAAGGTAAAGTAACAGGTATTACTAAATTTGGTGCATTTGTAGAATTACCTGGAGGCTCAACGGGTCTCGTGCATATTAGTGAAGTAGCGGATAGCTATGTAACTGATGTTAATGAACATCTAAAAATTGGTGACCAAATAGAAGTAAAAGTGATAAGCGAAAAAGAGGGTAAGATTGCATTATCTATCAAGAAGGCTATAGATAAGCCAGAAGGTCAATCTTCATACTCTTCACGCCCACCACGCCAAGGAAGAGATGACAGAAACTCTAAAGATTTCCGTTCAAAAGGTGGTAATTTCAAACCGAAGGAAAACTTTGAAGACAAAATGGCTAAGTTTTTAAAGGCAAGTGAAGATAATCTAACTAGCCTTAAGCGTAACACTGAAACAAAACGCGGCGGTAGAGGCGGCAGACGCGGTTAATCCGCAGAAAATTGAAGCCGAAGGTTCATGATGATGGTGTCTGTTCTACATTGTAGACAGGCGCCATTTTTCTTATGAAGGAGTTGAAGAAGTGAATTCAAAAACAAAATGGGATTTGAAACATAAAGAGCGTTTGGAGGAGTTAAAGGATCCTGCTGTAAATCCAAGATTAATGAATTTGTCAGCTTATCTTAATGGAGACACAGCACTTGATATTGCTTGTGGTCTTGGTGCAAATAGTATGTTTCTGGCTCGCATGAACTATCAAGTCGAGGCAATTGATATATCTGATGTTGCTATTAACTTTGTCCTAGAACAAGCAACAAAAAATGGTCTTAAAATCCATCCACGGGTTTGTGATTTGACGGTGCTCGATCGTGTAGAATGGCAAAACCATTCATTTAACTTAGTTGTTATGACATATTATCTCGATCGTTTGCTTTTTCCCATTGTTAAAAGTCTAGTACAGAAGGATGGTTATTTTTTTATGGAAACCTTCTATCAAACACCCCAAAACCAAAATAACGGTGTTTCAAATCAATATAAGCTACAGTCGAATGAGTTATTGGCTGAATTTAGTGAATGGAAGATACTCTTTTTTGAAGAAAATGAACAAGAGGGACGTCAAACGATATTTTGTCAGAAACCGGTATTATAACAAATGTAGCGAGTTCTAAGACAATTAAATTGGAGACCGTCCATTTAGAGTGTATATGTCCGGTCTCGTTACCAAACAATACTCACACAGTAATAACCACTTTACCTTGTGCGTGTCCTTCCTCGAAATACCTGAAAGCTTCGGGCAATTCGCTCAACTTATAGCTTCGATCAATTACTGGTTTAACTTTGCCAGCTTCAAGAAGTTCTTTCAAAAAAAGTAAATCTTTTTGATTGGCTCGTTGTAAAAAGGTACCCAGTTTCTGCTTTCCAGTCATTGAAACGAAAGGACCTTGAACCATGGCTTGGAACATTTGAGCTCCTGATCCACCAACATGTACAAAAGTTCCATTAGGGCTTAATGCGCGCTTATAATCTGAAATTGGCTGATGGCCGTTCACTCCAAGAATCAGGTCATAGCTCGTTTTGGTTTGAGAAAACTTTTCCTTCGTATAGTCTAGACAGTAATCTGCCCCTAATGACTTTAAAATGTCTAAATTTCTCGTACTACATACACCTGTAACCTCAGCACCAAATGATTTAGCAATCTGTACGGCGAAAGTTCCGACACCACCAGAAGCCCCATTAATCAATACCTTCTGTCCTGATTGAATTTTCCCTTTATCCCGTAAACTTTGTAAGGCAGTTACTCCAGCCATTGGGACTGCAGCAGCTTCTTCAAAAGATAGATTAGTAGGTTTTATAGCTAGAGCACTTTCTGGAACGGCAACATATTCGGCAAATCCACCCCAACCACAACCAGATAAATCTCCAAACACCTCATCTCCAGGTTGAAACTGCGTGACAGCTTTACCAACAGCTTCAACCACACCTGAAACGTCTCCACCAGGGATAGTGTATTTAGGTTTGAAAAGTCCGAAAGCAAAGCGGGCTAAAAAGGGTTCTCCTCTTAATAAAACCAAGTTACCAAAATTTAGGGATGAGGCATGAATTTTTACAAGGACTTGATTGTCTAGAGGAATCGGTTTTTCAACGTCAGTTAATTCAAGAACATCAGGTGGACCGTATTTGGTTGTTACAATGGCTCTCATTTTTTTCCCCCTTCATATCTCCATTTAACTTAGGAATAACTACCTAATCATATCCCTAAAAACACAATAAAAGACCGTAATATTAAAATTTTTCTTGTTTAAGTTTCTTAAAACAAAAATGACTAACTTAACTTATTTATAGATATAACTCTACTTGCTCCAATTTAAATAAAGGATTTCTTCTCTTTTTAACGAAATTCTTATTTATCATATAAATACGAAGGAGGCACCTAGATGCTTGAAGCAATAAATAGAACAGTAATGCACAGTTACCCTGGAATGGTTGCACTTGTAACCGTTTCCTTTAATGGAGAAGACAATATTATGGCTGCTGGATGGCATAGCTATATTTCACATGAACCACCTATTTACGGAGTTGCCATTGGTCGGGAGAGACACACTTATCATTTATTAAAGGAAAGCGGTAAATTTGCTATCAATTTTCTCCCATTTGAAAAGGCTGATTTTATCCAACAAACAGGGGTGTTTTCAGGTTCAAATGTAAATAAGTTTGAGATAGTTAATATGGGATTTGATAGAGGTCTTGCTACGAATGCACCAATTTTACAGGATGCATATGTGGCTTACGAGTGTGAGGTTATTGACCGAAATAGCTACGGAGATCACGATTGGTTTGTGGGTAACATCGTTCAGTTTTATCGTGACAAGGATAAATTTTTAGAAAATGGATTACCGAATTTTGAAAAGCTTTCCATTCCTCTTTATATTGGGCGATCCATGTATACTAGTGTTGAAAAAGAAAGTAAGTTTGTTACACATTCAGTAACAGCTAAATAGAAATAGTTTGGAGATAAATGGATGAAAAATATAACCTTTAAAATATATACAAAGCTGGTCAGCTTATAGATGAAAACGAACTTTACAAACATATTCATAATCCCGAAGTACTACTTCAATATGACAGCAATTTTATTCATTTTAAAAAAATGCCAAATATACAAGAATTCAATAATACACATAGCTATTTAAGAACCTATCATGAAAAACATGGACAAAAGCATGTTAAGTTTTATTTTCCTGAAGGGGAGAAGTTAACGCCTGAACTTGAAGACCACATGAAAGCCGATGCTGATTTTACCATTGGGTATTTGGAGCTTTTTGCGATTGAACCAGCAAATTTCCCTGCAATTAATGAAAATCTAGATATAAAGATTCAAAGGGTTACAAGTGAAACGTTAGATGACTATTTAAGATTCCAATATGAACAAAATTCTATCTATGGGAATGATTTTGCAGAGCAAAAACAATTCCAGCATGTAAGTAATTATAAAAATGAAAAATTCATGCAGATTATTGGATTTTACAAAGGAACACCTGCAGGGTCTGTAGATGTAATTATTTCTGAAGATACCGCCGAAATCGATGCTTTAGTTGTTTATGAAGATTATCAGCGGAAAGGCATTGGGAGTCAGTTACAGAAATTTGTTATGGATCAATTTCCTGATAAAACGGTCATCCTTGTTGCTGATGGTGATGATACAGCAAAGGATATGTATCGAAAACAAAACTATCAATATCTAGGATTTCAGTATGAAAGTTTTAAAGTCTATAAGTAAGATTCAATAAATGAGAAAACGAGTAGTAAGCAGATGGAGGCAAAGAGATGGATAGTATAATCTTTGATTTAGACGGAACTTTATGGGATGCAACAGATAATGTTCTCGTTGTTTGGAATCAGGTACTTAGTAATAAAAAAGAAATTAGAAGACTACTAAATATTGAAGAATTGCAAGGTACTATGGGTCTTCAAATAAAAGAAATTGGTCAGAAGCTCTTCCCTTATTTGGAAGAGAAAGTGCAAGAAGAAATCATGAATGAATGCTGCCAAGTTGAATGTGAATTTCTCGGAAATCAAGGTGGTAATTTATATGATAAATTAGAGGATACTCTAAAAGCCCTATCTGAAAAATACAAGCTATATATTGTGAGTAATTGTCAAGAAGGTTATATAGAGGCTTTTTATCAATATCACCAATTAGGTAAATATTTCCGGGATTATGAAAACCCTGGAAGAACGGGTCTTTCAAAAGGGGAGAATATTAAACTGATTATGGATAGAAATAACCTTAAAAATCCAGTGTATGTTGGAGATACAGAAGGCGATCGTAAGGGTGCACAAGTTGCTGGAATTCCATTTGTTTTTGCCAAATATGGATTTGGGCAGGTTAGTCAATTTGATTATTCGATTGATAAATTTGAGGATTTGTTGAAATTGTTTTAGGAAAGAGGTCACTATTAGTTGCTAATAGAGGCTGTTTTTTTTAGTAAAAATTGTGTCTTTTGTAACATTTATCAAAGGATAACGACTAATCCAATAGTTATCATTCGGAATACTTTCTAAATTATGGTATTCTGATACAGTAATATTGGAAGGAGTGGGAATCATTGTCTTTGTTGCAAGTTATAAAAAAATATTTACCAGTCATTTTGATTCTGGTCGTCGCGTTAAATCTTTTAACTGTCAAGCCAGCATCTGCAAATAATAAGATTTTATCAGAATCTGATTTTCTCAGTTTGCTAATGAGGGAGTTTGCTGCTAGTGATCTTGTAAAGATGCCTTCAGACGGTACCTATAAATCAGCGCAAGTTTATCATCTTGCGAAAAGATTAGGTCTTCCTGTAGTAGGAACTAGCTATACCTCGTTTGGTGACGATGTCATCACACGGAAAAAAGCAGCACAAATTATTGCTCAAGCCTTTACTGGTAAGGTGTATAACGTCGAAGAGTCAGTGGAATGGCTGTACCAAGTAAATGCCTACTTAAATGAAGAAATGTCGTTTGAAGCATTTGCGCCAGAAGGTTCACTCACATTAGATGATGCCACAGCATTTTTGGAGAAAATAAGGCAATGGGGATTTGTGGAACTAAAGGCAAATCCAAATGGAGAAATTAGTCAGTACCGTGTTGATGCTTTTTCAACCCCGATTGCTACTTATGACACATACGAAAAAGCTTATAAACATGCCAAAAAGTATACGTATACAAAAGTAGTGGATACTTCCAATGGGATGGTTCTTTGGTACCCTAGTAAGAATACGAAAATTCTTTATCATTTAAAGGTAAATGATGAAATTGTAGCAGGCTTTGATACAAAGGAAAATGCCATCAATTATGCTAGTAAACTTGAGAATTATCAATCTAGGGTTATTGAAGGCGTTAGAAATAAACTTGTTTGGGACAATTACGATCGTTATGTCGTTAAAAGTCCGGAAGGTTATCAATTCTCGTATAAAACATTAGAGGAGGCCTATAGTCAGGCACTTAAAATAGATGATTTTCGTAGCTATATTCATCCAATAGAGGATGATTTGAATCAATATACCAATTCTTTCCTATCACGAGAGGATGCTGGGATTGGAAACGGTGTAATCATTTTTAATGGGTATGAGATTGATAGGAAGAAGGAAAAAGGTGGGTATTATGAGCCAGGTTATAATGGTCAATACCCAAAGGGCTATTTCAAACCATATATCGCCTACCAGAAGGATGGTAAGTTTGTTGATCGCTTCTTTGACACCTTTATCATTTCAGGGCGACTTTACTCTGAAACAGGTAGATTTGAAGAAACACCTATGAATCATGCAAATTACCAAGAGTGGAATTGGTATAAGGAGCGGACGCTTCAAAAAGGTGGGGCCATTGATCAATTAAATGAAGATACAGCTTCAATCCCTGAAATTGAAAAAGTAAAGGTGTATGTGGCTGTACCTTATCCAAAGAAAGAAGGAAACTTTATCAAGCTAGATGGCATTGAGGTCGAGGCTAATTATGATAATCGCTATGAATTAGTAAAATGGTACATCGATCAAATGTTAGCAGAATTTAATAGTGGGAAATTCAATCATATTCAATTTGAAGGATTTTACTGGTTAAATGAAACGGTAAGAAGTGCAGAGGATGAAAAGCTTGTTAGGGAAGTCGCGAATCTAATCCATTCCTACCAAAAACGATTTATCTTTTCACCTCACTCCTATGCAACTAATTATAAAAACTGGAAAGAATACGGATTTGATGCCGCCTACTTTCAAAGTAATGCAAAAAATGCAACGTCAGATCCAATTGAATACAAACGGAGACTTCATTGGGGCTATATGAATGCCTACCAATATGGAATGGGAGTTAATCTAGAGATGGAAGATCACGCATTTTCAGCCATCGATATTCTTAGAAACAGCTTCGATCCATACATGGAATTTGGTCGTCGATATGGCATGCAAGGAAAAAGTACGATTATGTACCAAGGTACCATCATGATGCACCGTCTCGGTAACCCTGCAACTCCTATGTATAAAGATCAATATCTTGATTTCTATGATAAAATTTATCAATTCTTAAGAGGGAATCAATAGAAAAATTGAAGTTTTTAAATAAAATAGAAGTATAAATGTTAGGAAGCCGGAAATAAACAAGGTTAGTATTTTATAACTTGTTTATCTCCGGCTTCTTCTAACTGAAAAATTTTATTCATTGCTTTCTAGATTTGATTGAATGTAACCGATATAATTTCTATATAAACAAACTGAATATAGTGTGAAGTTAACCATTAGAGAGGTGACTAAATAACCGAATGAGCGCCAAAAAACAAAAATCAGTCCATGAACATACTGATTATCAATCAGAAATTGAACGGTTGGAATTTACAAAGGAATATATAAAAACGGTTTTAGAAATTTCAAAAGGGAATAAAGAGCAGTTTGTTGAAAATTTGAAGAAAGCTTTTGCAGACCTTGATACTTCAGATAGTAGTGCTAGTTACGGTGATTTACTAACGAATGCGGTGTTTAATGAATTGGCCGAAAGTGAATTGCAAAGGTTAGAAAGCGTTATTGGCAAGCCTTACTTTTCCAGAATTAATTTCACTACTCATGGTGAAGAAAAGGAAGAGATTTTGTATATCGGGAAAGCATCGTTATTCGACACTGTGAATCAAATGCCCATTATTGTGGATTGGAGGTCTCCGATAGCAAATGTTTACTATGATGGCCGTTTGGGTGAGGTAACTTATGAAGCATATGGGGAAACACAAAGCGGGTTTTTATCATTAAAAAGACAGTATGAAATTGAGAATGGATTTTTAAAAGAAATTAGAGACATTGATTTAACAACACATGATGAATTACTGCAGAAATCATTATCAGGTAAAGCAGACAATCGTTTAACCGAAATTGTGGCGACTATCCAAAATGAGCAAAATGAAGTGATTCGTGCCTCTCTTAAACACCCAATTATTGTCCAAGGTGCTGCAGGAAGTGGGAAAACCACAATTGCTCTTCATCGAATTTCCTATTTCCTCTATTCGATGGGATATCGATTCCCACCGAGTAAATTAATGATTCTTGCACCAAACCGATTGTTTATCGATTATATTTCAGCCGTTTTGCCGGAACTAGGAGTAAACAAAATTAACCAAACTACCTTTATTGATTTTATGAAAAGTTGTTTAGGTAAGAAAATCAAACTCTTTTCTCCTAATACGAAACTCATTACGCTCATTGAAGGGAAAGAAAAATCAAAAACGATCAAGTGGGTGACGAACTATAAAGGCTCGCTTGAATTTAGGAATTTAATTGCTTCTTATTTAAGAGATATTGAATTAAGTTTGGCGCCTTCAGAGGATTTTATCCTTGAAAAGTCCATCCTTTTAAGAGGGAAAAAACTTAAGAAATTGTTTTTAAGAGAATACATATACTTACCAGTCTATAAAAGACTGGATAAAATCAAAAATTTATTAACGAGTGATTTAAGATTGAAAAAATCAATGATGCTTACAAAAATCGATAGCATTTATGACGGTGCTTTAGATAAAGCTCTATTCACCACGAAGGTAGAAGAAGAAAAACGAAAGAAAAAAGTAGTCTCATTATTGGAACAAAAAGATCAAAGAAAAATAAAGGTATTAGAAGAGGCAAAAGTAGCAGTAAAAAATTATATGAAGCCTTTTGTTAAAAAAGATATTTTTTCTTTATACAAGGAATTAATGACATCAGAAGAGCTATTACAAAAATATTCAACTACGCTTACCGATAAAGAATGTAAGACTTTAAGTAAATATTGTCAGAAAATCTTTGATAAAAAAGCATTCGAGCTTGAGGATTTAGCTCCTTTATTTTATATGAAGGCAAAATTAGAAGGGATTGAAGATGAGTATAAAATGAAAAGCATTTTTATTGATGAGGCACAGGACTATAGCTATTTCCAATTTGCCGCATTAAAAGAAGGCTTTGAAACGGACTTATTTACAATCGTCGGTGACTTAGCACAAGGGATTCATTCCTATCGAGGGTTAAATAGCTGGGAACCACTATTAACTGAAATTTTCCCAAATGCCAATTATCAAGCTCTACAAAAAAGCTACAGAACCACTGTTGAAATCATGCATTTAGCAAATGATATTCTATCTATCATGGGTAAAGACTTGCCGAAAGTGGAACCTGTCATTCGACATGGTGAAAAACCACGGTTCACAAAAATCGACCCTTCGGATTTGGATAAAGTTAGAGAGAAAATGGAACAGGATATTCGTTTAGTTAAAGAAGAAGGTCTTAACTCTATTGCCATTATAGGTAGAACGGAAAAAGAGTGTTTAAACATACATAATATGCTTAAGGACAGTAAGCTTCCAATTCAACTCTTAGAAGAAAAACAAGATATGAAAAAGGGAAGCGTCGTTATTTTACCATCATATCTTTCGAAAGGATTGGAATTTGATGCGGTACTTTTAGTTAGTCTAGAAGAATCGTATTCAGAGGAAGAATTAGATATTAAATTGTTGTATGTTGCCATGACTAGACCGATGCATAAATTGTATTTATATGGGAGTTTTCCTGGTGAGTTTTTATTAAGTAGGGCAGATTCAGTTCATTTTAATCAAGAGAGTTAGAATAGGTACGTGATCTCTAGTGCTATTATAGCCGTGAGGTCACGTACCTATTTTAATACAGAAAAAAAGATGAAACTAGTAAAAAGGGAACATTTTTAAAAAAATGAAAATCGACCCACATAAAATAATGAGGGAAAATAGTTAGAAAGGTTTAGTAATTTTAGCCAAGCAATAAAGTCTACATTATATTGGACTTATTTCCTGATTTTCCCAATGACAACCAAACTACCAATTTCTGAATAGTCAGATTTTTCCGACTTAATTCGACACAATCGCAAGCTATAAAGGTCTATTTTTAAATTAGCACCTAGTATTCACATAGAGTGTGCAATTGAAAGGAGGGTAGTAGAATAATTGAATAGGAAAAATACTTAGGAGGTAAGTGGATGAAAAGAAAAAATCGTCGATGGTTATCTGTTCTTCTCACAACTGCACTAGTCATGCCAATGGTCATTCAGCCTCAAATGAGTGCGACTGCTCAATCAAAAGGAGTTACTATTTCTGCAAAAGACGTGTTACAGACTTCAAGGCAAAAAGTAAACAACAAGCTCTATAACCAATTTGATAATCAAGAAAAGGTTACTTTCTTGATTAAAATGAAGGAGCAAGTTGACACAGCTAAAGTAGCGAAGGAAGCTGAAGAAAAAGCTAGCTTAAAAGATGCTACACCTGCCAAAGTAAAGTCAATGAAGCGTTCATCAATTGTTTCAGAGTTAAAAGCGACAGCACAGGAATCACAGTATGAAGTATTAGAGTACCTTCAAAAACAAGAGAAAGAGGGGTTTGCGAAGGATGTTCATTCTTACCACGTTGTGAATGCCATCGCTGTTACTGCTACAAAAGAGGTAATGGAAAAGGTTGCTTCGTTCCAAGCGGTTGATAAAATTTTACCGAATGAAACTAGACAATTATTTGTTCCTGAGAAATCAGCTGTAGCGGTACAAGAGCCAAATGCAACAACGAATTCGATCGAATGGAATATTGATCGTGTCGGTGCTCCAGCAGTTTGGGAAATGGGGATTGATGGTAGCGGAATTACAGTCGCTTCCATTGATACAGGAGTTCAATGGAATCATCCGGCTTTGCAAGAAAAATACCGTGGTTTTACATCTTCAGGACAAACAACTCACGCGAATAACTGGTTTGATGCAGTAAGAGGGCAATCTGCTCCTTATGATGACGTTGGACACGGAACACATGTAACAGGGACAATGGTAGGTTCTGAGCCAAATGGGTCGAATGCGATTGGTGTTGCACCTGGTGCTAAATGGATTGCCGTTAAGGCCTTTACAGCCTCAGGAGGAACGGACAACGATTTATTAGAAGCAGGTGAATGGATTTTAGCACCGAATGGAAATCCAGACTTAGCACCTGATGTTGTCAATAACTCATGGGGTGGCGGACCTGGACTAGATGAGTGGTATCGTCCGATGGTTCAAGCGTGGAGAGCGGCTGAAATTTTTCCAGAATTCTCTGCAGGAAATACAACTTTAAGTAATCCAGGTGGACCAGGGTCAGTTGCCAATCCTGCGAATTATCCGGAATCAGTAGCAACTGGAGCAACCGATATTAATAACAAATTAGGAAGCTTTTCTTTATTAGGCCCATCTCCTTATCAAGAGATTAAGCCAGAGCTTTCAGCGCCAGGTGTAAACATACGTTCATCCGTACCAAATGGTGGATACGAAGGTGGATGGAATGGAACATCGATGGCGGGGCCACATGTTTCAGCAGCTATTGCCTTACTTTTACAGGCAAATTCTAGCCTAACAGTGGATGACTTGGAAGAAATTTTACAAACAACTGCAATTCCTTTAACAGATAATACGTATCCTGCCTCTCCTAACAATGGGTATGGTTCAGGATTATTAAATGTATATGATGCCGTATCTTCAGTGGTTTCGGGATTAGGGAAGTTGAAAGGTCAAGTGACGAAAGATGGAAACGACAGTGAAGCACCGGTGTTAGAGCATTCCCAACCTGCCACGGTTTTTGCAGGAATGCCAATAACTTTAGAAGCTTCAGCTGCCGACAATATTAGTGTAACAAATGTGGAAGTGGAATATCAATTAGAAGATGGTTCATGGACAACTGTCGCTGCAGTTCGATCAAGCGGTGATTATAAAAGTGGAACGTATGTTGTTAGTATCCCTGGAGAAGCGGTCTCTGGTAGTGAGTTCGTTTATAGATGGAAAGCTAATGATTTTGGTGGAAATGAAGTAGTACAAGAGTATTCTCTGACAGTTTTACCAGGAATTACAGTTGGATATGAGCAGAACTTTGAAAGTAATCCTAATGGCTGGACTTCCTACGGTGCAGCAAATACGTGGGCGTGGGGTGTCCCAACAAATGGACCACGTGCTGCATTCTCAGGTGAAAAAGTGTATGCAACCACACTTGCTGGTACTTACCAAAGTCGTGCCAATATGTCTCTTCAAATGCCTCCAATAGATTTACCGGATGGAAGCAGTTTCTTACAATTCAAGCAATGGTATAACCTTGAAAGAAACTATGATTTTGGCCATGTCTTTGTGTCAACAGATGCCGTAAACTGGGTTCAAAAACTTCGGGTTAATAATCTATCAAATGGATGGATTGACGGTGAAGTAGATTTAAGTGAATATGCGGGACAAAGAATTTACGTTGCCTTTAATGTAACAACCGATGGAAGTGTCGTAAAGGAAGGTTGGTATTTAGATGATGTTCGCCTATCTGATTCACCATTAGCGGCACCATTAAATGCTAATCTAGGAGTGGAGTTAGAAGAATCTTCACCAACTATAGGGCTGAAAGAAAAAGTCGATGCTGATAAATTGACACCATTGATGGCTGCAGCTCCAATAATGGCTAACTCAAATGATGCAGCACCAATGTTATTACCAATGCAGGCTCAAGTGACGGTTGTTGAATCTGGACGATCAGTAAAAACAAATCCTGCAAATGGAAGCTTTGAGCTTACGCATGCAGCTGGAACGTTTACAGTTATCGCAGAAGCGTATGGCTACCGCTCACAATCTCAAACGGTAAATATTGCTCAGGATGGTGTTGCTTCGGCAAACTTTACTTTGCAAGAATTACCTAAGGGAACCTTATCAGGAACAGTTACAAACCAAGCGACTGGGGAGCCTGTTGCAGGTGCAACTGTCTATTTAATCGAAGATGCTGCCATAGCACCTGTTGATACAGATGCGAATGGACGGTACACGCTAACAGCATATGAAGGCGAGTATACACTTAAAGTGATTGCTCCGCATTTTTATAGTCAAGAAGCGACAGTTAGCTTACATGGAAACGTAGAGCAACACTTTGAGATCAAACCTTTCATTGGCTACCCAAGCGAGATTGGCTATGACGATGGTACAGCTGAAAATGCAAGAGCCTTCTATGATGCAGGAAATGGCTGGGCCGTGAAAATGTCATTAGATAAGGGACATAAAAAGGCATTAGTTTCAGGGGGCTTATTCCGATTCTGGGATACGGCGTGGCCGGTTCCTGGTGGTACAGCATTCCAAGTAGCTGTTTATGATGCGACTGGAGCTGATGGTGCACCAGGTAAGAAACTTGCTGGTCCATTTGATGCGACTGCATTACGTAATGGTCAATGGACACATGTTGATTTAAGTAGTCATGGAATTGTAGTAGAAGGGGATTTCTATTTAGTTTATATCCAAAAGGGAATTAACACAGCATCGCCAGGACTTGCAACCGATGAAGATGGTGAAAATGCGTTTAGAAGCTGGCAATTGGTTGGCGGCGGCTGGTCACAATCGCCAGAAGCTGAAGGTAACTATATGATCCGGGCTGTTGTTGATTATGAAGTGACGGCTCCAACTATTTCAAGTCCAGTTGATGGTGGCTTTACGAATGTTGGTACGGTTACAGTGAAGGGGCAGGCTGCACCAACAACTACCATTCACATTTATAATGGTGGAGTAGAATTGGCTACTGTTGGCGCTAATAATGATGGTACGTATGCAGTGGACGTTAATCTTCAAGAAGGTAAAAACGTCTTAACAGCTAAAGCATCAACCGTTCAAGGAATTACAGATGCCTCTGCGCCTGTCACAGTTATTTTTGATGCTAAAGCACCAGAGTTATCCATTACAACACCGACAGATGGAGGAAAGTCGAATAAAGAAAGTGTTACAGTAACTGGAGATGTGACAGATGATCATTTAAAATCTGTCATTGTTAACGGGACAAATGCGAAAGTAGAAAATGGTAAATATTCGGCTAGAATTCTTCTTGATGAAGGGAAAAACGAAATCAAAGTTGTGGCCGAAGATAAAGCTGGTAACTTGGTAGAAAAATCAGTGAATGTAGATGTGAAATACACGGCACCTGTGATTACTGATTTGAAACCAGCTGTAGACCAGACATTGAAGAAAGGCGAGAGTGTGAAAATTGAGTTTACAAGTGAACCAGGTTTAACGACAACTTTCGCGATTCATATGCCTTTAACAGACAAATCAAAAATTTCTAATGCAACCGAGCTTCCGATGACAGAAACTTCACCAGGGTATTATGTTGGTTATTACACAGCTACAAAAGATACAGTAGCGGATGGTGCTGTCATTGAAGTAAAGGCTTTGGATTCGTATGGTAATGAATCTAGAAAATTAGCAGATGGCAAATTGTTTATTAACGTAAAGAAAAAGGGTAAAGATAAATAAGTGAGATACGTTTGAATTTCGAGAAATAAAATTGAGGTTAAAGGGAGCTGTCCACCTTTTAATAAAGGTGTTGGCTCCTTTTTTTATTATAAAAATAAGTAATAGTCTAAATTTTCCTAAAATAAATTTTAGACTTATGTTATACTTTTTCTTAGTCGAAATAGGGGGTAAAAGTCCAATGGTAAAAAAATAAAATGAGGAAATCTTACATTATTTTATTAATTTTAGAATAAACATGTAGATTTTCTCTTTCATAGAATTAATAACTAGAATAGAGGAGAAATAACATGTTAAATAAATTAAGTGATACTATTTATTATTTAGCTAATCAAGAGGACAGAGAACGACCAACATTAGGATTAATATGTGGTGACCAATATAGTCTAATAATAGATTCTGGAAATTCTACTCAGCATGCTAAAGACTTTTTACAAGAAATCAAGAAGCTAAATGTACCACCTGTTAGATATGTGGTTATTACCCATGCGCATTGGGATCATTTCCTAGGAATGAATGAATTTGATGCAACTGTTATAGTTAATAGTCAAACATACAAAATGATAAATGAATGGAAAAGATATTCCTTTGACGATATATCACTTCAACAGTATGTGAAATCTAATCAGATGAGTACTATGTGTATGAAGACTATACAAACGGATATGCCAAACAGGGATAGTTTTAAATTGAACTCTCCTGATGTAATCTTTGAAAATACATTATCTATTGATTTAGGTAATAAAGTTTGCATATTGGAAAAAATCAAAAGTACTCATACAGATGATTCTACAATCATTTATATACCTGATGAAAAGGTGATTTTTTTAGGTGATTGTGCATATGGTACAACCACAAATTCTTTATTTCATTACAAGCAATCAATGTTATTGCCTATGATTAAAGACATTCAAAAATTTGATGCTGAAATGTTCCTACTTGGTCATGAATCAATCTGCGATTCAAATGAAATGAATATATATTGGGAAGAGTTAACATCAGCAAGTCGAGTTGTAAAATCCACCTCACTAGAAAAGGCTATAGAGTTATTTAAAGTAGAAAATAATAGGGACCCTAATGATAATGAATTATTTTTCATAAAAGCATTTGTAAATGACCATATCATTCAATCACAATAATTCTATTAAATACATCAATCCAAAATAAATAGGAGCCATCTCAATTATAATAAAGATTGTGATATACTGATCTTTCCAACAGCAATTTTCCAATATTAGAGGTGAAACTCAATGTTCATATCCGATGAAGCGAGCCAATTCTTACAATATCTGATGGAAAAACGTAAAAAACACGGAGTACGAATTGGTTACAATGAAAATAGCAATTGAGGGTTATCTAAGTTTAAATTAACTCTGGATGAGTTTAAGGACGGCGATAAACAAATAGAGGTCAGTGGTACTCCTATTCTGTATAGGGAAGATGTAGCTGCACATATACATCGGTTACACATAACATATGAAAATGGTCGCTTAGGTCTAAGAGATCAAATCGACCACAACTAGAATAATAAAAACAAATTCACACGAAGAATATCTATTATAATAATTTTGTTTTCAGAATATAGGATTGTTACTGCTTTTGGCAGGCAAAACCTGAGTAAACTTTGTCTTGGAATAGACATGTTTATTTGGGTTTTTTTTGTTATTAACGTTATGTCACTAGGATTACCACATGGGGCAGCAATAGAAATCAGTGCAGAAGGGAAAGATGAACAAGAGGCACTAGCATTTCTTCAAAAGACATTAAGGAAAGAAGGTCTTGCCGAATAATGGAAACTTTAAAAGGAATAGCGGCTTCCAGTGGAATTGCCATTGCAAAAGCCTATCAATTAGTAGAACCTGACCTTTCTTTTGAAAAAAAGAAAGTAAAAGACGTGTCGGAAGAATTAGAACGTCTCAAAAGGGCACTAACCACTTCGCATTCTGAACTAGAGCAAATTCGCGATAAAGCACTTGAGGATTTAGGAAACGATAAATCAGCCATCTTTGAAGCACATTTACTCGTATTGAATGATCCCGAACTGATTTCACAAATAGAGGATAAAATTAAGACAGATCAAGTTAATGCAGAACAAGCATTAAAGGATGTTGCGGATCTGTTTATTATGTTGTTCGAACAAATGGACAATGAGTATATGAAAGAACGTGCGGCTGATATTAGAGATGTAACGAACAGAATTTTGGCAAACCTACTGGGTGTAAAGTTGGTTAACCTTAGTATGATTTCCGAAGAGGTCATTATTATCGCTGATGACCTAACACCATCCGACACTGCGCAGTTAAACCGTAAATATGTAAAGGGCTTCACGACAAATATTGGTGGAAGGACCTCACATTCGGCCATTATGGCACGTTCGATGGAAATCCCAGCTGTTGTTGGGACAAAACTAGCTACCACTTCTATTAAAAATGGAGACGTAATCATTGTCGATGGATTAAATGGGGAAGTATGTATTAACCCAACAACAGAAGTGATTGCACAGTATAAAAATGAACAAATTCGTTTTGAAAAGCAAAAAGCTGAATGGGCGAAGCTTGTGAATGAAAGTACCGTTACAGCTGATGGCCATCAAGTGGAACTTGCTGCAAATATTGGAACTCCAAACGATTTAGAAGGAGTAATGGCTAATGGTGCAGAAGGCGTTGGTCTATATCGAACAGAATTCCTTTATATGGGCCGTAATGAGCTACCTTCTGAGGAAGAGCAGTTTGAGTCATACAAAACTGTCCTTGAAGGGATGAAGGAAAAACCGGTTGTTGTTCGGACTTTAGATATTGGTGGAGATAAGGAGCTTCCCTATCTTGAATTACCGAAGGAAATGAATCCATTCCTAGGTTTCCGAGCGATCAGACTTTGCTTAGTAGAACAGGACTTATTTAGAACCCAACTGCGTGCATTATTAAGAGCAAGTGTGTACGGTAATTTAAAAATCATGTTCCCTATGATTGCGACATTGGATGAATTCCGTGCCGCTAAAGCAATTTTAATGGAAGAAAAAGAAAAGCTTGTAGCTGAAGGAATCGCTGTCTCTGAAGAAATTGAACTTGGTATTATGGTTGAAATTCCGTCTACCGCTATCATTGCGGATCAATTTGCAAAGGAAGTAGATTTCTTTAGCATTGGAACAAACGATTTAATCCAATACACGATGGCGGCTGACCGGATGAATGAAAGAGTTTCATACCTTTACCAACCATACAATCCAGCAATATTACGTCTTGTCAAAATGGTCATCGATGCTGCTCATCGTGAAGGAAAATGGGCTGGAATGTGCGGTGAAATGGCAGGGGACGAACAGGCAATTCCATTATTGTTAGGGCTTGGATTAGATGAGTTTTCAATGAGTGCAACATCTATCTTGAAGGCTCGATCTCAAATTCTCTGTTTAACGAAACAGGAAATGGTGGAGTTAGCAGATCAAGCATTGCAGATGTCAACTGTAAGTGAAGTAATGGAAGCAGTGAAAGTCGCTACTAAAAAATAATAATACATGGCCAGTTAGGCAAAGCTTAGCTGGTCTTTATAAGGTATCTAGTTTTAATAGAAGTGAGAAGGTGTCCGAAATGTGAAAAAGGCGCATAAAGCTGGATTTTCTGCTCATAAATGACGAAAGTTGGCGCAAAACATAGTCAAATTGACGCAATGACAGTGAATTTATTCGCAAGGTAAATCAATCATAATAGTTAGAAAATGCAGGTTTGATTCTTCAGACCTGCATTTTTTATTTTTTCATAAATTACAAGACGTTACTTGAAATCAAAACTATTTTTAAAATGAATATAATGCTAAAATAGGACCAATATCCTAAATTCTATGAATTGTTAAATAATAGGTTTATATCTAGAGTTTACATAGCATGAATTTACTGACGTTTTGCGCCAAGCTAATGGAATTTTTCGGATAGGATTAAATTTGTATATTATCGTGAGGGTTTTAAATGATTATTACAAAAAAAAAGGCTATAACCTATCTTTTATTAACGATGTCTATTGTTTATCTATGGATAGAAATCCTAAACGATTTTGAATTACAAAGTGTACTTAGTGCGAGTTTTTTTCCAATAATGGTTGGTTCACTCAGTTTCATGTGGGTGTATAAAACTTCTAAGAATTTAAAAGGGAAAGAAAGGCGTATTTGGAAAATTATTGGTATTGGGTTAGTTTTTCATGTTACAGGGAATATCATTTGGTTTATTGGTGCCGTTAATAATATTATCTATCAAGCTCCTGATATATCTTATTTATTTTGGCTGCTAGCTTATTTTCTTTTTTTAGTAGCATTAATTTATAAAATGAGACTAATTGGCTCTGGCATTACAACGAATCCCTACTTATTTAACACGGCAATTTTTATTATTGTGGTTTCAGCCATATTTATACAATATTTTGTTAGGCCATATATAGCCTCAGCAGAAAGTCTTTTTCAACAGATTGTCCTTGGCATCCTCTATCCAATTGTGGATATTAGCCTATTGTTTGTAACGACCCTACTCTATTATCTTTCTAGACATACGAAAGATAGAACCGTTATGTTATGTTTTATGACTGCTTTTTATCTCTCGATTATGGGGGATGCGATTACTGCCTTCATGAAATCAATTAAAGAGTACTATCAGTTATTAATTGAGCCATTATGGGTAGGATCATTATTAGTGATTGGCTTTGCAGGTTTATTTGCTCAAAGAAATAAGAGTCGACTATTTGAAACAAACGTGACGACTAAAGATAAAGAATCTAGTTTTCCCTATATCAGTATTTCACTTTTAATCATATTAGTCTTTCAAAGCGCTCATTGGCAGTTTAATCCAATGAATATAGGCTTAGTACTAGTTTTTTTCATGATTGTAGGAAGGAATTTAGTGATTATCGGCAAAAATAAAAAGTTAATGCTTCAATATCGAGTGCTAGCTTTTCAAGATTCTTTAACCGGATTATCAAATAGAAGCAGTTTTAAACTAGACTTAGAATATGCCATTGAGAAAGCATCTAAGGATAATAGTAGTTTTTATATATTATTAATGGATTTAGATCGTTTTAAAATGATTAACGATACTTTAGGACACTTTGTCGGGGATCAATTATTGAAATTTACTACTGAAAAATTAAAAAATGAATTAGATAGTAAATCCCGTATATACAGACTTGGTGGCGATGAATTTGTAGTATTGGTCGAAGATGGGTCAGTAGAAAAATGTGAGGCAACGGCTAGTCAGATAATTGGTGTATTTAAAAAAACATTTACGATTCAACAGCACGAAATTACCATTACCCCAAGTATTGGGATTAGTTCCTATCCGGGTAACGGAAAAGACAGTGACACACTTTTTAAAGCAGCTGATGCGGCAATGTACTTAGCAAAAGGACAGGGCAGAAATAATTATCAATTTTATAATTCTGAATTAAATCAACTACTATCTAGGAAATTAACGATTGAGAATGAATTGCGTAAAGCTATTATTCGAGATGAGCTCGAACTATACTATCAACCTAAATTTAATATTCAAACAAGACAATTAATGGGGATGGAAGCCTTACTTCGCTGGGATAGTAAAAAACTAGGTCGGATTTCTCCAGCCGAATTCATTCCAGTTGCAGAAGATACAGGTTTAATCGTAAATATTGGTGAGTGGGTCTTAAGAAGGGCATGTATACAAACGAAACGATGGCAGGATCAAGGTTATCCATCTCATCCAATTTCTGTTAATGTATCTGTTCAGCAATTTAAACAAAGTAATCTTGTCAATACAGTCCAAAATATTTTAAAAGAGACAGGTCTTCATCCTATGTATGTGGAGCTGGAGATTACGGAAAGTATCATGCAAAACGTTGAGGAATCTAAAAAGGTATTAGCAGGCTTGAGGGAAATTGGGCTGAAAATATCACTAGATGATTTTGGTACGGGATATTCATCCCTGCATGTGTTGAAGAATCTACCCATTAATACACTAAAAATTGATAAAACTTTTATAGATGATATTAAAGTGGAAAATGACCAATCTATGGTAAAAGCTAGAAATTGTTGCAGAAGGCATTGAGTATGAGTATCAGCTTAGTGTATTAGCAGACTATCAATGTGATTTTGGTCAAGGATATTTATTTTCAGAACCAATATCGGCATATGAATTTGAAAGAATCTATCTTAGTAAAACGGAAAAAGTAGTGGAATTAATAACGGTGTAAGGGACAAAGGAACTATCTTTCTTACGCTATCAAACATACATTCGCATTCATGAAAAAATTATGGTATTATTTAGAAGTACAGCTAAAAGCTGGGTGGGCAGTGGCACTTCCTTTATAGGAGGGAGGTGTTGTGCGATGCTTACTGTTTACGAAGGAATCAGTCTGATGATTGGTTTTGCAAGTCTAATCGTTGCAGTAATCGCTGTAGGTATTTCTTCTGATAAAAAGAAATAACCCACCCTGCTCTCGACAAGTAGGTGGATTATTTCTGCCACAGGTCACTGCACTTCATGCAGTTTAGCTGTATAGGAGCTCCAGTTACCGGCTGGAGCTCTTTTTTAGTATATGATTATCTATTTAAATTATAATTAATATCCTAAATAAAGTAAAGAACAATAGAGATAGAGAAGGAATAACACAGACGCAATATAGAAAGGATATCACAATGAAAATTAATCATTTAATAGCTAACAATCTTAACAAATTAGATGCAGAACTACCTGTAAACCAATCGTTAGGTATTGCAGGATTGTCTGGATCTGGGAAAACAACCTTTTGTCAAACCATTGGGGAGGAATCAAAAAAGCGCCTCGTTTCCTTATTACCAAAGGCTGAATATCAATATTTGTTTTCTACTATTATGGAAACTAATTTCAGTGCAATCAAGATGGAAGAAATCCCTTTAGTTCTTTTTTTAGGAAAATCATCGATTTCTTCCAATCCACGCTCGACCATCGGCACACATACTGGCGTTTTTAAGGAGATTCGCGAAACAATTGCCGAAAAATTTAATCTCTCTCCAGAAGTCTTCTCCTTTAATAATCCATTAGGCTGGTGTCCAGATTGTAAAGGTCGCGGGACGACTAAAAATGTTGAATGCTCAACCTGTAAAGGAAAACGCTATAATCAAGAAGTTGAACAATATACAATAGAACTTTTTGGTAAACCACATACGATTTCGGATATGAACAATTTAAGCATGGAATCGATTCTTTCTTTAGCAGACATTTTACATATTAGTGATGCAAAGCAACATATTCTTCAAAATCTCATCAATATGAATATTGGTTACCTCCATTTAAATCGTATCATGGGAACATTATCGGGGGGAGAATTAACACGACTTTACTTAGGTGAGTTCATGGCAACAAGTGAAGATACGGTGATTATCATTGATGAAATCTCCGTTGGTCTTGATCACGAAACCCTATTGAAAATTCTAGAGCAGATTAAACAATTAGGCTTTAAAAATCAGATTTGGTTGATTGATCATTCAGATACGGTGCTAGAAACAACGGATGAACAATTGTTCTTTGGACCGGGTAGTGGTAAATATGGCGGGAAAATCGTGGAGGAATCACCACGTCCGAAACCGATTATTTGGGAACGAAATCAGACAAATCCAACAGACTACTATCAATTTCAGGATCTTCACTGTCGTAATATTCAAATGCAAGAAATTCAAATTCCGAAAAATAGACTAGTAACCTTTACGGGTGAGTCTGGCTGTGGAAAATCAACTCTTGTCAATGAGTGTATTGCCAAGGATTTTATCAAGCGCTATCCAAAAGATAAACTAGTAATAGTTGGTCAAGATCGAAACCAATCGATAACTAGTCGGTCTACCGTGGCTACTTTTTTAGATATTAAAAGGAAACTCACAAAATTAAGTGAAGAGATTGATGATATTTTCGGGCGATCCATTGAAGATATTATTGACGAATTACCAAATGAAGATATCGCTCATAAACGGTTGAGCCTATTGATTAAACTTGGATTGGGCTATTTAACTTTAGAAAGAAAAACTCAATCTTTATCTACAGGTGAATTTCAGTGTGTTCATTTAGTTTCAGAGCTGTTTGCCAACACGAGAAACCCACATACACTGTTTATTTTCGACGAGCCTTCCAAAGGCTTATCACAAAATATATTAAATCAATTTATTGATAGTGTTCGGGTCATTTTAGAGGATGAATCCGTCTCAATTTTTATGATTGAACATAATGCCTATATGTTAGAAAGCTCTGATTTTGTCGTTGATTTTGGTAAAAGAGCGCTAGAACCTGTAACGCATCTTGAAGTGGTGCGTCATGATGATTACTATCGACAACATAAAGGCGAAGAAAAAGTTGCTCCTATACAAATATCATCTACGCTGAAGTCGAAGAGTGGGATTAATTACTTAAAAGAGAACCATATTAGTTATTTTAAAAAGGCAGAAAACATCTATAAGGGCGGAATTTTAAAGAGCTTATCACCAATGGCGCGTCTCATCTACGGTGAATACGAATCAGATAGGATAGCTCCAGTAATAGCCATCGATCTTGAAAGACACCTATATAGCCAACATAGTTTCCTGTATGAATTGGGCGGACTGATTAACCATATCGTTGCTGCACACCCGACTAATAAAGATACAAGAAGCTTTGATTTTTATCGTCAAGAAAATCATTGTCCGTCATGTTCGGGTCGCAGGGTGATTGAAAAGTTTAATTTTGACGTTGTTGTACAGGATAAAACTGTTCCTTTTTGGGATGGCTTGCTACATCCAGATGTTATGGAGGTACTAAAATATTATCAATATCCAAAATTACAATTCCTCTTTGACGAAATCAAGAATGAGCTAGGTCAAGATATAAGTAAAAGCTATAATGAAATGACAAAAGCTGAAATGAATACCTTTTTATATGGCTATTGGGAAAAGTCCTTTTATGATAAAGAGGGCAAGACACAAAGAACATGGGAAGGCTTTAATTTTATCATCGGGCGTTACATGTTCATTTCGAAATCGATTATTAAAGAGAAGATGAAAGAATCCAAAGAGATGATTACCTGTCCAGTTTGTGAAGGAACCGTACTTAATCATCATAAAAAACTAATGTTTGGTACTAGTGATATTCGTAAGATGATCCAGATGCCTATGGATCAAGTTATGGAGGTTGTTGGGCCTTTACCTGAACTGTTGAAACTGAAGGCCATTGTTGGTGGTAACATGTCACTTGTGGAAGATGTGTCCTTACTACCTAGGGAAACTCAAGTAGCGTTGAAAATGTATGAACTAGAACTAGCAAGCTTTGTTAACTATGAAGTCGTTTTACAAAATGCTTTACCATTTTGGGGTAGTATTAAAGGTAATATCGAAGCAATTAGTAGTAAAAATTTGATTACCATTTGTGATTTTGCCAATATCGATGAAACGCGTGAAACTATTATTGATAAGTATTTTACTAATGGTAAATATAAAAAACTTACTTATGTTTATGAAGCGTTCGGCTATAAAAAAATAGTTACTTTAATTAATAAAATCAAAGCTAGTCATCCATGCCCATTCTGTAAAGGGAAGAAAGTGATATCAGAAGATGGTCTTCATGAAGGCGTGCATAAATTATCAATACCTTGTATGAGCTGTTTTGCAAGTGGTATTAATGACGAAGGTCGTCAGGAAATCGTCGAGGGTATGAATGTACAAACTTGGCTAACGGGTAAAGTAAGTGATGTGGTGGATGAAAGCTTATTGAATGAAGAGGTTGCAGATATACCTATATTCAACCGGATTCGTGAGTTGAATAAGCGGGATATGCTTGAGGTTTATCGTTGTCTTGAGCAGAATAATTAAATAGTTTTAGAAAATACAAATCCAATTCGTGTATATGAATTGGATTTGTTTATGTAATTAAGCGGTAATCAATTTACTTGCATTAAGGCCGTTGCATCGGATTAGAAAGCGAGAAGTTTTTTATCATTTTTTGTAGGTTTCTATGTCCTTCTCTTAATTTAATCGTTTCATCAAGGATTTTTTGAAATCCCTCTAAATCACGATCAGAAGCATTTAATAGGGACTTTGGAACACTTTCGACAATCTGCTGTAAAGTTAAATCTGCCAAGCTATTAACCACCTTTCACGTTTTTTGAAGACTATTTTTTACTATAAAAATGTCTTCCTGTAATGGTCATAGAACACAATAAATAATCTTTCATCTCCACCTCGATCAGGGTGAAGGGCTTTAAGTAATTTTTTAAACTCTTTCTTTAGCAAATCGTGGTTATCAACGTCATCTACGCCTAACAAGGAGTGAAGGGTAAGTGGTAGATCTGTGTCATTCAAAGAATATTTAGCTTTTAACATTTTTTTTAAGGAACTATATTTGGCTTGTTCGATCCGAACAGTGGATTCTAATTCTACGACTCTCTCTTTTAATTGTTGATTTTCAGCGAACGTTTTTTCCCACTGTTGGTAATCAACGCCAAATTGTTTACTTTTACTTTCAATCTTTTTTTCTAAAATAAAGGCTGCTAAATCTCCAGGTTTGATTGAAAAGTCGATTTTATAGTGATTTGCTCTTTTAGCTTTTATTTTCCCATCCAGAATCCAACGTATGACAACCTCTTCACTATCTGTTATACCTTCGATCTTAAGTTGCTCCGTAACTTCCTTAACATTTAACATATGATCAACTCGTTCTATATGACTAGTATTTTGTTTCTTCCTCAATGAAACAAGCTAATTTCAATGTATCATAGATATTTCTTTACAGTTTTACAAGTTTATTTAAATTTGATGTCAAAAGTAACCAATATAACTATTACGTTAAATATCTAGTTCTATGGACAAAAAACATTCAAATGGCAAAAAGAAAAAACAACATTCATTCAGGTAACAGCACGTAAAAATATCATTCTAGGGGTTGTCATTACTGTGTTCGAACAATTTTGTCAGAATTTAATTCCCCACTCTTTGAAAATAGGTATTTGAATCAGTAACAATACCCAAGGGATATTCATATTTTGTTGAAGAGTGTGGTGAATTCACCTACCACTTTTTCCCTGCGGTTAAGTGAGTATTCCACCTTGCTAAAAAAATAACGGAGGTATGGATATGTACGATTTTCATAATGAATTACAAAATTTAAATATTGGTGATTTCCAAGCTAACCAGGCAATTCCTTGGGATCAAAACCAGTACTCTATGGATCAATCTCGACAATTCGGTGTTTTGGGTGTTACTAGTTGCTTCGGTTTCAGTTGCTTTTTTTGCTTTAACTGTTTTAGTTGCTCTAATTGTTTTAGATGTTCAAACTGTTTCAGATGTCATAATTGCTTTAATTGCAGTCACAATTGTGGAGGTAATTGTGGTGGACGTTGTGGTGGAGGTGGACGATGCGGCGGAGGTGGTCATCGCTGAGGAGGTAGCTAGCTTTACTTTTCAGTAGTGACACCATGGTTGTATAAGAAAACAAGGAAGTCCCTACCTAAATGGTGGTAGGGGCTTCTTTATAAAGATTAGACATATGAGACAAATTGCTGTACATACCATAAAAGTAAGAGTAAATATTCAACAATTGAGGACAGAAACAGTAAGGAGGAGCGAAATTGACAAATCTGACACCTTCGATGCGCCTTAAAGTGAAAAGGGATACGTTTTTTCTTCCTGATTCACATAACGGTGTGTATTTTCGGAATAACATTAGTTCGTTTCGTATGGAAGGAACTTCGATTGATAAGTGGGTTGAAAAACTGATTCCGATGTTCAATGGGGAGTACTCATTGTCGGATATAACAAAGGGATTGACAGGACCATATCGAGATAGGGTGTATGAGATAGCGGGTGCGCTTTATCAAAATGGATACGCTCGAGATGTTAGTCAAGACCGACCGCATCAATTGGCTGATTATGTTCTTAAAAAAAATGCCTCTCAAATTGAATTTTTGGACAGTTTTGGTGATTCAGGTGCATACCGGTTTCAAAAGTATCGCGAGGCCAATGTTTTGGCTATTGGCTCTGGTCCTATTTTGGTTGCCTTAATTTCAGCGTTGATTGAGTCGGGACTGCCAAAGATAAATGTTCTAATCACAGACCGAGTACCTACCAATAGACAGAGGTTAATAGAATTAGAAGAACATGGAAGGCAAACGGACCCTGAGATAAGCGTAAAAGAAATTACTCTGAAAAATAGGCAGGGGAATTTTTGGCAAGAAATTGTAAAACCATTTGATTCGATTTTGTATGTGTCAGGCGAAGGGAATGTAGAGGAATTGCGTGCCATGCATAGATTATGTCGGGAAGAGAAGAAGATTTTCCTCCCCGCAATAAGTCTAAAGAATGTTGGTTTCGCAGGTCCGTTAGTGCATCCAGATTCTAAAGGATGCTGGGAATCCGCGTGGCACCGCATCCATCAAACTTCTTTAGGTAAAAAAGAGCAATTAGAAGCCAGATCTTCTGTTGCAGAGGCGATGTTGGCAAATGTAATCGTTTTTGAATTGTTTAAACAAGTTTCAAGTGAGACTGAAATAGAACAGAGTAATCAATTTTACTTACTTGATTTCAATACGATGGAGGGGAACTGGCATCCTTACATCCCTCATCCACTTGTTACAGGAGAAATATCGGCCCAATTCGTTAATGACATTAGTAAAAGACTTCAAAATGATGTAAGCAAAGAACGTCAGAGTGATTTGCTTCTATACTTCAATCAACTGACCTCAAAGGAATCAGGGATATTCCATATTTGGGATGAGGAGGATTTAAAGCAGCTTCCGTTGGCACAGTGTTTCGTTCAGGCAGTCGATCCATTGTCTGAGGGTCCGGCAAAGCTCCTACCTAGACAAATTTGTTCAGGTCTTACGCATCAAGAGGCACGTCGAGAATCAGGACTGACAGGAATCGAAGCATATGTCACTCAACTGGTCCCGTTATTCTCTAAGTCTCAATCTTTAAATAAGGAGATTGATAGAAACTTAGAATTACCGTATTTTATTGGTGTAGGAGCGGGGGAAACATTTGCAGAAGGAGTTAGTCGGGGATTACAACGGTGTTTGGAAGAAGAGCTAAAAAATCAACTTCTCAATCATACAATTTCTGCCTTTCCTGTCCAGTTGAGTGTGGTAGAAGACAATCGTTCCCGTTTTTATTTGCAGGCAGTAACGACGATGCAGGGAGCACCGATCATCGCCTTAGGAGAAGAAGTGAACGGCTTTCCTGTAGTATGGCTAGGGATTAACAATCGCTGGTATGGTAGTGTGGGCTTGAATTTAACTTTGGCATTAAGGAAGGCAGCGCAACAAGCGCTTACGAGAGCTCAAAATTCAACCACCTACACTAACACACAAGGATTGGAAGTTTCGTCTATCCAATTAGAAAAAAAATCCCCTCTAAGTATGGAAATCCCAGCTTATGAAGATGTATCGCAATTAGAGAACCTGCAGACTGCCTTGAAGATTTTGAAAAAGAAGGGCAAGCAAATTGTAGTTTATGAGCTAGAAGTGGAACCAATTTTTAAAAAGGAACTTGCAGGGGTGTTTGGTGTGTGTTTATGAGAGGAGGAGTCGATATGAGTGCTCTCGTACTAGTTGTCGGTGAAGGATTATTGGCAGAGTATACGTGTAGACAGCTGTCAAATCAATTCCATATCGTTCATAAACCTGATTTCAAGGAAGGATTATCAGAAGAGATTGATTTAGTCCTCGTATTAGATGATGCCTGGTATCCCTCTATCCATCAGAAAGCTGAAAAAATCATGCAACCAACCGGAATCCCTTGGATACGAGGCTTCGTTTCATTTGGCGAGGGGGTCATTGGGCCATTAGTCCAAGGGAGTTCCCCAGGATGCTCCAATTGTGCAGACATTCGTAAAATTATGGCTGGCCGCGAACGGATAGAGATGTTTGACGTAAGGCAGCAAAAGAAGGAGCGTAAAGATAGCTCCCGTGATGCATGGGCTTCGAATAACGGACTTTTCCAAATGTCCCTTTTGGTGGCAGACGCGGCACAGAAAGTTTTGCAAGGGGATCAATCAAACTTGAAAGAAGGCATTCTATTAATCAATTTAATAACACAAAAGATTTCAAGACATACCTTTTTGCCCGATCCGTTATGTCCAGTTTGCGGTCATTTACCTGACGATTCACCTATTGATGCCCGTATTTCACTAAAACAAAGTCCAAAAATCAGCATGTATAATTACCGATGTCGTTCAATGGATGATCTGATAAAGGTACTTGCTAAAGACTATTTGGATCTGAGCACCGGGTTTATGAATAGTAAAATGAAGGACCTAGTGCCCCCATTTGCAGATGTAGTAGTCAATTTGCCGCTATTAGTCGGAGATGAAGGGGTAGCCGGGAGGACACATTCCTACTCCTTAAGTGAGTCAACCGCTATATTAGAGGGTTTGGAGAGGTACTGTGGTTTGGCTGCTCATGGCAAACGAACAGTAGTCCACGATAGTTTTCGAAATTTGGAGGGTACTGCACTCAATCCTATAAAGGTTGGTATTCACGCTAAGGAACAGTATGCTCAGCCTGGTTTTCCGTTTCATCCATTTAGCCCAGACCGTTCCATTAATTGGGTATGGGGCTATTCATTTTTAGAAGAGCGTCCGATTCTAGTTCCTGAATTGCTTGCTTATTACAGCTTAGGCTGCGGGGAGGGGTTTGTCTATGAAACTTCCAATGGCTGTGCACTAGGTGGAAGTTTGGAGGAGGCTATTTTCCACGGGATTATGGAAGTGGTTGAGAGAGATTCATTCCTTATGACCTGGTACGCACAACTAAATTTACCTCGTTTGGATCCATATTCCGCTAAAGACCAAGAGTTACAGTTAATGATTGAACGCGTGAGGGCGGTAGCTGGATATGACTTGCATTTTTATAACTCAACAATGGAAAATGGTATTCCAAGTATAATGGCGATTGCTAAAAATCGGAAGCAAAAGGGACTAAATCTCATTTGTGCAGCAGGAGCCCATTTAGATCCATTAAAAGCGGTGAAAAGCGCCATTCACGAAGTGGCTGCCATGATGATGACGTTGGATGAAAAATTTGAGGAAAATCAGGAGGAACTTCTCAGCATGCTGAAAGATCCTTCCTTGGTGAGGAAAATGGATGATCATGGCTTGCTTTATGGTATGCCACAAGCAGAAGATCGCTTACAATTTTTACTGGATGAAAATCGTCCGTTACGAACGTTTGACGAAGAGTTTAAGTGGAAGACGAATCACACAGACCTAACCGATGATCTTCAAGACATTCTTACTGTATTTCGAAATTTGGATCTCGATGTAATAGTAGTGGACCAGACAACATCGGAAACGATAAGAAACGGACTGCATTGCGTAAAGGTACTCATACCTGGGATGTTGCCAATGACATTTGGTCATCATCTAACCCGCGTTACAGGGTTGGAGAGAGTGTTAAGAGTACCAAAGGAACTTGGATATACTAGTCAACCTCTAAAATTTGAAGAACTTAATCCACATCCACATCCTTTTCCATAAGCGGCACTGAGGAGGATACAAAAATGAAACTTGATGAGTTTCTACACAATTTACATTTTGACATCGATAAAGTTAGCCCTTCAGACTGGAAAGTGGATTGGGAGGATGCACCGCTTTCATATAAGCTTTACCAAGGATTGCCTGTAGTTCCGTTTTCACTTGATGTACCTCTGACGCTTAAAGAATCGGAAGTACCAATAAAACCTAACCTTCAAAGAATGGGTCATTTTCTTTGGTATATATATGGGCACACTCAATTTAGCCAGTCGGTTTATACTACAGATCCAGCCCCAGACCTAATGGAATCATATAGACGGTTTGTTCCGTCCGGTGGTGCACTGTATCCAAATGAATTATATGTGTACTTAAAGCTGAACGATTTGCCTTTAGGCATCTATCACTATGACGTGGCACATCACCGCTTAGTGTTGTTGAGAGAAGGGAATTTTGATTCTTATTTATCGCGTGCACTTGGTAATCGCTGTGATCTATCCACTTGTTTTGGTACAGTCTTTGTATCAACCATGTTTTGGAAAAATTACTACAAATATAATAACTTTTCGTACCGTTTGCAGGGGCTAGATACTGGTGTACTGATGGGACAGCTATTGGAAGTAGCGAAACGTTTTGGCTTTGAATCAGGGGTGTACTACCAATTTCTTGACCAATCCATCAACCATTTGCTGGGTCTATCGGAGCATGAAGAAAGTGTTTATTCTATTGTCCCGTTATCAGTGGAACCGACAATTTGGTCTACACTATGTAGTGATAAAGAAGGGACTTTCTCTGCCAATGAATTGAGTCAAGAGATAACTGCCATTCATCCTAACCACTATGTCCGTTCACGTCGAGTCAAACCATTTCCCATGTTAACGAAAATGAATGAAAGCTCTATGTTTGAATCAACTGAATCATTCCGGCAAATCAGCCCGCATAAGTATTTCATTGACAATTATGAAATTCTCCCTTTGCCGGACATAAAGAGACAATTATATGATTTAGCATCTGCCTGTCGACAGCGATTTTCACCTGATGTGGATTTCACAATGAGGAACGTCAGCCTCCATCAATTGGCAACACTCCTTAAGGAGGCATCGGAATCCTTCTCCTATCGTAATGATTTGGATTCTACATTTCAAAAATCTGTGTCTAGAGTCTCTCTGTATCTTTGTTTATATAAAGTGGAAGGTATTCCAGACGGTGCATATAAATATGACAGCGAAGCCCATGCTTTAAGTCAAATAAACCCCGGGGATCACAGACTAAAGTTACAAAATTCTATGACTGGAAGTAATGTGAACTTATTCCAAGTACCGCTATGCCTTGATGTCGTTGGGGAGAAAGACCATTTGGTAAGAACAATGGGGTATAGAGGATATCGCATACAACAAATGGAAGCAGGAATGCTTGTACAAAGATTACTCTTAACAGCTTCTGCTCTTGGTATGGGAGGGCACCCTCTACTTGGGTTTAAAACTCAATCAAGTGATGAGATTTATAATATCCATTCACAAGAAAAAACCAGTTTAATCCAACTCCCAATCGGTCACTATCGGGATCGCCCTTGGTTGAGAGGTAACTTGCATAGTTAAATTAGGGTTTTGTTAAAGGATAATGTTTATTTCTTAGGGTCTAACTGAATTGGGCAATATGGAAATGGTTACCATTAACAGTTGAAAAAGGAAAAAGCGGTAACAATTAAGGTCTAATAGTTACCGTCAACAGCGGTGTTTAACAGAGCCTTCATTTAAAAAGAAATCGCCAGACCTTATATATAGGTGCTGGCGATTTCTTTTTAAATGAAAGGTCCTAATTATGTAAGAGTATCACCATTCTAAGGTTTGCCATCACAGTTTTATATCCTGTAAATCTTTTAAACGTGGGGTATTTGTTTTATTTTGAATTTAGTATAATAGAGTAAACCTTTAAAACAACTGCATGGGGGAACATAGAGATGGTTGTTGTGAAATCAGTGAAAATCGATGGTGAGAATATTCACCTATTCAAAAGCGTAATATATATCTTTGAATCAAGCGCAGGATTCACACTACAATTTGATATGATTGTAAGTGAATTAATTGTAAAAAAATATAAAGAGTTTGAAAATCTAATCGTTGAGATAGAGTTAGAAGATGGTAGAGTCTTGAATTCCATTATGCATTTAAAAATATTCCAAGGAAAATTACCTTTGATCAATTTATTTTGCGAGCTGGATGATATCCATGAATATGAAAATATCAAAGTGGTCCATGAAGATGATTCCTGGTTTCCTAATATTGAAGAAGGAATCACCATAGAAGACATAAGAAAAGTAGAAATGCCTATTGAAGAGGTTCGGTTAAAATTAAAACTTCCAATTGATCAGGTAGAATGGCTAAAAGATCAAAAACCGAAAGATTTGAATGGGATTTTCAAAGAAATGATCTATGAACTTTGGAAAAGTCAAGATATCAAAAGGTAAAAGATGGGGAACGGAGATTAGACATGAAAACTCTAGATATGGCTGCTTTATTTGGACTTGCTGCGTTATGGGGTGCTTCCTTTTTATTTATTCGAATTGCTTCACCTGTATTTGGACCCATTCTCACCATTCAAGGGCGAGTTACACTTGCTGCAGCTGCTCTGATTGTCTTTTTACTCATATCGGGGAAATCATTGTATCTAAAACAAAAATGGAGACAATATTTCATAATTGGTGCCTTAAATGCTGCGATTCCATTTACACTTATTGCCACAGCTGCGCTTTATTTACCGGCTTCCATGTCGGCAATTCTTAATTCTTTAACTCCTCTATTCACAGCATTCGTAATCTGGGGTTGGATGAAAGAAAAGCTAAGTGTTCGTAAATGGCTTGGTACTGTTGTTGGCGTGTTAGGAGTTTCCATCTTAGTAGGTTGGAGTACGTTACCATTCACGAAGGAAGTTATGATTGCTGTGATTCTCTCCGTCCTATCTACGATTTCATATGGATTTGCAGGTGTTTACGCTAAGAAAAGTTTTGCTGGAGTTCCCGCACTTTCACTCGCAGCGGGGCAACAGCTGGGTGCGTCGATGCTATTATTGCCTTTTACTTTCATAAACTTTCCTACTTCAACAAGCGCTATTACAACGGTTGCTGTTTTGTCGATTGTGGGTCTTGCTATATTTTGCACAGCCATTGCCTATCTTTTATATTTTCACTTGATTAATAATGTTGGACCAGCAAAAACCCTCAGTGTCACTTTTCTAATACCTGTATTCGGGATGATGTGGGGCAGTTTTTTTCTCCAAGAGGAAATGACATTAGGAATGATAGTCGGACTCATTGTAATTTTAGGAAGTGTCTTCCTAATTTCAGATGTTCATTTAAAAATGAGGTTTGTAAGAAAGAGAATGCAATAGTGAAACATTGGCTCACATACATTTTGTGGTTATGAAACTATTTTAGGCAGTGCCTTATTCCTCACCTACTGTCTTCATACATTGTAAAATCACCTGTACTGATCCATACCAACATCTTAAGCGGAGGAATACTTTGATAAACTTAAAGAAAATCCTAAGCTATATTCCATATTTTGAAGATAAAAACATTGAATTCTGTACGTATGTTACACCAGACCAAGGTACCTTAGGATATTTTCAATATGATAAAAAGCTTACGGAATTTATTAATGAGCTTTATAAAACCGAATAGAAATAAAAAGTAAAGCCCTCTTAAGTCTATCTTAAGAGGGCTCCTAATGATGAGTAGTTACAGTCGACATAATTAGTAAAGTTCAATTCTTCCAATCTTTGCGATTTTAAAATCCATATATCCAGTGGGTTGGACAGAAAAATACATATAATTTACTCCGTTTACGAGAGACCCCCGATAAGTAGAATCAAGCTCTGCATTAAATTTTACGATAAAATCCACCTGAGATTTATTTTTGCCGATTTCTTTCATATCTACAAATTCGACCTTTTTAATTCCTTTCTTAAATTCTTCTACATTAAAAGCAGAAGGGTTTAAGAATAAATCCTGAGTTGCCTTTGTACTAACGAGAAGGTGTCTAAAAAAATTATATGCTGGATTAACGTTCCCCGGAACATCTAGATTCCAGTAAGGCTCCTTACTAATTCGCCAGCCTGCATTTTGCACATATTGATATTCTACTAAATAATCCTCTTTTCCATTTGTATCACCAACAGGAACGGATAATACATACACCTTAGTGTTTTTCTCATCTTTTATAAATTGAGTCGTAGCCTTCTGCCATTGAAGGATAGAACCACCGTCAGCTTCTAGCTGCGCCATTTTACCATTGTGTTCAATAATCCCTTTTGAACGGATGAAATTCTCTGCAGCACTGTGTGTTAATGAGTTCTTTAAATAGTTTAGTAACTCTTTTTTTGTGTCGATTTGGCTTGAGAGGTACCGATACGTTTTACCATTGTAAGTGAATGTTTTGTACTCCCCATTTTGATAAGAACCACCTGCTTGAACATAACTAGCTGCTTGGGCAAAGCTCGCTGCAAGCTCTACAGTTTTTTTATCGGTTAAAACACTTTGGTCGAAAATGGGCTCGTCACTTAATCTCCAGCCTTGCTTCTGAACATATTGATACTGAACCAAATATTGATCCTTTTCACCAGTTTCCCCTAATGGAACGGTTAGACGATAAACTTTTGTGTTTTTTTCAGTTTTGATATACTGAGCCGTTGCTTTTTCCCATTGAAGAAGGGAGCCTCCATCAGCCTCTAGTTGAGCTAATTTTCCTTTATATTCTATGATTCCCCTGGTACTCATAAATTTCTGTGCAGCACTTGTGGTAAGTGATTTTCCTAAATAGTTTAATAGCTCACTTTTTTTATCAATCGTACCTGCTAAGTACCGATACGTTTTCCCTTTATAACTAAAGGTCTTATATTCTCCTGGTTTGTAGTCACCGCCACGTTGTACATAACTGGCTGCAACAGAGAAGTTTGCTGCTAATTGAATAGCTTGTTGTGAGGTTAACTCATTTTTCTGCGAAGATGTTTGTGTTGTCTTTGAGACTTCCTTCGCAAAAGTAACATCCATATTGGTTGAAAATGGTGAATGAAAGAGGGCTACCGCTAATCCAGTAATGATGATTTTTTTGCCTATACTTTTCAATTTAATTACCTCCAAATATCAATTTATCTAATTCACAATGATTTAGACGACGATAAATGGAAAAAGTTACATATCTTTAAAAAGCTTTTTTGTATTGTTTTTTTGTATGAATTTTCAAACGATTCGGACTTGAATAGTCACAGATGGTTCCATCCAGTCCGAAAGAGCTATAGATTCTGCCTGTTCTCATCAGATGCGACCTATGATAAACTCAGGTTATCAGAATTTTTCCAATAGAGCATTAAACTTATAAACATTGAATAAGGGAGGGATGTTTTTGGTGAAAGGATCCATATATAAAAGTAATGGGAAAACGCTTATTACTCAACATTATGATAATTATCTAAAGTCGTTTGATTTTGAAATCGAGCAGATATATGTTGATACAAGTTATGGTAAAACACATATTCTTGTAGCAGGACCACCAGAAGGAAAACCTATTTTTATATTTCAGGGTGGTAATTGTATAAATCCAATGACTTTATCTTGGTTTTTACCACTTGTAGATAAATACAGAGTTTATGCACCAGATACAATTGGTCATCCAGGATACAGTGATGAAAGTAGAATCTCAGCGAAGGACCATAGTTTTGCTCAGTGGATAAAGGAACTAATGGATTATTTTAATATAGAAAGTAGTGCATTTGTTGGTCCGTCCTACGGTGCAGGAATTATTTTGAGATTAGCCACATTTATGCCAGATAAAATTGACTGTTCAGTATTGGTATCACCAGCAGGAATAAGATTAGGTTCTAAAACTAGAATGATTAAAGATATTTTACTTCCTTTAATCTTATTTAATAGTACTTCATCACAAAAACATCTCAATAAAATTACTGATACTATGTCAGATAATAGTATGAAAGAAATTGATAAAAAAGTGATTGGAGATGTCTTTAAATATATTAGACTTGAACAAGAAATGCCCAAATTAACTACTAAGGAAGAATTGTTACATTATCAATCGCCCACTTTAATCATAGCAGGGAAAAAAGATATCTTTTTTCCTGAAAATAGATTAAATAAAGTTGCTAGAGAAATCATTCCAAATCTAATTGCATTTAAGACCTATGATATGGGACATTTCCCATCCGAAGAACATCTGGTGAAAATTAACAATGATATTGTAGACTTTTTAAACACTTACTACTAACTTTTGGGAGCTATAATGCAACAAGGGAACTCCAAACCAATAAGGGGTTCCCTTTTATGTTGAGAAAATCAGAAACTAATTGGCAAAAAAATTCTGAGTAAAGTATGGTTGCGATGCTTCGTTAAAAGCTACGCCGACTCCTAAATACTCATAATCCTTCTGGAGGATATTTTTTCGATGTCCCATTGAATTCATTAAACCTTCATGGGCAAATATACTACTAAACTGTCCATAGGCTAGGTTCTCACCAGCCGTGTGAAAAGAAATTTGATCCTCTTTTAAGCGGTCAAAAGGTGATTTTCCATCTAAGTTGATATGGCTGAAATATTGATTCAGAGCCATATCCGTACTATGTTTACGCGCCGTTTCTCGGACGTGTTCGTCCCATGTAAGGATCGGAAGCTGATGATTTACTCTAGAAGCATTGGTTAAATCAAAAAGCTGATACTCAAAACCTTCTTTTAAGTCAGCACTTACTTTTGGATAAATATCTGCTTTATTTTGTTCAATGTCCTTATGAATTAATTGAATAGAAGTCACGGTATCATTTTTATGTTTGTCATAGAAAATGGTGATGTACACATTATCATGTAGAAATACATCAAAGTCGGATTTCTCTTGTAATTGGTAAAAAGTCATTCCTTTTTGAATTTTAGTCAGTGGATTGCCTAGATTCAGACGGACATCCGCTTTTGAACTACCAAACTTAAGACCAGTAGTAGATGCGATTAGGTTTTGGTTTGTGTATAATCCTGCAGCATTATTGTTTTTATCATACAGTACCATAAAGAAATGGTGATAATTATTATGGTAAGTAGCCCAAAACGTGCCATATTCATTTAGGCTTACTCGTTGTGGTGTTCCTAGTTTTTTTTCGATATCGTCTTTTGGATGACCAAGTTCAATATTATTAATTGATAAAAGCTGATCTGGTATCTCAAGTTTTATCTCATCTAACGGCTTTTCACTCAATGGATGCGGGGAATCCTCAACAAGAAGTCCTAATTGGTCCCAAAATATTTGCAGATTTTCATTTAGAGTGCTTAGATGAGCTCGTACGTCTTGATTATTTTGAATCGTATTCAATGTTCCTTGAAATTCTTCTACAGTTTTAGAGAGAGAGGGGGCGTCTATCTGGTTTTGAACAATTGGCCATGAAAAATATATCAAAAGAATGTACAGTATTAATTTTAGTAAATTGAACATTACTTTTCCTCCCATCTAGTAGAATTCTAGCCAAAATAATTAAAATCTATAAGCTGTAGAGGCTATTAACTCGCTGTTTGGTCGACTTTTTTGTTTAGAGGAAGAATTATGAACAACAGAATTTTAGTAAGTACAGAATTATTTGTCGAAAATAATCAATTTCCTTCTTTTTTCCAGTTTCGAAATGGTAATATGAAGTAGATAAATACAAATTACACGAAAGGAAACTCTAAAAAGCTATTGAACAAACTAAGATACAATCTAATATTTAGGAGCTAAAAATTATGTCTAGTAATAATCAAGGATGTTTAGGGTTTCTATTCCATTTATTTGGAGTTAAACTTAAAGATCCAAATAAGACAGGGATAGATGAATTTCCATACGCATTAAGAGATAATTTTTTATCACCCTCAGAACTGTCATTCTACAAAATTCTAAGTCTAGTAATCACAAAGGAATTTGTTATCTTCACAAAAGTAGCTTTAAAGGATATTTTTTTTGTGACAGAAAAGGATCGAAGTAAACATAGTACATACCATAATAAAATTAGCAAAAAGCATGTTGATTTTTTAGTTTGCAACGCTGCATCTATGAAACCCGTTTGTGGAATTGAATTAGACGATTCTTCACATGGAAGACAAGACCGTGTGATTAGGGATGATTTTGTGAACCAAGTATTCAAAAACGCTGGATTACCCCTTATTAGATATACGAACAAAAGATCTTATGTTTTGTCTGAGGTGGAAGAAAAGCTTCAAACAATTATACAATCTACAAAAGCGGAAGCAGTAAATATTCAAACACCAATTGTTGAAAAAATAGAGGTAAACAAAAATTTTACAAGTTCTCCAATATGTCCAAAATGTCAAACCCCATTCGTCCTACGTGCAGCTAAAAGCGGTAAAAATGTTGGTAAACAGTTCTATGGGTGTTCCAATTATCCGAAGTGTCGGGAAATACTTGAAATTGAATAACACAGATGGAGATACTAATGTGGTAGAAATTTGTGTGTGGGGGGTAACAAGTGAATTTTGATGAAATTATACAAGAGCTTGAAAGACTTTGAGCGTATTTTTTAGTTGAAAGTAGAGGTGGTCAAGCTTGAATTTATTAGTGTCTTTATTATTTTTTATCATTTTAAGCTATTACAGTTTTATGTTGGTTCAAGTCTTGGTAAAAATGAAGCGAAAAGTAGTAATACCTGCAAATGCTGAGGAAATCGTGTTCATCAGAAATTACCCTCAGAAACATGTAGACTTCCCAACATATTCTAGACAAAAGTTTGATTTATGCTTTGATGGTTCTATTTGTGTTCACGATGTTCTTAATTGGATCCGTAATTTATAAATTTGATTGGACATTCTACATATTGTTGTTACTTCTTCTTACCCGTTCATACAATTTTCTAAATTTATTTCTTGTGTTTGAGGACGGAATTCTAAGTGGGAACCGCTTTATTACCTGGAGAAGAATAAAATCATTTCATTTTGTTCCGATTGATGTAAACCATAAATATTATGGATATGAAAAAGAAGTGAACAGTGGATATGAATTAATAATAAAAGGAACGCTCAAATCAGTAAGTGTGATTATTACATCTGATGAAATGAGAGATAAGCTGTCTATGCTTTTGAATGAACATTTAATAAAAAAGGGTTAATGGGTCTGTTTAGAAGAAGCACAGTGAGATTATATACAATATGTAAAGGAAAAAGCCCACTTATGGGCTTTTTGTATAATTTTGGGTTATTCATTCGTCATCACTCGTATTCCCTTTGATTTCATTAACAATTTCGTTAGCAAAGTGACCAAGAGTACCTTCGCTATATCCCCTAATAACCTCAGGTGCAAGGGAAGTAAGAGCCCTTTTTACATAATCGGAAGGAAGTCCTTTTTTCGCAAACTCTCTCTCGATTTCCAATGCGGCTTTTACAGCATAATAGGTTGCTAATTTATTTACATCGGATAAAAGACTTTCCTGATCGATTTTTATGCTTCCAAGATATTGATAGAGGGCTTCAATATGGTTAGGTAACCTAGTTTCGGTTATAAACAAGCCATTTCCATGCTCCAGTAGGTCTCGCGCATGCCCCATATACTTCACTCCGAGAATATTTAAGTCTGGAAACTTTGCCTTAACATCTTTTGTATCAAGTGCTGTTGCCATATTAATGATAGGTGTAGAAAAAGGTAATCTTCTAATGGAATATAGATTTGAGATAAAGGGAATCACGTTCAAAGCAGGGAGGGCTAAAATAAGCACATCTAACTCTAATAAATCGCTTTCGGTCAATGAATAACTATTAGAAAATTGCTGCACAAATGGTTCAAGTTTTGTTTCCGATGGGTGATATACTCCAATTTTAATAGGATGTTTTTCCCAGTGTGTCATCATCGCTTTTCCTAATCTGCCAATCCCGACTAAGCCCACTTTATTTATCTTCATTTTTTACACCTCACTCTTAATCAGCCTATAATTCTAATCCTTTATTATATAGGCAAAGTACGCTGAAAAGAACAGCTTACTTTAATTATCTAGGTTTTGAAAAGAGTAAAGTCCATGTTTTTAAAAGATAATTTAAGTATTTGAAAACCTAGAAAAATTAACAAGAATGGTTTAAATTCCTGTTTTTGTCTCAATAATGAGGAAGGATTACGAGTTCTTTTAGTCGAACATATATACTGAAAAGGAATCAAAAATTTTAATAAAATTAGGAGGCTATTATGGGAAGAGTAGTACATTTTGAAATTCATGTAGATGACATGGAACGAGCTACAAAGTTTTATGGAGAGGTATTTGGCTGGACATTTGAAGATTGGACTAATTATGCTGGAATGCCTTATTTTGGAGCTGTAACTGGTGATGCAAATGAACTTGGTATAAACGGAGCTCTAATGAAGCGTCAAGGTCCTCCGCCGCAACCAAACCAACCAATGAATGGCTTTGCTTGTACAATGGGCGTGGAGGATTATGATGCTACTGAAGCAAAAATTCTTTCTAATGGTGGCAAGGTTGCATTACCAAAGTATGCTCTTCCTGGTATGGCATGGCAAGGATATTATATCGATACTGAGGGAAATGTTATTGGCATTCATCAACCAGATGAGAATGCAAAATAGAAATCTACAAAAAACACTCACAACTGTTGGAAATTCAACAATTGTGAGTGTTTTTTTGGTTAAATGTAAAGAGTTCACATGTAATCTATAGCTGAAACTACCAGAAATTTTTTTTGCTGATATCAATTAAATAAGAAGATAGTTGAATTTCAGGGTGAAATTAATTAGGAACTGGAGAAAGGTATTTGGCATCATTATTGCGAAACATTCATTGAAAAAGACGTGTGAGTACTCACACGTCTTTTTTATCTATAACTAAGTCATTAGCAAAAAATGTTATATTTGGAAATTTATAATTGCTTTTTAGCGTAAAATTGATTACTATAAAAAGTAATTGGTGTTACAAAGTAATAAAAGTTACTCTAAAGAGTATCAAGCGCATGAAGAAAAGGGGAGATACCTATGATGAAAGCAAATGAAATCCATTATTCACGGGTCAATATGGGTCAATTTAGCCAAACTTTCAAACGTTTTTTGGAAAGGTTTGTAACGGCGGAAAGCTTTGAAGAGCTGAATAAATGGTTTTTATCTATTAATCAGCTACGGAATGAGTTTGAATCGATGGAGCAGCTTGCGTACTTGAAACATATGATCGATTTATCAAATGAAGAATATAAAAAAGAAAAAGCATATTTTGATCAAGTAAGCTCTGAGTATCAAGCCATAGTAACAGATTATTATAAAGCAATCTTACAAACCACTTATAGAACGCAGCTAGAGAAACGGTGGGGGTCTCAATTATTTAGAATTGCTGAATTAAAAGTAAAAACCTTCTCAGAAAATATTGTTGAAGAACTTCAACTTGAAAAGGAATTAATCGGTAAATACTTCTCCCTATTAGGGACAGCAGAATTAGAGTTTAATGAAATGAAGTTGAGTCTATTTGAATTAAATAGATACACGGTTTCAAATGATCGAAACGAACGGCGACAAGCATACACAACGATTTATTCGTTCTATGCTGCAAATGAAAAACAATTAGAAACCATACTTGATGACCTTATTAAAATAAGAACGAAAATGGCGAAAAAACTAGGATACGAAACATTTACTCAGCTAGGATATGACCGTTTAAAACGTACGAATTATAAACCAGAGGATGTAGAAGTCTACCGGAATCAGGTCAAACAATTTGGAGTTCCTTTTATTTCTAAACTACGTGAAAAACAAAGGAATAGAATTGGGGTAGAAAAACTGAAGTTTTATGATGAACGAGTATATTTTAAAAGCGGAGCTCCTAAATTGACTGGTAATGCAAATGATATCATTCAACGTGCTTTAACGATGTATTCCGAGCTTTCCTCGGAAACAAGAGAATTTTTTGAGTACATGGTTTCGGAAGGGAATATGGACCTTTTAAGTAAAAAAGGGAAACGAGGTGGTGCATTCGCCACGTATATGGCAACCGAAAAAGCACCATTTATTTTCGCTAATTTTGTCGGGATACCTAATGATGTAAGAGTATTAACTCATGAAGTTGGACACGCTTTTCAATTTTATTTGAGTCGAAATACACCTATACCCGAATATATTGCTCCAACTTATGATGCGGCTGAAATTCATTCCTTTACGATGGAGCGTTTTTCATGGCCTTGGATGGAGCTATTCTTCGGGAATGACGCTGCAAAATATAAATTTAGTCACTTAACTGAAGCCTTTATTCTGATGCCATGGGCCAATGCCATTGATGAATTTCAACATTATCTGTATGAAAATTGGGAAGCAACACCAGAAGAGAGAAAGGCAAAATGGAGGGAAATGGAAAGGGTTTACATGCCTGAAAAAGATTATGATGGATTTGATTTCCTAGAGCAAGGGGCAAGCTTTTATCAAATTGGACATCTATTTGAAACACCTTTTTACTTCATTGATTACGATATCGCTCATAATTGCGCTACCCAATTATGGATAAAATATAACGAATCTCTTGAAGAAGGCTGGAACGATTTTCTAAATATTTGTAGGGTTGGAGGCAGTGAATCGCTAGTAGAAATAATTAATCGAGCACGGCTATTATCTCCATTTGAAGTGGGTAGCTTGAAGTATATCATTGATTATGTAGACAAGTGGGTAGAGCAGTTTGAGGATGAAAGTTTTTAAAATGGATGCATTTGTTCTTTTCCTAAATATCCTTTTTTGGATAAAATAATTTACATCTACAGTCAAATGGCTATATGTGGCCAGGTCCCTTTTTGGATCTGGCCTTTTTGTTTCTTTAGCTTTGTTAAAGTTAAATGTTGATTTTCTTAAAGTTATTACGTAGCGAAGGATGACAAGCCCGATTTCAAAAAGTAATGCTAGACTGGTATCCGAAATGCAGTCCCCATGCATCCATGCATCGGATTTATAAATAACTATAAGAAATTCTTGGATCAGAATCGATTATATATTTCAGATCTGAATCCTGGATAATCCCAATTCTAAAAGAATTGGGATTACCTAATAGAGTAATGTCAGCCACATATTTACATTCAGCTTGCTCCTGAATTTTAACTTTATATTCGATATAGTTGTACTTGCCACTGTTAAAGCGTCGCAGTATTTTTTTGTGTTTTTCTTCAGTAAACAATGCTTCATGAAGGGTATGACTAGTCAATTCCTGGCCAATTAGTAACTTCAATCTCTCGATAATATCAGCATTATTAATCATAAAATTTCACCCTTTTTTGAACTGTTAATTTCCTACCTAATTCCATAGTTTTTTTCTATAACCATTCATCTGGTATAGAGCTATTATCAGCAATTAAGTAGGCAGCATTCGTGATGGCCTGTGCCAAAGTTTCACCTATTGCATAATGGTCATTAAAATAAACGCCTGTATGCCCATCGGCTTTATAGGTATAACCCATCATCTCCAATCGTTTTACAATTAACATCGCATGTTCTAGATTGTGTTCAGGTTGGAACTCTGAATCGTAAATAAATTTATTATTTTCAAAATCATACCATCGATCCCAACGATTTAATTTCCAACCTAGAATTCTTCGAGCTATTATTTCAATTTTATTCATTATCTTAACTCCTTTAAACAAGATAGCCTTAATCAAGAGAAAGAGAAAAAGTCAGGAACTACATCCTGACTTAACTGATATAACCTTTTTCCTTTAAGTATTCGTACGCAGCTGGTTGATTTTCTTCTTTAATCTGAAACTCCAATGTATTTTCCACGATTTTTGCGCAACGACCACCGAAGGGTTTTAGTTCCTCTTTAAGTACTTTAATCTCTGCGACACCTTTAATCGGATATGTTACTTTCATTCCAAACACCTCCCATAATTAAATATAAGGAATAGGAGTTATTTTAGCTGTGATAAAGATTACTTAGAATAAGGATTTTATCTGAACAATCTAGTTGATGATTTCACAAGAACTGTCCAGTTTCTTCAAATTATTATTTAAGAAAAATTCATTACGAACATCAAAGCAACTAGTCTATAATATAAGGATGTCCAAATTGGGCTTCAAAACTATCTATCAAGGAAACTAACAACAAGAATTAAGTAGGTGAAGACAATCGATGTCATTGAAACACGGGTGAGAGGGTTTATAGCTGATATTCAACACCCTAAACAAAAAAAGAAATTAAATATTAACGATTTAGAGCTTCAGTTGCGCAGGCTTTCGGAGGATTATTTTGAGATGGATGGTTATTTGTTGTTTTCCCGTGCAATCGAAATGTTGCAAGCGGAAGGACAGCTTATTCCGATTCGTAATAATCAATTTAATGGAAGAACGCCAGCGCTTGCCTTATATTACTGGGTTAATACTAAAGTACATTCAGTCTCATGGGACCGCCTTGAGATGATGAAGTTAAGTGATCAGTTTGATTTTTCCTACTATGAACGTCATCGAGAATGGCAAACGAAAGAGGAGTGGAATCGAATTCATCAGTTATATACATTTCTTCAATCTAGTCAGGAACGGGAATTGGTGTCCGTTGAAGAGAGAAGTCTGGAGCTGTTTGGCCATGAAAAGTTCTTGCTGGATAGTGTTAGCTTTCCTGAAGGTAAAGGCTTTTTAACTAGAATTGGAATAAAAGAAGAGCAACTGAAAATGGTGAATTACGGGGAGCCCTTTGTCTTTTGGCTGAAGGAAGGGAAGGAAATAAAGGACATTCAGCGTGTGCTAATCGTTGAAAATCTATCTTTCTTTCATACTAGCATTAAGTTATTGGATAGAAATCAACTTGATTACGAGCCTGACATGATTATCTATGGAGAAGGAACGAAAATTGAACGAAGCTTTTCCTTTTTCTTCCGAATGTTTCCGCCTAAACCTTATTTATTCTATTATGCAGGAGATATGGATGCCGCAGGGTATGGAATCCTCGTTCGGTTAACCGAAAAGTACCACGATTGCTGTATTCAACCCGCATTAAAAATTTATCGAAAAATGCTAGATTGCCAAGAACAAAAAAATGAGCAGAAACAAGGGCAAACGCAAAATATTCAATACCTTGAATCTTTCATTCAATGGTTCACGGAGGAGGAACAGCTTCTTTTGCGGCAATTATGGCAAGAAAATAAGCGGATTCCTCAAGAAGTCTTATCAATTGAAACGTGGAGGAGATGGATGTGAACGAATCATGGGAAGGCTTTGCCCAGCGTATGCAACGATTAAATCCATTGTTTGAGCTTGGAAGGGGTATGGAAGTAGGGGAATTGAAGCCTCATATCCAAACGATTCTCATGCAGGTACTCCTCGTCATTTTTTATCGAGAGCTTAATGATGATGATCATCGACGCAAATCGGATATCAAGTATATGATAGAAGATTCTATTAAACAAATGAAGCTATTAGCGGATGAAAAACAAATTGAACGAATGACAAGCGGACTGTTATATCAAGGGAAAGAGGAATATACTAAGCCGTTTGAAGCGTTATATTACGATGAAATCAGACAAACCTGGGAGACGCAAGTGTTCCGATACGTCACGATGGATGAATTATATACGAATTTAGAGCTAGGCGGCTCGATAGTTTATAAGCTGACCGACATCGCTCAGGAAATGATTTTTATGAGCAGGGAAATGGCAGAGGAATTTTCGATTACGATTGAACAGCTTTATAGTATACAGCTGATTAAAAACGGTAATTTTCGAAAAGCGACTCGCAACCTCGATCATCTCATTTCCCGTGTCAATCGTTTAATGGCAAAGGAATTTTCATTTCAAAAGGAAATGGTCAACAATCCAAAAATCCTTTTAATCGAAGAGGAAATGCAAAGGGCCGACAATCGTGTGGAAATTGAAAAGCAATTTGAAGAAGAAAAAAATCACTTTCGTACCATTACGAGCATGATTGAAAAAACAAAACGCAGGAATGAAGAAGACGATTATATTCAAAAGGAATTAATTCTTCTACAAGAGAAAATTGGCCATACAAGGCAATTACATGATCGTTTTGCGAAGTTAGTGATTCAGAATATTTCTTATGAGATGAAATTAAAAGTGGAGAATCCTTCGTTGTTTTGGGAAAATAGCTTGGTTTCCTTTCGCGAGCATTTTTATGAAGATTGGTTGTTGAAAGAAGGCTTTCAAAGCTTCGACACGATTGAAAGAGTTCTTTCTCCCCTATTTTCACCGAAAAATGAATTTATTTTACCTCTTGATTGGATCTGGGGTGAACAGGAATTCGATGAGAAACAACGAATCGATGAGGTCGCAGAAGAGGAGGCAGAAGAAAGCATTACTCGTCTGCGTGTAACGAACTGGGACTCAGTGATCAAGGCATGGAGCTATGTTTTTCAATACTTACAAACGTACCGAGAGTTTTCTCTTGCAGATTTAGCCCAGCTGCCATTAGAAGTGCAGGATTTATGGATAGAAGAATCGGAAACGATCGACCTTTGGATGATGTTTGATAAAAAGCCGTTGAAGGTTCAAGTGCTGCATCGGAAGGAAGAAACGTTAAGTGACGAGAGGGAGATTCTTTTACACAAACTAATGAAGGAATATCCGCAATTTGAAATGTTTGAAGGCTTGAAGATTTTTACAAGGTTTGACTATCGAGCGGAGCCACTCCTCTGGCAGCGAATGAAACTAACACCTTTTAAAATATGTGTACAGGGGGAGTAAGGATGAATGCAGAAAGTATCAAAAAGGCATCAGCTGTTTATTTTACTCTATTAAAAGAAAAAGTCATAGATGAAAATAGTGAACACTTCCAGACCTATTTTGATCCAGAGGTTAGACAGACTGTATTAATGCTAGCTGACGAATCGGGTACGTATATCATTGAATCGCCTAAACGGATTCATTTAGTCGTTCAGCCGACCGGATCTGTGTTTGCGACGAATTTTACTCATATGAAAGAAAAGCATAAGCAAGTCGAAACGAAAAAACATTTTCATTTGATTAGTGTGGTCATTATGTCTTTTTTAGCTACCATCGACCGTAATCAGGCTGCGAAAATCCGTACGAAGCGCGAAGGAATTAGCTATTATGCATTAGAACGACAAGTCAATGATTTAGTGATGAATTGGGATAGTATTCTCAAAAATATACCTACCTTCGGAGTAGAAGAACGCATTGATATGAACGAAGTGGTGACAACCTGGAAATACATGGAGGTTGACAGTGACGATTATGGGCTTAAAAAAGGCAATCGTCGAACGAGAATCGGGCTAATTGCCAGTGCGATGCGGTTATTAGAGACGGAAGGATTGATCGTCATTCTAGATCGCGACGATATTCCTAAGGCGATTCCGAAGAATGAGCTTTTTGAACGGATTGAATATTTGTATCACGATTATGATCGATACGAATTATTCAAGAAATTAATGACGACGGAGGAGAATGAGCATGCCGAAAATCCATCGAATTAGAATTGTTGGCCTGAAGTATGATGGCATGCAAAAGCAATATAAAGATACGACGTTTAATTTCCATAGCGCTGAAACATCTACGAATGGTTTGATTGCGATGATGAATGGTGGCGGAAAAGGGGTGTTCCTTCAAGCGATTTTTCAAATTCTTAAACCTGGAACTTCATGGGGAAAACAAAACAATCGTTTTTATCAGCAGTTCTTCTTTAATAATAAAGAGCAATTTATTCCTTATACCTTTCATATTCTCATTCAATGGGAATTGGATGGTGCAGACCGTCGCCATCTGATAACGGGTGGAATGTTTTCTGCCGAACAGCGGATCTCGATTAGTGAAGAGAGCGGAATGGAAAGTAAAACATTGGAACAGGAAGCAAAAATTCTCCCGAATATTACGTTTTATACTAGAGAATTTGAACGGAGAGAAGAGGCAGCGGTTGAGCATATTCCTCTTTATGAAAATGATGAAGTTGCCGACACCGAAACCTTGAAGGATTATTTGAAATGGAACGGCTATGATGTCTACCGAGACACGAAGAAGCACTATCGTATCCTTGATACATACGGGATTAACCGTAAAGACTGGGATATTATGAAAGACATCAACAAGGATGAAGGTGGCGTAGGTAAATATTTTGAAGGCGCAGAGGATGACCACTCCCTGTTTCAAAAACGAATCATTCCGACGGTTAGTCAAGTTTTACAACGAACCGAACATCAAAAGAACGACCTTGTCGAGATTTTCAAAAGCCAAGCTAGTATCGCAAAGGACTTGCCTGTGCTTTTAAAAAGAGAGCAAGCTCATAAAGAGTTCTTAGAAGATATTGTCCCCTTTGAAGACCATTTAGAAAAGGGAGTCGAGCATAAAGAAATTGTTCAAGACAGTTTGAAGGTAGGAAGACAGCTGCTTGGGGCATTAGGACATTTAAAGCAAGTGGAAGAAGAAACGCTGCTTTCGCTTGAAAAGGATATTGAGAAACTAACCTTGAGGCAAGTAGAGCTACGCTATCAACAGGACAATTTAGAGTATGCCAAGTCTCACCGAGAGGTTATGGACTGGGAGAAGAAATTAACGGAAGAAAGGAAGAAGCATACTTCCTTACAAGAAATCGTTAAAGAGAAACAAGAACGAAAAGAAGAGCTTGTCTTTCAATTATTATTGAAAGAGTGGAATGAAAATGAACAAACCATTCGTTCTCTGTCGCAGCAAATAGCAGTATTAGAGCAGAATAGTGGCTTAGAGCAAGTGAATCATAGAATGGATGAAATCAAAAAAGAAGCGAGACAGCAATGGGAACAATCCTATCAATCTATCCAAGAAGCGATTAAGCAGTATATTGGCTATCAAAAGTTTTTAAAGAAAAAAGAGGCGGAGCTTTCGCAACAAGATAAACAAAAGACAAAAGAAATTGCTCAGCTTCATACTGAAATTGATTTCTTTTATACCCAAATGCATACGTTTGATTCAAAGGTAGAAGCTCTCATCAAAGAGTTTGGTGACCGAATTTCTTATGACTTAATAGGGTTGGTGGATTCTCTCTCGAAACAAATAGCCGACAGAAAGACGAGTTTGATAGAACTGCAGGAAAAAGAGAAGGAATCAAGTGATAAGCAAAATCAGTTGGCCTCAGCTCATGGGACGCTAGTTCAATCGATACAGTTTTCAGAGGAAAAATGCGAACAATTAAACATAGCTTATGAAGAGCAAAAGCAAAAGGAAGAAAAGCTATTTGATAAGCTGCATGGTTTAGTAGATGATGTGTCAGTACCGTTTTCACAATCACTTTTGTCCAAGTATTCGATCCAAATGGAAGAAATGCTTAAGTATAACCGTGAACAAGGTGAACAGGTTAAAAAAGAGCTTTGGGAATCCCAGCTGGATCATTCCTTAAATGATGAGCATTTCTGGATTGCCAACAAAGATGTGAAGGAATTAAAGGAATGGATTGATGAAAAAACAGGAATTGATGTGTTTTATGGCTCGCAATTTCTTCAATCCTTAAGTGCAGAGGAAATGGCAAGAATGATGATTGCTTATCCGCTGCTAGCTTACGGGTTAGTCGTCAGCGGTAATCAATGGCAAAAAATTAATCAACAGGTTCTGACTGGAAGAATGTTTAACAGTCCTGTTCCGATTTTCTTGCGTGAAGAAATGAACCATGAAAATGAGCAAAACTCTTTTGTGATTATAAACGGAAGTGAGAAAGAGCTATTAAGCGATAAGCATCATTTCATCAACTGGAAAATAAAGATTGCTAAACAAATAGAAGAAAAGAAAGATACGCTAACTGAAATCGAAAAAACGGAAATTTCCTTACGCCGTATGTTGAAAGAAATGGATCGATTTTTATCAAAAGAGCTTTCAATTGACATGGAAAGAGCAATCATACAAGAGAAAAATTCCCTGCAAGCTAAGAAAACGAACCTTCAGGAGATTAAAACACAAGAGGATAAAGAGAAAGAATTACAGCTTCAGTTAAAGGATCAGCTGGAAAAGACAAAGTCTAAGATCGACAAGCTATCAAAAGATGTAGAAACCTTGGAGGAATTCATCCAAGAAAAAACGCTTCATGAAGAAAATAAGCGGGTTAAGCTTGAAAAAGAGAAACAAAAGGAAGCTTTCATTCTTATTCAGCAGGAAATAGGGAAAGAGCATCAAACCATCGTTGAAAGGCAACAAAAGTGGAATCAAACCTATTTTGAATGGAAGCTCACAACCGAACAAAATATTAAGGAGATTTCCTTCTTTATTGAGGAAGCGGTATTCCCTAGTGATGAAAAGTCAGAGTTATCTGAAGAGGTTCCACGGCTATCGTCCCATATATTAGAAGAAATTAATGGAAGAATGGACGAGCTAAAACAGCTTCAAAAATCCAAGGAAGAGCAGGCTCGGGAATTACTCGTCTTTCAAGCGAAAAAAGAAACCGAACAAAAGCAGCAAAAGAAATTAGAGAAAAAACTCGATAACCAACAGAAAGATTGGAATCAAGCTACTGAGCCCAATGAACCTATGAGCATATTAGAAAATATGCTTCAAACCGCACAAAAGGAAGCAAAATCAGTTGAAAAAGAAGAAAGAGAACAAGGAACAGCCGTAACGGTAGCCGAAACATCTTTGCAGCATGCGAATGAACAGCGTGAAAAGCAAGGCAAAAAGGTAGCCAAGCATGAGCAACAGCCTCAAAGCTGGGAAGACCTAGACTTACAAATCAAGGCTGTTGAAATCAAAGACCAAACAAAAGTAACAAAAGATGAAATAAAACAGGCGGAGAAACGTCAAAAAGAAACCGAAACAAATATTACGGGATATGAAGGAGACTTGTTAACCTTATCCGTTATCCTAAAGGAGGAAGCGGCAGCCTTTACCGAACAAGAAATAGAAAAAATTAAGACTCAAGGAAAAGCATGCATCTTAAATTGGTGTGAAGAACATCAAAGTATTCAAGAAGAAGGTCAAGAAAAGCATGCAAAAATCGAGCAGTCATTGCGCAATTTAAAGCTGACAATTGAAGGGAAAGATTGGGAAATCCGCTTTAAAAATGAAGTCTTAACGACGTTAGACCATATGGATACAAGACATTATGTTCATATACAAAGTATCGTTAAAAATATGAAGCGTTTTTCTCAAAGTGGATTGGAACAATTGGAACGAGACAAGGAACGAGCAGAAAAAGCTCAAAGCTTCTGGGCTAGCCGTGCTAGCATGAAGGTCATGAGCATTGTCGAATCCATTCGTTCGATGATAGCAAAAATGAAGCTAAAAAATGAACGAGGATCATTCCCGCTTGTACAGCTCAAGGAAGACATTTTACCGAAAAAACCTGAAGATATCGAGCCACTATTGAAACAGCATTTCGTAGCAGCAATCAATAAAATCACTAAGCAATTTGATTTGATTGATGATCATAATCGAGCGTTAGATGAAGCAGTCAAGGAACTCGTTAGTGATGAACAAATCTTATTTGTCTCGCTCAGAAATCGATATCCTGAACTACTCGTTTATAATATGAGAACGGATAATGCCTTTATGTACGGAAAACCACAGCGAGAGCATTATTCAACGTGGCAGACGATTAATCAAGGCTCTCGAACGAAATCAGATGGTAGTGGTGGACAAAAGCTGTCCGCACGGATGGTGATGATGATGATGTTATTATCCGTGAAAAGCGAGACTGACCAAAGTTGGGTGCCTTTAGTCTGTGATAATCCGTTCGGACAAGCAGCATCGGCACACGTCCTTGACCCGATTTTCGCGGTGGCCGAGAAACTGAAGTTCCAGTTTATTGTCGTTACACCGCCCGAACTCGTTAAAACTGAAATCAGCCAAAGATTTGAAGCTTATTATAAACTGGACTTCATTCGTGAGAAAGGAAAAGAAATAGTATCGGAAACAATTGTTCCAGCATTTCGGATATACCAAGGGTGATGATACATGGGAGGGACTGTCGACAATCGTTTTCGTTAGACAAATCAAAATAACCTTCCACATATCTCGAATGAAAACATGTTCCTAACTGGGGACATGTTTTTTTGTTTTTAGCTAACATCAACATACGTAAGAAATTCTTGAATATAAATAAAGCATAAAATATCTTACTTGTTGGTAATATCGAAATCAAATTTTTAAAAAAAGTGTCTATAAAAAACGAGTCGAAGGGTGTTGTTGCAATGAAGCTCAATGACATAAGCACCTCAGTGCCCAAAAAGGACCATAAAGGAAAAGTATCGGGTCAGTTACCCTATATTAGTGATGTGAAAGTGGAAAATATGGTTTATGGTGTTTTGTATCGCTCGCCTATTGCGTATGGGAAAATTAGTACCATTCAATTACCAAACTTACCTGCAGGGTATGAAGTAGTTGGTTCAGAGCAAATCCCTGGACCGAATTACGTCAAAATTATCAAAGAGGATCAGCCCATTTTTGCTTCGGAGTGGGTCAATTATATTGGTGAACCGATTCTCATGCTCGTTGGAAAAGAGCTGAATACCCTTTACAGATTATTAAATGAAGTGAAGATTGAATTTGAAGAGCATCAGGCTATCTATACGTTAGAGGATGCCATCTATCGAAAATCAGAATCCGGGGTCACTATGGCTAGTTATGAATTTGGTGAAAGCTTAGAGATCATTTCAGCGATTGAACATGGCGCTCATCAAATCATCGAGGAAGAATATGATACAGGTTATCAGGAACATGTTTACCTTGAGCCACAAGGAATGCTCGCCCTTTACAAGGATGATGAAATCATCGTCCAAGGATCGATGCAATGTCTTTATTATATAAAAAATGCCTTGCTAAGCGCTTTAGCCTGTGGTGAAGATGAAGTGAGAGTTATTCAAAGTGCTACAGGGGGAGGTTTTGGAGGCAAAGAAGAATATCCATCGATGATGGCCTGTCACGTTGCCGTTGCGGCAAGAGCTGTCAAAAAATCAGTGATGCTCGTGTATGACCGTTCAGAGGATATGGTCGTCACGACAAAAAGGCATCCAGCTAAAATAAACTATCGAACGTCCCTTGATAAGGATGGAAATATTTTGAGCATGTGTGTCGATCTCTTTCTGGATGCAGGAGCCAATGAGGGATTAAGCTCTGTTGTGCTACAGCGGGCATTACTGAATAGTGCCGGTGTTTATAAAATTCCTCATTTTCATGCAAAAGGTTTTGTCTTAAAAACGAATACCGTTCCAAACGGTGCCTTCAGAGGCTTTGGTGCTCCACAAAGCTTTGCCGGGATCGAAAGTCATATCGGACATCTTAGTAAACAAGCAAAAATCGACCCACTTGAATATAAACGAAAATACCTCGTCAAACAAGGAGACCCCACCATCACTAAAGGTAATTTCCGCGACCCTGTATTAATGGAAGAAATGATTGAGGACCTACTCTATTCATCAGACTATAAAAAGAAAAAAGAAGACTTTCAGCGCTTCAATCAACAAAATCAGCGTTATAAAAAAGGGATGGGGACTTCATTGTTCCTCCACGGATGTGGCTTTACAGGTAGTGGTGAAAGAGATCATATTAAAGCAACGGTGAAGCTAGTTAAAACCAAAAACGACCACGTATCGCTAAAAATCTCAAATTCTGATATGGGACAAGGAATTTTGACAACATTATGTAAAATTGTCGCCAAAGAACTAGACATTTCGTACGAGCAGGTTTTCTATCCTGATCCTGATACGAAGGAGGTTCCCGACTCTGGACCGACTGTTGCCTCTAGGACAACGATGATTGTCGGGAAATTGCTTGAACGGGCGGCAAGAAAACTGAAAACACAGTGGCTATCAGGAGTAGAGCAGGAAGTGGAGGAGCATTATATTCACCGTGAAATGATTCCTTGGAATGAGAAAACTTTTACTGGTGATGCCTATCCAGCCTATTCATGGGGTGTTAATTTCGTTGAAGTGGAAGTGGATACATTAACTGGCAATGTAAGGCTAGAAAAAGTATATGCCAATTATGAAGTGGGAAAGGTCATCGATGAACGGATTATGAAAGGTCAAATTGACGGTGGTTTGGCACAAGGGTTAGCGTATGGTTATTTAGAAAAAATGACGTCAAAGCAAGGCAAAATCCAACAAAAAAGCATATCGGATTATGGACCGCCGACATCATTGGACGTTGTTCCGATTGATAGCAAGGTATTTGATAACCCTTATACTGATGGTCCATACGGCGCAAAAGGCGCAGGTGAATTGACTTTAATAGGCGGAGCACCAGCCGTTCAGTCAGCAATCGAGAATGCACTGCAAACTTCTTTTCAACAAATTCCGATTACACCTGAAGTTATTATAAATAGTCTTTGGACGAAAGAAGGTGAAGAGGGTTGATTACATTCACACTAAATGGAAGAGTGGTAGAAACGGACGCCCCTGCTACAGTCCGATTACTAGATTTAATAAGAGATGATTTTGAGTTAATTGGAACAAAGGAAGGCTGCGGTGAAGGCGAATGTGGAGCCTGCAGTGTTTTTGTCAATAACCTTGTCCAAAACAGCTGCCTGATCCCAATTGGCTCGATTGCTGGTGCCAATATTCAAACGATCGAAGGAATTATTGAAACGGAACAATTTAAGATTTTAGATGAAAGCTATTCTGTTGCCGGTGGAGTGCAATGCGGCTATTGCATTCCAGGGATGATTATGGCAAGTGCGGCTTTATTATCGAAAAATCCCCATCCATCAGAAACAGAAATCCGCGAAGGCATTTCGGGAAATCTTTGCAGATGTACTGGTTACAATATGATTGTAGATGCGATTAATTTGGCAGCTCAAAAAGGTGATGGCATATGGCAGAAAAAGTAACCGCTTATCGATTCGACCGTATAGACGAAACCTTAAGCCAATTGAATAGAGAAGACTGTGCAATCATTGCAGGTGGCACAGATGTTATGGTTCTTCACAAAAGTCGTCGTGGGGTACCTCCCAAATTTTCTAAACCGATTGTTTTCATAGACCACCTTTCAGAATTAAAGCAGGTGTATCAAACTGACAAGGATCTCCACATAGGTGCCTGCTGTACCTATACTGAATTACTTGAACATCCATTAATCCCAACGCCAATAAAGAGCGCAATTAAAACCATAGCTGCACCGGCAATTAGAAACCGAGGAACAGTAGGTGGTAATATTTGCAACGCCTCACCAGCAGGTGATATGCTTCCCTTATTATATGTATACAATGCAAAGGTACTGTTGCGGTCTGTAAATGGTGATCGCTTTGTTGCGATTAGCGATTTTATTCAAGGTCCAAGACGAATTCAACGCCTACACAATGAAATCGTAACGGAAATAATTCTGCCGTCCGTATTAGAAGAAGGTACACATGTCATTTTTGAGAAAGTAGGCAATCGTAACGCAGATGCCATTGCCAAAGTATCGTTTGCAGGTTTCATGCGGATAAACAAAGAACGAATCGAGGACATTCGCTTTGCCTTCGGAGCTGTCGGACCTACTATGATACGTTCCCGTGAAATTGAGAAGAAGTTGGTAGGAAAAACCTTGCCATTAGCCGATGCAGAAATCGATACGATTGTTGCAGAATTCGATAAAATCATCAGACCAATCGACGATCAACGCTCTACTGCTGTTTACAGAAAAACCGTTGCGTTAAATCTTTTGCGTTATTTTCTTAGCTTGAAGCAATGAAAAATGGGGTGGGTTCTATTGCTTCTTTTGTTTAAGCTTTTCAAACAAAGGAGCAATAGAGCATCCCGTCTGTATTTTCCTTGATTAACAGGGATTTTTGGTGGAATAATAAGTTAAAGGATGTTAAAGGAGTAATTTTTATTATGAAGATTGTTATCAGTGAATCAGCTTTAGAATGGTTCAAAAACGATATTGGGTTATCCGCAGGAGATCAGCTTAGGTTTTATTCAAAAATTTATGGGTCAAGCCCTGTTCAGCAAGGTTATTCTCTAGCATTTGCTAAAGAAGATCCGATTAATATGGTGGTAAGTACTGTATTGGAAGGAATTTTATTCTTTATTGAGGATAATGATTTATGGTATTTTGATGGACATGATCTGCATGTAGACTACCATAAACAAGAGGATGATCTTGAATATACGTATGTAAAGAATTCATAATGTGACAAAATTAAACAATGGGGACGGATCCAGTGCTTCTTTTTATGGAAAGAAGTAGTAGATCCGTCCCCATGTTTCATTCCTCATTTATCTATCTTCATTTTATCTAATTCAAGTCTCATTTTCTCCGTTTCAATTAAGAAATTTTGATGCTTTAATTTTTCTAGTTCCATTGCATCGATTAACATTTTGTGTTTGAGTTTTGTTTGTTTTTGAAAATGGGTAGTCAAGATCGCAATAATAGGGATAGATAAAGCCAAAATTGCCGAAATCGTTCCTGTCACTTTTTTCACCTCACGGAAATTAATTGATAGTTGATTTACTTTACGAATGAAATGAATGAAAGTTCCGAAATTAGTAAATTTTCTTAATTCAATAATAATCGTAATCCTTTCCAGTGAATCTGTCCTATAATAAGCAATACTACGAAATACAGATAGAAGTTGATTGATTTTGTTTACATCGAGGCTAAATTTGTGTAAAAAACTAGCTCAATCTATATACTATAGAAGTAGAACAAATAGGGAGGGTTAAAAAATGAAAATTGAAATGTGGACAGATTTTGCTTGACCATTTTGCTATATTGGCAAAAGGCATCTGGAGGATGCTATCAAACGAATAAATCAACCAGTCGAAGTAACGTATAGATGTTTTGAATTAGATCCAACAATAGGGCGAGACGTAAAGGGAAATATTTATGATGCATTGGCTAGAAAATATGGCATGAGCGTAGCGCAAGCAAAAGCAAATACCCAAAATGTCGTTCAAATGGCTAAAAGGGTTGGACTGGATTATCAGATGGATACGCTCATTTTAACGAATACCTTTGATGCCCATCGTTTGACGATGTTTGCAAAAACTCAAGGTTTAATGAAAGAAATGACGGAGCGTATTTTACATGCGTATTTCACCGAATCCAAGCATATCGGCGATCATGAAACATTAACACAGCTGGCAGTTGAAGTAGGTTTGGACCGTGAAGCTGTAGAAAAAATGCTTGCTAGCGATGAGATGGCAGACGCTGTTCGTGGGGATCAACAAACAGCAAAACAAATTGGTGTTACCGGTGTACCGTTCTTCCTTATTGATCAGAAATACGCCTTAACTGGTGCCCAGCCAACTGACGTGTTTGTACAGGTAATGGAAAAGGTAATCTCAGAGAATAAAATCGTGGTTTTAAACAATGATGATGGCATGATTTGTGATGAAAACGGTTGTGAAATTCCTAAAAAGTAATTGAATAGGACCAAACATATAGTCAATAATATGTTTGGTTCTTTTATTTACTTCTGTTTTAAAATGTGTATCTATAACTCAGATAATAATTAACGTTTTGTACGACATAAAGATTAGCCTTAAAAAGGGGAAATTTGATGGAGATTATTCACAAAAAACTACTTGAATATAATATGGATCCAGACTTAACTCACTATCTAGCTGTTATCATTATGGTTCTGTTTATAGGAATCGTGTGTATTATTGCGAACTTTATTACGAAGAAGGTAATCTTGAGAGTTATCACTAAAGTTGTAAATAGTACTAAATACACTTGGGATAATATGTTGATGGAAAGGAAGGTTTTTCGCAAGTTATCTCATATTGTTCCAGCTATTATTATTTTTTACTTTGCTCAAACATTCCCAGATTATCAACATTTGATTAAAAAAGGGGCTATTGCCTATCTAATCGTTGTAGGATTAATGGTTATTAATAGCTTTTTAAATGCATGTAATGATATTTATCTAACATTTGAAATTTCTAAGATTAAGCCAATCAAGGGCTATATTCAGGTAGCTAAGATTATTTTCTTCATCTTAGGTGGAATCGTCATTATTTCTAATCTGATGGGGGAAAGTCCTTTTATTCTACTTAGTGGGATTGGTGCCTTATCTGCTGTTCTTTTGTTAGTGTTTAAAGATTCATTATTAGGACTTGTAGCTGGCATACAGTTAGCAGCGAATGATATGGTTCGTGTTGGTGACTGGATTGAAATGCCTAAATATGAAGCAGATGGGGATATCATTGATATCTCATTGAATACGGTTAAAGTTCAAAACTTTGATAAAACGATTACTATGATCCCAAGCTACGCTCTTATATCCGACTCTTTTAAAAACTGGAGAGGAATGCAAAACGCCGGTGGACGTCGAATCAAGCGATCTTTATTTATCGATACGAATAGTATCACATTTTGCACCGACGAAATGCTTGAGAAATTTAAAACAATCGATTATCTTTCCACCTACATAACGAATAAGGAAAGTGAAATTGCTGAATACAATACAAAGTTTGATAATAATAGGCAAAATCGAGTAAATGGTCGGGCTTTAACAAATATCGGTGTATTCAGGGTGTATGTCACTCATTACCTTCAAAATCACCCAGGAATCAGTCAGCAAATGACACTACTCGTAAGACAACTGGCACCAACTGAAAATGGTTTACCACTAGAAATTTATGCGTTTACCAATGATATTCGTTGGAATGTGTATGAATCAATACAATCCGATATTTTTGACCATCTTTTTGCAGTAGCAACGGAGTTTGGCCTTCATATTTTCCAGAATCCTTCTGGGAATGACTTTAAACATATGGTAGAGGAATCACGTGATAATGTTAGGATAAGAGAAACAAATTATTAATGCTCATCACTCTTGTAAAGGCTCTTTTCGAACACTTTGTTGATATTTGGACCTATTTTAAAAGTATCCTCTTGTTTAGGCAGTATTTTGTAAGAAGAACTTACGAAAAGATGCCACGAAGTAAGATTACGAACGGGGTCAACATGATTTCGAAAAGCAACAATATTTGCGAAACTGCCTTTATAAAAAAAAGGGGAAGGTTCTTCTACTTCAAATCGAAGCAATTGAACCTTCCCTGTGTTTTTCTTGTATTTAATTCCTTATTTCCTAATCTTCTTTTGAATTTTCAACGTATTTTTTAAAATTATCTAAAATCGCCTGCCAGCCGGCTTTTTGCATCTCAATAGGGTTGGTGCTTTCAGCATCAAAAGCTTCAATGACCTTTGTTTCGTTACCTTGACTAACAAAAGTGATAGAAACCTGTCTTCCATCACCTAAGGTATAAGAAATAGCCTCATGTAACCTAACATCATGATAAACGCCACCAAAATCAAATCCAAAACTACCATCTTTAGCTTCCATTCTTGTAAGGAATTTTCCGCCAACCTGCAAATCATTTTCAGCTATTGGAGTGTGCCAATCATCTGAAGCATTGTTCCATTTTGTTATATGAGTTGGTTCTGTCCATAATTCCCATACCTTGTTAACTGGTGCTTGGACGGTTGTTTCTACAGTTATTTTAGATGTTTCCATTTATTTTGCGCCTCTCTTAATACTAAATTTTTTTTAGCGAATTCTTCACAATAGATGTCTGACACTATTGTAGGACATTTCAAAGCCTTACCCTATTCTAAATAGTAAAAAAATAGTTTATAAATGCAAGTTTTTATTTACTAACTAGTTTATTTTCGGCTCTTTTTTTGTGTTTAATACTTAAAAAAATAAAATAGCCATCACGGTGACTAATCTTATTGTTATAGTAAGTATTTTTTAGATTGAAGGTTTCTACTTATTTTGTTAGATAAAGAAGTAACTAGTGATGATTCAGGGTTTCCTCTGAATTTTATGCCGAAGAGATGTTGAGGTACATAGCTTTATGAGTTCCATGCTGTCTTTTAATTGGTTAAACCGGTTGTCCAATTGTCGATGGCGGTTAAAATCTGTTCCACCATAATATCACATCCTTTATCCATTCTATTATAGTTTATAATAGTAGAATAATCATCATACATTTTCATTGAATGTTAAAGCTAAAGTATTAGAAAGGTGTGTGTAAATTGTTTAAGGCAGTCTTACTTTTTACAATAGCTGGTGTTGCTGAAATCGGCGGTGGATATCTAATTTGGCAATGGTTACGGGAGGATAAACCTTCATATTTAGGAATCCTCGGAGGGATTGCATTAGTTTTATATGGGATTATTGCTACGATGCAATCATTTCCATCTTTCGGAAGAGTGTATGCTGCTTACGGAGGGGTTTTTATTGTCCTTTCAGTATTATGGGGCTGGGGCATAGATAAGAAAACACCTGATTTCTATGATTGGGTCGGTGCGGGTATATGTATTATTGGTGTTTCGGTGATGTTATTAGCACCTCGTCATTAAAATAAATTAATGCTTCCTATCAAATTTTATGTGAAATTTGAATAAATAGTTTCCGGTTTTGTCAGACTGTAAATAGGAAGGAGGGAATTTTATGAAAAAACCAATTTCATTTATGCTGTTTTCAATTCTATTTTTGGTGGCTGGAATTGCTTTTGCTCAAGGTGTTTACGGGAATAAGGATGCAAAACAAGGTGATATGGATTCCTTTGTTATTGATTTAAAGAATAATAAAGGGGAAAGAATGGGGACGGCTTCTTTTGAGCATAGTGGAAATGTTCTAAGGTTGACTATTAATGCTTCTGGACTTACTCCAGGGAAGCATGGATTTCATATTCATGAAAATCCCATAGTAGGCAATGACTTTAACACTGCTGGAAGTCATTTTAATCCGACTGGTAAAAAGCATGGTCACTTAAACCCTGAGGGACCTCATCTAGGTGATTTACTTAACCTTGAAGTGGATGCTAAAGGAAACGCTAATCAAACCTTTGAGCTTAAAGACTTAACCCTTGAAAAAGGAAAACCTAATAGCATCTTAGGTAAATCACTTATTATTCATGCCATGGAAGATGATTATAAGACAGATCCATCAGGGAATTCGGGTGATCGAGTTGCAGGTGGGAATATTTTAAACTAACATAATAGAACACGTGGCTGGTTCATCTGCTTTTAGACTGAAGCAAAAGAGCTCTCCTCGTGTTTTATTTGATTTAGAAAATATGAAAGAAGGTAATGTAATGCTGGAAAAACTAGCACAGAGGGTGTATTATATGCCTCATTATTCAGAAACGGACCGTCCTACCTTAGGTTTAATTTGTGGTGATAATTTTAGTCTGATTGTTGATTCAGGGAATTCACCTGCACATGCAAGAGATTTTCTTAATCTAGTAGAAAACATGGATGTATCGCCGGTAAAGGTTGTTGTCATTACACATTGGCATTGGGATCATGTCTTTGGTATTAAAACAATGGGCTTATTAACGATAAGTCATGAGGAAACGAAGAAGAAAATAGAGTATATGAAAACCCTACAATGGGATGATGCTTCAATAGATAAGCGAGTGGAGACTGGTGAAGAAATTGAATTTTGTAGTGAAATGATAAAACGAGAAATGCCTACGCGCGAACATTTAGAATTGAAGGCGCCGGATCTAACATTTAATAATAAAATCGAAATTGATTTAGGTGGTATAAGTTGTGTTGTTGAACATGTTGGAGGGGTTCATTCACAGGATTCGTCCATTATTTATATTCCTGATGAAAAAGTAATGTTTCTTGGAGATTGCATCTATCAGGATTTTTATAGTGGTGAATGGAGTTATGACAAGGACGAATTTAAATACCTAGTAGATAAAATAAATAAATATGATGTAAATTACTATGTGACCGGTCATCAAACTCCGAAAACCCACGAAGAAATGTGGTTTATCTTTAATGATATAATAAGTATCGGAGAAATGGTTGGTGAAGAAGATTCTCTAGATAAAGCAATCACTAGATTTAATGATGTAAGAAAGACAACGGCAAATGAAGAACAACTGGAGTTTATCCAAAACTTTGTGAACGGCAATCTAAAGAAAAAAAAGAAGTGATCTGATTAGCTCTAGGTTAAGGTGTTCGGAAAATTTTTAATATGTGGAAAATTAATGTTTCTTACCAGAATCCGTTCAGGAAAGCCCCTACTTTTAAGTATGGGGATGAACGGAACGGGTTTTTATTGCATAAAACTATCCATTTTGGTATTATGATTATAGGAACATATGTTTGATTTTAAGGAGTGAACATTATGGCAAGAGAAACAACTCCGTCATTCATCATTGAAATGGAAATGTTGGTATCGTCATCTACTCGCTCTACGATAGTAAAAGAATTGGAATGTAATCGTGTGATATATAATACTGCACTGGGGCAATACCTTAAAAGAGAAGAACAAATGAAAAGAACGAAAAAATATAAAAGGATTTACAGTCAACTTAAAGCCATAAATCGCAAAATAGAATCTAAAAAAAGGGATGAAACGGCTTTGATAAAGTTAGGAAAAGAGAGAGAAGGGCTCATCAAGAATCTTCAGTCTCTTCAGGGGGAGTTTGGTTTAACGGAATACTCCATGCATAATTATATTAAAGGGGTTCGTTCTCACTTCCAGAATACGGTTCATTCTCTTGTTGCACAAAAAACGGCGACAAGAGCTTGGAATACCTTTAAGAAAAAACTATTCGGACAAGCTAGTAAGGTCAAATTTGTTAAAAAAGGCGAAATGAATACGTTTGAAGGGAAAAATAACACCACAGGATGGATTTATAAAAATAGACATATCCAATACAACCTCAAGATGATCCCACTGATCATAAAAGAAAAAGATACATATGTAAAAGAAGCCCTCCATTATATCGATTCCATTGACCGTAGTATTAAAAGATTAAAACGAAAACTAGACCGTTCAAGACGAACGATGAATCCAGAAAACTTCGATGAAAAAGGCAGAATTAAAAAGGGTAAAAAAGTATGGAAATACTCTCATCGTTATAGAAAGTGCAAAAATCAATTAAAAGAGCTTTATCGAAAGCAAAGTTTATATCGAAAGTTTAGTCACCAATATGAGGCCAATCGAATTCTAACTCTTGGAAACACTTTTTTCATTGAAGAAATGAATTTTAAAGCACTCCAGAAGCGATCAAAAAAAACAGAAATAAGTGAAAAGACTGGAAAGTACAAAAAGAAAAAGCGGTTTGGAAAATCCATTGCCCAGAAAGCTCCTGCCATGTTTGTTCGTCTATTAGAACAAAAGGTTTTACAGGCTGGAGGAACATTTAAGAAGGTTCAAACAACCAAGTTCAAAGCCAGTCAATATGACCACATATCTAATCAATATAACAAGAAAGAGTTAAAGGAAAGATGGCATAGTTTTGATGATGGGACTAACGTTCAAAGGGATTTGTACTCGGCGTTTTTACTTATGTGTTCGAACAATAGTGGAACTAAATCAAAAAGATCATTGTGTATCGATCAATTTGATTTGTTTAAAAAACAGCATGACAAGAAAATAGAAAATCTTGAAAACCAACCAACACTAACATTAAACTCGGGAATAAAAGTAAAAAATAAAAAGGCTACCAAAACGGTAGCTTAATTGAAAATAATTGCGGTTTGATACGACCGGGACCATTAGGTCTAAAAAGAAACAGCCGTTAATGACGACAGAGGTTGTCTTGGCTGTGAATGTTCATATTTTCTATAAGTCAGTTCCTGTTTCCAATACCGTTTTCTAATGGGAAAAGTGTGTGTACGAACATGAGAAGCTTATAGATAGTAGAACCCACCGCATTTATGCGTGTGGAGTATCAGAAATGTAAGGAACTTTTTTATTGTACCTTTTTACCGAAAGGATTATGGGGCATTGGTGACAAAGGGTTTTTCTTGGATAAAGCTAACCCAAATCTAGGAAGAGGTAATTAATATAGAGATATTGTCAGAAAATTCGAATGTATGGACCACTTCTTTAATAAAGTAAATATAGACGGGCGTAAAAGGGCTTTTTCTCGAAAAAACTGCCTGTACGTTTAGGAAAAGGATCTATGTTTATTTATGAAAGGGAGTGGTTATATGCTGCATATTGTAGCTTGTATTAAGCAAGTACCTGACACCAAAATTATAAAAATGAATCCAAAAACAAACACGATGGACCGCAGGACAGCGCCAGCGATTTTGAATCCTTATGACGCTCATGCCGTTGAGGAGGCAGTTCGTCTAAAGCATAAATATGGAGGAATCGTATCTGTTGTCACGATGGGACCGCCACCAGCGGTTTCGGCAATTAAAAAGTGTATTGAAATTGGCGCAGATGAAGGCTATTTAATTACAGACCGCCGGTTTGCGGGTGCAGATACATTGGCAACGAGCTATGCTGTGACAAAAGCGATTGAGAAAATAGCCAAAACAAGGCCAGTTGATTTGATTATTTGTGGAAAAATGTCCATCGATGGGGATACCGGTCAAGTCGGTCCCGGAATTGCGCGGAGGCTCGATATTCCACCACTGACATCTGTGAACAAAGTTGTAGAAATTAATCAAGAAGAAGGGTATGCGATAGTCCATCGCAAGTTAGAGGATGGATATGAAGCTGTTCGTTCCACATTACCGTGTTTATTTTCCGTTGAAAAAACGATCAATGAAGTTCCATATTCTCCGCTTCCAAACATGATAAAAGCGGCCAGATATACTCCACAAATCTGGTCGGTCGACGACCTAGAAGGTGTAGATATTACACAGCTTGGTTTGAAGGGGTCTCCAACCATAGTCTCCAAAGTATGGGCACCGCCTAAACCGGCAGGGGGATCGATACTAGAAGGCAACCCACGGGCACAAGTGGAGCAATTACTCTCTGTCCTGCTTGAAAAGAAAGAATTGTTTGAAGCAAAGGAGGGCGTGTAAATGGATTTCAAAGATTACAAAGGTGTTTGGGTATTCATTGAGCAAAAGGATGATATGGTCGCATCTGTATCGCTAGAATTATTAGGTGCCGGAAGAAAGTTGGCAGACAAACGCGGTGTGGAATTGGCAGGTATTCTAATAGGTGAAAATGTTAAACATTTAACAAAGACCGTTTTTGAAGCTGGTGCAGATACCGTGTATGTTTATGATCAACCAATCTTTAAACATTACCGAACGGAATCCTATATGAAAGCGCTGCTGGATTGCAGTGATAAACATAAACCAGAAATTATCCTCTATGGGGCTACCTCCACTGGGAAAGACCTAGCAAGTGCGGTAGCCACCGATCTACCGACAGGACTGACAGCAGATACAACAGAGCTCGATGTGGAAGAGGAAACAGGGTTACTATTAGCGAGCCGACCTGCATTTGGCGGAAATATTATGGCGACTATTTTATGTAAAAAATATCGTCCACAGATGGCAACAGTTCGCTCCAAAGTCATGAAGGCACTTCCCCCTGAAATAGGGAGAACAGGAAAGATTGTTGAAGAAACTATATCTTTAAAAGAAGAAGATATTCGCACTAAAGTTCTAGAAATTGTGAAGGAAACAGTAAAGAAAGTAAAAATTGACGAAGCAGACATCATTGTCGCAGGCGGAAAAGGATTAGGGAGCTTCGATGGATTTCAGTTAATACACCGGTTGGCTGAAACTCTTGGAGGAGCGGTTGGTGCCAGCAGGGACGTGGTGGAAGCGGGTTGGATCGACCACCCTCATCAAGTAGGGCAAACCGGAGTAACAGTAACGCCAAAAATTTATTTTGCGATTGGAATTTCCGGGGCGATTCAACATATTGTAGGAATGAAAAATTCAGGAATCATTATTGCCATTAATAAGGACAAAGAAGCTCCTATTTTCCAAAACTGTCATTATGGAATTGTAGGCGATGCGTTTGAGATTGTGCCTTTACTAATTGAGATGTTTGAACATGCTTTAGCCAAGGAAAAAGTAACTAAATAAAACGATAGGTACGGTTCTTCGGTCTTTAGAATAGAAGCAAAAAACCCTTAAGACACTTACTATAAATTTTTGCAGGTTTTAATAAATTTACAGATAAAAGAAGCTAAAAACCTAATGTAATCAGGTTCTTAGCTTCTTTTCTTTCGTCAATTCACTCATTGGCTTAACGAAGTTTTTGTGAAGGAAAATCTAGACCAATGTCGAAGTACTTAAAATACAGTGTATTCCATTACTTAACTAGAAAGGTGAGAGGATATGCTTCACAAGAGGATTGAGATTAAGTATGAGCATGAAACAGCTACTCTATTAACCTATATTCTAGATAACACACCGAAAATAGATCCTGATTGAAAAAGACCGATGATTGTGATATGCCCAGGGGGAGGGTATGTTCATACGTCAGATAGAGAGGGAGAACCTATAGCCATTCGTTTGAATGCAATGGGTTATCATGCTTGTGTTTTAAGATATCATTGGAGAAACAAGTGACATCCGAGACCCCTCCAACTTTCCTATGGCACACGAATTCAGATAGTGCTGTTCCTGTTGAAAATAGTTTTTTGTTTGCTGAAGCCCTGTTGAAAAATAAAGTTCCTCTAGAAATGCATATTTACCCACAGGGTGTCCATGGATTGTCTCTTGGTACAGAGGAAACGAAGGCCATAGATAATGAGTTAACATTGCAACCAGAAGTATCAAATTGGATAGAGATGGCTGGCCGTTGGATAAAGGGGCTTTAATTTTTTACGATAAATAGAAACCCTCAAGTGACCAAAAAATGGTGAAAATACATATGAAATATCGTAAATTGTAAACGATAATGAAAAACAAATAAATTATTTCTCAATAAATATTAATTGGAGGTTATTGCTTTGAAAATTATAGGTTTCGGTGGGGTTTTTTGGAGAACAAAAGATGTTGTTTCATTAAAGAATTGGTATAAAGAAACGCTGAAAATTTCGATGGATGATTGGAATGGCACAATCTTCAAGCAGGATGATGGACACGTAACGGTCTTTTCTCTTTTTAAAGAAGATAGTGATTATTTTCCGAAAGAACAATCTGTCATGTTAAATTTTCAAGTCGAAAATATCGAAGCTTGGATGGAGCATTTCAACAAAATGGGAATACCACTTTTAAAGGAACCTGAAAAAAGCGAGTATGGTACATTTCTTTGGATTTCTGATCCAGATGGAAGATGGATTGAAATTTGGGAGAAATAATCTCCTGGATAATCAACAAAGTGATCCAAAGAGAATACAGCGGCATACCTTTTGGAAAATAGGAATGTTTAGTGGAAATTAGGAAGTTCTGAAAAACCATTAGATTATATGGACAAGTATCGTTAAAACACTCACAAATGTTGGAGCTCATCAACGCGTGTGGGTGTTTTTGCTATATTACCCACCATGTGATTGGAACAAATGTCTTTATTAGTACTGTACTCAAGATATAGGGAGTTTTTGGAAATGGAAGATCATTGCCTAATCATCATATATATGATTACATTTTAATTGGATAGTATTTTCATAGGAGGGGTGTAAAATGCAAACGACACGAAGTAAGTGGTCAACGATTGTGGTTGTATTCGCACTTTTTTTAAGTTTATTTAGTTCACAGGCCAAGGCGGAATCAAATTCAATCGAGTTCTCTGATGTACCATCTAATAAGCCATATGCTAGTGCTGTCTATCAACTTGCTGAGCGAAATATTATTGGTGGTCATCAAGACGGCACCTTCAAACCAGATGCAGCCATTACGCGCGGCCAAGCTGCGGCCATAATCGCAAAGCTATTAAAGCTTGATACAAAGAATATAAAAAAGAACCCAGGATTTAAAGATGTACCTTCAACCCTTTGGAATTTTGGAGCTATTGCAGCTGTTGCCGAAAAAGGGATTTTCAGTGGATATGCAGATGGAAGGTTTGGACCCAATGACAAGATTACACGTGCTCAAATGGCATCCATCCTTATTAAAGCTTTCGATTTTCACTATTATTCTTACAGTTCTACAGGAAATCCCTTTAAAGATATTGAAAAATTAGCTAGTCATCAAAACTCGGTGTATACCCTACATAAATTGGGTATCACTTCTGGAACATCACCGACAACCTTTAGTCCGAATCACCCCATTTCCAGAGCTCAAGCAGCCGTTCTAATAATTAAAACAGAAAAAGTCCGTTCAGAAACGGTTACCTTAAAAGCGAGTGACTATGGCTGGTTTCTGTTTAGAGGGTTCGATGATTATCACAATCGTTTTCTAGCACCTGAACAAAATGAAAAAGAAATCATTCAAGTGATTCCGAATAAAAAAACCGCAAAAGTACTTCAAGTCGTTCCAATGAAAGTAGGAACACAAAAATTCTCTCTTAATGGTCAAAAGGAAAATGCGGGAACCGGCATCCAGATTGAAAATAAAAAGTATTATATTCATGTCACAAAAGAAAACGGTCAATTAAAATTGAATTTTGAAGAAACAGCTGATATTATTTCAACCAATGCTCGGTTAACGGTAACGAAAGAACCTATTAAGAAGGTATCGCTAAGCACAATGGACGGAAGCTTTATCGATGAATCGATTAAGTTTCAAGTCTGTCATGAATATGTTTCTGTTAATGCCATTTGCCTTCCTCTAACGGAACGAGGTGAATATATAGCAACGGTAGAATATGCCAAGGGAACTAAGGTCCGCTATGGTGTAAGAGCAACCTATAACCCTTCAGATTTTTACTTGGATACTTTTTCAATTGAAGAAATACCGAAAGTGACGATTGATTTGAGTAAAGATAAAGGTGATTTTAGCGACTATAAAGTACATGATCAGTCAAAATCAATTAAGATCATTCGAGAAAAGAACTCTGATATTTTTCACATTCAGGGATTATTGAGTGGGAACGCATATATTGATTTTCCGAAAAGTGATCGAAACAAAGAAGGCACACTTGGATTAAACATTAGCGTAATAAAAATTGGTTCCATTATTCGTGTCGAAGTAGACCGTTACGATTACTATGATCAATTTAAATAACTAAAAGTGGCTTACGGTATCGTCAAAAGACAGTAAATCACATCAATTGGACAAAGTTATAATAAAGAGGAAGCTGAGGTTTTTGAATGTCAAAACCAACAAGCCAAAATACCATGTTTTTTTATAAACATGGTATTTTGGCTTGTTTAAATTCTTTTCAAATATTCTAATCATTTAATATTTCTATACGGAGTAAAAGTAATTTTTAATTGGAATACTATGGGTACTCTTTTCGTAAAGGTTGTTTTGTGGATGTTCAAGAAGTCTAAGACTAAAAAAAATTCAAAAGAGATGATTAAAAGCTTGCCTAAGCCGGATTTAAAGTCTGAATATTTGTTTTCTGACCTCGAATTAAACGAACAATTGCTAAAAGAATTATTTCAAAATTGTTCTGATATCGTGTTCAGAGCTATCCAAGAAAACAATAAAACGAAGATTTTACTAATATATATTGACGGATTAATTGATACAAAAAGTCTTGAAGCGGATGTAATAAAGCCGATTCTTTATGATGGGCTTCCTAATGGAATTACTAAAGTACATTCTATTGGAGAAGTTATAGAACAAAAACAATTAGCTATATCCCAAGTAAGTCATGTAGAAAAGGTTCAAGATTTGGTGGATGGAATTCTTAAGGCTAATGTAGGAATTTTGGTGGATGGTGAATCTAAGGCTATTCTAGCCTCTCTACAAGGGTATGAGAAACGAGGTGTGGAAGAACCACAAACTGAAGTAACCATTCGTGGCCCAAGAGATGGATTTACCGAATCCCTTCGTACAAATACTGCTCTCTTAAGAAGAAGAGTTCGCAGTTCAAGACTTAAAATGGAAACTTTTTCTGTAGGTGAGCTCTCACAAACCGATTTGGTCATTACTTATATTGACGGAATTGCTCCAACCGGATTACTTGAGGAATTACGCGATAGAATAAGTCGCATTCAAATTGATGGATTGCTTGGTTCGGAATTTTTGGAGGAATTCATTGAGGATGCCCCATACTCTCCCTTTCCTCAGATACAAAACACAGAAAGGCCAGACATTTTAATTGGTAATCTACTAGAGGGAAGAGTTGCTATCATAGTTGATAATTCTCCATTTGCTCTCATTATTCCTATGACCTTTTGGAGTGGATTTCACGCAGTAGAGGATTATTACGAGCGTTTTATGTATACCACATTTATCCGGTTTATTCGTTTTAATTTAATATTGATTTCACTCTATTTACCTTCTATATATGTTGCACTTACAACCTATCATCCTAAGTTAATTCCCACTACATTGCTAATCAGTATTGCTGCAGCGCGAGAAGGAGTTCCTTTTCCGGCATTAATTGAAGCGCTTATTATGGAGTTCATGTTTGAGGGGTTACGAGAAGCCGGTATTCGATTACCAAAAGCTGTTGGATCTGCTGTAAGTATTGTCGGTGCTCTCGTAATTGGACAAGCAGCTGTTCAAGCTGGTATAGTTTCTGCCCCAATGGTAATTGTAGTTGCAACGACTGGAATTGCATCATTTGCCATTCCGAGATACAATTTCGGTCTTGCTTTTCGAATGTTGCGTTTTATCATGCTAATTTTAGCAGGATGTTTTGGTTTATACGGAATTATCATTGGTTTTATTGCCCTTACGATTCATTTAGTCAATCTTAGATCATATGGAGTTCCCTATTTTACTCCAGTTTCACCATTAAATTATCAAGAATTAAAAGATACGATCATAAGGGCTCCGAGATGGTCATTACATATTCGACCAACATTCATCTCGGAGGGAGATAAAACTAGAATTCCAAAAGGGCAAAAACCAAGACCGCCTAAAGGAGAACCTCGTGAATGAGCAAAATAATTTATCAATGTTTAATATTTTTATTATGCTTGCTTGTATTAGTAGGTTGTTGGGACCGAACGGAACTGAATGAACAAGCAATCTGGTTGGCATCCGGGTTTGATGTGGGGAAGGAAGATGGTTTAAAAGTTAGTGGACAAATTGTCATTCCTGCCAATATGCAAAATCAAAATGGGGGAAGTAAAGGAAAGGATCACTTTATCCTTTCAGACGAGGGAGTAAATTTAGGTGATGCTTTTCAAAAAATGGAAGCCAAACTTTCACGGAAAGGTTTTTATGGTCTACGTAAGGTATTCTTTATCGGAGAAGAGTTAGCAAGGAGAGGAATTAGCAAGGAGTTAGACAATGTGACGAGAGGATCGGAGGTAAGTATTCGCACAGATGTTTTTGTAGTAAAAGGCGATACTGCTATAAATGTATTAAATGTATCCAACCCTTTGGAAAAGCCATCTGCCATTGCAGCATTAAAAGAGCATCAACAAATAGGTGGTAGAGGTTCGACTGTATTTTTAGATTTTCTAAACGCGGCTAATAGTGATGGCTTAAGGCCGACTATTCCTTTAATTGAGATTACAGAGACTCAAACTGGAGAGAATTCAGATAAAAAAGAGTCAATAGTTCAGGTAGCTGGTTTGGGTATTTTTAACAAAGAATTAAAAATGGTTGGTATGCTCAATCAAACTGAAAATCAAGATTTACTTTGGATTCTTGGTTATTTGCCAAAACATACATTATCCACTCCATTACGAGATGGGAATGCGACCTTACAATTACACCATTTGAGCAGTAAAATTAAACCTGTTATTGAAAAAAGTAACCACATTACTTTCAAAGTGGAATTGAGTGGTGAAGGTACCTTATTTGAAAATAATACCCTTTTAAATCCCGAAAAGAAATCAGATTTAAAAGAATTTGAAAAAGCGTTCAATGAACTCGCCAAAAAACAAGTTTTAAGTACCATTAAAAAAGTTCAATCTGAGTCTGGTCAGGATATATTTGGTTTTGGAGAAGTCATTCATAGAAAAGATCCTCGAAAATGGAAGGATTTAAAGGACGATTGGGATCAATATTTTACTCAAGCAGATGTAAAGGTAACAACGAAAATAAAAATAAATAATATCGGGATAACAGGACCTTCCGTATTGAATAAAAATGGAGGGAGTTAACTATGAAAATTACTGGAAACCAAATCTTTTGGATGATGTTTTCTTTTATAATTGGAAACACCATGTTAATTTCTGTCTCAAGGGTTCTAAACCATTCAAAACAAGACGCATGGATTTCCTATATTGTTTCTCTCTTGTTAGGTACTTTTTGTATTTTTATAGCCATAAAAGCTGGACAATTGTACCCTGAACTTACCTTAGTTGAACTTTGTAAATTTGTATTCGGTAAATGGATAGGTACACTTATTGTCCTCGTTTATTTGGTACAGTGGTATACAGTCATTGCAAATATAATAAGTGAGTTCACTGTATTTGCCATTGCCATATTACTTCCAAATACACCTCCATGGCTGTTTTATTTTTCCATGCTCTTATTAGTGATTTATGTCGTTTTCAGCTCAGGAATTGAAGGAATTGGACGCAGCAGTGAAGTATTTGGTCCTATCATTTTCTTATCTGCAATATTATTAATTCTTTTATCAATAACTAATATGGAATTTAAAAAAATTCTGCCTGTTTTCTTAGATACAGGTTTTATTCCAATTATAAAGGGTGCAGTACCCTCTACTGCTTTTTTTGCAGAAGTTGTCATAATCCTAATGTTAATTAAATTTTTGGATGATAAAAAAAGGGGGCCATTTAAAACGATTTGGGGTTTACTTCTTGCAGGCACTTTGACGATTTTTGTAGTCATTGGAATAATAATGATTATTGGTCCTGAAGTAGCAGCCAAACAAAGTTATCCTTTTTTTGATATGATCGGTTATATTAATATTATGGAATTTATACAAAACCTTGAAATAATTGCTGTAATAGTTTGGATTCTCAGTGTATTTATCAAATTATCAGTTTATTTTTTCATTGCTAGCTATGGAACTGCTCAATTATTCAAGGTTAAGGATTGGCGAAAGACCATTTGGTTTGTAGCAGTCATTTCTTTTATTTTGTGCTTTCAATTTAAAAACGAAAACCTTCATGGATTCAAATATATAGAAACTTATTGGTTAAAGTTTGTTTTACCAGTGAATATGATGATTATTCCGTTCTTATTATGGGTGGTAGGAAGCATCCGAAAAAGAACAAAAAGAGTATCTATTGGGGATAAATGAATCTTTCACTTGGATAAAAACCATCGTAACAAAAAAAATTAAATCATTGGAACAGTAAATATTAGAACATAATAAGAGGAAAGTCGAAAAAATAGACTTTTTCAGCGGTCTTGTACCGCCATCTGCTTCCTTTCTCATCTATACTAGGATAGACTGTTAATAAGAATACTGAACGAACAGGATTGCCCTTTTATAGGAGAGTGGATTATATTTATGAGAAAAATTATTTTGTCGACAGAAAGTGGTGCGGATTTACCAATTGAATTAGTTGAGAAGCATAATCTCCAAGTTGTCCCGATGCATGTAGTTATGGATGGACACGATTATCTAGATGGACATTTACCTGTAGGGGAAATTTATGACTATTATGAGAGGACCAAAAAAATCCCCTCTACATCGGCTACAAATTCACATGAATATCATGAGTTTTTTACGAGAATCAAAGATAACTTTCCAGACTGCATTATTATTCATATTGGATACACGTCAAAAGCGTCTGCTTCTTTCCAAAGTGCTGTCATTGCATGCGAAGAACTCGATGATATTTTTCTAATCGATGCTTTGAATGTGACAGGTGGGTTGGCTGCTATTGTGATGTATGCTGCCGATTTGTTAGAGAAAGAACCTACGATTGAGCCGGCACACTTAGTTGAAAAAATTAAAGCAATCGTTCCTAAATCGAGACTAGCATTTGTTCCAGGAAGCTTAGAATTTTTAAGAGCAGGTGGACGCGTAAGTAATGTCGCCTATCTAGGGGGGGCTTTGTTAAAAATAAAGCCACTTATCGAGTTAATAGATGGAAAGCTAGTTTCAACAAAAAAGTATCGTGGAAAAATGGAAGCTGTGGCAGAAAAAGTCTTCCAAGATTATTTAAATGAGTACAAGATTGATAGAGAACAACTTTATTTTATCTACTCCATCGGCCTTGATGAAAAAATCATGCAAAGAATGGAAGAAATCGCAAAAGAAAAAGGATTCAAAAATGTAAAATGGATTCAAGCTGGTGCCATGATATCTACTCACTCTGGACCAGGTGGATTCGGAATTGCTGGAATAGAAGAATAATTTTTGAAAAAATCACCCTCTAGTCATGGTCAATTAAACTCAAAAAGGGCACAAGGACGGTTCTTCGTTTTGAAGAACCGTCCCTGTGTTTTTGGAATATGCATGAAGAAAGAGTTATTTTTACTATAGATGGGGGGATTAAATGATACAAATACTGGGGAAACCCTTACAAAAGACGGACTTGTGGGAATCTGAAAGTATTGAAGGTACCATTATCAAACGAATGAATGAAGCAAAGCTAATATATTCCTATCAGAACCTCGATGAGTTAATATTTGAGCTGAATGTAAGAAAAAACATCATAGATAGTGCAAAAGAGATGAAAAAGGGTAAGGCAAAGTTTAATATTTTCAAAAATGCTCGAGGAAACCCTCAATACTGGCAGGTGTCGAATGTTGGTGTATTTCAACTGAGGCTTGGAGCAAAACCATCTGACGCCATTCGTGATATATTCGTAAATAGTTCACTTTATACGTTTGAATGTGCAACTGCTATTGTCATGATCTATTACTACGCCCTTCTAAAAATAATTGGCGATACTTCATTTAATGCCATTTTCCAGAACCTCTTTTTATATAGTTGGCATTTAGCTTCTGATTATAAAATTTATACCTTTTTTGGAAAATTTCTTGTTCCAGGAGATGTTGTTTATATTGATAATCCCGATGTTGACCCCAAAAAATATTGGTGGAGAGGACAAAATGTCATTGATTTGGGAGACGGAACCTTTTTTGGACATGGTTTTGGAATTAGGACCACTGAAGAAATGATTGAACTTTTGAATGAAAAAAGAATGCCTGGAAGTAAGATGTCTGCCTATCTGACAAATCTAATTACAAGACCGTCTTTTAAAGATTTAGTTTTTCTAAGATCATTGGCCTAGTTAGATTCCCTTTGTACATGACACTAACCCAGACGAAAACAAATTTCTATATTTACTACTAGACGGGCTCCCTTTTCATCAATCCGAGTATACTGTAGTGTTAAGACCTAGTTACCTTTTTTTGAAAAGAAGGGAAGTGTTAAAATGTTTAGAATGGAAAACGCACCACCTGTTTTAAGTGCCAATATACCTCCACAACCTATGCCACAGCCCATGCCACAACCTATGCCACTACCAATTCAACCTTCATGCTATCCGGAGCCTGCCTTTTGTTATGCAGCCCCTGTAAATAGATGCAATGATTTTGTATTAATAGTTGTGTTATTTATTCTATTAATCATTGTTGGGGCAACTCTTTGTGTTTGCATAGACTAATTGATATCATAGCATTTCATGAAAACTCCAGAATACGAACTGGAGTTTTTTTCATTTGTCGGTAGATCAACATAAACAAGAGCGGCTTTCTTAATTGGAAATGAATGACACACTCAACTTCTTTGGTGCTCTCAAACCGTCCCAATGCTTCAAAAATTCAGTTTATCTGGGTTCATAGAAATATAGATTTCTTGTATTTGATCTTGTTTTATATAAAAGCTGATGACACTTTGAACTTTGTTATTCATATGATTTACAATAGCAGGCTGCCCATTTATATTTTTAACTTCAAAAAAGAAGTCGTTGGGAGCTTTTTTGACGACACCGTAAAGTAATGATAATACATTTGATAATGACACGATTGGGCGAATAGCTGCATTTACCTTTCCGCCGCCATCAGAGTAAAGGGTCACATTTTCATGGATTATCTCAAATAAAGCAGTTATATTTTGGGTTTGAAATGCATGGATAAAGCGATAAACGATGGACGCATTCGTTTCATAGTTTAGGCTTTCTCCCTCGATTTGGGACATTTTCTGCTTTGCCCGGCTAAAAAGCTTTCGACAGGCTTCTTCCTTCTTTTCTAGGATAATCGCAATCTCTTTATAAGAAAAGCCATACACCTCCTTGAAAAGCAGGACAACACGTTCGTCTGGAGATAGATGCTCCATCATTCTTAAAAAAGCAAAGCTTAATCCTTCTTTTTGGATAATAACTTCTGATGGATCATTTTCTAAAAGTAAAGGCTCCGGATTCCATGGGCCGATATATTGTTCTCGCCGATGCCGTGCCGATTTGAGTAAGTCAAGACAGCGGTTCGTCATCATTTTGCACAGATACGCTTTTTTATTCTCAATCTTCTCATCATTGACTTGATACGCTTTTAAAAACGTGTCTTGGACAAGGTCCTCAGCTTCCGCAACCGAACCTAACATCCTGTAACCCAATGAAAACAATAATGGTTTGTACTGCAGATAATCATCATTGCTTATTTGCACGCTTTTCACTCCATTTCTTTAGAGATAATCGCTTCTGCTGCAGCTTTGCCACTACTGATGGCCGCTTCTGATAAGATGTAGTCAGGTGAAGCCCAATCTCCTGCTATATATAATCCTGGTATAGTAGTTTTAGAACGTGGCACTAGTTTTTGCTCATCTCCAACAAGTGGGAAGCGCTGATTGACAGTAATTTGTGGTATAAACCTTTTAGTAATCACAAATTTTTGCCAGCCTGTCTGGACTTTATCTAAAAATTGTTCCAACTCGAGTTGAACCTTCTTTCCATCAATCGCTTCTTTGTTATGATAATATTTAAAAACATGTAAGACCACACTATTACGATGATTAGAGAGTCGGGCATAATGAGAATGTACGGAGAAATACATCGGCTCACTTATACCCATAGCAAATAATTGCTTCGCATCAGGTAACTCTGTTAATGCAACATCTAAAGTGGCACCTTGAACACTGTTAATATCGGTAAAAAATCCACGCTGAGTCATGGTGACACTTTCACTTAAAATTTGATTCAATTCATGTGGTCCAATCGTACTGATAACATACCTTGCTGTTATATTCTTACTTGTAGAAGTTTCTAGTCTGAAATGACCATCGTCTACTTGCGTTATTTCCTTTACATTTGTACGAGTTTGAACCTTTACATGCTTGATAACGGCTTGGTTATGAAGTTGGTCTATGAGCGATTGCCAACCATAATCAAGATAAAGGACACCACCAAGTGCGATTTTGATATGGGTCATAATTAGTTTAGCACTCAATACTTCAGGTCCGTGGCAATAAGTTGAAAGTCTAGCTAAAATAAATAGTAAGCTTTGAACTTTTAGTGATGGGGTAGCTTGAACAACCCAGTTTTTAAAAGACAAATTTGCTAATTCTGCTAGATTCATTTGCTGTATTTTTAGTAAAATGCCCATCCAATCAAGGCGTTCCTTCCAATTTAAGTAGTTCGTTGACAGTAGTCCTAAAGGCGAAAAAGGGGCAACATATTTCATTTCATGATCAATTAATGTGACACTTTGTTTCGGTGATTTCCCCATCAGTTGAACACCAAATTCTTCAAGAATTGGTTTGGCTTTTCCTTTTTTATAAAGAGCATGTGGACCAAGATTGAAATACTGTTGATGAATTCGATCTGTCCGAGCTCGACCGCCAACCTTTGCACCTTTTTCAAGTATTAATATGGATAAATTGGTTTTAGCTAAATAATTCGCCGCAACATACCCAGCCAATCCGCCACCGATAATCACGACATCCCATTTTTGAGTCATTTGAAAACCTCCAATTGTTATCTTCATTCACATGACGAGGGAGTGAGGGGGTTTGTGACTTGATGGCTTGTCCTAAATTAACTAACCAGCGAAATAAGCGGAGAAATTCCGGTTAAATTCAGAATGGAGCTCCTTTCGGGCTAAATAAGGGGAGATTTTCCGCTTATGCCAAGCAAAATCCCCCATTTTAACGTTTTTCGAATTAATAGTCGGAATCCCTCCGTCTATATAACCTATTTTCAATGCTATTAACTAATTAACAGGAATTTTTCCGTTTATTTATCGGTTCCGATGTGCTTATCCGATTTAGCAACTGATTATAAGGATCCCTCGGTTACTTATGGTTATGGCCCATACCGATTAACCCAAATGAATTTTCAAGTATAACCATAGTTTTGCATGTGTTTTATAGTACAATAAAATAATATCATTTGGGCAATAATGATTAACCTTCACGCCTTTTCTCAATTATGGTGATAAAAATTATTATGAGGATATGAGAAATTGAGTTCATGTACATTTATAGCAACAAATTATGAAATTCCAGAAGTGGATAATACAAAGGCAAAGTATATTACAGTTAAAAGCTATACATTTAGGAATAAAACCACATGAATTGGTGCCTTGGGAGGATATGGACCCGAGTGCTCAAATATTGTTTGTTGAAAAAAAGGACGATTTAAATGAATTGGTCTTAAAAAAGGATACTTACTATGATGTAAGTGGGTATTCAAGCTTTCTGTTCGTATATGAAGTGAATTTTCACTATTCAGAACTGAGGACAAAACAATTACTAGAGTTTTTAAATGAAAATATAAGAGAAGGATAGATTTTAGAACTATGGAAAGTATGGATTAATAATGAGGATGTTGAGATTAATATACCATTCACTAGATGTAGATATGAAGACTTATCTCTAAACCATCTGATACCTCTTTTTAATTCAAATCATGAAAAATATAAGAGACAAAATTGTATCGTAATCGAAAGATGATAAATGTTTTATATCTAATAATCTGTGTGCCAAAACAAGAACACCATACCTCAACCTCCATAAGTGGAAAAAGATCAATTTATCAAATTATTGCTTAATTAATTTGAACTTCTTTACAGGAGAGATAAAGATGAAAATATTAGTTGATGCCGACGCCTGTCCGGTAAAAGATATTATTATTTCTGAAGGAAGGAACGCTGAACTTCCAGTTATTCTGGTTACTAGCTTTTCTCATTTTTCTAATGTAGAACAACCATCAGGGGTGGAAACCATTTATGTGGATTCAGGAGCAGATGCTGCAGATTATCGGATTATGAAGTTAGCAGAAAAAGGTGATATTATTGTTACACAAGATTATGGTCTTGCTTCACTAGGATTGGCAAAAGGAAATATAGTTCTCCACCATAAAGGGTTTAGTTATACAAATGAAAACATAGACCAATTATTACAAACACGTTATTTAAGTGCAATGGCTCGAAAAAGCGGTAAGCGAACAAAGGGACCAAAGCCTTTTACTGCAGAAGATCGGGAGCAATTTAGGGCACTTTTTAACCAAGTTATTTCTCGTTATGTATAGCCAAGGCTTAGAGGATTTTAATAAAACTAAAAATGATTCGAAAATTCCTAAAAGGTAATTAGGGTTCTGGAAGGAGATAAATATAATGAAGTATATGAAATCGCAAATGCAACAGCTCATTAAGGATAACAAAGAATTACATACACGCCTAAAAGAATTAAAGGCAGAACATGGCCTCGAAAAAAACAATGCCCTCAAGGCTTTGTATCATTCAGAAGTTGCTGACGGCGGAAAGTACCAGTTAACCTACCAAGCACTTGATCAGCCTAGAAAGTAGTGAACAGGGACGGCTCCTTTGGTTCGAAAGGAAGCAAGAAATCCGTCTAGGTGTTTTTGTTTTAGACTGTCAAGGAAAAAAATTTTTCAGTCCATGCGTAGGTATTAAAAATACTACTATTTGAACATTTTAAAATGGTAACAAATAGAATGTAATCGTGCCCGAAACCCAAGGCAGGAAGGGAATACGGTAACGAATAGAAGGTAAGCTGGGTGGGCAGTGGCACTTCCAGTTGAGGTGAGCTGAGCTGGTACAACCGCAATACTTATAGATGAAGATGAAATCATCGTTTTTTGTAATAGTGAGTTTCACGCTTCTTGGCTTGAAACACGATATTAAGAAGAAATTTTTTTCGCCGCAAAAGAAGTTGCAGGTAGTACCTACTACATAGAATTTGCTTATGATTAATAGGCTTTTTGAAGTTTTTTCTATCAAAATTGGTGTCTGGCCCTAACCATGGACAAATGTCTACTGACAGGGCAAGACACCTTAATAATTAAGCGGAGTTTTTCCGGTTAAACTTCGTAATAGGGCTGGATTTGGGGTAAATAAGCGGATATTTTCCGGTTAAGCGAAGGGAAATGACCCAAATTGACGCTTTTTGAGTAAATAGTCGGAATTCTTCCGTCTATTTAGGCTATTTTCAGTGCTATTTTGTAATTAAGGGAAATTTTTCCGCTTATTTATCTACCAATGATGATCATGTACCTTTTTGGGGGGAAATCGGTGTCTGGCCCTAACCATGGACAAATGTCTACTGACAGGGCAAGACACCTTAATAATTAAGCGGAGTTTTTCCGGTTAAACTTCGTAATAGGGCTGGATTTGGGGTAAATAAGCGGATATTTTCCGGTTAAGCGAAGCGAAATGACCCAAATTAACGCTTTTTGAGTAAATAATCGGAATTCTTCCGTCTATTTCCGCTATTTTCAGTGCTATTTTGTAATTAAGGGAAATTTTTCCGCTTATTTATCTACCAATGATGATCATGTATCTTTTTGGGGGGAATCGGTGTATGGCCCATCGTGGCAGTAATCGCTGTTGGTATTTCTTCGCATAAAAAGAAATAACCCACCCCAGCTCTGACAAAGTTAGGTGGATTATTTCGCCTCAGGTCACTGCTCTTCTTGCAGTTTAGCTGTATAGGAAGCTTCCAGTTGCTGCTGGTAGCTCTTTTTTAGTATATGAATATTCATCTTAAGTATAATCTTATATAAAATAAAGTAAAGGATCAAGAGGGCTTGGGCAGAGGTCTTCTGCTCCAAAATGAAGTAAAAGAACCCTCCGTCCTCGTGCTTTTTCAAGAGAACACCTCCAAATAGGTGTCCCCTTATTTATTTTTCGCAGAGTCATAGTCCTTTCTTTTGCCATTTTAGAAAGAAATGAAACTTTTCCTTATTTTTCTGTATAATGGACACGGAAAACCTACTTTATATGAGCTCATTTTTGAAAGACTAATTCAAGATTAGTTTTCTGATTTACAGTAAGGATGATATGTCAAAATGAGCTTAATTTATTAAGCGATTGAATTTGCGGCACACAAACATCGCCAACAACAGCGTAAGGGGACCGACATGTGATTCTTTGAAAACAAAAAAATCTATCATTAAGTTCTTTCGCTTGGTATAATTAGGTTACAAGTGAATTTAATTAGGTGAAGGCGCCTTTAATTGTTAGTCCATTTTGATGTGGCTAACCATTAAGGTGCCTTTTTGTCTATTTTTCGTGCCTTGTTATTGTAAACGCTTTCTGAATACAAGGGGAAATATGACTTTATTTATAAGCGGAGGGAGATGGCTATATGTATACTTGTACTGTTAAAAACGAAAGATTTCAATTCCAGTCAATCCGAGAGATATTAGCGAAGGCCAGTGAGGAGAAGTCGGGAGACAAAATGGCTAGGATTGCTGCTCAATCCTATCTGGAGCGTATGGCTGCTAAAGTTGTTTTAAGTGAACTTACACTTAAGGAAATTTTTGAAAACCCTGTTATTCCTTATGAACAAGATGAAGTGACACGTATCATCTATGATGATATCAATCAATATATTTATAAGGAAATTTCTCATTGGTCTGTTGGTGAGTTAAGGGATTATATTTTGTCCCACAAAACCAATACCTCCGATCTGTTCCGCATCAGTAAAGGCTTAACAAGTGAGATGATTTCTGGTGTTTCTAAGTTGATGTCGAGTATCGATTTGGTGATGGCTTCACAGAAAATAAGACCGATTGCGCACTGTAATACCACTATTGGTGAAGCTGGACGCTTGGCGTTCCGTTGTCAACCCAACCATCCAATTGATAATCCTGAGGGTATTTTAGCTTCCTTGAAAGAAGGTTTATCCTATGGATCCGGAGATGCGGTGATTGGGGTAAATCCAAATAATGATTCCGTTGAGTCCGTTTCAAAAATCCTACATATGACTCATGATTTTATGCAAAAATGGGAAATTCCCACACAAAACTGTGTACTTGCTCATATAACAACACAGATGCAAGCCTTACGAAAAGGAGCTCCGATTGCTCTAATGTTCCAGAGTCTTGCTGGAACACAAGCGGCTAATAATGATTTTGGAATTTCTAAAGAAATTCTAGATGAGGCCTTTGAGATGATGGCTAAATATGGCACGTCAACTGGACCAAATCAGCTCTACTTTGAAACCGGACAAGGTTCAGAGGTATCTTTAGATGCGCATCTTGGTGTAGACATGCAAACACTTGAAGCTAGGACCTACGGGTACGCTCGCCATTGGAAGCCTTTCATGGTAAATAATGTCTCCGGTTTTATTGGACCAGAGACGATATATGATGGCAAACAAGTGATTCGTGCGGATCTTGAGGATCTTTTTATGGGGAAATTACACGGACTTCCAATGGGAATTGCGCCAACCTATACGAACCATATGCAAGCTGACCAAAATGACCAAGAAATTGCCGGTATGTTAACAGCATTAGCTGGAGCGAATTTCTACATGGGTGTTCCTGGTGGGGATGATGTTATGTTGAGCTACCAAGATACTAGTTATCACGATGACGCTAGTTTAAGAGAAATGCTTGGTCTACGGCCATTACGAGAATTTGAACTTTGGTTAGAGAAAATGGGGATAATGGAAAATGGACGTTTAACTGAGCGGGCAGGAGATTTATCTATTTTTAAATAAGAAAGGAGGATTCAAAGGATGGATATTGAAGTTATTGTAAAACAAGTCTTGGAAGAACTAACAAAAGTTGAAAAAAGCAAGACTAATAGTATAAATGCTTCTAAAGAAAAAGTAGAAGAGGTTATTCGGAAAGTCGTGTTTAATAAAGAAAAAGCTGTTGGAGTGGACAATCCAGCCGATGAAGAAATGATTGAAAAGGTGCAAAAGATAACCCCTGCAAGAATTGGAATTGGACATACAGGTACTCGAATGAAAACACGTGATTATTTAGATTTCCGTATCGATCATGCAGCAGCACAAGATGCTGTTTTTAAAGGGGTATCTGAAGAGTTTTTAAAAGAATTACAACTCCCGGTTCTTCAATCAAAATCATCTTCGATGGATGAATATTTAATGAATTTAAATAGCGGCCGAAAGCTAGATGAAGCTTCACGAAAATGGGCCGAGGAGCATTTACCTAAAAACAAACAAGTTCAGATTATTGTATCAGACGGACTTAGCTCATCAGGGATTGAGGCTAATATTTCAGATTTACTACCTGCGTTAATTCAAGGATTAAAGGTGAGAAATATATCCATCGGTGATCCAGTTTTTATAAAGAGAAGTCGGGTATGGATTCAAGATGAAATTGCAAAGATTGTTAATTGTGATGTTGTTATCTCTTTAATTGGAGAAAGACCAGGCCTTGCCACTTCTAAAAGTATTAGTGCATACCTCATCTACCGCCCAAATCAAGACACAGTTGAAGCTGACCGAACAGTTATTTCTAACATTCATGAAGGGGGAGTCCCTCCTGTTGAGGCTGGAGCGTTTTTAGCTGATTTACTAGCAGATGTATTAAAAGCGAAAACTAGTGGAGTGAAATTCGCACAAATGAAATAGTTCAATGGTAAATGATAGGGCGATTTCTAAAGATAACTGTGATCGCCCTATTAAACTGAAATCTATTATTTTCAGAAATATTCAAATATTTGACACAGTTAATTAGTTAACACTATAATAACACTAATAATCATTCATTTTTCGAAACACTTTAGGAGAGTTACAACAAATGATAAACAACCGTGTGGAAGAATTATGTGACCTTCATACGAATCTACTGAATGAAGATGTTCAAAAAATCAAAGAGATTGTCGTTAATTTACCGTTAATCGCTGACTTAAATAAGGCGAATGTATTTATTGACTGTCCAACAAGAGAAGGTAAACATGCAATAGTGGTTGCAGAAGCTGCACCCACAACGGCTAATTCCGTCTATAAAAAGCCTGTAGTAGGTAAAATTGCCTACGAGGCCTTCGAACCGTCTGTATTTTTTACCTTACGTACAGGAAAACCGATGTTTCTTAATCGAGCACTTACTCAAGAAGGTAAGACCGTTGATCAAAGCGTGGTTCCCATTAAAGGCAGCCATAACCGTGTAATCGGAACGTTAATCATGGAAAAAGATATTAGTGAGCAACTTATAAGTCAAAATAAAATGGAAGCGTTGTCAGAAGCGACAGAAACGTTAAGTGAAATTTTGATTGGAATGACAGAGAATAAACCGATTATTCCAGAGGTGATTGAGGATGCATTATTCTTTATCGATCCAAGTGGAAAGATTATTTATTCCAACCCTGCTGCTACGAACCTAATCGAGGAAATAGGGGAGAGACAAAGTAACATTTATTACGATCTTATTCACTATTTTCCTAGTATTAAAGATATCCTTGATAATCCGGAAGAACTAATTGTTGAAGAAGTTAAGATTTTCGGAAAAATCTTTCAAGTGAAAAAAATCAAGCTAGGTCAGCAAGAAAAGCCAAATGGTACTTTCATTATTTTGAAGAACATTACGGAATTAAGGGAAAAAGAGAGAGAATTAATTGTAAAATCTGTCGCTATTCGCGAAATTCATCATCGTGTAAAAAACAACCTGCAAACCGTAGCAAGTCTACTCCGCCTTCAAATGCGTAGAGGTCTTCCAGAGGAGAGCAAGGTGCACTTTGTTGAAAGCTTAAATCGGATCTCCAGTATTGCCTCTGTGTATGAAATCATTCTATCTAGTTCAAGTGTCGATGAAGTTGATATTTATAGTCTGATAGAAAAGATTGGAAATATGTTAGTGTATGAGGCAGAACAAGATAATAAGCAGATTCATATGAACTATTCTGGACCGCAACTACTTATTCATTCTAGTAAAGCAGTTTCGGTTGCTCTAGTGATTAATGAGTTAATCCAAAATTGTGTCAAGCATGCCTTTCATCATACTTCAGAAGGAACAATCGAAGTCCATTTTCAACAGAAAGATTTTGAAATGGTAATAGATGTTATAGATAATGGTGTAGGCTATTCGCTAAACGCCAAACCATCCTTGGGGTTAGATATTGTTAGGATGATGATTGAGCACGATTTATCTGGTCAATTTAAAATTGAACGAGCCGAAAAGGGGACAATTGCTTCAGTCAAATTCCCGATAGAAAAGGAGGCTGTTCATGGATGAAAAAGCGAATTATTTTAGTCGAAGACGAATCCATAGTCCGTTTAGATGTCGCGATGATGCTAGAGGATGCCGGATACGAGGTAATTGCTCAAGCAGGTGATGGTGAAAAAGCTGTTGAACTAGCTTTTTCGTTAAAGCCTGACCTCATCATTATGGATATCAAGATGCCTAAGTTGAATGGTTTGAAAGCAAGTGAAATCATTTCTAAAAGTAGTAATATACCAATTTTGCTCTTAACGGCATATAGTCAAAAAGAATATATTGATAAAGCCAAACAAGCTAATATTATGGGCTACTTAGTTAAGCCTATTAGTGAAGCTAATTTAATTCCAGCTGTTGAAATTGCTCTAAGGCAAGCTGAAAATACAAAGGCTTATCGTGAGCAAGTCGAAAATATGAACAAGCAGCTCTTGGATCGAAAAATGATTGAAAAAGCAAAAGGAATTATTATGAAGAAATTGGATCTTTCTGAAGAAGACGCGTTTAAAAAACTGCGGAAACTTAGTATGAATAAGCAGGTTACACTGGAAAATGTAGCAAAACAAATTATTTTAAAATATAATTCGTAAAGCCTTCAAAAAGTGAATAGACCGGGCAAAGGTGCTCTGCGGTTTTAATTCAAGAAACCGTACGGCACCTTTTTGTCTTTTTTGGGAGTTACCATATGATCTTTCGGAAGTATTCCATTTAAGAGGCAATTAGCTAAAATGGTAAGGTTTGGTTCTAGAAGGCGGCTTCATTTTCCGTTTAATATAATTATATAGAATAAGGGGGTTTTTGTATGGAGATTGTAGGTAATATTGTTATCTACATAATCATGACGTGTGCTGTGTTGGGAGCATTTGCAGCGATACGTAATAGTGACAGTGGTCTAGGAGCACAATTTATGGAAGGGCTGCATGCAGTTGGGCATATTTTCGTACCTGCTGCAGGGATTATGGCATCCATTCCATATCTTTCATGGTTTATCGACAAAGTTTGCGGACCGTTTTTTGCCGCTATCGGTGCGGATCCAGCAATTGCAGCAACAGCCATTTTAGCAACTGATATGGGTGGGTATCAATTAGCTGAAGTATTAAAACAAACCCAAGAAGGCTGGATTATGGCCATGATTGTTGGCTTTATGGCCGGAGCAACCATTGTGTTCTCCATACCAATGGGACTTGCCATGTTAGACAAGCGTGATCATAAGTATATGGCACTTGGTATTATGTCAGGGATCCTAACCATTCCATTTGGCGCACTTATTTCTAGTACAATTATTACTCTATCAAGCTCTAAATTTCGTGATTTTATTTCTACAACGGGAGAAGCAAAATATCAATTTGCATTAGGTTATGGACAAGTCATTTTGAACCTTAGTCCGCTTCTACTATTTGTTGTCTTACTTGCGGCTGGATTATATTTCCTACCTGACCTTATGATTAAGTGCTTTATGTGGTTTGGACGTATCATGGACGCTGCAATCAAATTAGTTCTTGTATTCTCAATTGTGGAAATTTTCACTGGATTATTTTCCAATGTATTCGGAAGCTGGGGCTTCCACCCAATTATGGCGGATGCTGACGATCAATTCCGGGCACTTGAAACCGCTGGTTACATCGGGATCATGCTAGCAGGTGCATTCCCAATGGTTTATTTATTACAGAAATATGCAGGTGGACCACTTGAAGCGCTAGGCCGAAAAATCGGTCTTAGTAAAGAAGGAAGCGCTGGACTTGTAGCAACGATTGCTAATATCCTAGCTATGTTCAAACTTGTAAAAACGATGCCACCAAAAGATAAAGTAATTAATATTTCTTTTGCTGTCTGTGCTGCATTCTTATTTGGAGACCATTTATCCTTTACAGCAAACTTCCAACCAACATTAATCTTACCAATTTTGGTCGGGAAAATATCTGCTGGAGTGATTGGTATTGGTCTTGCTTATTGGTTATCGGTACCGAAAGCGCTTGAATTAGAAAAAAAGGACCGCGAAGCAGGCATTATTGGTAAGGATGAGTATTTGCCAAAGAAAGATATGAAAAAAGCAATATAAATAGGGTAGTCACCATAGGAGGTCAGTTGTGATGAGTGAAGAGAAAAAACGATTTATCCAAGAATTCGTACCAGGAAAGCAAGTGACATTAAGTCATCTTATAGCCAATCCAGACCCCGATATGTTCGAGAAATTAGGAATTCAGCAAGCAGGTGCGATGGGGATTTTAACGTTAACACCAAGTGAGACCGTAATAATTGCGGGGGACTTAGCTACAAAGGCAGCCGATGTTCAGATTGGATTTCTTGACCGTTTTACAGGGAGTCTCGTGATTATCGGGAGCGTTTCCTCGGTGCAAATGGCAATGGAAGAAATTAACCGGTTTTTGTCTGAAGTATTAAGATACACCCCAGCAGAAATTACCAAGTCGTAATGGAGGTTACTAATGACGAAGAAAAATAGGGCGATGTTAATTGGCTCCATTGGTGCTGGTAAATCAACATTAACCAATGCTCTTCTAGAACGGAAGGGTAAGGCGGTTAAAACTCAAGCTCTCAACTACTCTGACTGGATTGTTGATACACCGGGCGAATACACAGAAAATCCGTTTTTTTATAAAAATATTATGGCAACGGCACTTGAAGTGACCCATGTATTATATTTGCAGGATTCTACAAAGCAAAAAACAATTTTCCCTCCTGGATTCAGTAAGGGCTTTAATAAATTGCCGATTGGAGTTGTGACTAAAAGTGATTCCGATTGTGCGGATATTGAGGCTGCTATAAGTCAATTAAGGAGGGCGATTCCAAGAGGTCCAATCGTCATTTCCTCCTCAGTGAGTGGAAAAGGTATTCAAGAAATTCGTAATTTAGTAAAATGCAATACGATTGAAGAGATGGAGGAGTATGCGAAATCCATTTCCGCAGAAGTAGTCGTTTTTTAGTTGAAAGCCTTTACAAAAATAAAACTGTATACTATATTTAAAGTATACAAATGAATTCACTAGGCAAAGGCGCCTTATACAGTCTGTCATGAAAATGATAGATTCGTATGAGGTGCCTTTTTCGTTATTTTGAAAATATTTTGTAATATGAGGTGGTCAGCATCAAAAGATATGAACCTCAAAAAGAGGATATTTTAAGTGCAGGTATAGATATCGGTACAAGTACGACAAAAATTGTCATTAGTAAATTTTCTCTTATGAATATGGCTGGTGGGATGCATATGCCACGAATAGAGATTATCAATAAGGAAGTTTTGTATCGAAGCCCAATTTACCGTACACCTTTACTGACAGCAACGAAGATTGATATTAAAGCTGTTGAAAATATCGTTAAACAAGAGTATGCCAAGGCTGGTATTCAGCCTAACGATATTCGGACCGGTGCCGTAATTATTACGGGAGAAACAGCAACAAAAGAAAATGCCCAAGAAATGGTCCACACATTATCCGATAATGCAGGCGAATTTCTTGTTGCCACAGCAGGACCTGATTTAGAGGGAATTATTGCTGCTAAAGGTTCGGGAGCCTATGAATATTCAAAAAAGACTGGGAAAGTAATCGCGAATATTGATATTGGTGGGGGAACCGCCAATGTAGCTGTCTATAAATCAGGAAAACTTTGTGGTACATGTACCTTACATATTGGTGGTAGATTAATAGAATTCAATGGTGAACAAATTAAGAGTGTGTCAATGCCGATTAAGAAATTGTTCCAACAGTGGGGTACCGTCCTAAATATAGGTGATAACAGACATATCGCGGTGATTCAAAAGTTGACCGATTATATGTCAGCTGTGATTGCTAGAATGCTAAAGTGTGAGCTCTTATCATCTGATCAGCCACTGATTTTAGGACATGAACCAAATTGGAAGGAAAAAATTGATGGGATCATGTTTTCTGGCGGAGTCGGTGAGTGTATCTACAGATACGAGAATCGTTCATCTGGAATATCCCAATATGACGACATCGGGGAAATGTTAGCCCGCTCCCTTAAGGAAAGTAAAGAACTTTCGTCTTGGGAATGGATAAACCCTGTGGAAACAGTGAGAGCTACTGTATTAGGCGCAGGTACCCAAACAACAGAAATAAGTGGTGCAACAATCCATGCTGATAGCAGTGATTTACCCATTCGGAACTTACCAGTTTATGAATTCGACTTTGACAACAACCTGTTTGAGGGATTGAAAAGGCTGCCAACCGCCTTCCAAAATGCAGTTGATTTATATGACTCACAGCGCGAAGGACAAAATTTCTCTTTATACTTAACGAATTTGCCTTATTTAGGATTTCGTGATGTACAACAATTGGCAGGCGGCATTCTGGATTCGATTAAAGCAAAACCCAATCCTAAGCAACCACTTGTCATTGTATTAGAGAGTGACCATGCAAAGGTGCTTGGACAAACCCTTCAAGTCCAAAACCCTACTCAAAGCATCATTTGTATTGATCAAATACGTGTCGACCAAGGCGACTATATCGATATTGGTCACTTACTACAAACAAATGTTGTTCCAGTGGTGATCAAAACGCTAACGTTTCATCACCAATAAGAAAGGAGGAATTTTTCCATGAAGCTACAAACGAACTATTTAGGAACGGTGTATCAATTCACCTCCTTAAAAGATTTATTTGCTAAAGCAAATGAAGAAAAATCTGGAGACCGCTTAGCGGGATTAGCAGCTGAAACTGTTCAAGAGCGAATTGCTGCTAAAGAAGTTCTTAGTCAGTTAACTCTTTCAGATATCCGTGAAAATCCAATGCTACCTCCAGACACAGATGAAGTTTCACGCATTATTGAAAGTCAGATTAATCATCCAGTTTACCAATCAATCAAGAACTGGTCAGTGGCAGAATTACGTGAATATATTTTAAGTGACACGACGACCGGTGAAGATTTAAAAAGACTTAGCCGTGGTTTAAATAGTGAAATGATTGCAGCAGTAGCGAAACTAATGTCAAATTTAGACCTCGTTCATGCTGCTAACAAAATTGAAATTTTAACAAAATGTAATATTACTATTGGTTATAAAGGAACATTACCTTCTCGACTTCAACCAAACCATCCGACTGACCATGTGGAAGGAATGATCGCTTCTCTTAAAGAGGGTTTATCTTACGGGATGGGGGATGCCGTCATCGGAATCAATCCTGTAGATGATTCAGTTGAAAGTGTCAAGCGCTTACTTCATGCGACACATGATTTTATTAGCGAATGGGAAATTCCAACACAAAACTGTGTGTTAGCTCATGTTACGGCACAAATGAAGGCCATTGAGCAAGGGGCACCTGCTGATATGATTTTCCAAAGTATTGCGGGTACAGAAGCAGCAAACCGTTCGTTTGGTATCACAGCTTCTATGCTTGAGGAAGCAAACGATATGGCTAAAAGGTTAGGGACAGGCTCAGGACCTCAACGCTTATACTTTGAAACGGGTCAAGGGTCTGAACTATCGGCTGAAGCTCACTTTGGAATCGATCAAATGACACTAGAATCTAGAAATTACGGATTCGCACGTTACTATGATCCATACATCGTTAATACTGTTGTCGGCTTTATCGGTCCTGAATATTTGTATAACAATAAGCAAGTCATTCGTGCTGGGTTAGAGGATCATTTTATGGGTAAAATGCATTGCCTGCCAATGGGAGTTGACATTTGTTATACGAACCATATTAAGGCCGACCAAAATGATATCGAAGACCTAGGGGTGCTGTTAACAGCAGCAGGAGTGAATTTTGTTATTGCCACTCCGATGGGGGATGATTGCATGTTAAATTATCAATCATTAAGCTATCACGATGTAGCTACTTTAAGACAAACAATGAATAAACGCCCATCTCCGATTTTCGCTGAATGGCTTGAAAAAATGGGTATTTTTGAAAACGGTAAGCTAAGTAAGATTGCTGGCGATCCGACCATTTTTTCACGATAGGAGCTGATAAAAAATGAATCCTGAACTAGTTGAAAAAGTCACAAAAATGATAGTAGAAAGAATACAAGCCCAACAAGAAGTGGAAAGTAATCCGGCTGCAACAACAGTGAAATTTTGGAATCATGCTCAGGGTACGGAGCCATCAGTTACCGCTAGAACAGTGGTAACTGATACGAACTCCATACAAGAAAATAATCACGGAAAAGGTCTTGTTCAATTCCGTAGTTACACAGATGATACTTCGGCATCTTCTGTAGGAGAAAAAGTGTCTACGAATCAGAAAGAAAGTTCTACTAAAGCGGCAATCGATCCTAGTCACGGAATTGATAATCCTTTAAATCCTGAGGAGCTAAAGGATCTTGTGAGTAAAACACCAGCACGTATTGGAGTAGGTCGAGCTGGATTAAGACCGAAAACAAATACTTGGCTAAAGTTCCGCTTTGATCATGCAGCTGCAGTAGATGCCGTATACGGTGATGTTCAAGAGAATCTTTTAACACGTCTAGAACTCTTTAAAGTCAATACGTTAGTGAAGGATAAGGAAACGTACATTAGACGACCTGATCTTGGACGAAAGCTTTCAGAAGAAGCAAAGCAAATGATCAAAGAAAAATGCCGTAAATCACCAACTGTACAGATCATCGTATCAGATGGGCTAAGCTCAAGTGCAGTTGACGAGAATGCAGAGGATGTTTTCTTATCTCTTCAACAATCGCTGCAAAGCTTAGGTCTTGATACAGGAACTCCTTTTTATATTGAAAAGGGTCGTGTTGCCGTGATGGATGATGTTGGCGAGTTAATACAGCCCAAAGTCGTCGTATTACTAATCGGCGAACGTCCTGGTCTTGTAAGTGCCGAATCGTTAAGTGCTTATTTATGCTATATGCCAAAAAAAGGAACGATTGAAGCAGATCGAATGGTCATTTCTAATATTCATAAAGGTGGAATACCTCCTGTCGAGGCTGGCGCCTATCTTGGAACGGTTATCCAGAAAGTATTAAAATATGAAGCTAGCGGAGTATCGCTAGTTCAAAAAGAAAGCTAGGGGGTAAGGGATATGACTTTAGAACGGATTCACGCTGAAATACTAGCTGTTCGAGTTATTCCGAATGTTGACCCTAATTTGGCTAAACAATTTAATTTGGAGCCCCATCAACGCAGTTTGGGGATTTTCACCTCAACAGTTGATGATATCGGCTATACGGCTTTAGATGAAGCGACAAAAAGATCAGATGTAGAAGTGGTGTATGCACGCTCCTTTTATGGCGGTTCCGCACACGCTTCAGGTCCTTTATCAGGAGAAATGATTGGCATAATTGCGGGTCCATCTCCGGATGAAGTAAAAAGTGGGCTAGAAGCCGTTTTCCAAACAGCTGAGGGAGATGCCTTTTTTGAGGCTCTCAATCCTGAAAAGACACATGCCATCTATGCACATGTTGTTTCAAGGACGGGTTCCTATCTTTCAAAGGAAGCAGGAATCCCTCAAGGTGAGCCACTAGCCTATCTGATTGCTCCACCACTTGAAGCCGTATATGGATTAGATGCCGCATTAAAGGCGGCAGATGTGGAACTTGTTAAGTTTTTTGGACCTCCGTCTGAAACAAACTTTGGTGGAGGGCTTTTAACAGGCTCACAATCAGCATGTCGAGCGGCAGCGGATGCGTTCCGTCAAGCCATTCTAGATATTGCTAATAATCCAAAATAAATATAGTCATACCAACAAAGGAGTATATTATGATGCAATTCGATCTTGATCTCCAAGCGATGCAGGAAATGCGGGATGCCGTAAATCGTGCAAAGGAAGCACAATTAAAATACATGTCCTATTCACAGGAACAAGTAGATGAAATTGTGAAGAAAGTCGCTGAAGCTGCCTTTGCTAAATCACTAGAATTAGCTCAAATGGCAGTAGAAGAAACAGGCATGGGTGTCGTCGAACACAAAAAGGTGAAAAACGAAGTAGGCTCAATGGCCGTTTATGAATCGATTAAAGATGAAAAGACGGTAGGAATCATTCGGGAGGATCGTTCTAATAAAATAACAGAAGTCGCCTATCCATATGGAGTGGTTGCGGGTATTATTCCAACAACAAACCCAACTTCTACAGCTATTTTTAAAGCATTGATCTCTCTAAAAACTCGAAATGCCATTGTCGTTAGTCCTCACCCACGTGCAGTGAAATGTACAATAGAGGCATTGAATATCTGTGCTGAGGCTGCCGTTCGTGCTGGGGCGCCAGAAGGATTAATTAACTGGCTATCAATCCCGTCGATGGCTGCGACAACCGAACTAATGAAACATCGCGATGTCAATCTCATTTTAGCAACCGGAGGCGGAGCATTAGTACGAGCAGCCTATAGCTCAGGTAAACCTGCCTATGGTGTAGGACCAGGAAATGTTCCATGCTATATCGAAAAAACAGCAAACATCGCCAAATCAGTTTCCATGATTATCGATAGCAAATCGTTTGATAATGGGACCATTTGTGCGACAGAGCAATCCTTAGTTGTTGACAAAAATATTGTACAAATGGTCATCCGTGAACTTAAGAATAATGGAGCCTATATCCTTAACGCTGAAGAAAAAACTTTAGTGGAAAAGACGATTAGCCCAGAAAAAGGTAAATTAAATCCAAATATTGTTGGACAAAGTGCAGTGAAAATTGCTGAGATGGCAGGGATTACCGTTCCTACATGTACGAGAGTGCTAATTGCCGAGGAAACTAGAGTAGGTAAGGATGTTCCTTTTTCCATCGAGAAGCTTTCTCCAATCTTTGCTTTATACACGGCTGATAGTTACGAGCAAGCAAAAGAATATTGCATGAAGCTATTAAATCTAGGTGGCAGAGGACATAGCTTATCCCTTCATACAAATGATGATGAAGTGGCTAAAGACTTTGTTCTGGAAATGCCTGTATCAAGAATGATGGTTAATACACTCTCTTCCATCGGTGCAGTTGGAGCGACAACAGGATTAATGCCTTCTTTAACTCTTGGCTGCGGATCATATGGAGGGAATATCACTTCAGATAACGTGTCAGCACGCCACCTCATTAATGTGAAAAGAATGGCTTATGGTATAAAGGAAGTTTCCATCCCTAAACCAACTGATTCTTGTGGAGTAACGAAGAAAGAAACAACGAAGAATCCGGATATTGAACAAATAGTTGGCCAGGTTCTAAATCAAGTAGGAACCAATAGTCAAGTAGATGCAAAAGCGATTGCTGAAATGGTAAACCAAGTTTTACAAAAATATCAAACTAACTAATTAGGGGGAAATGAAAATGGGTAGAGAAGTAACAGCTTTAGGAATGATTGAAACAAAAGGTTTAGTAGCATCTATAGAGGCAGCAGACGCAATGGTAAAGGCAGCGAATGTACATTTAGTAGGTAAGGTTCACGTTGGTGGCGGAATTGTAACAGTTATGGTACGCGGTGATGTTGGTGCAGTTAAAGCAGCAACAGAAGCTGGAGCAGCAGCAGCTCAACGTCTAGGCGAGCTTATGTCCGTTCATGTAATCCCACGTCCTCATAACGAAATTGAAAGCATTTTACCAAAATTAGAAAGTTTAAGCTAAAAAAATAGTTTATTAAGTTAGGAGAGTAGGAAACATGGACCAACAAGCCATTCAATCGATTGTTGAAGAAGTCGTTTCTCGATTATCGGTAATGAAGCCAACAAAACGATCCATTCCAATGGCTGTTTCTGCTCGACATTGTCATTTAAGCCAAAGCGACCTGGAAGCCTTATTTGGTGAGGGATATGAGCTGACGAAAAAAGCAGACTTATCACAACCAGGTCAATTTGCAGCAAACGAATCTATTACGATTGTCGGACCAAGAGGGAGCCTTGAAAAAGTGCGCATTCTTGGTCCTGCGCGTAATATCACCCAAGTGGAAGTGAGTCAAACCGATTCTGTGAAGCTGGGATTAAAGCCACCTTTACGTGAATCAGGTGATATTAAGGAATCTGCACCAATTACACTTGTTGGACCAAAGGGGAGCCTTTATAAAAAGGAGGGCCTCATCATTGCACAAGCACATATTCATATGACACCAGAAGACGCGTCTCTTTTTGGCGTGGATAATAGTGAATATGTAAAAATTGAAGTGAATGGTGAAAGGCCGATAACACTTGGCAAGGTTTTGATTCGTGTATCTCCACGGTATAAGCTTGAAATGCATGTCGATACAGATGAAGCCAATGCTGGATCTATCAGTCGGGGTTCAGTAGGTAAGCTAATAAAATATGAGGGAACGTTATGATTGACCGTGAATTAATCGAAAAGGTCGTAGCCGAAGTGCTAACAAAACTAACCTCATTTGATAGACAATCTCTTCATAAACCTAATCTTTTAGTAGTAGGTGACTATTCAAGGTTAGATCCTATCTACCAACAGAAAATTAATTCAAAATGGAACATCGTAAACGTTCATTCAGTAGAAGATATGAAAGTTCATTTTCCAAAAAGGGTTCTCTTTTTAGCGGCAAACCAGGACTTATTCGTAAAAGGCGCACTTGGAATAGGTGACACTTCCGAAAGTGAATTGCTAGCTCGTTGTCTACTTGAAAATATTCCAGTCACATTAATACCGCTAGATTACTTACATAGCGTTCTAGTAAATAATGATCAGCAACCAAAATCAGAATATATCTTGCAGTTAAAGAGTTATCAGGATCGGTTAGTGAAGTTTGGGGTATCGGTGGAAACGATCGATTCTTTTTTGAATGAACATATTCCATTTTCAAAAGAGTTACCATCAGGGAAAAGAAATTTACTTACGCAAAGAGATGTACAGGCACATACGGGGAAGAGACTTGATATTGTTCAAGGAACAATCGTTACCCCTTTAGCACGAGATGCGGCTCGAGAGCGTGGGATTACAATCCATATTCTAGACTAAAAAAGGGGCGAAAGAGTACATGCAAATGGGAACGGTAGTCGGAAATGTTTGGGCAACAAGAAAAGAGGATGATTTATCAGGTTTGAAGTTTTTATTTATTCAACCTGAACGACCAGATGGGTCCTCGGTTGAACCACCATTTATCGCTGTGGATCGTATTGGCGCAGGCTTTGGTGATAAAGTCATTGTCACTCGCGGAAGCGCTGCAGCGAATATGACCGGACTAACGAAATTACCCATTGATGCTCTCGTCGTTGGCATAATAGATTCAATCGATGTTGAAAAGAAAGAGGTGAATGGACGTGGCTAGAGCATTAGGTATGATTGAAACAAGAGGTCTCGTCGGATCCATTGTAGCTGCAGATGAAATGCTGAAGTCAGCAGATGTACGTTTAATCAAACAAGAAAAAATTGATGCCGCGCTTGTAACCGTTCTTGTACAAGGAGATGTCAGCGCTGTACAAGCCGCAGTAGAAGCGGGGAAGATTGCTGCAGCAAGAGTTGGAGAATTAGTCTCTGCACATGTCATTCCCCATCCAGATGAGGATGTCAATGAGGTTCTACTAAAGGATGAAAAAAAAGTAAAAATAGAAAAAAAGAAGGCAGAAGCCGTAAATCCAACTGAAACAGTGAAGGAAACTAAAGCGGCTACTAAAAAGAAACAGGAAACAGAAAAAGCGAAATCCGACGATAAATCGGAAGAATAATCGATTTAAGTATTTGGAAAAGAGGAGAAAAAATGGCATTTAAACGCAGAAAAATAGCGGTAATTGGTGCTGGTTTTACAGGTGCAACAGCAGCTCTTATGCTTGCACAAAAAGAACTAGGCGATATCGTTCTAGTAGACATCCCTTCCCAAACGAATCCTACTAAAGGAAAAGCATTGGATATGCTTGAAGCGAGCCCTGTTCAAGGCTTCAATGCCAATATTACAGGTACCTCAAGCTATGAGGACATTCAAGATGCTGATTTAGTATTAATCACAGCAGGTCTTCCAAGAAAACCAGGAATGAGCCGCGATGATTTAGTAGCAACAAACGAAAAAATCATGATCGACGTTTCAGAGAATATCAAAAAATACGCACCAAATAGCTATATTATTGTACTTAGTAACCCAGTCGATGCGATGACATATGTTTGTTTTAAAACAACAGGCTTCCCAAAAAACCGTGTCATTGGACAATCAGGCGTATTAGATACTGCCCGTTTTAACACGTTTGTCGCCCAAGAATTGAATGTATCCATTGAGGATATTTCCGGATTTGTACTTGGTGGACACGGGGATGAAATGGTACCTTTAGTACGCTATTCATATGCAGGGGGAATTCCTCTTGAAAAAATCCTACCGGCCGATCGGATTAAAGCCATCGTAGAAAGAACCCGTAAAGGTGGAGGCGAAATCGTAAATCTTCTTGGCCAAGGAAGCGCTTATTATGCTCCTGCCGCGTCCATGGTGCAAATGGCAGAAGCAATTCTTAAGGATAAAAAACGAATTTTACCTTCGATTGCCTACCTTGAAGGGGAGTACGGTTACAACGATATATATCTGGGCGTCCCAACAATCTTAGGTGGAAATGGAATCGAAAGCATCATTGAAATTCCATTAACCGACGAAGAAAAAGCAGCATTAGACAAGTCTTCGCAAGCAGTTCAGAACGTAATGACAATCCTAACAACAAAATAGAGATGGATACCTAAATAAATCTTGATCCATTTTGATTATATAATCTCTTTCTAGAAGGAAAGTATTCTGTGTTAAACAGAATACTTTCCTTTTTTATTTAAAATAAACTTTAACCCTTTAACGTACGTGGGGACAGTCCCCGAATGCTTTAAAGCGTTAAATCAGGACTTATTTCTTATTTTTTTGCGGTTACAAATTACTACATTTTTCCTCGTTGTTCCTTTGTTACTATTATTATGTAAATTATTTGAAATGAAATCGATAAAGGGGGTAGGGGGAGATAAGGCACGAAAGGATGGTTAAGAGGATCTTTCATTCGTTTCTTGCGGTAATGATTGTGGTTGGGACGTTTGTTCCTTCTGTTTATGCGAATTCTGATTCGCAGCAAAATCTCAATTTTTCTCCGGATTTGATGGACATTTTGGGGAATGAATTAGCAGATGTGAACCAACAAGAACTACAAACGACAACAGAAACAGTTCAGCTCGGACAGGTCGGTGTAAAGCCGATGACGTCACAAGTACAAGAGGTAAAGAATTATAATGAAGTCATAATTCAATTTAAGGACACCGCTACTAATGAGCAAAAAAAGAAAACGATCAAGGAGATTCAAGGGAAGATAATTGCTGAAAGGGATGGTAAAGTTCTTGTTGAGCTCTCAGTTCCAACACGTTGGCAGGATATTATGGCAGACCTAACCTCCAATGAATTGGTTCAATTCGCAGAGCCAAATGTCGTACTAAAGACACAAGGTGCACCACCCAATGACCCTGATTACACCTCACAATGGGGGCTTACAGCCATCGAGGCAGAAGCAGCATGGGATACGATAAATAATCTAACCTATGGAGCATCACCTCCAGTCGAGCCGTCGCCAATTGTGGTTGCTGTCATTGACTCCGGTGTGGATCATGCTCATCCAGAGCTTACAGGCCGTTTATTTCCTGGATTTAATACGATAACAGGAGCGGATGAAAGCGATTACACAGATTCGACTGGCCATGGCACACATGTTGCTGGCGTTATCTCAGCACTATCCAATAATGAACTAGGTGTTTCTGGTGCAGCAGGTATATTCCCTGTAAAAATTTTACCGATAAAAGCTTTCGATGAAAGTAGTCAAGGTTCGACCTTTGACATTACCAATGCCATCAATCGTGCTGCTGAATGGGTGGGGCCAAATGGCGAAAAGGTAAAGGTCATGAACTTAAGCTTTGGTTTCCGAGATTGGCAATATGGTGAAAATTATTCTTTAGTAGATGCGATTATGAATGCGCAAAGTCAGGGCATTTTCATTGTGGCTGCTGCAGGGGATGATGGGATTCCTGTCCAAGGTGGCATGGATGGACCTCCACCTTTTTATCCAGCCCATTTTGGTGGAGTAATTTCAGTTGGTGCGGTAAATGAGAATTTTGAAATAAGCGGTAGTTCCAATCCCGGCGCAACCGTTGTTGTACCAGGGGAAAATATATATAGCACTCTTCCTACTGGAGCCTATGGATCCAAAAGCGGCACATCTGTCGCTACCCCTTATGTAAGCGCTGCGGTTGCCTTACAGCTTATGGTCAATCCGCAATTGACATCCGAACAAGTAAAGCATTCGATTGTATCAGGGTTAATCGAACAAAACTGGAGTATGCATCGATCACTGCTTACCTCGTTGCCTGGAAGTGATTCCAATCCGCCAGTATGGTCGGAAGGAAGCGTTTTATCTGCAAATGTAGAAGTAGACCAGCTTACCTTACAATGGTCGCAAGCAAGTGGTGAGACTGGTGAAATCAACTATCGGGTATACCAGAATGGAATCGCTTTACCTGGCACCCAAGAATCACCATTTCAAATTACTGGCTTAACACCGAATACAGAGTACACCTTTAAGGTAGAAGCCACCGATATTTGGGGAAATGAAACGACAAATGGTCCATCGATTACCGTGCAAACAAATCCGATTGGCGAAGCTTTTGAAAAAATTACCAAAGCCAAAGGTGGAGGTCTAACGAATGGAGACAGTATCTTTGGTTCCACTAGTGAAAACGGTCGATACGTAGTTTATTCCTCAAAAGCGACGAACCTCGTAGAAGGAGATACTAATCGTTTCTCTGATATATTTATTTTTGACAGGCAAAAGAATGAAACAAAAAGAATCAGCCAATCCGTAGATGGTCAACAGGCAAATGGAGATAACTACGCACCCATTATTAGTATGGATGGTGGTTATATCTTATTTACCTCCAAAGCTACTAATCTGACAAATGAAACAGATTTAAACGGCAATAGAGAGGATTTATTTCTATACGATCACAACAGCGGTTCGATTGACAAGGTAGCTGATGATGTATCGGCCATTTCCGTCTATACCTACCTCCGTTCCGACAGACCATATGCAATGAGTGCAAACGGTCGGTATATTACATTTGCCTCTAATGCTACTAATGGTGATAAAACGGATTCGAACGGAACATGGGATGTTTTTATCAAGGATCGTTGGAATCATACAACGAAACGTCTGACCAATCGCCTGAATCAAAATAGGAATAACCTTCCGACTGGAGTAGCCATGACACCAGATGGTCGCTTTGTTGCTTATACAACAGAGGATAGCAAGGATATTCTCAATGCCTATCTGTATGATAGTCAAACTGGCGCGACCGAGGAGCTAAGCGTCGAAATAGGTGTAGAACAAACCTATATGGATAGCTATTCGCCAACCATTAGTGCAGATGGACGATTTGTAGCCTTCACATCCTATTCCAATCAACTAGTACCAAATGATGAAAGCTGGAATTTAGATGTATTTGTTCGTGATCGACTTGAACAAAAGACCGAATTGATTAGTAAAACCATCACCGGGGAACCTAGTGATGACTATAATGAGGCACCATGGATTAGTGCAAATGGCAGGCATGTCGTCTTCCATTCTTATGATGATTTGGATCCTCGAGCAGACCGAACGATACAGGTTTATATTCATGATCGTCAGACGGATAAAACGGAGCTCTTGAGTAAATCTCCATTCGGTTATCCTGGAGGCAGTGATAGCTGGATCCCATTTATCACGCAAAATGGCCGCTATGTCGTTTTTGAATCGTATGCGACAAACTTAACGAATCCAGAGCATGAAGATGGGTATAGCAATATTTATTTTAAACAAATCAATACTAGTAATCTACCAGAACCAAAATGGGGTGAACCTGCAGAGCTAGTTGCCACCCAAATTGGCGCCAATTATGTGCATATAACCTGGCATGACAATAGTCAAACCGAAGAAAATCTCTACTACAAAGTTTCTATTGGTGATCAATTAATGGATATTGTTCAAGGGAAATCTTATTTGGTTAAAAATTTGTCACCGGCCAGTAGCTATACCCTTAACGTTCAGGTAGGGGATGATAGTTTAAATTGGAGTGAGAGCCTAAGTTTAGAGATTAGTACTTTACCAACGAGGGAAACAACAGCACCAGGAGCCATATTGAATCCAGTTATGGAACCGTCCTTTGGAAAACTTTCAGTCAGTTGGAAGGACCCAACGGATATTGACTACATTGGTGCGAAAGTACTTTGGAGGAAGATGGGAACGACTACCTTTAGAGAAACCAAGGTTATTAGTCAGGGAGCGGAAGAGACAGAAATTTTCGGTCTCATGAACTCTACCCTTTATGAAATCGTGTTCGTTTCAATTGATGCAGATGGAAATGAAACAGAGTCTCCTGTCTATTCTGTGCGGACTCCAACAGGTCCACAAACGACCCGTATTTCGATTTCAGATGACTATTTAGACGCAGATGGCAGCAGTGAAGAGCTGGATATAAGTAATGATGGACGTTATATCGTATTCTCATCTGCTGCGAATAATTTAGTTGGAAATGACCTAAATAATGATTATTTAGATATCTTTCTTTATGACCGGATGACAGAAACGATACAATTAATTAGTAGAACTGTTGATGGTCACCCAGCAAACAGCGGTAGCCATCATCCTCAAATTAGCGGTAATGGTCGATTTATTGTGTACCATTCCTTTGCGACTAATTTGACTTCAACCGATGATACCGATCATTATGCAGATGTATTCCTATACGACAGAGATTCGGATGAAGATGGAAAATTTGATGAACCGAATGGAACCACTATTAAAGAAATTACCGTTAAAGGAATGTTTGGTAACAGTTCGATGGCATCCATCAATCATGACGGTAGTGTAATTACCTTTGAATCATCCGCTAGTAATCTAGTTCCTGAAGATACTTGGGAAAGTGATGTATATGTTTACCATACTAGTCTAGATAAAATCTCAAAGCTTGAATTGGCGGATGGGACGGTTCCTAATAAACAGAGCAACGGCCCGAAAATAAGTGGGAATGGAGACTATATTGCGTTTATGTCAGGTGCGGATAATCTGGATGCTAATGACTTAAATGACCGAACAGACATCTATTTGTACCAGATTTCCACTAAGAAAATGAAAAGGTTATCAGCTTTCCCTGATGAGGGAGAGCGTAATACAGAAGCCTTCTGGCCGTCGATAAGTGATGATGGTCGTTATATTGCTTATCATTATCGAAACTATAGCAAAGGTACTGGATATCTTGTCTATCTCCATGATCGTGACAATGAGAATCCAACTGATGCTAATAAGCTCATCAGTGTGACCCTTACAGGAGAGGAAGCAGGAGAAAGTGTCTTTCCAGCTGTAAGTGGCGATGGCCGTTACGTAGCATTTGAATCATCTTCAAATCTTTTAGTTCAAGGCGACGAAAACAATAGCGATGACATTTTTATTTACGATAGGACGAATGGTTCGATTCGATTAGTAAGTCAAACCTTTAATGGAATGGAGGGTGCTGGAGGATCAGAATATCCTGCAATCAATGGAGATGGAACAATTATTGGCTATTCTTCCTATTCCGATCAATTAGTGACAGATGACTTTAACAATTGGAAGGATATTTTTGTTTCTACAATACTTGAGCCAACTGTACCGACCTGGCCAAACGGAAGCAAGCTTTCGGTCATCGATAAAGGAGAAACATACGTGACCCTTTCGTGGACCCCAGCAAACGATCAACAAGGTATTAGTAGCTATAAGATTTATTATGGAGATAACCAAAGTAAAATCGTCTCGGGAATGACTACTTCTGTTAAAATCAATGACCTTGAACCAGGTAAACGTTATACGTTTAGTATTCAAGCAGGAAATAGCTTTGATCTTTGGACAGAGGATGGGCCAACCATCGAAGTGACAACATTAGAAGAAACAAATCTTGCCGATTTAACCCTTGAAGCTCAAGGGAATGCCCGGATTAAGCTCACATGGGAACGGGCTAATCCAGCCCAACAAATTACCAGCTTTGAAATTTATCGTAGAACGGGTGAGGAACCGGCGAAGTTAGTAGCTACCGTAAACGACCCCACTGTAAACACTTATACGGATCAAGTCGATTACTTGACGAGCTACACTTATTATGTGATGTCGATGGATGCGTCTAGTGAGAAGAAAATATACACAGTAGAAAAAAGTATCGTTTCCACTGGAATCACGATGAATTCGATTCGTTATACAACACCTTTGAGTTTTAATCGGTATGCCCTTATGGGAGAAAGCCTATCGATTGTGGCTGTTGGTGATAAAGGATTAACGGTGAATGGTGTGATTCAGTACGAAACGACAGATGGAAAGCAGCAGGAAGCTGGTGTGGATTTAACAGAAACTGTACCTGGAAATTATGTCGGCAATCTACTTATTCCTGAAAAAGCAGTACAAATTAAGTCAATCATCGGGATAGCCAGTAAGAATGGCGTAGAAACTCAAATCACTGGCTCTCAAAATCTATTATTTGTAGGTGGAAATCTTACGTTTGAGGTTACGACTGAAGCGGGCCAATTACCACAGGGGAGCTACCTCAGCATTTCTAGTCCAGGTAAAAAAATCTACACGGGCCAAGAGCTAAATGGCAGCGGTAGCTATACGTTCACTGGGCTCCCTGCAAGTGATGACTATGATTACCAAATCACCAGTCCAAATGGAATAAAGCTTGAAATTCTCGACAAAAAGTTGATTTCAATTAAATATGGTGAAGCGACCAAACAGGAAACACTAGTACGGATTTTGGCCTCTCTTCGTGGGAAAATCACCTTCCATGATGAATCAGTAAAGTCCGATTCACTCGTTATGATTACACAAGAAGGTCGACATGTTTTATCAAGAACAATAACCATCAATAGTAATCAAGAATTTACGGTTCCTGGTCTAAAAACAGGGGATGAGTTAAAAATTGAGGTGCGGCCTGTAGAAGCAAATATGGGGCATTTTTTACAAACAGTGGTACTTCAACCAGGAGAAAACGAATTAAATATTGAGCTACTGCCCAGGAAAACGGCCACTCTAACCGGTCAAGTAACAGATCAAGCAGGAGTACCGGTATCGAAAGTAAGCGTTCAAGCCATGCAGTGGGTTGGAAATAAACAGGTAAGCAAAGAAACGCTTACAGATGAAAATGGTCGTTATTCACTAAACTTGATGGAAGGTGCCGCGACGGTATTTGCATTTTTACCAACAGTAGCTTCCACTAACTATGTTGAAGTTTTATTAGAAAATGGAAAAGCGAATCAGGCAAATGTAGCCTTTACCACTCCTTTACCTGGCTTACTTGAACTAGACATTTTTACAAAACATAAAGGCGGAGAGTGGACGAAATTAGAGTTGGATTGGCGCGTTTTAGTCCATTTTAGATTCCAAATTTCCCATCCTAGAAGAGACAATAACCCTGGTGGTTTGCTTTCTGTCTATACGGAACCAGGTGATGTGGTGAAGGTTTGTATCGATGGAGTGGAATCGAATCTTCCGAAGACTTGTGAAGAAACGACCATGAATCCAAGCAATCGTGGAAAAGTAGAATTACGATTGGAGCAAACCGGTTCTCAAGTAAAAGCGATGCTAGAAGGAAGTCCTAGCTGGCCTTCGTATCGCGGAAAATTGTATCTGATTGATGAACAAGGTAAAAGAAGTACTGTTAGCGAGAGAACCTTTGGACCTGAGCTTTTGCTCGATATCCATCAACCCGGCAAGTACCAGTTGGAATTGACAGCTTATGGGCATACTGCTTATCGTGAATTTGACATGGAAGCAGGCGAGGTAAAGGATCTAGGTACAATTAAATTGCTCGGGCCGGGAATTTATGGTGGTAAACCTGGAAATGTCGTATTGACTACCCTTTCAGAAGCATTACCTGGGGGCTTAGTGCAAATTCGTAATCACTACAGTAACTCAAGTACAAAAGAAACAACCGATACACAGCTTATTCTTGAGATACCGGCAGGAACCACTCTTGTTGAGAATAGTATTTTAGTAGATGGAAAGCCAGTTAACGCTACAACAGTTGAAAGTAATAAGTTTGCTGTAACGGTCGGAACTGTTCCTTCAAAAGGGAGTGGCGTGGTCGCGTACCATCTTCGTCTTGACAAAGCATACGACCAACCGAATCTATCTGTTATGCAAAGCATTCATTTCACCCATAATGGTTTGGCCGTACAGGAAAGGCTTGGTGGAGCTTCTGTAGAAGTAACTAGAATAAAACTAGAAGCACCATTTGTTACGGGACGAAAGGATTTGACTATTAGTGGGATTGCGCCAGCAGGCAGCTTGGTGAATGTATATGACGAAGACCTATTTCTTGGGCAAACCATTGCCAATCCTGCTGGAAGTTGGAAACAAACCATCAGGATAACCAATAGTGATAAGACATCCAAGCACTCGCTTCGGGCGGAAGCCATCAGGGGTGAAGAATCTTGGTTAACAGAAATCGTACCGGTCACTTACGAGAATGATCACCCAGAAATTATCAATGTCCAAATGAGTCAAGGAGGAGAGAGAAGCGTTTCGTTTGATCCAGGTCAGGGGGTAGCTAAATTCCCATATGTGTATGTACCTGGACATTCCTTCAATATCTCATTAAATTTCCAAGATGATTCAAGAGTGAGTGATGTAAAAGTCCATATTGGTAATGGGAAATCGTCAATGGGTAAAGGAGCTGCCGGATCGTATTCTGCTATTGTGAGTCCTTCAAAACCAGGACCGATTTATGTGTCGTACAATGTCCGGAAAAGTGTGAGCATTAGCGAGATACCAACCCAAGAGGAATATGAAAACCAAGTACCTGGCTTTCAACAGTTTGAAGTGACAACGAATAATGTTTCTCAATCTGACACCGATCCTTATCATCTTAACACCGCAACCGAGGGCAAAATGAACATCCATGGACATCAAATTGGGATTGGTGTCAATACATCATTCCGAAGTGTTGAATACACATCAAGCCCTGTTGATGATAATTGGACTTCGAAAACGGGCTTGTCTGTTCATGGCTTTTCCTTAAATTATTCCATTTCAGGCGATACACTAAGCTATTCAATCTCTGCCTATATTCCTGAAAGTGAATTCCAAAATGCGGGGTCAGCAAATGTTATAAAGACGTTGATAAATGGAAAAGTGGACGGCACAAGAACCAATACAGTAGTTGCAGCTAAAGTCGGAAAATATATCAAGGTTGCCTATAACGGATATATGAAATATGTGAATGAGCATTTTAATCTTTGGGATGCTTTTGAGACATATAAAGATATTTCCGATCAAGTTGAAAGTAAAGATACACTTGATGATTTGGAGAAATTAATTGATTTAGCGGCTTTAAATTGTGACCCAGAAACGGCCCGTAAATATATCGATCGAGCTAACAGTATTGCCAATAAATTTATGGCTCAGGAAGTACTCAAATGGGCCATGACGATTGGGGCTGCTGTGGCAGGACCGGCATCCTTTGGCGTTGGTACAATACTATTATTTGGTGCCTCCGAATTAATTGAAGCGGTCATGGATCGTGCCATTGAACTGCAAATCGAGGATTTAAAGAAAGCTATATCAGAAGATGAAAAGTGTGAAAAAGAAGAAGAAGATCGCAAAAAAGTAGCCGACCCAATTTGGATTTATGATCCAAGTGGATTTGTGTATGAAGTCGACGAATCCAATCGAATGGAAGGGGTAACAGCAACGGCAATGTTCTGGGATGAATCAGAGAAATCTTGGAAACAATGGGATGCCGAGTGGTTTGGTCAAATCAACCCTCAAGTTACAGGACGCGATGGTAAATATGCCTGGGATGTGCCAGAAGGAAAATGGAAGGTCGTCTTTAGTAAGGATGGTTTTGGCACAGTTGAAAGTGACGAGCTAACAGTCCTTCCACCGCATACGGATGTGAATATAGGTATGACATCCTTACTGCCACCTGGAATAATGGAAGTCATCGCTGCCCCAGGAGGCCATTTCATCGACCTGTTCTTTGACCGTCATGTGATAGTAGATGCGATTAATGACATGACTATTTCTGTCAAAAAATCTGGCCAGGAAGAGGCAATTGGGCTAGCTGAAATAAGTCCAGTGGATGCCGTTCTATTTAATCAAAAACAGGTTGCCAAACGATTCAGACTTACCTTTACCGAAACCCTTGAGGTTGGCCATGAATATACGGTCAAGGCATCACAAGGAATTCCTAGTTATAATGAGATTCCGCTACGGGTAGATTTAGTTAAGAATGTTGTTATACCAGAACGTGATCAAGCGCCTGCAAAGGTTTCCAATGTTACCACGTTTGCAGGGATCCAAGAGATTTCAGTCAATTGGCAGGACCCTGAAGACTTAGATTTAGACCATCTTATCGTATCGTGGAGAAAAGAAGGTCAACAGGCATATTCGAATTCGCTAAAAGTAAGTAAAGGGGTTAGAAGTGTTCTATTATCCACCCTAACAGCAGACACAGTCTATGATATTCGAATTGAAGCAGTGGATGAGGCTGGAAACATTTCAGAATCCAAGCAGAGAGTTTCAACCTTAGCTGCTGAACAGGAAATTGACTTAGTAGCACCTAATCCTGTAACAAATGCCTTGGTTAAAAATGAAGCTGCAAATCTAAAAGTGACCTGGAATGATCCAGAAGCGGATGATTTCGACCAAGTCGTTATCCGATGGAAGGAATCGGAACAGGAACGGGATTACACATCAGCAATGGTGCCGAAGGGAATAGAAGCCTATGTGATTACTGGTTTAAAATCCAATACGTCTTATGATATTACAGTCGGTAGCTTGGACACAGTTGGAAATGAGTCAGATGGATGGTTCACGTCGGTAAAAACATCCGCCAACAACAATCCTGGTCCGGTTACGCCACCACCTGTAGATCCACCACCAGGAGGAGGCCCTAAACCTGAAGATCCGATAGAGCCACCTGAACCTCAGGAACCAGACGTAAATAAAACAACCGTTGCCGTCACAGAGCAGGGTGGAAGCTTCAAGGTATTCGATCAACAATTTGCTTTCAACATTCAGCCAAAAGCATTTGATAAAGAAATCGAGCTGATGATTGAAAAAAATCATAGTCCACTTACCTTACCTAGTGAAAAATATCGACAACTGTCTCCTGCATATTCGATTTTAGGAGAAGGTAAGCTTGGATTCAAAAAACCACTGACGATTGGGATTCAATATAATTCCTCAGTGTTACAAAGCGCCGATAATCGCAAGCTAGGAATCTATCGTCAAGATGACTTTGATCCGAAGAAGTGGATCTATGTTGGTGGCGTCGTGGATATTTCTAAGCAGCTAGTCTACACGAATATTGACCAATGGGGGAAATATGCTGTTCTTGTATATCAACACAGTTTCGCCGATATGGTAAATAACTGGAGTAGACCTGAGGTCGAAGTATTAGTCAGCCGTCATTTTGTAAGTGGGGTCACTCCTGAAGCATTCAAACCGAATCAGGCCATTACAAGAGCGCAATTTACCAAACTAATCGTGAACTTTGCGATTGCATCAGGAATAGATTATCCAAAACATGAAGCGATAAACTTTACGGATGTACCGAAAAATGCTTGGTATAAAGACCATTTAGATCAAGCGGTCAAGTTAGGTTTAGTAAAGGGTTCTGAAGGAAAGTTTATGCCAAATGCCCCAATTACACGCGAACAAATGGTTACGATGATTTTTAGAGCCTTACAGGTTGACCCTAGTAATCTCGCTGATGAAAAGCTATTAGAACCTTATAAAGACTACACTAAAGTAGGGGACTGGGCTCAATCGGCATTTGCCTACGCAATCAAGCATGACATAATCAAAGGGAATGCTGATTTCCAATTAAAGCCAAAGGATTTCACGACCCGTGCTCAAGCAGCTGTTGTATTCTTAAGGTTGATGGATCATATTGGATTATTGACTGGAAAATCACCGTTTTAGTATTTAATAAAAGGAGCTTAGACTTTTTATTTGAAGTCTGAGCTTCTTTTTTTTAGAGTAAAAAATGTTAGATTAAAAATGGAGCTGTATATAACTCCATTTTTATTATTTAATTGCACTATAAAAGTGTATAAAAGTTTGATTTGTGAATATTTATACGCTTGGGATTTGAGGTCATTATGGAAGTAACGGGCAGGTTAGTTGCATAAAGAAACAAAAAAGTTAGCATTAAATTTTTCCTTTGCGATACTTTTTATTTCACTAGAGGAGTTTCAATCCATTTTATAGAATTGTTTCAGTAATAATAAATAGTAATGGTGGGAGTGTCCTTGATAAAAGAAGAAATATACTTTTCTATTGGCTTTGAAGGTGTAAATTTTGGAGACGATGAGGAAGTAGCAAGACGTAATCAATTTGTAAATGAATTTACAGCGCCTTTTAAAATAAAATGTGGATTTGCAGGAAGTGGTAGTATTAATTTTAATCATCCAAAAATAGATCAATTTTTAGATTCTCTAGAAGATTATGCCCGAAAAAACAATAGTGTGTTTGATCATAATTGTGGATATTATCAAAAGTTTTATGGGGAATCAGACTGGTATAAATACCTTCCAATAAATACGATAGAGACTACAGAATATCAAGGTAGTTTAATGAGTATAAAAGGAGCATACATCCCTCCAAATGTTAATATCGGTATTGGATTTGCAGCAAGACCTTTTGTTTCGGAAAAATTCAAGAGAGTTGTAGAAGAACATAAGCTAACAGGACTTGAATTTTTATGGTGTAAGGATATAGGGAGATATGCACCACCTCAGCAATGGTACATGCCTGTTGTATTGAATTTTATAGGTAGAGGAATTGATTCTCCTTGGGTAGATGGAAAATTGATTGAAGAATATTTAAATCATAGAGAATTAGGTAGAATCGCTGTTAGTAGGTTTAAAGCTGATTGCATAGACAAGAATATAGAATTACCATCTAGACTAAAAAAATACCTTGGTATGTGTATTTCCAGTGAATTTCTAATAGATTTTAATGAGGGTTTTTTGAGAGATTATCTACCTAAAACTGATTTTGCTTTTGGTTATTTTCCAGGATGGCAAGGGTTTTATATAAGTAAAAAAGCAAAAGAGATTCTTGAAGATCACCATTTTATTGGTAAAAATGATTTCCTTGAACCTGTTTTTATACATGATGAGTTATCGTATAATTCAATTCAACTAGATGGAAAAGAACCAAAACCCAATTATTATTATGGACGTAAAATAGAAATTGGAAATATGGCCTTCGAAGAATTGAAATTATTACATCAAAAAGCAAAGGAAGAATATGATGAAAATCCTAAACCATATAAAGAAGTTACATTTAAAGAAGCGTTAAAGATAGTTAATAAAGAGAAAAGGATTAGACCAAATGATTTTAATAAAAGACTTAGTTCTAAAGAGATGAAAGATAGTAGAATAAATCTCCCTTCTAATTGGATTGAATTATTAAAAAAGATAAATGGTGGTTACCTGAACGTTGAGTGTGAAATTTTACCTCTAAAAGAAATTGAAACATTTAGCAATGAAAAACAAATTGTTGGATTGGAATTTAATGAGGATTATCCTCAAAATAGAATCTCAATTGCAAAACGTGCGGATGGAGATTGGTATGATCTAGTTTTGACTAAGGACTCTAGTACGGATTGCCCGGTTGTACAAATTTCTCTAGAGGGTGGAGATATTCTTCGAGAATGGAAAAGTATTGCATCATTTGTTTACGATATGATACTTGATAATAATGATTAATTACAATTTGAAATATTTCAGTTCTTTTTCCTTATTAAAGGATTAAGCAAGTAGAACTAACGGGTAGCTATTGTAGCTTAAGCTACTGATTCAGAAAGCCGAAAATATACGAGTTTTTATTCATTATAACTCATTTTCTCGTTTTTTTTGAACTTGATCCAGTAGAGAGTAGGTTAGCAAGAGGATTTAAATGTAAAGATGGAGAATGTCTATATAATTGGAATATGTATCTAATCCATAATAAAAGATATTGTAGGTGTGGATAAAATGATCCCTAAAAAACACTTTATTATATTAATAGTTCTAAGCCTCTTGGTGATTGTCACTATTTTCTGGACTTTAAGACCACAATTATCTGATAAAGGAGCTGTACTAAGTCAAGAAAAAATAGAAACAGATATTATTTTACTAACAAAAGAAAATCTTAGAAAAGTAATGATTAGAGTGGTTAACAACGGTGATTATCAGGAGTATACAGTAAAAGAAAATGGAGTTATTGATAATAATAGTAAAGTTATTCAAGTAATTGCTAAGAGTGAGAAATCTCCTTATCCTGAAGGTCTGGAGTTTAAAGAGGCTGTTAGAATTTTATACTTTTTGAATGAAAGGAAGCCATCTTATAAGATAGCAGGTATTTTAACTGATATTGTACCCAGTGGTGGCTTTAGTTATAATCGTGTTGCCTTTATTTCAAATAAAGAATTTTTGGAAAAATTAAATGCAAATAAGGATATTACTGATGTGGAACAGTTGATTGAAATTATTAGTATTAACTTTATGAAAAAAGAATAAAATTCTAATTTTTTTAGTGAATCGTGCAGTTCTTATGGAAGTAACGGGAGCTTTTATTCCATAACTAAATATCTGAAGTGGTCCAAAATATGCAGTTCATTCATAACCTTGCATATTTTGGACTCTTTACGCTTGTAATGATAGTAAAGAAGCAGGTTACTTCCAGAAGAAAAATCATAAAAAGAAGGATTTTCAATACTTTTACAGAATATACCATTGACACCATTTTGCGAGTGCAGAATAAAATTAATGATTTTTTTGGAGGTCAACAATATGGCAATGCCAACGCATATAGTAGCAGTAGGCGGTATAGTAGAAAATGAAAATGGGGAAATCCTTTTAGTCAAAACGCGTAATGGTGGATAGGTCTTTCCTGGCGGGCAAGTGGAGGTCGGAGAGAATTTAGAAGATGCATTAACCAGAGAGATAAAAGAGGAAAGCGGAATAGACATTACTGTATCTAGTTTGATCGGTGTTTATTCTAATACAGGAATTCACAAGTGGTATGATGGAGTAACGGATGTACCTACAAAATTAATGTTAGATTTTGTATGCAAACCTCTAGGCGGAGAATTGGCTATTTCGGATGAAACTTCAGAAAGTAAGTGGGTTGAAAAAGAAAAAGTGCTCAATCTAGTTACTGCTCCAGCAATCATTACCCGTTATCAAGCTTATTTAGATTTTGATGGAAATGTTAATTATTCGGAATATGTAACCAAACCTCAATTTGAAGTTAAGCTAAACAGGAATATATAAGAACTCTTATGTAACAAACGTAAGGCTTTTTTTCCATAACAATTGATCATATAGAGTCCAAAACATGCAGGATCTTATTCATATCCAAGGCGTATTTTGGGCTTTTTTGATGTTAACTTTTATAACATATTTCCAATAGAAGGAAAAACCCCTTTAATGTTGAATATACTTTAATGCTGAGTGAACTATCTCGAATTAATTCTTATGTTAGGTAGAATACCAGATCTGCCTTAGCAGGCTGGTTATATTTTGTCATTCTACTTAGGTCATTTTAGATGATGAGCGGTAATAAGAGTTACTTAGATTAAGTAGCTTTAGATTGGCAGAAGGCTCATAAATTTCATTGAAAGAAGGAACCCATATATATAATTCTTTATAGTGTATTAATTTTAATATTACTTTGGTATTTTAATCATTTATTTACTGGATATTCGTTCAATGAAAAGTCAGCCATTCGAAATTCATTTCCAAATCACGCTGGGGAAAAGGTTTTTGAAAAGGAGTTTGATAGAAAGAAAGTGGTAGTTTGGGATACTGGGACTGAGAACTACGTCAAACTGTTAAGCACAGACTTAGGTATCTTCCATCGGGTAACTGCTGCTAGTCCAATCAGTGGTATAACAACTGACAATATGATGAAATTTACATGGGATGCCACTCTAAGGGATGACAAATTTTATGACACTTTATTTGCAGTCGAGGTAGTAGATCCCAAAATAGTTAAAGTAGTTGTTAGTAATAAAAGTAGTAATGATATTAATTTATCATTAAACGAATTGAAAGAGCATTCAACAGTGTATATAGAAATGGATGTAATAAATGGATATGCTGCCCATTATAGTTATTTAAAACTCTCTGATGTCGGAGTATTTGCGTTTCGAGGATTAAATTCAGAGGGGAAAGTTATCTCAGTCTATTAGAATAAATATTAAATTGTTTAAAGTGCTAACGGAGGCTAATCTTCCATAAATAACACAATAATTATTAAGATATATACAAGTTTTTATTTAGAGTTTGTTTTTTCTACCTACTTTTATGAGAGGGGGAAATATATTGTTTAACCTGAAATGTATAGTAGTTTTTTTGTCTGCTATGTTTATATTACCTGGATGTAAAGATGGGTCCAATTATGGTTCTATTGACAGTCACGGCATAATAATTGATGTTGATAAAGCAAACAAAGAAATATTAGTAGATGATAAAGAAAATGGACCGATTTGGGTTGATTTATCTGAAATCAAAAACTGGGATGATTTTCATAGTCCTTTAGAGGTTAATGTTTGGTTAGAGGATGGAATAACTGAAGGTGATCCTCAACAAGGTAAGGCTGCCGTTATTCAAATTGTAAAATAGTCTAAACCATTAATGAAACTAAAGGGAGCGTTTTTTTTATAACAATACATCTCAAGAAGCCCTAAGTATGCAGTATCTTATTCATAACCTTGCGTATCTTGGGCTTTTTTGCTGTTATGTAATTACAGGAAACGGGTTTGTTCAAGAAGAATAACTATTAGTTAGGGGGTTATCTATGGTTAAGGACTTCTTAAAAAAACAATATAAAATAGACTTTGAACAACTTCGAAAGAGGATAAACGATTGGGACCCTTTGGCTTTAATATCTTTAGGTTGTCCAGAAGATGAGTATGATGAATATACCAATAGAGTATTATCCATTTTGTACCGATATAAAGGTAATCCTAATGAGGGACGGGATAAATTGAATGATTACCTAAAATTGTTTGAAGAAGTTATCAAAGAAATGGAGATGAGTTCAAATGGTGAATTTTCTACTATTGAAGTAAAGGAATTTACAGAAAGAATAACGAATTGGTTTAAAAAAAGGTGACATCCCTTATTGAAGTAACGGAAAGCAAGAGTTGAAAACTAATTCAGTTTTTACTGATATAAAGGGGTGATTTTTATGCATGACAGATTACAAGAATTTATGGCGGAACCGTGGTGGGTGATTTTTAGTAACTTCGCAGAAAGTCTTACGATTGAACTAAAAAAGGAATTGTCACCAAGTCACATCCTTTACGGAAAAAATGCTGTCGCAGTAGCAAGAAGACAAGATAATGATGATGTAGTTTATTGGATAAATGAGTTGAATCAATATGCGATTGTCCATTTAACCTATACTAAGGAAAACCGTTCAGAATACCCTAAAACACAGTTTTTTACTTTAATGGAATTGAAAAAACACTGCCAAGAAGTTTCACAATTATATTAAACTAAAGACGTGCTATAATTTAGCAAGTTTCAACCAATGAAACCAATCAAAGGATTGATATTAATGCAATTAAATTACTTTATAGAGTTTGATGCCACTGATGAATGGAAAAAATTTAGATTTCCAAAACAGTTTGGTTTAATAGAATATCTATTAGAAGACATGGAAGGTTTTAGTGAACCGATTTACTTACCATATTTCCAACGCGTAATTGATGGTGTCTCTGAAAGAGAGCGTATAGGTGGCAATATGTGTTGGTTAGAAATTAATAAAGATACTACATTAATAGAAATGGAATTCATCCCAGACGATGTTCCCAATAATCAATACTTTTTAACAAATGATTTAATAAAAATAATCAGACATTGGCAGGTAGAAAATAAAGATAAACTTTTGTAGAGAGAAATTGTGCACCATTTAAGAATGGGTAAAGTTTAAGGAAGTAACGACGAGCTTTCTCCATTACAGATAAATTCAATTAGCTGAGGGTATACAAGTTTTTATCATTACTTGTGTGGGTTATCGGTTTATTTGTACTTGATTTCGTAAGAACAACAAACATGAGTGAGAAAGAATAAGTACCTTGCAGAACGAATTATAAAATAAATAAAAATGCTAGTTTATTTATTGGAGGTACAAAAATGACTAATATCAATGGATACACTTGCAATTGCTGCGGTAAATATCACGAAGAACTCCCTACAAGTTATGGAAACCCCGCCCCCGTCTATTACCATATTGTTTCACCTGAAGAGCAGGAGGATAGATTCGAATTAAATGAAGATTTATGTATTATGGATAACGAACATTTCTTTATTCGTGGATGCATTGAAATTCCTATCAATGGGACCGATGAATACCTAATTTGGGGTGTGTGGGTATCTTTGAGTGAAACTAATTTTAATAAAGTTAAAGAGAACTGGGATACCCAAGAATTATTAGAACCAATGTACGGCTGGTTATCTCCTACTTTACCTTGCTATACAGATACCGTTAACTTAAAGGCATTAGTGCATCCAAGACCAGATGGAATTAGACCTTATATAGAACTAGAGCCCACAGATCATCCACTAGCCGTTGAGTTAAGGGATGGGGTGTCTATTGAACGCGTAAAAGAAATCGCAGTTGAACTATGCGATAATAAATAATGATAAGAAACTAACGGATGCTTATCTTTCTTAAGTATGAATCAAAACTAGCCGAGAGTATGTAACTTTTTATTCATAGTTGTATGCTGAATATTTTATATTCATCGGATCAATGACGCAGCATTAATTGCAGAAGGAACTTTTTTCATGACTTCCCGTATATACATTAAGTGTAAATGAAAAAAGGGAGGAGATACAATTGTTCTATCCAGACATTAGTTCAGTTATTTATACAGTATTAATTTGGTGGGTAATACTGCTGGTTTTTCAAAGATTGACAAAACGATATCCTCAGAAAAATACATGGAAAAAAGACCTCATTATCACTCTGTTTCAAAGTATCATGATAATGATTTTATTTCCTATTATTACTTATTTACTAAAATCATTTGGTCTGAATTAACTTATACGACACTAAAGATATTGAAGTAACGAAGAGGGATTGTTCAATAAGAACAGTCTTTTTTTTGTGCCAGAGACGCAATAGTTCTCAAGAAGGAAAAACATCCCTGTTTATCGAATTGGGATATAAATGGTAATGATCTTGTTTTATGAGGGGCTGTTGGATTTAGTGGATAGAAAATTAGTCGGTTATAATGTAGGTTCTTTTGGTTTTGGAATATTATCCAGCGCAATAATTTATCCTTTGGGTTACTTAGAATCAATAAATGTATTTCGAGCTATGACTATTATCGGAACTGCTTTAATATTTATTGGGTCATTAATACGTTCTAAAGTTAAAAAGAAAGAAAACCATGATAAAAATATCTGATACTAACGTAAGGCTTATCTTACAAAGTAAGAATCAAAATCAGTCGAAAGATACAGCTCAATACATAACTTGTGTACTTTTGGCTTGTTTTGTTAAGTAACAAAAAAGTTTTTTAATTTACAATAAAGTCGTTTAAAAAAATACGAGTCATTCTATTCAACAATCGGGCCATTTAATGGAGGAAGAAACCCAAGAAAAATTGAATATATATGGTAATGCTAGTGTTGTATTTGTGAAAGATTGTACTTTAACTATAGGGGCATTTAGTTGATGGTAAAAATGAAATAAGTAAATGTAAAATATTGGTTGAAAATTGTCCTTATGATTATAGAAATCAGTATAGAAAAGGGGAAATTGTCCTCATGGGGCGTTTATGAGGACAGAAAATAAGGGGATTTGCAAAACCTGTCTGCATTGAGATTTATGCAATTAATTTAACTATAAATCTCTTAATCAATCACACTATTTTTGTCTTATGGAACAACTAGTAAAATTCCCTGCTTTTCTGCAACAGGAACAGGTCTTTTGTGCTATTGCTCATCGTTTCTGTCCGATACTATTATCCTGTTTTTGGATATTTGACAGAATAATACAAAAATTACAACTGCTCAGTGATATTATTGGTTTTGGTGGAAATCGCCAAAATTTCGATAATATGAGGGGGAAAAAATTTGAGGAAAAAGGTTTTGTCAATCAGTTTATGTTCTGTTCTATCTCTTACATACCTTGCAGGGGTAGAATCCTGGACAGTAAAAGCAACAAACGAGCAAAATCTACCCACTACATTAGAAGCGACAGCCAAGGGTGAGATTCTTGAGTTGAAAGGGACCCCACTAAATGGGCTGATCCCGAAAACCGCATCAGACACAACCAGAATTGAACTAGAAAATGGAATGACAAAACCAATCTACTCTACGGACGAGGCAATAATTGAAGACTTATTTGTTGAGACAGAGATAGACAGCGACAGGGATGGGAAACGTGACCGAGTCTCTATTAAAGTGTACCGTCCTAAAACGGAACCAGGTGTTAAAGTACCAGTCATTTATGAGATGAGTCCCTATCGCTCCGGAATTTTAAATGTTCCTGTCTTTAATGTCAATGTAGATTTAATTCCTGTTAAACACCCTGGTAACGGGAATGGACGAGGAGGAAAACCATTCGCGCTTTTGGAAGGTCAAGCTGCCAATCTTGGTTCTTTAGGGAATTACTATGTCCCTCGTGGTTATGGTGTTATACTTGCGGAGAGTATCGGGACAGGCAAATCAGAAGGGTGTCCAACAACGGGCGATGAACGAGAAATTCTTGGTACAAAAGCCGTTATTGATTGGTTAAACGGGCGTGCGAAAGCTTATTCAGGGGATGGGAGTGCGGTATCAGCTGATTGGTCCACTGGAAACGTTGGGATGACAGGTACTTCCTACAATGGGACCTTGCCAAATGCAGTTGCTGCAACAGGTGTGGAAGGACTGAAAACTATTATCCCAGTTGCAGCAATTAGCAGCTGGTATGACTATTATCGTGCAAACGGAGCAGTTATAGCTCCTGGAGGCTACCAAGGTGAAGATGCAGACAATATGGCTGAAGCAGTCCTAACTCGTAAAAATCCACAAGTATGTAAAGATGTCATTGCAGAGTTAAAAGCTGCACAAGACAGAGAAACAGGGGATTACAGTGAATTCTGGGCACACCGTGATTATGTGAAGGATGCCAGGAATTTAAAGGCTAGTGTTCTCGTTGTTCACGGGCTGAATGATTGGAATGTTAAGACAAAACAATTTGCACAGTGGTGGGACGCATTAGGAGAAAATAATGTCCCTCGTAGATTGTGGCTCCATCAGGGTGCCCATTCAAGTCCATCAGGCAATAACTGGCCGCAATTACAAAATAGATGGTTTGACTATTATCTGTATGGGATTGAAAATGGGGTTATGAATGAGCCTGCTGTTGATATTCAGCGTGAGGACAGAACTTGGAGTAAGGAAGCAAGCTGGCCAGCACCTGGCACAGTGTCAACAAGACTTCATTTAACAGGAACGGGCAATGATTTAGGGGCGTTACATCTAAATCCTGTTCCAAACCAGCCGCATAACACGCAAACCATCATTGATGATCCAATGAAAAAGGCAAATACTCTCATTGCCAATCCAGAGTTAAATTCTTCAAACCGATTGGCTTATGTGACTCCGGAATTAACTGATTTGGTCCGGTTGAGCGGGACGCCTACAGTTAGCATCCGTGCAAGCATTGACCGTCCTGTTGCTAATTTAACAGCATTGCTAGTTGATTACAGTAGTTCAAGTCCAGTAATTGTATCGCGTGGCTGGGTGGATCCACAAAATCTCCGTTCCGCAGATCGTTCAGAATCACTAGTTCCTGGCAGAGATTACACTTTTGAATGGGATATGCAGCCTAAAGATTATGTATTTAAGGCAGGGCACCGTATCGGGATTGTTCTTATCGCTAGCGATTACGACTACACGATTCGTCCTAAAGCCGGTACAAAAATTACTGTAATTCCAACTCGCAGTGAAATTACATTGCCAATTGTCGGCGGGCGTAACGCGTTTAATCAATAGGATCAAAAAAGGAGGATTAGGTTTCATGACTAATCCTTCTTTTTTTGAGAGATAAGAAAGTATAGATTTCGACTTTTAAATATGCCCAGCTCCAGCTCCAGCTCCATTTGTTGAGTGGTATTACCTCCTCAATAGAGCATAAATAACTTGATAGAGATACAGTTGGTATTAGCAATTATTTGAGATAATATCTAATAAAAAACAAGAAGGAATCCTCTATTAAGCAGCAAATAATATAAAACCTTATGGAAGTAACGGGTACGTTTATTCCATAGCAATTTATCTAAATGAGCCCAAAATATGCAAAGGTTTATTCATATAACCTATCGTGTTTTGGGCTTTTTAGGTTGTTAGGATAGTAAAGAGCTGGTTTTTTAGCGGAAGAAATATTAATTGTATTCGGCCGATATAATATATGGTAAAATTTACATATTAAAAAATATGTATTTGAATAGGTAAGTAAATTGGAGTGAATTTTATGTTGAACTTTTTAAGGAGTATTGATTCAAAAATAGGAATAATGTTTACTTGCCTTATAGCAACAGCAAATTACTACTTTTTGCTACTATCGGTTGCTGGCATACTTGACGCATCTTTTAACTATGAGGGTGGATTAATACTAACTACAGCTTTTGGGTATGGTCTTCCTCTTTCAGTTGCAGCAACAGCTATAACTGCTGCCTTAATGAGAGAATTTAAGAAAAAAAGGAAAAGACATATTAATGGCATTATTCATATACTACACTTAACAATTTTTATCTTAGTAATAATAGCTTTTGTTTATCTTATTACTTCTCTCATTATGGAATAATCAGAAAGTTCAATTATCATAGATATTGTTATTTGAAAATTACTATATGTAACTAACCATAAGCTTTAGTCTAAGAAAGGGGAAAATATGGAGCGACAAAGAACATTATTTTTTGGATTTATTGTTGGGGTAATATTGATGATATTGCCTCTACCAGAATTCTTTTTTTGGGAAGACGTTTTGGATGTAGTTAAAGCAATATTTGATTACAGTGGCTTTATCTTATTTGTTATCTGTGGAATTCCTTTAATTATTGACGTTATTAAAAGACTTTTTAGCAAATAAATACTTAATTTCTTATTGCACTAGCGAAGGCGTTTATAACTTAACCAATGATCGGATGAAGCCAAGAATTTACAAGTTTTTTTCAAACTTGTGAATTCTTGGTTTGTTTTTTCTTTTTATAACAAGCCCCTGAAAGGTTATTCATTAAGAGAGGTATATATCTTGAAGGAAAACCCTTGGTAATGAAGAAAATAATCAGGATGATACTTTTTCTTTTACCCAAAAAATTTCTTGTAACTTTACCCAATGCTTATTCGATTAATACATGAAAACATATATAAGGGGGGGAGTAATTTGATTGATACAGAAAACCTAGAAGACGGAATTAGTAAGATTTATCATCTGCATTATCTAGATGTATACAGGTTCCTGGTTTGTTTTTCAGGAAGTCAGAACGATGCTGAAGATTTAACTCAGGAAGTGTTTATACGTGTACTGAATAATATGTCTGACCTAACTAGAGTAAGTAATTTAAAGACTTGGATTTTTTCAATTGCAAAGCATGTAGCTATTGATCATTTTCGAAAGAAAAGGTTCAGTTTAATCTTTTCTGAGGGATTTTTTAAACAGTTAGTATCTACGGATAAGAAACCAAACGACATAATTGAACATAATGAAATGAAACAAGCTGTTCATAATGCTATTTCAAGATTAAAACCAAATTTCAGAGCAGTAGTAATATTAAGAGGAATCAATGAATGCTCTATAAAAGAGACTTCTGAAATTCTTCAATGTAGCCAGTCAAAAGTAAAAGTAGATTATCACAGAGCGCTAAAAGATCTTAAAAAGAAGTTAAATATACAAATAGAGGAGGTTATTGGCAATGCTAACTAATAAGAATTTATTTGAACTCATTAAAGATACGTATCCTCTTAATCCAAGTGCAAGCTTTGTTTCGGCGACAGAAAATAAACTAAGACAATCTGCTAGAAAGTTAAATAGGAAAAGGAAGATTAAACAATTTTCATTTACTACAAGCGGATTAGCACTATTCGTTTTAGCTGTGTCATGGTTCTTCTTTTTTAGTGGAAAAGAGGTAATAACCAATCACCTTAGCTCCTTTGGAGAAGGAAGGCAATCATCCACAGTAAATGAACAGGAACCATCTGTTTTGATATATCAAACTCATAATCAGGAATCATTTTTCTCAGAGACTGATACTAAAGAGCCTGGTAAAGCGTGGCACGAAACGAAAAATATTACTTTGGTTGGAAATAGAATGAGCCAAGCATTAAAAGAAAGAAATATAAATGCTATTCATGATAAGAGTGATGTAATGGAGAATATGAAGCAGAGGGGCTTAACCATTGCTCATTCATATGAAGTGTCTAGGGAAGTTGTCAAAAAGGCACTTGAAAATAATTCAAGCATTAAATTGGCATTAGATATACACAGAGATTCAGGTAGAAGAAAATATACAACTATAAATCTAAAGGGTACCGAATATGCAAGGATTGGATTCGTAGTTTCAGATTCTAGTGGTAATTACGAAGAAAATAAAAAGTTGGCAGAACATCTACAGAGTAAAATTGAAAAAAAATACCCAGGTTTATCAAGAGGAGTTATTGTTAAATCAAGCTCAAATGACAATGAACAAAGCACCTACAATCAAGATCTATTAAAAAGTTCATTGATACTAGAAGTAGGTGGGGTTGAAAATACATTAGAAGAAGAATATAGAACAGTGGATGTTTTTGCTAATGTAGTTGCAGATTATCTAAATTCGAAATAAATTCATTAAATTAGAAAGTTATGGATTTAAATAATGTATGAATTCTGTATGGAAGTAACGGTAAGCGTTTTTTCCATTACTATCAATCTTAAGAAGTCCAAAATATGCAGGATCTTAATCAAATCCTTAGCGTATCTTGGATCTTTTTGTTTGTTAAGGAATTAAAGGGACAGGTTACTTACTTAAAACCAAAAATTCAGTATAATTAGTTTGTAATTTCATAAAGGGAGCGCAACTGTAAAATGAAAAAATTATTATCTAAAATGATTATAATCTCAGGCACTTTATTATTGGTATCTTGCGGAACTTTAAAACAACAATCGGTGAATATTTCTGCTAAAGAAAAAAGTGTTGAAGCAACTGCTCAATCAACAGATAGTGGCACCTATACTATTTTAAACAGTGCATATACAAATTCAGATCGTAATAGTCATATTGTTATAAAATACCCAACTTTACAAGGGAAAGGGTTTGAACAATCGAATAAGCTGATTGAAAACCATATTCGAAAATATATATCTGAAATGTATGGATCAGATTATTCCGATTTAGATTTAACTTTGGACTATAATATATCTTTTCAGAACCAATCAATTATCAGCATAGTGTTTAAGGGGCTTGGAAATGTAAAAACGGCAGCTCACCCAAACCATAATTTTTTTACACTAAATATCGATGTGAAAAATGGAAATCAAATCAAACTCTTTGATATATACACAATAAGTGATAACTTTAAAAAAATTTATTTTGAGGCTGCAAAAAAGCAAAATCCAGATATGGTGAGCATAGTGGAAGATCTCAGAACAGTTGATTTGCACTCCACAGAAAGAAAATTTAAGCTTGCAGATTCATTTGACGCAGTTCAAAGTTACCTCAAACCAGATGGCTTAGGTCTTAGTATGCCTGTTGCATTTGCTTTGGGTAACCATTTTGAAACAGTAATACCATACAACAAAATTACACCGTATCTCAAATCGAAAAAATCAATCGATATGCCTCCTGGCAATTAGATAAAGTTATAAAACTAACGAAGGCTAATCTCCCTTAGGGATCAGTATTATTATATGAATTAAGCCACTTTTAAAATTAAAGGCAAGGTATGAGCCAATAGGTCAACCAGAAAAAGTTCCTGGTCCATCTTTAATTGGTAAAGGTCTAAATGTTAGTACCGGCTCTCCCCAAACCCAGCCTGTCTTACCTTAATACTGGATTTGATAGAATCCATTTTGTGATGCGATTATCTTGAAGCGATTTGGATATCCAATTAACAAAGTAACTTGTGATGTTAATGAAGGTGACATGTACATTTTTGCTACATTTGAATCTATCATTCCATCCTTATCGATATCCTTGTTAGCTGGAGTATTTTCGTGTTTTTAATAGTTTCAGTCGATAAATGATAGCGAAAAGCAATATTTGGTTTGAAAAATAGAACGTTTAACCCTGTCCATTGAGGATCTCCGCGAAGTTCACAACTTTTTCCGCATATGTCACAATATCCTCATAGAAACCAGCTTCTGCGAAAAAGAGGCGCATGCTCTTTTATTAATTTTATTTAATGCAGCAACTTAGTAGTTATAAGTATTTATAGTTTTAATGAATTATTTATTGAAATCGTTGAAAAGGTTGCTTGTTACCCCATCCACACCTTGTATTAATACATAACGTCTTGTTGAAAGTGGATCCTCTAGACTTTTACGACTTGCAATTGGGGCAAATACCCAATCATATTAGGCTTTCATGCATATCCTTTATTGAATATTAATAGAGGAGGAATTGCTTTGACCAATTATCAACGCGTTTTCCCTGGATATGTCTTTGGAAGACCTCAGTCCGGATTCGGGGGATTAGGATTAGGTTTCTTAGGAGGTCTTGCTACGGGTGCGTTATTGGCTCCAGGACCTGGATTTGGATATTATTACCCACCTTATCCTTATTATCAGCCTTATCTATACCCATACACCACATACACTTACACATACTCACAATACCCTAATTATGATATTCCATACTCTCCTTACTAATTGGAAAAAATAACAGCAAAAAGGAGCGTCATATCTTTTGATACTCCTTTTGAAATTAATCATTGTGAAACAATCTATGAAACAAGAAAATTCGGGTAGTGACAGTGAATTGCGCCCTCTATAGTAGACACGTCTATATTCGGGACTTTTTGGCCATAAAAGTAAAAAGGAGCGGATAAATGATGTCTACTAAAAGATCATATAAAAAGTACTCACTCGAACTTAAGCTAAGCGCTGTTAAAAGAGTGTTGGCTGGAGAAAGTGTCGTAATCGTTGCAAATCAACTAGAAGTGGTAGATCCAGATTATATTTATGTTTGGGTTGAAAAATATAATACTTATGGTGAAGCAGGCTTAAATAGAAAAATTAGAACCTACCGCGGAATCGATAAAGATCAACAAATTAAAGAGTTGAAAATGGAGAATGAATTGCTAAAAAAGTACTTACAACTCCAAAGAAGGGAGGCAAAAGGGTAAAATTCGAAGCTATATATTCTCTAAGATCAAAATATCCCATCTCAAAAATGTGTGAAAAGTTGGGAGTTACCAGGGCTGGTTATTATAAATATTTGAAAACTAAGGGAAAAAAGAAAAAGGAATCCTCCTTAGATAGGCAGCGAAAAGAATATATTACTATAATTTATCACGAGCATAATAAAAACTTTGGATATAGAAAAATACACGCTGTACTACGAGATAAGAATAATATCGATGTAAGCGAGAAAATAGTAAGAAGATTAATGCGAGAATTAGGCCTTAAAAGCCAAGCGCGTAAAGAAAAAAAGCAATCTATTAGTGGGAAAACAATCCCTTCCGCTGGTCATATTTATGCGAACCTCTTAAAAAGAGACTTCTCAACTACCAAATTGAGTGAAAAATGGGTAACTGACGTAACCGAATTTCCAATAGATAGCAAGAAATTATATTTATCTGCAGTAATGGATCTTCACGATAATTATATAGTAGGATACCAATTATCTCATATAAATGACATTCAGCTGGTAGAAGATTCCCTTTTATACGCATTGGAAATTAGAGCAATTGATGAAAAACTAATCATCCACTCTGACCGTGGAATGCAATATCGTTCTAATAGATGGAAAGAATTAATGGAAACTTATACGATAAATCCTAGTATGTCTAGAAAGGCTAACTGTATCGATAATGCTTGTATTGAAAGCTTCTTCTCATTCGTAAAAGCAGAACGAAAAGAACTAAAAGTTGTAAAAAGTATAGAAGAAGCAAAACAGATCGTTCATGATTATATCCGCTATTATAATCATAGACGAATCCAAGGGGTTTTAAATTATAGGACACCTGCCTACTATGCTAAAGCGAGTTAAGAAACGGGCAAATGCCAGATTTACTCCTTAACATCTTACAGACCAAACCTCAGAATTCTGGTAGTCTGTCAAGTGCTTTCCTTGACAGGCTACCAGGGTTCTGAGACACTGCGGAAAGATGAGAAGAGAAAGGGAACAAGACCTTGCCGGCACTGAATCCATGATTCATTCCGAATTTATATTTGTCTACTTTTAGGATCGCAATGCACAGGCACTTCAAACATTATATAATTATTTAACAAGTGAATTTGACTAGGTAAAGGCGCCTTGATAGTTTAGTATATATCCCTGCTTTGTTTTCAATTTCGTACTGCCATATATTCCTTTTTATAAACCAATTTTCGGATTAGGATATGACCTTATGGAAGTAACGGAGTGCTTTACTTCAATAAGGAGTAGAGCCTTTTTACTACCATGTAAGAACGTCATTTTCTTACATTTTTTGTGGTGAAGTTCTGCTTCATGGAAGGCTAACGGGGCAGGATAGTGGAACAAAATGATTTTTTTGAGGGTGAAGGATAATAATATTGAAGGGAGAAATTAAATTGGAATATGTTTTAGATCACGTTGGAATTGCTGTTAGAAGTATTGATGATGCTCTTCCCTTTTATCTTAATGTATTAAACGGATCATTAGAGGACCGTTATACAAGTGATACACCTGGTGTTGAAGTACACGTTGCTGTTGTCAGAACCAATGATAAAGTAATTGAATTACTGGAACCAACCAACAAGAACTCTCCAATGGCTCGGTTTATAAAGCAAAGAGGAAAAGGGGTGTATCATATTGCATATCGAGTTGACGATTTGGACAAAGCAATACTCGAGGCTAGTAAAAAAGGAGTTCGTTTTCTAGAAGACACACTACGTACTAACACGCGTGGAAGAAGGCTCATTTATGTTAATCCCGCATCAACTGATGGAACTTTAATCGAACTTTGTAGCTATTTGAATAACTAAAGAAAAATAAACTTGAATTTTCTTAATTAGTAGAAGCAATTCAAAGAAACAATATGGGGAATTAACGTGAACTTTAAATAAACTATAACGTTGTTCAACTAACGATGCAGTTTAGTGGAACAAACAGACAAAGCAAAGGAGATGAAAATGGTGGTAATAGAATTAGAAAAGGCTGTTGATTTACGGAAGAGTGGAAATCATAAAGAATCTAATGAATTACTTATAAACCTGGTGCAGGAGTTCCCTAATAATGCATCAATTAACTATCAATGTGCTTGGAGTTTTGATTTATTAGGAGAAGAATCGAAAGCAGTACCCTTTTATGAAAAAGCAATCAAATTAGGGTTGTCTTCAAAGGAATTGGAAGGAGCCTTATTAGGATTAGGGAGTACATATAGGACATTAGGAGAATATGAAAAGTCAAAAAGTATATTTCTAAAGGGGATAGAATCATTTCCAGACAACAGGGCTATTCAGACATTCTATTCGATGACCTTGTATAATTTGAATGAACATAGCAAAGCGATGGAGTTGTTACTAAATTGCTTAATAGATACAACAACCGATGATGAAATATCAAAATATAAAAAAGTAATTGATTTTTATTCGAATAAATTAGATGAGATTTGGAAGTAGTTTGTGAAAAGATGTACTTAAAGTAATGGATGCTAGAGTGAAATAGAGGGATCACAAGGTGTTTCTTTTTTGTTTTGCAATTTAAGGGGCAATTTAACTTCCTTAAAAACTTCTCAAAAAGAAGTGGATTTATGGAATCAAATAGAACTTTACCTTTATGTAGAATTAGGATTTTTGTTAATACAAGAACTAATAGCTAGTAAGAAAGGTGGGGGAAGGTGAGTAAAAGTAAAGGGAAGTGGTTTGTTTGCATAACTTTACTAGCTTGTATTGTTAGTATATTAACATTAATTTGGTTTTATAATCACAAGATTATTGAAGGCAATTATCATAAGCTAACAATTACCAAAATGGGAAAAACAATAGATGTAATAGAAAATAAAGATGAGATTGATAGATTAATATCGCAAATAAATAATAGTCCAAGGACCTTTAATCCTAATACCAGTGGGTTTCGTTACGATTATATGCCTTATGGCATTTTAATCTTTGAAAATGATAAGGAGGAAGTTAAAATAGGTTACATTATTCCTAAAGGGAACGTTTTAACAAAACATTGGGAGATTGAAACAAATTTTGAGTTTGGGAAAGATTTGAACTGACACTTTTTTTGAATGAAAATAAATCCAATGAAAATGGCAAAAACTCATTCGATTTGTTAAGGAAGTAACGAAGGGCTAAACTACCATAAAAATCAATCCAATAATGCCGAGAATATACGGGATCTTATTCAGCTCTGATATAATCTCGGTTTTTGTTTTATTAAGGGAAGTATAGTTTAAGATTAAAAATACAAAAATTCTCTATATTTTCCAAGGCAGTTTTTATATAAAATTAAGAAAACTGCCTATGAGGTGAAAAGATGTTTATCTTGCATTGTATAACTAAAAGTAAGTGGGATAAAGACAAGGAAAACTCATTTTACGGAAGAGAATCTATTGATGCTTGTGGCTTCATACATTGTTCTTCTATTGAAAATTTTTGGAGGGTTGCTCCTAATTTTAAAGAGGTTGAAGAATCTTTGTTACTATTATGTATTGATACAAACAAAGTGAAATCCGTTATAAAGTGGGAAGACCACGATAATTGTGGAAGAGAATACCCACATATTTATGGTGAATTAAATCTCGATTCAGTTGTTGCTGTTTTACCGTTCTTAAAAAATAGAAATGGAGATTTTATTTCAAACAAAGAATTGGAGCAACTAAGTTCTTATTAAACTAAACTGGTGCTAAAGTTAATTAGAGGGATCGCAGCGGCGGTTCCTTTTTTGTAAGGAAATAAAAGGCCAGGATAGTTTTATAACTCAATAATAACAGTGTTGATTTCACTTTATAAACATGAGCAATTAAGTACACTAGCAGGAAGTTAATATACTTAAGTTGAATTAATATATTGCTCGCATAATTCACTAAGTTTTAATTGGAGGATCTGGAGAAGGGATTGAATAATGGTGGTAATAACATGAAGGTTGAAATCATTACATCTATATTGATGTTTACTTTGATTAGTATCGTTCCTAGTATAATTACAAAGGTTCTCTTAAAAGACAAGGATACATTAAGCATAAATGAAGAGGAATTTGAAGGGGAGTTTAGAGTTTTATGGTGGTTATATCCAATGGCTTGTTTAGTTCTTATAGTAGGGATTTCCCTTCTATATGCTGGAATCAATAGTTCTAGATCCATTGGATATTATCTTAGGTGGGAAGAAGTTATTGTTATAGTGTTAGGGGCCAGCGTAATATTATGCTCAATTTTTATGATCATTGGTTTAGTTAGAATGAGAATTAGCATAAATGAAAGAATGTTCATTTATAATAACGGTTTCAAAATTAAATATAAAATTCCAATAAAACAAATAAAATCCGTAATGGTAGAAAATGGAAATTTGGTTATTAATGATGGCGATGAATATCCAAAACTTGTATCAATTTATTTTAAAGATATAAAAACAGTAGTGAAAGTGTTAAATGAGAGGACTAATAGAAGTAAGGCTAAATAAAAAATAAAGTTATTTTATATAAAAGGTTTCTTTTTTATTTTACTTGATATGTCTTTTGAAGAATGGCTTGAAAGGTTATGTGCTACTGATGCTTTATACTAAGCTACTAACGAAGGCGATTGTAGCTTAAATAGCTCATTTAGAAAGCCGAGAATATTCACGAGTTTTTATTCATTAAAACTTGGTTATCCCGTTTAATATTATTTTCATACAAAATAAAAATCCGCAAACACAAACAGTTGCGGATTTTTTTCTATATCTTTCAATTTAAGAAAATACCAGAAATATGTTCATCATTCATGTAATCGTAGCATTCCTTCAATCGTCACATGCGCGCAGCCCCCAACCTTGATGATGACATCGTTTTCACTAGGGATAATGGTGACAAAAAGGGTTCCTGCGCGGTTAATGGCATCACCTTGACCGATAGTCAATTGATGAGTTTCATCTTTACTTAGTATACCTTCCAATACAAGATAACCGGCTAAAGCACCATTCGCCGCTCCTGTCACTGGATCCTCCGGAATGCCGATTGCGGGTGCAAAGTCACGGGTGTATAGGTTAAATCCTGGTTTTGCGTCGAAGGTAAATAGATGAGTGGTGCTAATTGAATGCATTTTATTTAACAACGCCAGCTGATCCCATTTCGGTGTCGCTGAGTCAATAGCCTGATTTGTTTTCACAGGAACAATAAGATGCCAGTTTCCTGTATGGGCAAGCTTTATTGGAAATCGGTCATCCAATTGATCAGGGGAAATGCCTACCAATTCAGCAATTTCTGAGCTATCAAACTCCATTTTTTTCACTTTAGGTGAAATTTGCGTCATGGTCACCATGTTAATCTTGTTTTCGCTTTTCTCCCAATGAACGGGAATCAGACCCACATTCGTTTCGTAGACGATGTGGTCTGCTTTTTCAGCCCATCCATACTCCGTTGCCAGCAGCCAGGCAGATCCGACTGTAGCGTGACCACAGAAATTGATTTCTTCCTGTGGTGTGAAATAACGGATTCGAAAATCTGCCTTCGGATTGGTTGAAGGCTGTAAAAAGGCTGATTCGGGCAAGTTTAACTCATTGGCAATCTTTTGCATTTGAGTTAAAGTTAAACCACTAGCGTCCGGTACTACACCAGCGGGATTTCCTTCAAACGGGTTTTTGGTAAACGCATCAATATGGTAAACTCGTATTTGCTTCATCACATTCATCACTCCATTTCTTTATTAATATAATCATAACGGTGTTTTACTTTAACGTAAAATGAACGTTTACCATATCATAGATGAAAAATAATTCATGGAAACGAGATGAGAAAATGACTTTGTATCAATTACAAGTATTCCTTGCTGTCGTGAAGACAGGCAGCTTTACGAAAGCAGGGGAGCTTTTGCATGCAAGCCAATCGGGGGTTAGCCATACCATTGCTGATTTAGAAAAAGAATTAGGAGTTCTTCTTTTTACACGTAATCGCAACGGCGTGAAATTAACTGAGACCGGTAACCAAATCTTAGTGCATGCTCGTGAGATCGATAACCAAATAGAACAGATTTATCATACAGTTGCATCTACAAAAGGTGTTCAAAGCGGTACATTACGGATCGGTGCATTTCCTAGTTACTCAAATAAAGTCATTCCTGGTATTTTTCAAGCATTTCGTAACCACTATCCTGGAATAGAATTGCTTCTTCTAGAAGGAAGTTATGCAGAGATTGAATCATGGATTAAAGCAGGTGCTGTTGACCTGGGGTTTCTTCCCAACCCTTGCGAAGGATTAGACATGATGGTGATAGTTAGTGATCCATTGGTTGCAGTCCTACCAGCAACACATCCGTTGAGTAAGCAAGAAGTGATCTCAATAGAGCAGTTAGATAATGAGCCGTTTCTTTTGCTTAAATCGGGATGTGAAAGTCTTGTAATAAATGCGTTCCAAGAGAATAAACGGATACTAAACACGCAGTTCGAGGTTTTGGAGAATTCCACCGTTATCTCTATGGTTGAGTCAGGGTTGGGAGTCACCATCGTACCTTCCATGATCCTATCCGTAAACTCGGTGAATATAGTGGTTAAGCAGTTGAATCCTCCAATAATTCGAGAAATTGGATTGGCTGTACGTTCGAAGCAAAATGTTACTCCAATTGTACGTGCCTTTATCAACGAAACAGATAGCTGGCTGGTGAAACATGTTGACGGTTCTACTGCTTCATTTTAAAGCGGTAAAACCGTCCCCGTATTTTTCTATGCTCGCTTTAACAAAAATGGACCTGTGCAAATAACTCCCACCACGTATAAAAGTAACGCTACATAAGCCGGTAACAAGTGAATAAAGGTGGTGTATCCAATGAAATAATGGGTCGCTATCCCTGCTGCAAAAGCAGGAATGGCACCGATTGTGAAGGTCCACCAAACCCAACGTTCTCCCTCACGAATTCCCCATAACGCAAGCATCAATACTAGTAGGCCAACGCTTAACAGGGCACTTCCAAACCCAGCGCGGTCGTGAGCGATAACGGGTATTAAACGTTCATTAAATTCATTCAAAACTTCTGGTGTCATACAAATATAGATTATATCCGTAGCTACAAACACACTTGAAGCTCCAATGAAAGAGATTACTACTCCACCAACGGCTAATGAAGCCCCTAATAGGATAAAGGAAAGCTGCCCATACAAACTCCACTTCCAAGACGGATGATTGAATTGGTTTGTTCCTGATGGTGATTCGGTAGCATTTCGTGATTTTACAAATCCTATAATAAATAAAGGTAATAAAATCAACCAAAATAAGCCATGTAGCCAATCAAAATAACCATAGCCAATAAATAATAAAATTCCTAGGAAACCTGTAATAGCTGCAGTGTTCGTGGCTTTCCTCGCCCAGTGCAGCCCATATCTAATGCCATACCTTGCTAATTGCATATAAATGATTCCACCCGAAATCATCGTTCCGGAAAGCGTCATCCGGTCATGAGCCATAAAGTATAGAATGAGAGGGTTATAGTCTATAATATCTTTTCTAAATAGCCCTAAAAAGGCTTCATCGTATGGGAGTATAATGGTTGTCATACTGAAAATCATCGCAATGAGTCCAGCAATCATAATGGCAAAACCAAACAACCAATACCATTTCCAACCTTCAGTCTGCCTTGATTCCTGAATAGTTCTTTTGCTGTATGCCTCGTTAATCCGTTTAGGAAGACCTGGACCAGCAAAAACATAGTCATAGCCTAACATAACAAGTGAAGCTCCTTTTTCCAATAATCTAATGGCATCTGAAGGCTCCCTGATTCCCCCTGAAGTGATAATGGGTATGTCATCACCAACCATTTCCCTTTTTTTCACGAGATGTTTGTAAAGGGTTTCTGGGCAATCGTCCTCTTCCAAGAGAATTCCATCTGCTTTGAAGTCCTTATCTATTTGATCTACGTCATCATATGAACAAGATAGGATAATGGGTTTTTTTATGTCTTTTCGAAACTGTTCAAATCGAGTTTCCGAAATAAAAGCTTGGCTGTTTAGGATAAATCCATCGCTATAAGCTAAAAGTTCTTCACAAATCTGTTTGATTTCTAGTTCAGTTCCCTCAACTTTAATAAAAAAGGGAATTTTCTTTTTCTTAAGCGAGGCTAATTTCATCTTTGCTGATGTTAGCTGAATCGATGGGGGAGAATCGCTCCAAATCTGTTCCTTTTTTAAATCAACATGAAGGACCTCATTTTCAATGGATCCTTGAATCGATACCGGTCCAATCTCGACAAAACCAAAGCCAAGGTTTTGAAAAGCTTTTAGTCCAGTTAATTGGGGATCCACTTTGCCGCTTAAGCCAACAGGGGTAGAAAACGGAATATGAAATAGTTGTTTTTGTATATTTTTTGAAGGAGATAGATGTCCAAGAAATTCGATGAACTTTTCACCTACTAATGTAGAAGCTATAGTGCTCATTCCACGGTGGATAAACTCACGACTAAATGTTGGTGGCAGCTTCTGTAGCACAGGCTTGAATAAAGTATGGTAAGACCAATCTGGCATTGAATCTCCCCTCCATCCATTTTTATCTAGTTTAGCATATTTCGAGAAAGTTTCATCGTAAAAAGGAGCGTAAAACCGCTCAAACTCGGTGTCCGTCACTATTCGTGGACATTTGACTACGAACAGGGCCAGACACCTTTATAAATAAGAGGAGTTTTTCCGGTTAAACTTCGAAATAGGGATGGATTCGGGTATATAAGGGGATAATTTCCGGTTACACGAAGCGAAATGCCTCATTTTGACGGTTTTAGAGTAAATAGTCGGAATCCTTCCGTCTAATTAGGCTATTTTCAGTTCTATTTCGAAATTAAGGGAAATTTCTCCGCTTATTTTTCAACCCAAGATGATCATGTACCTTTATTGGGAAAACTCGCTTTCAGTTACTGTCCGTATACATCTGTCCATGAGCAGTTACTTACACCTTTTCTAGAAGTGACAGTTATTGTAAGAAAAACCCAATATTGTTGATAAAAATGAATTCAAGTAAATGATTAGTGGCTTAAAAAGGAATTTTCAATTTGTAAAACGAATAAGTATTTACCAAGTATTGGAATTAAGATTAACGATTGGGGGGATACGAATGTTTTTTGGTATTATAGCATTTATTGGTGTTTATCTAATGCCTTTAATTTGTATTCTATTTGTTGTAAAAAGCGTAGATTTAGCTAAGCAAATTAAAAATGGAGATTCAGATACTGCTAAAAATACTGCTTGGGTTGCTATTACCTTTACAATTATTATCTATACCCTTGTTACCTTTGCTTGGGTAAACAACTAGAGACAGGCTAGGTTGACGTTTGTTATTCCTGCATCTTTTAACTATGATTTACTTGAGGATTATGAAAACACCAATCGTAATTTATTGATTTTATTTTTGACACCTATACTCGGTGCTTGGTGTAGTTGGTAGGTTTATAAGGTAATAAGAAAAAAGAAATAATGTAATCGTTTATTCTAAATGTTTAGCTGGTCGGTGAATCTCTTTGTATATGCAGGCACGTTGTGAGGTTCGCAGGGGGGGACGTTATGTAACAAATACTGTTAGTAACGGAGTACATTACTGGAACAACAGTAATGTATTTTTTCTTTTTCAAGTAAAGGGCAGGTTTGTTCAATAAGAAATCACAAAAGAAGGAGCATTTACTATAAAATAAGATTTAACATTACTAATGTCTAATAAATAGTAATGCAAAAAATTGAGATTATGCACATGAGTATTATTACACGACATAAATAAAAATAAATGGGGGTATAGTTATGTGGGCAATATTAGGGGTTATTGCCATAGTAGTAACTGTTATAAATCTTTCTTTGTATGCAGCAGGAAAGGATTATAAGCTGTCTATGGCGATGGCATTATCATTTACAGCATTAACAATTTGTGCAGATTACAGTTATTTAACTCGGTGGGTAAAAGCGGAAGATTGGGCGGCTTTATCGGATGTAATACCTGGTATGGCAAGGGCATTTTGGTTTTTGACAATTGTTTCTATCTTGCTAAATATAGCACCTATATTTTTAGAACGAAAACGTAAGAAATTATGACTTATGCAATTAATAAATTGAAAAGTAGGAAAACCACCCCCTAGTTGAACGGGAGATGGTCATATGCCTTGAGTATATGTCTTGTTTTTACAAGAATCTCCTATTTCAAACAACGTTAAAGTTGTTAAGTGGGGGTAGTTCAATACCACATCTTATAAACAAACTATTCATAAGAAAAAAGATGAAATGTCTAATAAAAGAGTAGTAGGGTATTTAAAAGTAGTCAAGGTAGGTGATCGGAATGGAAAAACAAATTCTGAATTTATTGGTTGAAATGAAGGATAGACTAAAAAGAGTAGAAGAAACCGTAAACAGAATTGAATCTTCTCAAACTGAAGATGTCGTTGGATTGCTAAAAGTGACTAAAAAGAAACAGACTTTGAAGTTGATTATCTAAACAATAGAGTAACGGAAATGGACAAAAGACTTTTTAACGAATATAAAACCATAATATCAAATTGTAACAATTTGAAGCAGCATAGTTAAAAACGATGGTAAGACTTTTGAAAATTTTAAATCCATTTGTTCACAGTAACTCTTGGTAAAATTTGTTGGTCACACTTACTAATTTATAAGACCGGAGCATATTTCCGTATTAGGTATAAGTAGTCCGACGCCATTGAACGACCTGTTGGAGTCATTTAACAAATACGCTTGAATACTGGTGAATGGTATATACAACTACGTATATAGGGGGAGTTTTTAATGAGATTTATGATGATTGTTAAAGCTTCAAAGGATTCAGAAGCAGGTACGATGCCAAAGGAGCAGATGGAGCAGATGTTTGCCGAGATGAAGAAATACAATGATGAACTGAAGGAAACGGGTGTCCTGGTGGCAGTAGGGGGACTCCATCCAAGCTCCAACGGAATTCGTATTTTGTACCCTGTTCCAGGAGAACCTCCAACTATTGAAGAAGGACCTTTCACCGAAATCAAGGAGTTGGTTGCGGGATATTGGTTCATAGATGTGAACTCTCGTGAGGAAGCCATCGAGTGGGCGATGCGTGCACCAGATCCGCATGGCCTTGGAGAAGGACAAATTGAACTTCGCCAAGTATTCGAATAGACAGAATAAGATGTTCGATACTCTTTTCGATAGAAGAAACTTCAAGAAAAGGGAGATCAGTGTATTTCATCTTTAATTAATGAATTAAAATCATTAAATAACTCCTTTAGTTTTGTAGATTCATAGCCATTCATGCATCTATTTTTAGTATTATGTAACATCAAGTGTATTTATATTTATATCCTTAAGCAACGGGAGCGATTGTTCAAATAAGAGCAATCGCCTTTTTGTGTGTAATAATTCCGTTCATACCATAATAGCAATGGTTGAATGACCTATTTGTGGTAAAATATGGTTGAAATATAAATTTAGAATTCTTATAGGATATGGCACAATATATCACTAATTACAGCGGTCATTAAATGTAAAATAGGGTGCTTCGTTTTAATAAACAAAATCAATAATCTAGGTTTATATTGTACTTCTTTCTATTCCTTCAAATGACTTTTTAACAAAAGAGACCACTTTTTACAGTTAAAAGTTATACTTCAACTAAAAATTCAAACAGTCTAAGTTTTTATCTATGAATATGAAAAAAACTGGATAAACTCAACTTAATTCGCAAAAGAAGATATCATAGATAGAAAACTCGAGTTTATTTCTAAAAGATGAGGGGATATTGAATGCGGGGATATAAAAGAAGACAATCGATAAAGGATTGGACTATTCTATTTTCAGTCATTTTTACAATAATTGGAACTGCAGCATATTATGTTGTTTTTTTTACTCCAAAAAATTCACTCGAGTTATATCAAGCAATTACATTTGCAGATGATTTTGAAGAGGTACAAAAATTAATGTTAAAAGAATACGAAGGCAATTTTAAGAAAGAGGATTTTGAGTATATAACTAGTTTGGCTAAAACTGCTAAAAAGGTTCGTCAATTTACTTTATTCGAATATGATGAAAAAACCTTTGTTATTATGACATCACCAGGAACAGAAAGATTAAAAGTGCTTTCAGTTGAAGAACTGCCCAAAGAAATTAGAGATTATTTTCTAGAGTTAGAGCCTTAATAAAATATAGAAGGTCTTAGTTTACCATTCTAAGAGGGGATTCATTTAATTTTAATGCAAGTAAAGGCCGTTTATTGGAGTAAATCAAGTGAATTAATGGTTTTGTTCGGAATAAGAAGATTTGGAGAGAAAAGAGGAGGGAAGGAAACTAAAAATGAAAATAAAGAAACGCTATCTAATTTTTTTCGCTGTACTACTATTACTTGTGTATTTTGATCCTCTTTCTACTGGATACTCGTTAACTGAAGAGTCAGCAATTCGAAATTCATTTCCAAATCAAGGTGGGGAAATTGTATTTGAAAAAAAAATTGATAATAATAAAGTCGTCGTTTGGGATACTGGCCCTGAAAGTTACGTGAAACTGTTAAGGAAAGAACTAGGGATCTTCTATCGGGTACATGCAGCGAATGCGGTTAGTGGAATAACATCTGATAACAAGATGAAATTTACTGTGGATGCGACTCTCAAAGATGACATATATTATGACACAGTATTTGCAGCAGAAATATTAGATAAAAAAATTGTCAAAGTAATAGTTAGTAATAATGGGATAAATAATATAAATGACATAAATTTGACATTAAGAGAAGTGGAAGAGAAATCCACCGTGTATATCGAAATGGATGTAATAAATGGATATGCTGCCCATTATAGTTATTTACACAACTCTGATGTAGGGGGATTTTTATTCCGTGGGTTAAATTCAGAGGGGAAAGTTATCTCAATCCAGTAGAAAAAATATTTCTTTTTTATTGGCTTAAAGTACGATGACTTTTGTACCTATGGGGATGTTCCTTCTATTTTGAAAAATGATTTCTCAAAATCTATATGATTTTCAAATCAAAGACTATTAATTGGATAGGATAAGTCAACCAGTAGAGACCTTCGGAAAAGCAACAAATATTGTCATAGATAGGAAGGGGTTTTAGGTGAATGAAAAATTGGAAAATCATTGGGTTTACAGTATTTGTACCTTTTGCATTACAATATTGTTAACATTAATTGTCCCCGATTATATAAAAGAGAAGACAAAGGATTCGCTAGTTCACAATCCAGAAATCTCCCAATTATTAAATGGGACTGAAATTGAAAATATTACTTATTTAGGAAATGATACATATATGATTATAGCAAATAACAAGAATTATATTGCTATAAAAAAATACTATTCTGTAATGAATTATAGATGGTATCTTTACGAAAAAATAAATGAATGGGGATAATACTGGAGATTATTCTAGGATAGACAATTAAGAAGAGCATTCATCAAGAAGGTGATAGGCTCTTTTTGTTTAAATTGATTGATAGAAAAATAAATGGCCAGGTAGCTATCGTTTCAAGAAGGCAATTTGATATTCAAATATAGTCAGTTCAGAATAATTTTCTCCAACTATTATTATATCTTATGAACACCTTTACGCTTAATACTATTAAATTAAAGGGAGTACCACTTAATGGAAAAAACGAATTACATGGAATTATGTCATTTTTCAATCGAACATGTAGATGTATTAAATTCATTTGAACTACCTGTAGAACAAGAACAATTCACCGCGTTACCAATCAATTATCAAGCAGTGACTGATGGTCAATATCGAATGGTAATTCTTTCAGGTCATGAACCAGTAGGCTTTTTTTTGTTACACTCAACTGATCGAGTAAAAGAATATTCTAATAATCCTAAGGCAATGTTACTAACTTCATTTTCTATTAATCATAAGAATCAAGGAAAAGGTTTTGCGAAACAAGCAATGTTATTACTAAATGAGTTTGTTAAGTCTGAATTTCCTAGCTGCAATGAAATTGTATTAGCTGTTAACCATAAGAATATTACTGCTCAACAACTGTATTTAAAAGTAGGATTTCAAGATACTGGAGAAAGAAAAATGGGACCAATCGGTGAACAGTTTATTATGAACTTAAAGCTGTAAAAAACATAGCTGTGACCGCTTGAAAGAAATGACACAGTTGTTGCTAAATTAATTGGGTCTTTTTTTTCCAATTTGAAACGTACATTTTTACATGGAGAAGCATATATGATTGCGTATTTAGTAAGGTTAGACCTTGTTTTACTGTTTCTAAAAGTATTCAATGTATGAATTGGCACTATATTAGAGAATCATTAGTTATGTATACAAACTAATATTTATGCATATTTTTAAAGTTATCTTTGCTGCACTAACTAGCAGGTTAGTTGAACAAATTGGAGAATATTTATACTGCATGTATATGATTAATTGATAAATTGGAGGATTTAATGGAAGACATTAGGAATATTATAAGACAAAGTAAAACGCTTGTTGGACCTTTCCCAGAATTTAATATTAACGAGGCATCAGAATACCCTCATGAACAATTTTTAGAATGGTTTCAAATGGCAATTGATAACGGAGTACATGAACCCCATTCAATGACTCTTTCAACAACTGACCATAATGGTTTTCCAGATGCACGTGTTCTAATTATAAAAGATGTTGACCAATATGGATGGTATTTTGCATCAAGCTCACAAAGCGAAAAAGGAAAACACATTGAGGATAATCCCAATATCGCCTTAACTTTTTATTGGTCATCAATTGGAAAACAAGTCAGAATACGAGGAATAGCAATAGAGATGGATAAAGAACGGAGTGCTAAAGACTTTTTGAATCGGGGTACTGTTGCTCGAGCAATAGCTTTGCTTGGCAAACAAAGTTCAATTTTAAAAGAACAACGTGAATTCGAGGAGGCTTTAATCAAGCAAATTGATAGTTTGCAACATAATCCAACTTTAGTGTCTCCTTCTTGGACTTTGTATAGAGTAGTTGCAAAAGAGGTGGAGTTCTGGCAAGCAGATGAAGACCGCAAGCATATAAGATTAAGATATAAATTAGAGGGAGATAAGTGGTTAAAAAACCTATTATGGGCTTAGTTTGTTTTTGCTTCCTGTTTGTTTCTGATATTCTATTTCCTTCTTAAACAAACGGGTAGCTTTTTTTCTATAACAATTGATCTTATGTAGCCCAAAATATGCAGGATTTTATTCGAATCCTTAGCGTATTGGACTTTTTAGTTTATTTAAGGGCATTAAAGGAGCAGATAGTTTTACAAAATTAAATAAATGTGACATCCACATAATTGTATATTTCTTATCCACTCTATAGATAATATGAGAGATTAACTAAAGGAGATGATCAAGATGGAGACAAAGGATAATTTTTTAACCGGAGCTAAAGTAACGAAAGATAATCAAATTTATGGAACGCCTAATAGCAAGAGCAAAAATGGTACCGGTGACTCACCAAACGATAATGTCAGTAAGAATAAAAAAGGACTTGGGCAGTAAATAACACGCAATAAATATACCTGGATGCTATTTTTATACCACTAGCTTTTAAAAAAATTTGGCAGGTAAACAACAACTAGTTAACAGGAACTGATTGGCGATGCTTTTAGGATGCATCGCCATTTCATTGTTAAACCAGCTAATAGAAGCTTCATCCTTAAGGAAGTAACGGAGGCATTTATCCTATAACAAACAATCTAAAAGTGCCCAATATATACAAGGTTTTGGTTTTATACATAGCCTTATATATTTTGAACCTTTATACGTGGTAATTAAAGTAATTAGAAATTTAGTGAGAAGAACCATAGTTCATTAACGTACAATTGACCCAAATTGTGCAGTGAAAAAGGAACATAAAATGTTCCTCCGTCACGATAGCTCGGTAAAATATTTCCTTGTAGTTAACCAATGTGCTATTAGAAAAATAGTAAAGTATATTGGAATCGAGTAGTAAAAGTGCCAAATTATAGGTTTATATATTTTCAACCATACAATTATTGGTTCTCCTATATAAGCCGTTAATAATCCGAATAAAATTCCTTTTAAGTAAGGGGAAGAATTGGGTTTGAATTGTATTAAACTCATTACAACAACTGGCATTAGTGCAACATCATAGGGGAGGTAAGCTGGGATAAGTGGTAATACCTCAAATCTGTATGACCAGAATCCTAACTGGACACCAATTGAATCAAAAGAAACTGAAACTACCATAACAAAAAAGCCTGCTGTTAACAGCCTGTATCGACTTTCTTTTTTGTGAGTTTTATACCAGAAAAGCCATGTTAAAATTGTAAGAACAAATCCAAACCACCAACGCCATGTGAACAATACTTCTTTGCTCCATAGGTCAATGATTCGTTGCATTAATTCTGGAACTTCAGAAGATAACTTATCAAGTTTTTCAATAGTACTCAAATTTTTCACCCAATCAATTTAAATCAAAACATTATTAGTATTAAGCAAATATTTAATAAAAATACTTATCAAATTAAAACAACTAATTAACAATTCGAGAAAATTATGAAATAATTTGGACCGTCCTTGTGCGGCTAACGGGGGCGGTTCTTTAAGAAGGGGAAATGCCTTTTATATTAAAGTAATAAAGTAAAGGGGCAGAAGAGTTGAACAATAGGCTAGATATTTATTTTAAATTAGGAGTGTGAGGGGGGAGAAGATTGGAATACAATGCAAGAACTCAAAGAGTAGTTTTAGGATTTTTTTTAGTAATAACAGTAGCATCAGCTCTGAGATATTTCATAGGCGATATAGTATTTGATTTAATTTTTTATCTTCAAATTTCACTTGCTTTATTCATTTTGTTGTCAATCTTTATCCGATTTATATTTGTGATAGATGAGAATTATTTGACATTTCAAACATTATTCTTTTCAATTCCTTTTCAAAAGGTATTATTCCCTAATCAAATAAATCAGATAAAATTTAAACGTATTGGTTGGTCTACCAAATGTGCAATTATACAAATCAAAAAAGGGTTTAATGTTCGAATTGTTAATTTTACTCCCAGCAACCTATTTGTAGATTTAATTGATTTTGCTAATGAAGAGGGTATTTCAATATCTAAAACAAAGGATTATCTGATTTAGAAAAATAACCTTCTTGCACTAACGGGTGCAATCGTTACAAAATGATCTATTTTTATAAGCCGAAAATATACAGGTTTTTATACATAAACCAACAAATTTTCGGCTCAATGGATTAAAAATATTTCCTATATAAATCCTCTCTAAGCCTTCCACTTAATTGTGCATAGATTCGAGTGGTTTCACTTTTCTCATGACCAAGCAGGCTTTGAATGACTTCAAGTGGGGCACCATTATTTAATAAATTGGTTGCATAGCTGTGTCTTAGTTGGTGGGGATGAATTTCTTTGTTTATTCCAGCCCGTTGTGAAATTCGCTTTATGATGTTTCTCATTTGAGCAATACTCATTCGATGAGGAATACGTTCCGTAACAAAAACTGCTTGGTCATTATCCTTACGCTCATCAAGGTAACGCTTCAGCCAAATATCACTCCTATCATTAAAATAGACTTCTCTTTCCTTATCTCCTTTTCCTCTTACAGTCACTGACGGATTGGACCAATTAACACTGTTCTTATCAAGCGAAACAATTTCTCCAATCCGACAGCCAGTAGAAAACATAAATTCAAATAAAGCTTTCTCTAATGGCGTTAAGCAAGCCTCTCGTAAATGTTCTTTTTCTCAACTTGGGAATCCGTTTTCCCACTTTTGGTTCTTTAATTTTAGCTGCAGGATTCTTTTGGATATGTCCTTCCTCATGACACCACCGAAAAAGTGATTTAATAAATCGGATTCGATGAGCTAGACTTGAAGGCTTCAGACGCTCACTTGACTTTGCTAGATATTCTTTTAATTGAACAGTAGTTAAAGTATCAATTTCTACATCTTGAATAAACTTGATCAGTAAATCAGCCTGAAGGGATAAGCCTTTAGAGTTTGATGTGAAAACCCTTCAATTCGTTTATCAGCTTCATAGTTTTCCCAAGCTTTAGATAATTGCAATATAATCCCTCCAAAAATAATTGTCTATCAAAGGAATTATCGCCATAAAAATCGAATTGAAATACAGGAACGATTATTAAGCTAACGATGCATTTAGTTGAATATAATGTCTCGATAAAATAGGGAAATTAGATACGGAGGACGATAACGTTCAGAAGAGGTGGGAAATTGATAAAGATTTTGATAGGAATAACGTCTCTAATATTTATAATTATTGGTATCATCCATGGTTTTTGGGCATTTGGTGGAAAATGGGGAGTAAGTACGGCCCTTCCAACTAAAGATGAAAGTGATTTTCCAGCTTTACGACCAAGAATGCTAGGTACACTTTTTATTGGATTACTTTGTTTTTTTGCATCTGTACTTCTATTAGTTCAAATAGATTTAATCACAGTCATCAAATCCTCCCACCTTTCAAAAGGGCTTTGTATAGTTGGAGGAATTGTTTTCTTGTTACGAGCTATTGGTGAAGGAAAATATGTGGGATTCTTCAAGAAAATCAAACATACAAGATTTGCAAAACAAGATACTGCCTTCTATTCACCACTTTGTGTATGGATTAGTGTAATTTTCTTGATAGCATCATTTATATGAGATTTCGCCAACATATATATTGGCTATTGTGCTAAAGATGCAGAATACTTGAAGATGCATAGTTCAAACTAAGAGTAAAAAAGTGGTGATTATTTAGGCAAATGTACATTCAAATATTGATTGTTGGTATATTAATATTCCTAACTGTATTCTTTAAGGACAAAGCGAACAGGAGGAAACATCTTCTAAGATTTATTTATTTTGTTGTTAGTTTCTCTATTTTCTATTTTTTATTAGATTTATTGTTAGACAGGACTTTGTGATTTTTCACTAACAAGTGCTTTTTTCTCAAACTTTAAAATAATCCAAAATATACAGGAATTCATACATAATTCCCGAATATTTTGGTTTTTTTGTGTATCTAAGGTTCTGCTGAAGAGCAGCTTTACCAGCTTAAATATATCCTTTATTAAAAATTTTTTTTGAAAATAATGTAACATTATCACAAGATAAACGTGTGAATAGTGTGGAGAGGTAAAGAGGGGGTCATATGCGAAATCAACTAAAATTAACAAATTTATATAAACGGTATGCTAAGACTCTTTATTTTTACCTATTAAAGCTAAGTGGGTCTCCGCAGCTTGCGGAGGATTTAACGCAAGAAACGTTCGTTCGTGCAACTATTTCTCTTCTTGAACTACCCACCACTTATCAACCTCACGGTCTGATTGAAGTGGGGGGTTCCTAGAAACTCCATTCTATCGAACAGATATTGATTAGGCGATCCCTGCCGTTCCGACAGTTAAGAGACGAATGGCCTCGTTTCTAAGATTTAATCCTGCGTTAATGTCCCTTTGGTGATGGCTTCCACAAGAAGAGCAAGTCCAATTACGCAAAGCGAGATTCTTAACGTCTTTATTTTTTTGACCACAACAGGAACAGAGCTGACTACTGGCAAAGTTTTTGGCCACGACGACAACCTGCTTGCCGTACCACTCCGCTTTGTATTCGAGCATTGTTCTGAATTGTGACCAAGAAGCTTCACTAATGGCTTTTGAAAGATGACCGTTTTTAAGCATATTACTCACCGACAAGTCTTCCACGCCAATCACGTCGTGGTTTTTGACGAGATAGGTGGAAACTTTGTCTAGGTAATCCTTTCTAGCATTTGTTATCTTCTCATGGATACGAGCAATCTTAACCCGTTGTTTATGCCAATTGGAACTGCCTTTTATTCGCCTAGAAAGAATACGTTGTGCTTTTGCCAATTTCTCTTCCAATGTGCGAAACCATTTGGGATTACGGAATATGGTTCCATCTGAAAGCGTCGCAAAATCTTTAAACCTAGATCAACCCCAACAGCAGAATCCGTTTTGGAGTATTCTTGTACTTCTGTTTCCACAAGAATGGATACAAAGTACTTTCCACTTGGATTCCGTCTAATCGTAGCGTTTAGGATACGTCCGGTTACTTCACGACTTTTCGCAAATCGAACCAGTCCAAGCTTTGGTAATTTAATGTGTTTGTCCAATAAAGCGATATTGCCATTGGTATGTTTGGTTGTATAAGATTGAACTTTATTCTTTTTACTTTTAAATCGTGGTTCTTTATTTTGTTTCTTATAATAGCGTTGGTAAGAGTCAGCTAAGTTTTCAACGGATTTTTGAAGTGAAATGCTATCTACCTCTTTAAGAAAAGGATAGTGTTCTTTAAGCTCACGAACAGCTTTAACCGATTCGTATTTATTGAAGAATTGACCTTTCCAATTGTTTGAAGGTAATTGACCATTTTGTTTCATTTCCTCAACGATGTACCAATACGCATCCTTCTCTTTCTGTTTACCAAGAAAGAAGTTGAAATTGAATCTTGAACAACCGATGGTCTTATTTATTAGCTCGACTTGTTTACCATTTGGAAAGATGCGAAATTTAAAGGCTTTTTTGACCATCATGATTCTCACCTCACATATACGGAACGTTTGTTCCTATTTATATCATGGTGAGGAAGGTTTTGGCTATTGCCAACCGAAATTCATCTCCCTCTTACCGCTGGGCTAAAGCCCCACACGCACCTGAAGAGGGAGTCTTCTTTCGGTAAATGATAAATATGATGGTGAAGAGGCGCGTGCATGGTTGTTTAAGGTAGCTCGAAATGCGTATTTAGATGAATGGCGAAAACAAAAGCTGAGGAAGTCAACTCCTTATTTATCCCTCTTTACTTCAAAAAAAGAAATGGTCAGTCCGTACGGGCTTCCAGAAGAAACCGTGTTAATGAAAGAACAATGTAAACAATTAGAGGATTTATTACACTTTTTACCTGAGCAGTATAGATCAATCCTATATTTACGAGAGTATGATGAATTTAGTTATCAAGAAATAATGGAAGCATTGCAGCTAACAGAGGAACAAGTGAAAGTAACACTTTTTCGAGCCAGAAAGAGATTGGCAAACCTTGCTAAAAAGAAAGGATGGGAGTATGACAGATTGGAATAAAGATTTAGAAAAACGAATTTTAAGAAAGTCACGATTCACCTTGGCGTTCAGGATAATACGAATTTTGCTTGCGGTGCTGTTGGTTTATGGAATATACATGATGATCACTAATATAATTGTAGATAAGTTGGATATAGGAAAGAAAAACATGTATTATTCCAGTCTTGCCCTTGAGTGGACTGTTCCCAATGTACGTGGGGATTTCAATATTAAAGAAGAAAAAGTGACGATATTCGGTACGAAACGATTGTCGTATAACCTACTAAAAAAGGTTGGGCTAAAGGATGTTGTGATTGGTGAAGCGCAAGTAAAAAAGCATCTATCCAATCGCCATTCCAATATTACCTATTCACATCCAGGATTACAAAGATTAAGTGAGTTTTCGTTTTCGCTACCAGAAGATCCCAGGACAGATAGGAAGTTGGAAGGAAATACTTCCCCTCATGTATGGGAGACATTAGAGATGCTACCTGAAGGGACGGTTGGAGAGTTAGCATTTTCTACTACAAGTTTTATGGAGTCAGAAGAGCTAATTGAAAAGTTACATTCTTATGATATTCATATTTTATGGATGCCACTCTACACAGGGGAATTTGTGAACTATGATCCATACGGTTGGAGTGGAAATAATAATTTGATTATAGTTTCAGATATTATTGGTTTAACAGGTGGAATGGATCGTGGCGAAAATTATCGTCAATCTCATCGGATAAGTAGGTTGGATGAAGATTCAATAAAAGAAAGCAAACAGTTAATGTTAGAAAATATGAAAGACCTATTAAATACATCAAATAGTTATTATGAACAGTTCTTGGGTCTAGGACATTTAGATGAAAAGTATCAATATTTACAAAAGGAAGGATTCATAGTATATGGAGCTGTTGTTACAGGTCCCGTCAAAGAATTATTAAAACTTCAAGATGCTCCATTTATTCAAGGGGAGCAGTTAGGCGAAGTAGAACTATGGGATTGGGAACTAAGTGGCCAATAGAATCTTTCGAATTAAGGTATTGAAATAAGGGGGTTGCAGCTCCTATTCTTATGTAAGAAACGGGGGCATTTCTTCATTTCCATTAAGTAGTTTTTCTGAAATTAAAGATGGTAATAACCATAATTATGGGATAATGGTAGAAAAGAATTATAGGGGGGATGTTATGATTTTTGTTATTGCTTATGGAACTCCAATTATTGCAATAGTATTTTTTATGAACTGTATTTCCATTGCTAAGAAATTGATAAAAGGACAGGATGTTCATAATCAAGCTATTCTTAATGGATTAATGTTTGGGTTTATTATTTTTTCTATTATTTGGTCTGCTCTTTTAACCGAATGATATAAATCATAAATTGTTTTTTTGTTAAATCTTACCTTGGAGTCTATGCTGAAGATATACATGTTCTTATTCATTTCATGTATATCTTCAGTTTATTTTTTTCGCATTATTAAAAGAAAGAAATTCTTCTTATTAGGAGAATATTTAAAGAAGGATTTTTAATTTTACTGAAGAATATCATTCTGTAACTAAGCTCTTGGGGGTTAACTTATCATTTTTCTTATTAACAAAAGTGACACACAAAAAAATTAACGTTGAGTATTAAAATAGGGGCGATACATTTGTTTAGAAGAACTTCTCCAAAAATTGAGGCTGTAAACTCAATTTCAGAGTTAAGAAAAGTAATGATTGGTGGATTGGAACAATGGTTGTTAATAAGAGGAGAAAATAAAAATAATCCTTTGTTGCTATTGGTTCATGGTGGACCTGGTGGTGCACAAATTGGTTTTAATAGAGATTATCAACAAGACTTAGAAAAACATTTTATTGTGGTTAATTGGGACCAAAGGGGAGCGGGTTTATCTTATTCGAACAATATCCCAGTGGAAACTATGAATATCAATCAATTTTTACATGATTTGATTGATGTAACAGTTTATTTAAAAAGAGAATTTCAAAAAGAAAAAATAATTTTAGTCGGGCATTCATGGGGCAGTATTCTAGGCATGTTAGCTATACATAAATATCCAGAGCACTATATTCATTACTTTGGTGTTTCTCAGGTAGTAAATTTAGCCAAATCAGAAGCATTATCATATGACCTTTTAGTGGAAAAGGCAATCGAACAAAATCATAAAGAGGCAGTAAAAAAGCTAAAGGAAATAGGGAAACCTCCTTGGGATCAATTAAAATTTGATAGGATACATCAAAAATATACAGAGGAATTGGGCGGTGGGATGTCTCATGATGGCAAATTGGTGAAAGAGATGGCAAAAAAGTTAATCAGAAGTAAAGAATACACGTTTTTCGATGTGGTAAGACATGTAAAAGGTCAATTGTTTAGTATGAAAAACATGATTACTGAACTTAGAAAATTCGACTTAAACAATGAAGTACAAACTGTCCATGTTCCAGTTACAATTATAATGGGCAGGCATGACTTAACGGTTCCTCACCTACCAACACAAGAATTCTTTGACCATCTTCAGGCACCAAGTAAAGAATGGGTGTATTTTGAACAATCTGCTCATTCTCCTAACTATGAGGAGTTGGAGAAATTTACAAAAAAAATTATTGAAACGATTACTTATTATTAATTGTGGAGCAATGAACTTAAGATACGAACGGGGGCTATCCTTCCATAAGAACGGTTTAAATTAAGACAATGACATTTATGTTTAATACAAAAATTTGAATATTATTGGTTATTTTTACATGATCGAGTATAGGTAGCAGGTTGAATTGAGAATTGTATAGGTTATTCCAAATGTGTTCTGTTACTTAATTTTTATCGTTTTTTCTGCTTTTGTTGTTACGAACTGGAAAGGATTAGAAGAAATAAATAGATTATCTATTTGGGTAATAGTAATGCTTGTCCTGTTAGCAGTATCAATTTTCGGTAGTTATAGGATTTGGGCGTGGATAAAAGATGGAAAATTGTAAATTGCCATTAGTAAGTTAACGGAGGCTAAACGGAAAAGGTTATTAAACTAAAGACAGGCTTATCTTCCTTAAGTATTAATCTATTAAGCCGAGAATATACAGGAATCATCCCTTGTATGCTCTCGGTTTATTTATTTTATAGTTAAATGTATAGATACATTGAGTTTTCTATCCAAGATTATCAAAAGATCGTTTTTTCAGGGTCTTCCTATCCTTAATGGATTCTAATTATTCTTTGGATTTAGGGGGAAAATAAATTTAAATTGTTTACGGGGGGGCCAATATGAAAAAATTATTTCTGATAACAGTATCAAGCTTGTTACTCTTTTGGAACGGGATAGGCCCAACTTTATTCGTAAAAGCAGAAATCATAGAAAATAAACTCGATATCATTCATAAATTTGTGAATGCTTTTAGTAAGAAAGATAAACAAGAGCTAAAATCTTTCGTTGACCCATCCGTAAAAATACCGGAAATTAGAGAAAATACACCCATTGTAGGCATTCAAGGCTTACGTTCTCCGGAAAATGATAAGATGGTTCTTCTTGGTCGTTTTGAAGAAGAGAAGGAAACAGGCATTCAACGAATTGCCTTCATATGGGAAGTGACCGTTCTTCATAATCGCATATCCAATATTCGCGTCGTAGCTGATGCTGCAAATCCATTTATGAACGAACAGAAAGTTTTTAAAGAATATAAAGAGAAATTTAAAAAAGAAATCCTTCTGCCATCTCATTTTCCTTATACAGTTACCCATGTAAACGGGAAAATATCGGGGAATAAGTTCAAATTGAACTACATCAACCGTGAATTAATGGGTATTTTACAAATTGAAGCCATGCCTCAACAGAAAGTTCATATGGGAGTATTAGATAGCAGCTACCAACCAATCACAATTGAAAATGGATTAAAGGGCATGTTAGGAAAAACGCCAACGGGGTATGAATTAATCTTTAAATACGATGGAATGGAATACCATCTAAAAATTCATGAAGTAGACGGTGGTAGCTATAGAGCAACCAAAAAAGATTTGATACATGTCGCAAAATCTCTGTTTATCCGGATGAACATCAAATGAAAGGTTTGTCGAGATGAGTAAATACCAAATGATTGGTTTTCTAATGCTATTGATCTTATTTAGTCATAATAACCAGGTAAATGCGGCTTAGAGGGTGGTGACCAACCACATTATAACAAAATTATCCATAACTGTTGAACTAATTAAAGATGTACAGATAGAAAAGGGATTTAGGGAGTGGAGAAATTTGAATAAGTCTAGGATATTAACCTGCATATTGATATTCTTTTTATTCCTTCAAGTAACTTGGGGAATCTTATATTTTCACAACAACTTGTCTAACTTTTCTACACAAATTGTAAGAGTATTTTGGTTTTTCACAGCTATTGGCGGTATTATTATTGGTTTAATCAACAGTAAAAAACAGAATAAATTATTATTAGCCGCAATCACTATAATAATTAGTATTATTATGATCGGACTTTGGTTATTAGGGTATTTAATCACAAGGATGTAATAAATATTTTTTCCACTTTTATTAAATAGGTAATGGAGTACTTTTCTTCCCTCAGCAAGATTCAAAACCTGTCAGAAGTATGCAGTTTTTTATTCTAGCTGTATAATTTTGGTTGGTTTATTTTTCATTGTAAAAAGCAAGCAGGTTACTACAAGAATGCTATGTTACAATGAAACAGGAATGGAGTTTTTTGGAAGGCGTATTTCGAGGGAGTGAAAATAGATGCCGTTGACTTTTGCTCATCCAGCAGCAGTTTTACCTTTTTCAAGGAATAGTAAATATGTAAATTTTTTAGCGATGGTATTAGGAAGTATGTCACCTGATTTTGAGTATTTCTTACGTGGAAAGCCGTATGGCGAGATTGGTCATACCCTTATAGGATTTTTCATTTTTAATCTTCCTATCGTTATAATTGTTTATTTGATTTATAAGACATCTATACATAGAACGTTATTTAGCCATTTGCCATATATTTTGCAAGACACCTATTCTCAAAAAATAAGTTCAACAAAGTTGTTAAAAGTAATAGTATTCTTATATTCGGCTTTGTTTGGAATGCTAACCCATGTATTCTGGGATACTTTCACTCATATAGTAGGTTATATGGTGAGGAACTTATCAATACTTACTTATAATGTTCACATTTTTGATTTTAACATTCCCATCTTTAAATTCCTTCAGCACGGTAGCACAATAGTTGGTATCATTGCAATCATAGGATATATGTACTTTAGAACAGCAAAGAATAGATGTATAGATGACGTGAGTACAAGACCAAAACAAAAATGGTTTTATTGGGGGCAATTGGCATTGTTAACTATACTTTTATTTTGTTTATGGTATTTCATCGATAAAGTTTCGATAGAATCCTATGGTATTATCGTTGTCCGAATAATTGATTCAGCTTTGATTAGTTTGTTAATTGTTTCATTATATTTTAATCATTTAATTAGAACAAAAATAGCAGAGTCTTTATTAAAGTAACGGGTGCGTTCCTTCATTAGTAAGAATCAAAATCAGCCGATATTATGATAGCGTGATTGTGGAAAAAGAATAGGGGAGTTAATTATTAGATTTCAATAAAGGGGGAAGTAATTAATGAAGCTTCCTAATGGAATAACAGGTTTTTTGTCTTCAGCTTTTTTTGCCCATTTTAGAAAAATGGCAGGTAATACAAGCGATAACTTGTATATATCAAGTATAAAATCAAAAAATACTGAGGACATAACTAAAAGAAGGTTGTGAAATCCTTGGTTAAAAAAAGTCTTATGATATTTTTAATTCTATTTATTCTTTTTCCATCTTTATCAGTTATTGGGGAATCAAAAGATAACACAGTATCAGCAATATTAACCGCCAAAGTAATAATAGGTCTTGAAGAATATGGACCACCAATAAGTAAAGCTCGAGTTATTGTAATCAATTCCTTTGGTGAGGTTATTGGATCTAAACTAACCAATTCAGATGGAGAAGCAAAAATACCTATTACAATGAATAAAGATCCAAGGTTTCCTATGAAAAACATGGGGGAAGTAACAGTCATAGCAGTTGCAAATGGATTTAACGAGTATATCGACTTCAGCGTTCCGATCAATGAAAATAACGATAATACAGGAAGAGTTTTTATTCCACTTTGGAAGATAGATCCAATCAGAAGAAATGAACCCCAATATAATAATGGAAGTTATCATCGTTTTACTGTTTTTAAAATGCTTGACTATTACGCTGAGAAATTGGGGTTAAAAAGACAAGAGCTTACCGTGGATATTGGAAAAGAACCACCTTGGAGTCCTGAGTTAAAGAAATAAAATGTTAGGGAACTAACGATGGCGATTATGCCATAATATGTTCATGGTGAGATCCGAGATTATACAAGTTTTTATTCATAAAGACTTGTTTATCTCGGCTTTTTTGTCTTAACAGAATGAAGGTATTTGCAAAAGAGATATGGAATATTTTAGAAGGGGTGCTATAAGCAATTAATGAAATGGTTGGTTAAGTGGAATTTTTCAAGAAATCTACTTTTTTAGTATTAATAAGCTTATTCTTATTTGTTTGTGGTTGTTCCAATAAAATGATTTCTTTAGATGAAAATCAAAGTTACATCTGTTGTTATTACGAAAAACATAAATAAATAAATACGGAAAACTAATTATTTTACCTCTGAAAGAACCTCTTTATAAATTTGTAGTATCAACTTCTGAAAAAATGAAGGAGTTTTACAAAAAGCAAACAGAAGCTATCCTTATATATTCACCAAAGGATGATATAGTTGTTATGAAAAGAAGTTTATGAAACAATTGAAACTTTCAAAGAATTTCTGAAGTGAGCAAAGCGCATCATAAAATCGAGGTGTAAAACTATGAAAAAGAAAGTGATTTTAGCTGGAGGAACGGGCTTCATTGGTCAATATTTTGAGAAACAATTTAAAGAATTAGGCTATGATGTGAAACATATTTCAAGACAGCCACAGCATATATCTTGGAATGATAAAGCAGCTATTATTGATGCATTAGAAAATGGAGAGTTACTGATTAACCTAGCTGGAAAATCAGTGAATTGTCGATATAACGAAGCGAATAAAAAGGAAATCATGAATTCTAGGTTGGAAACAACTAAAATACTTGGTGAATCCGTTTTGTCCTGTAAAAATCCTCCGCAACTTTGGATCAACTCTAGTACAGCAACCATATATCGACATGCGGCGGACCGTCCGATGACAGAAGCAAACGGTGAGATTGGTTCAGGTTTCTCAGTAGATGTTGCAACTAACTGGGAAAAAACCTTTTATTCTTTCAGTCTACCGAAAACGAGGCAAATTGCCTTAAGAATCGCCATTGTATTGGGTAAGGATGGCGGAGTAATGACGCCTTATATGAATTTAGTTAGGTTTGGTCTTGGTGGTATCCAAGGTTCGGGTAACCAGATGTTTAGTTGGATTCATGTTGAAGATCTATTTAGGATCGTCCTTTTCTTGAACAAAAGAGAGGATCTTAGTGGAACATTTAATTGCTCGGCTCCAGAACCTGTTAGTAACCGAGAGTTCATGAAAAAAATGAGAAAAGCAATGAATATGCCGATCGGTTTGCCATCTCCCAAGTGGTTACTCGAAATCGCTTCTGTGATGATTCGAACGGAATCGGAATTGGTTTTGAAAAGTCGATGGGTGTTACCGGAGAGATTGGAAAGAGAAGGATACAGGTTTACATTTAATACGCTTGATAAGACTTTGCAGGATATCCTTTAATACGTGCGAAGGGTTATACGTGGATTATATGGAGAAGTTTCTCATGCTCCCACCTTTTTATAGGTTTGAGAGCATGAGACTGCATCCTTTCGTGCATTAAGGAGCGTGAGAAACGTGAACTCTGCATCTTTTAAGTGTCAGTAAAATATAGAAGAGCTTTCACTTTCTAAAAAAAGTAATATCGAGGAATCGCAAATATAAAAATTGAATAAAAGTAAAACGATAACTCTTCTTTGTGAATGTATCTAGATTTGATGTGGCGGGATTACGGTTCCCTAGTTATCTGGTTTCAAAGCGAAACTGAATTTACAAAATCATAAATTTCACGATAAACCTCATTCAGTTGGTCAAGAACCATTAAATGCTTAGAGCCAGGAATGATTTTCAATCGAGTTTGTGTATATTTACTTGCTTCTTCAATATAAGCTAGCTTAGTATGCAAATGGTCTTCTTTTTCCGCAGGCAGGAAAAGAATAGGACAAGTTATTTGGCGATACAGATCCTTGTAATGTAAGTCGCAAACCATGGCCATAATCTGTGTATTGATTCGAACAGGGATTTGATAAGAAACTTGCCCGTTTTCGATTTCATATATCGAAACAAATTTAAACCACTCTTCAAAATATGTAGTCCAGATTTCTTTTGGAAATATACTTTCGACATACTGAAGGATTTCTTCTTTAGTGGCAAAACTTTTAATCTCTCTATTCCTAAACTCTTCCAAAACTTCAACTTTGCTAATCTGTCTTTCGCCATCAACACCTATATAATCAATCATCCCGGAATCAATATTCGTTAATGAGATAACTCTATCTGGGTACATTGCCGCAAAGGCAGTTGCGATATCTCCACCTAACGAATTCCCGACAAAATGAGCTTTCACAATCTCTGAAGCATCCAACACTGCAAGAATATCAGAGCAATAGGTTTCAATATCATAGCCACTTTCTGGCCGGTCCGAATGACCCTGTCCACGTAAATCCATCAAAATCACTTGATAATCTGAAAAATGGTCATCAACGTTACGCCAAACTTTAGAAGAACTACCTTGGGGATGTAAAAAAACAATAGCCTCTCTTGACTGATTCACACTCTCATAAAACTGAATTTTAACACCGTTAGTGTCTACTATTCTTTCAATCATCTTTTTTTCGCTCCTAAAAACTGAAATTTCCTTACTATAACATGACAAAAACCTAATTAGTCTTGTCAGAGCCTTGCTATAGAACCAATCATTTCATATAACAAAAAGTATATATACAAGGATATTTTGAAACTGATTGTTCAGCACTTCAGAGATTTGCTGTTCAGAAATGTTTGCGGACATTGGTTCCTCTAATTGGTTATATAGCCAACATTATAAGTGTTTGCGGACTAAGAATCCCTCTATTTTATGAAAATGGGGTATATTTTATTGGAAATTTGTAATTAACGGACTATGTGTCCTCAATAGTACAAAAGAAGCCATAATTGTTCAAGTTAGGGATTCTGTGTCCACAAAATCAGTAGCGACATTATTTTTAAAGTAACTTTTTTAGTTTTATCTCTTTCAACTTTTGATACTGCTCATCAGGCCACCATGCACCTCAATCGTCTGATACGACGCATGCTGCACATTTTTCTAAATCATAAACCTTCATTCCAGTAATAGGTGGGGAATATAGATGAAGAGTAACTAAGTCGGTTTCGTTCGAAGCTTTCATTTTATGAATTCCCTTTTTCGGAGCAAAATATATTTTCCCTTTATGATGAAACTCGTGAAACAATTCAGTAGGCAGTCCATTCTGACTAATCTCATAAACCGTATTTAAAGATGTACCTGAAAGTACTTGAATCCAACCATGTGAATCACCATGATCATGAGGTGCACACTCTAATTGTGACCAATTCATCACAAGCATCTCAACTTCCTTATTTTTATAAAGAAGCTTTCGATTATAGGGTTTACCCTCGAATGGTTCGGGCAAACTTGCTAGATCATTCACTGTGATATCTAATTGCAAAAGAGCATTTTTTAACTCTGTTTTAGTTGGGCTTATTAAGGAATCTAGAACATTCTCTAACTTAGTTGTTAAAGTCATCAGACGTCCTCCTATTGTCATTTTGTCTTATTAAGATTAAATAATATGCGCACTAGTTGACCGTTGACAACAATCACTCCAAAAATAATAACAATTCCCCCAACAACATTTATGAAAAAAACCTTTTCATGCAAGATCAAAACCGCTGCTATCAACGTGGTAATAGGCTCTAAATATAGAAACATCGAAACCTTAGAAGCTTCCAATACTTCAAGCGCTTTCCCCCAATACCAATAGGCAATCCCTGATACAAACACTCCTAGAAATATTAAATGAGACCATTCCGTATAGTTTAAAAGAGATAGTGCTTCCCACCCTTTAGTACGAATGATAAAAGGTGTTGTAAGTATTAATCCGATAAGACTCATATAAAACGTTACAACAAGAGGGGGATAAGGTATTTTTAATCTTTTTACTAACACAGAGTAAACAGCCCAATTTAATGTACTTAATAACATAAGTATGAATCCAATATTGATTTGGATCTCAAAGGATTGACCACTTCCTGAAGTGGTGACTAGTACTACTCCAAAAATCGCCAATATCATCCCAGCAGCCTTTTTGATAGTCATCCTTTCATGTAAAAATAGCATGGAAAGTATGACCGTAAAAATTGGGGAAAACGAAATGAGCCATCCGGCAGAAGATGCATTAATGGCCAACAAGGCCGTTGCTTGGAGAACTTGATGAACAAATACTCCAAATACGCCTAATACGATTAAATGCGGAAGGTACCTAAGGGAGACTAATAAGCGATTACGCTGTAATAATATGATTGACAACAAAAATAATGCTCCTATTCCAAACCGAATAACTATTATAGAAAAGGGATCAAGCTTTTCTAAAACAGCCTTCGTCGAAACAAAAGAAACTCCCCAAAAACTAATAGATATCAACGCATATAACGATGAAGTTAACTTTCCACTGAAATTTGCCATCCTGAGCATTCTCCATTTGAAAAATAGATTTTTATTTAATCATATGCTTGTCCTAGATACCTTAGTAATAAGCATCATAGTTTTAATGGGTAAAAATAAATTAAACGTAGTTACAATGAAATAAGTGGCTGTATTTTCAAGGCGAACAAATGTCCTTTGTCGGTACCGGAGACCTAAATTTTGAAGAAGGTAAAAGGTAACAGTATTTCTAAAGTTAACACATCATAGGATAGAGTAATTGAAGCGGGGGTGAAACCGTGAATAAGTGGTTAAAGGCGGTTGTTCTCATTTATCTTTTTATGCTGTTTTTTGGGAGTTTTATTGCGGTCGGAATTTTGTGGACAGGGGCAATAGAAGATACGCTACCATTTATCCCTAAATTAAAAATTTTTCTATATTATTTTTTTGCTGGTGCAATCGGTGCGTCATTACGTCATCTTTATATGTTTTGTTCCCATTATATGAAGGATGAATTAACCGATTATAGAGTTTGGATTATGTACATTTTCTATCCGATTTTCGCTACCGGTACAGCAGTTGTAGCGGTTACTTTAATTCAGAGTGGAGTATTAATGATTGAATTTGTAGATTATAAAGAGACTCCATATGCACAGATTAGCTTTGCCTTTTTCGTTGGCTTTGGTTTCAATCGATTTTTACGAAAATTAAATGAAATATCTCAAAATATGTTTGAAACGAAAAAGGAAAACGGCAGAGGAGTTAAGGGTTGAATTCTGCTACCGATTATAGAATGAAGATTAGGGAGTTGGTGTCTAATTAATATTCTTCAGTACCCGAACTAATAAATAGAGGGAGAAATTTCGCTTAATTAGCAAATAGCATTGAAAAAAGCTTTAATAAACGGAGAGATTCCGCCTATGAACTCAAAAAACGGGAAATTCGGGGATTTTGCTTGGCATAAGCGGAAAACCTACCCTTATTTAACCAAAAACGAGCTCCATTCTGAATTTAACCGGAAAATCTCCGCTTATTTTTTACTTTAGCTGTTTATACATTATTATAAAACACTGGTATATTTGTCCGATTTGCAAAAAAAGCTGGAATACGAACTCCTTCTTCCTCTCCTCTCTCTATCGACAAGGCAAGTGTCGATAAACGAGGGGACCTGTCACCAAAAAAACGAAAAACCCACCCGGCATGTTTTTCGGGCAACATATATAAAAGATACCAATTAATACATAGAGCTGCCTCAGCATTGCTTCACGCAAGTAATGTAAATACTAAAAATTCAATTATGCCCGTTTATTCATTAATGAGACCGGAAAATGGGTTGAAGACTATGTAGAATTTGTAAAACTTTCTCATACTTCCCGAAAGAAGGATTAATAGTAAATCGAGTAATAAGAGATTAATTCTCAACTGACTGGATATCGTAATTTGGTTTAAAGTTCTAGGTAAATTAAATTATGTGTTGATGTCTTTATTAATAATTTGCTCTCATATATTCAAATAAAAGAATATATTGGGGGAATCATTTTGGAGCAATTTACTCAACAATTAAATGCATTGGCTAATCGTTTTGAAAAAATTAGAGAAAATATTCTTACAGAAGAGGCAACGAAGACATCACTTATTTTACCTTTTATTCAGGTGCTTGGTTATGATGTCTTTAATCCACAAGAACTGGTACCAGAATATATCGCTGATGTAGGAATAAAAAAAGGAGAGAAAATTGATTACGCGATTATGCAGGGAAATGATCCAATTATATTAATTGAAGCTAAAAGTATTAATGAAAAATTGGAAAAGCATGATTCGCAATTATATCGTTATTTTGGAACGACTAAGGCAAAATTCGCTATTCTTACTAATGGAATGGAATACAAATTATTTACTGACTTAGATGAGCCAAATAAAATGGATGATAAACCGTTTTTTACCTTTAATTTACTTGATTTAAAAGATAGTCAATACTATGAAATTTCCAAGTTTAGAAAAAGTGATTTCAATATTGAAAATGTGCTAAACAGTGCATCAGAACTAAAGTTTACAAATGCGATAAAAATCCTCTTATCAAGGGAATGGGAGGACCCTAGTGATGAAATAGTTAAACATATTTTGAATGATGTTTATCCCGGAGTAAAGACAAAGAAGGTAATTGATAGTTTTAGAGATATTGTAAAAAAATCAATGAGCCAATTTATTACGGAAAAAGTAAATGAAAAACTACAGAAAGCATTAAAATCGACTGCTTCAGGAGAGCAATTAGTTCAGAGTGAGCATTCAAATGAGGAAAACGGATCAAAAGAAATAGATAATAAAGATCAAGTAATCACAACTGAAGAAGAAATTGAAGGATATGTCCTAATAAAACTCATACTTAAGGAGTTCATTGACCCAACAAGAATTTATTATCGTGATAATAAAAGCTACTTTAATGTTTTATTAGATGATTCTATACGAAAATGGGTGTGTCGCTTAGGTTTTAATTCGACTAATAAGTATATCCAGCTGAATGATGAGAAGAAAACTTTTTTAAAAATCGATTCTGTTAACGATATTATGAACTATAGAGCGGAAATAGTAAGTGTTGCCAGACAGTTTGATAATACCTCTACACTGTCGAGTACTTAACATAAAAAAAATTAATAAAGCAAGTGTTTCAGGGGACGGTTTTCTGCTTCAAATGGAGCATGGGACAGTTCCTATTTTTTATAGTTGGAAAAAGTATTTTTTATGAATTGATACTAGTGCAAGAAAATCTGAATATATTTTCTTGACGTAGTATCACGAATTGTAAATCAGAGTTTGTAGCCGCATAACCTCACATTATCGGAATATTACAACTAATAATTGAAATTGTGGTAATATTGAGGAAACGAAACCCTATTCGACAGGTCAATTTAGTCAGTTAATTAGGAATTGGGGGGATAAATATCAACTCAAGAAAAATGATGAAAAATGTGTTTCTCTTATTATTTATTGTTTCACTTAGTTTTAACTATTATCAACATCGACAAAACAATAATTTTAAACTATCCATCGGGTCAGAATATCTAAACACTGTTAGAAACACTGTTTTTGACTTAGACGGACCATCTACTTTTTGGATAGAAGAATTAAAAAAGGATAAAGGCGATGTCCTGTTAGAGCGGCATATAGGTGAGTTACAAGCGAATGCCATTAATTTTAATAAAATCGGTGGAAAGTACCAAATCATAGGAGTTCAGCTTCAACATATATCGAATTTGTATTGGGATTTGTCAACGGCAGTCAAAAACAAGGATAACGATAAAATTATTGACCTCAACAGCCAGATAGAAGAACATAAAAATTTTATCATCAAAGTATTGAAACAAGTAGATAAAAATTTAGGGGATAATCAAATCTTATGGTATCGCGAACTTTCTAACCCAAACTCCAAAACTTCCAACTTATTTTGGAACGAACTAAAAGCATTTGAAAGTAATAATAAAAATTAGTGTTTTTCTTGATTTTGCTTAAGGCTAAGTGTTCAGAAGGCACATTAGAGATTCATTTACTTTGAGTCAAAAGGACGATTATTCTGCTTTATTCATGCAGAATAATCGTCTTTTTTTTTCAATTTTTATTTAGAAATAACTAGTTGGAATCGGTTACTAGCCTTGTACCTATACTTATCTGGCGAATTCTCTAATGATGTGAGCGATATGGGCTATTCCCTCGACATAGTCACTAATACGAATACTTTCATTCGGTGCGTGCAAGCGGGAGTTGACCCAGCCGACACCGGTGCTAACAATCGGTATTTGCAGTAGGTTTCCAAAGTCAGCCATCGGTCCTGTACCAGCATTATTTGGAGAGAGAATGACCTCTGTTTGGTAAATCTCCTCCGCGGTTCGTACCATTAAACTAACAAACGGGTGGGAAAGGTCTGAGCGATAAGGTCCCACACTATTCAACAGTTTGATTTTTACATCCGAGTAGCCATTTTTAATTAAATGTGACTGGATACATTGAAAAATATGCTCTGGATTTTGACCAGGCACAAGACGACAATCAAGCTTTGCTATAGCTTTTTTCGGTAAAACGGTCTTCGATCCCTCACCATAATAACCACTTTCAAAGCCACAAATCGTCATCGTTGGGTTTAACACCAAAGCTTCATTAGGATTTTCAGCGATGAACGGCTGCCTCAAACCATATAGCTCTTTAATTGCTTCTTGATCAAAAGGAATTTTAGTAATATAGTTTTTTTCAATTTCAGTAGGGGGCTGTATCCCATCGTAAAATCCTTCTACTAGAATTTCATTCTCGTTATTTTTCATAGAAGAAAGAGCATGATTTAGCCGCCAGGCTGCATTTTCAACGATTGCCCCAAGTTTAGAATGTAAGTCCATGTCGGCACTTTCACACGTTAACTCCATGTACGCCATACCTTTTACACCCGCCATTAGCTGGACTCGATCCTTCTCATCACGATCTGCATGCTCCCAAATACAGGCATCAGCTTGAAGTAGGTGTTTATATTTTTCTAAATAATAGGCAAGATTTGGGCTGCCAATCTCTTCTTCACCTTCAATGATGAATTTCACATTACAAGGCAAGCCTCCAGCCAAATTCTGTAACACCTCAATCGCCGTCAAGCGCGCCATCAAATCGCCCTTATTGTCAGCTACGCCTCTAGCAAAAAGCTTGCCATCTCGCTCCGTCAAATCAAACGGAACCGAATCCCATTCTTCCAACGGATCTGGTGGCTGAACATCATAATGGTTATAGAACAGTAATGTCTTATTACTATTCCCATTTGGACCCGCCTCGAATGTTGCCAAAATGACAGGATTACTACCTGGACATTCATCAAGCACCTGTACCTGACCACCCAATCGTTCAA
>NZ_CAKJTG010000006.1:200379-229980 GCF_917563885.1 Pseudoneobacillus rhizosphaerae
TTATAGAACAGTAATGTCTTATTACTATTCCCATTTGGACCCGCCTCGAATGTTGCCAAAATGACAGGATTACTACCTGGACATTCATCAAGCACCTGTACCTGACCACCCAATCGTTCAATCAACTCTTTCAAATAGTCAACTGTCTCGGGGATCATTAATTTCTGAGCAGAGATAGAAGGAAGGGCACATAAGTCTTTTAATCTCTCAATAGAAGTAGGAAGAGAACTATCTATTGATTCTTTTAAACGGATATCCATGCAACATTCTCCTTTTATAAAAAATATGTCCTATACACCTAATTTATTTCGTTATTCGAAAAATATCAATTGTTTTCTCGAAAATAGCCAATATTCAGATCATTATATATCTAGAAACTCAATTTTTAGTTAACACTGACTAGCAATTTTACTAAAAAGGAGGGAATTAAGTGTGAGAATCGATAAACATAAACTACCTACCATCCTTCGTTTCTCGAAAATCCGACACAAAAACTCTAATATCGGAATTTTTAAACTACTTTTGTCGAAGCCATTGATATGGCCTGGGCAATCATTTAACATTACAATCAAGTTAAATATTTCAGAAAATTCAAAACAAGGGAACGGCATTAAGAACTACCTATTGGCCAAAATCATTACAGCCATTAAATCATTAAAATATCTAAAAAATAGTTATATTTTAACCATCCATACATAGGGGGAATTCGATTGTTCCAAAGTGTTAACAGTTTACAATCGACTGTTTTCAGTGACAAAGTGGTGATCGTGACTGGAGCAAGTCATGGCATCGGTCGTGCAATTTGCTGGGAATTTGCCATTCGCGGGGCACATGTACACGCATTGGATATTCTTGAAACGGAGCTAAAGGAAACTCAAACAACCATAGAGCATGCCTTATTAGAAACCACACACCCCGGCACCATACGTACACACTGCATCGATTTAACCAATAGCCATGCAATTAATCAACTTGTTCAGTCGATCGCCGCCACTCATAACAATCAACTTGATATTCTCATCAACAACGCAGGTGGAGTGGTGGGTCAAGTTCACCAGCCGATTGAACAGGTCTCCGACCAAGAATGGCAAAAAGTAATGAACATCAATTTAGATGCAGCCTTTTACATGACCCGATCTGTGGCACCGTATATGAAAAAGCAACACTACGGTAGAATCGTTAACATCTCAAGCGGGGCTGGACGGAGCAGTAGCTTAACCGGCATCCAAGCCTACACAAGTGCCAAAGCCGGACAAATTGGCTTTACAAGACAGATGGCACGTGAACTGGGGCCCTATGGGATAACCGTAAACAATGTAGCACCAGGCTTCGTGCTATCTAATCCTTCCTCCATTAAGCAATGGGAGAATATGGGTGATGCATCACAAAAGGCACTACTTGAAGCCATATCCGTCAAGCGATTGGGTAACCCAGAGGACATTGCCTATCCCGTTCTGTTTTTTGCTTCGGACTTCGCGAAATATGTGAGTGGACAAATCATTTCAGCTGATGGAGGGTTACAGCTATTTTAGGAGGAAACTATGAAAATTACCATTATTGGATCAGGAGCAATTGGAGGAGTGCTTGGAGCATACCTAACACGCGGAAACCATGATGTCACACTATGTGACGTCAATAAAGAACATGTCAAGCAAATGAACGTAGCTGGTCTCACTATCGAGGGACCTGACGATACCTTTACCGTCCCCGTTCAGGCTACAACACCAGAAGAATTACTTGAACGCGCCAAGCCACTTGAAGCCGTATATCTCTGTGTAAAAGCTCATCATACTAGAGAAGCACTATCACCACTTCTACCTTTATTAACTGAGAACTCGTATGTTGTCTCCTTTCAAAATGGTCTTTGTGAAGATGAGATTGCCAGTTTAGTAGGTGAAAGCCGGACAGTAGGCTGTTTCGTTAATTTTTCCGCCGATTATCTCGAACCAGCCAAAATTCTTTATGGAGGCGTTGCATCGCTATACATCGGTGAACTTGACGGTAGCCTGTCACCACGTATTCAATCAATCCAAGAAACACTAAGTTGTTGGGGGCCGGCACAAACAACGACAAATGTTTGGGGCTACCTTTGGGGGAAAATGTCCTACGCCGGTCTCCTTTATGCCACAGCCTTAGTGGATGAAACGATGGTAGGTGTTGTTCGAAAAATCGAGTATCGTGATGCTCTGATGGAGATATGCTCAGAGATTCTCGAGGTGGCTGACAAAGAAGGGGTACACCCACTAGGCTTTGATGACTGGGAACCTAGTCTAGTTTTTCCAAGAGAATCAAGAAATCAATCCAAGCTGAACGCTCAGTTGGAACAACTTGCTGAAAGAATGGCCACTAACAAAAAAACGAAGAGTGGAATTTGGCGTGACCTCGCTGTTCGAAAAAGAAAAACCGAGGTCGACCGTCAGCTTGTGCCGATCATCGAAATCGGTAAAAAGCATGGGATATCAATGCCCTTAACCACATTACTCGTTCAAGCGATCCAAGAACTTGAAGCAGGTATTCGCCAAATGAGCTGGGATAATTTAACCGAACTAAACAACTTATACAAAATGGTGCATAGCCAATGAAACTACGTATAGACCACCGAACTCTATCAGATGACGTCGCAACACTCATTCGAAAAATGATTCTGAACGGTACGCTTAAACCAGGTGAAAGGGTCAATCAAGTTCAATTGGCAGAAAAAATGGAGATTTCACGAGGGCCAATCCGTGAAGCGTTAAGGCTTTTACAAAACGAAGGTCTCATCAAACATGAAGCTAATAAAGGCACGTTCGTCTCAACTTTATCCACACAAGATATTTACGAAATCTACACGTTGCGAGCTCTACTTGAAAGCGAGGCTGCTCGACTTGCTAGCCCGAATCTAACGGCAAAAGATTTTGACACATTAGACCTGCTCATCAACGATTTCAGCAAGGCGCTTGAAGAAAATGATCTTGAAAGAGAGGCACGAATAGATATTCGCTTTCACCATACCATCGTATCTGCTTCAAAGCATCAGCGCTTAATCCATATGCACCAACAGCTCGACACACAGGTAGGGGCGATGTATTTCACCGTTGCAAACAATCTGCCTACACGGGCAAGCAAGGTGGTGGAGAATCATCACCTTCTAGTCGAAGCATTCCAAAGTGGGGACTTACAAGCGATTCAAAAGGTCATTTCTAATCATTATTTATTAACCCTACAAGACTTGAAAAATGTCAATCTATAGGAGGTGCACTATTGCTTTTACAGGTCCAAAACCTTCAATTATCGTTAAAACGCGCAGGAAAGTTTATTAGCATCCTTGACGATGTGAGCTTTCAAGTACAAAAAGGAGAAACATTGGGCATCGTTGGCGAATCAGGCTGTGGCAAAAGCATGACGGCGTTATCGATTATGAGATTATTACCGGATAAAGCCAAATTAGCTGGGGAAGTAAAGGTCGGCTCTGAGGTTATTAGTAAACTTTCCAAAAAGAAACTAGAAAAAATTAGGGGTAATCAAATCTCGATGATTTTTCAAGATCCGTTAACGTCCCTAAACCCCCTTCACACCGTCGGTAAACAAATTGAAGAGGCGTTAATTTTACACACAAACCTTACCAAAAAAGAACGCAAGGACCGGGTTGTTGAGCTTTTAAAAGAAGTGGGCCTCCCCCGCGCTGAGGAAATGGTAAAAGAATATCCACACCAATTATCTGGTGGAATGCGCCAACGAATTATGATCGCCATCGCAATGGCTTGCCGACCACAGCTGCTCATCTGTGACGAGCCCACGACTGCGTTAGATGTAACGGTTCAAGCGCAAATCCTCGAGTTAATGAACAAGCTCAAACAGGAAAATGATATGGGCATCATCATGATTACTCATGACCTAGGGGTAGTGGCAGAAGTGTGCAACCGTGTGATGGTCATGTACGCAGGAAAGGTAGTCGAGGAAGCCGAAGTGAATGAGCTTTTTCAACGACCGAGGCACCCTTACACAATAGGCTTATTAGAGGCGATTCCACGTGTTGGTGAGCGAAAACGAACTTTAGGCTCTATCCCTGGAACGGTCCCTTCACCACAGAACCTACCAATAGGCTGCCGATTTGCGGATCGCTGTAAGGATGCGATGGAAATCTGTCGTCAAGCACAACCAAAAACACTGCAGCTAACCGATGACCATCGTGTAGCTTGTTGGTTATATGACGAAAGGAGGGAGGATCTAAAGGATGACATTACTAGAAATCAAGAATCTAAAACAACACTTTCCCATTAGCAAAGGTTTCTTATCTGAAAAAAAGTACGTAAAAGCGGTTGACGGTGTTAGTTTTACATTGAATAAGGGAGAAACTTTGGGAATCGTCGGCGAATCAGGTTGCGGTAAATCTAGTCTAGGACGTTCCATTCTTCGTCTAGCGGAACCAACCTCTGGGGAGATCAAGTTCAAGGGACAGGATATTTTAAAGTTCAACCGTAAACAAATGAAGAATATAAGAAAGGACATGCAGATTGTCTTTCAAGACCCCTATGCCTCCCTTAATCCAAGAAGTACCATTCGCAGTATTCTTGAGGCACCATTAAAAATTCATGGGATCGGTAATCGAGAAGAACGAATGAAATTGATTGAAAGTTTAGTAGAAAAGATCGGCATCCGGAAGGATCAACTTGACAACTATCCACATGAATTTTCCGGTGGACAACGGCAGCGGATTGGCATTGCTCGTGCATTAACATTAAACCCTGATTTAATTATTGCTGATGAACCGGTATCCGCCTTAGACGTTTCTGTGCAATCACAAGTATTAAACTTATTTGTCGAACTGCAAAAGGAATTCAATCTCAGCTATATTTTCATCTCGCATGATTTATCGGTCGTACAGCACATATCTGACAGAGTAGCCGTGATGTATTTAGGGAAAATAGTCGAGCTTGCTCATGTAGACCAACTTTACCAAAACCCCTTGCATCCTTACACCAAATCCTTGTTATCAGCTTTACCAATCCCAGACCCGAGTCAAAAGCGGGAACGCATAATCTTAGAGGGGGATTTGCCAAGCCCCATCAATCCACCGACTGGTTGTGCCTTTCATACGAGATGTCCAGTGGCAACTTCGGATTGTAGAACGGAAACACCAGCATTACGGGAGAAACAGTTCGGTCACTGGGCAGCATGTATTTATGTGTAAATTTTTCTAAAGGGGGGAGAGATATTGGGAGCCATTAGGTTTATTGTAAAAAGACTCATCTTGATGCTGCCCATTTTACTAGGAATAACGATCCTAACCTTCTTTATCTCCAATACCATTCCAGGAGATCCAGCCCGGTTAATATTAGGACCGAAGGCAACACCGGAAGGAATTGAAAGATTACGAGAAGAGATGGGCTTAAACGATCCAATTTATGTTCAATATGGTAAATACATGTATGGACTGGTTCAGGGTGACTTTGGGAAAAGTACTTACTCGCAACAAGCAGTAAGTGAGGACTTAAAGCGCTATTTCCCGGCCACCTTTGAACTGACTTTGTTCTCGATGTTCCTAACCGTCTTAATTGGAATACCGTTTGGAATCATTAGTGCCAATAAAAAAGATAAAATCCCGGACCAAATAACCCGTTTCATGGCTCTTACCGGAGTGGCCATGCCAGCGTTCTGGTTGGGAATTATTCTACTATTATTCTTCTATTTAAAAATTGGTATTTTACCAGGTGGTGGAAGAATTGACTCTTGGGTGAGCCCACCTGAAGCGATTACCGGTATGTACACCATTGATAGTTTGCTAACTGGAAACTGGGAAGCACTCAAGTCATCGTTAATCCATCTTATCTTACCAGGATTCACGCAGGCAGCTGTAACCATTGGGATGATCACAAGGATGACGCGCTCAAGCATGCTCGAGGTGTTACGCAGCGACTATATTCGTACGGCATACGCAAAGGGTGGTTCCGAAAACCGAGTTCTATACGGTCATGCTCTACAAAACGGGATGATGCCCATCCTCACTTTAATGGGAATGACATTCGGTCATGCTCTCGGCGGAAGTGTCCTAGTTGAATCCGTTTTCTCCTGGCCAGGTCTAGGAAGGTACGCTGTTAATGCGATTAATTATCTTGATTTTCCAGCCGTTATGGGAGTTACGATTCTTATCGCTGTACTTTTTATTACAGTTAATTTGATTATTGATATCCTCTATCACGTTATCGATCCGAGGTTAAAGTACGAATAGAAAGGGGGATTCTCTTGTTTAGAAGATTAGTTTCAAGTCCTTTAACGGTTTTCGGATTTCTCGTTGTTTTCATCCTAGTCATTACGGCACTTTTCGCGCCATTAATTGCTACACATAGTCCTACAGAAGTCAACATTGTCAACAAGTTGCAACCCCCAAGCCAGGAGCATATATTCGGAACGGATGAAGTGGGTCGGGATATTTTTAGTAGAATCGTACACGGCACGAGAATTTCATTAAAAATTGGCTTTCTCGTTGTCATCTTATCCTTTCCAGTTGGCACCATACTCGGTGCTATCGCTGGTTATTTCGGTGGAATCGTTGACCAGTTCATCATGAGAACAACCGATATTTTTTTATCGTTCCCAGGTATTATTTTAGCCATGTCCATTGCCGCTGCTCTTGGACCTTCGATTGAGAATGTGTTACTCGCGCTCGTAATCGTATGGTGGCCATGGTATACAAGGATTGTTCGCTCATCCGTTTTAGCTATAAAAAACGCTGAGTTTATTGAATCGGCACGTGCTTTAGGTGCCAATCCCTTTCGTATCCTTTTTAAAGAAATTCTACCTAACTCGATTGCTCCTGCCAGTATCCAAGCGTCCTTGGATTTCGGGTTTGTCATATTAGCTGCAGCTGGCCTAAGCTTCATTGGTCTCGGTGCGCAACCACCATCACCAGAATGGGGAGCAATGCTATCCTCCAGCCGCGAAATACTTCGTGAAGCATGGTGGGCGGCAACATTCCCAGGTTTAGCCATTCTTTTCACGGTATTAGGATTTAATCTGCTCGGGGACGGTTTACGCGATATTCTCGATCCGAAGCAGCGATAATCAATTGATATCCATTAAGGAAGGGGGCTGGTTGTGGGGAGTTGGTGAATTTTTTTAAGAAAGTAAGCCATATGAACAAAATTAAAGGGGGAAATTACGGTGCCAAAGCAAAGCAAATGGTTAAAGATTGTCTTTTTAATTTTCATGTCCTTCGTCCTTCTTGTTGGATGTAACAAATACAATGAAGAAACCACAACCCCGCCGAAAGAAAATGAACAGGAACAGCCGGATGATGATGCGGTCGTAGAAGATCCAGGTGCACCGCAAAAGGATGTATTTAACTTTGCAACAAACCAAGATATCCCGCACTTAGACCCACACGGAACTTCAGCAAACACATCTTTCCGGGTCACATACATGCTGTATGACCGCTTGGTAACGTATGATGGAACCACAACAGAGGTGGTCCCGCAGCTAGCTGAAAATTGGGAGATTTCAGAAGACGGCACAACCTATACATTCTTTTTACGAAAGGATGCCAAGTTCCATGACGGCTCACCTGTAACATCTGCCGCAGTTGAATATTCTTTCCGCAGAGCGATTGATATTGGAAAATCAGCTGCTGGTATTTTTAGTAAAGTAATTGACGAGAACAGCTTTGAGATCGTTGACGATCATACTATTAAAATTAAACTGCTAAAACCATTTGGACCATTTATCAAAGCATTAGGAACTGTATTTGGTAACATTTTAAACCCAAATCTCGCTGATAACCATGGTGAAGATTTAGGAGAAAGTTATTTAGCTGATAAGGAAGTTGGTTCAGGTCCCTACGTTTTAGAAAGCTGGGATCGCGGTCAGAAGTTAGTTTTAAAAGCAAACGAAAACTACTGGGGTGGCACTCCAACCATGAAAACAGTTAACATCAATATTGTTCCAGAGCCATCCACAGCTCGTTTAATGCTTGAAAAAGGTGAACTAGACCTACTAGATGACACGATGATATCTCCAGACGTTATTAAGCAAATGGATGGGAAAAATGGCGTGGAAATCGTGAATGCACCAGGTTTCCAAATCGACTACTTCCCAATGAATATGACTCAAAAGCCATTAGATAATAAGCTAGTGCGCCAGGCGATTGCTCATGCGATTAACTATGACGTCATTATTGACAATGTCTTCCTTGGTAACGGTGAGCGTATCGGCGGTATCGTTCCAAAAGGGATGTTCGGTTATAACGATGGCGTAAAAGAGTATGATTATAACTTAGACAAAGCAAAGGAATTACTGAAGGAAGCGGGTCAAGAAGGTGGTTTCACCGTTGAAATGGCAATTTCAGAAAACAACGAAGTACGTCGAAACATCGCAGTAATGTTACAATCCGACCTAGCGAAAATCGGTGTAACCGTTGATATTAAAACGTACGCTTGGCCAACATTCCTTGACCTAGTAACAAGCGGAAAGCACGATTTTGGTCTAGTTGCTTGGACACCAGACTATGCTGATCCCGATTACAACCTATGGTATTTCGCTCATAGTTCTAGTAAAGGACCAGGATTTAACCTAGCATTCTATGAGAATAAACGTATTGACGAACTTCTAGAGCTTGCAAGAAAAAGTGTAGATGATGCCCAAAGAGATGCGGCATATAAAGAAATTCAAGCTATTATGGCTGAAGATGTTCCGTACATTTTCTTAGCCCAAAGAAGCGTGCAAGCAGCAAAACGTGAATGGGTAGAAAGACATGAAATCAACCCAATGAACACGTGGTATGTTCCATTCCATAAAATCACGAAAAAATAAGCTAGGAGGACGGTCGTTAGGTTGTGCTTAGCGACTGTCTTCTTTCTTTTACCTTAAGGAGGGCAGTTCTTATGATAATAGGTAACTTACAGGTAGCTCCAGGGGAAAAAGTGAACGGTTATCTGGAGCTTCCAACCGTTCCAGAAAGATTACCAGCCTTCTTAATTAGAGGGGAAACGGATGGGCCAAAGGTACTAGTACTAGGAGGCATACATGGCTGTGAATATACATCAATCGATGCCGCTTTGAAAATTGGCCGCTCGGTTCAGGCAAAGGAAATAAGAGGCACCGTAATCGTGTTGCCAATAGCAAACCCCGCTTCCTTTTACGCCAGAAGCATATATGTGCACCCAAGGGACCAGAAGAATTTAAATCGTGTTTTTCCCGGTAGAGTAGATGGGACTGATTCTGAGCGCTTAGCATATTGGATAAATGAGCTTTGCTTTAAAGAAGTAGATTACATCATCGACCTTCACGGCGGTGACATGATTGAGTCGTTAGTTCCGTTCACTATTTACCATATAACGGAGAATCAACAACTTGTCGAGGATTCGAAGAAAATCGCCTCGTTGTTTGATATCAACTATGTTGTTGGCAGTACGGGGCAAGTTCCGGGCTCCACCTACGGCACTGCTGCTGAGCAAGGGAAAGTTGCGATCATCGCAGAGGCTGGACAAAACGGATTGTTAGACCCTACCGATTCTCATCGATTACAAGAAGGGACTAAAAATGTGCTAAGATCAATCGGCATTTTAGCCGGTGACATAGTTGAAACCGCATCTACCCATTTGTCGAGATTTGATTGGTACCGAGCAAGCTCTAAAAGTCTCTGGTACTCCAATGTCATGATTGGTCAAAGCGTAGCAAAAGGTGATTTACTAGGGGAACTGGTAGACGAATTCGGTGAAACGATGGAGAAAATCTACGCTAGAACAAGTGGCGTCATTTTGTTCCTCGTCACCAGTCTCGCAATCAATGTAAATGATCCATTGCTAGCGGTAGGTGAGTAGAAAATGGACGTATTGGCAATGAGTTTTTTAGAAGTTGCTAAACTGTATCGGTCAAAGGAGGTTTCGCCCGTTGAGGTGATACGCCTGGTTTTTGAGCGTTATCAGCAGGTTGAGCCCTCCTTATGTGCGTTCATCACTATGTTGGAAAAAGAAGCTCTTGAAATGGCTCGCGATATGGAGAAGCGGTTTATGGCTGGTGAACAACTTTCGGTCCTTTCCGGAATCCCATTTTCAGCAAAGGACTTATATGACACAAAAGGAATAAGAACCACTTGCGGGTCCAACGTATTAAAGGACAATGTCCCTGAACGAACTGCTGAAGTGGTTGAGCGGTTTACAGCGGCCGGAGCGATTTTGATTGGCAAAAACAACATGCTAGAGTTCGCCTATGGCATCGCCCACCCAGATTTTAAACAAACGAATAACCCATGGGACGTAACAAAAACGGCTGGTGGTTCAAGTGGGGGGTCAGCCGCCGCTGTTATGGCTGGTGTCGGCTATTTCTCACTTGGTAGTGACACAGGAGGCTCCATTCGCATCCCGGCCTCCTATTGCGGTGTGGTTGGACTAAAGCCTACATATGGCAAAATGAGCCTAAACGGTGTCTTCCCATTATCCTGGTCACTCGATCATGCCGGTCCACTAGCCAAAACAGTCCGAGAAGTGGCCATGTTAATGAATATCTATGAGGGAACTGACGAGGAATACCACTCTTATGGTAAAAAAATAGCCATACTCCCAGATTCATATTTAGGAAGTTTAACAACCGATGTACGGAAGGTATACGGCAAAACAATCAACCTTGTGAAGGAATTAGCGGATTCCGTTGAGACAGTGGAAATCCCGAACTGGAACGAAAGTGAGAAGGACGTCATGAATATGGTGTTGCCAGAAGCAGCGAGCATTCACCAAAAGTGGTTCCATCGTAAAGATGACTATGCACTCGGTACCTACCAGCAACTGCAAGCTGGAAGGGTCCACCAAACGCTCGACTACCTCAATGCCTTGAAGAACCAAGCTGAATGGAGACGTCAGATTTCTCGTCTTTTTGAAGAAGTCGATTTCCTCGTGATGCCAACGGTCGCCTTCACCGCACCGGAAGAAGATCCAGTCATCGGCGACGCCGAATTAAACGAAATGACCTTTACCGGCCCGTTTAATTTATCAGGACACCCAGCGATAACATTGAACATGGGCTTTTCAGAGATTGGTAGATTACCTGTGGGCATGCAAATCGTGGGTGGATGGAACCAGGAAGGAAAGTTGCTTGCCTTTGCTGAGAAACTGGAAAAGCGAGCGAGGCTAGACCGGAAGTGGCCTGGGATTGTTAATGAATCGTTATAGGTTCGCAGCGATCAGGAAATGCAAACGGAACATAAAACCGAAAAGAGGTAATTGCCGATGTACATGATGGACATCAACCGTAAACAGTTTTCAGAAGTCAAAAAATCGATTAAGACCGCTATCATTCCAATTGGCATGATGGAAGCACACGGGCCACATGCAAGTTTAGGGACAGATGTTCTGATTCCAAGAGAGTTCCTGCGTCGGATTGATGCTGAAATGGGAGAGCAGCTGTTGATTGGAGCGGAAATTCCCTATGGTCGTTCGTTCGGATTACTGCCATTTGAAGGGACGATTGATGTCTCAACTGACGCTTTCTCCAATTATGTGTATGAAGTGGGCAAAGAGTTCTACCGAAATGGCTTTCCATACATCGTTCTTTTTAACGGCCATGGTGGAAATATTCCTAGTCTGCAAATCGTTACAGAAAAATTAGCTGAACTAGGTGCAATCGTTATGACTATAAATTGGTGGCTAGATTATCGTCATACGATTGTCGAGATTACACCGGGATTTGGTCATGGTGGCGAGGATGAAACCGCGTTGGTGCTAGCAATCGATAAGAAACTCGCTTATACGGAGGGGCTTCAACCACAGGAATTCGGGACGTTACCGAACATCAAATATCATGGCTGGGGCAAGGATATGTTTCCAGATGCCTATTCTGGTGACCCCGGTGCTGCCACCGCTGAAAAAGGACACAAGCTTTTCGAGGCACTTGTTCCTTTAATGATTAAAGATATCGAAATAATGTGGAACACAACAAGGGGGAGGGTTTAAAATGTTACGTTGGACAAAGGAATCAGTAGGAGAATCAATCGTTGATATTGTGGTCAGTTTAAATAAGGAAGCACAAGCGATGCATAACCAAACTGTGGCAACTGCAAGCTATAGTACTATCAAACCATCACTTAATAGTCTAACCGAAATAGGCTACAAGATTGAAGAAGTCGACAAGGAGCTACAAGACTTAGCCGGACATCCTGGCCGCTATTTGCGTGCGATGAATAATGGGTTCCGTTATTTTACAAGAAGCCTACAAGGTGACAACATCCCTTACGATGAGCTGATTTTAAACATTCAAGAACTTCCTTCTACGATCATTCCTGATGAGAAGATTGCCACTTTGCGCGAACGCGTTGAAAAAGGTTTAACAGACTTAGGGTACACAGGAACCCTAAACGAAAAGATTGTAGCTTGGCGAAAGGATACCGTCATTGAACCTGACAACGTTACAAAAGTGGCTGAAGCCTTTATGGAAAAAAGCAAAGTCGGGACACTCGAACGAGTGATTGGCCTTCCAGCAGAGGATGGTATTGATTCGGTGAACTCCATTCGTGATGTATTTTGGAGTGGTTATAGCAAGTATGTCGGTGATTACCGAGGAACACTTACCTTTAACATTGATCGTCCATGGACAGAGCCAATCTTGGCGCAAATTATGACACATGAAGCCTACCCTGGGCACCAGGCTTTCTATTGTCGCTGGGATTATCAATTTAAACAAGGTAAATTACCACTTGAAGCATCGTATTACCTTATCAACAGTCCGACAAATGCGCTGTTTGAAGGTGGCCCTGAAACTGCTTTACATTTCTTAGGTTGGGATGATGAAAATGAAGAAACACCCGGGGTGAGCAATGATGCTAAACGACAATACCGCTTAAGCCGAGATTTCTTAGATTATCAACGTATTTTTATGACCAATGCATGTTATTTTTATAACCTTGGTCACAAAACGAAGGAAGAAGTGATTGAGTATATGATAAACGAAGGCGGAATTACATCGATTGAAGCGAACAATTGCTTCCGTTTCTTCTCAGACCCTATTCAGCGGACTTATTATCCTTCCTATTATTATGGTCGTTGGATGGTAGGGCTTGCCTACGATGCGACACCGAAGGAGAAACGAAAGGATTATTTCCATATATTATATGATACACCCCACACTACACGGACGTTTATTGATGCGATCAGAGATTTAACCGGAACATCGTTTAAACCCTTTGATATACCAGAAACGGTTTTGAAAAATAATTAATCCAATCAGCGAGGCTGCCGAAAGTCGGGTAGCCTCTTTCTATAGAGGAGGAGAAATATGCGCATAGTCGATGAGGTTTGTCAGGAGCGTCTAATGGAACACACAACTTTCATCTCTAAAGAAGTACGATCTTCCGGTTCAGAAGAGGAGCTTCGTGCCTTTCAATATATTCAACAGCAGTTAGAGAGCATCGGATTAAGAACAGAGCTAACCTTTCAGGAAGCCTATATTAGCTTGCCGGCTGAGGCGGAGATCCAACTTGATGGCACACCCGTTCCATGTATCACTCATTCAATGGCCGCTTCAACAACCGAGAGCGGAATAGAAGGTAAGCTTATCACGCTTGAAGAGAGTGAGGATTGGCCAAGATTAGATGGGAAAATTGTCCTTCTTCAAGGTATTGCTCTCCCAAGTACAGTGGAAAAGGTAGAACGTCTCGGTGCTATCGGGGCTATCTTCGTTAACGGTCCGCACACGCATGAAATGATCGTTTCAACTGTATGGGGAAATCCTACTCCTGATGCGATATATCCAACTATACCTGTTCTATCAGTGAACAACGATTCTAGGGATTTTCTAGAGCAACAGGAGGGTCAAATCTGTTGGATTCGCTCAAAGGTGGATACGGCCTGGCGAAAAATTCCTTGTCTAACAGCAGAACTAAAAGGCACGATAGAACCAGATAAATTCCTGCTTTTTAGCGGTCATGTTGATTCTTGGCATTACGGGGCAATGGACAATGCCACCGCCAATGCAACAATGCTTGAAGTGGCACGTGTCCTAACGAATCACCGTGCAGATTTGCGGAGAAGTATACGCTTTGCCTTTTGGTCTGGTCATTCACACGGGAGATATGCAGGATCTGCTGCCTATTGCGATACCCATTGGGAGGATATGTATGATCATTGTTTTATGCATGTGTATGTTGACTCTGTTGGAGGCAAAGGGGCTACAATACTAGCTGAAAGTAATTGTATGGAGGAAACAAAGGGAATGGCAGCTGAGGTATTAGCCCATTTTTCAGAAGAGAAGTATATCGGTAAACGTTTTGCGAGAGCAGGGGACCAATCCTTTTGGGGTACTGGTGTACCTTCGCTATATATGGGGATGTCTGAACAACCGTTATCCGACGAGCCAGCTGCGCAAGCACTTTTTAAGATTTTTGGCGGCGAAAATGCAGGTGGTTTTGGCTGGTGGTGGCATACCACAGAAGACACGATCGATAAAATTGACGCGGCTCATCTAACTCGTGACTGCCAAATATACGTAGCAACCATCCACAAAGCATGCTCATGCCCTGTGATACCGATTGACCAGAGAGCTGCTGTGAATCAAATAAGAAAGGAAATAGAAAATTATCAGAAGATAGCAAACGGAAAAATAGATTTGAGCGTAACACTTAACAGATTGTCAGAATTACAATTAGGATTGGAAAAGCTTTATGAAAAGATAGATAAAAAACCAGGAAAGGCAGTGTCAGAGGACGTAGAAACATTCAATATTCAAATCATGCAGCTATCTCGATTACTCGTACCTCTTCAATATGTAGCTGGAGATCAATTTGACCATGATAAAGCCATATACCAAGCACCCATCCCGCAATTGGCACCCATCCACCAACTAGCAAAAATAGAAGAAGGGACAAATGAATATTACCAATGGAAGACACACCTAACAAGAAGAATTAACCACCTTAACCACACCCTTAGGCAAGCCAATAGACATATAGCAACAGTTCTTTAGTTTTTAACCCAAAACCCAAAGGGGGATTAATCTAATTTACACAATAAAAATGGGACACTGTATGAGAATACTGTTTGTAAGAGCTATCAAAAAAGTACTGAAATGAAACAACGAATGGATAGTCTTATAAATGGATTGTAAAAGTGAAAGAGGGAAATTTGAGTTATTTAGAGGAATTGCAGAGGCGGTTCCTTTTTATTTTGAAGAAAATTAGCTAGAGTTTTAGGGTCGGGGATTTCTCACCGATAGTACAAACACTTTTATTCTGCAACAAAAAGAACATATATTCCTGTTTGGGGGATATTGTTGAATACTTAAAAAGTATGGCTAAAAGCTGGGTGGGCAGTGGCACATCCTGTTTACGAAGGAATCAGTCTAATGATTGGTTTTGCAAATGCCTGACACCCAGAACTATTTGTAGCTTGAATTTTCAGTATATTCCTTGACATCCTTTAAGAGTAAATAGGAAAATAAAGGTATATTTAAAATAGGGGGCTATTAAATGAACCAGGTTACCTATGATTTCTACTTAAGCGATCTAGAAAAACAAATAATTATGAATGGGATTAAAAATGGATTAAATCATTTCTATAAGGAAAGAGAAGGGAAATCTAGCATTTTAACCGAAAAAAATTTCATCTCTCGTCAGCGCTCATCTTATGTATTTGACTCCATCTATGACCTCCCGAATCAGCATCCAGAACTGAATCTGACAGCAGAAATAAGAAATGCTGGACTATCCTACGAATATGTCATCCTTTTTTTCGAATCCAGAAATCTGATGGTTACTTTCTCTCAAGTCAAACATCTAGAAGATCTTCCCGAATACAGTGAATATCGAAGTGAATTTACCGAAGGCAACCGCGCCTATAACCCACAACTATCTTTCTTTCGTGACGAAGAAAACACGCTTAAACTCTATAAACATCTAGTCGTTACTTACAATGGTTCACATGGTCCGGATCCTGTTTTCATTTGTATGGGTGCAACCACACCTTCACAAAAAGAATGGATTTTTCATGAGAGATTAGTGGAGAGAACAGAGGTGGGTTAATGGTTTGTCCATGTGTTTGCCTACCAAACCTTCGTAATGAGATTAAAAAACTTAGAACTGAATCAATCATAATTTTAAAAATAAAAATGATCTAAAATAAGAGACTTGAGGTGTAAATGACATGTATGAATATAAGTTTGTAGAAACTTCACTAGGGGGATTTTTTTCTTCTCCAACACATAGAGAAACCATTAAGGAATATGCAGCGCAAGGATGGAAATTAGTCCAAGTGTTACCCATGGAGTATAATGGCCATGGAAAACCTACTTCATATGAGATCATATTTGAAAGGCTTATACAAGATTAGTTTATAGATTTGCAGAAAGGATGATAGGTCAAAATGAGCTTAATGGATCAAGCTATTGAATTTGCCGCACACAAACATCGCCACCAACATCGGAAGGGGACCGATATACCTTATATTAGCCATCCGTATGGAGTAGGTATGATTTTACTTAAGGCTAAGTGCAAGGAAGAGGTAATTATTGCTGGGATTCTTCATGATACACTTGAAGATACCGATACCACCGAAGAGGAAATACTGAATCAATTCGGTCAAAATGTCCTTGATTTAGTAAAAGGTTGCTCAGAACCAGATAAAGGAGCATCCTGGGAAGAACGAAAAAAGCATACACATGAGTTTTTAAAACAAGCTCCGCTTTCCATTCGTCAGGTGGCGTGTGCAGATAAATTACATAACCTACGTTCAATCAAGCGTAATCTTGAGGAACTAGGAGAAGAAGCGTGGGAAAGATTCAATAGAGGACGCGATTCACAAGAATGGTATTACACGGAGATCGTGGAAAGCCTAGGATACACAAGCCGGTTCCCTTTACTAGATTTATTGCAGGATGAGGTAGAAGTTGTTTTTGGGGAAACTTTTGAAAATGAGGATTAGAAAAAATTAAGACCTGATAAAGAGTTTTTCATTCTAGCCTTTAAATCAATCTATCACTTAATTTTGAAAAGTAACAGCGGTAAGTGAAATTGATTCAAACAAGTGGTGAATTTGCCTTTTGTCGGTACCTAACAACATAACCAAGATTTAAAATCTACCTAAAATATTGACAGAAATGAGGAGAAATAGTTGAAACTAGTATTAATATTTGGACCGCAGGCAGTTGGTAAAATGACAGTAGGGCAGGAACTAGGGAAATTAACGGATTTAAAACTATTTCATAATCACATGACGATAGATTTAGTGAGCCAATTTTTTGATTACGGGACAAAAGCTGGGAAGAGATTAGTCAGCCTGTTTCGTGAGGAAATATTTGAAGAAGTAGCTAAAAGTGATTTAAATGGTTTAATATTCACATATGTTTGGGCGTTCGATTTGAAATCAGACTGGGATTATGTTGAAAAAGTATGCTCAATATTCGAGGCAAAGGGAAGTAGTGTTTATTTTGTTGAACTAGAGGCAGACTTTGATGAAAGACTCGTAAGAAACAAAAGTCCACATAGATTAGAGCATAAACCAACAAAAAGAAATATTGATTGGTCAGAAAATGGTCTTAAAAATTCCATGGAGAAATATCGCTTAAATTCATTCCAAGGGGAAATCAAGAGGGAAAACTATGTAAAAATCAATAATACTAATATACCTGCCGAAGAAGTAGCAAGAATTATTAAAGAACGTTTTCAATTATAGAGGGAAATTAAATGTCGGGGAAAAGCGGATGCTAGAGAACGTGGACAATCAAACGATTCAAACACATTATTTAGAAAAAAATATCTGCTACGTTGACTGGAGGCAAATAATCAATTTTATTAATCTTTCAAATAAAAATGGATATGCCAAATTGGCAAAAACGTTAAAGTATTTTTAGCGCGCTAAAAATGTGTTTCGTCGATTAGTTACCGATGATCGAATGAAGATTAGGAGGTTGGAATCAAATTAAAATTTTATTTATTTGCAGTAAAAATCAATGGCGAAGTCCTACTGCGGAAAAGGTATTTCATAGATTTAATAATTATGATGTAAGATCAGCTGGGACGGAGGAAGGTGCAAGGAATAAAGTCACAATGGGACATATTGGATGGGCAGATCTTATTTTTGTAATGGAAAGAAAGCATTTAAGAAGACTAAAGGAAAAGTTTGGTCTGCAACTTCAGAATAAAACAATTCATTGTATTGATATCTCCGATGATTATGGTTATATGGATGAAGAACTGATTGAAATATTAAAAGCTAGAGTATCAGAATTTATAGACGTACCTGATTAATACTACTTCAATATTTTAGCACTCAAGTAACTCACGTCTATTGAGATCTAAAATAGAGGATAAAGCTGAAGTGAGTTAAGAGATTTAATAGAGTTTGATAAGATGTTGCCTTGGTTAGTAATTTAACCAAGGTTTTTTTATGTTCTAAATAGACTTTGAATCTACGAAATGAAGAGTGAAATCATGAGATCATTCGTTTTTAACGATACGTGGACAAAAAGAAAAACAAAAAGAAAATAAAAAACAACAACAAAAAGATAAAGCCTTTCATCCAATAGTAGATAAAAACCTAAGCGAAGAAAATACTCGAGACAGAGTTGTTGTTAGCAAAGCATGGAGATCGTTTTTCTGCTTCGGATTGAAGCGGAAGAACGGTCCCCATGTTTTGTTTTTTAAAATATTCACAAGTTTATTAAAAAGCATATGTCCATTTTGGACTTTAATCACTATATGTTCTATGAAGGAAATTTTTTGTAGAAAGGGTGGTTGAAGATGGCAAAGTTTAGAATGGTGAGAGTTGATTTTTGGAGGAACCCAGTTGTGTTAGAGGAGATGTCTCCAGAGGATAAGTACTTTTATCTTTATCTATTAACGAATCCGAATACAACTCAAATTGGAATCTATCAAATCACAAAGAAACAAATGGCGTTTGATTTGGGTTATTCGATTGAGAGTGTTCATGCGTTAGTGGATCGATTCATCCATCATCACAAGGTCATTCGTTACAATCCTGTAACACGAGAACTCGCGATTAAAAACTGGGGGAAATACAATCTCCAAAAAGGCGGAAAGCCGGTTATGGATTGTATTTATTCCGAGTTAAAAGAGGTTGAAGATACATCACTGATTCAATACGTTTCGGAATCGATTCAAAAAGGCGAAATTTGTAGTGTATACCAATCCTTTTGTAAACAAGTAGTGCCTTCTACCATTGAGGAAGAAGTAAGTGATATAGAGGACCAAACATTTATACATACCGAAAATGAAGTGGGTAAGGACGCGTTTATGCCTCCTTTGGAACATTCAATAGTTCTTACTCCAGAAAAAGAAGCAGTCAAAGAAATTATCGAGTTTTGGGACGATAACGGATTTGGTTTATCAAATCTGAATGCCAAACAGCAGCTGCTACCGTGGTTAGATGACTCTAATTTCCTACAGCCGAAACAAGTCATTTTAAAAGCGATGAACATTGCTTGTGTCAACAACAAACGAAAACTAAATTATATCATTGGCATTCTTAAAAACTGGGAAAATGAATCGTTATTGTCGGTTGAAGAAATTGATGCCTATCAGGAAAACTCAAATACAGTACAAAAGCTTAAACAATCGACCGAATCGAAACCTTCTGGTAGAGATATTCCAGGTAGATTTGTACTTGATCTTACAGCAGGTGAAGATTGGTTAGTATGGTCGAAAAAGCATTCTTAGGAAGTTTGATAAAGGCGGAATACCTGCTGAAGGATACGGTGATTCAACCAGAACACCTGGCAAGTACCAGGCACCAGGAATTAATGCGAAGAATGTTGGCATTTATTCAAGCGGGTAAGAATGTGGATCTTATTACGTTTACCACCTTACCTGACCTCGAATCATTTGGTGGAATGTCTTACCTGTCAGAGCTGTTATCCTATGCGGACCTTGAGAAGTTTGACAGCATGGAGAAGCTGATTTTAGATCTGTGGAAGGAGCGCGAAAAGAGAAATATTCTAACCGTCGCAAACCAGAATGATTGGGATATATCGAAGGTCATTACCGAATTGGATAAAATTAGCCAGATGAAAATGGATGATCACACCCCCTTACAACAAGCGCTGTCAGACATCTATGAAGCCCCATGGGAAGATCATGTAAAACTGAAAAGTGCACCAACCGGCATCAAAGAGTTCGACGAAATGACGGGTGGATTCCAGGATGGAGAAGTGACCATCCTAGCGGCAAGACCATCAATGGGAAAAACCGACCTGATGCTTCATTTTACCAAAATGTCTGGTTGGGCTGGTTATTTACCACTCGTATTTTCCTTGGAAATGCCTGAAAGGTTAATAACGACAAGGTTAATTGCCTCCACAGGTGGCTTTAACCGTGCAAAAATGAGTGATCCGAAAAGAATGCTAAATGATAGTCAAAAAAGTAGTTGGTCAGATGTAATTGGTGATCTCAATGAAACTCATATGCAAATATTTGATGGGGCAGGACAAACGATCGCTGAAATGAGAGCGAAAACGCGAAAATTGATCAATCAATTTCCATACAAAAAACCAATTCTTTTCATTGATTACTTAACACTCATTCATTCTAGCCAATTTTACGGTGGGAATTCTCATTCCCAAGTGACGGAAATATCCAGAGCCCTCAAAACGATGGCCAAGGATTTTAATTGCCCCGTGATTTGTTTGGCACAGCTAAACCGATCAGTGGAATCAAGAGCCAACAAACGGCCGATGATGTCTGATATTCGTGAATCAGGCAGTGTGGAACAGGATGCTGACGTCATTTTGTTTTTGTATCGTGACAGGTATTATGACAAAGAATCTCAGAATTATTCCCTTGAAATCATCGTCTCGAAAAATCGAAATGGTCCAGTTGGAACGATCGCAGTGAATTACAACGAGCATACTGGAAAAATCGAGGAGCAAAGGGAGCAGTTTCTTAAAGTTGAATAACCAAGCCAAAGGACAAAGATAAAATACTCATTCAGAGGTGTTTGAATATGTTAGTTAAAGATGTTTACCTAGAAAGTTTGCGTTATGAAGAAACCTCATTGGCCCATTGCATTCACCATTTACTTGAAGAAAAGAAAATCTCATTAGAGGACGACATGACCGAAATAGACCTTGAACTAGTCAATCCTCAGAAAGTTGCTGAGATGATTCGAAACAATGTATTAGGCTTTCGAAAGTTGAACATTTACTCACTGAAGAGAAATAGGAATGAGTTTGTTTTTATCTTTGCAACCAGACAGCAAGAGGCCATCCAACACTTTACCGAAACCTATCATCAACAGCCCTTGAACTGTCTCGAATTTCAGCTTGATTTTCAGCTTATTAGAGGAAATGAGATTATTTCATTTCGGGACATGAGGAAGGAATTTATGAGTTTTCCTGCTGTAGTGGGGTGTTATAGGAAGTAGGGACAGTTCCTTGTCCCAATGAAACTAGGCAACTGGGTCAACAAACCTGACCCCTGTTCCACCAATATCCCACTAAATGGACTGAATTTTCCTAATTAACTGAATAGGCATCTATTACTCTTTTTTGAATATATTTTTGAAGTTTAGATTTATTTTAACTTGATATAGTTGCTTATTTGGGAAAGTAGGAAAGGAGCTTTTTAATGAATTATATTTTGATTTCACCTTATTATCCAAGTAATTTTCAGTCATTTGCTCATCGTTTAAAAGACGCAGGTGTGAATGTATTAGGAATTGGTGAGGAGCCATATGACCAATTGGGTTCGGCATTACAAAACTCTTTAAAGGAATATTATCGTGTGAAAAATTTAGAAGATATAGAAGAAGTGAAACGGGCAGTTGCCTTTTTATTTTATAAACATGGTCCAATTGACCGCATTGAATCCAATAACGAATACTGGTTAGAATTGGATGCGCAGCTGCGTGAGCAATTTAATGTGTTTGGAAATAAACCAAATGAATTGAAAAAAGTGAAGTATAAATCGGAAATGAAGAAACTGTTTAAAAAAGCAGATGTGCCTGTTGTAGAGGGAAGAGTCGTTAAAACTAAAAATGAGTTATATAAAGCCATTAACGACTTAGCACTGCCAGTTATCGCTAAACCGGATAATGGAGTGGGATCAGCTGCCACCTTTAAATTAAGTTCAGAAGAGGATGTACATCATTTTGAAGAAGAATGGGGAGAAGCACAAGTGTACTTCTTAGAACCATATGTTGAAGGGGGCGTACTATGTACCTTTGATGGTTTACTGGATCAAGAAGGGAATATTGTATTCCAAACAAGCTTTACCTATAATGTGCCAACTCTGGAGCTCGTAAAGGGTCAGTTGGATTTAGCTTATGTCATTCAAAAAGAAATAGATCCAAAGCTCGAAGCTTATGGAAAGGCGATTGTGAAAGCTTTTGACATGAAAGAACGTTTTTTCCATATTGAGTTTTTTAAATTAGAAAATGGGGATTATGTTGCACTTGAATATAATAATCGCTTGGCTGGCGGCTACACGATTGATATGTACAATTTCGCGCACTTCATTGATTTATTTAATCAGTATGCTTCTCTTGTGACAGGAGGAGAATTTAAGGATTCTGGTGCCGAAAACCAATTTTGTGTCGGTATAACACAGCGTGATGCGTATGAATATAAACATGATAGGAATGCCATTTATGAACGATTTGGCAACTCTTTGAAGTTTGAACAGCGTATGCCAGAGGCGTTTGCGGAACTCCAAGGAAATCAATTTTATGCGATTAATGCAAATTCGCAGGAAGAAGTCGATGACATTATAAGTTTTGTACATGAACGAAAACAGGAGATCCTTCTATGCATATAGAACAGTTAAGCCATTGGAGTGGTGAATTAGGACGTGAAATGCGGTTGAATAGATATGGACACAATGGCATGCCAATCGTCGTTTTTCCTTCCTCTGGAGGGACGCATTCTGAATACTATGATTTTGGAATGATTGATGTGTGTAAGGACTATATCGAATCAGGAAAAGTTCAATTTTTTACATTGACTAGTATCGATAGCGAAAGTTGGCTGCACGAATCCAAACCAGCCCATGACCGTGCATTAACTCATGAAGCATATGACCGTTATGTGATTTCAGAAGCGATTCCATATATTAAACATAAAACAGGTTGGTTTGATCCTATGATGACAACGGGGTGTAGCTTGGGTGCCTATCATGCATTAAACTTTCTCTTGAGACATCCGGATGTCTTCCAAACCACCGTTGCCCTAAGTGGTGTTTATGATGTGCGTTACTTTGTCGGGGATTACGGAAATGATCACCTTGTATACGAAAATTCTCCGAGTGATTACATATGGAATCAAAATGACGCCTGGTTTATGGATCGGTATCGTTCAGCAGACATTATTATTTGTACCGGTCTGGGTGATTGGGAACAGGATGGGCTGCCTTCCTACTTTACATTAAAAGAAGCCTTTGAAGAAAAACAAATTCCAGCATGGTTCGATGAGTGGGGCAAAGATGTTTCGCATGATTGGATTTGGTGGCGACGCCAAATGCCTTATTATTTGGAGAAGTTATTTTACTAAAATAAAATGTCAAAAAAACATCTGTACGGCTTAAGCCGCTGGTGTTTATTGACGGGATTTTTGGCTTTAGGTAATAAATAATTGATGTATATTAAAAATATCGATAAAGTGGTGATAAAAAGTACAAATGGAAAGGTGTCCCACTTGTTTTCGAAAATGAATCACTGATCCTTGTCCTATGTACAAATAAAGGGTTGTTTTGTCGGAAACAAAATCCACAAAATAAACCCGAAACAGTCTGTAGTTGTATTAAATAGTAATACTTATTTATAATAATAAAAAACATTTGGTGCTAATACACCTAATCAGTACAACTACATGCTACAAGAAAGTGGCTGTCGATAGTTAGTCTAAAATAAAGAAGTAACTTGCCTATTCTTTGTAAGGGAGGAGGCGGTTACTTTTTTTCTATCAGTGACAAGAACAATTATTGTTGGGACGAAGGTTTCTTGTCCCACTGACTGGATAACAGATTATGATTTGTAGTTCAAGGGAATTTAACTCAGTGCCTGACACCTTTTCTTGCATTTTAGTCTAATTAACAGTGTAGTTTCAAGGCTGACAAATTTCTTTTTTGAGTGCCTGCACCATAGCATTATTACCGTGATAATAAAAGCTATTTTAATGTTTTATTGGATGACTCTATACGAAAATGAGTGTGTCGCCTAGGCTTTAATTAGACTAATAAGTATATCCAGCTGAATGATGAGAAGAAAACCTATATAAAAATCGATTGTTAACGATTTATGAACTATAAAGATAAATAGCAAGTGCTGCCAGACTGTTTGATAAGACCTCTACATTGTCGAGCACTTAAACATAAGTAAAAGAAAAAAAGGAAGCAAGTGTTTCAGGAGACGGTTCTACTACTTCAATTTGATACAGTAGAACCGTATATTTGCTTAATAATTGATTATAGTCTGTAAATTGTAAAAATCCTCATGAAACTGAAACTACATACATTCGGTCAAAAAAATATAGAAAAAACTAATCTCTATAGGTTCATTATATAAAATGTTATGCGATATCTAAAAATATACTGACTATAATGAATTGTAAATTAATTACCAGATATAAATGGATTTATTTTTTAATTTAGAAAAATTAATATAATTTAATATATATTACAAATATTACTAATGATATAATAAAATTATTATTTGAGAAATATTTCCTATGTGAAAATTCAAAAATGTTCCTAAAGTATTTAACCTATCAATAATACAGGAGCTGGGTTCTAAAATGAGTTTCAAAGAAAAACATATTAAAACAGAATATAGATCCTTAAGTGACAATGTTGTTAAGGAGTTCTATATCCCACTATTAAAGGATGCTCAACTGTATAAGAGAGCTGTCGGTTTCTTTTCTTCAACAGCATTAATAGAAATTTCAAAAGGTTTAGCAGGTCTGATAGATAATGGAGGGAAAATTCAGTTAGTTGCGTCTCCAAGATTGTCTGAAGAAGATATCGAGGCAATTAACAAGGGGTTCGAATTAAGAGAACGTATTATTGAAAAAGCCTTAATAAATTCATTTACCCCACCGAGGAACATTTTTGAAGAGGATAGACTAAATTTATTAGCTAATTTAATTGCTGATGGACGTTTGGAAATCAAAATTGCTTTTTTGGAAAATAACAATCATATTGGAATGTTTCACGAGAAAATGGGATTGATATATGATACCCATAACAACATTGTTGCTTTTACGGGTTCTATGAATGAAACAAGTACTGCTTTTTCACATAATTATGAATCAATAGATGTTTTTTGCTCGTGGACTACAGATCAAGATAGAGTTAACTCAAAAGAAAGAGCATTTACATCTATCTGGAATGATTATGAACCAAATATCCAAATAATTGATTTTCCAAATGTAGGTAAAGAATTGTTTGAAAGTTATAGAAGATCTTCATATGATCTTAGTATCGATCAAAGGGAATTTAATTATAATGAGGAAATTAAAGCTGGTGAGAAAATAAAGTTAATTGGTCCTCATATTCCGGATAAAGTGAAATTGCATGATTATCAATTAGATGCCATTAATACTTGGAAAAAGCAAAAGTATGTAGGCATTTTTGATATGGCAACTGGTACTGGAAAAACTTTTACAGGCCTTGGTGCTATTGCAGAGTTATATAAAGAATTAAATGGTGAATTGGCTGTTTTTATTGTATGTCCCTATCAACACTTAGTTGAACAGTGGGTTGAAGACATACAACTGTTCGGTATGAAACCTATTATAGGGTATTCTGCTTCTTCTCAAAAAAATTGGAAAAAAAGACTAAAAGATGCGGTTATTTCATTTAATTTAGGAGTCAAAAAGCATTTTTGCTTTATAGCAACTAATGCAACCTTCTCTACAGATGATATCCAAGAACAGTTGAAAAAGGTTAAAGGGAATATTTTATTGGTAGTAGATGAGGCGCACAATTTTGGTGCTAAACACTTAAGTGAGACCTTAAACCCTAATATTCCGTATAGATTGGCTTTATCTGCAACTCTCGAACGTCATGGTGATGAAGAAGGCACGGAAAAATTATTTAAATACTTTGGGGAGAAATGTATTGAATATTCTCTAAAAGAAGCAATAGACAGTAATAAATTAACACCATATTATTATTATCCTTTAGTGGTTAATCTTACTGAGGATGAACTAATGGAATATAAAAACCTAACAGCGCAAATTTATAAACATTGTTCAAAAGATAAAAGAGGTAAAATCCAAATAAGCGAAATAGGTAAAATGCTACTAATAAAACGTGCGAGACTTGTGGCGTCCGCACAAGAAAAAATATTGAAATTGGCCGAGACTATTGAAAATTACAAAACCGATAATCATATGTTAGTTTATTGTGGTGCAGCTACCTTAGAAGATCCCCAATATATTGAGGGTGAAGCATCTAACGAAGAAAAAAGACAAATTGACATAGTAGCTGACATGCTAGGTAATAGATTTAATATGAGAGTTTCAAAGTTCACATCAGAAGAATCTGCAGAAGAACGCGAGGAATTAAAAGTTGCTTTTGCTGAAGGGAAGCATCTTCAAACCTTAATTGCAATTCGATGTCTTGATGAAGGAGTAAATATTCCTAGTATTAAAACTGCATTTATTCTTGCTAGTAGCACAAACCCTAAGGAATATGTACAGAGACGAGGACGGGTACTTAGGAAGTTTCCAGGTAAAGATTTTGCTGTTATTTATGATTTTATTACATTACCTGTATCGATTGATGAAGTAAATAATCTATATGAAGAAGATATTATTGGTATTAGGTCATTAGCAAGTAGAGAAATAATAAGAATGAAGGATTTTGCTGCTATAGCTGAAAATTCTTCTGTGGCTGATCGATTGATAACAGAAATTACAGACGCATTTAAACTAAATGATATTGGAGGAGATGAATATGGCATCTGAGTACTCATCTAGCATAGTCATTGATGAAAAAAAACTTAATCTAATGAAGTTAAATATATTAAAAGCTGAACAAAATAATTTAAAGACAAGAGAAAAATCTAACGAAGAAATGGTAGAAGCTATTAGAAAAATAATTGCAGATGAAGTTAAAAAGAATTATTAAGGAGTGTTTGTTGGTATGCTCTTGAAATCAGTTACGATGAAAAATTTCAGACAGTATAAAGGTATACAAAAAGTAGAATTTTCAACCGATAAAGTACAAAATGTTACAGTGATTTTAGGGAATAATACAAGTGGTAAAACTACATTGTTACAAGCATTTAATTGGTGTTTATATGGTATAGCTAATTTCGATACAAAGGACTTCCTTTTAAATTTAGATGTATCCCGTGAGATGAATAAAGGTGCTACTGAATATGTAGAAGTAGAAATAAACCTTGTTCATAATGAAACTGAATATTTTATCACTAGAAACCAAGAATACACATGTGACAATAGGGGAACACGTCCAACACCTGTAAAAAACGTCAGGGTTTCCTATAAACAACCTGATGGACAAATAGAACCTATTAAACAAATATATGTAGAAAAAACAATTAATGAAATTCTGCCAAAAGATTTATCTACTTATTTTTTCTTTGATACTGAAAGAATAGGTAATATTAGTTCTAAAGCGGATGTAACAGATGCTGTAAAAGGATTGCTGGGTTTATCTGTTCTAGATAATGCAATGAAACACCTAGGTAGTAAAAATCTAAAGTCTAGTGTAATTGGAAAACTAACTTCAAGTATGGACTTGACGGGAAATGATAGAGCTACAAGTGCACTTGCTCAGATTCAAAGCCAACAATCTAGAAGAGAAGCAATTTCTAAGCAACTCGAGACAGTTAAAAGTGAAATTGCACACTATGAAAAGCGTAAAGAACAATTAGATGAGATTTTAAGAGACAATCAGTCAACTTCAAAATTACAAACCGATAAGGAAAAACTTGAAAAGAATGTAATACATGAAAAAAAATTACTTGAAGATACATTTTCAAAATTTAATGATGATTTTAATACAAATACTGTTAACTTTTTTGCACAGCCGTTAATGAACAGAGCCTTAAATTTATTAAAAGAAGCTAAGGTTGATGATAAAGGCATTAAGGATATGAATGCACAGTCAATCATGGATATAATAAAAAGGGGTAAGTGTGTCTGTGGGACAAAAATCGAGAATGAAAATGATGCATTTAATCACCTAATGAAGGAACTAGAATTCCTACCTCCACAATCAATTGGAACTATTATTCGTAATTTTAAGGAGAAAATACTAACTTATAACACTACTAATGATTCTTTCTTCAAAAATATTAAATCTAGATATGAAGATATTTTTAGATACAAAGAACGAATCCAAGAATGGGAAGATGAAATAACGGATATTAGTGAACAAATTAAAGGTAAGGAAAATATGAAGAAATATGAAGACGATTTGAACGATGTAAAAAAACTGTTAAAAGACTTAAACGGTAAAAAAGAAAGATTTATCCATGACGATGGTGCTTGTGTAGCTGAAATTGAACGAAGTCAGAAGGTGTACGATAGTCTAATTTCAGTTTCAGACAAAAATAAACAAGTTATGACTTATATTAAGTATGCAGAAGAAATTTATAAATGGATAGAAACCTCATACAAGGAACAAGAATTCGTTATTAGGGAAAAACTTGAAGGGAAAGTAAATAATATCTTTTCGAAAATGTATCATGGGCGAAGAAAAGTTGTGATTGATGATAAATATAGAGTATCACTTTTGACAGCATATGCGGATGATGAAGTTAAGACAGATGAGTCAAAAGGACTTGAAACAGTTAAAAATTTTGCTTTTATTGCTGGTCTGGTTGACTTAGCTCGAGAAAAAATTATTAGTAAAGCTGGAAATGAATCAATGGCTTTAAGTTCAGAACCATATCCCCTAGTAATGGATGCTCCATTTTCTAACGCAGATGATAAACATGTTAGTAACATTTCTTCAATACTACCGGAAATTGCAGAACAGGTGATTATGTTTGTTATGGAGAAAGATTGGAACTATGCAGAAAAAGTAATGGGCAAAAAAGTAGGTAAGAAGTATCGTCTCAATAAAGAGACTGAAACCTTAACCTTTTTAAAGGAGAGTGTTGGTTAATGTTTGAAACTGATCTTTCTTTAGTCGGAAAGCATGCCACATATACAAAGTTTCTAGTTAATGATGCTAAAATTTTCAAGAGATATATAGATGTTTTTATGAATGGAGCCATTTTTGGATTTCTCTATGGCCGTAAGAGTGAAAAAGATAAAGATTCCACAGATCGAGCTAATATTTTGGCAGGTGCGTTTATTACTGAAAAAATGCGTTGTGATTTTATATATCGCTTAATTATGTTACTTGATGATTCACCAGGAATAACAAATGAAAATAAAATAGACCGTGCCTTTAGAGATGATTCTAAGGGAGAAAAATCTGAGAATCATATTGCTAATATGAATTTATTTAATTCATACGTGCTAGGTGGAATTGAAGTATTATTTGAAAAATTTACCGAAGATTGCACAACAAAAGAGGATTATATTAATAAGATCTACGAAGTTGTATCTAATTTTAAAGATGAAATTGAAGGCGTAGAATATAATGATAGAATAAAAGAAGTAATACAAGTCTATTCGAATTAGGTGGATAATATGACTGATATAACAACAGATATACAC
>NZ_CAKJTG010000007.1:0-16713 GCF_917563885.1 Pseudoneobacillus rhizosphaerae
AATATTATAATACGAAACGGATGAAGGCAAAATTAAAAATGAGTCCGGTACAATACCGAACTCATTTTGAGCAAGCTGCCTAATGAAATAACCGTGTCTAACTTTTAGGGGTCACTTCATTCCTTAAAAAGAAGTAGGCTTTTTGTTATTCTCCAAGGGCTCGTATCCCTTAATTATCACTGGCTCCATATAAATTTACCATTTTTTCATCAAAATATTGATTAACAAGTAAATTTAGTTTTAATGAAAGAGAGATATAGTCGGAACAGGCTGGACCTTTTTGATGATATAATTCGCTCATTTTGGTTTTTAGATTCCATATTTCTTTTAAAATAATCATATTTTCCAACTGGTTTGATTCGTCTACTTTCATCATACACCCCGTATTAGAAATTTTTTAGTATCAAGATTTTGGAAAATATGATGACTTGGATCCGTTGTTTATTCATTACTTAATTAATACAACATTCCCAAAACCGTATTGATAGTAACATAATCCAAATTTCATGTGAACAGGGGATTAAAAAGTAAAAATATTAAAATAATCGTAAATAATATTGATATATCAATGTTTTATCATAATAACCTCACTAGTATTATAAAACGAACAAATTCATTGAAATAACAGCAATACTTGTTATAGCGTTATAACATTAATTTTAAAATAAAAAAGGACAGTGATTTTATCAAAAAATCATTGCCCTTTACTATTTTGATGCACTTTACCTCTCACGCTTACTTACACTCTTTCCCATTAAATGCACACTCAATCCCTAACCCTAATTCCTCATATAAAAATATAAATGCTAAGTCTTCCGCATGATTACCATTTTCTTGTATGAACTCTACTGACTTTGTTCCATTTTCGTCTTTTGCATCGATTTCCTTAAATAAGCTCTTCTCTTCTTTATCGGGATGCACCATCATCACAAAATCGATGATTCCTTTTTTATAGTAAAAATCTAAAGCTTCCTCTTTCGAATCAAAATAATGCATTCTTACAACTGATCTCGATCCCTCATCATTTTTCAAGGTTTGCACACCAATAATAGGCTCTTTTGTTTTCGCTCCGCAAGCAGCTAATAACAAAATCAATAAAATAAACAATAGTCTGTTACGCATATTCATTTCTTCCTCCACCATAAACAAATCTGGAAACCTTTTTGAAAATAATTATAATTCAGAAATGGATTTTTGACTATTAGTAAAAGTGGTAGGAAATGGCGAATCAATGGCAAACACGGAAAAGTTTGATAAAATAAAAATGAAGTTATAGACATACAGAGCTATCAGAAAAAACCGGTATCTTCAGACTAAAATTATGATTTCCCCTCAACTCGAAACTCTGAAATTTCCTTTTTGTTTTTTAATAACTTAATAGCCTCTATAATGGCACAAATAACGATAACAGGTAACAAAAATAGTGTCCTCATTCTCCACAGCCCTCTACCTTTTTAATAAAAGTATTGGCAATTTTTCAGAAAGTAATACTCAGAAATGTGTAATTTAATAGATTCTTGAAGTATAAACATCATCCTTCTTACTATTGTTTCCTAATAACATAAGAGCCCAACTCTGATCCCAGAGCTGAGCTAGTAGGTATGTTAACTTATCAATGAAGCATAGGAAATCCTTCCTCTTGCTTTAGTAACCATTCGGATTATTCTTCTGCCACTTCCAAGAATCCCGACACATCTCTTCAATCCCTCTGGTAGCCACCCAACCAAGCTCATTTTTAGCCTTAGTCGCATCCGCATAACAAACGGCCACATCCCCTGGTCTTCTATCCACAATTTGATATGGTACTTCAACACCAGATGCCTTCTCAAATGCAGCGACAATTTCTAGCACACTATACCCAGTTCCCGTACCTAGGTTATACGCTTCTACTCCATTGGCTGACATTACTTTTTCAAGTGCCTTTAAATGCCCATGAGCAAGGTCAACAACATGGATATAATCCCTCACTCCCGATCCATCCACAGTTGGATAATCGTTACCAAATACACTTAACTGCTTCAGCTTGCCTACAGCCACTTGAGTAATAAATGGCATTAAATTATTCGGAATCCCATTTGGATCCTCACCGATTCGACCGCTCTCATGAGCACCGATTGGGTTGAAATAACGTAACAGCGCGATACTCCAGCTATTATCCGCAACATATAAATCTCTTAAAATTTCCTCAATCATTAACTTTGTGCGGCCATATGGATTAGTTGCGCCTAGTGGAAAATCTTCTGAAATCGGCACACGTTCTGGCATACCATAAACGGTTGCCGAAGAGCTAAATACTAGATTCTTAACGCCATATTGTTTCATCACATCGCAAAGAATGAGTGTTCCTGTAATGTTGTTATGATAGTAATGAAGAGGGATGGCCACTGATTCCCCTACTGCCTTAAGGCCAGCAAAATGAATGACAGCTTCGATAGAATGCTTTTTGAAAACATTTTCTACCGCTTCCCTATTCAGTAAATCGACTTCGTAAAAGGTTACTTCTTTATCCGTGATTTCTTTAATCCGATTCAATGATTCAATTTTACTATTTGAAAAATTATCGATGACAACTATGTCATACCCTGCATTTAGTAGTTCCACGCAAGTATGACTGCCGATATACCCCGCACCGCCCGTTACTAATATAGACATGAAATGACAACTCCTACATATTTTTAAAAATGAATTCTATTTCGCACTATCACTACACTGTATTACTTTAACACAATAATGATAACGGCAAAACCATACCCTTTCGACAAATTTAGAGATGTATTACTGCTCAACTAAGCCTATTTTTCAACATATGTCATATTAATATGTTTATTGCTAATTTCTACATTTGCCGGAATTCGTAGGTAGATGGCTTGATTGTCCGGTCCCATTGTAGTGACATTCGTTCGTTTTTGTCCATTAAATTGAGTGATTGGGAATTCTTTTTCGGTAATAGCGATCGTAACATCCTGAATGGCAGGGTGATTCATTTCTAAAGTATCATAGTTCAGTTCAAGATGAATAGGCTCTAGAATATCGGTGAACTGATACCCATTTATATTAAAACCAGTGTTATACACAAAGCCCTCTATTTTCCCATCATTCGTGTCCTTTCGCTCAACATAAATGTGAGTGCCATCCTCTTCTCGATTGGATGAAATCCTAATGGTCGGTTGATCATAATCAAAAACTTCTCTCTGTACGATATATTCAGGATTAACCCGATCGAAAGCTCCAAAATGTAAATCTTTATATAAATCAAGCCAAGAATCTTTGTTCCCTTCCGCACGGGCTGGAAAATCAGTTGAAATAAAAGGTGTAACAGCCATTGCGATGATAAGAATGACCGTGTATATCATTAATAGCCAATGAGTAATTTTAACCGTCACATACTTTCTCCAAACTTTCAGCATGAAGGCAAAGATAAAGAAAAGGATGATCAAAACAGCAGGCAGGATAAGGCTCATTGTCTTACCCCCATTCGATTGAATAGGATACTAGAAGTACCAAATAAAATGGCTGTTGTGAGCAAAATTTTTATCAAAAAGAGGATGAATGATGATTCTATAAAGTAGAACTGATAGATTTCTTGTTGGATCGGCATTGGATTAAATGAAATATCCAGAAACAGAAATCCGATAAGAAGGGCAGGTATCACAATAATAAATGCCTTGCTTACTTGAGCTAATGTCCCAAAGAGATAGCCAATGGAGCTGGCCGTAAGAATATATAAGCTAGCTGCAATTATCCCTATTATCAGTTCCCCCACTGCCATTTCAGAGCTATATAAGGTGTGCCCTAAGAAAAAGTAGCCCGCTACTCTGACTAAGTATCCTGACAATATGGAAGTCACACCACCTAGTAAACTAGCTGTTACTAAAAATAATACATTGGAAAGGTTACTGGTCAATCGATTTGTGACAAACGTAAAGTCAAAGTTTCGATAAGGTCTAGTTGTGATAGTAATCGCTGTGACAAGCCCCCAAATCATCGTAAAAGCCAAGACGACATCAGCAGAATAACTCCTCACCGTCAATGTAAAATATGAAGAGCTCGATCCACTCATACCCATACCACCTAGTGAGAAGAGCAAGGCGATCACCTGTATTCCAATTAGAGAACTAAAGGCATCAATATTTGCTTTTAATTTAAACAAATATTGCCGCTTCACCACTACGTTCATATTAGCACTGGTTAAAGACATCATCTATTCCTCCCCTGCTATCATTCGTTAAGTAGACACATAAATCACTTGCTCGGACTGGAGTTCGTTCAAGCCCTGCCTTTTCAATTTCCAACGTGGCAAAATTATTTTTCACAACGGCATACATCGTACCTGCTCCGATACGATTTTCATAAATCAGTTCTTCCCCATTTGTTAATTCAAGGACCTTTTCCGTTGGTCCTTTTATCCCTATCGCCCATTCCTTTAATTCTGAAATCGGCAGATGGAGGTGCTTCTTCCCGTCTTTAATTAAAAGAACATCCTCTAATAAATCTTCTATTTCATTCAGATGATGGCTAGAAATCATAATCGTGCGTGGATGCGCGAGATAATCCTTTAACAAAGCGCGGTAAAAGTCTTTTCTAACTGCTTCATCCATACCGGTTGTCGGTTCATCTAAAATTGTTAAAGGACAACGGGCGGCCAAGCCGATAATTGAATTAAATGTACTAGTTTTCCCTTTCGATAACCGGTTGTGATAATTTTTCGGATCAAAATCAAAGTACTTTGCCAAGCCCTTTGCCAATTTCATATCCCAATTCGGGTAAAAGCTACCAGCCACTTCTAATATCTCTTGAAGCTGAAGGGCGGGTGGAAAAATCATTTGATCATCCACAAAAATGGAGTTAGCCGATACAAATAAACTATTAAAAGGACCGTCATCAAAAACGCGAACCTTACCTGATGTTTCCTGAATAAAACCAGCTAAGATTTTTAGTAAAGTAGTCTTTCCAGCTCCATTGCGTCCAATTAACCCTGTGATCGTATTTTCCTCAATAGAAAAAGTGAGATTATTTAAAACAGGCTTCCTTAAATACGTTTTCGTTAACCCCGTACATTCGATTACCTTCATTCGTTCCCCACCTCCGATTGTTCCGCTTTAATCATCTCCATTAATTCTGCTTCACTTATTTGCAAACGGTGTGCTTCAAGAACAAGCTCCTGCACTAACCGCTTTAGCGTTTGACTTTTCCGTTTATTCACGATCATCTCTTTAGCCATCTGCGAAACAAACATCCCTAGCCCCCGCTTCTTATAAAGAATATTTTCATCGACAAGTAGATTTAATCCCTTTGCTGCCGTTGCCGGATTGATGGTATACATTTCGGCCAATTGATATTGCGAGTAAACCTTCTGATCACTCTCCAAATGACCATTCATAATCTCCGTCTCTATCCATTCGGAAATCTGCACATAAATAGGCTTTGAACCATCTGCGTTAAGAATAACCTCCGCCTCCTCCCTGTTATAGTGCATTACTGATGTAATGTAGTATATTATTTATTGGAAAATAATTCAAGAGGATTTTAAAAAATAATAACCTTTTACTTGATCCTTGGAGTTGGATAATTCTCGAAGCAAATATAGATAGGCATTCTTTAAAAAAAGAGGAAGAACCCTTGCTTTCGGTACGATTTAACCCCAAGAGAGGTGATTTTCTTTTAAACTTTCGTAACTATCACAAACGGTCATGTATTTTTTAATCAGGAGATGCTAGAACTCATTACTTAAGCGTGTTTTTTTCAGTTAAATTCCGAGCGTTTACCATTATTCCGACTAATTGACGCCTAATTCCGACTTTTCCAGCGCTTATTCCGACCAATTATCCATTTATTCCGACCAATTCCGCGTTGATTCCGACTTTTTCACAACTCTGCCACAAATCCCCCAGCAGACGTATATCCCTCGCTCTTTAACACACACCAGTACACTTATATATCAGACTCTTTTAACTATATATCGGACTTTCCCGGCATTATATCGGACTCTGCTGGCATTATATCGGTCTTTCTAAAACATATTTCAGACTTTGTCACTTTCTCATTACAAACCTTCCTTTTCCGAGCACTAAACAAAACCTCAAAATAGGTAATTTAGTTCTTAGTTACGCTCAGCTTCTAACTAAGAAAAGTGCAAACGACCGTCTAGCAGCACAATAAAAAAAGAAGCAAGAGTATCACTCCTTGCTTCTACATTCTTAAAGATGGCTATTCATCATCAATTTCACCATCACCAATTTCATCTTCTTCCTCTACGTCTTCTACATCTTCATCGTCTTCCGGTTTTTCATCATTTCCACAACCAACTAACGAGAAAAGAGACATAGATAAGAAAAGCATCATTAAGAACTTTTTCATCGTCCATAACCTCCTTTTCTTCTAATATCCCCAACCCCACTGGAAATATGTAGGAACTCTTCACAAGTAAACTTTAGCACAGTAAAGCGGTGGGGGACAGTCCCCCACCGCTTTATTGTGTTAAAGTTTATTCCGTTAATTATCTTTTAAGGAGCAGGGACTTCTTCCTCTGCTTCCTCATTATTTAGGTAAACAAAAAACTCAGGATAATCTCGATTAAGTGTATCTAAAACCCCAGCCAACTGTCCCCTTGTTAATTTTTCGCCTGGGTTAAATGCTCCATTAACTCCTTTGAAAATTCCTAGTTCCTTCATTAGTAGAATTTCTTGATAAGCCCAGTGAGTGGCATCCACATCATTAAATGGATTTGCTTCATTTGTAGTAGGGGTTTTTTTCGAGATTCTTGCTAATATAGCTGCAATTTGTTCTCTCGTAACGGTTCTCCCTTTACCAAAGGTAGTTGGATTCACACCGTTCATAAGCTGATTTGCTTTTGCTGTTTCAATAGCGCTATAGGCCCAATGGGTTGTAGGTATATCGTCAAAGCTTGGTTGTTCTGGGATTTGGATTGGTAGCTTTAAAGCGCGAACTAAAATGACGGCTAACTGCTCACGTGTTAATCCATTATTCACACCAAAATGGGTAGCAGAGATCCCATTCATCCATCCCAAATCCTTCATATTTTTGATGGATGTAAATGCCCATTGACTTTTAGCTACATCCAAAAAGGTTCTTTCTGGGAAGGTTTTCAACTCATACGGCAAGTAAACCCACCTTTTTCCTAAAGCCGTTTCGATATGATACCAATTACCATAATTTTCGAATGCTTGAGTAGTTTGTGTAGCATTAACCTTTTCATTTTTACGACCTAAAAAGGAGGGTTTACTATAGGCATAAACGTTTTCAGCAACCGTAACACTTTCCTGAAATGGCTTGATATTTTTAGTAGGATATTTTAGATCATAACTTTCCGCTAGCAACCATAACCCAATCGTCTTGTTTCGGTTCCACTCCTCTGGAAAAACAGCAACGGGCACATGCCTTTCGCCGACACTATAGCTTAGTTCGGGAGTAAATCCTGGCAGCCCAAATTGCTGAATAAACCAATCCGTATATCCCTTACCAGTTGGGTTTGTTTCAGGCTTCATTAATCGGTAGCCAGTCGTTTTACTAAACTGATCGGCTAAGCGAAAATCTCTGGCATAATTGATTTTTTTATTGTGAAAGTGCCAATAGAGAACTCTTCCAGAGGTATGATAGGCAACAGAAATTTTCGGTTTGATTTTAAAAGTAAAGTCACGTAACGCAATGACTTCCTTTGCCTGAAAAGGACGAATGCCTTTATAGCCCATGTAGGACGGCTTTTTTTCTTCTGTGGGGGAATTCCAATTCGCAGGATATTGCCTATTTAAGTCAATCCCCATCGCATTTGCTTTCCATCTCGTAAAATCCCTTTTACCACCATTCATCGCTAGTAGTTTTGCATGATGACTTTTTGGAAAAGCCTCTAAGCCGCGTTGCTGGAGAGTGACACCGTCAGGATTCACCATCGGGACAAAGGAAATAGAAATTTCATCTAGCATATCCTTTGCATAATAAGAACCTACTAGAGAATTAGAGTTGTAGGCTTTCGCATAGCTTTCTATCATCTCCATGACAATCATGGTACTTAGCCATTCCCGTGCATGATGACTACCATTAATTAAAGTAGTTTCTTCCCCTTTTCCGACTTTAATTGCCATAATGTCTCTATTAAATTCAGATTTACCAATGCTTTCGTATTGAATGAGATCTGGATAGGTTTTCTGCAGCAACTTAATGTCTGCAACCATTTCTTCGTAGGAATATGTATTGGTGGTATCTACGATGGTAGAGGCTTCTGATTTTTGTGAAAAAAGGAAAATTGAAATGGTGAACAGTAAAGATGATAAATAGAGTATTCTCATAGTCCCCTCCTGGTCTTGGATGTTATATATCTATGTTTAGGCGGATACTATAATTATTCTAAAAAAAGGTTTCATTTTTGGGGGTTACTATCTTTGCCAATGAATACTCATTTCTTTCCGTGAATGTATCACCTTTCACCAAGTTCTCCTCTAAAATTTGCAAATTTCATTAAAAAAAGAAGCCAAAAACCTATTTGTGCATAGGTATTTAGCTTCTTTTTTACTATCAATTGATTTTATCAATGGAATATCGAACTTCCCCCTTACTTCACTTCTGCACATATTCCAAAAACCGTTTAACCGCTGGGGAAATCTGTTTCAACGAGTTCACTGCGATACCAAGCGACCGATACGACGGTTCCTCCAGCTCGACAATCCGAATATTTCGCTGTTGCCCCCGAAGAACGAGTTCTGGGAGAATACTGATACCAAGTCCCTTTTCCACCATCGCCATGATGGCATAATCATCACCAACCTTAAACTTAATGTCTGGTTTAATCGATGCCTTTTCCAGAACCCGATTGATATCATCATCTGAGCCTTTGCTCGGCATAATAAACGGCTCATTCTCAATTTGGGATAACGTAAGGACAGATTCGGAGCTTAATGGATGGTCGGTTGGCAACACAACAAGCATCTGGTCTTTCTGCAAAGGTATGACGTCAAACATGTCCCGAGTTGGAAGCGATAGAAAACCACAATCGATTTTCCCATCAGCTATCCAATCCTCAATCTGACGGTAATTGCCTTCTTTTATTTTAAAATCTATATTGGGAAAATCCTGTTGAAAATCCTTGAGGATCCCAGGTAGCCAGTGAACAGATACACTTGTGAAGGTACCAATATGGATGGTCCCTATTTCAAGTCCATGTATAGAAGCAACTTCCTGTTCCAAATGTTCATTCCATTTCAAAATTTCACGAATCGTTTTCACCATTTGTTCTCCATTTACCGTCAATTTCACTCCGGAACGGCTTCGGGTAAGTAATAGAAATCCGAATTCTTCTTCCAAACTATTGATGGTATGACTGACAGCAGATTGCGTGAATCCCATGGCATCGGCTGCTTTCGTCAGACTGCCGAGCTCGACTACCTTCATTAATATTTTGTACTTATTAATACTCAAAGGGTCATCCTCCCGCTTCTTTTACATGAATTTTATTCATGCTAACTATAAATAACATTCGTTTTACTTGTTTATTTTTACTTAGTATACTTAATTCACTGAATTTTCTCTACAATCTAAAGGAGGAAACTGATTTTGAAACCACTAAAGGCTGACCTTTTGCTGATATTAGTTACCCTCTTCTGGGGATCATCTTATCTTTTTATGAAAATGGGATTAGAATCACTTGGGGAGTTTAATTTAATTGCCCTTCGATTTGGATTTGCCTTTTTACTTGCATCAGCGATTTTTTTCCGAAGACTGCGGAATAGTAACTTAAAAACCTTTAAATATGCTAGTCTACTAGGGTTCATTTTATTTGTCGTCTTCATCGCGATTACATTTGGTTTAAAGACAACGTCCACTTCAAATGCAGGCTTTTTAGTCAGTTTAACGGTTATTTTTGTGCCCCTTATCAGCATTTTTGTTTTTAAGAGGAAAATAGAGTTAAAGCTAATCATCAGCATTTTGTTGGCGATGACTGGAATTGCTTTAATGACGATTCAGCTTCCTTTTAAAATCACTCTTGGAGACCTATTATGTATTGCAACTGCCTTGTTTTATGCGATTCATATTATTGTCGTAAGCTTCGCGGCTCAGGAAGTAGATACTTTAAATCTTGGCATTTTACAATTGGGATTCGCCGCCTTGTACGGTTTGATTTTTTCGTTTATTTTTGAAACACCGTCGTTGCCAGATACAGCTAACGCTTGGATTGCTATCCTTGTACTAAGCATTTTTTGCAGCGCTTTAGGGTTTATCATCCAAATCGTTGCCCAGAAATACACCTCTGCTACTCGAACAGGATTAATTTTTTCATTAGAGCCTGTGTTTGCTGCTTTATTTGGATATTTATTTGCTCACGAGATCCTGTCTATTAATGGGTATATCGGAGCATTTCTCGTTTTATTTAGTGTGATTCTGTCATCTGTTAAACTGAATATACCTGATAAAAGTAGGCTTTCAATCTCAAAACCAAGGAAAAAGAAGTTTGGGTGATTTTATTTGGAGATGGAACGAGGTTTTATCATGACAAAGCAGCATTTACTTGGAGCGCTATGTCTATCCTTAGCCGCCAGTATGTGGGGTGGCATGTATGTGGTTAGCAAATATGTGTTAGATTATATCCCACCTCTAACATTAGTGTGGTTACGCTATATCATCGCCTTTGTTTTTTTATTTACGATTTTAAAAATGGTTCAGTTTAAACATAAACAATATGACTCTCTTAAGAAAAAAGACTGGTTTCTAATCGCTTGGATTGGTTTTATTGGTTATTTTGTATCGATTTCTCTTCAATTTATTGGTACCAACTTATCTGATGCCCATACAGGAGCTTTAATCACATCAGCAACCCCAGCTTTTATTGTTATTTTTGCATGGTTTGTTTTAAAAGAAGTACTAACGGTTCGAAAAATTTTAGCGATGGCGTTAGCGACAATTGGAGTTGTGATTGTTATTGGCCTAGATACCAATGTCGGGTCTAATTTTATCGGAAGTGTGATTTTAGTAGGGGCTGCCATTACTTGGGCATTGTTATCCGTCTATGTAAAGTTGGCTTCGAATCGGTTATCTTCCTTAACGATTACTACATATGCTGTGTTATTTGCGCTTATTTTTACTACCCCAGCAATGTTGTGGGAACTCCAATCTAATGACGTCTATTATCAAGACCTTTTAATCATTTTAGGAGTGATTTATTTAGGAGTGGTTTCAACAGCAGGAGCCTTTTTTCTTTGGAATAAAGGAATGGAGCTCATGGATGCGGGAATCGGGTCACTGTTTTTCTTTTTCCAGCCTATTGTTGGTTCTTTCTTAGGGTGGGCTTTATTAAAGGAAGAGTTGGGGGTTAATTTCTTTGTCGGGGGGATATTTATTGTTTTTGGGGTTGGAGTAGTTGGTATTCAGAAGAAAAAAATGGAGTGGCATCGGGACGGCTCCATTACTTCGGACAAATAAACAACATTTCTTTCCAATTTGAATAAGTTTTTGTATAATGGAAATATATACTAAAAAAAAACAGAGAAGTGTTGGACCACTTCTCTCTTAAAACCTCTACCGTCAGGGTGGTGGTAATCAATATTAGATTCAAGGCAGACCACCCTATTGTCTGTGGCGGATTCGGGTGGTTTCCTTGTTCTCTAAAACGTTTTTTTGAAAAAGATGCGCAGTAACCTCCTGCACTCTCCCCTTCAAAATTTCTAAAAAGAGTTCAAGTAATGTTCAATGGTTATTCCCTCCCTCCTGAAACAAAAGGAAGCGTGCTAACCAATTACTCCTACAACTCTGTTCTATTACTTTCCATCATGATAAGGACTATCAATTTTTGAAAATAGACGTGAATTCACAAAGTGAACCCTAGCTTTTCATTCAATAATTCAGATGACTTTATTACAGAATCAAATCTAGGATTCCTAATTAGATTGTATTAATTATGAATATATTTATGAAACGTATCAGTAAAGTCTTTTGTTGTATGTTTATGATGAGTATCCGTCAACCATATATTCACAAATTGAGCAATATTCCCAAACTCCTGAGATACATTCGCCTCAACAGAACGATTATGCTTAATCACTTCAACCGCTCTTTGAAGGCTTTCGTCACCGTAAGCACGTAGTCTAGCATTATCTTGTTGAATCATTGAAATCGCAAGAAGGGCTTTGTAAATGTCCGCTACTTCTGTGGAATACTTCTTATTCACATCGATTGAAAGAGCATAATTACCCATAGTGAACTTTAACTCAATATCTAAGTCAATGGTACCTGCAGTCTCAATACTTACATCTCTAATATTATGCTGGTAATAATCATAGCGTCTTAAATTGCGCTTTGAACTAACCGCAGAATCTCCATCAACATGGATAAGTGCTAGATTCGTAAAGCAATATTCATCTTTTTTAGATTTGATCAGAAAGAAAATCTTTTCATTATCTTCACTTAATACATAATCATCAGACTGGGTTTTGTCATAATCCGACGGTTTAATAATTTCGCCAATATCACTAAGACCTAGAGCTTCACTTGCTAATTTTTTAAACAAAGAAATCGCCCCTTTTTCAAAAAATAAAATCCACTTCGTATCTTAACATGAGTGCCATGGAAATATTGTCGATATTTGTATGGATGTTCTGGGTCAATTATCCTAGTTTTCTTCTAAATCAGAAGCATAGTACGTGATTCAGAAATTAGTCCTACATCAAAAGTTATACGAATAGATTAATGTGTAATTCATTAGGGGGGTGATTGGGAAAATATGATCTTTTTCTTTAGTCTAAGTATTTTAATATAATTATAGAAAGGTGTGATGAATTTTTGAAGAGGAAAAAGGGTTCATTTTGGTTTTCGATATTCATGATTGTGCTGTTATCATTTAGCACTATACAAGTGAATGCTGACATGGATATAAGCCAAGTTGATGTTACTGCCGCAGATGAAATTAAGAAAACTACTGTCCATACGTATGGCGCTAATACTTGGGCATATAGTTCATTAGCTAAAGGCCCTAATGACGAGTTGTATGTCGCGCATATGATTAACGATAGTGAGATTGCTGTCAAGCGTTGGAATGGTGCGACTTGGGAACCTTTTACAAGCGTAACCAAAATAGCGACTGCAGATACAAGTTTAGCTGGCCCTATAAAATTAGTTGCAGATGCAAATGGCAATCTACATTTAGCTTTTAAATTTTACGACGGTAGTGGAGTTAATAGTTATCGAGGAGTTAAATATGGATATTTTAATGGGGGGACAAAAAGCTGGTCCTTTACAGAAATTGAAGGATACAGTGATCCCAATGGATGGAAGAATTTTGATGACCCTTCTTTGGCTGTAGATTCTTCTGGTGCTGTGCATATGGTGTATTTGTACGATGAAGCTGGTCCACATAACCACTACGTGAAATATGCTACTAATCAGTCTGGTACATGGAAAATAGGAACGATGGTTACCTCAAGTGGTGGAATTGATGAATTAAAATCACCACAAATTGTCATTGATAATAGAAATAATGTCCATGTTACTTATATAAAAGAAGACCAACAAAATTCGTATTACGGAAACGTTTATTTTACAACAAAAAAAGCATCGGACACTAGTTTCCCTGCTGCAACAAAATTGATTAATTCAACTGGAGATTTGCAAGATTACTGGAGTTATCCGTTAACTCTTGATTCTAATGGATCTGTATATATTGCTTACTCAAGCCTTACAACTTCTTATATTGTCACAAATGCATCTGGAAGTTGGAGGACGGAACAGATTTACGTGGATCATACACGAATAACTGGACCTTTATCGGTTCATTTTGTTGGTCCGGACATTTACTTATTGATGGAATCCTGGAAATCCGATAATTCAGAGGTCTACTTTTTCGCTATGAAAAAAACAGCCACTGGTTGGGAAAAAGGAACAAAAAATATATCACCTGCAGAACCAGGCGTTACAAGTGAGATAACTTATTCCGTAGATTCTCAGGGCAATTACATGCTAGTTATGCTAGACCGCGGTTTAAGAATCATTAGTAGTTTAAGTGGTAGTAGCGCGGCCATGGGTCTAACTACTGTTGCGACACCAACATACTCAGTTAGTTATGATGGTAATGGTCATACTAGTGGGAATACCCCTACCGATAGTAAGCAATATAAGCAAGGTGATCAGGTTACTGTAGTAGGCAACACCGGGAATTTACAAAAAACAGGTCATACCTTTGCTGGTTGGAATACAGCTTCAAATGGAACTGGGACTTCTTACTCACCAGGTTCCTCATTTACGATGCCGAGCAATGATGTCATATTGTATGCAAAGTGGATACAAAGTACTTATACGGTAAGCTTTAACTCAAATGGTGGTAGCGCAGTAGCTCCCGTTACAACCAACCCTAACACGACGATTTCAGCTCCAACTCCACCTACCAGAACAGGTTATACATTTAATGGTTGGTTTAAGGAAGCTAGTTTGACTTCGGAATGGAATTTTGCAACAGATAAAGTCACTCAAGACACAACTCTATATGCAAAATGGACAATTAATCAATATACTGTTAGCTTTAACTCGAATGGTGGTAGTGCCGTTGCTCCGGTTACGACAAACTATAACACGACGATTTCAGCTCCAACTCCACCTACCAGAACGGGTTATACGTTTAATGGGTGGTATAAGGAAGCCGGGTTAACTACTGGATGGAATTTTGCTACTGACAAAGTAATCCAACATACTACTCTTTATGCTAAGTGGACAATCAATCAGTATACAGTAAGCTTTAACTCGAATGGTGGTAGTGCTGTTACTCCAGTTACGACAAACTATGACACGACAATTTCAGCTCCAACTCCTCCGACCAGAGCCGGGTATACATTCAACGGTTGGTTTAAAGATGCTGGACTATCAACAGTATGGAATTTTGCGACAGATAAAGTAACTCAGGATACTACTCTTTATGCAAAATGGACGATCAATCAATATACGGTAAGCTTTAACTCGAATGGTGGTAGTGCCGTTGCTCCGGTTACGACAAACTATAATACTTCCATTTCAGCTCCAACTCCTCCGACCAGAACCGGGTATACTTTCAACGGTTGGTTTAAAGAAGCTGGATTGATGACGGAATGGAATTTTGCGACAGATAAAGTCACGCAAGACACCACTCTTTTTGCTAAGTGGACGATTAATCAATATACGGTTAGCTTTAACTCGAATGGTGGTAGTGCCATTGCTCCGGTTACGACAAACTATAATACTTCCATTACCGCACCAACTCCTCCGACTAGAACCGGGTATTCATTCAACGGTTGGTTTAAAGAAGCTGGATTATCAACAGTATGGAATTTTGCAACAGATAAAGTAACTCAAGATACTACACTTTATGCTAAGTGGACGATTAATCAATATACTGTAAGCTTTAACTCGAATGGTGGTAGTGCCGTTACTCCGGTTACGACAAACTATAATACTTCCATTTCAGATCCAACTCCTCCGACCAGAACCGGGTATTCATTCAACGGTTGGTTTAAGGAAGCTGGATTGACGACAGAATGGAATTTTGCAACAGATAAAGTCACTCAAGATACTACACTTTATGCTAAGTGGACGATCAATCAATATACAGTTAGCTTTGATGTTGATGGTGGAAATGTGATAGCTTCACAAACAGTTAACCACGGTGACAAAGCTGTAGAACCAGCACAGCCTACAAAAACTGGTTTTACGTTTGCTGGGTGGTATACCGATAACAAGTACACAACACAGTTTGATTTTGCAAATACATCCATTACTAGTAACAAAACAATTTATGTAAAGTGGTCGATCAATCAATATACAGTTAGCTTTAACTCGAATGGTGGTAGTGCCGTTACTCCGGTTATAACAAACTATAATACTTCCATTACCGCACCAACTCCTCCTACCAGAACCGGGTATACATTCAACGGTTGGTTTAAGGATGCTGGATTGACGACAGAATGGGATTTTGCGACAGATAAAGTAACGCAAGACACTGCTCTTCATGCAAAGTGGACGATCAATCAATATACGGTTAGCTTTAACTCGAATGGTGGCAGTGGCGTAACGCAGATTACCACAAACTATAATACTTCCATAACCGCACCAACTCCTCCTACCAGAACCGGGTATACTTTTAACGGTTGGTTTAAAGAAGCTGGATTGATGACGGAATGGAATTTTGCGACAGACAAAATCACGCAAGACACCACTCTTTTTGCAAAGTGGACGATCAATCAATATACGGTTAGCTTTAACTCGAATGGTGGTAGTGCTGTTGCTCCGGTTACAACAAACTATAATACTTCCATTTCAGCTCCAACTCCTCCGACCAGAACCGGGTATACTTTCAACGGTTGGTTTAAAGAAGCTGGATTGATAACGGAATGGGATTTTGCAACAGACAAAGTCATGCAAGACACCACTCTTTTTGCTAAGTGGACGATTAATCAATATACGGTTAGCTTTAACTCGAATGGTGGTAGTGCTGTTGCTCCGGTTACTACAAACTATAATACTTCCATTTCAGCTCCAACTCCTCCAACCAGAACCGGGTATACTTTCAACGGTTGGTTTAAGGAAGCTGGATTGATGACGGAATGGAATTTTGCGACAGAGAAAGTCACGCAAGACACCACTCTTTTTGCTAAGTGGACGATTAATCAATATACGGTTAGCTTTAACTCGAATGGTGGTAGTGCTGTTGCTCCGGTTACTACAAACTATAATACTTCCATTTCGGCTCCA
>NZ_CAKJTG010000007.1:16813-18297 GCF_917563885.1 Pseudoneobacillus rhizosphaerae
GCAAGACACCACTCTTTTTGCTAAGTGGACGATTAATCAATATACGGTTAGCTTTAACTCGAATGGTGGTAGTGCTGTTGCTCCGGTTACTACAAACTATAATACTTCCATTTCGGCTCCAACTCCTCCGACCAGAACCGGCTATACTTTCAACGGTTGGTTTAAAGAAGCTGGATTGATGACGGAATGGAATTTTGCGACAGATAAAGTCACTCAAGATACCACTCTTTATGCAAAGTGGACGATCAATCAATATTTAGTGAGATTTGACTCGAATGGTGGTAGATCAATAGCTCCAGTAATAGCAAACTATAACACGACGATTTCACCAACTTCTACGACTAGAACGGGTTATACGTTCAACGGTTGGTATAAGGAAGTAGGGATGAACACGGAATGGAAGTTCGCAACAGACAAAGTGACTCACGACATCACTCTTTATGCAAATTGGACAATAAATGAATATACAGTAAGCTTTAACTCGAATGGTGGTAGTGCCATTGCTCCGGTTACGACAAACTATAACACGACGATTACCGCACCAACTCCTCCGACTAGAGCGGGTTATATTTTCAAAGGTTGGTATAAGGATGCCGAGTTTAAGACAGCATGGGATTTTTCAACTGATAAAATAACAAATAATACAACACTATTTGCTTCATGGACTGAAATTGTTACTCCTGATCCAGAGCCTATATTATATACTCACAGTGCGTACATTAATGGTTATCCAGATAACACGTTTAGACCCGAACAAAAGGTCACAAGAGCCCAAATGGCAGTAATGTTAATGAAAAACCTAGGTTTAAATGATGTTACGGAAAAGGGCGAATACAATGATGTGCTAGAAACGCATTGGGCTTACAAAGAAATCATGCTGGCAAAACAACGTGAAATTATGTTCGGAATAGGAAGTTCGTTCAACCCTAATGATTACATTACTCGCGCTCAAATGGCCACAATCGTCTATAGATGGTTAAAGAAAGAGTGTTCAAATAACTCACTTGCATTTGAACAATGTTCGACTCTTGTTCAAAAGGCTAACACTACTTATAGCGATATAAAAAGTGATAATTGGGCAGCAGAAGCCATATTAGCCATTAAACACTTTAAGATCATGGAAGGTTATCCAGATGGTTCGTTTAAACCAAATACACATTTGACAAGAGCTCAAGCAGTGAAAGTGTTAAATCGCTTATTTAAACGGGGTCCTCTAGAAGGAGACTATAATCCAACCTTTAAAGATGTACCCAAAAACCATTGGGCATTTAAAGAAATTGAAGAAGCTGCAAGAGACCACCAATATATTATTTCCAGTGATAATAAAGAAGTATTTGTGGAAGAGTGAATTGGTTCATGGTTGCTGATTAAAACTAAAAAAAGCCTACCTTTCTGTAGATTTATAGAAAGGTAGGCTTTTTTATTTGGGTAGTTGCTAGTTCACAACGTTTTCCGCCGTAATCAATCAAACGTTTGATTGATAG
>NZ_CAKJTG010000007.1:18397-202094 GCF_917563885.1 Pseudoneobacillus rhizosphaerae
TGCGTTCGTATTATTTTTTTAGGAGTAGCGTGTAAATTTAACTGCTTTCCCCAATAGTTTTCTTCAAAAACCTCTTTAAATTACCTTATTTCCTGGTTTTTTGGGCTTACTTGATATTTATTCCGACTTTTTTGGCTTGGATTCTGACTTTTTCAATGTTTTTTCCGACTATTATCTCAGGAATTCCGACCAAATTGGAGTTAATTCCGACTTATTCACAAATCGGCCACACTTTATACCGGATAGGGATATCCAAATAATAACAAACTAAAAAGTTTTATACTTTTTAGTATCAGCAAAAATTTATATCTATCAACTTTAACAAGATTTCTATCAACTTCTTGGCTATATCTATCATTTCGCAACTTATATCTATCTAAATTGGCCATATATCTATCTTTTTCACATATTCATCACAAATCCAATCTCGCTTTCTAGCTACCGATCCCATCTCACCTTCAAATCAGGCAACACCGGAAATGGATGATGTGGCTCTTGCTGATACCAATAAGCTACAGAAGCAATGTCTTCACTCAAAGGCTTATATCTTTTATATTTCGGAAAGTTTGGGTACCATCCTAACGTTTGAACGGTCACTTTTAAGTCACTTTCAAAACCGATGGAATCAAGCAGATGCCATCGATAAAGACTGTATTTCCGTGGAGCTCGATCATTTACAATTTTAGCAAGTGGCATTCCAACGTATGGATAGCTAAAGGCCTGTTCATTATTTTGAAACGTCTGGTTATCAGAAGTGTCCATATTGGAGAAACCCCATGCCCCACCGAAATAATCCTCTGTTCCAGTATCGGCCATCGACGGGTATTCGGTATCTCCGTCCAAGTAGAATTTGACTTCTCCTTCTCCCCACCAGTTACTTGAAAGTGCATTCCATGCTAAATATGTACCTACATAACTACCCTTTCCCTTTATTTCATCGACAATCACATAGTTAGGATCATCAATCGAAGTTACTGCTTTTCGATACTGCGCATGAAAATAGCCTACATCCTTCGGAACTTCCTTTAATTTATACTGTATTTTATAAGCTACGATAAAGGAGTCAATCGGACCATCATTTGTTAACGTGAATTTTGCACCTTCTCTAAACGGCATTTGCCAGTAGGAAGTGCAACCTTTTTTAGGAGCCACTACTACGGGTACAGAGTTAACAAGGTGAGGCTGACTATCATGGCCCATCGCGAAAAATGCACCTAATGGACATTCCACTGACGGATGGTCCTCATCATCCCAGTAAATTCTCAACACAAGCTCGCTATAATTTTCCAGACTACTCGTAATAAAAAAATAATTGATGATGCCCATACCTTTGATATCCGCTAAGACAGCTGTTTCTCCAGCCCTCACATTAATAAAAGGGCGAACTTTATACCCCTTTCCGAGGTCAAGAGCTGCATCACTATGCTCTAAAAATGGATCGGATGGATTGGGTTCCCACAAACACGCCTTCCCTTTTTCACCTGTAGGATTTTCTGGAGAAATCATCCGTGTTGTTCCGCCTAATTCATATGGTAAATGACCAAGCAAGCTCATTCTATACCCTCCCTAAAGTTTCGGTTATACACCTTTCGAAATAATTCAAATCCCTTCCGATACTCTTCGACATTCTCTTTTATCGGACTGGCCATGAGTTTCATTTTACTTTTTAAAAGATGCTCTACAGAACCTAATGATTCGAATGTTCCAATACTCAGCCCTGCAATAATCGCCGCCCCCATGGCTGCTTGTTCCTTTGTATCACAAACATAAATGTCACAATCGAAGATATCTGCTTGCATTTGCAGAAGCACCCTGCTTTTCGTCCCACCACCAGAGGAGATGACTCTCTCATATTCCAAGCCCGAATTCTTAAAATCTTCTAGAATGTCACGCAGTCCATAAATCATTCCTTCCATAGTGGCTCTGACTAGATGAGCAAGGGTATGGCTCGTCGTTAAGCCGAAAAACACACCTTTAGCATGAGGATGATTCCGTTCACCGTTCAAATAGGGTAAAAAAACAAGGTCATTACTACCAACTGAAACACCTTCTGCTAAACGATCGAATTCTGTATAACTAAACGTTCCTCCAGCTAATCCTTTCACCCACTGAAGAACACTGCCACCATTCAAACTCGTTCCCACGATATTCGTCAAATCTCCCACCGCATGCGAGAAGATACTTAATCCTTCTAGTCTCTTATTTTTATGAAATTTAGACGTTAAACTAATTTGACTGCCCGTGCCAATATTACAATTTAAAATTCCTTTTGAAAAAATGGAGTTCCCGAGAAGCTGCATGGAATGATCTGAACCGCCATAAGCAACCTTACTCTGTTCAGAAATCATTAGCTGATGGGCAACTTCTGGGATAAGCATTCCCGCTATATCAGTTGAACGATGGATGGGAGGAAATAGCGAAGGATTGATACCTAATTTCTCTAATAAATCAAAGTCCCAATTCTGAGTAAAAAAAGAATAAGCGCCTGTTCCACAGGCATCACTATGTTCTGTTGCAATTTCACCCGTAAGCTTGTAACGTATATAATCCTTGGGAAGCATTACCTTATCTATTTTTGAATAAACTTCCGGTTCATTTTCCTTTACCCATAGTAAGGATGGCAATAATGTACCAAGCCAAATGTTATAAACATTTTCTTTATTGGCATGGAGTAAGATTTTTTGAAGTTCTTCCGAAGATCGATTATCCGCCCAAATGATCGATGGTCTAACTGGTTGACCATATACATCCACAGCTACAAGGCCATGCATTTGCCCTGAAAGTCCGATTGTTATTGAACAACCATCTAAGTTTAGAGCTTGAAATGACCCACAAACGGCATTCCACCAACGATTTGGGTCTTGCTCAGCCCAATGAGGAAATGGTTGATTGATTCCATAGTCGACTCTATACGTATCTAATACCTCTAGCTTTTCGTTCGTGACCATTACTTTTAAGCTGGAGGTTCCAACATCAATACCGACTAACTTATTCATCTGACAGCCCCCGCTTTATCATTTTTTAGATAAAATAGAGATACTTGCTCAGACACAAGTATCTCTATTCCAAACTTGTTACATAACCAACAGATACACCCTATATGCAACTCCTGATAGAGCAAAGAGTGTGGTACAGGCAACAATTATTGAATCAACTCTTGTTTTCAAAGGATCCCGGTAAAAGGTTTTTTTAGCATTCGAATTGAATCCTTTACTTTCTAAAGCAACAACCTGATTTTGTACTTTCATAATCGAGTTCGAAATCAGTGGAACCATAATCGGAATAAAGGCTTTCATCCGATTAAGCAAATTCCCCTCCGTATCCAATCCTCTAGACTTTTGAGCATTCATGACTTGATGCATCTCTTTGTTCAGAACAGGGATGATTTGAAACGTGGAAGTCAACACGAAACTGGCTCGATACGAAACACCCGCTTTATTTAATGCAACACCCAATTCGGTCATGTTTAACGTTCTAATCGCCAGGAACAAGACAGCAATAAGTGGAACGATTCGGCAGTATACATCGGCAGCCGTTGTTAATCCCTCTTTATATAACGTAAAACCGGTTCCAGGAATGATATTCCACACAACAGTCTGATTCGCAGGGGATAAGATTCCTTGTATGAGAAATAAACTTATGCCAAGAAGAATAGCGGCAATTAATAAAACCTTAAATTCCTTCAGCATTTTTTCCTTTAAGATAACCAGTAAAGCGAGAACAAATATGAAACTTGAAATATAGTAATTTGAAAAAGTAAAGATACCAATAATAAATCCTAATGATGCCCATATTTTTGTCATCGGATAAAGTCTTTTTAAAAACGAATTTTTTTCGTGAATGCTTAACATACATTCATATCCCTATTCTTTTCGCTTTGCTGGAGGAATTAAATTTTTCATATTCGTCGGTAATTTCTTTAAAATTAAGAAAGCAATAATAACTGCAATTCCTTTATCCACTAAGTTAACTGGTAATCTAGCAACAAAGGCAGAGGAGAAGATATCATTACCAGCAGCTAGGAAGCCAGCTACAAGTAAATCTACACCAGCACCACTTACACCACCATATAGGAAGACAACGAGTGGCGCAGCAATCAGTGAATTCGCTAATGTAACGAGGATCGTAGCAATGACAATGTGAATCCAATTTTTGAACTTTCCTTTCATCGCCATATACCCGACGATTAACCCTGACGCCATATTACACAAGCCAAACGCCATTCCTAATACATCCCCATGAATGAGTCCTAATACGACATTGGTCAGCAAGCCTGTTACACCACCGACAATCGGCCCGGTGATGGCAGCAATAACGATTGTTCCAATTGAATCCATGAAAATAGGCAACTTAAGCTGCCCAGCAATCAATCCAGCAATCACGTTGATGGCAATACCGATAGGAATAAGAATCAGTGCATACGTCGTTCTAGTCTTCGAGTTGAGCGTTGCGGTCTTTTTTTCTTCCATTTGCTTTCTTCCTCCCTTAATTTAGATTATTTTTTGACTTGATCTATTTTTATAGTGGGAAACAAAGTCTCCGACACTTAAAAATATTCTTTTTTCAGGGTCAACATCTAAACCTAATAACGTAATTTGCGGAGGTTCAATCCAAGCTTTTTCTAAAATTTCTGTCTCACTAAAAACGTTTGCTATTTGCGAATCTAACAAAACCTTGCCTTCAGCCATCACAATCACTCGATCTGTATTCTCAGCGACAAAATCCATATCATGAGAAATCATCACGACGGTATTTCCTTGTTCATGCAAGAGCGAAAGGATCTTTCGAAGAAGCCGCCTTCCGTCTTCATCTAACCCTCCTGTCGGTTCATCTAAAATCATGACCTTAGGAGCATAGGCAAGTACAGAGGCGATGGTAACTAGCTTTTTCCTCGTATAATCAAGTGTCATCGGATGCTTATCAAGAATTTTCCCAAGATTCAGTAAATTTACGACATACTCAATTCGTTCCTTTGTTTTTTCCTCACTAAATTTGAAATTTTTCGGCCCCACCTTTAACTCATCCATCACAGTGGAGGAAAAGATTTGATGGTTCGGGTTCTGAAAAACATAACCAACCTTTTGTGATAAGTAGCCCACACTTTTCGTAGTTGTTTCTTCACCATCGATGACAACAGAACCTTCGGTCGGCTTTAGCAAGCCATTAAAATGCCGAACTAATGTGGTTTTTCCGCTTCCATTTTGCCCAATGATACTAATTAAATCATTAGGCAAAATAGATACATCGACACCTTTTAATGCTTGAACTCCACCTTTATATTCATGGACAAGATTCTTGGTTTGAATAATTGGATCCATTTTCTTGCCCCCTATATTCTTTAAAAGTACGACTTGCCTCTTCAAGGTTGATAGGTAGTTTCGTAAATTGGTAGGTTTCCTTTAACCCATAAGCGGCATCTGTCACTTGTGGTAATCGAATGTGATAGTCATTTAACAATTCCTTTTGTTGTAAAATCTCACTTGTTGGACCGTATAGCTTCAATTCACCTTCGAAAAATACCATTAGCTTCGTCGTGTATTCAGCCATTTTCTCAATGTTATGGTCCACCATAATAATCGTCCTACCTTGTCGATGTAATTCTTTGACCAACTTAAATACTTCATCTCGACCTTTTGGGTCAAGCTGAGAGGTGGATTCATCGAGGATAATGACTTTTGGACGTAACGCTAGTAGACATGCAACCGCAAGGCGCTGCTGCTGGCCACCCGAAAGTTGAAAGGGGGATCTTTCTAGGAATTCTGTTAAATTACAGCTAATGGCTACTTCATTCACACGCTTAATCATCTCGGAACGTTCAAAGCCCATGTTACACATCGCAAAGGCAATCTCATCCTCTACCGTTTCTTGGGTAAATTGACTTTCTGCATCCTGGAAGACGACCCCAACTATTTTGGTAAAGTCAGAGACATTAGAGGATTGGATCGTTTCATGGTTAACCACAACATCCCCCATCCAATCTCCACCTAAGATGTGAGGTGCAATTCCAATCATGGAAAGACAAGCTGTCGACTTTCCAGCTTTGTTCGGCCCAATCAAACCAACAAAGTCTCCTTCTTCGATGGTCGCATGGATTTGTTTTATTGCTGGTTCTTCCGTATTAGGATAATAATAGGAAAAGTTTTTGAACTCTATTATTGGAGTACCCAAACATAACCCTCCTATTATTTGTTATTTTGCTTATCTAATATTTTAACTGCTTCCAATCCCACCTTTATGGTGTCTTCCATCGATCCCCACATATTTAAAATACAGCCAGCTCTCAAGTTTCTTACAGATGCTATAACATACAAAGCCGCAGCCTCCATCTCGGAGGCAAGAGCACCACCCGCTACCCAACATTCCCATCGTTCTTTAAGTGTTTGCGCAAGAGGCATTGTTTCCGGCTCCACTTCACCATAAAATGAATCTTTCGATTGGATCACGCCTGCATGATATTTCTTTCCTAGATTTGTAGCCGCTTGGCAAAGCGCCATGGAGACATTCAAGTCAGCGACCGCTGGAAATTCAAGAGGCATATATTGTCTGCTCGTTCCTTCATCTCTAATAGCTGCCGTCCCTATAACCACTTCACCTTTTTGGATAAAATCTTGCATCGGTCCCGCCGTCCCTATTCTGATAAACGTATCGGCACCTACTCTGCTTAACTCCTCAATAGCAATCGCAGTAGACGGAGAGCCAATGCCTGTTGAACAGACAGAAACCTTTATTCCATCGATATAACCGGTATAGGTTTTGTATTCACGGTTTTCAGCTACCTTCCACGATTCATCAAACAAACTAGCAATTAACTCAACCCGTCCTGGGTCTCCTGGGACAAACACGTATCTTCCAACATCACCTGGGGCAAGATCCACATGGTACTGCTTATTTTGATTATTTTCCATAACATATCGAATCCTTTCTTTAATGGGATGGTTATTTTTTAAAAAATAGTCTTTAAAAAGTGGAGTTGTTATAAATAACGATTGGGAGATTTCAAGAAATTATCTGCAGCGATAGCAGCTGCACCATAGAGGATCGAATCATTCGCAAACTCAGTTATTTGAATAGATATATTTTCATATACACTCGCTAAAAGCCTTGGCCTTACCGTTTCATGAATAGAATGGATTAATACCTCTCCTCCTCTCGACATTGTCTCACTTATAATGACCCAATTAGGGTTATAAACGTTGGCGATATTGACGATTCCATAGCCCATATATTGACCCATTAATTTGACCATCTCGACGGCTAATTCATCCCCGAACTCCATTGCTTCAAAGATTCTCTCCGCCGTTAAATCTGCGTCATCATTCAGGATACTTTCAGGATACTTTTTCAAATTTTCCTTTGTTTCTTTTATTAGGACATAGGTAGTACAGTATTTCTCTAGGCACCCATAGCTTCCACAAGAACACTTTCGTCCATTATAATCAATACTCATATGCCCCACTTCCCCGGCCATCCCTTGACTTCCAGCAAATAACTGACCATCAATAATAATCCCAGCCCCTACTCCCTCGCCTGCAAGGAGATTCACCATAACCCCATGTTCAAAATGGTTCTCACTAAACCACCATTCCGCTAAAGCAGCTGCATTAGCGTCATGTTCAACGAACACTGGTATACGAAAAGTTTTATCGAATTCAACTTTAATATCGATATTCTCCCAGCCAGGTAATTCAGTTATAATAGCTATTTTTCCCTTCGTCTTTAAAAAGGGACCAGGGATGGCTATACCAATGGCCGCTACATCTTCGTATTCGCTCATAAGCTCTTGAACAGCCGTTTTCATTTTGTTCAACGTAACTGTAGCCCCGGTTAACATATCAATCTTTTCACTTTTAAACTTGTATTCTTCCCCAAAGAGATCATAAACACCGATGGAAAAAGACTTCCTGGATAATTTCACACCAATAAACTTATACAAATGATTATTTATCGATATCCCAATGGATCGCCTTCCCTTTTCACCATCAACGACACCAACCTCTTGAACAATCCCAAGCTCTATTAAACTGGCAATTATTTTCGTAATAGAGGCCTGCTTTAAGCCCGTTTCCTTAGCCAGTTGAGCTCTAGTACATATCCTGTATTTTCGTATAAGCTTTAATAACAAAGAACGATTCATTTCTTGGATATCCTCAAGGTTAGTCCCTTTTTTTACATTTGAATTATTCACAATAATTCCCCTCACAGTTGTAACCGTTTACAATATTGAGTTTATGAATTAACAGTGTTAATCATTACACTTTTGGATAAAAAAGATTTGAATTTGAAAGTGGGAAGATTTTTTTAAAATAACAATTTTCAATCAAACGTTTGATTGAATTCAAATTCAATACGCATTCTTAAAGGTTTATTTTAACTCATACAAAATTCTACATTTTCCGCATATTATATTGGAATATTTTTAACATCTCTTCTGCTACCTCTATCTTTCCTAAACTATATAAAAAAGTATGATATACTTTAAAAAGTTTGTTTCTAGAGGTGGATCTTAATGAGTTCAGCATTGGCAAAATCAAATGTAAAATCAACTTATATCTATTTATTTATCGCTGGAATTGTACTTGCAGCCTTTAATTTACGACCAGCAATCACATCATTAGGTCCATTGGTGGGCTTGATTCAAGAGGATGTTGGACTAACGCATTGGAGCGCAGGTTTATTAATGAGTTTGCCATTAATCATCTTTTCCATCATGTCCCCACTTGTGCCTAAAATCGCTTCGCGGCTATCGAATGAACGGACTATGGTGCTTGGCCTAACTATTCTTTTAATCGGCATTGTCATAAGGACAATCCCCACAGCCTTTTTCCTATTTACCGGAACCATTCTTGTGGGATTGGGAATTGCGATTGGAAATGTTCTTTTACCAGCGGTCGTAAAGGAAAAATTCCCGAAAAAATTCGGATTAATGACGAGTGTGTATTCAACCTCGATGGGGTTAATTGCCTCCTTAGCCTCGGGAATTAGTATTCCGTTGGCGCAGGGATTACATTTCGGCTGGCAGGGTGCACAAATTGTTTGGGGCATTCCAGCTATTATTGCCATCATCGTCTGGGTGTTTCTTAGTAAAAATCGAGTGGGAGAAAAGAATGAAATAAAGAAAACTCAATCGGGAGAGAGTCGCGTGTGGAGCAGCACGCTTGCTTGGCAGATTGCCATCTTTATGGGGTTTCAATCCTTTTTATTTTATGTCACTATTTCGTGGCTGCCAGAAATTTTACTGAGTCATGGATTAAGCATGGAAGCAGCTGGATGGCTCCTTTCATTTACCCAACTGGTAGGACTGCCTACAAGCTTTATTATTCCTGTCTTAGCCTCACGCTTCACATCGCAAAGTTGGATCGCCTTTGCATTAAGCTTTTGTTCTATTTTAGGTTATAGTGGATTATGGCTCGGCACGTCCTATCCCGCATTAATTATTAGCATTATCTTAATCGGCATCGCACTGGGCGGAAGCTTTCCATTGGCCTTAAGCTATATTGGCCTTCGCGCCAGAAACGGCAGTCAGGCTGCTGCTTTATCTGGCATGGCCCAATCAACAGGATATATCCTTGCAGCCGTAGGTCCGTTATTAATCGGCTACCTTTTTGATAAAACTCATGCGTGGACAACACCACTTATCACTTTGATTGTCATCTCATTCATTACAATGATCTTTGGTACCCTTTCCGGTCGAAATCGATTTGTATAGGGGCCACTTTCTGATCTAAGGCCAGCATTGATATAACTTTTTTAACATAACAATTTTCAATCAAACGTTTGATTGAATTCAAATTCACCATGCATTCTTAAAAGCTTAATTTAACTCTTGCAAAATTCTTCATTTTTCGCACATTATATTGACATATTTTTAAACAAAAAAAGAAGCATGAGTCCCCTCATGCTTCAGATATTCCCCAAAACAAAGTACAGCAAGAAACAAACCCCAATCACATACATCGTCACAGATACTTCGTTTCTCCTACCTGTAACAAGCTTTAATATCGGATACGCTATAAAACCAAATGCAATTCCATTGGCAATACTAAAGGTCAAGGGCATGAGGACCATCATGAGATACGCTGGAAAAGCCTCAGTAAAATCTTCGAACGGAATTTCCTTGATGCTTGTGATCATGAGACAGCCAACAATTATCAAGACAGGTGCTAGTGCACTGTTAGGAATCACTTTAAAAAGTGGAATCAGAAAGAGTGCGGGTATAAATAGCAAGGCAGTCGTGAACGAGGTTAAACCTGTTCTCCCACCTGCAGCAATCCCAGTTGCCGACTCTGCGGCCGTTGTCGTTGGGCTGCAGCCAAAAAGACCTGCTGTCATAACAGATACTGAGTTGGCTTGGAACGATTTTCGGAACTTGGATTTGTCTGGAAGCATGCCAAGCTGCGCCCCCATATTTTGAAATATAATCACCATCGATAACGAAAAGACAGCTATCCAAAAGTTGAGCGAACCCGCTCCACTAAAATCAAACGCAAATAACACTTCCCCATAGCCGCTAAACGAAAAACTGAAATCCTTTAATACGGAAAAATCAACGATTCCAAATAAGGCGCCAATGAAAGTTCCAGCAATAATCCCTATTAAAAAATTCCCCTTTACTCCACGTAGGAACAAGGGCACCATAATAAGTAAGGTCAGTATTGTCGTTAATGCCTCAGGCTTACTCAGACTAGCTAATGTAACAAAGGTACTTTCACTTGCAATAACCAATCCACCATTTTTTAATCCTAAAAAGGCGATAAATAAACCAATTCCCGCCGTCATCGCATGAATAATCGATTTTGGGATGGATTGAGATAGATAGACAGCCCCTTTTGTGACGGTTGTGATCGTAAAAACAACACCTGCTAGGAAAACAGCTGCCAGTGCCTGCTGCCAAGGTAGCCCTAATGCAAAAACTAATGTATACACGAAAAATGCGTTATCTCCCATACCCGGAACAATAATTAACGGTGAATTCGCCCAAAAAGCCATTAGCATACAGCCTATAAAGGCACAAACCACGGTTGCAATCGTTGCCGCTTCATACGGCATCCCGACCAAACTTAAAATCGCTCCATTAACGGCAACAATATAAGCAACCGTCATAAAGGCGGTTAGCCCTGCCACAACCTCGGTACGAATCGTCGTATTTTCTTTTTCTAATTGAAAAAAGCTTTCTATTCCTTTAAACATTTTGTATCACGCCTTTACTTTGAAGCTTGCTGGCCATTGATGGACCGATAGCTACTTCACTTTTTTAATAAAATGCAAAAAACCATGGATTTTGTGCAAACTTACATCATATTTTATACTCGACACCAATTTGCTGAGTTCCAGCCCCTAAATCTAGCCTCTTTTTTATATGAAAATCGCTTAATCTCGGTTTTAATCGCCTATCTTTAGGTTTTAATCGCTTAAATCTATAATTTAATCGCCTATTTCTAGCATTTAATCGCCTAAAATTTTGTTTTAATCGCCTAAGCCCATTCTCACACTCCACTACATGTTTTACCGCCTAAAAATGATATAATATTCTATACAATTAGCTTTCAAAGGTGGAAAGGATGAACATGTATGATTACAAACCTCTTGGATATCCCAATCTTCGCAGATATTCCGCCTGAAGACTTACCGCAAATCCTTCCATTATTAAAGGAGCGACAGTTTAAAAAGAATCATGTCCTAGTGTTCGAAAATGATCAAAGTGATGAGGTTTATATGATTCGTTCTGGAATGGTAAAGATATACCGTATTCATGAAGGAAAGGAAATTGTTCTTGGTATTTCTACTCCTGGTGATATTTTAGGAGAAGCAGAAGCATTGTCCAATGACAAACATCGTATTTCTTCGATTGAAGCGATTGAAAATGTATCAGCTTGGTTGTTAACGAAGCAGGATTTTTTAAAAATCGTCGATAAGTACCCTTCTGTCCTAAGAAAAGCTTACATGATTCTCGTGGAGCGTACTCGTGTATTGAACCGCTTAATTCGCTATTTGACGTTTTATGATGTCCGAACAAAGGTTGCCAATTTAATTATGGACTTTTATTATAATTTCGGAAAACCAAGTGATAGCATTTACAAAATTGACTTAAAAATAAACCAATCCCTGCTTGCCAATATGCTCGGTGTGACGCGAGAATCCATTTCTAAAACACTTGGTGATTTTCAAGCTGAAGGACTTATCGAGATACACGATAAGTATTTTTATTTATTAGACAAGGACAAGCTAGAATCCATTTGTCATCAAACAGAAGAGATTCCAACGCTCCGTAAGTGGTATAACTTATAAAGTGACAACCTTACTACTATAACAAAATGCCTACTTCATTTCCGTTACAGTCTTAACGTTAATTTTGTTAACCAGTTCACACTTTTGGGGTTGGCACCTTAACAGAAGGTAAATTTGTATTGTGCTATGATTTTTAGGTAAACCTATTTTAAGCACATAGACAAATTTATTGGAGGTTATTTTAGATGAGTGTACATATCGAAGCAAAACCAGGCGAAATTGCAGAATCCATCCTACTACCAGGAGATCCTTTACGTGCAAAATACATTGCCGAAACATTCTTAGAAGATGTCGTTTGTTACAACCAAGTTCGTGGTATGTTGGGATATACAGGAACCTATAAAGGAAATCGTGTATCCGTTCAAGGGACAGGTATGGGAATGCCGTCAGCATCTATTTACATTCATGAATTAATCAACGATTATGGGGCGAAAAATTTAATCCGTATCGGAACCTGTGGAGCGATTCAAAAAGATGTAAAAATCCGCGACGTCATTATTGCTCAAGCAGCGGCAACTGATTCAGCCATCATTCGTAATGATTTTCCTGGGTACGACTTCCCGCAAATTGGAGACTTTGGATTAATCAAGAAAGCCTATGAAGCTGGAACAGACAAGGGACTGAATATCCGTGTAGGTAACGTCCTTTCCTCTGATCGTTTTTATTCGAAAAAGAATATGTTAACTGAGCTAGCTGCGCATGGTGTATTAGCAGTTGAAATGGAAGCAGCTGGACTTTACTATTTAGCGGCACAATTCGGAGTAAGTGCCTTAACTCTACTTACCGTTAGTGACCACATCCTAACCGGTGAACAAACTTCATCGGAAGAGAGACAAACCACTTTTAATGATATGATTGAGGTTGCTTTGGCGACGGTGGCTAAGTAAAACATGTAAAGCATGGCGACGGTTCTCATTCTTTCCAACCAGCAAGAAAAAGAAGCATGAGACCGTCCCATGCTTCTTTTTATCTAAGAATTCAATTTAGGATTAGGACCGTATTGATTCTCATCTTTACTATCCTCACAGAAGAAGACCAGTAAAACAATGAAGCCAATTAATGGAATTAGCCCAATTAAGAGCCATAATCCGCTTCTTCCGGTATCATGTAATCTACGAACCCCAACAGCAAGTGAAGGTAAAAAAATAGCAAGAGAATAAAGGGTGGATAGAACTTGAGAAAGATTAAACAACCCATCTACAAAACCGATGACAAAGCCAATAATTACATTAAAGAGGAAAAACATCCAGTATTCTTTTCGTCGTGCTCTTCCTTGAAATCCAACGTAATTCTTAACTACCTTCAAATACCAATCCATTAACAATCCCCCTTCTACTATTTTTATAGAATATAAAAAGACCGCTACTGCAATGATATTCAAAACTCTATCGTTATATTCTAAACTAACCTTGTAAAAAGAAGCATGGGGCAATCCTGACGCTTCCCCTTTTATTAGGTGAATGAAGCGTGAGAATCGTCCCCATATATCTTCTTATTTTACTCTTGCAAACCCAAAGCCTGAGGCGTAGTCGTCACCAGTTGCAGCTCCAATTCCACCTTTTATGTCATAAAGCTTTGCTCTTCTTTGTAGTTCAGCACGAAGTTGAGTGTGGCTCCATGTCGTGTTAGATGCCCAAATTTTTGCAGCTAAGCCAGAGACATGTGGAGTAGCCATTGAAGTTCCGCTAATGGATTTGTAATTTCCATCATACCATGTAGATTCAATCGCACTTCCTGGTGCAGAAATTTCTACGTCTTTCTCTCCAATGACATAATCACCATCTGTATTAGGATTTCCTCTTGAAGAGTAATCCGCCACTCGGTAAGTACCATTCTGTTGAACATTCTCAAGGGCCGCTACGGCAACAGCATTTGGTAAAGCCCCTGGGTAACCGATTGTATTGGCAGCAGAACCTGAATTTCCGGCAGCAGCAATGACTAACACACCTTTTCCATAAGCATAAGTGACAGCATTAGCAATCAATGTATCCTTTGCGCTTGAACCAAGTGACATAGAAATAATAACCTTTGCGCCTGTTCTTGTTTTTTCATCAGCTGCGTGGCGAATCGCATTGGCAATATCATCCGAATAGCCTGAACCGCTATCAGTAAGTACTTTATATGCCCATAATTCCGCTTCAGGAGCTACACCATAAACGCCTAAACCATCAGATCCACCATGAGCTAAAGCCGTTCCAGCCACATGGGTACCATGACCATTTCGGTCTGTACATGTTCCATTTACCATGGAAGAAGATGTTTGTGTAAAATCTTTACACTGCTCCGCACTACCCGCTAAATCAATATGATTGGTAAAAACACCTGTATCCAATACGGCTACCTTAATTCCATTTCCTCCTGATGTTTTAGTAATGGCCGCGTCATTATAGATGGCTTGAATTCCCCAAGGAGTTTGGTCGCTTGGTATTGTTGCCATTGCTTCTATACCATCTGTTTTTGCGTCAGCATCTACTCTAGTATCTAAAGTTAACTCTTGAACTTTTTCAATTTGTAGGTTTTTATTTTTCAATAAAGCTAAGTATTGTTTTTCGTTTACCGTTGTACTAAAACCTTCCTCCCCGAAATCGACGCGCGTACCATATTCATTTTTGACTTTACTCTTTTCTGCTTGTGGTCCCTGAATCCATACACGGAAGGTTTCATTACTGCTCGCACCCTCTTCTTTACCAAAGGCACCACTAGCAAACATAGACACCCCCAATACTACGCTAAGAACAACCGACCCCACTACTTTACGCTTTTTCATCATCCATCTCCTCTCAAGCTTTTAAACTCGCAGTCTTTGTAATCTGCACTTTTAGTATATTTACAACTTTGGTACTTATTAACGATTGGTGGTTGGGAAAATATTGTCATTGGAAGATATTGTAAAGTTGAAAAGTGACATGGGGACGGCTCATGTTCCCTTCTATGCTTTTGAAACTAGTAATTAGTAAACTAATTTGAATAGATTGATAGACAAGAATCATTGAGGAATGAGAACCGTCTGATGTTTCAATCAATAAATCTCTGCAAGAATACAGGTACTAACCAAAAAGAGGTAATTTTCTTTTGGGAAAATGGCTTAGGCGATTAAATGAGGGTTTTAGGCGATTAAACTGCTGGTTTAGGCATTTAAAATGCTGTTTTAGGCGATTAAAATGCTGTTTTAGGCAATTAAATTTATTGTGATAAGAGGGGTTGTTTTTTACTTAAAAGAGGCGCCTGAATCCGTAATGATTTTGGCGCCTTTTTTAGCTTGTTTTCTGTTTGGCAATCAATTCCCTTTTCGTGACAGGGTTATCCATCAAAAATCCTCTTAAATTACCTTTTTTTAGCTTTTTTGTGTATGCTTGAAATGAATTCCGACTTTTTCGGCTCGGATTCCGACTTTCCCGACCTTTATTCCGACTCTTCTGGCGTGTATTCCGGCCCAATTCGAATTAATTCCGACTTTTTCACAAATCGGCCACATTCCATACCGCAAGGGGTATCTGAAAAAATAGCAAACTTAAAGTTTTTTTTACTTATTAAAAATATATCAGCCTTTTTCAACAACATATCAGTCAATTTCGTGGATATATCAGCCTTTTCTTTTTATATATCAGACTAAATTAGAAATATATCAGCCTTTGTCACATTCCTGACACAAATACAGTCCCACGTTCTAGGAACGTGAGACTGAAAAATCTTGCGTGTGTAACCAGCTATATTTCCTGCGCCACAGCCACAAACAACTCAAATGGCGTAGTCCCATCAGGCATCCCCGATAATCTTTCACAAATCAGGCGATAGCCTCGACCATACTCATCTTGGCGCCGTTCTAGCTGTTCTTTCAGCATCTCAGCGTATGGGATCTCTCCAAGTTCGGTCATCATATGAACTTCTACCCATGACGCAAAGCCCTCTAGATCTTCTAAATCTAACACGTGAACATCCAAGTTTTCAAACTGCCAAATATGTGTCAACTCGTGTGCTAAGGTTGATAGAGTATGGACCTTTGGTGACCCGTTTTCGATTAACACCTTAAGAGTACCATCCTGATCTATACTCGCTTTCCCGCTGATACGCGGATTACCCGCTTCTGGAATAAAAGGTAAATTACTAAGTTTGTGAATGTCCGCAGTATTTAACAGAGAAAGCTCGATATCGGTACTTATCGATACCCCATAAGTCTCTTTGAAAAATTCGCGAACCTTCATATAGAGTGGTTCTACTTGTGAAACTTGGTCGATCGCTGACTGCGTACAGGTCAAGCATCTCTTCCTGCCGTCATCCAGCTGATGGAATTGGGCGGAAGAAGACATCTTTCCACAGAACACACATTGCGTTTTGCTGTTGATTATTTTGACAATATCATCGTCTACTTTACGACCTAAATATTCAGTTCGAACCTCGCGAAGCTTCTTCCTTGTTAAGAGCTCGTCGATAATCGTAAATGTATCAGATAACGCAAGCTCGGCTGGATATTGGTCGTAACCAAAACGCAGATAATCACTTGTGCCATTGCTTTCCTGTAATAACCAATAGAGATAATCGTTCAAGATATCAAAGATTTTTTCCCAATTATCACGAATCGCTTCTAAGATCCCCATGTGGACTGGCGAATCTTCAATGATGTATAACGTAATCTGCCCCTGCTCTTCAGGGACACCTCCCTCAACTACCAATCCAGGCGTAACTAGTTTTAGCTTTTTAGAAAATGCTTGCCCCTCGTCAAAGAAGTCATCCTCCAATTGCGTACACGCCTTAACAAACGGATGAGTATCCGGAAATAGCGAGATAAACAGCTCATTTAATAACAACGCTAACGTAAATCCAATCTGCGTGACGTTTTCGATTGGCTCGTCTTTCGAACGAATCTGGATGCTTAAGAGATGACCATTCTCATAAACTCTCTTAATCTCTTCATCTTGATGAAAGTGATGAACCTTCATTGATTTTAAATTTAACATCTGAGTTAATTCTACATAACCACTTGTTTGGATTTCCACCTGAGCCGAAATCGCACCAATGCTAATCGAAAACCGTTCAAATGATATGTTTTTATTGGCAAAGTGGTGTTCCTCCCCTAGTCTACTAATCTTAAAATCCGTTCTCGGGCGATAATATTTCTGTTCAAATAGCGGCTCAAAGTTCACTTCCACGACACCATGCTCCAAATCCACTTTTTGAATCTTATAAAGCTCGCCATTAAACGAATGGAATTGGCCAGGAAGATATTGTTGGTAAATATGCCCTTCAAAGATTTCCGATATCGTTTTGTTGTTATGCTTAATTTCAATAAAACGAAATCCTTTCGGTAAAATCTTTTCCTTCGCTGAATATGGAATCCGATATTGGGTTTTCCTCACAAAATCCCGTTTCAAACGATCAAAAACTAGTAATTCCTCTGATTCAATATTGAAGCGATATTCTAATTTTGGACCAAAGGCTTTCGAAAATAACTCGTGCACGCCTTCGACAACTGAGCGGTAAGAGCTGATGTTTGCTTTCCTTAAATAGCTTTCTACTTCTTCTTCGCGAATATAAAAATGACATAATCGCTCTAAAAGATAATAGGCAACACTCCAAATCGATTGCGACAGACGTGGCGCCAATGGCGAAACTGTCCGATTAGTCGTCATATAAAATTCTAGCTGATTCGCTAAATAATCTCGAAGTAAATAAGGTGGGCACACCACATGGACAAAGGCCGCCAATTTGCCGGTCCCCTTCCACAAATTCAAACTATCTACTAAATTATGATGGTTGTCTCTCACGAGCAGAAAAGCGAAATCATCAGTTGGAATTGATAAGTTTTTATCATGAATTTTCATCATTTTTAAAAATTGGTCCAACGTCTCTAAGTCAAAGCCTAAATCAAATAAACTCTTCTTCGCATCCATAACCTCTTGAATGCTTTCTTTCACATTCGTCTTGTGTTGGTTGATAAAGTGAACAGGCTCAATATTTGCCCTTAACGCAGGCAAGGATAGGACCACTTCCGCTTCTAGCTGCCGATACGATATTTTGGGCAGAAGGGTATGCTGAAGCCATTTCTCCCCTTCTTTTTTCCATACCATATAGTGTAAATGTTGAGTCGTATTGGAGGTCGTGACGATATCTCTTGGCTCGCATTGTAATACATTTCGAATTGTATGCTCTAAGCCTTCATACCACTCTGTTAAAACGATATATTGAGGCTTTTTCCCAATGAGCTCCCTTACGTTCAAGTTAAACGCATGAATAATCGTTGAATAATTAGGGATCAATTTTTCAGCCTGTAATAATAGAATCCCTTCTAGAATCTTGGTTTTTTCTAACTGGCTTAAGTAGTGCAGGAACCGTTTTTCTTTTAAAATATCTGGAGAAACAATTAACACATCCGAATTGGTATTTTGCTCAAGGGCATCTAAATACGTGCTTACCTTCCATACTTGTTCGATTCCTGATACCTCTTCAATTCCCTTTGTCACCCAATCTACCGCATCTAATACGGCACTTTGATTGTGAGCAATGATCAATATTTTCTTATTTTTCGTCAACAAATGATACAAAGCTTGGAAGAAGTAGGCTGAGAAATCTTCGTAAATCACATCTTCTATCATGACATCCTGTTCTTGGATGATTTCCGACATCATTGTCGTATAGCTTTCATCAATAATCAAATTCTGCTTTTTTAATCGTTCGCAAATCGCATTAATTAATAACTGATGCTCCGAATCAGTTGAAAGATGTTCGTAGGCAAAATGATGGGTTCGATGATGAAACTGCTCATTCTCCTTCACTTTTCCAACCGCTAACAGTCTGTCCGCCCATAATTCCTTGTATTGCCCAAACAACTCCTCATAGGTGGCAAGCGTTCTAGAAATGGCATCCTTTCCATCTATCGTGCCTTCACTATACTGGAATCGTCGACCATTCAAAAACCAAGCAATCTCCATTAATAAAACAAAGGAGATGATCGGATATTTAGGTAAATACTCGATAAAAGAAAGGGTATACACATTCGCAATGATCAGGGTTACGAGAAGAACGAGCGGTAACAAACTAGCAAATTTGAAAAAGCTAGACAGGTATGTCCATTCCTTTTTCAAAAAAATTCGCCCACGACTTTTTGTATAAACAAGTGAAACCGTTCCCGGCTCGAAGTACTTCCGGTTCCATTTGTCTAGTAATCCTTTCGGATAGAAAATGGACGCGACTTTTTTCAAAAAAACGACCATGCGCTGGATCCAGCGGTACTTCTTTGAGGCCTTTCCAAGTGACTTGGAAGACAGACTTCCCGCAAGCTTCCAAGTCCATTTCACTGCCAAAAACGTTACAATGAACGTGAAATTGAGCAACAGCTGGACATAGGTTAATAAAAATGGCCATTTATCTCCAAGGAATTGTTCGTATAAACGCGTCATTCTGCCATCCAACTGAAGGAAGGTTAAGCAAATTAATAGCGCCACCAAAGGGAGCCAAACTTGTTTATAGCGTCGTTCCTTGGAGAAATTAGCACTGTAGAGCAAGGCGATTCCGATGGCAAAAACGACGAGACTTCCTAAAACACCGTTGAGTAAGTTCATAGTTTATACACCTTGTCTTCTTGGATTCGAATTTGATCCAGTTCATTAATATAGGTGGATGGATACTGTTCCCTTGCGCTACCGAGATATACTTCGATTCCATTCCCATTCAAATCAAGTAATCCAAGCTGTTGGAACGGAGAATAGATAGCGTTCTCGATGACACTCTTTTCATATTTAATCGCAGGAACTCGAATTTCTTGCTTGATGTCGGATTGATCCTTGTTGATTTGAAGGATATGAAGTAATCGGTTTGTTACCTGAACAAACTCGTCTAATTTAATCAGATGATAGCGATGCAGAACATTATTCTCCTTCATCTCTTCCCCAATCGAGGACACTTTCTCATGATATCTTCTTAATGAAAAAAGCTGGAATAACCGGTTTAAATAATGATTGTATTGATGCTGGGAATCCACTTGCAGTTGATAGATATTGTCCGTATACACATAGATTTCCTCCTGAAACTTCCATACAGGCCGATGGGAATCTCTTTTTGTCAAATAATATCCAGTATAGGTTACGAGACCAAGCAGAACCAAAACCAGTACTACATGATATAGTGCGCCTTCACTAGGCGCATTTAACAGCCACATAGGCACGATAGGAAGAAGTAAAATCATAAAAACGAGGATGCTCGTAATCACGAATTGACGCTGATTCGGAATTTGCTGTAGCAGAAAGTTCATCTTTTTCTTTGCAGCATTTACGTGTTTTCGCCACAAGGTAAGAGCTTCAGACATAGAAGGGGCGGAATCGATGACCTCTTGATGGACAGTCGCTATTTGTTGAACTAACTTCTGTTTATAGTCATTAATCTCCAGCAACTCTTCTTCTTCCAAAAACTCATTTTTCCTTTTTAAGACATTTAGTTTTTTGATTGCTTCTCTTGAATTACGAAAGAGCTCTTTTTCACGATCAATGAGCGTCGTTTCGGCTGTGAAAAGCTGCCCCTGCCATTGGTCAAAGAAATGACCTGTAATCTTTTGATTTTTAGCTAAAGGACGGTCCTCACCCGTCTTTTTCTCGAGACTCGCTGCGGTATAAGGAGTAAATTCATCCTCTTTTAAACGATTCGTATGAAACTGATTTTGAAGCAATAGCTGATCCTCTAACTGCCGTTTTGCTTTTAACAAGCTCACGAAGTAATTTTTCAATAAATTTTCAAGCCGTTCCTCATCCAACGTTATTTGAATCACACTCGTACTCCCTTTTTCCATCCGTTCAATCAGCTTCGGATGATGGCTGATGGTCAGTAGAAAATAGGCGAGTTCTAAATACCCTTTAATTCTTTCCCGGTGAGAGCTTTGAATGATTTCCTGGCGAACGATGCGAATATCACCAATTTCACTTTGAATTCCAACATGAAACTTCAAGCTGCTCGATAGCTCTTTCGAAGGAATAAAATTTGTTAACGATGAGGTTAACGGAAGCGAGTTGATTTGCTTCATTCTTTTCAAGAAATCATCCAAGACAATCTCTAATTGACTGACCGTCATCCAATCGTCAAAACGCTTTTCGAAGTCTGCATCCCTAAACAACTCTTGCTTCTTATCAATTAAACCAATGAGATAATGAGTCACACGATCACTCTTCTGCTGTAACCCCTCCATAAACTCTACGCCTGGTTGGTCTAGAACCACATTTTGCAACTGTACCGTTTCGCCCCATAGCTTATCCAGCTGCTTAATTTCATCAGCGGCAAAGCAATTACCAGATTGAAAACCAGACTTATCAGGCGATAGATAGCCATTATGATCCAGCTCCCAATATCTTCGTAACAGCTCTTCTTTTGGAGCGTAGTCGGAATTTCGTAGAACCATGTCTACCAGATGTAAAATCGTTTGGAGAGGATAAAACCCCTTGTCCCGTAAACGATACAGAATATACTGCTTGATCTCTGAAAGCTGTGTGGTCAACCGTTTACGTTGATTTCGTTCATCATTTAAGTTTAATAGAATGATTAACTGCCAGTCCTTAATTCGGTGTCGATCCAAGCTCTCAACAATTCGATCCACCAATGATAAAAAAAGAGGACCAGAGGCCGAAGCCTCATCCTCCCAATAAAAAGTTAATTCGTTTTGATTTTGCAATCGGTAGAAAAAAGGTTCAACTAAATGCCAGTCTTCATACTTTTTACCTAAATGAATCACGATGGAGTGCATGAATGAACCCTTCCTTTATCACACTAACACTCGTTCTTGATTTAACGAGGCTAGCTTATTGTTAATATCGGTTAACCAATTATTGTACTCTTCTGTGTTCTTATCGATTTTTCCACGGACAACAGATTCATCCCAAAGCTGTTTAATGAGTTTCGCAGACTCTCGCTTAGCTGACTCTGTTTTGTGTACTTTCGTGAAGTAGTCGACGATTTCATTTAACAAGCATTTCCGTAGGCTATTGGCTCGTTCTGTTTGACTGGCATCTGCCGCAATAAATTCTTGATCATAGGCCAGCACAATATCTAAAATATTCTGCATGCCATCCTTTCTTACTTTTGCGACATTTAAGGCGCCTTTGACAAAATCATGTTCCTCAATATTACGGCTATTTCGGATTTGATTTTCTTGAATCTCTTTATAGCGCTCCAGAATCTCATTATAAATAACGGGATTATGTGGCAAAGCTTCATGAAGGAGAGACGTTTCTTCGCGAACCTTCTCATTGGATTTGAAAATTAATTTCGTGCCTTGATTTCCACTATATTGATAAACTCTAACCCCATCAGAATCTACTACCTGCAGCCATCCATAAATAAACCCAATTAACAGAGCACGGTCCGTGCGGTGAATCTCAAGTGCGGCTTGCTCTGGATTTAAATCCGGCATATATGCGGGTAAATGCCAATAGCGATCTAGGTGCGGCGTAATCGTGCGATTTTCATCCTCATTCAACTTTGTAACTAAACGATGATACGCCTCATAATAGACACCTGGCGGCTTGCCATTTTTACCAGCCGAGAACTTGGAGAAATCACTAACAGATAACCCATAATGAGCACGATAACAGATGATTTCATTGCGCTTAAAGGCGTCGTCGACAATTTGTTTTTCATTAAATAAATCGTTCCGTAGCTTCTCGGCCACTAATTCATGGCTTTCATGATGGATTCCCCAGAACTTCAACGCGCGATAATCACTCGTAATCGGAACAAAGGGATTTGCGAGCTCCTCTAACGCTTGGATTCGCTGATAAATATGGTCATCATCGTCTAACCCTAAACGGCCCGCCTCAATTTTCAATGCTTGGATAATCGTAAAATCCAACTTATCTTGATGCTTGCTCACTAATTCCTGACTGCAGAAGGCTAAGACATTTTCTTTATAAAAAACTTCAACCTTCATTTCTTTAAAAAATTCTTCTGCCCCGCGATTGTTTTTCTTCTCCATAAACCGGTTATATAGACTGGAATAAATTTTTTGCGATATATTATCTGGTAAAACACCATTATCCACCGATTGACGAACGCGCTCCCATGTCAGCTCGAGCATCTTCTTATCAGCTAACACATACGTTTTCGTTGGGTCACTCACGCCTTCAAACTTCCGTGCTAGCTGGTTAATCTCCACTTTCAGCGTTTCCCGCGTTTCAATTAAATGATCGAAAAACCGCTCCCAATCGGAAATTAAATCTTTAATCGATTGATTTACAGCCGAATACACCTGCTCTAACAACTTGGATAGCTTATAGCGATTCAGCGACTGAAACTGATCATTCGCTTTACCGGTATACTCTTGAATAAATTCCTTAAACGGATTTCTAGTCAACCTTGTAAAGAGACTCTGTTTTAACGCCTTATCCACGCGACGAACAGCATCGTCTACCTCACCGTCATTCGTATCAAGATCATATATTTCTTCATATCGATCCATTTTCTCCTTTAACAGGCGATTCTCTTCTTTTAAACTAGAAATCTTCTCTAGTAATCGATTTTGAATGCTATACAAAATATAACGAACGCCCACTGGGTGCACTGGTGTATCTTTTTTTAAAATCCACGTATTTAAACGATGGGAATGTCCTTCCGCCCCGGTTTGTGAATGGTAATCGGCCTCCATAATTTCATGAACAATATAGTGACTGTATTCGTTAATTTTTTTCGTAATCTCAATCTCATAATCTTCGAGGGCGGCTTCAACTCGACCAACCTCTTGTTTCGCCTTATCTTTTAATTTCAGCTTTCCATCATCAATCCGGCAATGCTCCTCATAATCCTCTTTTAACTCGACATCATCACGAAGCACCTGCTTCACATATTCCTCGACCGAATCTAGGAATAGATCCGATTTTGGAGCCCCTTTTTTGCCTTTGTCTTCTAGTTCATGAACCTGCAAATCGAGCTGACGGAAAAACGGATTAGGCTTTTCGGGATCATTCGCCTTTTTATTAAAATAACTAACAAAAATCTTTCGAATCTCTGGTTTGTCCGAGTTAATGCCATTACGTAAGTCCGCCTCATGCTGCTTCTTATGATCCTGAAACAGCTGGTCCAATAACAGCCAAGTATCATCTAATCCATTAACCGACCATTTTAACGCACAGTAATCGACAACATCCTCATACGGATATGTTAACGACGCCACTCCTGCGCCGCAGTATCTTGCTTGACCATCAGATTCTACTAAGCTCCGAATTTGGTTATCTTCCTGTGAAAAACTTCTCGCCGAAATTGGGCTAAAGAGCTGCAGATACACCGAACGTGCTACTTGGTCCATGTATTCAGAGACATTCGTCAAATGCTGCCCCTTCGCGTTTTCATAGTCATAAAGAAAACAAAAATCATAGGGTAGATGCTTATCGGTAATCGCATGGGCGGTACGTCCCTCAAGGTCAATTTGGTTAGGGCGATATTCGAGCTCGATGGTGACATTTTGTTTTTTATGGCCAGAGGCACTAAGCGTAATTGCATTTAGCTCTTTGAGACTGGCATACCCATTCCCTTGAACCGCCTCCCACTCATTTCGGTCAAGCGTATTACTTCTCACTAAAATATCGGGAAGTAGAAACGCCCCACGAATGAGCACACTGTCTGTCCCCAATTTTCGCTCGAGCATTTCTCTTAAATAAAGGGCAATTTGTAAAAAAATCCCCGAACCTGTCCCACCTACCAAGGAGCTAATAATAATCACGCGGACCGAATGCTGATTGGATTGGCTATCAACTGGAAAAATCCGTTCAATTCCATCCCACATCGCATTCAATTTCCCTTCTGCCATCGCCGAACGAAATGCAAGCCTTGAGACAGCGCGTACTTGTCCTGCGCCTTCCGTCATCCCTTTTCTTCGTAGATGTGTATTAGGTGGAAACCATTTCGTTAATTCACTATTCGCATCTAAATATTCACCCACCGAGTGGTTCGTACTCGTTTGTGTTGCACAATTTCGTAAGTAATCCAATTGCGAAAGGCTGTTCGCATCCGTATCAAAGGCATGAATCGCCACTCGACCTCTGTGCTCTGGAGGAACGCTACCGAATACCATATTGGCAATACTATTACCGATCCCGCCTAGTCCGATTAAGATAGTTGGTACATTAAAACTCATTGTCGTTGCCCCCTTTTATAAAAGTATGATGGGTTGGGCACTCAAGTAAGGGCCCAAACCCGTTGTTATTGTGCTTTGAAAATATAAACCGTGTCATACGTACCACGTTCAATCCGAATCTCATTATTATTAAAAATCGCAAGATCCTCCTTGTTGCTTTTCTCAGCTAGCTTTTCAAACTTCACCACAAAGCTAGACTCTTGACACTCCTTCGTAAGCAGGACCCGATCCTTACTCGCATGTGCTTTAAATGTCAAATCGTAAATGGACTTTTTTTCAGCAAAAAAAGGAATAAGCCATTTGCTGAACCAGTTTGTGTGGAAGTCTAACGTTTCGCCTCGCACATCTTGGATTCTCCCTTTTCTTCGACTTCGTTTGTATTCAATGGATATTCGATCACTGTCAAATCTAGGTTTCTTAATAATTCCAACAATGTAAGCAAGGATGGCCAGTAGCCCCAAGAGCTTCAACAAATCCATTCCATATTTTTTAAATGGTGAAATATCTTGAATCGTTACGGTGAAATTCGCCTCAGCCACTTCCTTCGGATAGGACCCAGGGAGGGTGACCTTTAACGGAACATCTCCTACAGCCGTTCGAAAAAGCGGAGCTAACCCTTTAGGATAGAGGAGAATTTGATTTCCAACCTGTGCCGTTTCGATCTTAAGGTTTTCTGGTACTTGAATTTTAAGATGAGGAAAAATCTGTTTCAGTTCTTCCTCCGAAATTTCTTTGCCATTTATCATCGGAGTTATTTTTAACGGTTTCGCCTCATCGAGTTTATTTAAAGCGGCACTCCATGAATCCGAATCAGCGACTAACTCCATTTTTCGAGTTTCTAGAGACTTAAGGCTTGTTTCCTTTTCTTTCTGATAAAAACCCTTAATATTGACTTTCACTTTTACAGGAATCTCACCCTTATCTGTTAAGGTAAAGTCGCCTTTGAATTTATTAAGCTTACGATCATATTGAAGTGGAACTTTGTCTGCCCCGATTAGAGCTTCTACTTCAAACAAACCATCAACATCAATAGTACTTATATTGATTTCTTCACCGGTACTTTCACTCTTGATAAGCGTCGTTTCAACCCTCATCTTACTACCCTCAAAGAAAACGGAAGCGTCATCCGTCAGGTTCCCATCCTCAGTGATTTTTTTAACATCAATCTTAAAATCAACGGCTGGTTCCGCTAACACCTGGATATTCTTTTTTTGATCTTTAGTTAATTGCTGATCAAAGACAATCTTATACGTACCGCTTTCGATGATGGCGTCCCCATTTACATTTTTTAAATGAGTCAGCGTTCCGCGAATCGGTGGATTGATTTGATGTGGGTCATCTGGTGTTTTTATTTTATAAGGACCCTCCATCCCTTGTTTGATGCGTTTGTTATTGACGTAAAATTCCTTCATGTTAAAGGAAGCCTGTTCTTCGGGTGATTGTTCAATGATCGAGATTCGCCTTAATGGAAAAGGAGATTCTAAGATTAATTGATTTCCTTCGAGAGTGGGATTTAAATCAAACAGCTTTTCCTCACTCGGATCTCGATTGGTCATTAGAGCGGCAACTTCATTAATGCGGTCAATAATTTCTACTTGACCATTGCTCTCTAAAACTAGACCATCCGAGCTTTCTTTCCATTGACGTTTAAAGTCGGCCATGATCAGCTGCTCTTCCTGGTTCAGATACGTTTCAGTGGGGATCAAAGTGGTGTGCATCGTCGCACCTTTCTTCTCCACTTTTCCTTTTAACTCTTCCAAACTTTTAAAGAGATTTTGTTTTGTTTTTTCAATATGCTCTTTCGTACTATATTTGCCACTTCCAGGAGTTAGTTCAGCAAAAACCCCATCAGTCAGAACAATTAACCAAAAATCAGAGTGATCGTAGCTATCCGCAAGCTGATTAAGTTCATTCATAGCTGTATGTAAAGATTTGATAGGAGTCCCACTTCGTTTATTCCAAGCTCTTATTCGATCAATCCCAAGTTGACGAAGATCCTCCTCTAACTCGACCGGCTTCGCTACCTCTGGTGAACTCATATAAACGACCTTAAGCTGATCCTGTGTATCCATTAAAGCGACGAAACTTTGAAGCGCATAATTCGCATATTTCCAATTATCAATTGGCAGTTTTGTTCCATCAGGATTTTTTTGTTCCCACATACTACCAGAATCATCGTAGACCAGAGCCACAATCTTATTTCTAGGAATCCGTGGATCGGTTTTAGCTTGAACAGGTGAGAGGATGCTGCAAAAGGAAAAAATGAACATAACTAGCATCATAACCGCGTGTTTATACTTACCTATCATTCTTTAAACTCCCTTCGATACCAGCACACACGATAAGTTATCATTTTGGTAAGGCTCTAAACAACCTTTGGTAATTACTTCTATCTTATACAGGAAGACCGTAACTCATGACCTATTTTTGAAAATATGGAACAGGCTTTGTGGTGTAGGGGTATGGCTATCTTGCAGGAGCTTTGGAAGTGGGGATTTTAATCTCAACTATTCTACAAAAAATAGCGCGTTTAAGAATTTATCATCTAATCGGGTAGTAACACAAGTAACGCAAAAGAACCCTGCCTTATTTGCAAGATTCCTCCTTTTGTTTATAAAAAAACCTCACATCAATCAACTTCGTGCATGCCCCTTCTCCCCACGCTGACACCATTTTAGTACACCATATCCACGAAAAGATGATAAACTAGATTAAGATTAAATAAGAGTATCTCTGGGGGAACCAATGTATATAAAAGTAGATTCAGTGGCGCTATTAAATCATTTCAACCAAATTTGGATGGAATGTTGGCTTGAAAAAGGGTATTTTTTAGAAAATGAAAATAGTCTCACAGATCGTTATATCATAACTGACATTGAAGAACGAAAAGTTGGAACGATTGAATTTAAACCGTATAGCTTAGACCCAAAGAATAATATTAATACTGTATTTCCGTTTCATGAGCTAGAATCGATTGTCAAAGAAACAGATTCAGTCATTGAGATTGACAAGGTGGCCATTTTAAAAGAATTTAGGGGGAAGAATCTCGATAGACTTTTATCCCTATTTGTCCATTATACAGAGGATCATGATATAAATTATTGTGTCGTTTTGCTTGAAAGAATTTTTTACAAAGCATTAAAAAATGTTTATAAGATTCCACTCGAAGCAGTCGGTGAAAAAATATATTATAAAGGGGATTATGTAATTCCAGCTATTGTTTGTCCTAAAGAAATCTACCAAAATAAAAAAGATTACAAGTGGATTGTTTCTATCAACCAAAATAAAAAGAGAAAACTTATTTTAATATAAATCAAGATTGGAGAATTAGATGTATAGCCAGAAAATAAAGAAATTCGCCTACCTTTTTATAATTGTTTTCATTTTATCGAATTTGCTTTGGAATGTAATTTTTAAAGATAAACAAATATTTTTGGATTGGGGCGGAGTGACCTTTCAAGTTATTGCTTGCCTAACCTCTATTGCTTGGCTTTGTTTTAGTTATTGGAAGCATGAAGGGAAGGCTAAAAGTTTTTGGTTATTACTTGCATTCGGGGTTCTTTTCTACTTACTAGGAACAATAATTTGGGCATATGATGCTTTTATTCTAAAAGGTAATGGACAGACGAATAACCTACCAGAGATTCTCTGGTTGGGACAAAATGGATTTTATTTTATCGCACTCCTTGTCTTAATGAACCAAATAAAAAGCCATTTGTTTACGATTCGTTTCTTCTTAGATATGTTAATCGTGATGTCTGCTGCCATGACTTTCAATTGGATATTTATTATTAAACCGTTACTAAGTCATAATACTGATGTTGTTTTAAATTTCACTGAGTTTCTTTATCCTATTTTAGATCTAGGTGTCCTTGTTGGAGTTTTAAGCTTTATTATTGCTTCAAATGGTATTTTTAGTAGAAGCACATCCTTTCTACTCATCTCTGGATTCTTAATTCAAATTATTGCAGATACGATCTTTTCCTATCTGAAGGTTATGAATTTATACACGGTCGGGAGTTTAAATGAACCTTTATGGATTTTATCGATTCTGTTAATAGGTTTATCAGGAATTTACCATATTCCGAAAGAATTCCGAACCAAACGTCCGAAAATCCACTTATTTTTTCGACATAGTATTCCATATATGGGAGTTCTTTTACTATCGATTTATGTGATATCGGTTCTCTACAAGACACATCCTATCGTTATGGGATTATTTTTAAGTATATTATTGGTTATCTTAAGACAATTATTTACTTTAATAGAAAATGATAAACTAGTGAATCAATTAAATAGTTTAAATGAAGAATTAGAAGTGAAAGTTAAGGAAAGAACGGATAAGCTTGTAGAAACGGTTAATTCGATGGAATATCTAGCCTACCATGATGTGGTTACCGGACTGCCAAATCGCAGATATTTGCAGAAAAGACTTTCGTTAGCTGTTAGTAATAATAAATCTGGTGACAAGAAAATTGGCTTTATGCTACTTGATTTGGATCGGTTTAAACATATAAATGACAGTCTTGGTCATTCCTATGGTGACCTATTATTAAAAGAAGTCGGGCAAAGGCTAGTAAATTGTATGGAATCAAATGATATAGTCTGTCGAATCGGTGGTGACGAATTCGTCATACTAATCGAAGATACTAATTTTGAAAAGATAGAAAATAAAGCAAAAAGTGTTTTAATTTCCTTGAGAAAAACGTTTGTTATGACGGATTTTGAACTTCATATCACCCCAAGTATCGGGGTATCAATTTTCCCTGACCATGGTAGTGATTTTGAAGCTTTACTAATGAAAGCTGATACCGCAATGTACAAGGTAAAAGAAAAAGGGAAAAATCATTTTATGATTTATCGCTGCTCTATGAGTATGGAGCCAATGATAGAATTAGAAAGTTCATTACGTAAGGGTTTAGAGCGTGATGAATTTATTCTCTACTATCAACCGCAAATCTCACTCCTTACAAATGAAATTGTGGGCGTGGAAGCCTTAGTACGTTGGGAAAGACCTGGCTTTGGTTTGGTTCCGCCATCAGAATTTATCCCTTTAGCTGAAGAAATGGGATTAATTGTTCCAATTGGGGAAAGGGTTTTATTGGAGGCTTGTAAGCAGTCTGTTTCCTGGAGAGAAAAGGGATTACCAGTATTTAGGATTGCGGTAAATATATCGTCCTTACAATTTCAACAGAATGATTTTATTGAAACAGTATCTCGAATAATCAAAGAAACTCGAGCAAATCCAAATGATATTGAATTGGAAATTACCGAAAGTATGGCCATGGGACCTATTGAGAAAAACCTAGCGAAACTTTCCTATTTAAAAAAAATGGGCTTCCTAATTGCAATGGATGATTTTGGTACTGGATATTCATCCTTACATTATTTAAGCCAATTTCCAATAGACCGACTGAAAATAGATCGTTCCTTTATTTCATCTCTAGGAAAAAGTGAAAAAGATGCTGCCATAGTAAAATTGATTGTCATGATGGCAAAGGGGCTGAACTTCCAAGTTCTTGCTGAAGGGGTTGAGGAAGAGCTTCAAAAAGAGTTTTTAATGGATATTGGATGCGACGAGTTTCAAGGCTACTTATACAGTCCTCCTATAAGTGCGGACGACTGCGAAAAATTAATGCTAGCGAATGCTGTTCCGTTACAATCCTAGAGCAGAATGAATTACTGAAAAAGGGAGTTGATCTAAGTATATCAACTCCCTTCCTTTTTATGAGGCATGGGTATGGTTCAATGATAGATATAATTTTATACATGTTATATTCATGTGTATTTTTACACCTCATCGTTGTTTTTGAAACCTTGAAAAGTTAGATTTAAGTACACATGTAATCGCCATTTAATAAACTATCCTTCTGAAAAATAAGCTAAGTAAATAAGCTCTCTTCAATCACCTTCAATACCTGAAAAGCTCCAGAAGAATGGTTAGAAGGAATGGTAACTTTCAATCCAAGCTCAGGATACACGGCTGAATGGAAGCACACTCCTGGGTCATAGCCCATAACATGGTACTTGAAAATCCGATTATTTCGTTTGTTGATCCAAATTCCATATCCATACTCTACATCCTGTTTTACTCCAATGTGTGGGGTTAATAGTATGTTGGTAGAATCTTCACTTAATAGCTGATAACTCATCAAGGCTTCCCAAAACCTTATCATATCAGGCGCAGTTACATATGCCCCACCATCGGAGCCACCTTTGATCGGAATGGAGTAGGTATTTACTTTCCATGTTCCGTCTTCATGGTCGATGTAACCTAAGGCAGCGTTTTTCGGTAGCTGATCTAATGAAAAGTAGCCTGAATCCTTCATGCCACAACGTTGGAAGATATTTTTTTCGACATAGTCTGTAAAAGGGAGGCCAGTTTGCTGCTCCACAATCAATCCCAATACAATGAAGCCTGCATTATTATAATGAAATTTCTCCCCTGGCTTGAACTTCATTTTTTCATTCTGAAACAAAGGAAGAAAATCCTTTAAACTTTTTAATAGATACATAGGAGTGTGCTTCCATAGCTCTTCAAAATCGTCCATTATATCTTCATCAAAATAGTCAGCTATCCCTGAGCTATGTGTTAAAAGATGGTGAATAGTGACATTCTCATCGTAATGGGGAAATTCTACATCTAAGCAGTCCTTCATTTTGGTATCAAAGGAAATTTTGCCACTCTCTACTAGTTGAGCTATCGCCACGGCTGTGAACAGTTTGCAACCTGATGCAATTCCAAAGCGAGTATCAATCCGATTCAATTGTTCATCCGAGCGATTAGAATAACCAGCAGCTGCCTCCATAATGACTGTATGATCCTTCTTTATACTAATAGCCCCTGAAAATTGTGTTTCTTCTATTAATTTATCTATGTTAGTAAGATTCATTTTTCCCCTCTCATTCTAACGATTTTTAGATTTTGCCGCTCTAGTTATTTTCATTATAAATGATATTTTGGGAAATTGTAGAAGAACTTGTTAGTTTCCAATCTAACTGACCACATTCGATATAAACACTCTCCCCAAAAGGCTAGCAGAGTATTATAATTAAGCAACGGCAAAAAGATAAGTAAGGAGCAGACAAATGAATCTTGTATTAACTGTAGATGAACGTGAATCGCTACTCTCTTTACTAACAGATCAACAAAGAACCTTCATCCTAGAGCATGTTAAAAGAGGTAAAAAAACAACATTTGCTAATGAAATGGCAAAGGATAAAGGCCTGGTTTTACCTAGCGAAGCTTCAATTGAAGACATTGAAATGCTATTAGATGAGTGGGTACTTGAAGACTATATTGACAATGGTTTTATCAATTCAGAAACTCCTTGTGAATGTGGAAGACCTCTACGGCATCAATATATTGTTAAACATAAAAGTACGAATGAAATCAGACGATTTGGGATTACCCATTTTGAGGAACATACAGGTATTCCAGCTGAGATTGTTAGCGCCATTAAAAAGGGATTTTCAGCAATTGATTATGAAATGGATGATCTCCTTTCTAAGATAAAAAGGAATTGGAGTTTAAATGATACGAAACTTTTCATCCCTGATGGGTTTACTTTCCCGAAGGAGATTCGTAATCATCTTGATAACCAAGTTCCGCTATTAGATCGGCACATTCAGCATTTAAGAAAACTAGTGAGTCAATTTAGGGATGAGAGAGAATCTATTAAACAGGATGTTCCGGAAGTAAAGAAAGAGTTTAATTGGGATTTCGATAGTCCAATGGAAGATGACCAAGTTTCATTTGAGTTTGATTTATTTGAGGAAAAAGAGGCACAATCCCCTACAACGGAATCACTTCCTATCAATAATTTATCTGGCCCAATAAAGGATAAAATATTGCAATATCTAAGAACCGTATCTAGTACACGAGTTATTTGTGAGCTTTTAATTAAGAACCACATAGTTGCCAATCAAAGATACATAACTGGCAAACCTAAGATTTATCCTTATGTTTGTTTTTTTCTTGAGGGGTTAGTATCACAAGGGGAACTTTATCTTGAGGATATTAATGGTCATGAGGATCGATTTTATAAGTTATTCAAATAGAAGCGTGAAGCACATTCCCTGACTTTTCCAATATAATCCTATAAGATTAGTATTATATTGGAATAGGAGGGAATTTAACGTTGTTTCAACTAACTAAAAGATTGGCTTTACTTATTACCTTTGCATTATTATTTAGTTTCATTGGAGGGCACACTGCTACGATTGCTAGTGCTAAAGTTTCAAAGGTGCCCATTACCAATCCCAAAAGTCATCCCCAGTTAAAGGAGTATTTCATACCTCTCAAGGATACATATGAAACCACTGACAACGGGGTCAGTGTTTATTTTGAAAGAAAAGATATTGGCTATGCGATCACTAGTCATGTCATCGCCAAGAAGAATGGGAAAACCTTATGGAAAAAGAATTACCATGGAGGTGTTGGCCTGCTAACCGTTGAGGGGAATTTGATTTTTCTAGATGAGGGTAATCCAAATTCATCCATTAATGGCCCGTCCACCCTGATCGTCTTAAATACTCAAGGTAAAACGGTAGCGCGAGCAGAATTAAATGGCTCTATTAATATGAATGGCTATGAATATATCCGCTCTGGAGATATCCTCTACGTTGTGACGGATCGCTCATTCGAGCGTCTTCAAGAGGGTGGAACAAATCCAGGTAAATTATATTCCCGAGTAACGGCCATTTCGGTGAAAACAGGGAAAGTCCTTTGGACAAAAGGAGCTGGGTTAGTCACCCATCCGCCAGTTCTATATAAAGGGAAAATCTATGTCACGGATCATTTCAATGGTTTAGTTTCCTTTGATTCAAAAGGCGCTAAAACCCTCTTAATTAAGGATACAACCTTATATGGTAAACCATATTTTTCTCCAAAAGGTCAAGTTTATTTATCCTCTACAGATAGTAATACCTATGTTGAGAGCTTACGCATGTACGATGCTCAATTTAAACTGGCATGGTCCAAGCCTTATACAGGATTTTTCCTTGAGTTAACCTTTGACCAGGACCTTGCGATTCTATCAACCAATGAATATATCGATGCGAAAACATCTATTGGCTATGACTTTAGTGGGCGTATGTATACGTTTAATGATAGTGGTAAATTGCTCTGGTACTTTAAACATCAAGGATATAACAGCATGGGGACTGTTGTTTCAGGAGATAACTTATTTTTCATTAGTAAAATCATGAACCCTACTAAGGAATACTTTTTCAAAAATGATATCGTATTATTTAACAATAGGATTTGGGGCTTAAACAAAAGAACAGGCGCCATTACCTACCGAACCGGCTGGGGAAGCTACTATTTCCCAACCTATCAATTTCCTATTCAAGGAAAAATCCAAAAAGCAAACGTGCCGATTATCGAGGAAGCTTCTTCGACTAACAAGAAGTCATATTATTTATTAAAATAATGTGTGGGGAGGTACTCCCCCCATCAAGCAAAGAAAAGGAAGTTGATCACTTAGATTAACTCCCTTTTTTGCTTTATTCAGCTATATTACTTTGTATTTACGCTATCAGCACCCTACTCCCCAACAGCCTGATACAAATCCATACTAGTTTCTACAATATAACGATCCTACTTTTCGGCTTATAACGAACCCTCAATTTCGCTCATCATAACTTTCATTGATTGTAACCCGCCGCCGCTTAAGTACCAGTTATTTGGCTCTAGGTAGATAATTTTTCCTTCTTTGAATGCAGTTGTTTTTTGAACTAGTTCATTTTCAATGGTGTCTTTTGCAGCTGCGTCTGCGCCGACTGCTGTGTTACGGTCGATGACGAATAATACGTCAGGATTTGTTTCTAATACGTATTCAAATGTAATGCTTTGTCCATGTGTGGAAACTTCAATACCCTCATCAGCAGCACCAAAGCCAAATACATCATGAATAATACCGAAGCGTGAACCTGGTCCGTATGCACTAACTTTTCCTTCGTTCGCTAGTAAAATTAATCCTTTTTTATTGAGAGCAGTCGTTTTTTCTTTTAACGCTTCGATTCCAGCATTGATTTCCTTAATTTCAGAAGCGACAACGTCTTCTTTTCCAAAAATCTTACCGATTAAGTTCATGTTTTTCTCAAAGGATTCCATGTAGTTCGCATAGTCTAATTCAACAAAAACAGTTGGGGCAATGTCAGCAAACTCTTCATACAATTCAGCTTGACGAGCTGAAATAAAGATAACATCTGGTTGCATCGCATGAATTGCTTCAAAATCCGGCTCTTTTAAGCTACCCACATTCGTATAGGTATCAGCAGCATATTTTTCTAGATAAGTCGGAATTGTTGTTTGCGGTATACCTGTTACTTCAATGCCTAATTCGTCTAATGTATCTAAAATACCAAAGTCAAATACGACTACTTTTTCAGGATTCTTTTTAATAACGGCTTCTCCGTATTTATGAGGAATCGTCATTTCTTCGGTAACCTTTGCTCCTTCACCTGAAGCTTTTTCCGACTGACCTTCATCCTTTGATCCACATGCTGCAAGTATTAGCACCATTGCCAAAATCACCATTAACAAATTACACTTTTTCATATAGTAACACTCCTAACAGTTTTTTTAAGAACTAAAATACACACAAATTCGACAGTTGTTCATTTCTTGGATCGGAATATCCATATCGTAAATTTCCTTTAATGCATCAGACTGAATGATTTCTTTGGTTGGGCCATTCTTCACCACTTTACCATCCTTCATCGCTACAATTTGATCGGAGTAAACCGAGGCAAAATTAATATCATGGAGGACAATGATGACAGTTTTTCCAAGCTCGTCCACCAGTCGACGCAAGATTTTCATTATTTGCACCGAGTGCTTCATGTCTAAATTATTGAGCGGTTCATCGAGTAATATGTACTCGGTATCCTGTGCAATAACCATCGCGATAAACGCTCGTTGTCGTTGCCCACCTGATAACTCATCTAAATATCTATCCTGCATATCGGTTAGGACCATATACTCTAACGACTGATTTACGATTTTTTCATCCTCATCGGTTAAGCGTCCCTTCGAGTAAGGGAATCGACCGAAGGAGACGAGCTCTCGAATTGTCAGTCGCACATTCATATAATTGGACTGTTTTAAAATCGATACCCGTTTCGCAAACTCATTCGATTTCATTTTTTTCACATCGGTTTGGTCAATCAACACTTCACCAGTATCGGCATCTAACAAACGGCTGACCATGGAAAGCAAGGTGGATTTACCAGCACCATTTGGTCCGATGAAACTCGTAATTTTTTCTGGTAAAATATCAACCGTCACATCTTCCACGACTGATTTCTTCCCATAAAATTTCGATAAAGCTTTAACTTTAATCACGATGCCTTCCTCTCCTTCAGCAGTAAATAAATGAAATAGACGCCACCAATGAAATTGATGATGACACTGAGTGTCGTTGAAAACGTAAAGACACGTTCGACAATCCACTGGCCGCCGACTAAAGCAATCACACTCATGAAAACAGCTCCGCTAATTAACACACTGTGTTTGTACGTTTTGAAAAATTGGTAGCTTAGGTTCGCGACGATTAATCCGAAGAAGGTAATCGGTCCGACTAAAGCAGTTGAAATCGAAATGAACACCGCGACAAGAACGAGCATTCTTTTGACGATGGCATCATACGGCACACCAAGGTTGATCGCCGTTTCACGACCGAGGGATAGCACATCTAAATATTTCACAAAACGCCAAGCATATATCATTAACACGGCTACAATAACGACGGCAAGCCATACGAGGTCACCATTGATATTGTTAAAGCTCGCAAACATACGGTCTTGAACAATCTGAAATTCGTTTGGATCAATTAACACTTGAAAAAAAGTGGAAATACTAGAGAAAAACGTTCCGACAATAATTCCAACTAATAATAAAAAGTAAATCGATTGGCCGCCTTTTTTAAATAATAATTGATAGATTAAAAGGGCGAAAACAATCATCGCGACTACGGATATCATAAAGTTGACTTGTTTATTCACGACAATCAGATGGTCCGAGCCTAAAAAGAAAATGACAACCGTTTGTAATAAGAGGTAAAGAGAATCTAGCCCCATAATACTTGGTGTTAATATTCGGTTATGAGTAATCGTTTGAAAAACTACGGTCGCATAGGCGATGGTTAGTCCGGTAAGAACCATGGCGATAACCTTCGTTGCACGCCTTGGCAACGCATAATCAAAGCTCCCATTCAAATCATGAAACAAATAGATTGCACAGCATCCCGCAGCGATGATGATAAGGATTGCCATTCTCACTGAGTTACGCATATGCCTTCCTCCAAAATAGTAAAAATAAGAAAATCCCACTTCCGATGACCCCAACCATCAGGCTGATGGAAATCTCATAAGGATAAATAAGTAAACGACCTAAAATATCGCAAACTAGTAAAAAGATAGCCCCTAAAAGAGCAGTGTGTGGCAATGTTTTTTGCAAATGATCGCCTTTAAAAATGGAAACGATATTCGGGATAATTAAGCCAAGGAACGGGATAATCCCAACCGTTAACACTACAGTTGTTGTTATAAGTGCCACGAGGATTAGGCCGATATTGACGACACTACGGTAGGCCAGCCCAAGATTTTTTGAGAAATCCTCCCCCATCCCAGCCACGGTAAAGCGGTTGGCATAAAGATAGGCGATAATTAACACGGGGATACTGATATAAAGTAGCTCATAGCGCCCCTTCATAATCATCGAAAAATCGCCTTGCAGCCATGCAGACATATTTTGAATGACATCAGCGCGGTATGCAAAAAACGTTGTAGCCGAGGACAAAATATTTCCGAACATTAAGCCGACTAGCGGAATGAAAATAGCATCTTTAAATTTAATTCGGTCCAGTATATGCATGAATGCAAACGTTCCTAATAGGGCAAAAACAAAGGCCACAGCCATTTTTTCAAGCATCGTCGCGTTGGCAAATAAAAGCATTGAAACCAAAATTCCAAGCCTAGTTGCATCTAGCGTTCCAGCGGTTGTCGGCGAGACAAATTTGTTGCGACTTAGCTGCTGCATAATAAGTCCGGCGATACTCATTCCCGCTCCCGCAAGTAGGATTGCTACCAATCGAGGAACTCGACTAACAAGGAATATTTGCATCTCATCTGATTCAAAATCCAACAAATCCTTTACTGAAATACTACTTACACCAACAAACAATGAAGTGACAGAAAGGACAACAAGCGCTATTAATAAATATCGTTTCTTCATGGCTTTCTCCAACTTTTCTTTATTCTATTCTTAAATAATGATAGTGAAAATCATTATCACTTTTACAATGTTGATTATAGCACTATGAATACTTAAGTCAATCCTAATTGAGAATATTTTTCACTGACTTTTCTAAATTTGAAGAAAGTTTGAACGTGGTTACTTGACCTCAAGCGAAAAAGGTTGTGCCAAAATTTCTCTTTCAAGAAAACTTGGCACAACCTTTTTCAATTCAATCCTCTTACCTTATTGTGCTTATATAATATAGGTATGCTATTTCTTTGGGAAAATTAAAAATATTAGTATTGAGGTAAAATATATGTTTAGTAGAGAGATAGAAATTCATACACCTTCAACAAATTGTGTTCAGATTCTTGCCGCAGGTATTGCACATGAGGTGAGAAATCCATTTACAGCTGTTAAAGGATTTCTAAAGCTATTAAACGAAGAAATTAATCATCGATACATTCTGACCATGGAGCAAGAGCTTGATAAGGCTTTAAGTACATTAACAAATTTATTAAATGTGACAAAATCAGATTTTCATGATGAACCGTCCGTACCCATTAATCTGTGCCAAGAAATAGATTCTATTTCTTACTTATTTAATGAATGGCGACTACAACCTGAAAATCACCGATACTGGAAACGGCATACCAGAAGAAAACCTAACGATGCTAGGTACCCCCTTCTTTACAACGAAAAGCAATGGAACTGGTATGGGTCTTACCCAAGTATTCACGATTATCCATCACCATAAAGGCCGGATTTCCGTCCAAAGTGAGGTAGGAAAAGGGACTACCTTTCATATCTGGTTACCTATTCATCCTAATACATAGATTTGCAAAGGAGAGAATCATAATTGAATGATCATCAAGAGACAGTAGAAATCTCTTATCAAGTAATATCTGAAGCATTAGAAATTATTACAGTGGCTATATTTAAGGACAATCAGCTACTGCATATCATTTCTGGAAAAACAGATATGATGATATCTAAATTAAATCAAATTTTCAACTAAGTGAAGCGTGGGGACCATCCTCATGCTTCTTCTCATGTATAAACAGGTTGTGGATTATTCTCTCTAATGCGTAACAGGAAGCACGCGTACAGTTCTGACGACTCACTTTCATCCCTTTTATTTCAAGTAGCCTTTCTTTGAAAAGGAGTCGTAGAATGAGGAGTATAGGCATATGCATATTGTTCCTTATATAAACTAGGAATGAGGCATGAGAACCGTCCCCATGCTTCCAGGTAATGTTGAGCATATTGAGGCACGGGGACGGTTCTGCTGCCCCACTCTAAAAGTAATAGCTAGTAAGGAGTTAACTAAATAAAAGAATCGCATAATGGATTGCATATTGCATCCAGCATGCGATTCTTTTATTTAATGCATCTTAAAAGTATGGCTCTTAAGCTTTATAGTTTCTTAAATAATCTTTAGGAATGAGGCATAAGAACCGTCCCCATGCTTCTTTGCCTACAATATCCCCAACTCCTGCATCAACCTTCGTAAAGTAACCGCTGCTTGAGCCCGAGTACTAGTGTCATGCGGAAGAAGTTGGTTATGAACGCCAATAATAATTTGTAGATGGATGGCTTTGGCAAAGCTTTCTTTTGCCATCTTATTTAATTGGCTTTGTTCCTTAAAAGTGTTTAAGATTTTTTGTTGTTCGCTCTCTGACAGGTGGATTTCGCCTGTTTCACTTTCGATAGCACGTATGAGAGTGATAACCATTTCTTCGCGTGTAATAAATTCATTTGGTTTAAACATTCCAGCTTCAGAAACATTTATGAAGCCTGCCCGGGTAACGGCCTCAGCGATTCCAAAAGCCCAATGACCTGGTTTAACATCATGGAAGGAGCTTTCGCCGCCCTTATATTCGGTTATTCCAAGTGACCTCAATAACATCGCAGCAAATTGAATTCTCGTGATTTTGGCGTTAGGAATATAGTGATCGTTACTGCCGATTACCACATGCTTGGAGGCTAGTGATTCAATATCCTCTTTCGCCCAGTGTTTTTGAATATCGGCAAACGATTTTTGATATTCCATGATTTGATATACGCCTGAGGCGATTGCCACAAAGGTCATCTTCCCTTTTACAGCCGCTTCGTTTTTACTTCGAATGTACTTCCATTGCGCATTTTCATCATCATAAACGTACACTCCAAGCTTACGACCATCCTTCACTGCCTTCTCTTGCTTCAATAGCATTTCTACCTGTAGTCCATTACCATTCAAAAATTCCATCGGAACTACTTTTGTTCCCGCTGCTAACTCAAAGGAAATGTGTACCTTCTCTGAAAAAGCTGTAAAAGATGTAGGAGTAGCACTACCTTGATTCGAAATCATAATTCGCAACATGATATCCTTTTCATTCACACCAAGTTTTTTCATTAAAGACTTATACTCATCTGCATCTGGTAAAACCAACAAATTGGCCTTTCCAGTTTTCACAACCAACTGAATTTCCTTTTCAATTAGTATATGCATTGCTTGTGCCGATATGAAAAAGGAGATATTTTCCTGTGTCTTTGTTAGATCCACAATCGCTTGTTTCACTGTCGATAATTTGGATAGTAACTCAAATGCATCATTGTTTAAATCAACCCGAAGACTCTTTTCATCTTTCTCGTTAACGAACAGCTTTTGGTGGAACCAATGGGTAATATCCGCTTGCACACCATTAATGATGGCTCCCGCTACCACCGGCCCACTCGATTCCGGTATGGTTGAGTTATTCGGCTCTTCCTGTACCATATCAGACCGAACTACTTTTACCGTATAACTATCCACCGTCTTTTTATCTTCCGCTCTAATATACAAGGTAATCAACGTTTCATCCGCTGTTATAGCAAAGGTTCTCTTCACACCGCTCGCCAACGGTAATCCATTGACCTTGATTTGAGCTTTTGCATCCGCTAAAGTGGCATGCAGCACAATCTGCGTCAAACCTTTACCTACCGTTAACGTGTACTCTTTTGTTTTCGCATCAAATGAAGGTGAAAGCTTTCCTTGCGTAAACATGAGATTACTCAACTCAGCTCTAGTTGACAACACCTGATTCGTTACCGCTTTACGAATCGGAGCATTGCCATTGCCTGCCTGATTTCGAACCATTCCAGCAGTCATTCCCACTGTCACATGTTCATCAGACCGAATCCTTCCTGCCAGATTCATAATGATTTTTGTACGGGAATGATCTAGGACATCAAAGCTTACGACCTTCGGTACAGCCGTTGTTCCTTCTAATGTAAACCCATTGAGGTCAAGAGATTGAGTTCTATCTAAGGATTGATCAAAAGTTAGGCGAATCAGCGTACCTGAAGGGTCGACACTAGTCGAGATTAGGGCTGGAGCCGTAACATCTTGCGCTTCAACCACAACCGAACGGGTAAAATTATTCTCCATCCCTACACCAGAATAGCTAAAAATCGTACTCGCATTCACGCTTACCGAATAGGAGTCTCCCACCGATAAATCTCCTGTAGGCACAAATCGAATCACACGAGTTAATTTTTTGATAACCGCTTCTTGCTCTTTTTGGTACGCTGTTACCTCACCGGTCAACACCCCTGTTGGAGACTGCACAGATATCGTTGAATCAACCAAACTATCCACATCGATAAATTTAGACAGCGTCACCTCGATATAATCTTCACCATTCGCTACCGAGACAGCTCGTAGCGATTCTACTTGAGGTGGAGCGTAAGAAACCATTCCAATATTAACGTCAAAATGAGGAGGTTGTACTTTCAATTCTGCACTCTTTGTCGATTCGTAGCCTTCTTTTTCATAGACCACTTGCCATAAGCCCTCTGGAACATCCCAGCCGTAGCGACCATATGGATCGGTTTCTTGTGGGTTAATCTGTTCAAACCATTCTGCATCCCATTTTTCCCAAAGGTTCGTTACCGGATTTTTCGTTAACACGGTAGCCGTTACACCTTCTAATCGATTACTTTCTATCGCCTCATAAACATAGCCACTAGGGTCAAAAACGTATACTGGGGAAGCAACTGGTCCACCGCCACCTGGCCCATTCTTTGGTTTCCTTTTACCACCAGAAGTAGAACCTCCATCATCTGGCTCCTCACATTTTTGCAATTGCTTCGCAACCATATCCTCTGCCAACTGCATTCGTTTAGCCATGGAAGCATCTAGTCCATTACCTATTATTTGTCCAGCGGCAAAGAGGGCTACTCCAACCGGAAAGGCAATTCCGCCTGTACCTAAAGTGGCTGCTGCCCCAATTCCAGCAGATGCGATTGCCGTACTCCATTTGATGACTTCATATGCCATCGCTTGGTCTAGCGTTCCTTTTAAAAAGTCAGCAACAGGACCACTTGGGCATTGGGCCAATTGTTCTAAAAGCACTTCAATTCGTGCAATATTTTCCGCCAAGCTACCAAAACTAGCCCCAGCACCATACGCATCAACACCTTTTAAGGTTAAATCGGTGCCTTTCAACGTATAATCAATCACGATTTTCGTCAACGTACCAGCCGCAGCAGCAGTTGTATTGGCAGCTACATTGGATGTGAAGCCGTTAACAGCAGCCCGATTCGCCGGTGTCATTTTCTCAATAAACGCAGAAGCCTGTGCGATTTCTGGGAATAACGCTGACATCTTTACTCGATACACGCCATTTTCTTCGTCTAGGTCATAGTTTAAATCATAAATATCGACCCCATATGCTTGAGAAAAGGCAAGGTCCTCCTCCGTAGGTGTGTAGCTGATACCTGGTTCATAGCTCATATTCAGCTTCAAATCTGCATCTGTGTTAGGACTGGTAATATCCATAGACGTTTTAAAAATTCCATCCTCTTCGGCGAAGGTAATATTCTCTGCTTTATTACCCTTCACTTCGTTAGGAAGATTTTGTTGGAATTCTTCTAGCGCAATTTCAAGCTGTTCCTTCGTTTCAATCGGTTCTATTTTCTTACGTACCTTTACGGTGTCATAGGTGACATATAGATCACCGACACGACCTTGAATTAGCACCGAGCCTTTATAAACGCCTTCTTCTAAAGTCGCTAATTCGAACGATTCCCCCATATGCAATTCAACATTTTCAACTTTATTCGGATCAGTAAAACGAATCTCGAATTGAATGGGCAATTTAGGATTGACCACAAATGGGAAACGTGCCACTCCCTTGGTAGGATCTATATCGACTTTTTTTCCATTGGCTTGAACGAGCGTTAAGGAAACGAGATTTGGTCGTTCTTTATCATAAAAAACATTTACTACTTTTGAACGATAGATCGTCTCATCAATCACCGTCTCCGCCCGCAGCTTGTGTTGCCTTGGACTACCTACATCCGGTAAATCTACCTTCAACGACCAAATTCCAGTAGAAATGGCCTTCGTTTTGCCTAAAAGAGCACTTCCCGCATAAACGAGAACCTCGCTATCCGCCGGGGCTCTTCCGGAAATAGGTAGATTAGTATCGGTTGAAACATTTTCCATCGCATTTAAAGTGATTTGCGGTGCACGAACAAAGGCAGAGCCAATAATCTCTTCTTTAGAGACCCCAGTTTGATCGTTAAAACGAAGACGCAATGTCGCGCCAATCTCAGCCTCTGTCAAATCCTTATTCAACTGAATTTGATAGCGAACGGTAGACTCCTCATTTGGTTTCACTTCATCCAATGTCACTTCATATCGTTTTTGATTGGCATTGTAAAAAATCTGCCTTTCCGCTGGGATCTTCCCGTTTATCATTACACTCCCTTCCCTAAAGGTCGTTCCATTCGGAATCTCTAAAAGTAAGGTAACATCCTCATATGGTAAATCCTGTTTATGCTGGAATGAACCGTATAAAGTGACTAGTCTGCCAGGTGTAGTCACACTTGGAATCGACGTGAAGTAATTTCCTGGTTGACCACTGAACACACCTTCAGCATGCAAAACAATGTTGTTTAACTGTTTAATCTCTCCATTTTGAACAGTAAATTCAGTTTGGGCAAAGCTTTTAACATTCGCAGAATTGGTGTGCTCTATTTCTAGTTTGTATTGCCCTGCTTCCCATACATTGGTAGATAACTTGATTCCAGAAGGATAGACCCCTTGGGATTGGTACCAATTATTTTGGTCTGGGTTATATTTATATAACATACCTGACCAATTTCCAATCGCCTTCCCTGTTGCACCATTAACAACGTTCCCCTCAATTCGTCCACCCCGTTCTTCAATATTGACGGTGACACTGGCATTTCGGTTCTCATCAATAGTTGTTTCTTCACAAGCGGTTCCTAGGAAAGGATGGGAGACGCAAACTTCAATCACATCACCGATAAACCCTTTGACACGAACAGATGGTGGCAATGGTTCGTCACCCCATACGTATCTCCATTTATTTCTAACTTGAATTTGATAGTTCTCTTTAAATAATTGATCGACATTAAAAGGGCCTTCCCAATTTTGACCGATAAATTTGGTATATACCTTTAAATCTACCTCTCCTTCACCCATCGTTTCTAGTTTGGTTTGCAGAGAGTTCGTCTCATTTCCCTTTATCACCATTTGTTGACCATATAAACCTAGAATTTTCTGATCCTGACTAGTAAACTGGAGATCAACCATCCCCTCATATAAGTCGAGACTATATTTACCATCGGCATCCGTCGTTGTTTTAAAATAAAAATGGCGCTCATCTATTATTTGATTTCCGAAAATTGATATATGAGCGAGCGGTTTCCCATCCATGTCTGTCACTTGACCTTGTAATTTTCCTTTTATAAAAGGAGTTAGAATGATCTCTTTTACATTATTAAAAGACCCGAGCGTAATATCATAGCTACTAGAATAATAGGGTTGATCATACAAATGAATCTGCGCCTTCAGCTTTTGATTGGCAACAAATCCACCTATCTTCGTGGTTCGTCCGCTAGCATCCGTAGTTAAATACCGAATAAATTGATCATTTTCGTCCAGTAACGTCCATTCAACATGCGGTATAGGTTCGCCGCTAAGGTTTTTCACGACTAATTGTAATTCTGCAGGAAGTTCCATCGCTAAGGTCGCATGGTCTGTTCGACCGGACAGTACCTTTACGTTCGTTACATCTCCTAGCATTTTTCCATTGGCTAAAAGTAACCTAACTGTATAATCCTCTGCTGGAATTAACTGATTTATACGATAAGAGCTCAGTTCAGTAAGTTTCACATTACTACCACTGCGTTTTGTTTCACTCCAAGCTACCAACTGGGCACCTTCTAGATAATTACCAATCTCTCCATTAAAGGTTAAATCCACTGACAACGAACCAGTTGTCTTAATCGGTTGCTCCCAATTTTCAGCTTTCTTTGTAATCACATGTCCAGCCGAATCCGATAAAGAAGCAACTAAACTCGTTAGCTCAGTTACTCCAGTTGGAAGTTGATAACTACCTTCATAAGTTCCTGATGATTTTTCTGTTAAAATAATTCTCTGTTCCAAAGCGATATTTTCATCATCTACCGTTTTGTAGGTTAATAAGGCTTCACCTGTATAATTGGAATCCCCTTTTAAAGTAAGAGTGAGCGTTCCATTCTGTAATGCATATCCTTTAGTTGAATTCACAAACCACTTAAATGAAGAAATAGATAAAACCGCCGTCGTAATCTGTACAAGTTTCGTCCGATACGTTTCGTTTCCTATCTCATCTTTTCCAATCACCTGATACGTATATTCCGTTTCCGCCAACAAACCACTGTCTAGATAGGTAGTTTGGGAAGATTCTATAGAGGTAATAAGCGTTGGATTTTCGCTTCCTTTGCCCCTCCAAATTTCATAGACTTGAACATTGGTATTCTCATCCGCTACCCAACGTAGATCAGCTTTTCCACCAGGCAAAACGTCTACAAATAAGGCGGATACCATTGTGCCTGTATCTTCTTTTAACGTTTTAACTGTGAATAACGGACTATACTCACTCCAGTTTCCTGCTTCATCCCTTGCCCGAACGACCAATTTGTACTCTTTTTCGGGAGTTAAATCTGTTAAATGAATAAACGTCATTGGCGTCGAAGCAAGGGCTCGCACCGAATGAGTTTGCTCATTCAATACTTCATAAACCTCATAATAATTCACCCGAATATTATCCTGTGCTGGCGTCCAACTAAACGTAACCGATGTCGGACTAACGGAATCTAAATTTAATTTTGTCCCAACTGGCCAAACCGGTGCTTGCTTATCTTCTGTTGCCGTCGTTAAGGCCGGACCATTTTGACTACTATTATACGATTGATTAACCGCTTCTATTTTAAAGCGATATTGCTTCGTAGGATCCAACCCATTCACTTTAAAAGAATGAACAGTAGCCTCGACAAAACCAATTTTTCGATCATCCTGATAAATTCGGTACCCAAGTACCCCTTGATTTTCTAATAAGGGCCAATTCAACGTAACCGAATTTTGGCTAATATCCGTTAACGATATCACTCGATCCACCGGCCAGACTGGCACATCTTTTTTATCAAAAGAAACAAAAATATCATCTGAAAAAAGACTTGGATCATTAGGAACTAATGTATTAGCTTTTGATTGGAAGGTAACTACCTTACCGTCGCTATTAATGGCTGGAAATGAGCTAGCCCCATTAAGTACTTGACCGTCCATTGGAAAGACAACCCGTTCTGTGTGTTTTGTTACTGAATCATAAACAAACACATCATTTTGATCTCCAAACGTTCGATTCGGATCCGCGAAATCACCATCAACTAAATTGTTGGCACTAGATTGGAAGATGACATAACGACCATCACCACTAACCATCGGTCGACTACTATGATCGTCCGGTTCAACTCCACCTACTCCTACCGTAATATGCTCGGTTTGGCCAGTTAACCGATGATGAAGAAATAGGCGATCGATGTTACCAATTGAGGAGCCATTTACTAAGTTTTTGGCCGTGGAAACAAAGGCAATCGTCTGACCATCTGCGCTAATGGTTGGAGAATAACTACTGCCATCGGCCTCTTCACCTAACGAAGTGAGACTAACACGATCAATTAAACCCGTTTCAAGCGTATAAACAAAAACATCATTTAAAAAATTGAAATCATCCGGAACCAAATCCATAGAAGGTGATTCAAACACAAGATATTTCCCATTCTCAGAAATTTTCGGATTATAACCTTCAACCGGTTCACCCGTAGATGGATTAGTCACTCTTATCGTCGTATTCGTCAGACGATCGCGAATGTACATATAGGAATTAAACGACTCGACTGGTTTTCCATCTATTAAATTAGTAGCTAAAGAATTGAAAACGACATAACGTCCATCCCCACTAATCGATGGACTAGCATTTAAGACGGCGTTATCTGCCTCTACTCCAGTAGACGAGACACTTACTCTCTCCGTCACCTGATTCCTTAAGTCTCTGACAAAAATATCACCCGTGTTATTGTTGTCATTCTCTACTAAATTGCTAGCATTCGATTCAAAAGCGACAAAATTACCATCCGCACTAATCGAAGCATTACCACTTCTTCCATTGGCAATCGAATCATCCACCGCTTTGCTTATCAGTTCAGTGGTTCCCTTCAACCGATCATGAACATAAGCCTCAAATTGAATGTAATTTCTCCCTTCAATGAATCCCGAATCTGATTCAAAAACAACATAACGTCCATCCCCATTAATGGAAGGTTTAAAGCTCCAGCCACCAAAGGGAGTTGTACCAGAGGAAGTTAAATTCACTTGATCAATCCGATTCCACTGAAAAGGTTCAGCACCATCTGTTAACGGAACCTGTGACTGCAACTGATTCAGAACATTCGTCAATAGCTGTGCTTGCTCTTTTGTGGCACCCGATTTAGAACTAGTTGCATATGCAGGTGATACTAAACTAAAAACTAAACTAACAATCAATAAGGCACACAAAATCCTAAACCGTGACTTTCGCTTCAACCTACCGCCCATTCTCGCCATAATTCCCCTCCATTTCACATGAATAAACTCCCATAAAAACATAACTAATTAATAATAATAATCATACTTTTTTCCTGTTGGATTTTGTGTCGGAATTTGGAAGGAGATGTAAAAGGATAGCCAGGTTGTAGGGCAAAGGAAGCATATAAATCCACAAAACAAATTCTGTTTAGAATAATTCAGAATTAAAAAATTCGACAAATTATTAGCATTCTAGTTTTTTATTTTTAATGATAATTAGCTTATTAATCAAAAAATGTAACTTTTTGCCAGTAATTGTTGGAAGAAATATGGTAGGAATTAGAATATTCCGACAGATTATAACATACTAATCATAAAGAACTAGCTATAATAAACTTATACTAATACTTAAGTAGCACATCTAGAAAAGGGCTAACCTATCGAAAGGTAGGGGCGCAAAGTTACAGGTCTAATGTAAATGTTGCTCGTTAACATTACGATGATGGCTGGGCTGCCTAGGATACAGTATGTATTTTGGGGGAGATATGGTGGAAAGAATGAAAGGTAACGTGGCAGAATTAGACAAAGAATGGATTCAACTAATCATGGAAGCAAGAGTTTTAGGAATGGATATCAACATGGTTAAAGAATTTCTAGAAGAGAAGAAAATGAAAGAAATCAGCGTGAACAACTAAATTCTGAAGGACACTCACACTCAATACACTTACCTTCATACCTCAAGATATATACTAGCAGTATCATATGTGTCGTTAAGTTTGTGAGGTCTTTATAAAAATAAAAATGACAAAGCTAACGACAAAGAGTATTCCTTTTAAAAGGAATACTCTTTTTTTGACGACTAGCCTATTCATTTTTATCCTGTTTAATTTTCCATCTGTTAAATTCCAAGAATTCGCGAAATTGATCCTTGGAAACACCTGACTCCATTGCATCCTTAACCAAGTTCATCCAGTCATGATCTAATTCACCTTTATCGATTGAATCATGTAAGAAGTAATCAACCGACACCCCCAATACACCAGCTAATTTTTCTAAAAATTGAACAGAAGGATTGCTCTGTAAGTTTCGTTCTAAAGCACTTAAATAAGACTTGGCCACTCCTGCTTGTTCAGCCAATTCGGACATAGACATTTTTTTCTCTTTTCGAAGTTGTTTAACGCGTTCACCAATCATAGATTTCACTCACTTTTACTAGTTAGTTATTATCATTAATTATAACAGAATGTATAAAAAGTTCCATATAAAGAACATTAATTTCACTAAAAGATTGAATGATTTGCATTAATCGTAATATATTTGACGTATTCTTCCCTTTTTGAACACAAAAAAAGTTAGCCCATTTTTTTGACTAACTCGTTAAGTAGTTTATTCATATGTTTATTAGTAGTGGCCACTTGGGCTGGAATATCGGTTATGTCCAATTGACAAACGGGACAAATCCACATTTCGTCCTTACTTTTACCAAAAGATGGCTGCTTACAGCTCGGGCATTGTTTTTTGTACACATATTTTCCTCTTTTCTTCTATTAATATATGTATTAGTGGAAACTCCTACATCGTAACAATAAGAGAAATCCAGTAATAATGTTTGAAGCAAACAAATGTATATATAATAGAAGAAACAAATGCTAGATTTCGAACAAGATTGGTTTTTGGTTCTTTGATCATCATATAAACTAGGATTAGTAAAATAGATAAGGCAATTTTAACTGCTAAAAATAAAAATGGGTCTGTATCATATAGTTGTCTCATAATTGGATTTGCTTCTTCAATGGCGTTTGCTCTTAATCCAAAGTAAGTTGCTGCTCCGTCTAGGAAATTGATGAAGGCTAGGTACATGAATAAAAAAAACATAGAAATTAACACATCCTTTTACTAGGATTATTTACATTTTTATTCTCATTAATCTGAGGGGGATGCTTACTCTTTTGCTCAGAATAAGGTGCGGAGGCCAGTATTAATTGAAATTAGGTAGTACCACTGCACGAATTTCCCCTATCTTTGAAAGATAATTAATAATTAATAGAATTACTTCTCCTTGAGGAGAGTAATAAGCTTCTCAAGGAGGTCTATCTTTCTTTGAATATAATCCTTAATGTGTTGATTTTCTTCTCCTGCTTGATCCTTTTTTAATTGGTTAATTGTAGATCGTGTCAATTTTATTTCTTCTCTTAAATTTTTCGCTGACTTCAGTTTGTTTTCTTTAACCGAAGCTTTATCAAATGTGTTGTATGTAATTTTATTCACTTCGTCATGATAATCGGTTTCAATGGTATTTAAGATTCCGCTGGACTGAATATTCACCTTTTTAGCGATTTCAGAAAAATCGTCAGTACTATTCTTACTAATCTCACTCGCGCTTAACTCTAAATTATATTGATGATTTGCAAGTGTACTATTGATAGCATTTTTGGTGTCTTCCATTTCTGTCATTCTCATATTAGAAGTATCTTTATTTGATTCACTTATTAGGTGATTTGTTTTTTCATTTAGTATCGCTATCTCTTTCTCCACGGATACATCTAAATTCGTTTTTAATTGAATTTGAGCTTTGTTCTTCTCTTGATTTGCCCAATCAATGAAATTCTGATAGGCATCTGATGCTGCATAAACTGTACTAACACTAAATAGAACTCCCATAATAAATAGCGATATTTTGATGATCTTTTTTTTCATTCCTATATCCCTCAGTTCTTTGTTACTAATTAAGATTAATTGGTTTTGGAATTGATCCCAAAGGATTTAATGAGAACAGTACATACCCATCAAGGCTCGATAAAGGCATCGGCCCTACACTTGGATCTCTACTATCAATGCTTTCACCTGGAGCTCTGTTATCTCCCATAACAAAAATATGATCCTCTGGTACTATAACAGTTGCCATATCGTTTGATACACCTTCTGTCATCACTTCTGGTACAGCCTCTTGATTTACAAACACAATTCCATTCTTAATTTCAATTGTATCTCCCTCGACACCTAGAACTCTTTTAATAATTTTATAGCCTTGTTCCCTTTTATTTATGATGACAACATCACCTAACTCAGGGGAGGTAAAGTATTTACTAACTTTCTCTTCAAAAACCACATTTCCATCATGGAATGTTGGTTGCATAGAAAAACCACTTACAGTAGTAATCCCAATACTATGGCGAATCAGGAAAACAATTAACAATAAAAAGAAACCAAATTTAACCCATTCCAAAATAGCGCTTTTTTTACTCGTTTGTTTAATATCATAATTGTCTTCCTTTAGTACTGTATTTTCCATAATCCCACCCTCATTTTACTCATGTTAATTATTTGGATTTTCTATTGGGCCAATAATGCTTTCATCTGGGTTTTGCATTTCTTGTCCATTCTCAACTTTAGTATCAACGGTACTTTCCTCTAGTCCATCCGTAGATGGATTATTTTCTTCTTTAGGAGTGGTTTCTGTTTCTTCAGCATTATCCTGCAAATTATTTATCTCTGAATCTTTTTTTGCTTGTTCATCAATTAGCTGTTTTGTTTGCTCAACATCAGCATCTATCCCAGACTTTATCGCTTCCATTGTTTCATTTGCTTTTTTCTCGATATTAGCTTGGATAGAACTTTGTGTATCCGCAGCATATTGTTGAATCACTGCGATAGATTTTTCTGTTTCTTCTCTTACTTGTTTTAGCAAGATTGCCTTTTGATTAGTTGCTTCTGTTTCGATTGAGGAAGTAAGGGTCTCTTCAACTTCAGTTACACGGTCTAAGTACCATTTTTTTAGATAATCCGAAAGTCCTACATCTGCAAATGCTATGTTTGATGTTAAAAAAATTGACCCAGTTATAGCGGTAGTAATTAATACTCTTTTTAGAACATTATTTGAAGTGCTCTTGATTGAAGAGAAAACTATTATTTGCTTTTTTTTAATTTTATGTTTGGTTACCCTAGAAAGCCTCATACTTTACCTCCTTTTAAGTAGTCTCAATCGCCAACTTTTCTAATGTAATGCTATTTATCTAGAAAAACTTTCTCTTATAGTTATGAAATCTACAGGGAAACAATACTAATTTTGTTAAATTTATAAAAGGCAGAGGAAAAGCTGAATCCTCTGCCTCATCATTGCGTTACAATGAATTATTCATTTGGAAAATCAACTAGATCTCCAAGTTGTACTTCTGTAGCATATTTGAAGTTACCATTCTCATCTAGGTATCTGATTACCAATACTGCACTACGGTCAAGGCCAAGAAGCTTGTTAACATCAAAGTACAGTGTAGTTTTTCCTGGAGCTGCTACATGAGGAGTTTCAGATACACCTGTGTTATTAGGCTTTCCAGGAGTTAAAAATTCATATTCGAACACAACATCAAACGCATTTCCATTTGTAACTTCAAACTTCATCTTTCCATCTCTAGGATTTTCAAATTTCCAGTCTAGTTTTTGTGGATCAACTACGATTGGAGTTTGAACACCTGTTTGGCTGATAACTCTTTCAAAGTTAGCAAAAGCACTGTCTTCTACTGATTGACCAGCAGCAGCGATAGCGTTTTTAGCAGCAGTTTCAAGACCAGCGATTAAAGCGTCCAATTGGCCATTGATACGAGATACTTCCCCTGTTAAGTAATCAGTTACTTCTTGAGTAGCTGTTGCTTTTTCACTATTTACTCTAGCAGTCAATTCAGCCTTCACGCGGTTAATTTCTATGATTAAATCAGCTGTTGCTTTACCTTTTACTAATAAAGATTGCTCAGTAACATCTTCAACGTTACGAGTTTGTGCAGCATTTAATACAGTTGTAATATCAGCAGATAATTGATTATACTGATGGTTTAATGTACTTGTAGTATTAGAGTTAGATGTTGATACTAAAGTATCAAAATCACCGCCAATGGCATCTAAGAATGTTTGAAGTGCAGCGCCAAGTGAAGCTACATGCTCAGCCAATCTAGCTTCAATCTTAGATTTTGTATCAGCCTTTTCATCAGTTCCAGCTTGATTAATTCTTCCTTCTGCAGCAGCTTTATCAGTAGCAGCTTTTGAACTAATTGAATTTTGTGCAGTTTGTAGTTTACCAGCTAAGTCAGTTTGAACGGCGGTTTTTGCTGCATTAATTTGCGCTTGACCCCATGTAGTGAATTGTGTTCCAGCATTTGTATTTGCAAATGCAAACGTTGAAGATCCGATAACGCTAGCTACAACTACTCCAGTAACGATTTTACTTTTCAAAGTGAATTTTTTCATTTTGTTCTCTCCTTAAAATTTTTATAGTTTTTCGTATATTATTTTGTTCTTTAGATAGAACTATTAATATACTTGCTTCCTCTATTACTACTAACACTTTTGATCAATCACCATTGAAAAACATTATGACTACGCATTACTTTTCGAATGATTGAGCCTTTTACTCAAACTGCAACTAGGATGTATATATCATTCTTGTATGTATCGCCGACCCTTAGGTATAATCAGTAACTACTAAATTACCCCCTTTTCTCTTTTCTTTAATCGTTTGTTCTCTTTAACGAACTCACAAGTTGAGTATATGATACATTTGAGAATATGAAAAACTCCAAATTCCGCTGTTTTTTCTGTATAAAGAACACTTTTCGTTCGTTTTCTCGTTTTATCTCATTAATTCTCACTATTTTGTATTTTATCTTGAACGTTTTATTCATTATAATGAACAAACACAAATAACTATAAAGAGATAACTATGATTGGGTTACGAATTAGATGTCATTTCTGGATTAGTAAAACGTGCAGGTATTTCAAAATCTTATCTAAGTCAAATTGAAAGGAATCTACAGGTTAATCCCTTTCTCTAGCTCCTTTCAAAACTAGCGATATCACTGGATGCGACATTAGATGATTTGATAGGCGTAGAACAAGAGTACATTCATAATAACGAACAATTAGACCAAGACTGGGCAATACTCGTTAAAAGAGCAATAGACAAAGGGAGGAGTAAAGAAGAGTTTAAGGAGTTAAGTGGTTTTATTCGTTTTAAAAATTCACAACAAATTAATAATTGTAAACCATCAGGATCAAACGAAGAGTTATTGAAATGAAAGAGCTACAAAAAACTACAGTAAAAATTGGAGGAAAATGGACTTTAGAACATTAACAACATGCTATACATTCTCAACTTCTAAAAATGCTTCATACTTAGGTATAATATTTATTTTATTAAAACATAAACATCCCACTCTTCGCATAGAAAAGTGGGGTGTTTTGTTAAACATACTATAAAGCTTGACTAGATTGCTGGCCAATAGTAAAGAACAAAGTCAGTACAGAAAAATCCTTACCAATACATTTTATATTTTTGGGGGAATAGTGAGTAGAATTACGGGGTTCAAAGTGGGATAAGACAAAAATGGATTCAATTAATTTTAGAAGCAAAAACTTCAGGGGTTTAAATTCTTCTATAGAAAATGCTTGTTTTATCGAATTAAAGAATAATTTACAGTCAGTTACTTTCTATATGTATCTTATATAAAAATCGGCAAGAAAAAACTTCAAAAGAAACAATGAACAAAATCAAATTCTGTTGTCGAAATCAAAAGCAGAGGAAAAGGTAAACTCTTCCCCTCCGCTTTTAATAATTACCTAAAAAATTTTTTATCTAGGATTATTGGGTTCGTTCATTTCAGCCGATTGCTTATTACCCTTTTCGTCTAACCACTCGATTATTACTTTTCCATTCTTATCGGAAGGAGAAGTATAGAATACGCTCTCGCCTCTATCTGCATTAGCTCTACCTTCTGCATATACAGTTTCTTGTACCCCCCCTGCCTCCGAAGACACATGCTTCCATTTATAAACAATATCGAACTCATTTTTATTTTCTACACTCCATTTAATTTTTCCATCAGGAGTTAAATTGTTAGACACTGTCAATTTTTGTTTATCCACTTTAATAGGATTATTATTTTCAATTAGATTGATGACTCTTTCAAAGTTAGCAAATGCACTTGTTTCTACAGCTAATCCAGCTGCAGCAATATCAGCCTTAGCATTAGTTTCTAGACCTGAGATTAAGGAGTCTAATAGATCATTTATTCGAGCTACTTCACTAGTTAAGTGATTTGTCACTTCAGTTGTAGCAGTAGCTTTTTCACTATTCACTCTAGCAGCTAATTCACTCTTCACGCGGTTAATTTCTATGATTAAATCAGCTGTTGCTTTACCTTTTACTAATAAAGATTGCTCAGTGACACTGTTTACATTTGTTGCTTTTGCAGCATTTAATACAGTTGTAATATCAGTATTTAATTGATTATACTGATGGTTTAATGTACTTGTAGTATTAGAGTTAGAAGTTGATACTAAAGTATCAAAATCATCGCCAATGGCAGCTAAAAACGCTTGTAAGGCAGTACCAAGTGAAGCAACATGCGCAGCTAATTTATCTTCAATTTTAGTTTTTGTATCAGCCTTTTCATCAGTTCCAGCTTGATTAATTCTTCCTTCTGCAGCAGCTTTATCAGTAGCAGCTTTTGAACTAATTGCTGCTTGTTGAGTTGCTAGTTTACCGGCTAAGTCCGTTTGAACAGCGGTTTTTGCTGCATTAATTTGCGTTTGACCCCAAGCAGTGAATTGTGTTCCAGCATTTGTATTTGCAAATGCAAACGTTGAAGATCCGATAACGCTAGCTACAACTACTCCAGTAACGATTTTACTTTTCAAAGTGAATTTTTTCATTTTGTTCTCTCCTTAATTTTTTTTAGATTTTATATTTTATTCCATTCTTTACAAAGAACTTTCTAATATGATAGTTACTAACTTTTATGCCTATAACTTACTACTAATATCTTTTGCTCAATCACCGTTGAATGACTGTGTCTTACTTTTCGAATGATTGAGCCTCTTTCTCATACTGCAACAAGGTTGTATACATCATTCTTGTATGTACTGACGACTGCTGGGTATAATCAATGACTAGCGTTTTCCCCCTTCCTATTTCTTTTATATTTGAACATTTGTTCTTTGTAACGAACTTATAAATTGAGTATATGATACATTTACAAATTAAAAAAACTCCAAATCGCGCCGTTTATTCTATATAAAGAACGTTTTTTGTTCATTTTCCCGTTATATCTCGCTTTCCCTCACTTTTTCGTATTTTATTTTGAACGAATTATACTTTATAATGAACGTGTATAAATATCTACAAATAACTATAAGGAGAGAACTATGATTGGGTTACGAATCAGACGTTTACGAGAAAAGAAAGGATATTCCATTTCTCAATTAGCTATGCGAGCAGGTATTTCAAAATCCTATCTAAGTCAAATTGAGAGAAATCTACAGGTAAATCCCTCACTTCATCTCCTATCAAAGCTGGCGAGAACACTGGATGCAACATTAGATGACTTGATAGGCGTTGAACATGAGGACATCTGCAATAACGAACAGTTAGATCGAGACTGGGAAGTACTCATTAAAAGAGCAATAGAGAAAGGAATGAGTAAAGAGGATTTTAAGGAGTTAAGTGATTATATTCGTTTTAAACATTTACAAATTAATAATAGTAGGTCATCCGGATCTAAGGAAGATACTTAATAGTGAAAGAGGTATAAAAACTGAAGTGATAAAAAATCAGTAAAATTAGAAGAAAGAGGATTCTATAAGTTTACAACATTCTATATATTCTCAATTCCAGAGAATGCCTCTTATTCAAGGTGTGAAAAATACTAAATAGGAACATAAATATCCCACTCTTCCAATAGAAAAGTGGGACGATTAGTTTAAGATAGAGATTGTGTCATCGTCTTATAATTGAAATCTTGGAGTTAAACACACTTTTTATTAACCTGTTAAGATTAAAGTCTATTAATTTGAAGAGTAGCTGTACTCTACACCGTTTTTCACAAATTTGAATACTGCTTTAGAAGGAAGTTCAGTTTCTGAATTGTATGCACTATAATTCCAGAAAGAATCACTTGTTGTATCTCCAGGGTGTATTCCAGCCGTAATTAAACCAGTTAAGCCTGTAGAAGAAGCATATTGTGCAAGAGCTGATGCTTTAACACTGTTCTTCCCTAAGAAATCACCATTTGCAGCGTAGAAATGTACTTCTGCAGAACTAAAGTCACCCAGTTTTACGCCAGTATTGAAGTTGATGTTGTATTGCTTAATTGATCCTGGAGGATAAGGGCCATATTGCTCTGTATCGTTTTGATCCCAGATGTATATAGCAGGAGAATTAGTTAACCCAGCTTGTTGAGTTAGTGGATCACCGTTGTTAACTAATCCATTTGTCGTTACTTTACCTGAAGCGTCTACATCAGAAGCAGTTACTTCTTGACCATCCCATTGTCGACCTTCTAGAGAGAATGTTACATCAACTTTGTCACCTTGGTATTTGTTTTGCTCTTCAACACCACGAGCATCTCTAGTTGAGTACTCAGCAAATTCAATTTCAATTGCTACTCTATGTTCAATTCCAACTGGTATTCCTGCATATTGTGCACCTAGAGATTCTGGCGAATAATCTTGTGGTCTTGGAGTAACTTGGACTCTGCTATCATCAAAATATCCATCTTTAACAAATGTTGTATTGCCTAATTTTGCTTTTGCATTTGCAATTTGTAATGGTGTAGCCCCAGCAGGAGGTGTTAAAGATGTAGCTAAGTATAATTCAGCTAACGTAATGTCTTGTAAAATAATATCAATAGGGTAGCCTCCGCCACCTTGGGCACCAACATTTACTACCTTAACTTTAAATTGGCTTAAGTAATCAAGTGCTGAATTTGTTCCATAAGTATCGGTATCTCCAAATCCAGATTGACCAGAAGTTGGAACATAATCAGTAAAAGTAATTCCATCAATTGATAGCAACACATCTTTCATAGCTAAAGAACCATCATTTTTCAATACAATTGTTCTTGTCATTTTATCGCCTGGTTTTAGATTTGAAACTTTAAATGTATTATTATTAGCATCACCAACAAGATCAGCCAATGTTAAATTTAATGTACCTGCTGCAAAGCTAGCAGTTACTTCTTCAATATCATTAAATGCGGCCCAAGTTCCTCCAGCAACTAGGGATAAACCTAGTGCAGCTGACATTGCTCCCATTGTTAATTTCTTTTTCATACTCATTATTTACTCCTCCTATATAATCAAATCAAATAAGTGATAATAATTATTACTAGTCGTTGTTTCTAGTTTCACCGGGCATTTGTGTAGCTTCAAACACAAATTGTAAGTTTGATTTCTCACCTTGGTATTTGTTTTGAACATGTAGTCGACTATTATTGAATGTTGTTGAATCTTGAACGAAAGTAACTTTTACGTCATATTCGATTGTTGCAGCTGGGGCCAATCCTACAACAGCAGGTGCAGGTGCAACTGATGCTGTTCCTGTTAACTCGCCCACACCAGTTCCAGATACTAAATGTGCAAGAGTATTGTTATAAACTACTGCTCCACCAGTAGTCTTTTTAATTTCAATATTGAATTGACTTAAAAATTCATTCTCTGTATTAGTAACAGTACCAACAGTTGTATCAGCATTTGGTACATCTGACCAACCGGCTAATTTCAATGCATGAACATTGATATCATTAATAGAAAGAGATCCATTGTTTGTTAGAACAAGTTTCTTAGTAAAATAGTCACCAGGCTTAAGATTGCTAATGTTGAAGTTCATAGTAGATGTATTACCAACAACTAAATCCAATGTACCAGCATTAAAACTGTTGCTTGTTGTCTCAACATCGTTGAATGCAGCCCAAGTTCCACCACCGATAAGCGATACACCTAGAGCTCCTGCAAGGATACCCATGCCCATTTTCTTTTTAATACTCATTCAAAATTCCTCCTCAGAATATTTCTCACCCGTTCGGGTATGTATGTGAACTCTTTTAAGAGATTCAACCAATTAAATTGTTTTTTCTGATGGCTCGATACTTTGGACTGCTTTTGTCCTCGATTCAATTTCTTTAATTACCGATCGAATTGTGATAGTAGCATAGCCAAGTAGTAGTAACCCTGGAAGAATTAACAAAATAGCTGTACCCATCTGACTGCTAGCATATTTTAGGAAATAGCCAATGAATGGAATGGTGATCCCTGAATATTTCGCAACAACATTTTCAGCTAAAACTGGATTTAAATCGGCCTCTTCGTTGTTATCACCTTTAGTGCGATACAGAACGTGTTCTGGTTGTTTTATTACTTCTACTATTCTGTGAGTAACCATATTTCTTTCATCTTGTTTAAAGGTAATGACATCGTTTTTACTTAGCGATTTTGGATTATCTATTTTCTCAACTAAGATAATGGACCCTGTCTTGAAGGTCGGTTCCATTGAACCAGATAATACAGTTTTAAATTGATATCCAAACAATTCAGGTTCTCCGCCTGATGCTCTTGAGGAAATGACCATTATTGTCATAGTTAGTAACGTAACAAAGACTAATACATATAAAACATTACTGGTTATTTTTACTGCTCTTTTCATCATTTTCTCCTTTCGATTTTAGGACAATTTTTTTCATTCATTTTCATCCAGATTATTACTAACTGTTTTTCTTTCTAAATCTTCAGTTGTGTTTGAATTTTTTATATTTTCTGGTGCTTTTAGAATATTTATAGTCTCTTTAATATCCTCAGCTTCTTCTAACTCAGGATTGTTAATCTCTTCAGTACTTTCTGTTTCTATCTCTGTTTTTTGTGTTTTTGTATTATTTTCATTGGTTGTACTTTCATTATTTGGACTACTCCCGGAACCTACGTTTTTCCCCATTTTGGTTTCAGCTGATGTCTCATTATTATTATCTGTAGTAAAACTATTTTCTTTTTTCTCTTTTCCAGATGAACATCCTGAAATCTCAATTTTTTCACTCCATATCGTATCTTGACCTGGCCTCTCAGTTTTTGTTACCTTAAAACGATAATTCCCATTACTACTAATAGTTCCTGATGACTCAATTTTCCCTTTCTTGTCACTTAGTATCTTCGGTACTACACCATTATCTAAAGATGGTCCAATTGGTGTTTTGGATAAATTCCCATTTCCTACTTCAAACAATTCCCAGCTCCAAGTAGAGAATGTCATATCCTCGCCATCGTTATAAATTTCCGCAAAAATATAAGGTGGATTACATGTTCCTCCGCGCTGCAATGAACCTTTATCAAAATCTAATGAACTTTTATCCCATTCATCCACTGGCCAATTTACATGTAATGAAGAAGATAATTCTTCAACATCATTAAAGGAAGCATTTGTAAATGAATTTAATTGCATAATGGTTATTAGGAGAAAACACCATAGGATTACAATGTTTGTAAGAAATATTATTTTTTTATAACGTTTCTTGAATTTTCTTATCCTGGAATGTCTGATTTTTCACCACTTCCTAACACTCTATTTTCATGATTATTTAGCAACTCCTTGTTCTATTTAACGAACTAACAATATGAGTATATGACATAGAAAAAATAAAAAGACTACTCAAATTTAGTTATTTACTCTATATAAAGAACTATTTTCATTCGTTTTCTCATTATTGCTCTTTGTAGCTCTGTTTCTTTTATTTTATTTTGAACAAAAAGTTCTTTATAATGAACTATGAGTATAAAAAAATTATTAAGGAGATTACTATATGATTGGATTAAGAATTAAATATTTTCGAGAAAAGAAAAATTATTCCCTTACAGAGCTAGCGAAAAGATCAGGGGTTTCAAAATCATATCTTAGTCAAATCGAAAGAAATTTACAGATTAATCCTTCCTTACAACTCCTTTCCAAGCTGGCTAAAAGCCTAGAATGTTCTGTGGATGATTTATTAGGACATGATAACGAACAAGTAGCTATTAAAGAATATCTTGATCCTGATTGGACTGTTCTTGTTAAAGAAGCTATTGTTGAAGGTTTGAGTAAAGAGGAATTTAAGGAATTAAGTGAATTTATTCGATATAGAAATTTAAAAACAAAATAACTCTAATATTCAAATCGTGAAAATTAGAAACTAAATATCTTATGAGAAAGTAGGTAAAACCTATTTGAAACTTTTTACAATAGTTCTTGTTTTAACTGGAGTGTTATTTATTGCAATAGGAAGCATACAATATACACATACCTACATTTCGCAAAAAAGGAATTTAAAAGAAGCTTATCAAATTATTAAAAAGTCTGATCAAGTAAAGTTGAACGAAACTTTAACTGAACAGCAACCTTTAACAGGAGATATTGTTGGTATTTTAAAATTCCCAAGCTTAAAAGAAGAACTGCCCATCATTGAAGGTACGGATGAAGATGATTTAGAGAAAGGTGTTGGTCATTTCAAAGGCTCTTCCTTTCCGAATGAAAAGGGGCAGATTGTCTTATCCGGGCATCGTGATACGGTTTTTCGCAGATTAGGTGAGTTGAAATTAGGGGATATCTTAAAAATTGCAACTTCAAATGGAACATTTTCTTATATAATAACAAACACACAAATCGTTAAAGCATCTGACCGAAGTATTATTACGTTACAGAAAGAAGAGGAAATTCTAACCTTGACTACTTGTTATCCATTCTCATTTGTTGGAAATGCACCTGATCGGTATATTATTACTGGTAAGCCTGTGGATAGACCTAAATAATTAATCCTACCTTTTGTGAAAAGAGCAGGATTTACTATTTAGGTCTTTTTATGTTCAATTTCTATTTAACAGATTTACTCCAAGTTTACTTTCAGCCTTCTTGGACATAAGAAGACCAACAGTAAATTTTACTACTCTTGGTCACAGTAATTTACTATATTTTTTTCTTTTACGGTAATGGTTAATGGACAAACCAACAAGAATCAATAGTATCCCAACTACTACGAAATTATACATATTAGTTGCTGTTTCAGGCAAAATTTGCCCGTCAACTGGATCATTTTTCAGATCATCTTTATCAATCGGTCGTGGCGGTTTAATGTCATCTGGGTCTGGATCTGGGTCTGGGTCTGGATCTGGGTCTGGGTCTGGATTTAAGGAGCCTTCAGCAATAAACTTAAACTCCACTTCAAAGCCTAGTCCTTGGTATTCGTTCCCTAACTCAAATGGAAATTCAACACGGAATAGTAAATCTTCTTGATAAAGTGACTTTAAGAATCTAGGTGTTAATCCTTGGAAGTCCTTTAGTTTGCCATCAAACAGAATACTACTACTTGAATCCTGTACTTTTAATAAAAATTCATTATAAAGCTTTTTAGAGCCACTTTTGAAATAAGCGATAGTATTATAGGTGAAATCTTGTCTCCCTCGATTTTGAATCGTTAATATTTTATTAGACCAATCACCTGGCTTCAAATTATTTAGCCGAAACAAGAAAGTATCTGGATCTGCATTAATATCTACTTCTTGATTATCAGCTGCAAATCCTAATTCTGCAGGGTAAATAAAAAGGAGTACAACTAATAAAAAAATAAATCCCTTTGAAATTTTTTTGTGTACCATAGACACTCCTCTCCTATAGGAACTTGAAACATGTGGTTTAGAAAAAAGAAACTCCATCTAAAGCTACTTCTTTACTAAGATAATTATCACATCTAATTTGTTCTTTTTATCGAACCCTCAAATTGATTATATGACATGAATTTAAATTTAAAAACAAAATTTGTTCATTTCTTATATTTATGAAACATCTTTTCGGTCGTATTCTAGCTATATCTCATTGTTTCTGACTTTTTCATTCAAAACATTATGTTCTTTATAATGAAATTACTACTTATTAACAGTGACTATATACATACAAATGAGAGCTGACTTTTAGAAATCAACTCTCCATTTCGTTATTAACATAATCAATTTCCACCTAAGATTTATTGCTTAAAAATTCCAAATACTTCTAACCAGTATACTGTCAGTTTTCAAACCTCTGCACAAAGTTGCAGCCAGAGCACGCCTTTCCGATGACTTTCTTTGTTTCTTTATCTTCATAATAGATTTCATCAAAGCCGCAAACAGAACATTCAATAACGTGAAAGATATTACGTGGTCCAAAAAAAGCATCTAATAAGGAATTAAAATACACGTCTTCACCTCTTAAAGTGGTTTACTATATTCTAAATATATAAATAGTAGAGTGTGAAGATAGGCGAAGTTTGTCAGAGTTACTATAAATTATTTCGACAGAATTTTCTGTCACACCAAAACTTCTTTTTAGTTACTTTCTCCATTTCATGTCTGTAGGTTGAAACCCTCATCTTTCTTACGTTGCCTTCTTCCCCCTTTTCAACGATACCCTAACAATCCTAAAAAAATCCCCAGCTAAATTAAGCGCAGTGGAGGGGGGAAATATAGGAGCAAATGGGATTTATGATTTAGGTACAGTGGATTATAATGGTGTCTATAAATTCGTGGAAGTGGATACGAATCGTTGATAGAGGCAGTACCAGGTCACATCTATATGATTAAATTGGCTGATGGCAACAAGTCACCTATACTTGTGTAAGAGATTTAAATATGAAGCGTGGGGACGACTCTCATGCCTTACGAGTGGGAGCACAGTTATCCTGCCTCTCCTGTTTAAGCAAAAAACTAATTGTAGCTATTAAAATAAAAGAATCGCATCACGAATGAATAGTTCATCCAGAATGCGATTCTTTTATTTATTATAAAGGATAACGAGTATGAATTTCATGTTTAAAAAAATTGTTTCTAAATAAAGAATGACAACTTACACCAACAATTCACTACCACTTGAAACGATTGAGATGTTGTTTGGTTGGTTTGAGAGTAGTAATTGGAATGAACCAAAGGATGTGTGAACTTTAATGCATGTTAGTTCACCAGAAACCTTAGCATTTTCGCTAATTGCCTGCGGTTTCATATTTAGTTCTACTCCCCAATTGGACATGTTGACCAAGTAAATGCCATTTGTAAGGTTTAAGAATTCGCTGACAGATGCTTTGGCGAGCTCGTCCACTTCGGTAAGCTCTTCCTCTGCGTGCTTGGAAGCGATATGAAGGAATACTTCCTCGTTAGCGGTAATGGCTGTAAAAAGTGGTGATTCTCCTAAAATCTCTTGATGAACTAACCACTTATCTTGTTGAACCACTTCAGCATTACTAACTTCTAAATGCACTTGATCATCAATAAAGCGAATTACATTTTTAGCAAAAAGTGTAACATACTTTCCATAGATTGACTTATGGTCATCCACAAGTAAATTTTCAACTAATGCCTCAATACTTCCACTCTTCAACTCTTCAAATTGGTCATCAGACAGACTATTTTCTTTTTTATATTGATTAAGTGCTTGACTAAATTGTTCAATCGTCATATAGCCGCGATCCACAAGAGCTTGGGCCAAAAATAGGTGTTTTTGCTTTTGCTTAGAGATTAGAACTTCGACTTGATCATCAGATAAATAACCAAGCTCGATGGCAATTTCACCAAAACGTTTATCCACCTGTTTTTGCTTCTCATGTACTTCCTCAACTTGGGATGGTGTCATGAAGTCTTCATCTACTGCGATAACCCCAAACTTCACATGCACTGATTTTTGGTATTCAAGTACATCAGCTAATTGTTCTCTTGTAATTAATTCATGATTTAATAAATAATGGCCAAAGTATTGACTAAACATTTACGCTTCCCTCCTTCAATACCTTTGTAAGGATATTTTGAACGGCATCATGAGAGATTGGTTTTTGGATAAAATCATAAGCTCCATTTTTTATCGCGCTTTTTAAGAGGTCATTCGTTCCAACAGATGAAGCCATTACAACCTTTGCATTTGGTTGCAATTCTTTAATCTCTTTTAATGCTTCAATTCCGTCTTTATCAGGCATAACGATATCCATTAAGATCAGGTCTGGGTTTGAAGCCTTTACGACTTCTACCGCTACATTTCCATTTTCAGCCTCAAGAATTTCCTTACAACCAAACATTTCTAAAGTCTCTCTTAATTTCTTACGGATTAAAATAGAATCATCACAAATTAAAACTCTCAAATTATTTTCCATATGATCCACTCCAATTTGCTGAAATATGTTGAAATATGCTAATAACTAGTTCTACATACCTATCTGAATTTCCTTTTATTATTTTTTAAAAATTGGCTCTATTAGAGAAGAATGTGGATTTTTTACATTTATGTACTCAAGTTGATCTCTCTTAAGGACAAAATCAGCCTAAAAAACAACCAAAATGTCTTTAATAAACCCTATTAAAGCATTTAGCAAAATTAATAGTGCAGTTTGGTCTTAATTAGAATTGCGATCTAGAGATTCAATCCAAAGTGGTATATTGGATGTAAGATGCCTTATACCGTGCCTCACCTACATATTTTGTCAATCATTGTCGAATAGTGTCCCAAATAATATGATATTATAACCTTATATGTATACAACAACTAAGAAAAGGAATTCTCATTTTTCTTCCTTATTAACATAAATGGAGTGATAAAGATGACGATCTATCAAACGAAAATGCTTCAAGAACTTTTACCTGGCGAAATCTTATTACACCCGATTTATCGTTCAGATGGTTTGTTATTTTTAAACAGGTATAAGTCCTTTACCGATTCAATTCTTATTAATATAAAGAACCACTTTCCTTCCTCTCTAAAGGTTCTCATAGTAACCCACGCTCCAAATTTAAATGAATTTGAAAATCTCCACATCTATAAACATGAATCTTTTTTAAACGACTTAGAAATGGTTGTTCAACAATTCGCCACTTATTCAAAGGCAAACTTAACGATTAATGACTATAAAGATGAAAGAGCGCTGAATGATCCGATTTCAACCAGCAATGCATTCCACAAATTTCACCATTCACCTTTGTGGAATAATCTTCAAAGGCTCTTTGATTCAACACATCTTCTAAATAGAATTCCACAGATAAAGGAGTTAATTTTTTCAACCTTAGAAAAGGAAGAAGCATTAGAGAGCCTGTACATTAAATTGATCAACTATCATGATGTACTCAAGATTCACAGTAAAAATACCGCTATTATATCCTTAATGTTAGGCCTAACCCTTGAATTAACGGATGAAGAATTAGTGGATTTATTTATTTCAACCTTGTTTGCTGATATTGGATTTACTAAATACCCTAAGTCTGATTTTGTCCTTTACTTAGATCATGGAAATCGTAATGACATGTTATTGTCACATATAAAGGATTCCATGGAAATCATCTCGAATTCTCCATTTTGCAGAAGAAAAAATGTGATAATGGGTATTCTAGATCACCACGAACGAGTAGACGGTTTAGGCTTTCCATCGGGCAAAAGCGCAAGGAACATTCATTTATTTGGAAGAATTATAGCCATCGCGCAAAAATATGATGAACTGGTTGGAGGTTATATAAAAGGAGATACCCTAGCCTCCTATCCAGCCATTACCTACATTTGGGAACAAAAGGGAACAATGTTTGATAGACAAATTATCAAAACCTTTTTAAATCGAACCACTATCTTTAAACTAAATGAACCTTTCTTATTACCAAACTACCCTAAAGGAGTAATTGTTGGGTTCCAAGACTACTTAAATCATCCTGTTCTTCCGATGGTGAAAGACGAAACCGGAAATATTAGGGACTTATATATGGAAAGAATCAAGGATACTAGGAAATAATTTTTTAAAAATAAATCCTCTCCCCCATTTAAAAATAGTTACTTTTACGATAAGAATTTTTCCTTCCTTCATTTTCAAAATGAACGAAGGTATAATATAATGAGTAATGTACAAAATCATTCAAATTATGCGATAAAATTCACATCTGGATTCAACCTGTCATGATATTCTATTTATATATATAACTTTTGGAGGTTAACTAATATGACAACTACTATGGAAAATCCTAAAGATGTCCAAAAGGATGCAATTGTTCCAACATTTTCAAGAACAAATCCTTTTCAAGCAAAAATCCTAAAAAACCTAAACATAAATGGGGAAGGCTCTAGTAAAGAAACTAGACATATTGAGCTTTCACTTGATGGATCTGGCCTTTCTTATGTGCCTGGCGATGCTCTAGGTATTGTCCCTTCCAATGACCCTGAATTGGTTGCATCCCTAATAGAAGAAATGCATTGGGATGAAAATACGGCGGTTACCATTGGTAAAAATGGTGAGACACTTCCTCTGAATGAAGCTTTAACAACTTATTTTGAAATCACATTAATCACTAAAAAAATACTACAACAGGCAGCTGCCTTTACTGAAAATGAAGAACTACAAAATCTTCTATCGGTTGAAAATGCAGCACAACTGAAAGAATATTGCTATGGTCGCGATTTACTTGATATGGTACGTGATTTCGGTCCGTGGAAAGCTACTGTTGAAGAATTCGTTTCTATTTTACGAAAAATGACGCCACGCCTCTACTCAATTGCAAGTAGCATTGCAGCTAATCCAGGTGAAGTTCATTTAACAATTGGCGCTGTTCGCTATACCGCTCACGGACGCGATCGTAAGGGCGTATGCTCTGTTTTATGTGCAGAACGTGTAACGGAAGGCGATACACTTCCAGTCTTTATTCAGGCGAATAAGCATTTCCACCTACCGGAATCTCATGAAACAGATATTATTATGGTCGGACCTGGAACAGGTATTGCCCCATTCCGTTCCTTTATCCAAGAACGTGCCGTAAACAAAGCAACTGGCCGTTCATGGTTATTCTTCGGAGATCAGCATGCTGCATCCGATTTCCTTTATCAAGAGGAATTAGAAAAGTATCAGCAAGACGGAGTACTAACAAAACTAGACACAGCATTCTCCCGCGACGGAGAAGAAAAAGTCTACGTTCAACATAAAATGCTTGAAAACAGCAAAGAACTATTTGAATGGATGGAAAACGGCGCAACCTTCTACATCTGTGGCGATAAAGAACGCATGGCCAAAGACGTCAACGACGCCCTAATCACAATCATTGAAACAGAAGGTTCTATGGACCGCGACGCTGCAGAAGCACACCTAAAAGATATTCAGAAGCAAGGCCGCTACCTGCGCGACGTTTATTAATTAGGGGCTTTGGAGCGAGCGAAGCATGAGGACGTTTCTCGTGCCTCACTTTTGCCAAGCACATCGATACCTATAAGAGTTAATTTACAAAAGAAGCTAAAACCCATAAGGTTTTTAGCTTCTTTTTTTATGAAATCCTGAAAAATTGGATGAATTGTCTGGTGGAAGAAAATATTTTTCAAAAAATGAGTGTTCCATTGGCCAAAACGGCTAATGTATCACCAAATTATAAGTTGCGGTTGCGAATGATTTGATTGTTTAGTAGTTATCAACCATTTTTGGTAACTTTTCGACCGATTCCCTCAACTTATCGACCGTTTTACCCAAATTATCAACATTCGACAAACAATTCACCCTCAAAGAGCAACATGCCGAGCATGAGCGAAGCACGGGTACGGATCTCACGTTTCGCTTTTGTCAAATATTAACATTTAACTAAATAAACATAAAAAAAATCGCATGCTAAGATGGAAATCACTTTCATCCACATGCGATTTATTGTTTTACTATGGTAAGAATACAGTCTTTAAACGCTTAACATATACCCTTAATGAGACACAAGAACCGTCCCCATGCATCCCATGAACCTTCTTATTTCAAACTAAATCGAACCGTTTTTGTTGTGCCGTCATTTAGAGTAATAGATACTTGATAAGTGCCAGCTGCTATGCCTTTTGTGCTTAAATTGAAGATATATTGGTTAGCAGTAGAATCGTATCTAAATTGATTTCCAGTGCTAGCAGCGCCAGTTGAGACAGCCACTACCTCACTTCCTGCCACGTTATTACTAACCTTTGAATACGTAATGGTCGCAATGGCATCCGAAATGAATGCTCCGGCATCATCCTTTAATTGGAATTTCATTGGAATGGTACTACCTGCTTTGTATGTGGCCCCTTCAACAAGTGGTTGGAGAATACCCCCAAAATTATACACAACGCAGTAAGTAATAGTCTTTGTAACAATATTACCAGCCTTATCTGTCGCTGTAATCGTTTGTGTTTTTGAACCAACAGCTCTAGTGTCAACTGTCCCTGTTGCATCAGATGCAAGCCCTGATAAGGAGTCGGATGCCGACCATCCTACTTGTTGGTTAAGTGTATAAATTCCTCCGTCTTCAGCGGTTATAACTGGATTTGTTTTATCAAGTTTAACCGTCACACTTGCACTGCCTGAATTTCCGGCATTATCACTCGCAGAACCAGTTACAACATGTTCTCCATCATCCGTTACGGTTACATCTGCAGTAATAGTTCCCTCATTAACACCTGATCCTTCATCAGTAGCCGAAAATGAAACAGTGACATCCTTATTATACCAACCTTCTTCATTTGGAGCTCTATCTGGTGTGGCCGTTACATTTGGATTGACCGTATCGTAGAAATAAGTAAAGCTTGCTGCTTCACTTACGTTCCCTGCTGCATCTTTTGCCGTTAAAGTCACCGTGTTTGTACCCTCTGTAGGAGATGGTAATGATTCGGTATGGGAACCAGCCGTAACAGAACCATGGGATTCCCCATTAACAAACACTTCTCCATCTTCATCCAAGCTGTATTCGAATGTGCTTGGTAGATTGCTATCATTGTAAAAACCGCTAATTGGGTTAGTCAATGTGATGGTTGGTGCTGTTGTGTCTTGAATAACGTGAATAGTAATAGTATCCGCAGTTGAATCAGATACTTGGTCATTTCCAGCCATATCTGTAGAGGTCATTATGACTCTTGGTGAAACTGTCGCTGCAGTCGTCATTGGGATTGTGTATTCCAGTAGAACTTGTTTTTTTACATTAAACTGATTTGCTGTGAAAGACACTGTTTTAGCTGACTTTCCCTCAAATTTAGCATAAACTGTAACAGCATTTGTTACGTTTGTCCCCCTTGGAGTAACGTATATGTTCACAGGAACCCAAATAGTATCTCCGGGACTTCCAGATAGAGTAACACCTTGTTCTGCTACTAACTCTGCAACAATTTCCCCTTGTGCTAATACCGCCCCAACCGGAATCAACCCAGAAATGACAACGGCAGCTGTGATTTTTAGTAATGACTTTTTGCTAAGTACTTTTAAAAAGGGATTCTTCATTTCATCTCTCCTCTTATCAAATAAATCAACAGGACATTGACATCTCGAATATTTCAGTGGCCACTTCCATATTTAGGTACTGAACCCTGTAATATAATAGTATCGTAAACTATAGTTTATAGGTATATTTTCCTAGCGACAAATACCTCCAAGGTTTGATAGCTCTTTGTCGAAAGGATGAAAGTATCGCCAAATCGCGGTAACATGGGAGATTTTAATTTTCTATCCATCAAAAAAGAACCCACAAAGAGTGAGTTCAATCAATAGTGAAAAGTAAACAACAGTAGACAAAAATAGTCTTTCCTTATGCTTCATAATAGCCTTTATTTCTTTGAAAAAAGGTTATAAAGGCTCTTTAGTGTATTACCCTTTCTATAATAAACCTCTTCCTTCACTTGATTATTGATGATATTCCAAAGCTCCAGCTCTTTTTCAGTCAAGTGTTTCTTTGGACTATCACTTTCAATAAAATGGGATAAATAATCTAATGGTATATTATAGCATTTAGATAAGTTAGCCATTATATCAAACGAAACCGATTTACGCACCCCTATTTCAACCATACTTAAATATTGTTTCGTTATACCAATCTGATTGGCTGCATCATCTAAGCTCATACCGCGTTCTAATCTTATTTTCCGTAATTCTTCGCCTAAGAAGTTAGTCATGCGTTGACTCCTTTCTTTACTTTCAATATGACGACCCAACTAACTATTCCTTCTAGCATCGTAACCAATAACTCATCTAATAAAAAATGGGATTTCCCTTTTTTATTTAAATAATAATGCAAATATTCATGGACAATCGTTTGTAGCTGTTCCGGATAATCTAGCTTCTCGTCAATCGCAATGATGCTTTTTTTCGGATAAAACATCCCTTTTATATCTCCTAGCTCCATGAACAAAATATCAATTTTATGTTTTTGCTTGATGAGATCCATTAATTCCTGAACATGAGTATCGGAAATCGATAATAAAGTCTTTCGACAAAAATTCAGGAAAAATAAATAAAGAAAAAAAAGAACTGTTATCATAAAAAAATTAAAATAATTATAGAATGATAAAATAGGGAAAATAACCACTAATTTAAAGAGTATAGGCAAAATTGTATACATATAAGTGGATTGTGTTCTATTGAATTCTAAATAAAAATATAAATTTGCTAGAATTATACTCAATATTAGTAGAAAAATAAAGGTTAAGTATCTATCTATATACGATTGTTCCGTAAATCTGTTGTAATATTCATTTCCTAATATAATGGCAATAATACCAATTGAGGTTGTAGTGAGGTGATTGAGAATACTCGTTCCCCTCTTCTTTACAATGGTAAAAACAAATCCTGTCCCAAAATAAAACAGACTATAAAAAATAGAATTCTCATCAAAGATGAGTTGGCCAAGTACGACAATGAAAAAAGAAAACCATAATGGGGTATAAAACTTCACAAGTCTTCTCTCAAGGATAGAGATGAAACATAAGAAAACCACAAGAGCTATGTTGAAATTGGTAAATGTCTCCGGAAGTTTCATAAACTGAAAGGTTAAATAAATGGCTAATAACGGTAAAAAAAGGATCGAATACTTCATTTTAGATCCCTTCATTTCACTCCTCCTTTTGTCTTTATGTTTACATTATAAACCGCTTAATTACTATCCTACCTATCTTTCCTTCGACGAATCTCGCGGGAAGCATGGGGACGCTTCTCTTACCTCACTTTTGCCTAAATAACTAGATTTTTACTAATCAAATTATAAAAAAATCGCATGCTGGATTGAAATTACTTTCAACCACATGCGATTCTTTGATTTAAATTGGGAAGAATAAAAGTTCTTAAACGCTTAACTATCCTTTTAATGAGGCATGAGAACCGTTCTCATTCTTCCATGCCCCCCCAGAATTTTTCTGCATATTGTTAACTAGTTTACATCACTTTCCAAATCTTCAGATTATAATAGGGTTATAGTTGTTCGTTTGCTAGTTCAGCTAGTTCGTCAATATTATGAATGATGAAGTGTTTGTCTTTTTTCTCAATGTACTTTTCTTCTTCTAGCCATTTTATGTTTTTGGCGATTGTAACTCTTGTTGTTCCTAGAAGGTTGGCCATTTCTTGATGAGTGAAGGTAATGGTTAGTTTGATACCCTTGTCTCCAAAAAGTTCGCCATATTGAACGGACAATTGAATGAAAGCTGCACAGACTCTCGGCAGGGATTTCATATAACTCAGTTGCAAGGATTGGGTACAAAGTAAACGGTACTTTTTTGTTAAGAGATCTAAAGTCTGGTAAATATATTGTGGTTTTTCTGAGATGAATTCTAAAAAGCTCTTTTTCGAGATTTTTCGCAGACTCACTTCTGAGGCTGAGATGGCATTCGTTGAGTATCTAGAGTCACTGTTTAGGGTGCATTCTCCAATCACTCCATTTTTACCAATAATAGAAAGAGCCTTTTCTTCACCGTTAGGAGAAATCAGAAATAATCTGACTCTTCCTGATTCGATAATATAAAGGTACTCACCATATTCATTTTGTCTAAATATCAACTCATGTTTTTTGTAGGTTACCTTACTAGACTGTTGAAGCAACACGGACCAATCGTACGGAAGGTTATCAAACCACGGATTTAATAAATTGAACTCTTGTACTAATTCACTATTCAACCTCATCACCTCTAGGAAGGAAGATTTGTTTGATAAAAGACTTCGAATTTAACGAGATTTACTCCATGTTCCCAGGATTAAGTAATAAAGTAGTATTGTCGAGTTGCTCACAGAGTGCGATTTCAACTACTGTCCTTAATGCAATAGATGCGTATAAAGATAGTTTGCTTCAGTATGGGATGGAGTGGAATCTATGGATGGAAAAAGTTGAATCTGCTAAGGTAAATTTTTCAAAGTTAATTAATTGTGAGCCTGAAGAAGTGGCCATTTTATCATCAGTTTCGGATTGTATTTCTTCTCTTTTACATTCTCTTAAACTATCAGGTAAAGAAATTTGTCTGACAGAATTAGATTTTCCCTGTATTGGGCAAGCGGTTTTAGCTCAACAAACTAAACAGAACTTCAAAATAAATTATGTCCCTCATCAACAATATACGATACCAATCGAAAGTTATGACGATTATATTAATTCGAATACGATATTAACGTGTGTGCCCCACGTGTCCTACTATAATGGGTTTAAGCAGGATATTAAGGAATTAGCAAGAATCTCCCACCAATACGGTTCTTTATTATTTGTCGATGCCTATCAATCTGCTGGCAGTATGAAAATTGATGTTAAGGAAATGAATATCGATATTTTAGTAACGGGAATGCAGAAATACTTACTTGGGATACCGGGGATTTCCTTTCTATACGTGAAAAAAGAGCTAGCCGATCAACTTGCCCCCTCCACCATCGGCTGGTTTGGCCAAGAAAAGCCTTTTGATTTTAACCTAAAAGAGCTTCATTATGCTCAAGCTACTCAACGTTTTAACACTGGAACGCCACCCGTTATTAATGCCTATGCGGCTGATGCAGCCTTATCTCTCATTAACCAAATAGGTATCGAAAAAATAGAAGCCTATTTAAATGAACTTTCCGCCTTCACATTGGATCTAACAAAGGAAATGGGGTTTGAGATGGCTAGTCCCCAAGTCGTATCAATGAAAGGACCGACCACTGCAATCCTAGTGGAAAATGCGAGCCAGGTAGAAAAACAAATGCTAAATCTAGGATTTGTTGTATCTGCTAGAAAGGATGTCATTCGAATTGCCCCTCATATCTACAATACAAAAGAGGATATTAAAAACGCCCTAACCGCTTTAAAGGGCTTCCAAACTCAAGGCTAACTTCTTCATAGAAGTTGGCTTTTTTTACTATCGGGGCTCTGTTTGTTAAACACCATTGTTTATATTCTCATTGACGAATAAATCTGACCGTGACTGATCAGCCGCTATATACGATTTACCACCTATTTGTGGGTATTATCACACATCCTCCCCCATTTAATCGCCTTAGCCCTTTTTCCTAAGAAGAAAATCACCTCTTTTTGGGTAGTTCCTGTATTATTGTAAAGATTTGCTGATTGGAGGAGGCTAAGATTTGAAATTGATCCTAGATTGTAGATAATTTGGGCTAGAAGTCCAATTTTTAGCTGTCGGAGCCTCATTTATGCTATAAAAAAAGCAAAAAATGGGCCCTGACAAATTGAAATCCCCTCTTTTAAGAGAAACCCCCCCCTCATCACCTCCTCAGTAAATTTAATCGTCTAAAAGTACGGTTTAATCGCCCAAATAGGTAATTTAATCGCCTATTTCGTGAGTTTAATCGCCTAAAACCCTCATTTAATCGCCTAAGCCATTTTCCCATAAGAAAATCACCTCTTTTGGTTAGTTCCGCATTTTGGCAAAGATTGGTTGATTGAAGAACGTTAAAAAAGTACCGCCATCACATGGCAGTACCTCTCCTTAAGCCTTATTGATAACAATACTTTGTTGGCCCTTCATATGAATAACCCTACCGATTTCCTCCAACTCTTCTAAATCCTCATCAATGATTCTGGCGAATAAGTTTCCTGGAATCCATCCGGCTGGGAAAAACGTCCGAGCATCTCTACCATAGAAAAGCCCAAAATCATAAATAGGAGTAGGAATACCTCCCCACGCATAGGCCGGCATAAAGGTAAACAAAATGTCCCCCGGTTGTGGAAAGCAAGTTAAATTTTCTTTAGCAGGTTCATGGAGTGGTGTGAGCTCGCAGCGACTAACAGGTAATTGAATCGACACTTCCTTCCCTGTATACATCGCATGCCTTCCGGTCGTGTGTATCGGTTCTTCTTTTAACAAGTGAATAAATGCATGACTCGTGGCAGGTGCCTTCTCCGCTAAAATACACGCACGGAGTGTCACATCCGAATCCAAAAAGGTAATGGTAAATAGATTCAATGAAATAACCCCCTAAACCACACTTGGCTCGTAGACGAGTTTATTGGTTGCGAATCTACGATAGTGTAAGCTTGAAATATCAATACTAGGACTCTCACTCAAAATTACCGAGGATACCGTATCTCCTATGGAGGGTGACATCATGAATCCATGCCCGCTCATCCCCACAGCTTGGTAATAACCGATTAGTCCATCTACACCCCCTAATATAGCTTGATGATCAGGAGTACTATCATACTTACCATCTAAATGTGTTTTAAACACGACATGCTCTAACGGTGGGAAGATATCGATTCCTACCTCCGCTGCTCTTAATTGAAAATCAAACATGTTATAGGGTGGTTGAAGATCCTTTCCTAAGTAACTTAAGTAAATGGTCCCATCGGTTAATTGTTTCGCTGCAAACCCTTTTTCAAAAGAAACGAGTAAAGGCTCTAGCACTCGCTCCTCCACACGATTGGTATAAAGGATCCGGCGCACTTCGAATTGGATAGGTAAATCAACACCAGCTGTTTCAGCGATTTTTTTCGATCCTAAACCAGCAGCATTCACCACTCGATCTGCACTAATAGCTCCTTGATTTTGACATTGAACTCCTTTGATGACGCCATTTTCAACGACAATTCTCTCAACTGTATCATGAATGAACGTTACACCTAACCGCTTAGCCGCACTAGCAAAGCTATTCGTCACATGATAAGCATCATCAGCAAAACCATCACTTTCACAAAAGGATGCAGCTAAAAAACTCTCTCTGTTGATACCTGGCACAATTTCCTTCGTTTGATCTGGGGTGATTAATTTAGTAGGGATGCCCAACCGGTTTTGTAAGGCAATACTCTTTTTATAAGTCTCAATCGCCTCTTCGGAGTGAAAAGTGTAGAGATAACCGACATTTCGAAATTTGATTTCGTACTCTGGCTCTAGGTATTCATTTATATTTTGAAAAAATTCGGTCGAATACTTGGCCATTAAACAATTGATTTCTGTACCCCATTGTTGACGGACACCGCCTGGGCAAATACCTGTTATATCGGATGCAATTCCATTTTTATCTATAACGAGAACATTCGTACATCCCTTTCGTGCTAAAAAATACGCAATCGTACAGCCAATGATTCCTGCTCCAATAATCACTGTATCATAATGCTTCATTACAATCCTCCTCTATTCATTATGAAGATGGCACGCTACAAAGTGAGATTCTCCTACATCCACAAGGTCGGGGACCTCCGTTATACAACGTTCCATCACAAATGGACAACGTGTATGAAAGTGGCAGCCTGAAGGAGGGTTGACAGGACTCGGCAAATCTCCTTTTAAAATAATTCTCTCTCTACGATGTTTAGAGCCTGGCTCTGGAATGGCTGAGATTAAAGCCTTAGAATACGGGTGTTTCGTATCTTCGAAAAAGTGATCACGGTTCGCAATTTCAACAATTCTCCCTAAATACATAACGGCAATACGATTGGAAATATGCTTGACGACACTTAAATTATGAGTAATAAATAAATAAGTTAGCCCATATTTAGCTTGTAGGTCTTGAATAAGATTCAAAACCTGTGCCTGAACGGATACATCGAGTGCAGATACCGGTTCGTCCATGATAATGAGCTTAGGCTGGACAGCTAACGCTCTTGCAATCCCAATACGCTGTCTTTGGCCACCAGAAAACTCATGCGGATAACGGTCCATATAGGCCTCATTTAGTCCAACATCATGTAGAATTTGCTTTACTTTTTCCATCCGTTCTTCTTTCGAAAGCTTTAGATGAATCGTCATCGGCTCTTCAATAATCTTTCGAACCTTTAATCTAGGATTTAAGGAGGCATAGGGGTCTTGAAAGACAATCTGCATGTCCTTTCGTTTGTTTTTTAGTTGTCTAGTAGAGAGTGCGGCTAGGTTTTCACCTTCTAATAAAATCTCCCCCTCCGTTGCCTCGAGCAGCTGTAGAATGACTCGCCCTGCTGTCGATTTACCACAACCAGATTCCCCCACTAAGCCAAGCGTCTCTCCCTTATTGATGTAAAAACTAATGTCATCTACCGCTTTAACAACACTTTGATTTTTCGCAAACCAAGTGTCTCCTTCAATGGTGAACCACTTTCGAAGATTCTCGACCTGCAGCAACTTCTCTCCCATGAGCAGTATCCTCCTTATCCCGATCATTCCAGCTTTCCGAATACATCCAACACCTAATTTGATGCTGGGAAATGCTCATCAATGGAGGTTCTTCTCTTATACACATATCGTGAACATGCTCACATCTGCCGGCAAACCGACATCCCTGTGTAATCGCTGAAGGATGAGGAACCTGTCCTTGTATCGGCGTTAAGCGTTCAACCCGATTCGATAGGCTTGGGATTGATTTTAACAAACCTTGAGAATAAGGATGCTTAGGCTCCTCGAAGAATGTATCGACATCGGTGTATTCAACAATTCTCCCTAAATACATAACAGCTACATTATCCGCTGCTTCCGACACAACCCCTAAGTCATGTGTAATTAATAGAATAGAAGTATCAAATTGCTTCTTCAAATTTTTCATTAATTCTAGTATTTGTGCTTGAATGGTTACATCTAAGGCGGTTGTCGGCTCATCCGCTATTAATAGATCAGGGTTGCAAGCAAGGGCCATGGCAATCATTACCCTTTGCCTCATCCCACCTGATAACTGATGAGGATACTGCATAAACCTCTTTTCAGGTGATGGGATGCCGACTAATTCCAGCATATTTATCGCCTGCACCTTTGCCTCCCTCATCGAAACGCCATGGTGTAAGGTCATAACCTCCATAATTTGATTACCCACTGTAAAAACAGGATTAAGCGAGGTCATCGGTTCTTGAAAGATCATCGAGATATGTTTCCCACGAATTTTTCTAATTTGCTTATCGTTCAACTCTAGTAAATTTTGACTTTTAAAAAGAATCTCGCCATTGACAATTTTCCCATGTGGCTTTTGAATCAATTGTAGAATGGATAAGGAAGTAACACTTTTACCACTCCCGGACTCTCCGACAATTCCCAACGTTTCACCCTTCTTCAATTCAAAAGACACACCATCAACAGCGGGGGTCTCCTTGCCATCACTAAAGAAGGATGTTTTTAAGTTTTTGACCTCTAATAGATTTTCCATAAATACCCCCTTATTTCCTTAGTGGAGTTGAATATGGCGCTTTGTATTGGTTAATACTTCACAGCCGTCATCGGTAACTAGAACAATATCCTCAATTCGAACACCCACCCGATCAGGTATATATAGTCCAGGTTCAATCGTAAAGATCATCCCTTTCTCCAATACCTCTTCACCATTTAAGACAATTCTAGGATTCTCATGGATTTGTAACCCGACTCCGTGCCCCAATCCTCTTAAACTATATTTCTCTAGTCCCGCTTCTTCGAATACATTTCGAGCGACAAGGTCTAGCTCGTTTGCTGTCACACCAGGTCTAACCGCTTCAATTGATTTTTCAAGGGCCAGCATAACGAGCTGATAGAGTTCAAGAAGTTCCTCTGGCGGATTCCCGATTACAATTGTTCTAGTCATATCTGACATATAGCCTTTGAACTTGATTCCAAAATCGATCAAAAGGAAGTGATCATTTTTAACCATGTTTTCCGTTGGGACAGCATGAGGTAGAGCTGCCCGTTTATCCGCCGCTACAATCGTTCCAAATGCTGGACCCTCATTTCCATACTTACTCATCAAATATTCTAATTCGATTTGTACTTGCTTTTCTGTCATCCCAGGCTGGATATGAGGTAATAAATCACTAAAGGCTTGGTCAGCTGCTTTTACTGAATTTCTTATGATTTCTATTTCAGCGTCATCCTTTATTCGACGCATCATTAAAAACTCGTTCGCTAGAGGTATCCAAATAAAAGAAGGAGCTAAATCCTTCAGCTTTTCAAATAAGAATACCGATAAATGGGTGGATTCAAAGCCAATATTTTGTATGCTCACTCGATGAAATTCCTGTTGTATTGTATGAAAAGGATCGATACCATGGGTGATAATTTGATATTCAGGAGCTTGCTCTGTTGCCTGTAGCGTGTAACGCTGGTCGGTAATGAGTACTAAACGATCCTTTGTTATGAGTAAATAGCCATTACTTCCAGTGAATCCAGAGAAATAGCGTCTATTTTCGTAGCTATGTACAAGCAGTGCACATAGTTCCTTTTCCTGCATCCACTTACGTAGTTTTGTTAATCGATTTAACATAATAGAGAACTCCCCCTGTTATAAAGGAAGAGATAAAGAAACCATCATGGCTTCTTTATCTCCAACTCCTATTATTCTTTAACTCCCCAATCCTTAGAATTAAAGGAAATACCTCTAAAGTCTGGCTCAAAGCCTGTTACACGGTTATTGACCACATAAGGAGAATTTTGCTCATATAGTGGAATCCAGATTTCGTCCTCCGCAAGCTTTTTACCAACTTCCCAGATTAACTGTTGACGTTTGGTAAAGTCCGTTTCCTTCGTCTGCTTTTCTAATAAATTATCTACCGTAGGATCGGAGTAGCCTACAAAGTTATACCCATTCGGAGGCATATAAGCCGTTCCAAAATAACTACGGTACTCATCTGGATCGGCCTCAATTCCGAATCCTAGAATATAAGCTTCATAGTCATCCTTCGTAACTTCTCTTTGCTTGCCATCATCTGTTTTCGGTAGAAGCTTCGTTACGAGAGTAGGGAAATCCAGCGAACGAAGCTCTACCTTCACTCCAACCTTCTCCCACATTTGCTTTAATAAGACTGCTGACTTTTCACGTTCCTTTGTCCCAGTAGGAACCTCCATCATAAAGCTAAGCTCCTTACCTTCCTTCTCAAAAATACCTTTGCTATTCTTCTGATATCCCGCTTCTTCTAACAGGGATTCTGATTTTGAGCCATCGAAGTTATAGATTGGTAGATCAGGATTATGGGACCAATGTTTTGAAGGGAAAACATCATCCGCAACTTCTCCATATTCCCCAATGATCGATTGAACGATAGATTGTTTATCGACTGCATAGGCTAGCGCTTGACGAACCTTCTTATCCTTAAAATGATCATTTTTCGAATTAAATCCAACATAATAAACACTTAAGTTCGTTTGGGTAACAAGACTTGCATAATCTAGGGATTGCACTGATGCGGTATCCGCAATCGGTACTGGCGCAATGTCCACATCCTTACTTAATACCGACGCTAACATCGTATTCGCATCACCAAAGCGGACAAATACTCGATCTAACTTTGGAGATCCACCAAAATACTCCTTATTTGCAGCCAGTTCAATATATTGACCGGTTTCCCACTTCACAAATTTGAAAGGTCCCGTACCGACCGGGGCGCGGTTTGATTCATGCTTCGCCCACTCACCAGGCTTGACATCATTTAGCACATGTTGTGGAAGAACTCCAATAAATAATCCGGAAATGAAAGGAGCAAACGGTTCCTTTGTGGTGAATTTGATAGTATGATCATCAACCACTTCGATTCCAGCCACTTTATCTGCTGTTCCCGCTTTATATTCTTCTACTCCTACAACAGGCTCTACTCTCCAATAAGCACCCGCATCATAGGTCCCATCTGCTAATGAAGTGAACGTAAATTCGACGTCCTTAGCTGTGAAAGGTTGACCATCGTGCCAGTTGACATCTTTTTTCAGATGAAAGGTGTACGTTTTGCCATCTTCAGATACATCCCAATTTTCTGCTAAGCTTCCCACCATCTTCAATTCCTTATCCGGAATGACAAGTGAATCGAACACCATATGGGTCACATTCGTATCCGAGGTAGTCGCCCAAATGACGGGATTAAGGTTACCAGGTTCACTATTATAAGCAAAGGTTAGTGTCCCTCCCTCTTTCACAACCTCTTCCTTCGGTGGGTCATTCTCTTTTTCTGATTCATTCGGAGTAGTTGATTCCTTAGCTGTACAGCCAATCAGCAGGACGAATATTACGAAAATCAAACTCATCAACTTCCATTTTCTCATCTAAAATCCCCCTATTATTTAATTTTTCACTTTTGGATCCATAGCATCTCTTAACCCATCGCCAACAAAGTTAATACTTAGTATCGTTAGTAAAATTGCAAATCCTGCTGGAGCCCATACCCAAGGTTTAAATTGAAGAACCATAATAGAAGTTGCTTCATTCAGCATATTCCCCCAACTTGGCACAGGTTGTTGAACGCCTACACCTAGAAAGCTAAGGGCTGATTCCGTTAGAATGGCCTCTGCTGTTTGTAAAGTGGCTTGAACGACGATCGGAGCCAAGATATTAGGAAGAATATGCCTAAAAATGATAATTGAATTTCTCTGCCCCATCGCCTTTGCCGCTTCAATATACTCCATTTCACGAAGCTTTAGCACTTCACCTCGAACTAGACGGGTCATGGTCGTCCAGCTAACTAAACCTATAATAATCATGACATTAAATAGACTAGGCTTAAGGATGGTGGCAACCGTAATCGCCAAAAATAAAACTGGAAAGCAGATAACCACATCTGTAATCCGCATAATGAGCGTATCTACCCATTTTCCATAGTAGCCTGCGATCACACCGAGAATGATCCCTGTTACAGTGGCAATCATGACAGCTACAAAAGCTACACTTAAGGAAACTCGCCCACCGTAAATAATTCGGCTTAACATGTCCCTACCTAAACTATCCGTTCCTAATAAGTGCTCTGAAGAAGGTGGCGCTAAAACATCATATCCACCTAACTCATTAACATTAGATACATACGGGTCATATGGAGCAACTAGCGGAGAGATCGCTGCAACGAAGAGTAAGAATAATAAAATAAACGCTCCGAATAAAGCCAACTTATTCTTTTTAAAACGTTTCCACGAGGCATTGTTTCGCCATGTTTGTTTTTCAATTGAAGAAACGGTTACAGTCTCTTGCGATATACCCACGCTCCCATTCAACGTTACCCCCCCTTACAAGTTTTTTTATAAGGCTCTTTTCGTAAACTTTGTTGCTATTAAAGTAAAAATCGGCATTTGGATTTTTACGACTTTAACTACTAATTTCTAAAGAGTGAATTCCTTTTGAGTAAGGAAAAGAGCACGAAACCCATATTTGATACGGGAATTAGTCTGTGTTCGAAAAGCAACAATCTCTGCGAAAACAGCCTTTAATATCGGATTCGCGGATCTGTCCATGCATACATAACATCCGCAAGTAAATTCCCGAACATCACGAGCATCGAGGTAAATAAATTTAAAGCCATGATAACTGGATATTCCCTTGCCACAATCGATTGAATACCGAGACTTCCCATTCCTGGCCAATTAAAGATATGCTCGGTAATATAAGCACCACCAAACAAAAACGGAATGGAGAGTCCGAATACAGTGATAACTGGAATTAAAGCATTTCGTAACGCATGTTTTAAATAAACCTTTTGCTGACTCAATCCCTTAGCATCTGCGGTCCGAATAAAATCCTGGTTCAATACCTCTAATAAACTAGAGCGTGTAAATCTCATGACAACGGCAATCGTTGGTAGTGCTAAAACAGTAGCCGGCATAATCACATGCTTCAAATAATCCAAGAATAGGGCGTACCCTGTATGGTCAGCTCCAATGGTAATCATCCCTGATGTTGGCAGCCACCCAAACTTCAGGGCAAAAACAAAGATCATTCCTAATCCAAAAAAGAAGGATGGAATCGAGATTCCAATAAACGAAAATACCGTTAACACATAATCGGGTAGCCTATATCGGTGCGTGGCCGAGTATACCCCTAATGGAACCCCGATGGAAAAGGCCATGAGGAAGGCAGTGCCAGTTAGTAATAAGGTAGCAGGAAGCCGTTCTAAAATTAACTTTCCTACCGGTTGGCCCGTTTTAACTGTATAACCGAGATTTCCTTGTGCCACTTCCTTCATCCATTTGAAATATTGAATGTATAATGGGTCATTAAAACCTAGCTTTTCTTGAGCTCTTTGCATTTCTTCAGCTGATATCTTCGGGTTGATCATGGTTTGCATCGGATTCCCTGGGGCGAGTTGCATGATTGAAAAGGTCATAATCGTAATTCCTATTAAAATCGGAATGGATTGAAGCAAGCGTTTCAGTACATACTTTTTCACCTACTTCACCCCAACGTTCTCATAGGAAATAATAATGAGTTCATTTTGCCGGGTAGACAGATACTTCATCCCTTCTTCCGTTACAACCACATTCTCCTCCACAATAAAATGAATTCCGTTATCTAGAAATAAGGTTGGTTCAATGGTAAACACCATTCCTGCCTCAATCGTTTGATAGGGGGCTTTACCATATCGTTGCCATCGTGGACCTAGTAGTGCTCCTCCGTCATGGACGGCCATTCCGATCTGATGTCCGGTAGCATGGGTAATTTCCGGATATCCCTCCGATACATAAAAGCTTCTTGCCGCCTGATCCACTTCATACCCCTTTGCTCCCGCTTTAATCATCGCTGCTGCTCGTGAAATCCCCTCATGAACGGTCCGAAAAGCGTTTTGAATCACAACTGGAGCTTCCTCTTCCCCTGGCTTTGCAAAATAAACGGTTCGAGCAATATCAGAAACATAGCCATCCACTTCTACACTAAAATCAAAAATAACTAAATCGCCTACTTCTATGACAGCATCCCCTGGAGCGCGATGTGCAATATTTTCTTTCATCACGATAGGGAGGGACAATTGTCGATCAATCCCATTAACAACACCTCTTGCCGCCATTTCTTCCACAAATAAACTCCCTGCCTGTCTTTCAGTCATTCCTACTGTTAGTTTTTCAAAGACAGCTTGATAGATATCTTGTGTAACATCGATGGCTTTTTGAATTCGCTGAACCTCAGTGTGAGATTTAATAGCTCTTAGCTTAGAAAGGAAACTTTCGGAAGACACATAGGATCCTTTAAAGACTGGTGCGAGAGTTTTGGTAAGCCAACGATATCTTCCAGCCGTTAACCCATCACCTAAGTGCTCCTCTTTTGAGATATTTAACGCAATGGATTGTGGAGACAGATGTTGAATTTGTTTTTGTAATGTCTCTGCCAATCCATTCGTATATTTGTGAACTTCATCAAATAACTGTGATTCCTCTAAATCCTGGGCATCAATACTACTGCAAACAGCCATCCGCTTGCCACTTCTAGTCAATAAGAAGGCTCCTGGCCCAACCGTTCCTACACCTGTAATTAGTGGGATACAAGGATCACTTCCTTCAGACGTATAAATTAACCACAAATCGATGTTATGTTCCTGTAGATAGTGAACGGCCTGATCCATTTTCTCCCTTTGAACTTGATACATTTCATCCACCTCCGCTATTTATGCAGTATTCGTCTAACACACTTTCCATCAGTTGAACTCCAAATAGGAACGAATCGACCTCTAAACATTCATCCTTGTTATGCACTCTTTTAAGCACCTCTGTGAATGGAGTTAACAGCGGTGAAAGCCCATAAATATTTCCGGCTAATTCACTGATAAAGCGCCCATCCGTCTTACCAAGTGCTGTGAACGGAATCCAATCTCCCATGAAACCAATACACTTTGCCTTTTCCTGAAAGACCTGCATAAGGGGTGAATCAACTTGACTTTCATACCCTTTTTGAAAATAAATCAGCTCCCATTCTAGATCAAATCCTTTAAATAAAGTCGTGAACATTTCCAACACTTCATCCTTGTCTTGGTGCGGTAAAGTCCGAAATTCCATTAGGGCTTCTGATTTATAAGGAATGACGTTAATCTGATCACCTATTTGGATGTTCTCTACCATAAGAGTGGGACTTTGCATATAATCATAGAGTTTGGTTGAAAGCTCACCATCTTTTGGTCTAGTTGCAAACCGTTCGTGCTGAATTCCCTTTTGAAAAGCAGTTATCACTGGATAAATCTTATTTGGAAAATCTATATCGGTTAGATCGTTAATCACCTTTGATAGTTTGAGAATAGCCTGGTCATCAGGCGGACTCCCTGCATGCCCGCCTATCCCCCTCGTTTGAATGGCTACCTTAGCCGTTCCTTTCTCACCTGAAGCAAATAGCATGTATTCGTGCTCTAAATCTCCACACAGTGTAAAGCCTCCACCCTCACTTAACACGGTTGCATTCCGAAAAATCTCAGGGTAATACTTAGCAAGGAACTCCATTCCTTCTCGACTTCCATTTTCCTCATCTGCTGTTGCTAGGAAATAGACATTTCGATTGAGCAAGGACTTCTTCTTATTTAATTGGAGAAAGGCATTTAGATGCATGACGGTCAATTGCTTAGTATCGAGCGTTCCTCTCCCCCAAATCTTCCCATCATGGAGTGTTCCTGAGAAAGGTGGATACGTCCAATCTTCCTCCTGCGCCGAAACAACGTCTAAATGGGACAAGAGAACTAGTGGTTCTCGAGCTTGAGGTAACGTATTTCCTGCCTCTAACCTTGCTATAAGATTGGCTCGGCCATTCGGACTGTAAATGATTTCAGCTTGTATCCCTAGCTTCGTTAACCATTCATATAGAAAAAGCGCAGCGTCTTTTTCCGTTCCAAGCTCGTTTGTTGTATCAATTTGAATCAACTTTTGAAAAAGCTGAATAGGATTGAGTTCCATCATCCCATCACCTAGTAAAAGGAATTAGTACAAGCTCGGTCTGTCTTCTACTAAGAATCCTTGGTCCTTCATTTGTCACTAACACGTTCTCTTCTACTAAAATACAAGGAAGCCCATCATCCTGAATAACAGTCGGTTCGATCGCATAGACCTCATTTACCTCAATCGTTCCCTCCACCTCAGGTCTTAGTGGTATTCGTCTTGGACCAAGAATCGTCCCGCCATCATGGGTAGCTCGACCAATCTGATGACCAACTGAATGGCGAATCGTCGGATATCCTCCCTCTTCAATCGCCTTTCTTCCAACTGCATCCACTTCGTATCCCATTTTTCCTGGTTGGAGAGCTTCTATCGATTTGCTAATAGCCAAAATCGCTGTATCGAAAGCCTTTTGAATATCTTCAGGTGCACATTCCTCATCAGGTTTTAATAGATAACAGGTGCGGGCAATATCTGAAACATAATCTTTATACCGTAAGCTAAAATCAATAATAATGATGTCACCAGGCTGTGTTTGATAGTTCCCCGGCTTCCGATGAGCTAATCCATTTCTCACCGTACATACAAGTGGAGGGTCATCGGAATTTCCTAGCCCATTTGTAACCCCTCGTTTCTTCATCGCCGTTACAAATAATTGACCAATCTCAATTTCCGTCATCCCACATTGTATTTGGTTAAACACTTCATCAAATATAGTAGTCGTGTATTCAATTGCCTGTTGGATACACTCAAGCTCTGATTGTGTTTTCACACTTCTTAATCTTTTTAAAATCGCTTCACTAGAAACCTCAATTTCTAGTAATTTTTCCCTACCAACTGTACTCTCAAGCCACTCATACAAACCTTGCGTTAACCCATCACATAGGTGGTCACTCTCCGATATATTTAAAGCTAATTTCGTCGGATTAAGGTACTGTAGTTGATTCAGAAAGGTTTCTTCTATACTAGCTTCATAGGCAATAACCTCATGAAATAAGCCTAGAGATTCATAATTACCTTTATCACTAACAGAAGAAATGACGCTATGTTTTCCATTGCTGCAAATAAAGATTGCTGCTTGGTGAACAGATCTAGCACCTACCACTAATGGCAAAGAGGGATCCGATCCTTCTCGTGTTAAAATTAACCAACAATCAATTTGCTGCTCCCTAAGTAGCTGTTCCGCCTGTTTTAATTTTTCAGAAGAGATGCTGCTAATTCCTATCATTCTTCAACACTCCTTTCAATCGTGGTCACAATGTCCAACATGTTCTGAATACCGAATAATAAAGAGTCCAATGGTAGAGATTCGTTAGTTCCGTGAACCATTTTAATAACTCGATCAAACGTCATATCAGGTAACATCGGGCAATAGCCATACACCTGGGTATCTAAACGATATATATGCCTGGAATCACTTCCTCCAATAGATAGGAAAGGTACGACTTTGGCATGAGATACTTTTTTCGTTAAAATTGTTTCAAAGAGCACTAAATCTTTTGGTTTGATTTCCATTTCATACCCTTGGGAAAATTCGAGGATTTCAACCTGTACCGGCAGATCCTTTACACTAATATTGAGATAATCTTGAAGTTGGTCGAATGTCACACTAGGTAAGGTTCGACAATCGATATAGATTTCTGAAAGGCCATTTAGCGTTGGGTGTTTCCTACCTCCTGACCATCTTGTAATGGAAAAAGTAGTCTTTGTCATTGCTTTGAAGAGAGAATGTAGATGTACTGGGATATGTTCTAAGAAGAGTTCGGTTGTGAGATTTTCGGTGATATTCAACTGTTTTCCTATCGTTTTCATCAATAACTGACTAATAGCTGGAACCTGTTCTGGTAGATTCGATAAATGGAATCGCTCGATTGTCCTTGTCATCGTCTTTGAAGAACTATTATTAGGTAGATAAGGATTTTCCACCTGTTCCTGTTGAGCCGCGATTTTAATAACAGCTCTCCCCTTCTGACCCATCTCGCATAAATAATAGGCTTGGTCTTCAATTAGGATAGGGAAACCACCACCTTCATTAAAGACAATAGTCCCATTAAATAGTGTGGCAGATTGGGTTAACAAGGCTAACAATCCAAATTCACTACCATTTTCTTCGTCAGAAGTGGCAATAAGGATGACATCATGTTGTAATTTAAGTTGATGCTCTTTAATAAGGATTAGCACTAGAAGATGTGTAATGGTTAGTTGCTTTGTATCAATCGTACCTCTCCCCCAAATGACATCATTTATGATGGCTCCAGAAAAAGGAAGGATTTCCCAATCCTCTTCCTTTGCAGGTACGACATCAAGATGGGAAAGTAAAACTATTGGTTGATGGTAATCTGGTTTAAGTGAAATAATGATATTCCCACGGTTATCAGCGGTAGTTTGTACAAACGTAAAGAGACCATGTTGCTCCGCTTTGTTCTTCAACCAGTTAACGGCCAACATTTCATTTCGTTTGCTCGTATCAATTTGAATCAACTCACTTAAATACTCTGAAGCCATAGTCTTCACTCTATTCCAATCAATCATATAAATCTTCCTTTTTAATTCGATTCGTTAAAGCAATTATATTAATATCAACTAGGTACATGATGTAAACTAGTTTACACTTAACTAAATTTTCTGAAATATTAACGAAGTATGGGTGTGAAGCAGAAGCATGGGGATGGTTCTAGCGCTTCACTTCTATGCCTATAAACTAACATCACCAAAACAAAAATAAAAAATAGAATGATGGTTCTAAAATCATTTCACCCATATGCAATTCTCAAATTATATTTATAAAACTGAAGCAATTGTGTTACTCTTGCTCAAACTAAACTTTTAAATGAGGCACGATACCATCCCATGCTTCTCGGTACCCTAAGCACGATTTATATGATATGATATGACAAAACTTGACATAATTCGCATTTAAGGATAGTTAAGAAGTTTTGAAAATGGGAGGTTAATGAATATGGCGAATGCTATTATCGAATTTAAGAGCGTCACGAAGCAGTATGACAATGATCCACCTGTTTTAGATGATGTGAGTTTTGAGATTGAGCGAGGGAAGTTTTATACGTTGCTTGGTCCATCTGGGTGCGGAAAGACGACGATTTTGCGATTAATCGCAGGATTCACTGAGGCATCTGATGGAGAAATTTATTTTAATAATAAAATCACGAATCATGTTCCTGCCAATAAACGACAAGTGAATACGGTTTTTCAGGATTACGCCTTATTCCCTCATTTAAATGTATTTGAAAATGTGGCTTTCGGGTTACGTATTAAAAAAATGAAAAATGCAGAGATTGAGCAGAAGGTTAAGGAAGCACTTAGCTTCGTCAACCTAGAAGGCTATGAAAATAGAGAAATTCGTGAAATGTCAGGTGGTCAGCGCCAGCGTGTGGCCATTGCTCGTGCGATTGTGAATGAGCCAGAGGTGATTCTTCTGGATGAACCGTTGTCCGCACTGGATTTAAAGCTGCGTACTGAAATGCAGTATGAATTGCGTGAGCTGCAGCGTCGTCTGGGGATTACGTTTATTTTTGTGACACATGATCAAGAGGAAGCTCTCGCAATGTCGGATGAAATTTTCGTTATCAACAAAGGGAAAATTCAGCAAAGCGGCACGCCGACAGATATTTATGATGAACCAATAAACCGCTTTGTCGCTGATTTTATTGGGGAATCGAATATTGTAACAGGAAAAATGGTTCAGGATCAATTAGTCGAGATGGTTGGCAAACGCTTTGAGTGTGTCGATGGAGGGTTCCAAAGCAATGAACCGGTTGAAATCGTCATCCGTCCAGAGGATTTAGAAATTACCACCGTTGAACGAGGGAAACTTCAAGTAAAAGTGGATTCCCAGTTATTCCGAGGGGTTCATTACGAAATTAGTAGCTATGACCAGGATGGCAATGAGTGGCTCGTTCATTCGACGAAAAAAGCAGTTGTCGGCGAGGAAATTGGTTTGTACTTTGATCCGGAAGCGATTCATGTTATGCGCTTTAATGAGACGGAGGAAGAATTTGATAAACGATTAGAAGCTTATACGGATGGGTCTGGCCATGGAAAATAAAGTCACCCGTCAATTATATATGGTGCCGTATGTGCTTTGGATTGTCTTATTTGTCATCGCGCCGATTTTGCTCGTTCTCTATTATTCTTTTTTCAATATTGAGGGGCAGCTGTCGCTTGACAACTATCAAAAGTTTTTCACACCCGTCTATTTAAAAATGACGTTAAGTTCGTTTTGGTACGCATTTTTAATTACCGCGATTACCTTGTTGGTCGCTTATCCGACAGCTTATCTTTTAACGAAAACGAAACATAAGCATCTTTGGCTATTGTTAATCATCGTTCCGTCTTGGATTAATTTATTGTTAAAAGCGTACGCCTTTTTGGGGATTTTCGGTACGTTCGGGGCGGCTAATCAGTTTTTAGAATTGATTGGAATCGGTACACAACAAATCCTTTTCACTGATTTTAGCTTTATTTTTGTATCGGTTTATATTTTCATTCCGTTTATGATTTTGCCAATCTTTAACTCATTAAATCAGCTGAACCCAACGCTTTTAGATGCCGCCAATGATTTAGGAGCATCGAAATGGATGACGTTTAAACGGGTTATTTTTCCGTTAACGATTGATGGCGTGAAGTCAGGCTGTCAAGTTGTATTTATCCCAGCACTTTCCTTGTTCATGTTAACTCGCTTAATTGCTGGAAATCGCGTGATTACACTTGGAACGGCGATTGAACAGCATTTCCTCGTTACACAGGATTGGGGAATGGGTTCAACGATTGCTGTGTTTTTAATTATATTTATGTTCCTGATTATGTTTCTAACTGGAACAAAGAAGAGAGGTGTGTAACTTGGATCGAAAAATTACGCCAGTATCAAAAATCTTTTTAGTAATCATCTTTTTCATCCTGTATGCACCTATCTTCTTCTTGATTTTCTACTCGTTTAATAGCGGTGGAAATATGAATAATTTCGAGGGCTTTACCTTTGATTGGTATAAGGAATTGTTTCAGGACACAAGACTATTAATCATTGTCCTTAATACATTAGTCGTCGCGTTGTTGGCTGCACTTTTTTCAACAATTATTGGTGTAATGGGGGCATTAGGCATTCATGCCGCTCGCAGACGGCAAACGAAGAATACGTTGTTATCGATTAACAATGTGTTAATCGTCAGTCCTGATGTGATAATTGGGGCATCCTTCTTAGTTTTATTTACGATGGCGGGAATTAAGCTTGGCTTTTATTCAGTTCTGCTATCGCATATCGCTTTTTGTGTACCGATTGTCGTATTAATGGTGTTGCCAAAATTATCAGAAATGAGCCCGACGTTATTGGATGCGGCCAGAGATCTTGGGGCAAGTCGCCTAGATGTGATTACCAAAGTTGTGTTACCGTATATCACACCAGGGATCTTCGCGGGATTTTTCATGGCATTGACGTTTTCATTAGATGATTTCGCCGTCACTTTTTTCGTAACCGGAAATGGCTTTAGCACCTTATCCGTCGAAATTTACTCACTAGCTAGACGGGGAATTTCACTCAATATCAATGCGTTATCCACTTTATTATTCTTATTTACATTGATATTAGTGGTTATTTACTACTTTATTAACCAACGTCAACAAAAACCAGTTCTAGGAGGGAGAAAATGAGAAAGCTGTTGAATGTTTTTCTATTGGTCTCCCTCGCTTCGGCGATTTTGCTCCTTACGATTTCAAGAATGAATGCCGCCCAGGGCTTAACAAGTGGCAATACATTAACGATTTTTAACTGGGGCGATTATATCGATGCGACTCTTGTGAAACAGTTTGAAGACGAAACGGGTGTCAAGGTCATCTATGAAACCTTTGATAGCAATGAAGCGATGATGACAAAGATTGAACAAGGTGGGACGACCTATGATATTGCTGTCCCATCCGAGTATATGATTGATAAAATGCGTCAAGAGAATTTGCTCATCACTCTCGACCATTCTAAGCTACCCAACTTAAAAAATATCGATGAGCGCTTCATGGACCTTCCCTTCGACCCAGATAACAAGTTTTCTGTTCCTTATTTCTGGGGCACTGTCGGTATTGTGTACAATTCAACTATGCTCGATGGAATAGAAATTGACAGCTGGAATGATCTTTGGAATCCAAAATTAAAAAATGAAATTTTTCTAATTGATGGAGCTAGAGAAGTGATTGGAATGGGGCTCAACAGCCTTGGCTATTCCCTTAATGATATAAACAAAGAACACTTACGGGAAGCAAAGGAAAAGCTCGATTCCCTAACTCCTAATGTTAAAGCAATTGTTGGAGACGAGGCTCGCACGCTTTTAGAAAATAGAGAAGCAGCCATCGGACTTGTTTGGTCTGGCGTTGCCTCTGAAATTATGTACGAAAATGAGGAGCTAGAATACGTCGTCCCGAAGGAAGGCTCTAACCTGTGGTTCGACAATATGGTCATTCCAAAAACGGCGAAAAATGTAGAGGCTGCCCACCAATTCATCAACTTCATCCTTGATGCAAAAATTGCAGCCCAAAACACCGAATATGTATCCTATTCAACTCCTAACAAGGAAGCCCTTAAGCACATGCCAGAAGAAATGGTAAACGACCAACGCTTCTACCCTCCAGCAGAACTAACAGAAAAGCTTGAGGTATATGAGAATCTTGGCAAGAAGAACTTGGCTTATTACAATGAATTATTTTTGGAATTTAAGATGCATCGGAAGTGAGGCATGGGGACGTTTCTCGCGCCTCATGGGTGTTTGGGTACCGTTCTCGTTCATCATTTATTTAGAAAACTAGTAGCTACATTAATAATCAAAGCGCATATTGGCTTGAAAGTTACTTCAACCATTATGCGCTTCTTTTGTTTAACCACCCATTACAAATAATCCTGTTTTAGTAGTATCAAACCCAATATATTACAAAAACAGTTGGTAATAAAATATAACAAAAATAGTTGGAACAAAGGTTACAATAAGTGTTAATATAGGTAATAATTACTATATCAATCTAATATATTGGCAAACTACTTGAAAAGGTAGGACGCAAAACTAGAGGGGCTTATTCGATTACGAGATGCCAGCCAGTTGTATCTAGTTAGTAGATCTTCACGCGCCCCCTTTTGTGGGCGTTTATTTTTTTGCGGGTTATGAAAATGAGAGAGAAGGGTCTGGCATGACGATTGCAGCTATTAGTAGTAACTTTTACACGGGAGAGTATTCCGTTTTTGATGCTGGTGACGTTTTTAACTTTCCAAACAAGTCCATTGTGGGAACAAAAAGCTTTTGTATAACGAATCAAGGCAGAGTTTTTGCCCATGATACCGGTGGTCTATTTGGAGAAATACAGCTCAAGACCTATTCAAATTTAATCATCGTTACGTTAGAAAAAAATACGATTAGTCTAAGCAGTATGGTTGGCGAGAGTTTTACTTTTAAAACGGAATTATCCAGTCACTCTTTTATTAAAATTTATGAAAAAGTCCCTAGTAATAAGCTTCTGTTTACTTTTTCAGAGAAAACAAACTGTATTTACCAATATAAAGATGAAAATAATATTAACCACACTCTAATAGATGAGCTAATACTAGAAAACGATAAACTAAAATTAACACAAGGACATATTGAAGTCCCTTTCTTTCGAGTGAAAAATATTGAAAAGAAAGGATTATTTATCGAAATAACAGGAATTTTCCATGTTGGCGAGATGACTCTAAGAAGTTTTAAGTTATTTCTATTTGATAGTGGGTTAATAAACAAGCTAATTGACAAGTTCATAACACACCCTACTATCTTTCAAATGATCGGTGATGTTTCAGACATCTATACCACAACACTCAAAGCAAATATATCGGGACAGCAACATCGTAATCAAAAAATAGCTTTATGCTTTGATTCTGAACATATTTACCTGATTAATGAGATGAAAGAAGAGTTGATAATCAAGCTAGATCGTGCAACAACAAAGGTCCATTTTAGCAAGTCAGACCAGAAATCGGCACTAAAAAATGACCAATCAATTTACCTAATAGATGTTAACCAATTCAAACTAGAAGAATATATAACTAACTATTTAACCAAAAACAGCTCCTTCTTCAGGTATCATATTGGCCATTTAAACGGAACCTTGCTAGGAGAAAAGTGGCAAACAGAGGACGTCAGCTTAATAAGTGAAGGTACCAATCTTACCTTGGTTACCAGTCGGGGATTAAAGCTTCTTCCATTCAATCTGAACGATTATGGTCTGCTACTAGATCAATATAACCTTTTTATCCATCATGAGCAAGAGATAGCCTTATTACAATTGAATGAAGAGAAATTAATTGAGCTAAAACAAACTGGCAAAGAAAACAATCAAATCATTGGCTACACACCTACTTATGAACCCTATTTAATTAGCCAAGATGAAGAGCGAATAGTATTTAAACAGAGTCCTGTTAAGAGCTTCCATTTTCAAAACGAAGATATTATCAACATTTCCATTTCCAAATATGGGGATGAAGATTCGATTTTCTCTGAAATTACCATCAAAATAAAGAATAAGCCACAAGACTTTATCCTTTATGTGCCCAATAACATGATTAAAGATTTTATTCATAAAACCTATTACTACTCTAAGCATAAAGCTTTAGAAGTTGTATCGGCAGAGCAATTATTTCTAAGTTATAGCAGACAAGTAAATGACTACATTCTATATCAATTCTTTGGGCAAATATTTGCGATGCATCGAGGACTTCAAGAAATTTTAGAAAGTGATATAAATCGTGATATTAAAAATGGAAAAATTATTAATTACTTATTCTACTCTATTCAAGCACTAAAGAAGCACTTTGATACGATATCGATTTATTTACCATCCGTTCTAGAAAGGGAAATGGAAGAAATCATTGGAAATCAAGATCCTACCGCTTCCCTATCTTATAAAAACTTGCAAAGAGGTTTAATGGGAATAACAGGGCAAATAAATCGCTCACTAAATGAAATTGAAGGCTCTGTTTCAGCAGTTTCATTTGTCCTTATTCCTCGAGAGGATTACAGTCAATTAATAAAAGATAAAACTAACAGGGATATAGCTTTTTCTACCACACTTGTTGGATTAGGAGCTGCCTCTATCCTAGTAGCACCTGTTGCTGTACCCGCTCTACTACTTGGAGGAATATTCTCAGCTGTAAATACCTTTTTCCGTCAAGAGGATGCCACAAAGCAAGAGGAACTCAGAAAGCGAAATGAAGATAATCGATTAGACTTTTTTGTTGGGAAAGCACTTGATTCGCTGGAACATTTAATCCAAACGCTACTGCCATTTTATATATCAGAAACGAATCATTCCATCTATCAAACGTTTAATCTAGTGAATCAAGAGAATAGGTTATACCTTCAGTCTCCTAGAGTAAAAGAAAATCTTTTTCAAAAAATAAGCCAGTATTACACCTATAAGCAATTACCGATAGATGATTCCGTACTTGTAAGAAAAAGTGAACTAGTTGAATTAACACACACTTGCGTCAATAGAAGTGAATTATTTATTGAACAATTCCAGCAGGAGGTAACAGGCCATGTTCCAAAATCCATTGAGACAGCCACAAAGTAATGACCCATTTGAAAATATGGGAAAAGTAGAGGAAAGTCAGATACATGAAGGTGCCGCCGCTCAGAACCCATTTCAACATTCAAACGAATTACCTGGGAATAATGCATCTGCGAATATTCATCACGTAGATCCTCATTATGTGCAGGACCACACCCGAAGCGACGGCACACATGTTGATGGTTATTGGAGAGATGGCGACGGAAATACACATCATGACCTAACCGTCGATGAAGGCGGCGGCTACATTCAATCCAACCCGGATGGTACTACTTTCAATAATTTAGGTTGAAGCATGGGGAAGCGTTGGGTCGTTTTCTTCCGCTTCATTTCTAGCTGCTTTGTCTTAGAACACTGATATCTAAATAGAAAAAAATCGCATGATGATGCTGAATTTCAGCCACCATGCGATTTTTTAGTTTGTTCCTCGAACAAGAAAGGCTTCTTAAACTAAGTCTCTTTTCGTAAACTTTATTGCTTTCACTATTTTGTGTACTCTTTAGTACAAATTTTAGATAGGTAGACAAAGTGATCCGGAATCAGTGGCTATTTGGACATTAAAGATTCGATTGATGTCCGTTTTATTGAGAAAATCTGAAAATGGTAACTAAGTGCGTTTGATGCCCGTTTTACGAAAAATCTGAAAAGCGGTAACTAAAAGTCCGTTTGATGCCCGTTTTACGAAAAAAATCCGAAAAACGGTAACTAAAAGGCCATTTGATGCCTGTTTTACGAAAAAAATCTGAAAAACGGTAACTAAAAGGCCATTTGATGCCTGTTTTACGAAAAAATCTGAAAAACGGTAACTAAAGGTCCAATTGATATCCGTTTTAGGAAAAAAATCAGTGAAACGGAATTGGCCCATTCAATCATTCAAGCATAATGAGCCGAAATCGGCTGGTTATTATATGAAAAACAACAATCAATAAGAAAAAGGCCTAAACTAAAGCTCGGGGGAAGCACGAAAACAGCCCAAGGCTACTGAAAAAGTGGGTACTCACATTTTTTTTGGTAATCTTGAACCCGTCATGCTGCCTTTGGGGGTGAATTGATTGTCGAATGTTGATAATTTAGGCAAAACGGTTGATAAACTTGAAGAAACGGTTGATAAACTGTAAATAATGGTTGATAATCACAAAAAAACAGTTGATAACCCGCAAATAATCAATTAATACCTTACACCAACTTTATCTTATGGTGATGCATTAACTGCTTTTGCCTATGTATCACTCATTTTTGTAAATTATCCTCTTTCACCAGATAATTCCTCCAAATTTTGCAGATTTTAATAAATATACAGATAAAAAAGGAAGCCAAAGACCTCTTGCCGATAGGTACTTAGCTTCCCCCTTTACCAAAAATTTACTATTCCAGTGATAACGAACCGTTCCCCTGTTCTGCCATTAATTATCTTTAGTTGAAGCAAAAGAACCGTCCCCATGCTTCTTTGAATGTTCCCTGTCGACATGATACATAAAGGCAAAGACCTCTGCTACGGCGCTATACAGCTGTTCAGGGATGGTTTGGTTGATTTTTAGCTGGCTTAATAGTTCTACTAAGGATGGGTCTTCTTGGAGTGGGATTCGATGTTCTTTCGCTTTTTGGATAATGTTACTTGCAACTAATCCGCTTCCTTTTGCCGTTACTTTTGGTGCTGCTTGCTGAATAGAATCATAGGAAAGAGCAACGGCTTTTAGTGGTTTGGTATTACTATTTTTTTTATTCATATTTTAATGTCCACCCTTTTGTATACATCCGTCGAAAGATTCATAGGATTCGGTTGTGGCACTCCAATTTGGTTTTTATCAAAAGTAGGGTTCACTTTTACAAATGACAACATATAGCCATTGCTCTCTAGCTTTTCTTTTAGTATTGGAGTTAAAGCCTTAACTATTGGTTCAATCTCACGTTTATCATTGATGACAGAAAGATGAACCACTTTGTTTTGAACTTGCATATCAATAACTGTTTGTTCTAAACTCTGTAATTCTAAATGAAATAAAATTCTGCAGAAATCGGGATCAATTTGCCCTGTTTTGGTTTTCCTACCGCTCCATTGGAGGGTAATATCTGATTGCTTCCCCCCAAAGGAAAAAGGCAATTGTAACACCATTTGCAGCATTGGACCGATGGATTCCTGTGAAATTAATTGCATTCCTGTTAACCGGTTTAAAAGGGGCTCTACTTCTTTGCCATTTTCCCCAAGCTCTATCATTGCCTTCATTAAAAGCGGTTTTAATGACTGAAGCGGTTCGGCAGGATCCTGTTCGGCATTTGTCCACAACTGAACTTCTTTTTCGTATTCAAGCCCTAATGATTGGACTAGGTTTCTTAGTAAATGCTGAATCGCTTTACCGCTTTCGAGTTCATTAGGAGGTGGATTTTCTAGAATAGAAGAAATCACGTCTCTTAAAGATTGTATCGTCTTTGATGAATCCGTCGTCGGCTGCTCCAAATACCTTCCTACCTTTTCCAATTGTTCATAGAAGGATTGTGACTCCTGTACGGCCACGAGCGATTGAAAAATTGGTTTGGTAAACGGGAGCTCCTTTTCTATCATCCACTCAAGTGCCATTAGTTCTTTTGTCAAAGCTCCTTGATTAGTGACCCAGGTTGCAGCTAACTTTAGTTGTTCTTTAGAAATAGGTAGATTTTTTAACGAAATAAATTCCAATAGTTGCAAATTTTGCTTCGTTTCGGGAAGTTGAAGATTTTTTAGAAATAGACTCCCAGTTTGATCTTGTCCTATCCGCTCTACCACCTTAAGCTCAATCCCATCGTTCCCACCAGAACGAACTTCAAACCAATATCTGTCAGTAACATTTATGTTTGCCTTTAACTGAGCAAATAATCGCATATTTCCAAATTGAATAATAGCAGTACTATTGGGAAGTAGTTTCTCCACACTACCATAAAGAAACTGCCCCGGTCGCAAAGAAACCATCGAGGCTTTATGTAAGGTATTAGTATTAAAAACGCCATCAAACATTCGTATTGGATTCATTTCCACAACTCCTTTGAAGCATGTGAAGCATGAGGACAGTTCTCGTGCCTCCACTCTACAAATTCGAGTATTTTGTCTGTTACCGGAAACTAAAGCTCAAGATTCATCATTTCGTAATCCGAAAGAAGCGTAAGCACTGTCCCCATACTTCGCAACCTCACTTATTTCATTCGTCTCATGTTCCCAGTAAACGATTGAGAGATTATTTAGGTTTAGGCAAAAGTAGTCGCCTGAGGGTTCTGTTGCGAAAGGTAAGAGTTTTCCGTTAAATTGCTCTTTAAAGTAGCCGATTACTTTATATATATTTTCTATATCTTGTTTGTTATAAGATAAAAGAGCTTTCATCTCTACTTCTTTCCCTGACAGGGTTGAAAAGATGTTTGGGCTTGGGCGTCCGCCATTGTGTAATTGTATTAATTCTTTTAACACGTTTGGTATAGTTAAACCTTGTTCTTTTTCAAATTCTTCGATGCTATTTTGTAAGGGCTTGACTCTTTTCCAACTGATATTGTTCATATCTATCACCATCCTTTATTAGTATCCTCCACCCCAAAGAGCTTTTCCACCGGTATGGGCTGCTCCACCTTGAGTTCGATCATGCTTAGCTGTTTCCACCAATTGCATTTTTCCTGTTTCAGCATCATGATGCCACGTATAACCCTCAGGTGTTTTACCATCCATAATGTCTTCTATTTGTTCATCAGAAAACTGACTATTAAGGTCGGGGTCGTTTTCAATTGCATTTTTCAACTGCTTATTACATTCATTAAATTGTCGAGGATTTGATTCCTTCGAAAGCTCATCTGGCAGCTGCACATCATACATACTATCAAATTCTGGAACCACTACCTCAACTTTTACTCCATTAATATCAATGGTTTTTCTCACATATGGGACACCGGAAGGTTCATGCGTTTTACCTTCTAATTCTTCGTTATCACATTTATAATGAATAACTCCATCTTGATCAATGGTACATTTTTTAATTTGTTGATCGGTCCAGCCTGTCTTCTCTTTTAAATCCTTTGCCTCATCTTCTGTAAGTGGACGTGTCCCTTTTTTCTCAGCGTTATCCGTTATTGACAGTGGTTTATCTAGTTCACCAATATCCATGGTCTTGTTCGTCATTTCTTTAGCTAATTTAGCAAGAGGATTCTCGTTTATAACCATTTCTGCAAATTGCATGAATGCGTTCATCTAAGAACACCTCCATTTTCAACTTCCATTTTCCATGCTGCATATATTTCAAGGTTGTCTTCGCCTTGTTTCGAATAATCCTTTAGCAAACACTGGCAGATGGCTAAAATGGCATCCTCTGCTAATCCAGAAGTTCGAGTTACAATCATTTCACGCAAATGACCAGTCAGTGCAGTAAAGCTTGGAGCATTTTTTATCGCATTTTCAACAAATGTCTCACAATCTAATAATTCTGTCACTAGTTCCGCTAATTTATCAAAATGTTCTACATTCCATAAGGTTAATTCCTTATCTTTCAAATACTCCGTTAGTAAGTAATGAATGCCAATTTTATTTTTTGTAGAAAGCTTGGAGGTTGCTAATAAGTTTTTTAGTAATGAAACATCGACCTCAACACTTTCTAAATTTCGACCTATTAATAAAAGCTTTAATAGCTCACTTTTAAAAATGAGATTGTCGTCTTTTCTCAGTATAGTTGTTTGATCAAAGACATAGGGTTTTTCTTCCCCATCAAACTTATTTATTCTACACAAGACTGGCTCTAACCAATCATTTTGATAAACAACCGCAACACCCTTTGGTAATTTTGCTATTTCGTCTAGTTGGTCATCCTTTAAGGCTGCCGATTTGCCAGCAAGTCTACGATCGGTTTCATCTGGTAATCTCATGATGATTTTTGTATTAGTATTTCGAATCGCAGACAGATCGACAGCACTCGGAGACTGATCCGAAATGATAAATCCTTCTCCATACGTTCGCATTTCTGCGATCGCATTAGACAGCATCTCGACTGATTTTCCAGTCATATTGGAGCCTTCTGGATTTTGTTCACTAGAGGTTCTCTTCAAAATATTATGAGCTTCTTCTAACACCGTAACATGCTTAAGTGGTTGATTCATCCCTTTGGTGTTAGACATTCTATGCTCATTTAGCCTCATAACAAGAATTCCCATGATAAGTGACTTCGTTTCTAAAGACCCTATCCTACTTAAGTCGACAATGACATTTTTATCAAAAAGTATCTCATTATCAATTTCATCTGCGGAGAAGATTTGACCATTTAAACCATTCGTTAACGATTTAACCCGCGTAGCTAACGCACCAATATAATTGCTCTTTAATTCCTGAGAATAGGCTGAGTTATTAATAACCTTAATCAATTCAATCTGAAGGTCTTGAAATGTTGGAAAAAGGTCGTCCGAAATGGCATTCTTAGATTCTAGTAAATCCCAACCACAAACTTCATAGGCTTGTAGAACAGCATCCTTTAATACAGCCGGCATCGCGGCATACATCGGCCAACACACATTGAAAATTTCAATTAATCGATCAATGTGTTCTAGGACATGTATCGACGGCGGAAACTTAAACGGATTGATTCGAAGCAGCTCTGAATACAAAGGATTTGTTCCTAGTACTGTGACATCTTTTCGATGACCAAACATATTCTTATATTCGCCTTTTGCTGGTTCGATAATTAAAAAATTAATGCCAACAACATCAAGTTGATCCAACAATTCATAAATGGTATTACTTTTACCAGATCCAGTTGATCCCGTAATAAAGGTGTGCATAGATAAGCTATTTCTATTTAGTGCCACCCGATTGCCACTATCACTTCCCATATTGTACACATTGCCTAAGTTAACCGTATGCGTAGGTTTAACACCATCATAACTGACAACTTCCTTTGCAAAATCCGCATGTTCAACGACAGGGAAGCCACATACGGATCTCCGAGGTAACCCCATGTGGAGGGCTAGTTCATTCCCGCTTACAAGAGTACATGGAGTAACTTGAATACCCCCGACAGGACTATCATAAGAAAAAACTGGGTGGATAAAGTTGGTAACATATTCTTTTATTCTGTCGGTTTTTTTGCCATCGACTCTTCCCCAAGAATTAATAGCAGAAACCTCAACACCAGAATTTTCACCGCGCATTATTGCCTTATAGGTAGAAGCCGCAATCTCCGCGCCGTAAGGATTATCGGACAAGAAATAGGCAGCACACTCCCACATCCCTAAACTTTCAAATTCCTTTAATCGTTCTAGCTGTACATCGATACGTTCTAAAGTGTTAACGATCGTTTTATCTTGAATCGTTAGAGTAATAGCTTGGGATGTCCCAGAAGCTAATCCTTTAGTATCGGTAGTAGCCTGGTTTTTACTTTCATTTTCACCAAAACTCTCTCCACGAGTTTGAGAGTTCGTATCACTAAATGACTTACTTGTAGAAGTGGATTCTGTTTCTGTTTTTTGAATAGCCATTCCAAGTAAACCTAAGCCACCTGATATAACCCCTCCAGCAACCAGACTTGCACCACCCGTAACAGGTGCTAGTGCAGCTCCTACAATACCAACAGCAGACGCCAACCCCTTCGTTGCTTTCCCTGCAAAATTTTCTTCAGAAACCGAATGGCTAGTAGATTCATTTGTTGATTGTGTCGAACTATTCGAAGAAGACTCGTTTTGTGTATAGGATGTTCCTTTCGTAGCCCCTTCTGTAAAAGCCTTAGATAAATTCATCGTACTATTGCTAGAGTAATTAACCTGAGAGGTTGCAAACGGTGATAACTGAGTATATATCTTTTCATAGTTTTTACGAGTATCCAATAATTGTTCATGTGTTGAACCGTTCGCGACAATAATCCCTGTATAGCGTTCACCCTGCATAGACAAAGCAAGCTTCTCTAACCCTTGAATAAACGATTTATTAGCTTTATTTTCTTCATCCCTACTATTTGCTACACAGGACACAGCAGAGATGCTAGTTCCTTTAATATTTCTTAACACCTGCTGCATTTCATCCGCAAAGAAATCCTGTGTTTTTATTCCGGGAAATTGGCCTGATATTGCATTTTTCAGTGTATCTTTAAGAGAGTTCGTTGTTCGTTCTGAATCAAGCGATCGAATCCCCATATAGAAATCTGTTTTCTCGCCATTACTATCAATAATGATAAAAACAGCACAATTTGTAGTCGCGAGTGCGTTAAAAACACTCGCGAATTTATAGGTAGAATATTCATCTTTTTCATAGACCATTTCATTAATTTTGAAAAACCGTACATTCTCAGCGATATTGGATTCTAGCACTTCCTCATCAAGAGGCACAATTTCCAAATCTCTAAGTTTAGTAATATAATTCTTTAATACAATATCATCAACTACTTTTAACGCATCTTGAAACTGAATATCCAGTTGGTTGTATTTCGGAACAGGCGTAGGATTATTCTGCTGATATTCATTCATTTCATTCATGTTATCTATTGCCCTCCATATCCGTAAGTATACATGTACCGCCTACGACTACCGCTGCTACACCAGCAACGATAACAATTGGCTTGGCAACAGCTACACCAACAGCCGTTGCTACAACGCCTCCTATGGTTAGACCCGTCCCAACTTGTCTTCTGCTGAAAGTAGTTGTCTGAGCTGCTCCGTGTCTTTCTTTTTCAATTTTCGCTGCTCTTTGTCCAAATAACTGTCTGCACATGCTCTTAAGCAGGGCAATTCTTTCCTTCGAAAAATTGTACACAACCTGTACCATTTGATCGTTCAGATAGTCCTTTGACCAAGAAGTTACATCATAGTTCAAAGCTTCCCCATCATGTTGATCATATAAATCTTCTATTTTTTCAGCCATCGAAAGCATTTGGTCAAATTCTACAAATGTGGGGTCAATAACTAAATTATCTTTAAGCATAATTCTAACTAATCTTGTATCATTAGCTTGAATCGCTTGTCTAAATTCTAGTGAAATAGCCATTAAAAGTTCCTCCTAATTAGATATCAAGTATAGATTGTGTACGTGACTGAATGTTTTCAAGCCATTCCAGACGACTCTTTGTTTCCTTTATCATTTTCTCGACATTTTGATTATCTGTGGCAAATCCTTCTAATTCTTCTAATTTTTTATCTAGAACCTCATCAAGCTCAACAAACTTCTTACTAAAGGCTTTCTTTATTTGACTGCTTTGTTTCTTTGCATAATCTACTGCGCTATCACGGTTATTAAATAATTGCTTTTGAATAGGGGCAAAGAATTTCTGAGTCAGTTCGGAACTATCAACGTATTCCTTCTTTTCATAAACATCTTTATATTCGCCTGACTCCTGGAACCATGTCCATGGCTTATACCACGCTTTACTTGAATTTGCTACCCATTCCTCTCCGACCTTTACTTTTTCTGTTTTAGTAAGAGTGCCTACAAGGTTTGTTAATTGAGAAAGGCCATCCATTTCCCCATCTAAAATCTCAAATGGGTTTAATTCCACTGCACCAATCTTTACATCATGGGCCAACTTTGAGATTTTTTGTTTGTATTGGTTAAGCAAATCTTGTGCACTTTTTTCTACATGATTGGTAATAACATTTTCAAGTTTAATTTGAATTTCTGCCTGAAGACTCTCGGTAAACTTTACAAATAATTGGCACAAACTCTCAGCATCTCTACGTGTTAGTTTCGATTCTAAATTAGAGGTTTGGGACGTTATTTTCTTTTGGGCTTCCTTTAAAATAGAATCTGCAATCGTAGCAATTTCCTTATCATAATTAATAGCATCAACCATCGCCTTAAACTTCTTTGCTTCTTCTCCACTTTTTAATTTGGATTTGATTGAATTGATTTGTTCTAATATCTCTTTTTGTTTATTTTGATTAGAGACGATTTCCTGTTTCGTATTCTCAAATGATTTTGCACTTTCAAGTTTTTTCGAGAAAGTGTCAACAATATTTTTTATTTTTGCTGTTTTTGCATACTTGGCAACGTACATGCGAATGGCAGATTCAATTGGGATAATACCGGTATGAATAAGAGCCTCTGTAATTTGATCCTTTGACTCCTTAGCTGCTGCTAATTCTGATGTAATTTCACCACGAATACTTGGTGTTAATGGTGCATAGGTTTCTAAGTGTAATTCTTGGTTTCGATTTAATTTTCTTATCTTCATAATAGCTTCCAATATATTAGGGTCAATATCGTCATCCATTAGATTAATATTCTTTAAGTCTACATCCTTTAAAGAAGTTCTAATATCTAATGCCGGCAGTGCTGCTGCTGGATAAATATTAGGATTTTTGATTCCTTTATCTTCTAAGTATTTGCGCACCTTTTCAATTGATTGGCCAACGCTGTCCTCACCCTGTTTGAAATCATCCAGTTTATTGACCACAAAAACAAATCGATCTTTAGATTGCTTTCCACCTACTCGCATACTATCAGCTACATGGTTCAATAGATCATTATCATCATTTACCGCTAATTGAGTTGCATTTAAGATATATAAAACAACCGTCTTAGAGGATTCTGATAACATACGATAGGTTGCCGCTTTATGCTCCGGGTCTCTTGAATTATTGGGCCCTGGTGTATCAACTAGTACTAAGGAAATATCATCAGATGAGACAAAAGGAATATCCCCATCCACTTGAACAGTAGAAACAGCTGGATTACCATTTAAACTCTCCATCATAGAAAAAGTAAGCTCAGGATGAGCAACAAGCAAGTTACCATTTTGGTCGTAGGCTGTAGCTCTAAAGGTATCTAGATCCTTATCTTTTATCTTTGTTATCGTAGCCGTACATGCTTCTTGCTTCGCAGGCATCATCTTTTTTCTAAGAAGAGCATTAATCAAAGTAGATTTACCGGCACTCATAGTAGCGACGACATTCACTTCAAAGTCACTGCTAGCTGCCATTTCAAATGCGCGCTTTACATCTGGTTGCTTCAATTCCTCAAAAGGCCCATTTTGAATATCGTGGAAAATCTGTTCAATCGCCTTTTCTTTGTCTTTTACTTCTTTAGCTGGGATATGCTCACATGTTATTTGAATGCCCTTTTCCTTAGCTTCTCTTGCAACTGATACTAAATCTTCATAATCTAAAATCGTTCCATGAAATTTGACCTTGAAGCTTTTGGTGTTACACTCATCTACTAAAATTTGCGGTAATTCCTCTATCCATTCTTGTAGCCTACGATCATCTACTTGTAAGGCACTATTAGCTTTTACAGGCTTACCATCTATTAAAATATTTGTTTCCACTTTATAAGGATTGTATTTAATAAATATTTCTCTCATTCGTTCGTAGCTCCTTGTGAAATAATTTGTTCTAAACATAATAAGCCACTGTTTTTTAATAGCTCAATGTCTGGAGATTTTCCTTTGGTTTTATTCAGCTTTCTAATAACATCTTTTGAGTAGAATTGGGACAGGTTATATTCCTCTTTACTAAATTTATTTTTCAAAAAAAGATAATCATCTGTCTCATCTTCATCAAGCGCCACATCAAATAGCTTTTTTTTAGCTAAGACCCCCGCATAGGAGGAGACCGGACAAATGAGAGGCTCCTTTATTCCTAGTTTCGTAAGGTCTTCCTTTAAATGACCTATACTTTCTTCGATAGAATCCTGTGGAATCCTAAAGCGATCCAGTTTATTTATTACAAAAATCAGCTTATCTTCTTCCACGGTTTCACAAATAAAACGAAGATATTTAAGATCGTCTGTTGTCCCCATGTTCTCTGCATTAATTACATATAGTACCTTGTCGTAATTTTCTTTCACAATTGTTTCTTCAGATATCTTGGTATGATCTTTGTTTAGAGATGAATTAATCCCGGGACTATCAATAATACATAACCGAGATTGTCTTTCTACCAATTGCCTGAAGGAAGTTGAAACATACTTTTTTATATCTTTGTTATCACGATCATCTTGTAAGAGTGTAGTCTCATTAGCGTTCAAATTTAAATTTTTATCGAAACCATATGTAAAACCATCCTCAAATGCCTTGTCAAAAATGTAATGCAACTTTGCTGTACAAGCATCATTCATCGTTCGCGTGACAGTTCTGCCAACTAAAGCATTAATAAGGGTTGATTTACCCGCGCTCATCGTAGCCGTTATCAGTATTTTTTTTGGCTTCTGATTTACATACGTTTGATTTTGCTTCCAAGATTCTACTTGATAAGTTACTTGATCCAAACCATTCATGAGGGGCTTATCTTGATAAAGTACAGAAAATAATCCCTCAAGCTTCTTGTGATAGTGCTTATTGATAATGGTTTTAATCTCATTGAGTAATGTGGTAGCTTTCAAAGATTCCCTAAAACAATTAATAAAAAATGTGTCACAGACTAGCGAATAGCGGTATGTAAAAAGCTTAAAGCCTTTAAACTTTATTCCCGTAACACCTTTTGCTTTTCTCTTTATTTCTTGTTCTCTATATGTATACTGTTCAATATCCTTACCAAGAAAAGCAACTTTGTAGTTTGCTAACATCGCTTTTGAAAATTGATTATCGCTATATTTTCTAACAAAATACTCTAATACGTTTAAGTACCTCACCTTATATTCGACTTTTTCTAGAAGGACTGGATGCTTTTCTAGAAAATGCGAAACGGATAACAAATCAACTTCAAAATCCATCTCAACACTCCTATATTTAGTAATACGAACTATCTAACATTATACTACTATACAAAAAATGAATTTTGTCGAATATTGTAAAATTTTTGTTGCTTTTGTAAGTTTTTGAAGGAAGAACATGGGGATAGCATTGACTGTTCTCGTGATTCACTTCACTTCTAACTACTTAGCTCAAAAGACACTGAATGAAGCACGAGAACTGCCCACATTCCTCTTTCCTTTTCTAAAAAAAATCTAAAGTTCTTCTTTCAATTCTATCTTTCTTAATTTGAAATCTAACATTTTGAATATTACAATTTTTTAATTACGAAAAATGATAAACTACTACTATGATAATCTTCGACAAAATTTGAACTTTTTACAAGCTGGAAAATGTTTAAGTGTTTGATATTAATATTTACTTGATTAGGGAGGATAAAGTCATCATGAAATGGAAGAAGTTTAATTTTAAGAAAAAAGAAAAGACGAATACTACTAAAACTCCTAAAAGTAATATGAAATTGACGATTAGGAAAAAGTTATTAGGTGGTTTCAGTGTTGTTTTATTATTAATGTTACTAGTTGGTGGCTCTGCGGGTTTTCAGTTATTAAAGGTTAATGAGCATTATAAGCAGTTAATAGAAGAAAGAGTATCCACTTTACTTGCTGTGAAGGATCTCAAGCAAGAGGTGGCCAATCAGACCCTTGCAAGCCGTGGTTATTTAATCTCTGAAGACCAAGAATATTTACTTCAATATGAAAATTCATTTATGGTTTTTGAAACCACTTATGCCGAGTTACTTGAGGTAAATACACAACCTAAAGAAAAACGATTGATGAAGGATCTTCAAACGGCTTATGAAAATTATCAAGCAGTCATTAAAGAATCCATGGATTTAAAAATGGCGAATGATACAGAAGGTTATATTAATCTAATGAGCACTAGTGCAAGTGATTCTGAAGCACAGTTCATGATGGTAGTGGATGATTTAGTTGCTTACCAAGTGAGTCAGATGGATAAAGGAATCGAAGACACAACCGCAGAAGTCATGGTTGTACAATGGACCGTCCTTATCTCCATTATCGTTGCTTTAATTTTAGGAATAGCTATTGCTATATGGAATAGCAACCAAATTGTTGGACCAGTGAAAGCAGTTGCTGAAGCCATGAAAAAGGTTGCTGCAGGTGACCTAACAGTAGAGAAGGTAGTGGTTCGCTCAAAAGATGAAACCCGAGAGCTTGGTGATGCGTTCAATCATATGACAGCTGATTTGCTAGCTGTGGTTGGTGAGGTTCGGGAATCGGCGAGCTCAGTTGCTACAAGCAGTGGAGAGTTAAGTGTAACGGCTAAGGAAAGTAGTTCTGCCATTGAAGAGATTTCAAAAATGGTCCGCCAAACTTCAGATGGAATGGAGAAACAGCTGCATGAATTTGGTGAGGTACATCAGTCTATGAGCCAAATGGCCAAGGGAATCACGCAAATCTCGCAAAATGCTGAGGACATGCTGCAATCAAGTGAAACAGCAAATGGGCTCACGAAAGATGGTGGGGAGTCCATCCAGCAAGTTGTCGACCAGATGAAAAAAATCAATGCTTCGGTTGAGCAAACAACAGGTGTGATTCTTTCGCTAGGTAATCGTTCGAAGGAAATTCATGAGGTTGTAGATTTTATTACCCAAATCGCCGATCAAACGAATCTATTATCATTAAATGCTGCGATTGAAGCTGCACGTGCAGGTGAACATGGTAGAGGATTCGCTGTTGTTGCCGATGAAGTTCGTAAGCTGGCAGAGCAAACGAGAACTTCAGCTAAGGAAATTACCAATATGATTAGCCTCATTCAAAAGGAGACAAATCAGGCTGTTGAATCAATGGATAGCCAGAATCAGGAAGTCGATAAAGGTTTAGCGTTTACGCAGGATGCCCAAGGAGCATTCTCGCAAATCGAAAATTCGATTGAGGTTGTGACAATAAGAGTTGAAGAAGTGTCCAGCTCTATTGAAGAACTAAATCAATTAAGTATCCAAATCATCCAAACGATCGACAACGTTCAGCTTATCGCTGAAACGAGCGCAGCAGCATCCTTAGAAATCAGCTCAGGGACTGAAGAAAATGCAGCAAGCATCCAACAAGTATCATCAGCATCCCAAAACCTATCTGAATTGGCTGAGCAACTTCAGAAACTTGTGGCTAAGTTTAAGATATAGTGGAACATGGGGACATTCTGCTAAAAACATAGGGACGGTACTAACGTCTCAACCATACGTTTTGAACAAAAAAAGCCCAGCTAGGCTATGGTTCTAGTTGGGCTTTTTTCTATTGTTGTCCTCTCCTTTGGCTGCTTTTCGGCTCATGAGAACTATATGACCAAATAAAATATTATTATAGTTTATAAATTGTATAGTATATGAATGTATAAAAAAATGATTCACTCAAGCCTCTAAAAAAAACACCCTTTCCCTAAAATATCTTTAAGAAAAGGGTGTTTTTTATTTACGGACTAATCACTACCTTGGTATCAATCATTTATATGTTGTTTAATTATTTCTTCTTACCTTCGTTAGTACTATAGTAGAATTTAGCTGTAATTGATCCATCCGCATTTTCCGCGATGTCGGTTACATGAATTCCAGAATCTGCTGGAGTTGCCCCATTACCTTTCCAGAAATAGTACGAACCAGTATGAACATTACCTGAATTAGGTGTTAACTTGTCTCCAGCTTTGAAGAAGTCACCAGAATCCCCACGGTTTACGTACTTCTCTAAATCATAGTTTCCATCAGCTTGAAGAACAGAAAGTCCATAGTGCGTTACAACTGTACCATCCGCTGCAACTGCAGATTGATTATATTGGAATCGCTTATTCATCCAGTTCTCAACATTATTCGGACGGAAGCCTGCTGTTTGATATAGTTTGATGATATTTTCATCCACATGCCAAGCAACTAAGCCTTTTGAATCTACTCCTTGACGAATTAGACCTTTGTTAAAGCCATCTTGTTGGATATTTTCAAATAAGAAATATTCAGTACCGTTTGATCCAGGTACTTCCAGCTTAACAATACCGTTATCCGCACCCGCTTTATTAATAGCAGGTAAGGTAATTTTTTGTATACCACTTGCAGGTGTTACTTCAATTGGTTCCGCCCATCCTAAGAAAATCTTGGAGAATGGATCAAAGTGAGTTGGTGAGTTTCCAGAGTACGCTGGTGCATTTGGATAACGCATCCAAGAACCACCTGCCATCATCGAGTAGTTTCCAACTCCCTCAGATGTATAAACAGTATCATAGAAATCTGGTAAGCCAAGAGCATGACCAAATTCATGGGCATAAACACCCGTTTGAGCTGGGTATGGACCTTGTTTTAAAGAGTCCTCATAGCCACCTGTTGCAAGATTATAACCTGCAACGTTTCCACCTATACCAGGCTGGATGTTGTAATTGTTTACAAGCACTCCGTCATATGTCATATCCTCAGCAACCGTCTTGTTAATCCAAGCGCCTTGGCTCATTCCAGCATGTACATCGGCTGGTTTACCAGTTTCATAGTATTTACCATAGTACAATGCACTTAATAGACTCCACTTATGTGACCAGAATTGAGCAGGATCTTGGCTAAACTCAGCACCTGTCCCTTCATGAATAACGAATATATTAGGGACTTCTCCATTTTCAGCATATTTTGAGAAATCAACTTGGTCGTCTGCAGCCTTTAAAAGGTCTCGGATAAATTCACCAGTGTGAGCGTCACCGTTAACATTTCCAAGCACATATGTACCGTTTTCAGCATATGTTCCTTTTTGATCTAAATAGTAGGAAGCACCTTTTGGTAACTCAACCCAAACAAATTCAGTATTTTCTTTGCGGACTAGATTGATTCTATCATTACTTGATTCCTTATAAGCGTTTTGCATCGTACGGTCTTTCGGTACGTTTGGACCATCATATTGCTTAAATTGATCTAATTCATAAGGATTATATTCCGTTCCAAAAATTAAATCCTCGTAATACTTAGCTGGAACTTGACCTTCCATATCCCCAACTGGTTGATCACCGTCTTTATACTTAGCTAATAATACTAGTACCGGTACATCACCAGTAGCCGATCTATAAACAACATGATTATCACCAGCCTGCTGGAACTTTGCTCCATGGTTGGCTATTTTTTCAGCTGGATCGGCTTTTGAGACATCTGCCCCTAACTCTTTCGCCTTTTCAGCTAATTCCGGAGATGCGCCTACATAATGAGCTAGACTAAAGTCATATTTGCTAGTTTCATTTGCGGGGACCCCACTTTGTTGAAAGCCTGCTAGCGCAATGCTACCAACTAAAGCAAGAGATAAACCTGTTTTTGATAAAACTTTTAACAAGAACACCACTCCTTTATATTTAATACGAACTAAATATATCAGACTAGTCTGATAATAAATAGTTAAATCGTCCTACATGTTTCTACAACTCATTTCTCATTCTTTTTTCATTATGATATTTAATTCTAACATTCTATTTATAGCGACATATAAATTAACATATACCACCAATTTTGTCTTATCTTCTTGGGTCCTATTGTCAATGCTTGTAGAAAGGTTCTATTAGAGGCTGATAGTTACCAATAATATCAATAAAGAGAAGTGATGGTATCACTTCTCCCCTACAACCTCTACCTCCAGGGTGTAGGTTGACACTTGACTTATCTTACAATCTTATTCTAAACACTTTACTGGTTATCGGCCGAAGGAATTTAACACCCTGTTTGGTATACATATCTCCAATAACATGAGACATATAAGCAAGCGAAGAGACCAAGGCTATTCCACTTATTCCTGTACTTTTTTCTAATAAGTAGGACATTCCTACCCAATAAAATAATGCCCATATGGTATGAGTAGCCCCGCGGTGAGAAAACCATCCCGCTCCCCCGATAAAGAAGGCAAACATCACTAACCACCCAATCTCATTTGATACAGAATAATAAATCAGAACTAAACCAATTACGCTCATTAAGATATTTTTTAAGGTTTCCTGACTTCTAAGCGAAAATCCTAAGACTACGGCACCGACACCAAATAATAGAAGTTTATTTTGAAGAGTAAACCATTTTCCTGTTAAAAATGGTAATGAATTTTCGTCTAAAAAAGTAGAAACGACAGACAATATCATGAAGGCAATTGCAATAACAAGACCTACTTCTTTAAACTGTTTAGCTGTTTTTGTGACACGTCTATTTAATAGATTGTTCCCATCAAGGTCAGCAGCCAGAGAAGCTATTCCCGTTGTAACCAATAAAATCGGTATATGTTCAGGCGGTTGATTAAATGAAGCTATAACCCCAATCCCTAGACCCACCGCTAAATGTGTATGTCCTTTCACAACTTCCCCTCTTTTCTTACATCGGATAATTCTCCAATTTTTCTATTAAACTCTTACTAAAAACTAAAAACACCTCCAAAAGGCACAATGGCATTATACAATATGATCTATCTCTTAGGGAGATAAGATGTGATAACAAGGATATCATGATCTCAACAATGTTGAGCGAACATAAAAAAAATCTACCGTTTAGCACGGCAAAGGATTAGGCTCAGATGTAGTATAAAGCCGAAGATTATCTACGCCAATTTATTAGTAAATAATTTGTAACTAAATACCAACTTCTCCGTCTAATCGCTTAGATAAGATTAATTCCAGTATTATACATGTATCAATTTCGGTTTTCCACAGGCAATCTTATACTTTTAACTGAGGTGTTTAGAATGAGAAAAGCAAATAAGAACTTTATTACTTTAACAGCGTTAACTTTTGGCCTTTCATTTGGTTTCGGACCCTTTCACACAGATGCTCAAACTTTGCCAACCAATGAAAAATCTGTTATGTATACGTTGGCGAGTGAAGATTATAAGCTGATTACAATCAAAAAAGGCGATACCCTTTATAGCTTAGCTAAAAAGTACAAAACGACTGTTGCCAATTTAAAGAAATTGAATAATCTTAAGTCTGACAAGATTATTAGCGGGAAAAAATTAAAAGTACCAACCGTTGCTACATCAGGCAAACTGTCTCTCAAACTACAAAAAGGTTTTGCATTAGAGCAAGAGGAACCTGGTAAGAGTATTCTTTTATACCAAAAAGACACGACTTACTTTGCCCGAATCGAAGTTCTAGATAGTAAGGCAAACATGAATCTAGTAAAAAAAGAGGCGACTGAATACCTCAAAGCAACTGGGAAAGTCCAAGTGATGAATCCAACTCAAGCACATCCATTTTATAAGGGCGCGGTATTTTTCTTGCATGCTTCTAATAGTAAAGTATCTCAAAATCTAGTTGTTAAAAAGGTAGACGGCAAATTGGTTAAGTTTACAATCCACTTTGCTAATAAAGAAGCATCAGAAGGTATCACACCGTATATGATTGATATCTTATCGACGGCAAAATTTTAAGATACAAAAAACACCCCCTGCTTTAATTGTCACCAGTTTGTAGGAAATGAATTAGCCACCTTGATTACAAAGTGAATATTAATAACATATAAACAGTTTTAAATTCACATTACTAATCCGGGGGTGTAGTAATTGGTTATGTATAGTCTAGATATTTGTGATAAGAATTATTTAGTTTCAGGAAGATGGGGAGATTCCTATACCTTTACTTCCAATTATGAAAAAAATGTATTATCCCTAATAATAAAAGACCATTCAGGATCCATCATCGCCAAGTGGGAAGGGAATTGGATTGTTAGACCCTTCTCTCCTAAAGCACAGAAAGCGGCCAGAGACATTTTAGAATTTTTATATTTTCGAAACTCAGTTAGTCAGTGGATGAAAACAATCGGGTGAAGCTTAATAGCGTTTTGTTTGGAGAAAAGGCTTGTACTCCAAGCCTTCTCTTCGGCAACATACCTAATTTACCTAGTAGGTAGCCTAGCCCATTACAATCATTTCATGATAATCCTATCCCTATAGTGGCGCAGAAATTCCTACTTGGATGATTGAGCCAAAATAGGAAATATTAAACCTACATAATTGTAGGAGTGATTAGATGAACCTAAGGGAAAACAATGATGAGAAAGAGCCTCAATTTAAAAGTGGGGAGCAAATGAATCGGCTGGAAAAGGGATTATATGCACTTGATCCTGAAACCAGTCTACTTTCAGTAAATTTCGCTCCTAAAGAAAACCCTTATATAAATGAACATTTTAATGGCGGGGAAGAGGATAAAAGTCAAAACTGAATTACTTTTTAGAAGCACTTAAAGTATCGGGACGGTCCGAGATCACTGAAACAGTGGGGTTTTCACAAAAAATTAGAGTTTTCTAGTGGTCTCGAACCAACAATTTGCATTTTTCAAGTTAATTATATTAAGTTTTGTAGCCTGTGGTAAAAGAATGACATTGGCCTGGGTTGTTTTCGCAGGCAAGTTCAATTTCCTTTTCAATCTACTGTTTCAATGTTTGGACTGACATGAAGAAGGAAACTTCGCCCTTCGACTTCCTTACATCAACGATTGCTCTTTTTACCTTCGAAAACTTTAAAAGCCTCCCTAGCACATCATTATTAAAACTAACCCTTCCTCCCACTTCTTATGTAAACCATGTGTAAGATCTGCTTGATCACTAACCACTCCCGGTATAGAGTTTGTTCTAGGCACTGGAGCTGGCTCGGAACATTTGGTCCTTCTAGCTGTCCGTTGGTGCCACTTTAATCGAATAAAGTTTCTAATCCAACTACTAACCATAATTGGATTATGACGATAGATTTATCTTCCCGACTTGATTATTATTATTAAAGTATTTTGTTGCTTAGTGAAAGAATTTTTCGGGAGCAAACTCTTATCTGGATAGAACTTTTAATATTTTGGCACTGAGGTAGCAAAAAAGGATCACAGTTCATTGAACTGTGACCTCTTTTTAAAAAATTTATTTAATTTGGAAGTTACCACCGGCTTGAGTTGTTACACCCTTATTTGTTGCGTTCACATAAACATTGTAATATCCAGGTGATAGCTTTTGTCCATTTACCGTTCCATCCCATGTATAGAATTCGTTATATCCTGAAGGGATATTTTCCAGTTCATCAATGACACCTATGAAAGAAACTGGTGCTCCAGCTGATGTAGCACTATAGATAAACACAGTAGCTGACTCTGCCCCAGTAGGGAAATAGCCATAAATCGAAAACTTATCACTGCTTTCTTGTGACACTCCAACGCTCGTTACACGAGGATAATTTGGTTCTTTTACAAAAAGAATGGTTGGAAGATCAAACGTTTCTGTCCCATTACTTATAACAATTGTACCTTCATAATAGCCTGGTGCAAGCTGTCCAGCATCTACCTGGACATTTAAGTTCACTTGTTGTGACTGACCAGCATTTACACGAAGATTGTTGCTAGCTAATACTTTTATTGCATTAGAGTTTTCGCCAAAATTAACATCAAATGTATACGTTTGACGTTCTGAAGAAAGGTTCTTAATCGTAAATTGTTGTTTTTCTACTTGTTTACCTTTATCTTTATAAAACGTTCCAAATGAATGGCTACCAGGTGTCGCAAGTGTCTTAGTATTTAACGCATCCATTACTCGAATGCCTCCAGCACCTTGAGTATTATGAGGATATGCTTTGCCAGTTGCTGGATCCGTTAATTTTTCAGCCGTATTCATTAGTGCTGCTTTAACATCATCCACATTCCAGCTTGGATGAGCTTGTAATAATAATGCTGCAGCACCAGCTACGTGTGGAGATGCCATACTTGTTCCTTGTTTTGAGCCATAGCCATGAGGGTTCGTTGCATTATGTGTTGGAATCGTACTAGTGATATTTACACCAGGTGCAGACACATCTGGCTTAATCATCCAGGTTCCAAAAGCAGGACCACGAGATGAGAAGCTTGCCATTGCTTCACCAACACGTTGTGAGTGTGTAATATTAAATGAAACTTTGTTGTTTCCTTTTTCTAATTCAGCGAGAAGCTTTTGCCCGTCTTCTAATGTCGTTTTAATGGTTGGAACAGCTATACCAGGAACATCAGCATGTTCGCCAGCAACGTTATTGTAAATAATCGCACCAACTGCGCCTGCAGCTTTTGCAGCAGAAGCTTTGTCAACAAATGCTATTCCTGCTCCACGGCTAATTAGAGCTATTTTTCCAGCTAGATTTTTCCCTACAAAGTCTGCAGGAGCACCCATCTCAACATGAACAAATTCAAACTCTTTTCCATTTAAAGCCAATAGTTCAGCGTCTGATGGGAATCCTTGAACTTTTGCAGATGGATAAGAAACTCCTTCTGTTGTAGAAATCACTGAATTATATAAGTTATATGGTAACTGAGTTGCACCAACGGAAATTGCTTGACGGGAAGTACCCGGTGAACCTACAGTCCAGTTATTAGGACCACTGTTACCATTAGAGGTAACCGCAACAACGCCTTCAGACATTGCCCAGTCTAAGGCAATACTTGTCGCCCAGTCAGGTGCATTTAATGAATTACCTAATGATAGGTTCATAACATCCGCACCATCTTGAACAGCTCTTTCCACACCGGCAACAACATTTTCAGTTGATCCGCTTCCACCAGGTCCTAATACACGGTAAGCAAGTAATGATGCCTCTGGGGCAACACCTTTAATTGTACCGTTAGCAGCAACTGTACCTGATACGTGAGAACCGTGATCTGTTGAGGCACCTCTCGGATCATTTTTAGGTGTTTCTTGTGGGTCTGCATCGTTATCAACGAAGTCCCAGCCTTTATAACTTCCAAAGGCATGTGCTAAATCAGGGTGGGTATAGTCTGCACCAGTATCAATAACCGCTACTTTAACACCTTTTCCTGTTACCCCAGCACTCCAAGCGGCATTTGCACCAATATGTGGAGCACTTGCGAACATTTCTGGGCTATATGCCTCTTCTGGTATGACTTCCCCTTCACCAACGCTATCTACCGTATATGTAAGGTTAGGATATACAGCTTTCACTCCTGGTAAAGCAAGAAGTGCAGGAATTTGATTAGCAGGTAGTTCAACAGAGAAACCGGAAAATACATAATCATATTCGCGGTTTACTTTTGCAGCTTTTACTGCTTTATTAAGGTCAGCTTTTACTTGGTTACGTGCCTTTGTAAGATTAGCTTTTGTTTGGTTTTTCCCTTTGTGCTTCGCCTCAACAATGGATTGTTCTTTTAATTCTACGATGACTGAGGTCATTTGAGAGGATGATAAGTTATAATCACCAAATAATTCAGCGAGCTGTGCAGTTGCCACATTATTTGCTGTGTTGTTTGCACCTACCCCCGTTCCAAATGGTGCTAAAGATACTAAAAGTGCGGAAGACATAATCATAGACTTAAATAACTTTTTTTGCATTTTTACCCAACAACCCCTTAGTCTGTTTTATTTTGTGTGTTATTAAAAAGACACCCCTCCTATACCTACGCACACAAGTCCGAATTTATTAAACATTTATTTAATTCCGTCAACATTAGTAATATTCCTGCGTCTAAAGAACCAATTATTTCGAGTAATTTAGTCGGAATTAGACAAATATTGCATCAAAAAGGATAGCAGTCGATTAAAGTTGATAGAAAGTGGCATAATCTATTATAAAATGAATGAAGATTGTCGTAATCTTTTAGGTAGGATTGGTGTTAGATGGTGAAATCTATCAGTTAAAACCAAATCCATTCACCGTAAAAACTCCTATTAAATTCTAACAATAACAAAAACCGGACAAAACAGGGGCACTGAATAACTAGTGTTTTTCAAAGAAGTATTGAACGTTTTAAATAAAAAGACAGTTCAAATTCATTTTTGAATTTTGAGCTGTCTTTTGTGTTTTTGTGATAGTTCTATTTCCTATTGGTTCATTAGTGTCAATTTTCTTTTTACATTCACTGCGAAGATAGCCATTTCCCCTTGTAATTGCTTGCCATTTAGACCCGAGGATTTTGCAACATCATACCCGTGTCTGTGTTTTAATTCGCTATTTTTAGCTTCTTTTTATATTGCTCTTTTGACTTTTCTTAAAATAGTCGCTTTCTTGAAATTTATTTGTTCTCTTTATGTACATCGGATTTTATCCTTACGGAGTAGCTCTTGGTTTAGCACCTTCCTTAAAACATCTTCTTTCATATGGACAAGATTTATATTTTCCCAAATCAAAATAATATACGTATCAGTTTGATTTTCACTTGCACCTATCTTATCTATCAACCGTTTTACATAAATTATCAACTTACATTTAACTTAAAAAATGCAAAGTGACGGTTCGAGAGTACTTTAAAACGCAAATTACTAGAAATTCTAGTAATTTGTGTTTTATTTTAGGTGGAATTAGACTATTGCCTTGAGTTATGGTTGGATAATCGTTTTTCAGGAGTGTGTCTTTAGAGAAATGTTAGATTAAATTTAAACTAAAAGATGGTTATTTATGTAAAATTAAAGAAAAGGAGTTTCTAAAAAGGGGGGTAATGATTGGGAATATCAATTGCAGCACTTGATAATGTTTATTTTCTTGCATTTTTTTATTTACTAATAGCTTCATTTCTAATAATAGTTTTGTTTACTGTCATTGGTATAGTTCGAATGAATATGACAACGTATTCTAAATGTCCAAGTTGCTCTGAGAAGATTGGAAGCGGAGCCATTATTTGTAGAACATGCGGTGTGAATATTAATAGTATTATAGGTTCGCCTAATGGATCAGAAATGAAGATGCGAAGATTTATAGACTACTTCGATAATCTCCATCCCTATCAAGTCCGAAATATTACAAGTCTAATTTTCTTTATTTTCCTTTTACTCTTTATCATATTTGTCTTTGTAAAATATTAGAGAGGCATGATACACGCCTCTCTAATACAACGATGCCAGATACTCCCCCACCAACGTGTCCTGAACCCTCTCCTCATGCTTAGCCAATTCCCTATCAATCTTCTTATTCTGCTCTACAGTTAGACTGATTCTTGAAGAATAGAAGTTTTGACTGTTTAAAAATTGAATTCGGTAGGCATTTGGTGGATGGGTGTAATTTAATTTAGATAGCTCTAGTTCGGAGACTCTTTTCAGTCTGCGAAATTCTTTGCTTGGTAACTCTTCTACTTTTTTTCTAAACTGGTCTAAAAGACTGGACGAACTATTCGTCACAGCAGCTTTACGAACAACATGATAAAAAATCTGGTCGAACTGGATTTTTTCCATTAAACTAATCGAAGATTTTGTTCCTGATAGTTCCGCGCCAACTAAGTCGGCAAAATATTCAGCTCGCTGACCATCATGCCACAATAAATGGATGATAAGCATAAATAATACATAAGGAATAAGCGCTAATCCCTTCATGAAAAAGCCAGAGATAATCCCAAAGATACCTTCGATTTCATCCACATGCTGCACATCCAATAAATCATACCAAGTAGCTAGTGTGCCAATGGCTCCCCCTACAAAAATCGATCTAGCCACGTCGTTATTCGCGAAATGGCCAATTTCATGTCCAAGCAGCGCCATCCGTTCGTCTTTAGGTAATATAGTAAACAACGGCAGGCCAATGGTTAATATTCGCTTACCCCTAACTCCTACCGTTCGAACTGAAGCATTAAACTCCTGATCAATGATGATTCCATCAATTGGGCGAACCCCTGCTGTCTCACATAATTTGTCCACTACATGGTATAGTTCAGGGAGCTCCTCCCGGGGCACAATCTGCTCACTTTTATCCAATTTTCCAAAACGTGGTCTAGTAACCCAACTCAATGCTAGTAAAAAAAGCCCCAAAACCGCAAACCAAATACTTTCCTGCCATTGGGCAATAAAATAAATACTACTAACCAAAAAGAACAAACTTACCAAATGGACAGCCGCGGCCAAAACATAGGCAGCAAGTCTTGAAAAACTAAACCCCGGCCGCAAAGACTGCCGTTCACTAACTTGCTGGAGCATCGATTCACCAAATCTTCGTCCTAATTTCTCATAAATCAAATCTAGCTTCTTCACATATTCCTGTTTGTGAGAAGGATTAATATTATATTCACAAGCTTCGCACCAAACAATATACTCCTCATCCCACCCCATATCCGCTCCACAGGAAGGACAGATTTCCGAACCTTTTATTTGAACACTCACACTCATTTCAAATTCACCTACATCTTAAATTAGTTAATGGCATATGGTCGATAACCGCCACCATGCTTCCTTTTACCCCATTGAAACAACTACAAGAAGGCCAATCACGATTAATGGACCAACGAATATCAATATAGACAAAATAGTAGTTAAAAGGGCTTTCCATGCTGAAAACTGATGTGCTTCTCCTAAACATTTTAAAAAGATAATGATAGCCCAAATTCCAATGACTAGATCGATGATGCCGAAAAGAAAGAATAATAAAGTAAGTGTGGTGCTACTATCCACTACTGGCGTATTGGTTGTAAAATTCTCGATACCAAACAACAAGAGACTTGGCAACCAAACAATTACTAGGGAATAAGCAATTGGTATGTATGAATAAGCTAATGAATATCGAACTCTCTCCGTCGTACCTCTACCACCAACTAAACTTCCTACCCAACGTAGCATAACTGGAACCAGGTAATAATAAGTGGCAGCCCCTATCAAAGTACTAATGATACAAGTCATAATCAATCCAGTCAGACTGTTCATAGAATCCCCTGAATGCCGTTGAGCCGCACGGTCTAAAACCTGCACAAAGGCACCAGCTAAGAAAAGCAGAAATACTCCTTTAGGCGAAGATTGAAAAACTTCCTTCATAGTATCACGTGGCTTTGTCCAAATAGAAAACCACGGATTTAAACCACCTTTAAATTGATCGTCTAATTGAGTTTTCAGCAAAAACATCCCCTTTTTCTAGATATATCCATCTCTATCGTTATTTATTCTAACATTTCTGACAACTGTAATTACATAATAAAGTCTAACAAAATTCTAGCTTTCTATGTAATTAGAAACCGACAAAAAAACTCTGCAACACGAGACAGAGTTTTGAATGAAATATTCCTGATTAGGGGATGGACCTCTAGCCTATTTTAATTAGATACTAACAAGTAAATGAGATACGGGAACCGTCCCCATCGTTTCCCCTATACAGCAGGAAACTTTATGATAACTGTTGTCCCTTTCCCTTTGGTACTGTCGAATTCAATTGTTCCGTTATATTTTTGGGCTATGTTGTAGCAGATCATGAGACCCAATCCAGTTCCTTTATTTTTTAAGGAGTAGAATGGGGTGCCAAGAGATTGAACTTCTGCTTCAGTCATACCGCAACCCCCATCGATCACTTTTATTACGACGAAGCCCTTTTCGCTTTTCGCTTCAACCCTTACAGAGTCACCCTCGTTAGAAACTTCAATAGCATTTTTTATAATATTTATGATTAACTGTTTAAATTCGATGATATTAACGGAAATAGTGCAATTGCCTTCTACATGTAATTCAATCCAATTATCATGTAAAGAACCGTACGAATTGAGCAGGTCGGTAACACTCTGAAGAGCAGCCTTTACATCCAAGGTTTCTGTCTTGTTTTTTCTATCTGGTTTCGCCACGGTTAAAAATTGAGATATGACATGTTCGGCTGTATTTATTTCATCGATCATTAAGGTAAAATGTTTTTTTATATCTGAGTTTAGGTGGCTGCTTTTTTCATATAGTTGCAAAAATCCTTTGACCACCGTTAACGGATTTCGAATCTCATGAGCCACAGCAGCAGCTAATTGGCCCGTTAACTTTAATCGTTCTGATTGCTGCAATTGCTCATAGTAAGTACGTTGTTTTTGAATCCGAACAGAGGAAAAATAAAATATCAAATAAAGGATTACTTGGCTTCCGATAAAATTAAACGCATTCCCTAGGATATCGTTTTGAATATGCGTATACACAATCCCTTGTTCAAAGAAAATAATATAACTAAAGGTAAAAATAATCGAAATACTGTTCAATAGTAAGGAAAAATAAAAGAGTTTGGTATCAAAAAACAAAATCGATATGGCCGGAATAAAGCATAGAAAAATAATACCAGATCCATTATCTGGATATAAAAAGAACATCGTATAGAAATAGGCAGAAGCTACCGTAATAATGATTAGCCTAAAGACATGTGTTTCCTTTTTAGGATAAAGCAAAATACATACGGATAAAATGAAAACAAGTCCACAATGCACGATATATCCTAGATTTCCTTTACTTAATAAAGGATTATCTACTAATAGCCCCATAATCATAAGTGCAATGATGATAAAAATAAAAGCATAATACAATTTATGATTCATATGTAATTTAATTTCTTTCATCTATACACCCTCTTATGTCTCTCATAAATAGGCACAAAAAAACAAATGCCACATTTATAGATTTTAACATATAAACCAGGGAGACGGGGCGATCTCCCAGGCTATGGGTTTAGACCATAAAAGGGAGGCAGAGAACCGTACCATGACTCCTAAAAAAATCTAATATAACCTTCCCCACGTGAATATATTGGTACAAGCGAAGGGGGATAAAAGAATGACTAATGAAGGTTTCATAGATTTTGTTATATACAAGTTATTGTCCATTTGCCTTCAGTTTATTGCTCTTTATATTCTTATATTATTGTGTGAATGGTACGCCGAAAAGAAAGGCTTTAGCCTATTTGAAAGAGCCTGGTTGGTTACTTTAATAACATTTCCAATAGTAACTTTGGTCCTTTGGACTATTATTATTGCGAGATTAAAATTGTTTTAACGTGAATATTTGCTGCCCGGCGGAAAACACGCCAGGTTTTTAACTTTTTAGTAGGTTTTCGAATTAAGTTTACGCGATTTACGGTGATTTTCTGCGCCTAAAACCTGTTGAAAAAAATTTATGCGCCATTTTCAGGTGTCTTTGCGCGGATTTGTGCATGTTATGCGTGTATTTTTTGTATTTATGCGCCTAAAACCCTATACTATGCGCCATTTTCACAGTGCTGTCACAATTTGTTCGTTAAAATAGAAACCAACAAAAAAACTCTGCCACCGAAGACAGAGTTTTGGATGATAAATATTCTATTTCGAGAGTTCACTTGTGAAACAGGAGTAGCCATCCCAATTCTTTATTTCCCCATAACCATCCTAACCATCTCTTCGACCAACACCGGCACGATTTCGAAAGCGCTTTTCGTGTGTAGGCGCTCGGTTCGTTTGTGGGCGTCTTTTCCGAAGGGTCCAATATTTAGGACTGGGGCCTGGAGCTGTTTCATGTCATCGAATGGGATGCTGTAGCTCTCTCCCCAAACAGGTGTGTTGGATTGAAAGGTGGTCCAGCCTTCCTCTTCGTCTACATAATTAAAATAGCTTAAATCACTAATTCCATTAAAATAATGAATTTGTTCGACTGATAGATTGAAAGTTTCATGACCATATTTTTTCGCAAAGTCGATGCATTGTTCTACGAGCTCATTATCCGACGAATTGACAGCCGGATAGTAAGGCGGTGCATAAAGTAACACAATGGCCGGTGCTAGCTCCTGACATTGAATCATCAATGTATCAGCAATCCTTAACGATTTTTCCCGGTCATCCCAAGCATCATTTGCCAGAATGGTAGCCTTCGTCGACTCCAAAAAGTCGCTGCCAAACTTATCGAGAGCATGCTTGAGCAAATCTTCATATCGTATGACCTTCACTTGGCCGACTGGAACGACACCTTGCTCGGTGCAGATTTTATTATAAACCTCATTACATGCCAGAACGGCGTCCACTGCTATCTTTTCAAAAATATCCATCACTTCGGCCGCATTTCGTTTCATTAAAAACACATTATATAAGGCGGCTGCTCGATAAGGCGTTTGAACGGAATACTCCATTTTCAAATCCTTTAGCTGCAAGGTGACCGGGAGTGGTGTCGTTTCACCTAAATCAGTTTCTTGAAAACTCGTGTTCCACTCCATCCGCTGGGTCAAAAAGGAAGCGATAAATGGGGCGGTAATCCCACCGAGTGGTTCGCCTACATGGGTCTCCTTCCCGTAAAAAAGGGCAGATGGCATAATTTTTCCAATTGAGCCTGAATAAACGTAATACTGGGTATCACCCGGCTGCTGGGTAAATACGGGCTCCCCATTCAAGAAAAGGGTATAGTGAAGATCGTGCTTTTCCTTCATTTCAACCAATTTACTAACCGCCGCACGCATACCAGCGGAATTCACTTCCTCATCTGGTACGGTCAACAACAGTAGATTAATGGGCCATTGCTCAACAGACGCTTTTTCAATTAGTCCCATATGCATGACGAGACCCATTTTCATATCCATCGTACCGCGGCCAAATAAATAATCACCTGATTCTAAATCCCGCCTAGCGTCCTCTGGCAGTTCGTTCTTTTTACCGTGAAGCAGCTTCGTTAAAATTTCCGGTTGAAAAGCAAATTCCTCGAGATCACCATATTCCTCCGTATTAACCACATCAAAATGGCTGATCAAAACAATTGTTTTTTCCGCTTTAGGATGTTGATATAGGGCAGTTAGAAACCGACGCCCAAGGTCGGCATCGTGCAAACCAAGGTGACTAGAATTCTCCTGAAAATAGGTCAATTCCTGAAGCTTCCCCTGAACCTTGCTTGGAAAAAGTCGTTCCCCTTCTGTTAGGGTCATGCTTTTCCAGCTAACAACCTCACATAATAATTCCCTTAGTGCTGCTGGTGTTCCCCATTTAAGCTGATTCATTACTAATAACTCCTTCACCAAGGACATGGGGACAGGTTCCATGTCCTTGCCTTGTTTACTAACATATATTTCAGTAATATCATCAAAAAAATTGGGACATGGAACCTGTCCCTTTGTCCCAAGTAACCTATAACCATTTTTGTTTTAAGAACTAAGCGTTGTATCTGAATCTACCTTATCATTTTTTCTAAGCTTAAAGTGATAAAACAGAATACAGGCAATTAAAAACCCAATACCGATGAGTAATCCTACTAATTGAGTCGGATCAAAGGCTAGGAATAATAGGATGGACACACAAAATACGATACAGATGATTGGAATGAGTGGATAATAGGGAACTTTATATTGTAAATCCTCTAATTTACCTCCGCCTTGTAAATATTTACGTCGGAACATAAGTTGTGAAAGAGCAATTCCAATCCAAGAAATCGTCACCGATATTCCGGCAATCGACATTAATAAGACAAACACGGTGTCTGCAGCAATAACACTTGTTAATAAAGATAATAACGAGAAAATCATCGTAAATACGAGGGCCGCAAATGGAACTTTTCGTTTGGAAAGCGTTCCGAAGCGTTTTGGTGCCATCCCTTCGTTTGCCATCGCCCATAATAAACGGGTGGAAGCGTAAATACATGAATTTCCTACTGATAAAATCGCTGTGAGAATAACGAAGTTCATAATGTCAGGCGCGAATGGGATCCCAGCCCTTTCCATTAACGTAACAAATGGGCTTTCTAACAGTCCCAATTCCTTCGACGGGAAAATCGCTGATAAAATCACAATCGAAGCCAAGTAGAAAACGATTATTCTAAATAGAACGTTACGGATCGCTCTCGGAATATTTTTTTGCGGATCCTCACTTTCCCCTGCGGCAATTCCTATCAATTCAGACCCTTGATAGGAAAAAATAACATTCATCATCGTCACAAAGAGAATAACAAACCCTGCAGGAAATAGACCCGATGGTGCTAAATTTTCCATAAACGGTGCTGGACGGTCTGACAAAGGAATGATTCCAAAAATCGCGGCAAAACCAATAAGAATAAAAATAATAACGGCTAACACTTTAATTCCAGCAAACCAATATTCTGCCTCAGCAAATCCTCTTGTCGTCAGCGCATTTATCGCAAACAATAGAGCGATAAAGATCGCACACCAAACCCAAATTGATATATCAGGAAACCATCGTTGCATAAGAATTCCCGCAGCGGTAAATTCCACCCCTGCCGTTGTAGCGGAACCGACAAAGTACATCCATCCTAACGAAAATCCAGCGGAGGGACTAATAAACTTACTCGCATATGTTTGGAAGGAACCGGTAACTGGCATATAGACAGCAAGCTCACCTAAACACACCATAACTAAATAGAGAATTAATCCACCGAATAAATAGCCGATGAGCGCTCCACCCGCACCTGCCTGATTGATTGTGTACCCCGCGTTTAAAAATAACCCTGTCCCAATTACGCCACCAAGTGACAACATAAACAAATGGCGGCTTTTCATTGAACGATTTAACTGATTTTCCTCTACCCTCTTTTCAATCATCCTTCTCACACCCCTGTGATTTTAATAAACCCGTTTTAAAAGCGAAGCGACAAACAGCTTAATCCCCCATCAAGCTTACGAAATTCAGACACATCTAGCTCAATCGTTTTGTAGCCAGCATCGTTCATTTTTTGTTTTGTCTTTGGGAATCCAGCTGGAATAATTACATAATCATTAACACGAATACAGTTGGCTGCATATTCCTCTTCAGCTGGCACGATAATTTTTTTATAAGATTGAAATTCGGGATGATCAATAAATTCACCTGCTACGACAATTTCTTGATTCCCTAAGTAAGAAATACCTGTCTTTAGATGAAAAAACTTTTCTAATTGGATAATCGAAGCTTTGTAGTTTTCTCCTTCTAAAATCTGTTTTAACTGTTGGGCCCCTTCCAGATTAGTCCGCTCAGAAATTCCAATATAGAAGTGATCGTCAATTTGTAATACATCCCCACCATCCAATGTTCCTGGGGACTGAATCGAATACGTTTTTTCATAATAGGATTTTAAAACAGGATCCATTTCAATAATCTCACGATTTCGTGATATGGCTCCTGGATTGGAAATAACCGCAAACCCTGGAGTTAATACCGCGGTATCCTCGACAAACGTTGAGTCTGGAAATTCTGGGTTGCTAGCTAATACATGGACTTCTACTGCACATTTTTTAAGAGCTTCAATATAGGCATTATGTTGTTGAAGTGCCTTTTCATAATCCGGCTTTCCTAGGTCCGAGGTTGTAAGGCCATGAATATAGCTTTCACCTGGTGTTTTGACGATTGTATTTTTAAACATACTAAACCCTCCTGATGGTTATGGATTAATTACGAATGACAGGACATGTTAGGCAAGTCGGTCCACCTGTTCCTAAATAAGAGATTTCATGACCTTCATATTCATAAACGGTAGCTCCCGCTTCGATTAACTGCTGCTTTGTGTAAGGGCTTTCAGAAACCATCATACAAATTCTTGGTGCTAAAGCCAGTACGTTGCAGCCAAGTTGATGATATTCTTCTTCTGGAACTTCAATGAGCTTAATACCGCGTTTCATCAGTAGCTGCCTTAAGAATACCGGCATTAAACGCGAATGAACGACAGCAAGATCCTCATCTACTAAACTGATAAATGACATGAGATGGAGACATTCACTTTCACCTTGATCATGTGGAAGCTGAACGACAATAAACTCATCCACTAAATCCTTTGTCATTTCCTTTAATTGTTCAATTGCCTCATCATTCGTACGATATCCTCGTCCTACTAATAAGGTACGGTCATCTAGCCAAACAAGATCCCCTCCGTCTGCCATTGCCTCTCCAGTGAGTTCTCCAATAATCGGAATCTCTTTTTCTAGTAAAAATTGTCTGTACACCTCAGCTTCTGGCTGACGCAATTTTTTCCCTGACTTAAGGATGATGGCACCTTTTGCTGTAAATTTGACTGGGTCGTGGGCATAGAGGGAATCTAGGCCAACAAGCTCCGAATGGGGTAAAAACTCAATATGTTTGACGTGTTGTCTAAGAATGGATAGAAATTTTTCATATTCTTGTTCGGCTTTGCTGAAATGAGGCTCTTGTATGTAGTTGAAATTCTTCCATTCTTGACTTAGGTGGTCCTGATGAATAAAGGCGTCTTTTGGATGCTTGACGATGACCATATCTAGCTTTTTATACATGGATTGACAGTAACTCACATCTACCTTCCTTTCTCACTTTTCCGCATAGTGGAAAACGATTCCTTCTAGAGGAAAACTTATATTTATGATATTATCGTAGCATGAGATTTATGTCAATATATTATGAATATACAGACTTATTTAACGGAAACTTTTTTTCAGTTATAGTTGTTGTAGATAGGAAATAGGGAGATGACCATTATGCAAACAATCGATCGAGCCATGAAGGTTACAGCTGTTCTTGCTAGTAATGACTCAAAGAAATGGTTTTCGATTACGGAATTATCAAAGGAATGTGAACTACCGGTAAGTACCTTGCATCGTTTACTACAATCCATGAAGGAACATGGACTCATTCAACAGGATCCGGATTTAAAGCTATACTCATTAGGGAATAAATGGTTAGAATACGGATTACAAATGTACGATACCTTTGATTTCGTCAGCTTGATTCGCCCAGAAATGGAGAAATTAATGCATGAAGTGGAGGAAAGTGTTTATTTCAGTAAGCCAGTTGGGTTAGAGTCCTTAATCGTCGAAAGAATTGACTGTCTACAAAATCCGATCCGTCTTAATGATCAGCTTGGGATTCGAATCCCTTTACATATAGGGGCAGCCAATAAAACAATGCTAGCGCACATGCCTAACCATGAAATGTTGAAAATCGTGGATTCCTTATTACCTCAGGAGAAAAAGGAAGCTTTCTTAGAAATCTTGAAGCAGACAAAGGAGGTAGGCTATGGAGTGAGCCATGGGGAGAAAACAAAAGGTACCTCATCCGTAGCTGCCCCCATCTTCAATCAATTAAATGAATTAATTGGGGCTATTAGCATTGGCTACGTTAATTTTAATGTGACGGAGGAAAGAGAACAGTTCCTAATAGAAAAAATCTATGAGTATGGCCTGCGGATTTCAAGGAAATTGGGGTACAGAGGTTAAGGTATGTGAGGCATAGGGACGGTTCTCATGCCTCACTTTTGACGGTACCGTACGTCGGGTCTATTAATAATTAAGTCCCTTTTAAGGAAAGCTAAACAGTAAATTACTTCCATAAAGGGTGATAAACATGCATGAAAGGCTTTCATTACAAACGGAGGATTTTATCAGACTTATTAATCATATGGATGTAGCTGTGTGGATTATTAACATCCAAAACAATAAAGCTTTGTTCTCAGAGGGGTTTCGCAAAGTATTTGGCCGGTCACCTGGCGAATTTTATCAAGATGCCGGTCTTTGGGAGAAAACAATACATCCAGAGGATATATCAGTCGTCAAAAAACGGAAATCCGATAAACAAAAAAGGGAGGTTACGATTGATGAGTATCGGATCATTACTCCAAATGGAGATGTTCGTTGGGTACAGGATCGCGGCATTCCCTACCAAGATACAGATGGGCAATGGAGTATCTATATTGGTATGTTATTAGACATTACTGAAAGGAAAAAGACCGATGAGAAAATCAAATACTTGGCTTATCATGATGATTTGACCGGTTTGCCAAATCGCAAGTTTTTCAATGAACATCTCGACATTACTATCAAGAATGCTAATTTGAATGATAAGCTAACTCTTCTATTTATTGATTTAGATCAGTTTAAAATCGTGAATGATACGCTTGGCCACAATATAGGTGATCAGTTACTCAATGAAGTAGGTAAACGAATTAGTAACTCCGTTCGTAGTCAAGATATTGTGGCTCGCCATGCTGGGGATGAATTTATTATTTTAGTTGAAAATGTCTCCAACAATGAGATTGACACCATAGCAGGAAAAATTCTACGTTCCCTGGAGGCTCCATTTTTTATAATAGAAAATGAAATTTTCATCAGTGCTAGTATCGGTATAAGTATCTATCCATTGCATGGCAGAGACCCTGAAACTTTAATAAAAAATGCGGATGCTGCTATGTACGATGCAAAGTTTTACGGCAAAAATAATTTCAAATACTATTCATTAGAGATAGAGAATGCTAATAATCGCAAAATGACTATTATCAATGGCCTACATAAAGCGCTTGAAAACAAAGAATTTGAGTTGTTTTATCAACCGAAAATCTTCACCTCCTCTAAAGCAGTTGCTGGAGTTGAAGCGTTATTAAGGTGGAATCATCCACTACATGGATTTATATCCCCTGGCGAGTTTATTCCCGTAGCCGAAGAAACCGGAATGATTATACCGATAGGAGAATGGGTTTTGCAGGAAGCCTGCAAGAATTATAAAGATTGGGAATCACAAGGAATTGCCCCTGGAAATTTGTGTATCAATATCTCGCCAAGACAGCTAATGGACTCACAACTATTGAACAAAGTTAAGTCCATTTTAAAAGAACAACACTTTATAGCTCAACACCTAGAAATAGAAATAACCGAAAGTGTAGCGATTGATAACTTTGAAGATACCATTTCAAAGCTTAATCAGATAAGGGAATTTGGAATTAAAGTCGCGTTGGATGATTTTGGGACAGGCTACTCTTCTCTCAATTATTTAAGACAGTTCCCTATTGATTGTTTAAAGATAGACCGTTCTTTTATCAATGACGTCATGCAAAATTGTCAAACGGCCGCTATTGTAACTTCAATCATCTCCATTGCACATAGTTTAAATTTGCCCGTCATAGCCGAAGGAGTTGAAACAGAAGAACAATTCAACTTCCTTTATGATTTAAACTGTGACTATATTCAAGGTTATTTCATTAGTCCACCTGTACCTATTAGCAATATGGAAGAAATCCTTAGAAAAAATGCAAGCCCTTAATATGTAGAGGGCTTGTATTTACGGATGGATCTTACTTATTTTAGCACCCTTTCCGGAATTCCCCTTATCTCCTTTTTTACTATGTCTATTATTCTAGCATTATCCCTATCTAAAACCTGTGTATTTTCCACACTTACAAATTTAATGTTTTGTCTTTTTCGGTAATGGACATTATATAGCTCTATATCTTAGTATGTTTCTGCCTCACTTCTGCTAAATTAATTGCATCTACCTATACCAATTATTAAAAAATCGCATCTGGATGAAAATCCCTTCCACCCGGATGCGACAAATAAAGTAGTTTATACAACTAGAAATAAGAAATCTTAAAAAAAACGTGAGAACCGTCCCCATGCTTTATTACTTTATTTTAAATTGATTTGATTTTCGTTCCATCTCATATGCTAAATGGACTAACATTTGTATTGCAGATGAGATTTCCTCCATTGAGATAGTTTGGTGTTTGGAAGTTGTCGCGACTTGTTGCATTTGTGAAGAAATTTCTCTCGATAATGAAGTCATATGAACGATTTGATTATTTGCGATTTCAATTTCCTCTTGAATATTTGTTACGGTTAAGTGAATTTCTGATACTTCCTCACTCACTTTTTGAGTAGATTCTTTGATTTCATTAAAGGCAATCCCTGCAAGTTTTACTTTTTCAATTCCAAGTTCAACAGTATTCTTACCGATATAGGTAAGTTCTACCGCTTCTGATGTTTTACTTTCCATTTCAGAAACTATTCGGTTTATACTCTCAATACTGTTAGACGTCGCATCTGCCAACTTTCGAATCTCATTTGCAACGACTGCAAATCCTCTTCCGTGTTCTCCAGCCCTTGCACTCTCAATGGATGCATTAAGAGATAATAAATTTGTTTCGCTCGATATATTTTTTATGATCGTAAGAATTTCATTAACCTTATTGGCTTTATCTTTTAACTCACTCATTGTATTGAAAATGTTGTTCGTACTAGATTGAATATTCTTCATCGCTTGCATAGAATTTAAGATCATTTCATTTCCTTCTATTGCTTTTGAGGATACTTCAAAAGAATCATTGGAAGTGGTTTGAATTTTAGTCGTTATATTATTCGTTTGGTTTTTAATTTGCTGAAACACTTCTAATATTTTTTCAGATTCATTTGTTTGATTATTGGAGTAATCAGCGACATCCTTATATGTATTGGATACGTTTTCTACCATTTTAGTAACTTCTATAGTACTAACAGATAATTGTTCTGTAGATGCCGCTAATTCTTTAGATGTAAATGAAGTTTGTAATAAAGCTTCTTTTAAATTTGCTACCATCTGATTGAAATTTTCATTTAGTAATAAAATTTCTCCACTTGCTTTTAATTTCTTTGGCTCTATACTTAAATCTCCATTTGAAATTTGTTGAGTATAGAGTGTCAAATCCCTTAATGGTGAGATAAGCTTACGGACAAACAATATGATAATGGTTCCTGTACTTAAAAGAGAAAGAATTCCCACGATTATGGTTAATGAAACCATACTCCACGTTCTCTCCGTTAAAATATTTGCATTAAAGTCAATAGCACTAATTGCTATAATTTCTCCTTGGGTTTGATGGTCTTTAAAAATGGGAGCGTAGCCTGTTAATCGTTTAATTCCACCAAATTCATATACGTCAGAGAAGATAGGCTTTTTATCTTTTATTATTTTTTTTAGTATTTGAGGATCTACTTTATATTTATCCCCTACATGAATACCTTTCTTTTGTAGGTTTTTATCGGAGACAAGTATTTTACCATCTAATGATAATAAATATTGATTCTCAAATATAGGTTTATGTTCCGTTGTCCAATTAATCTTTTGTTCGATCTCCTTCACTTCACTAGAAGAAAGACTCTCAAGACTTTCGATATCCTGTTCTGTTAGCAATCCTGTTGTAATGTTGGCACATCCTATTAATTCAATTCCTGCTGCTTCCTTCACCTTTGAATACGTAATGCGATAATTTGTAAAAGAAATAACCGATAAACTGATAAGAGTAACGATAATGATTAACCATGATAATCTAGCTATTATAGACTTTTTCAATTATACCCACGACTTCCCTTCTGTTACTTTAGTCCTAATCTCATATAATCTAAAAAGAAGGAATTTGAATGTGACAAATGTCACTATTTTGAGTGAAAATTGAAATAATAGTGTAATTTATTCATAACAGAAGTACCTTTAAAATCCTATTCAGTTAACATGGGGAAAAACAGGATAAGGTTTACAAGTTCTACAGCTTTCTGCTCCTGAAACCTGTTATGACGGTTCTATTGTGAGCCATGCTTTCTACTATAACTTTTCTACCATAATAATTTTCAAACAACGTTTGATTAAATTTACAATTGATATGCCATTTTCAATGGATTTTCCCCTAGTGACAAAAAGCAACATTCTCCGCACAATAAATTGAAATAATAATCCCTTACTTCTATTTCCCTCATCCTTTAGATGATCTTAAGTAATATACGAAAATATTTTAGAAATGGATCGATAAGAATATAAGGTCCGATCTTACATACAATTACCGTTTATACATAAGCAACAACAAATAACCCCTAATCCCTATTTTGGGATAAGGGGTTATTTTAGGTTAAATATTTACACTTTTATGAATTTTCAAACGAATACTTATTCTAAAATTAAATAGTAGAAATATATCATAAGTAGGACAGTTGAAGGGGGGAAATGGTATGAAAAAATTTTTTAGTGCCTTACCATTATCATTACAACATTTGTTTGCGATGTTTGGGGCAACCGTTTTAGTGCCAGCACTCACCGGTCTCGATCCGGGAAGTGCACTCGTTGCCAGTGGTGTAGGCACCTTGATTTTCCATCTTATTACGCGTGGAAAGGTTCCTACGTATCTAGGTTCATCTTTTGCCTTTATTGCTCCACTTGCGTTGTATGTGGGGAAGCTAGATTCACCAGGTGAAGCTGTTGCAGGTCTTGTAAGCGTTTCTATTGTTTATGCCATTGTATCATTAATTATCTCAGTTGTCGGTTTTGAAAAAGTACGCAAGGTAATTCCTGCAGTTGTCGTCGGACCGGTTGTCAGTATTATCGGTCTTGCCTTGGCAACCACGGCGGTGACCAGCATGGCTTCGGTCAATTGGGATGTCGCTATCGTCAGCCTTCTTGCAGCAGTTATCGCAACACTTGCAGGCACAAAAGTGATCCGTCTCTTTCCACTCATCATTGGTCTTGCGGTCGGGTATGTATATGCCGCAGTGCGTGGATTTGTTGATTTTCATATTATCTCCGATGCCCCGACTTTTGCTCTTCCGCAGTTCATCATGCCTGAATTCACTTGGGTCGTGATCTTCGGAATGGCACCAATTGCCCTAGTTACCATAATTGAAGATCTTGGACATATGTTCGTTCTAAATGAGATTACTGAAAAAGATGTAACAAAGGATCCTGGTTTTTCAAAAATCCTATTGGGCAATGGCTTTGCCACTTTAGTCTCCGGCTTAATCGGTGGGCCTGCCCAAACAACCTATGCGGAAAACTTAGGGGTTCTGGCTATCACACGCCAGTTTTCCAGTAGGATCATTCAAGGTGCTGCTGTTATTGCGATTATTCTTGGCTTGTTCGGTAAAGTGGGAGCTGTTATCCAATCCATTCCAGTTGCAGTGATGGGCGGAATATGTATTCTGTTGTTTGGTATGATTGCCGCCATGGGAATCCGTCACCTCATTGAGGAAAAGGTCAGTTTAGCTAATATGAAAAATTTAGTCATCGTCGCCATCATCTTCATCATCGGAGTTGGATATGCTCATAATGGTATCGCCTACGCTACCATCGCTGGATTACTCATCCATTGGCTTGTGCCTGATTTTACAACAAAAAACGACCATAAAACTGAAAAAGCCACTCCATCTGGGAGTTAACTTGGGGAGGTTCAGGCAATATTCAAATACTTATTAACAGGCAAAAACGCTCAGAGATTTCACTCTGAGCGTTTTATGGTTGTTGTTGAGGCATGGGATGTTTATAAGAATATTTAACTTACTTCAGAAAAAAGTATTGATTCTACCTCTGTATAAAAGACTGCTTAGTTGAAAAAAATACCATTAACTAAGTTTCTTGGGAGCTGTTATGATATATGGCATTTAAGGAAGGACTAAAGCAAGCAGAAAAAGCTTATAATCAATTCGCAGAGGTTGACTCATTATTTGCAAAAACGGTGACAGAGTATTTTATCTTTACCTGGCAATGGTGGTTCGGTCTTGCATTATTTATAGTCCCATGGATTATTTGGTTTATATTCAGGGATAGAGATCGTACAGCACAACTTCTTTTAGGAGGCTTATTGACGATCATATTGGCACTTACGATAGATCTTTCAGCCTTATCTCTAGATTTGTGGTCCTACCCAATGATCATGGTTCCTGTGTCACCATTTGTATTTTTACCTTATCATTTCTCTTTAGCACCAGTTGGGATCATGTTCGCATTACAAATAAAGCCAAAAATGAATTCACTGTTAAAAGGGATCATATTCTCTGCCATTGCTGCATTTGGAGGAATGAATTTCTTTCATGCAATCGGCTTCTATAACCCTAAAAATTGGTCTACATTATATGATTTTATTATTTTTCTGTTTCTTTACTATGCAGCTTATTTAATAGCAAAAATAGGAGAGAGACAGCACTAAACATTCTTCTTTTGGCTGTAGTTAGTATTACTACGCCTTGGCAAAAAATAAAGAGGAAAACTCAAAGGCATATGCTTTTGAGTCTTCCTCTTTTTAATTTATTCCTTCTAGTTTTTCTCCTCGGTCCAAGGTGCTGTCACTTGTCCCCACACAGCGGCAGGGTCACCGCCTGGAAATTAATCCCTATAGAAAACTCTAACATTCCAGCCATGGACAGCTAATACTTACATGAGTAATTTAAATAACTAGATTAGTAAAGATAAGAATAGTACAATTCCCTAAAAGATGTGATATTTCCAATAACGCGATTAGGCAAGATTAAGGTAAAATTAAGGGGAAATTAAGGGGAAATTGTTTAAAGTTTTAAAAGATATCTTAATTAACTTCTTAGAGAAACGAGGAAAATAAACATGAATTTTGAAGAATTAGTAACATCCCGCCATTCGGCAGATAATTTTGTCAAAGATGAAAAGATGACAGAAGAGGATTTTGAAAAAATATTTAAATTAACCAAGTTGGCGCCAAGTGCTTATAACTTACAATTTACAGATTATTTGGTCATAACAGATGATGAAAAAAAGGAACGCGTTAAAGAATTAAGCTATAATCAGTATAAAATTCATACAGCGAGCGCTGTAATTATTGTAATGGGTAATAAAAACAGTATTGAAATATCAGAAGTTGAAAAACTTTACAGTCCGATGAAAATGTTAAAAATTATAGATGAACTAGAATACGAAATGACATTAGATCATATAAAAGGCTATGCTGAGGATTTAAAAGCAGATCGAAATAAATTAGAATTGGAATTAGTTCGAAACACTGGGATTCATGCAATGCTATTTATGTTAAGTGCAAAACATTTTGGATTCGATACTTGCCCCATGCATGTACATAATGTAGAACAGTTAAGACAAGAGTTTAATATTCCTGAACACTTATTACCTGTCATGATGATTACAATTGGTAAAAGTGTTAATAAAATACGTCCACGTGGTTATCGTAAACTAGTAGGGGAATTCGTTAATTTTAACGGTTATTAATAACAGTTAGAATATATGAACTGCTCATTTAGAGGATATTGGCTATTACATTTATTAAAAAAATTTTTAATTGCTGTCACTTTAGCGATTTCTTTCTTCTACCGCTTCCATTTGTAAAAAAATAAGCATGGATACCGTTTCATGCTTATTGGTCAATGAATCTTTTCAAAATAACTGGATGGAATGGAAATATTAGTTTATAAGATTACTAGTTAAATTGGAAAGTACTTTAATAGTAAGCTTATTAAGTGTACTCGTTATAACGCCATTTTTAACTTTTGGTATAAATGCTCCTAAAGAAATGGTCATGCAAAAGTATATCGAGTCGCTGCCAACAGCTGAACGAGTTTTTGAGAAGCAGGACACTAGGACTAATCTACCGTCACTTCGGCGCCTTGATGAACAATTTCTAGGGCTGAAGGCTGTGAACTTTTCACGATACTTGGCAGGCTTCAATTGGAATAACTGAGGTATGTCTTTTGAATTTTAGGGTGAAAGCATGCTTCAGTTAGACTAACTGAGGTATGTTTTTCGTACTTTCGGGTGAAAACATGCTTCTGTTAGACTAACTGAGGTATGTTTTTTGTACTTTCGGGTGAAAACATGCTTCAGTTAGTATTTTCCCATTATAAAATTTTCTACTATGAGACAGGGGATTAGTCCACATATGTTTTAAAGCACTAAAGCGCTTTACCGTTTGTTTTTAATCTGCTTACAAAGCGGTAGCTTGTTGAGGTTTGGTAGGTTTGGTCAGGTTTTAGAACGATTGACGGAAACTTAGGGTGATGGATTGCATTTGGATACCCTTGCGTTTCTAGGCATACTCCCAAATAATTTTGTGCCTTTTTTCCGTATATCGAATAGGAGCCCTCTAATTGATTACCTGAATAGAAAACAACACATGGCTGATCGGTTGTTACTTGTAGGCAACGGCCGCTTTCCTCATCCCTTAACTCAATCGCATTTACTCCAGCCTCTTTAAAAATCAGTGGATGATCGTACCCTTTTCCAACTAAGAGATTTTGAGGGTTCTCAGAAAAAACCCCCTCACGTACAAGTCTGCCCTTGGAAAAATCAAATTCGGTATTAGCTGCCTCAAGTAATCTTCCCGTTGGAATAAAATCCTCATCCAATTCTAAAAAGTGTTCACAATCAAGCTGAAGCCTATGCTCCAAACAATCTCTTTTCATATTTCCACTCAAATTAAAGTAAGAGTGGTTCGTTAAATTAACTACCGTTTTTTGGTCGGTTTTAGCTTCATACGTAATCTTAAATTCATTTTGATTAGTTAACTGATAGGTGACAATGGTATCGAGATTCCCCGGATATCCTTCCTCTCCATCAGGGCTACGGTAATAAAATTTCAAACCAACTACATCATCTTCAACTACAGCTAGTTTTTCCGTTTTCCAACTAACCGTATTAAACCCTTTCTCACCGCCATGCAAATGGTTCGGGGGCTGATTTTCCGTTAACGAATAAACCTTTCCATCTAATTCAAAGGCTGCGCCCTTAATTCTTCCGGCAACACGCCCTACAATCGCCCCAAAGTAATGAGGCGATTGCAAATAACCTTCCAATTCATCAAAACCAAGCACAACATTTTCACAGTTCCCATCGCGGTCCGGAACGATGATTTTGGAAATCACACAACCATAATTCAGGCAAACGACAGACATACCCAAATCGTTCGAAAGGGTATACTCGATAACAGGATCTCCCTCTACATAACCAAATACTCGTTCTTTTAATTCCATTATCATCTATCCCCTACGATAAAGTGGCAATAAAGCGCTTGAACCCGGCCATTCCTTCTTCACTACGCTTATAAACACCCGCGTCCTCTAACCCTTTCAAAAATTTCTTCCCAACTTCCATTCGGACGAGCTCTTCAATATTAGTCGAATTGGCTTTTCGTTGATATTTTTCCTTTAGCATGTTAGCCCAATCGTTATGATATTCTCCAACATTGTTTTCTTCACCAAGAATAAAGCTTTCCACTTGCGCCAATTCCTGCTTTAAACGTGCGGGCAAAACGGCAAGCCCCATCACTTCAATGAGACCGATGTTTTCCTTTTTAATATGATGAACATCCGAATGTGGATGAAAAATTCCTAGTGGATGCTCCTCACTTGTTCGATTATTGCGAAGCACTAAATCAAGTTCAAATCTTTCACCTTTTTTGCGCGCAATTGGTGTAATGGTATTGTGTGGCGTTTGATTCGTTTTCGCAAAAATACCCACTGCTTCATCGCTATATTTCTTCCATGTTTCCAAAACATGCGTTGCTGCTTCAACAAGACTACTAATCTGTTCCGATTGAATTCGGATGACAGACATCGGCCATTTCACAACCGAACATTGGACATCTGTGAACCCTTTCATTTCAAAGGTCCAATCTACCTCTGCCCTCTCCATGGCAAACTCGAAATGACCACCTTGATAATGATCATGAGATAGGATGGAGCCACCTACAATGGGGATATCTGCATTCGACCCCAAAAAGTAATGAGGGAACTTTTTCACAAACGTTAATAGTCGCATAAAGGTCCTTTTGCTAATTTTCATATCAGTGTGTTTCTCAGATAACACAATACAATGTTCATTGTAGTATACATACGGTGAATATTGGAGTAACCAATTTTCTTCCACAAGGTTCAGTCGAATCATCCGGTGATTTGCGCGGGCGGGATGTCCGATTCTGCCATCGTATCCTTCATTCTCGGCGCAAAGTAAGCACATCGGGTAATCGCTCTTCTTCGTAGTTGCAGCCCGTTCTAGCTCGATACTCTTAGGATCCTTTTCCGGCTTGGATAAATTAATCGTAATGTCTAATTCTCCGTATTCAGTAGTCACTTGGAAATCCATATTCTTTCGAATTCTCTTCATTTGGATATAGTTGCTATTTTGACTTAATTCATAAAAGTACCGTGTTGCCAAATCGGGGCTTTGTTGATATTTTTCATAAAAAATTCGATTAACGGTCGATGGGCGTGCCACAAAACAGTTCATGATTTTACTCGATAACATCTCTTTCAAATCAAAAATATCCTCAATAATCCCCTTTTCACATGCATATTGAACCATTAAATCAAGGATATCCTGAATGGATAATTCCCTTTTATCGATCTGGTCAACTTCGCGAAACTCATTTAATTGCCAAAGCGACATGAGTTGATTCCGGACATAAATTTGATCATCTCTCTCGATTAATTGCACAGAAATCGCTTGATGAATCAATTGCTGAATAAGTTGAAAAATCATCATTCTCACTCTTTCGTTAGTTGAATTTCCTTCGCGCCATCACCAATACTTGCCACATAAAAATTGGCTGAATATCCTATCTTTGCATGGTAGGCAGCCCCAACATTTGTGATAAAACGGTCAACCGCTTCATTTTTTACAATCGCAATGGCACAGCCGCCAAAACCAGCCCCTGTCATCCGCGCACCGAGAACGCCTTCTTGCTTCCAGGCAGCCTCTACTAAACAATCAAGTTCAGCTCCAGTCACCTCATAATCATCTCGTAAAGATAGATGCGATTCATTCATGAGCTGTCCAAACGCTTCGAGATTGCTAGCATTTAATTCCGAAAGCGCCTTAAGTGTTCTTCGATTTTCATAGACTGCATGCTTTGCACGCTTACGACTCGCTTCGTTTGTAATCAACGATTTATTTTCTTCAAACGCTTCTTCAGAAAGCTGCCCAAGTGATTCGATCGGTAGCCTTTGCTGTAGCTGCGCTAACGCAACTTCACATTCAGCTCTGCGCTCGTTATATTTCGAATCGGCCAACTCTCTGCGTTTGTTCGTATTTATGATTAGGATTTTGTGGTCCTCTAGTTGAATCGGCGCATACTTATATTGGAGAGTCTGGCAATCTAGTAAAATTCCAGCATCCTTTTTGCCCATCGCAACAGCAAATTGATCCATAATGCCGCTATTAACACCAATAAATTCATTCTCCACCTTTTTGCCTATTTGAATTAAATCCATTCTCGGAATATCTAATCCATACAAGCCATTTACAAGAATACCAGTTAACAGTTCAATCGAGGCAGAAGATGAAAGACCAGCCCCATTTGGAATATTTCCGTGAATCGCACACTCAAAGCCAGCTGGTATGTGAAAGCCCGCTTCTATCATGTAACGAATCATCCCTTTAGGGTAATTAGCCCAATGATGAGCCTTCTCGTAATCAAGCTCGTTTAACCTAAATTCAACGATACCGATTTCCGGGAAGTTCGCGGAATACATCTTTATCAGTTGATCCTCGCGCTTTCTCGCTACCGCGTAGGTACCATAGGTAATCGCACATGGAAAAACATGGCCACCGTTGTAATCTGTATGTTCGCCAATTAAATTAATCCTACCTGGGGCGAAAAATCCCCGCTCTGGTTCTGCCTGATATAGGGATTGAAATAGGGTCGTTAGATTGTTGATGTTCACATTTTTCTCTCCATTTCTAAAAGTGAGAGAGGTGCCGTCCTTTACCAAAAGGTCCAATAGAAAAGGAGTCTACAATCTACAAAGTGATAGATGATAAACTCCTTTTTCAATTATTTAAGAAGTAGAGAACCGTCCTTATACTTCCCGTTTTGCCGCACTCTCTCTTATAATTAAATTTGTGTTGATAACGACTTTTTTACAAACGGGTCTTTTGGAGTTGATTCTTTCAAGTAGTAGATCAACTGCGGTTTCACCCATTATTTCGGTGTAAAGTTTTACGGTTGTAAGTGGTGGAACCATGTATTGAGCGGATGAAATGTCGTTGAAGCCGACGATGCTTAATTCCTCTGGAATGGATACACCTAATTCATGTGCAGCCTTATAGCATCCAATTGCAATCGTGTCATTACCGACAAATATCGCTGTAGGGCGATTTTCCCCACTTAGCATTTCACGCAAAAGGACATAGCCTTCTGTAGGATTATAGCCGCCGATTTTAACAAATTCCTCGTTAAATAATCCTTTTTCCTGTAAATACGTTTCAAATACATCCTGCCGCAAATCCTTAAAACGATTTCCGTACATATCGGTTTCGGTTCCGCCAATAAAGCCAATTTGTTGATGACCTAGCTCAATTAAATAATCAAGAGCTTTTCTTGTTGCCGAATTAAAATCAATGACAACTGAATCAAAATGCGAACCATCCGGATTGGAGTCAACAAATACACAGGGTTTGTCATAACCTTTGAACCGCTCAATATCCTCTTTTTTAAAGGTGCCTAGACAAATAATCCCCATCATTTTCTCAACGTTTTTTTTCGCCTCATCCCTCAATAGCTTTTGGATTTCAATGCCTTTTTCTCTCAACTTTTTCTCTAAAGCTACCCTGATGGACAAATAGTAGGTATCGACTAACTCCTCCTCAAGTGAATAGGAGTAGTACAAGCCTACCTTCATTTTCGTTTTTGATTTTTTCTTAGGGCTAATGACATACTCTAGTTCCTCTGCGGCTTCAAAGATTCTTTGTCGTGTCTCTGGGGTCACACTTAAGGTTTCGTCATAATTTAATACCCTTGATACAGTTGCGATTGATACATTTGCCAGCTCTGCAATATCTTTAATTGTTGCCATTTACCTCTACCTACTTACCCATTTTATTTTAAGTGCCTTCTTTAACAACTTGTTTTGTCAAAAATGTCAATTTCGTTTCGGAAATGATAATCGCCATGAGGATTAGAACCGCTCCTACGGCCATTTTCATTGTTAAAATTTCATTCAAAATGATCACTGAAAAGACCATGCCCCAAAAGGCTTCTGTTGAAAGAATAATCGCTGCATTCGTTTCGGTCGTATATTTTTGGGCAACCGTTTGCAGTAAAAAGGCTATGGTTGTCGAAAATACACCTAAATATAGCAGCGAATTAATGCCTTCTTTTTCAAATGAAACGTTTACTTCTCCCCTAAATAATACCATAATAAACCCTAATACGGTTGCTGTAATCATTTGAATTAAGGTCAAAAGTACGGGGTCTTCATCCTTGACAAATTTGGCTGTGTAAAAGATATGGAACGCAAAAGCAACAGCACAGAATAGAGTAAGCAGGTCACCGAAATTGATTTGACCAGATAATTTAAGCGAGATAACTCCCACGCCTGTAACAGCTAGAATCGCACCGATCACTTCAAAACGATTGACCTTTCTTTTATACATAAAATAGGCAATAAACGGCACGATGACAACATTTACTGCCGTAAGAAAGGCGTTTTTCGAAGGTGTTGTATATTGTAATCCCACTGTTTGTAAAACAAAAGCGATATAGAGGAACAGTCCTACAACTGCTCCTTTAATGATCACTGATTTCTTAATCTGTCTGAGCTTTTTATAAAAAAAGCAGCTTAACAAAATGACCCCGATCAAAAACCTGCCAGCCAATATTTGATAAGGTGTGTAATACTCTAAAGAAACGGCACTGGCAACAAATCCGCTTCCCCAAATAACAGCTGTAATGAATAACCCAATCTCACCAATATACTTTTTCATTTACTCCTCCAACCACTTATCTTCATGTAGTAAAAGGAATACACTCGACGTCCAAGTAAAAGAGGTATCAACCAACCCTTTTCCGGTTAATGGGTCAAAATTTTCCGCCATGCCGCCAACTAATGTTAGCTCCAGAAACTTGTCTCTTACTCTATTTGCGATTTTCTCATATCCATACTTACGTAACGAATCAATGAATAAGTAGGTTACTGGCGCCCAAATCGGACCAAGCCAATAGCCATTTTCTTTATGGTACGGACTAGTTAAACTTTCCGTCGCCAAGCCAAATTGGGTTTCAAAATCTGTTTCTAAATCCGCTACGAGCCTTGCCATTACCTTTTCGTCCAACCGATAACCAATGATGACTGGCAGCCTTAAGATTAAACTAGATCGAATGGAGATTTTTTCAGCATTTTTCCCAACCCGACCAAAGAAGCCATTCTCATCGTGAAGCCGATCCATCAGCAGCTCATAAAGAGAATCTGCTTTCTGTTTAAATAGGTTTGCCTGCTCGACTTCTCCTAGCTTTTCCGCAAAATTGGCAAGAATATCATAGGTACGGATTAAAAAGCTGGCCAAGTCTGGCGCTTCTACGGGCATTCCAACATGAAACAATGACGCATTATCCCATCCTGAATCGTTTCCGTGCTTGTAATGCGGCAAACGATTTGGATAGGTCCGATAATTCTCAAAGTATAAAGCAACCCTTTTGGTAGACTCATACACTTTTCTCAACCGAGTTTGTTCTTGGAAATAATCATTGATTTCCATTAGCTTCTCATAGGCAAGCGCAAAAATCGGAGGCTTCACACAGTTGTACGAAATGTATTTATCATTGATAAAATCAGGATACGCCCCAGATTCATCTTGCTTATCAATAAAGGCTTCCAGTTGAGCGTAAGCGAGTTCCGGATAGTGCTTTCCAAGGTTTAAGGCATTAAAGCAGTTATCCCAAGACCAAATATTGTACATCCACAGCTTTGACATATACATGGCGTAATCCTTTAAGATTCCATGCGGATGGACAACACTGGACCAGGTGATATAGGAAGCCCGTTCAATCGACGGAAGATAGGTTTCATCTCCGTTACTGAATTTCCCAAACCATTCATGATAGATTCGTTCTACCTGTTGTTTTCCTTCATTAAATGGAAGATAGTCCTTCTTCTGATAAACGGTTCGATAGCTTTCGATGACAAAGTGACCGTTGTTCATCCGAATATCAATAAAATCATTACCGATGATTTTCCAAGGGGCGTGAACCGTCATTTCCCCTTCGAGCTTCATAATCATCAGCTTTAATTCCTTCGGATAGATATGGTATTCATACATCCCATCCTCGATTTCCATAAGGGAATCGTATTTCACTTTTTTATCCGTTAGCCGCAATTCGATTCCGTTTACTTCGATATGAAGTTCATCTTCTTCCGGGATAATGAACTCTACATAGCTACTCGGATCCTCTTTTATACGGAAGGTAAGAGAAGTTTCCGTCGCCTCGACTTCCACATCTTTTGTTTGACCGTCCTGGAGGAACTCCAATTTAAACAGTCGGGACGGTGCTTCATCTCCACCATGAACATCTCTTATATAGACATCCTTACAATCCCTTTCCATTGATATACAAAAGTACGACCCAAATCGCGAAAAAGGAATTTCTCTTATATCTAGATTCATAAAATGTTCTCCTTATATACTCGTTCTAAAGTATTTACTTTCTTCTACCAAATGGCTTTTTTGTACTTTTCTCAATTCAAAATGAATAGCGAAATCCCGAAGATCCACTCGGTAACTCGGAAGCTGCTCTTCCCCACAACTATTACTGCCAACCCCACTCTGGCGGTAATCAATCGTAAGCACATGAAAGGGTGATTTCTTAATCTTTCCTCGATGCTTCGCTTCCTCTAGGGCATTTGTTTCATAGTCATGAATAGTGAAATCGCGATTTTCATTAAAATTAAACAAGTAAGCCTGTTCCCCTTTGGCAACAGCGAGGAAAGAAGTATCACATCTTGAGCCGTTTTCCTGTGGATACACGTAATCAGTATGCATTTCCTCCACCGTTTTATGATATAGACCCATCAACTGGCTTCTTTTACTATCTTGATAGCTTTCAGAAGGACCACGGCCATACCAAATGACATCCTTATGTTCTTGATTTACATGCATCGTAATACCGATCCTCGGTAATAGCTGTGGGATTTCCTTACCACGGATAACCGCTTTTCCATTTAGGGTAAGGCTTAATACTCCCTCATTTGTGACCTTATAATGGTATTGCAAATGAAAGCCCCAGCCTTGGTTAACGGTTGAAAAATACTTCTCGATGACAATGTCCACATATCCATCTTGCTTCACATAGTTAAACGAGACCAATTGTTCTTTTCCATTTTTCAAAAAGTACTTATTAATCCAATCGTCCTTCTTGTACATATCGTTATCCATAATTGCCCGCCATAGCGTCAACTCAGGTCCACTTTCAATAATCACTTCTCCATCTACTTCATGCGAGACGAGCTTACCCTTTACCTTTGAAAAGACGGTTTTCAACTGATTAGTTTCAAGAACAAGCTGTAAATGATCCTCACGGATAGTCATTTCCGCTACATCATCGCTATTAGTGGTCGTGCAAGCCACCTGCTTCACAAGCTTTGTCGCCTCAAGAAGAAAAACTTCCTTCGTAATTTCATGGCCTTTTTGGGCATACGGAGTATCAGTTGGCTCTACATAACTTACATACAGATGGACATCCTCGTATTTTAACGCATCGTCAAGGTTAAGCGGCAATCGGATTTCCTTTTCTTCTTGAGCATGAACAGTTGGCAACAGGATTGTTTTCTCTTCAATTACTTTATCAAAGGATACTAGCTTGATATGCGCCGCAATTCCTTCAAGGTTTCTAAAATCATATCGATTTTTTACCTTAATCATTAATTCTTGCTCATCGATTAATTCCGTGACGATTGGCTCAATCACTTTTTTATATTCGATTAATCCTGGTGATGGTGTCCGGTCAGGATAGACTAATCCATCGATACAAAAGTTACCATTTGTCGGAAAATCACCATAGTCGCCGCCATATAGATAACGAATCGTTCCATCTTCCTCAACCTGTTCAATCCCATGATCGCACCATTCCCAAATAAATCCGCCTTGCAGTCTAGGATATTTCCGCATGACTTCTTGATATTCCGTTAGCCCACCAGGACCATTCCCCATCGCATGACCGTACTCGCAAAGAATATGCGGCTTCTTCCCTTCTGCATCCTGACCAATTTCCTCAAGCCTATTTAGTCTTGTATACATTGTCGTAAACACGTCACTAAAGGAAGCCGTGCGATCCCCTTCGTAATGAACCAATCGTGAAGCATCCATTTCCTTAATGGCCTTGTACATCGCCCCAAAGTTTCTACCCGCTCCCGATTCATTTCCTAATGACCACATGATGACGCTCGGGTGATTACGGTCCCGTTTGACCATCCGAACCGCTCGATCAACGTACTGCTTTTCCCACAGTTCATTGTCACTAATCCAATTATAGTTCCCGGTGTTTTCGAATCCATGGCACTCTAAATCCGCTTCATCAATCACATAAAGGCCATACTCATCACATAAATCATAAAAAACATCATGATTCGGATAATGGGCAGTCCGAACGGCGTTAATATTATGCTTTTTCATTAACAGAACATCTTCAAGCATGTCCTCATAACTAACCGTCCGTCCTGTTTTCGGATGGGAATCATGACGATTCACACCGTTAAAAAAGATCCTTTTGCCATTTAAGCTTATTTGGTTATCAATCACTTCAATAGCTCTGAATCCGAAGCGCAATGGAACAATTTCTTTTTCACCATCAACTAGTGTGTATTCCAGTGTTAACGTGTATAGATTCGGCTCCTCAGCACTCCACAGCAGTGGGTTTTCCACCTTCTTCAGTACACGGAACTTTCCATCTACTACTTCAACCGCAAAGTTCTCCACTACTTTTCCTTCATGCCATAGCGTTGCGTTGATGTCAGTCGTTTTATTTTTGAAAAAATTACCCACAATGTGTAAGTCGAAATGTTGATAGTTTTCATCTGGTAGTGTTTCAATATAGCAATCGGCAAGCGTATTTTTGTGGATTCGATAGAGTTCTACCGATCTGAAAATACCAGAAAGCCACCACATATCCTGGTCCTCTAAATACGTTCCATCCGAAAATTGATACACTCTAACGGTAATTCGATTGCTTCCAACCTGTACAAACCCAGTAATATCAAATTCGGAAGGCATTCTCGACACTTTACTATAACCAGCATGATGGCCATTCACATATAAATCAAACGCCGAATCGACGCCATTAAATTTCAAAATCAGCTTTTCATCACCATCTACTTCCTCTAGGGTGATGTCTGTAAAATAGATTCCCGTTGGATTCTCATCCGGAACAAACGGCGGATTAATCGGGAATGGGTAAAGAACATCCGTATAATGCATGTTCCCGTATCCATGTAATTGCCAGCAGGAAGGGACCATAATCGAATCTAATGAGCTCGTGTCAAAGTCTTTTTTTTCAAAGTCTTGTGGTGAATACTCAGGCGCTTCTAGGAAAAGAAACTTCCAAGACCCATCGAGAGACGAGTAACCTTGACTTTTATTTTTATCGTAAGAAAGGGCCGTTGCTAATTCTCGATAGCGATAGAAATCGGTATGGGCTTCGAGCCTGTTTATTCCTGTTAGTGTGATATCTTCCCATCTTTTCATTTCTCGTAGCATATACATTTCCTCCGAATTACTTTATTGAACCACTAATTCCCTCCACAATGTATTTCTGCGCCAAAGCAAATACAAGGATAGGTGGAATAATCATCACTAATGTGATAGACATAATCGGTAATATTTGCATATCATGGACTCCTCTAAAGGCTGCTAACCCTAACGCCATCGTATATTTCGATTGATCCTGCAAATAAATTAATGGTCCTAAATAATCATTCCAAACGACTAAAATATTCAATACCGCAATCAGAATGAGTGGTGCCTTCATAATAGGCAAGAAAATTTTATAAAAGATTTGAAATTCATTTGCCCCATCGATTCGAGCGGCATCCTCCAAATCCTTTGGTACATTCATTAAAAATTGTCGCAGTAAAAAGATAAAATACGCGGAACCAAAAAAGGCTGGGACGATTAATGGTTTTAAGGTGTTAATCCATCCAAATATATTAAATTGCATATAAAGCGGAATCATCGTTACATCCCACGGAATCATCATCGTTGATAAGAGCAGGATAAAAAGAAGATTCTTATATTTAAAATCAAAGCGAGCAAAACCATAGGCAATCAGTGAACAAGAGGCCACTTGACCGATGGTTGTTAGGACTGTGACAATAACGGAGTTTTTAAAATAGACCCCAAAAGGCTGACTAGTCCATGCATCAACAAAGTTGTGAAACTGCGGTATATCCGGAAAGATTTTTGGTGGAAAAGCAAATACTTCCGTTTCAGTCTTAAGTGCCGTTAAAATCACCCAAATAAATGGAAATAAGAAGTACAATGAAAATAAACCAAGAAAAATGTAGACGATGAATTTATACGTTTTTGAAGTCTTCATTTTTTTCCACCTTCCTTCTTCACTTCATTTTCATAAAATACCCACGCAGAGGACGATTTGAAGATTAATAATGTTAGTAATAGAATCACAATAAACATAAACCAAGCATTCGCACTGGCATAACCGAGCTTGTGATGTTTAAAGGCGTTATTATAAACAAATAATCCGTAGAAATACGTTGACTTCAGTGGTCCTCCTCCAGTTAACAGGAGCACGAGCGTTAATTGCTGCAGCGCACCAATAACTGATGTAATCACATTAAATAGAATGGTAGGCGTAATACTTGGAATCGTGATATAAAAGAACTGCCTTAGTGGGCCCGCCCCATCAATGGCTGCTGCTTCGTAGATATCCCTTGGAATACTTTTTATATCGGTATAAAAAATAAGCATCATCGTACCGACTCCCCAAGCGCTAGCAATCACGATCGTAATAATGGCCCATTTGGGGTCAATTAACCACTTTGGTCCCTCAATTCCAATAAAGGAAAAAAGATAATTCAAAATCCCATACTCAGAATTAAAAATCCAACCCCAAATGATAGAAATGGCCACTCCTGATACGACGGTAGGAAGATAAAAAATTGTTCTAAAGATTTTTATTCCCTTTACTGATTGGGTGATGAGGAGAGCAAGGACTAGAGCTATGATAAGATTAAGAGGAACAAAGACTAAAGCAAACTTAAAGGTAATCGAAATCGATTTATAAAACTGCGGATCATCGGTAAACATTTTAATATAGTTGCCAAATCCGACAAAGGTTGGGCTGCTAGTGACCGGCCAATCAAAGAGACTCATAATGAGCGAGAATACTAATGGCCCCAACGTAAACACGACAAATCCGATCATCCATGGCAGGATAAATAAATAAGGAACCTTTTTATTTACTAGATTGTATTTTTGTGGTCTGGTTTTTTTTATCATCAAAGTGACCTCACGAAGTTAATTTTGGAAAAAGCATCTTTATGACGCCATCGATGCTTTTTCCAATTTTTTTTATTTTATTTGACTACTTCATTCAGTACCTTTTTAGGGTCCATTAAAGTACTTGGGTTGAAAATTTGTTCGAAAACTAAACTTAAGTCGTCTGCTACTGTTGTCCAGTCCTCTACGATATAAGAAGTTGGTGTATAGCCGTCACTTTTTTCAAGCATTGAATAAAATACACTTTTCACAGGATCCTGTGTTAATTGCTCTGATTCTACTAAACTCTTAAGTACAGGAAGTTCAAATTCAATTCTTGCTTTATTCGCTTCTTCCCCTGTCCAATATTGCATAAACTCAAATGCGGCTTCTTTATGCTTAGAGTCCTTTGACATAGAAATACCAGAAGAGCTAACAATACTTACATTTTGACCATTTTCAAACTTAGGAAGCTCTACAACTCCATAATCGATTCCTGCTTCTGTTAGCGATCCTAGTGACCAAGCACCGTTGACAAACATGGCAACGTTTCCTGACTTCATTTCTGTTGATCCTGAACCTTCAGTTGTGATAGCGATGCCATCCTTTAACATCCCTTGAAACATATTGAATACTTCGATTGATTTAGCGGAGTTGACATTCCCATCCAAATTTCCATCCTTATCCACAAAAGAAGCACCATTACTCCATAAGTACATTTCAAAATCATATGGATCCGGTTGACCTGAGAAGGCAAAACCTGTAATTTTCTTTGATTTATCAGTTAGTTTCTTCGCTGCTTCTTGTAGATCATTCCACGTCCAGCCAGCTTGTGGATATTCCAATCCTTTTTCATCAAAAAGTGCCTTGTTGTAATAAACCACATGCGTTGTATACCCTACAGGCAAGCCCAGCATCTTATCATCAGTCTTATTATAGTTCCAGAGAGCATCGTAGAAATTATTCTTATACTCTTCCCCTTCATTCTCAATATAGGAATCAAGCGGCTCTAAAGCATCCTTGTACAGCGGGTAGTTCCACATATACATGACATCCGGAGCATCCTTGGCTCCCATTCCTGCAGCAATCTTCGTATCGTAATCAGCGCCATACCCTTCCAAAACAACTTTAATTTTGTCATTTTGTGCATTAAAATCATCAACCATTTTTTGTTGTAAATTGAGGGTATCCTCATTATCCCAAGTAGCAAAACGGATCGTTTCCTTACCGTCTTTATCCTTTTTCTCCTCCTTGGATGCTGACGAGCTACACCCAGCTAAAACTAGTACTGCGGTTAATACGAATAGCAAAATAACCTTAAATCTTGACGTTGACCCCTTCATCGTATCCCTCCTATATGAATATATTTGAATTTTACGATTATTTTTACTAAATGTAAACGCTTTTATTAGTTTTTTTACTAAAATTTTTACTAGAAGATATATTGGTAAAGGAAAATCATATAATAATATGTTAATAACATTAGCCTAATCATTCATCCCACAGAAAGGGACTTTACTAAAAACCATACAAAAACAGTAAAATCCTTTATCGATTTAAAGCATGTGGGGACAGTCCCCACATGCTTTAAATCGATAAAGGATAAGGTAAATAAAAAGTGCGCCTTTTTCCCATTTCCGGTGGCGCACTTTACTAACGCTATTACATTGTCTGATTTGGTAAAAGGATGCCACTTTGTCCCTTTTAGTGGATATCGCTTATTTAACGAAAGAAATAATCACAATACTAATAACGGAAAAAATGATTACGTGTTGACCATTTACTCGCAGTCCTTCCTTCATTCCCGATACCCCTGCCAATTTACTTACCATTAGATTAAGCCCTGAAAAAGGACTTAGCGCCGTTGAAATGGACCAGGATAACAATAGAATCAAGGCTAATGCCACATTACTAATTCCAAGTTCCACTGGATTTAACTGCATCGCTAATACTCCAACCGACGCAATTTGATGTATACCTATATAGCTGACAACAAGAACAAATAGTAAAATTGTTACCGCGAACAAGAAAAAGGACAAATTTGCAATGCTCATGAGGATACTGCTAACTCCATTCATCACCGTTGTCCCTTTCATAGCAAATGCCAACATTCCAGCACTCATAAATAACATTATTTCATTATTCATCATCGGAACGGTACGGTCCCGGTAGTCAACCAATAATGGGAGCATTCGTTTCCAATCGGATGTAATGATTCCGTATACTAACGGAACAATGATTGACATGAAACATACAATTACCATCATTGACCAATGCGTAATGCTCTCAATTCCAAGACATGCCGCTAATAAAATCAACACCAATAAAATTAGTTTTAGTAATTGCTTTCGTATCTTTTTATCCATTTGGCCTGTTTGAGGATCTCCCAATGCCAAAGGGTGCCTTTTGATCCAAAATGCAAATAAAATATTGCCTACGATTAAAGATAATAGGCCAAGACTGATACCAAATAATATATATTCATTAAACGAGACATCAAGATAATGAAGGACTAATGAAACAGAGGCAAAATAAGGTGACCACATAATGGCCGTCGAAAATCCCATGATATACCCCTTCGCTGTCATCGCAGATGGAAACTTCAAATCCTCCAAAAATTCATGAATAATTTTAATGGAACCAAGGTTCAGGACTGGGCTTAATATAAATAAAGTACCCGTTATTCCTGTATATAATTTTTTCGGCTGATGTAATAGATACTGCAGCAGAAGCGAAATTGACTCAAAGAAACCACTAAGTCTAAGTGGAATGGCGAGAAGTGGTACTAACGTTAACAGACAAAGCAAGGGAAGAATTAAGATAATCCCATCACTAATTCCGTCGCCGCCAGTCCCCTTACTCCACTCAGTGATGACTCCCACCCCCATCATAATCAAACCGACGATACGTGGAAAACGGTCCGCCTTCGTTACACTTCCGAAAAAGGCAAGCAACGCAACGATAACGAGTGAATATTGCAGCCATTGTGTCTCAATGAAATAATGTATTAAAAAAAGAATAGACATTCCCAAAATAAGATAGCTTCTCATCTGTATCTCTCCTAAGCTGAAAAAAAATCACCATTTGAAACAAGTAAGCTATTTAAATATTAAATCCAGACAGAACAATTAGCAATGGAAAAGTTTCGGGTGACGAAACGATATGAAATGGATTTGTATTTTCCACACATACAACTTCTCAATGTTGTCTTTTGTCGGTACCGGACACCCGATTTCAAAAATAAAGCTGCCCCAAAATTACCTTCGGGACAGCCTCTTCAAATTCTCTAAACCTTAAACTGGTTAATAGTTTCTTTCAACCTGTTTGAATATAATGATAACGAATGGGATGAATTAAACATCTGTTTCATTCCGGTATTTTGTTCTTCAATAGCAGATTTTACTATTTCAGAGAAATGATATGTATTTCCAGCGATATGGGCAACTTCTTGTGCTTTCACATCCGTTTCCATCATATGCACCATTTGATTATCAATTAAGCCACTAATTTCCTCGATGTCATTAGCAATCTTCAAAATAGCCAAATTCATCTTATTCATTTGGTTTTCTACTGTAACCCCTTGGGATGCTTCTTCAGCAGTGAGAACACTTTGCTCTTCGATTTTTATAACAACATTTTGAACTTCACCTTGAATATCTTGGATGTATTCAGTGACTTCTTTTACAGCTTGAGCACTTCCGTCCGCTAACTTTCTAACCTCTTCAGCTACAACCGCAAAACCTCTTCCATGCTCTCCAGCTCTTGCCGCCTCAATAGAAGCGTTTAATGCTAAAAGGTTAGTTTGTGTAGAAATATCTCCTACTAATGAAATAATATCACTTATTTTTTCTGCATATTTTTGCAGTTCCTGAACAGATTTCAAGGATTCATTATTCTTTTGTGAAATATTATCGATTCCGGTTATGACCATTTGGACGATTTTCGTTGTATTATCTAAAGTCAATTTCATACTATCAGAAGATTCCTTAGATAAATTAGCTTTTGTTTGAATATTCAATGCGATACTTTTCGTATCAGAGATTAAATTAGAAGTATTATTAATAGCATTTGATGTGCTTTCAGAACCATGAGTAATCTGTTTCATATTTTTAAAAATCTCTTCCGAAGAATCTGTGCCTGTTTTTATAAAATCACTAATCACACTTACGTTTTTATTCGTTTCTTCAAAATTGTAGTTAATATCTTTTACCATATTTCTTAAATTCTCTAACATTAGATTATAAGAAACGGAAAGCGACCTAATTTCATCATTTGATTTTGGAATATGGATATCGTGGCGTATATCACCCTTTGCTGCTTTTGATACTGATTCCTCAAGTCTAGTAATCGGTTTTGTGATGTAATATGAACCAAAGTATCCTAGAACCCCACACCAAAATACACCAAACAAAAGTGTCACTATTGTAAAAATAGAGTCATTCACATTTAGCATTTCACCTAAAAAGTCAGACAAGTAAAAAATAAATAAGGCACTTGTTCCGTAGGTAATAAATGCCACAACGGTTATTCCCAATACCATCTTTTTTTGAATTCCGAAGCTATGTTTTTTTCCTTTCATTTTTCCACCCTTTCCCATAAAGATTTTTTTTAAAACAGATAAACCAAACCATCCCGTTTTTAAGTTTGCTAAACACAAAATACATTTGACACTAGTATAAAATAAGCAAAACCAGAATCATGTAGCAATTCTATGACATTTCACACACCAATAGAAAAATATCAATTTAAAGGAGACTCAAGACAACCAACCACCTTTATCGTTATTATTCAGGCATTTATCGATAGGTTGATGCGGAAAATTAGAAAAATGGGTACAAACCCATGACATGTCTTATCCGTGATACATATTAATACAGTACAACAACTCAAGAGGGATAGATGGAAGGGGGGGACAAGAGCGGAGTAAAATTTCATGAGGAGGTGAGGTCATCTCATGGAAACATCATGAAACCTAGCAAAATGAAAGGAGAAAAAGTATGATTCATCTAACCGTTTGGATAACCATCTTAACTTTTTTGGTTACCCTCGGATTTATTCTATGGAGACCCAGAGAGATCAACGAAGCCATCCCCGCAGCAATAGGCGCGATTATTGTCGTACTAATTGGAAGTGTTTCATTATCAGACCTGGGTATCATCGCAGAAACAATAAGCGGCGCAGCTATTACCATTATGGCAACAATCGTCATGGCAATTGTGTTAGAAAGTTTTGGTTTCTTTAATTGGGTGGCCGAAAAACTCGCTGCAAAAGCAAAGGGGTCAGGGGTTCGTTTATTCTGGTATGTCAATTTATTATGTTTCCTCATGACACTCTTTTTCAATAATGACGGAAGTATCTTAATCACAACCCCCATTCTAGTCATGTTATTAAATAACATGGGTTTAAAAAATCACCAAAAAATTCCATATTTGCTGTCTGGAGCATTAATCGCGACTGCTTCGAGTGCTCCAATTGGTGTAAGTAACATCGTGAATTTAATCGCTCTAAAAATCGTCCACATGGATTTATGGTTGCATACAGCGATGATGTTCGTTCCAGCCACTCTAGGTTTACTATTGCTGACTTGGTTCTTGTTCCTTCGCTTTAAAAAAGTCTTACCGAAAACCGTTCCTACTACCGTAACGGGGTTGTCACTTAAATCCTACCACCCACTCAAAACGGGAATGCAGCAGACTTCGGAAAAAGACCGTTCAAGATTTATGCGAAATGTTCTGCTGTTCGTATTTGCAGTCCGCTGTAGCCTGTTTGTCGCTTCGTTTATGAACATCCCTGTTTCTGTTATGGCTGTTATCGGCTCGCTTGTTCTTTTAGCCTGGAGATGGGTGTATTTAAAAATATCCCCTGCCGATATGCTAAAAAAAACACCGTGGTATATTATCATTTTCGCCTTCTGTATGTACACCATCATTTACGGCCTCAATAACATCGGATTAACAGACTGGCTCATCACCTTCATGAAGCCGATGGTATCTGGAAGCCTACTCCATGCGAGTGTCATGATGGGTACCCTACTAACGGTACTCTCCAATATTTTTAATAACCACCCTGCCCTCATGGTTGGGACACTCACATTAATGAATATGGATCTAAGTTTACTTGAATTGAAAATTGCCTATTTGGCGAACGTCATCGGCAGCGATATGGGATCGTTATTACTTCCAATGGGAACTCTTGCTACTCTGATGTGGATGCATATCGTACGGAAAGGGAAAGTTCGGATTACTTGGATGCAGTATATAAAAATCACAATCGTCGTCATACCACCTGCGACATTGTTTACTTTAATCGTCTTATATTATTGGGTTTCTTGGCTTTTTGGTGGCACTCTTCAAGGATAAGACTTTTTAGAAAAAAAGGAGAATTTAGATGCTAATTGATTTTGTTGATTTGATAGGAAAAAAAATTGAGGTGGAAATTTCCGGTGGTGTTTTTCATAAAGGAATCCTAATAGATTCTGGAGTGGACATCATTGTGTTATACCAAGGAAGTACCAATTCTTACCTCTACATCCCATTTGTTCATGTTCAAAGATTGAAAGAAACCATTATAGAAGAAGAAGATACCGCCTATAACCCTACTTCAGAAAAACCAATTGAAACGGATGTCATATCGTTTTATAAAGCTTTAACGATTGCTAAAGGTTTGTTTATCAAGGTTTACGTCACAGGAAATAAATCGATTCATGGCTATTTAACTAACATCATGAACGACTATATTGTCTTTCACTCTCCTGTGTATAAAACAATGTTAATTTCAATAAACCACGTCAAATGGATCATTCCGTATCCACCAAATAAAACACCGTATTCCTTAAAAAACGAAAATCTATCCATTACGCCCGTAACTGCCCCATTAGCCAAAACCTTTGATGAACAATTGAAAAAATTAGAAAATGAACTAGTTATAATCGATGGTGGAGAAAATACTGAAAAAATAGGCTTACTTCAAAAGGTTCGAAATAACAAAATGATTCTAATTACAGCCGAAGCAGAAACGGTGTATCGGAATATAGAGCATATCAAATCGATACAATTACCGTGAATAACTAGGTATAGGTGAAGTGGAACTTAATTCTTCTAAAAATAAGTCAGTAGGTGATATCTAGATGTGTAGACAAAAAAAAATAATCCACCCTGTGTTTGCAGACGAGGATGGATTACTCACTCACTTCTAAAGTTGTTTTTTAGACCGTAGCATTCAAGCAGCGGTCTTTTTTGTGTGATGTACTTCTACTCTTAACATATGAATTTTTTTTAATTTTGGTCCATGTTAGAAAATATTTTTCAGATGGGACATGGGGACAGGTTAATTGTCCCAGCTCTTTTTCCTCACCTATTTTAGGAAGATCAAATAAATAATCAAGACAAGGAACCTTGTCTTGTCCCGATCCAATCTTTAATTTTGTAACGTGCGAAATTAAAATAAGCGGAGGATTTTCCGTTAAATTTAGAATGGCGCTTGTTTCAGGGTATATAAGGGGAGGTTTTCCGACTATGCAAAGCAAAAGCCCTCATTTTCACGTTTTTCGAATCAATAAGCGGAATCTCTCCGTCTATATAAGCAATTTTCACCGCCATTTACAAATTAACCGAAGTTTTTCCGCCTATTTATCAAGTCGGATGCTTAACCTGTTCTAGAGGAGTGGTATTGGGCTAATAAACCTCATTTACTAAAGGGACATGGGGACAGGTTAATTGTCCCAGCTGGTTTACCTAACCTATTCCAGTAAAATCAGATAAAAAAAATCGGGACAAGGTACCTGTCCCCTTGTCCCGCCACACATTTATTCCTCTTTAGCAATCACGTCTGTAAGATAAGCAGCAACATTATTGATTTGCTCTTCAGTCAAGATACCTTCAAAGGCCGGCATGGTGGTTCCGCCCTTTTTCACTCGTTCTATGACTTTTTGGGCATCGCTTGTTACTTTACTTAGTTTAAGGTTAGGACCATTATGGCCGTCTTCCCCACCTTTACCATGACAAGCTAAGCAATTTCCTTCATATACCTTTAAACCTTCATCTGCATTAGCAACCACTTCTGCATCGGTTTTATCATCAGAAGTTGCCTCTCCGTCCACAGCTACCGCTTCCCCTGACTCAATATCGCCATCAAGAGCAAAGGTCCATAAGGAATCGCCGTGTTTTGAGCCAGCTAATGAGTTACCCGCAACAAGTACGGAAATATATTGTACACCGTCTACTTCATACGTCACAGGAGGAGCATTCACTCCTGCGTCTGTTTGGAATTCCCAAACTTGCTTACCCGTTTTAGCATCAAACGCGATGAGTCTTCCATCATTATGTCCAACAAACACCAATCCGCCCTTTGTGGTCATAACCCCACTGTAAGCCATTGCATCCCATACCTGCTGCCATACGATTTTGTTCGTCTTAACATCAAGTGCGGTGATCGTTCCTCTTACAGGAGCTTCATTAACAGGGGCAATGATACTACCAACGTACATTTCCCCTTCTTCATATTCATCTTCACTTCTAGTGAAATTCATATACATATCCGTTCCGAGAACATAAAATAATTCAGTTTCTGGATTGTAAGCAGATGGCGGCCAGTTTGCCCCTCCAAATGCAGATGGCTTTAACAATAAAGCTTCATCCCAGAAAGGATCAAATATCTTCCCATACGTTCCACCATAATTAGGTAGTTCCTTTTCTATATCCTCTTTGGTAACAATTTGAGGAACAAAGGAATCACCAACTGGAATCGGTTGTGTAGCCGAGGTCGCTTGTCGCTCATCCTGTGGAACTGGCGTTTCATTAATACCAATCAACGGCTCCCCGTTTGTTCGGTCTAAGAAATAGACCCAACCAGTTTTACCCGCTTGCCCAAGTGCCTTTCTTTCTTTTCCATCAATCGTTACATCAAAAAGAATGACCGGATTTGGTGCGTCTAAATCCCATATATCATGGTGCACTTCTTGGAAATGCCATTTATAAGCGCCAGTTTCCGCATCAATTGCTACGATGGAGGCTGCAAATAGGTTATCTCCTTTTCTAGTGCTTCCATCTAAATCTGGTGCTGCGTTACCTGTTGAAAAATAAAGAGTGCCTAACTCAGGATCGACAGCTGGAGTTTGCCAAACTGGCGCCCCACCCCGTTTCCAGGAATCATTATCACTTGGCCATGAGTCATATCCAATCTCACCAGGTCCTGGAATCGTGTAAAACCTCCAAAGCTCTTTTCCCGTCTTAGCATCAAAGGCAGTAAGTCTTCCACGAATACCATATTCACCGCCAGCTAAACCAGTATAAACCTTTCCATCATAATAAAGCGGCGCACTTGTGATGGTGTAACCTTTTTGCCAATCTTCAACCTTAGTCTCCCATACGACTTCACCTGTTTTTTGATCAAGTGCTACTAATCTAGCATCTAATAATCCTACATAAACAAGTCCATCTCCAAGACCAACACCTCGACTCGTCCATCCACAACAGACTGTTGTCAATTCCGGAAGGTCCGGCTTATACTTCCAAAGAATGTCCCCGGTTTTTACATCAAGTGCAGAAACTTCGTGGGCACCTGTATTGACATACATCACACCGTTATAGACAATCGGACTGGATTCACCAGAATATTTAAATTCTAGACCAGAACCCAGTTTGGTTACCCACTTCCCTTTTAAGTTTGCCACGTTAGATGTATTGATTTCATCTAATGTAGAGTAACGTTGGTTATAGACGCTCCCCCCATTTGCAAACCAATTTTCATTTGGTACAGCGGTCAAATCCAATCCTGTAAAAGCTGGTGCAGTCGAATCTTTGACTTCAGGGTTGGAATCGGTTTCATTTTGAACCGGCTCATTAGATGGCACATCTCCTGATACTTCCTCTGTCCGATTTTCGATGCTAATTGTCATCATTACCATAAAGACTAAAGTAAGGATTAAAAACGCACCAATAACAATAAATTGCTTATTTTTCCTCATTCTTTTCCCCCTCTTTTTCTAAAAAGTTATTTCGATACTCTAAAAGACTACTTTAATGGTACAATTTCCTATATAATTTGAATATTCCCAATTATCTATGTGACATATCCCCCAAAAGGAGATGATAAAATGATCCCATCCCATACCTTTTCGGATCAGCTACTAAAATTAAAGGACGTAAAAAGTCATGAGGAAAAATTATATAAAATTCTAGAAATATACATGTCACTTTATCCAGCTCTGAATGCCCACTTATTTCGATTCTCTCCATTAGGCTATGTTGGAGAAGGAATCATCATGTTGGATCAAAAGGGTCTCGTATACATTAACGATATTCGGGACGATGTACGGACACTGCCCATTTTGTACTCCTCTACCCTTGAAAGGAAGGCAAAATACTGCTCTGGACTAGAACTCTTAAAACAAACTAGTAGTAAATACATCGTAACTTCTAATGTGAACGCCTTGTTGGTTGTGCCAATATGTTTTAGTTCTGTCGCGATTGGTTATATATGTACAAATGAATTTGCTAAAGATGTTGTAATAGATGAAGAAATCCTTACATCGCTTAGCCAATTTGGAAGATTAGTAGGAAAATATATGGAGAAAACCAATCATATAGAGGAAACGCAAGAATTAAGTAAAAGAGAATTAGAAGTAATGAGAAAAATATCTTGGGGAGAAAGCACCAAAGAAATGGCAGAACAAATGGATATAAGCGAACTAACAGTCAAACAATACGTAAAATCAGCCATAAAAAAACTAGGCGCTCATAACCGATCACACGCCGTAGGAGAACTTTTTCGGAGGGGGATATTATCTTGAGCGGGACAAGGGGACAGGTTCCTTGTCCCAATAAGACCTGGTTATTATGTAAACCAGAGAACAGAAACAGGCAGAGGATTTTAATAAATTCTCTGCCTTAATTTTATCTTTAAGGGGATATGTAAACCCAGATTGGGACAAGGAACCTGTCCCCTTGTCCCTACTTCCCCCTCTGTACCTCCAAAAACTTCTCCCCAACGGTCGTGATGGTTGTTCCTCCCCTACCTTGGCGGGCGAGTAGCAATCCTAATTCTTGTAGGACTTCGAGGCGGATACGGATTTGTTGTTCAGACAGGGTAAACCCGCTATCTTCTAGCATTTGTTTCACTTTCAGCCTTCCGTAAGATTGAAATTGCCTTTTTCCTCTTTCATATAGTTCAAGAATTTTAATGCTTTCCTCTAAAAATCCGTGTTTGTCTATTTTACTAGTAATGCTGTTGATTTTATCATCTGTTAATATAGAGCTGCTAGTTTTCACTGGTGGAATATCCGGATTATACAACTCTACTAGCTCTCTTGTATCCTTCCTTTTCCCGCCCAAGTCATGGATGAATTCTTTCGCCAAGGAAATTTGCGATTTCATATAACGATTCATTAAGTGCAATTTATCATTGTGCTCATCGATAAGATTGGACAGCTCCAAAAACGTTTGAAAGCTCAATATCCGTGGTCCGATATCTATAACATTGGTAAAATGTTCTGGCACTAACTGCTTTTCACCAGGAGTTACAATAAAATCAATGTTTTCAGGAATAGGATTAACACCATCATCGACAAAATACGTATGTTCAAAATATATATTTTCAAGCGAAAAGGCTGTTTCCTTTGATTGTTCGATCGTATCATTAACAACTAATATATTTTGACCATCCGGCAAGATGATTAATTCCTTTGTATTCACGATGTTGATCTCACGTTTGCCAATAATAATCGGGCATGAGGCTGGGATAAACGGCCGTGTAATCCCTTTCAAAATTCCCTTCGATAAAATAACGATATCGCCAGGCAAAATCATATCCATTTTTAAACTTTTTATCGTTATCGAATAAATTTCGATTCTGTCACCCAACACTTCAATCAATTGTTTTGAAATAATATCTAAATATTCTTCCTGTATAGATATGACATGAACTTTTCTTTTCATATAATTAACCTCATTTAGGGGCATTTAGTATTTTTTAAAAAACATTAGGACCATTTACCTACCTACAGAATACAGCAAAGACTGATTTTTGGAAATAGTATCATTTGTGTACCTAATCAAACATCTAACAACCTATTCACACCAATAAAGTGATACAATACTATTATCACACAATTCTATCTTTTTAAAAAATAAACTTCAAACGGGAGAGATAAAAATGAAAGCAGCAAGCAGCGAATTTATCAAAGACTTATCTGGATTATTAGTTATTCCAAGCCTAAAAGACACATCCGCAGCAACAGAACAGGCGCCTTTTGGTAATGCAGTGAACGACGCTTTACTTTATATGTTGAACCTCGGTGAGAAAGCTGGATTCCGTACAAAGAATCATAATGGCTATTACGGGTACATAGAATACGGTCCAGAAGAGGCAGAAGACTATATTGCTGTCCTTTGCCATGTAGATGTGGTTCCAGCAACCGGAAAATGGACAAGTGACCCGTTCACACCGACGATCGTTGACGGAAAAATCGTAGCCCGCGGTGCGATTGACGATAAAGGGCCAACAATGGCTGCTTTCTATGCGTTGAAACAGCTGAAGGAAACAGAAAAAGCACCAACCCACCGCGTTCGCCTCATCATTGGTACGGACGAAGAGAGTGGGATGTCCTGTATGCAGAAATATGTTGAAACAGAGCCAGCAGCCCTTTTTGGATTTGCACCTGACGCTAGTTTTCCAATCATTCATGCTGAAAAAGGACAGATTAGCCTGACGTTAAAAATCGATGATACAACTGGCTCAGCCTCTGATTTTACATTACTAACCTTTGTATCTGGTGAACGCGGAAATATGGTTCCGGATCATTGTGTAGCTACCTTCCAAGGCAACGAGGTGGACAAATGGGTGACCACAATTGAGCAAGAGGCTAGCCAACGGTCCATTCCTTACACTTTGGTCAATGAAGGTGATGTTTGGACCTTAACCGTGACGGGAAAATCAGCCCATGGAGCAGAGCCCTTTAAGGGTGAGAATGCAGCATTTTCAGCTGCAAGTCTACTTCACAAGCTTCCATTTTCCGGTAGCCAATCTACTTATATTCGTTTCATCCAAACTGTCTTGCAAAATAATCATTATGGAGAACAGCTGTCGATTGAGCATTCTGATGAGGTTACAGGACCGCTAACGGTAAATGCAGGTATTTTCAAGTTCAAAGCCCTTGAAGGTGGAGAAATCTCTTTAAATATCCGTTGCCCGGTTACCACTCCATATGAAACAACGAAGCAAAATGTGGAGAAGGCTGCACTAAACTACGGCTTTACCATTAACGCCATCAGAGAGCGTAATCCACATTATGTAAGCGGAGATCACCCGGGTGTACAAGCCCTCGTTCAATCCTATGAGGAAGAAACAGGATTAGAAGGAACGCTGCTCTCGACCGGAGGCGCAACCTATGCTCGTTATTTAGATAGCGGCGTTGCATTTGGCGCACTTTTTCCAAATAAAAAGAGTACCGCTCACCAAATTGATGAGTACGCTGAACTCGAAGATTTATATAAAGCAGTCGATATCTATCAAAAGGCACTTTCTAAATTAGTTCATTTGGAGAAATAAATCTAATTAGGCTCTTTAAATAGTGGTGTTGCTGAAATTAGAAAAGGTAAACTTTTTTGCGGACACAGAATCCGCTATTTGACTAAAAATGACATCCTTTTTGGTTTTGACGGACATGGAATCCGTTATCTACTAAATTCTAATGAAAATATCCCCTTTTTTACGAAATAACGGATCCAATGTCCGGAAAGACCTTTAAAAAGGGACTTTTTGCACCAATAGCGGAACCTATGTCCGGAAACAAACCTAATCATTAAAAAAAACAACATCAAATTTTAACTGAGTCTTAATGAAAAAACAACCCACCGAATATGATTTGGTGGGTCATTCTACTATTCTATTAAATGGCAAGCAACCCAATGGTTTGGCTGTGCCTCTTTCCAAATAGGAGTCTCCCCGCACTTCTCCATTGCATATGGACAGCGAGTTCTGAAACGGCAACCTACTGGTGGATTAATTGGATTAGGAAGGTCTCCAGATAAAATAATCCGTTCTCTTCCACGTTCAATTTTCGGATTTGGTGTAGGAACAGCTGATAATAAGGCTTGCGTGTACGGATGCAACGGCTCCTTGCTTAGCTCATCTGTCGGTGCAAGTTCAACAAGGCTACCTAAGTACATGACGCCGATTCGATCGCTAATATATTTAACCATGGAAATATCATGGGCAATGAATAAATACGTTAAGTCTTGTTTGTGCTGTAAATCCTTTAACAAATTGACTACTTGAGCTTGAATCGAAACATCTAGTGCAGATATAGGTTCGTCCGCAATGATCACCTCTGGATTGAGGGCTAATGCTCTAGCAATCCCGATCCTTTGTCTTTGTCCACCTGAAAATTCATGTGGATAGCGATTCATAAAGCTTTTATTCAACCCAACAATTTCCAACAAGTTTTGAACGGTATCTTTACGGTCCTTTGCACTTGCTGCAAGCTTATGGATATCAATTCCTTCTGCCACTGAATCAAGTACTTTTTTCCGCGGATCTAGTGAAGCGTACGGATCTTGGAAAATCATTTGCATTTTCTGTCTGATCGTGTTTTCATCACTTTTCTTCAAATCACCATGAATAGGTTTTCCGTTAAAATACACTTCTCCACCCGTTGGTTCATATAATCGTAAAATCGTCCGACCGGTTGTGGACTTCCCACAGCCAGACTCTCCAACTAAGCCGAGGGTTTCGCCTTTTTTAATATCAAAAGTAACCCCGTCAACCGCTTTTAAATAACTGTCACCTGACATGCGGAAATGTTTTTTCAAATCACGTACTTGAATAATTGGTTGTGCCAATGTGAGATTCTTTTTCCCTTTTCTCTTCGCTCTAACGGATTCTTTTTCTTGGACAATCGTTGAAAGCTTAGGTGCTTTTTCATGCAATAACCACGTAGCAGCCGAATGCGTTTCCGAAACGGCGAACATCGGCGGCTGCACTTCATAATCAATCGCTAACGCAAATTCATTTCGAGCTGCAAATGCATCACCGATAGGCGGACTCAGCAGGTCAGGAGGTGTTCCAGGAATCGAATACAATTCTTCATCTGCGTCCAAATCAGGGATTGATTTTAACAGTCCCCACGTATAAGGATGTTCCGCGGAATCAAATACTTCTTCAACCGTTCCTTGTTCGACAATCCTACCTGCATACATTACAGCCACTTTATCCGCCATATTGGCAACAACGCCCAAATCATGAGTAATCAAAATGATAGACGTTCCCGTTTTCCTCTGAATATCCTTTAACAAATCAAGAATTTGAGCTTGAATCGTTACATCTAGCGCAGTGGTCGGTTCATCAGCAATAAGCAATCTTGGATTACAGGCAATCGCTATCGCAATGACGACACGTTGACGCATGCCTCCAGAAAATTGGTGCGGATATTGGTTCACACGTGCAGCAGGTTCCGGAATCCCAACGAGCTCGAGTATTTCAACCGCTCGCTGTAACGCTTCTTTTTTCGTTACATTCTTATTATGGTTCAAGATACTTTCCGCGACTTGTTTCCCAATCGTCATCGTCGGATTAAGGGCCGTCATCGGATCTTGGAAGACCATCGCTATTTCCGACCCGCGAATCGCTTCCATCTTTTTATCATTGATCTCAAGAATGTTTTGACCGTCAAAAATGATTTCTCCACTATCATAAGTGGCGGTTTGATTCGGTAATAACTGCATAATCGCTTTAGAGGTTACGGATTTACCTGATCCGGATTCACCTACAATAGCTAATGTTTCACCTTTATTTACTTTAAAATTAACACCTCGAACCGCTTTTACCACACCAGCCTGAGTACGAAATGAAACATTCAAGTCCTTTACTTCTAATAGTGTTTCCATCATGATTCACCCTCTTATCGTTCATGTATTATTTTCTCATTTTAGGGTCCAATGCATCGCGTAGCCCATCAGCTAATAAGTTAAAGCAGACCATTAAACCAACGATGACACCTGCTGGGTACAATAATAAGTAGAAGTTATTTCTCATAGCCTTGAACCCATCATTGATTAGTACACCTAGAGAAGCTAATGGCTCTTGTAATCCTAAGCCGATAAAACTTAAGAAGGCTTCGGTAAAAATGGCTGATGGAATCGTAAACATCATATTAACGATAATGAGACCTAACGTGTTTGGTATGAAATGTTCTTTAATCAGCCTGCTATTGGAAGCACCTAATGCCTTTGATGCTAGAATGAATTCCTGATTCTTTAACTTAAATACTTGTGAACGAACGAGCCTCGCCATATTTACCCAACCTGTAATGACCATGGCAACGGTAATCGTGAAAATCCCTGGTTTTAATAGCATAATCAATAAAATAATGAGAATAAGATTCGGAATCCCAACGAGTACTTCAATAATACGTTGCATGACATTATCGACTTTACCTCCGACAAGTGCTGAAATGGAGCCGTAAAGGACCCCAATGACTAAGTCCAAGACAGTCGCTAGAAGGGCAATGTATAGGGAAATTCGTGTCCCTTCCCAAATTCTTGTCCATTGGTCACGTCCGAATTTATCCGTCCCGAACCAATGCTCACTATTAGGCTCCTGGAAGGCCTTTTCATAATTAGTTTCATCATAGGTGTATTCATTCATATAAGGTCCAATTAACGCTAGGATAATCAAAATTGAAAGAACCACCAAGCTAACAACGGCACCTTTATTTTTGGTCAATCTCAACCAACTTTCTTTGAAAATCCCTACATAAGGTCTTGTGATGGCATCCTGTGAATCTTTTTTTGCGCCAACGACTTTAAAGGAATCTTCCTTAAAAAGGTGGTCAAAATTGTTCATTTCATTTTTTTCTATATTTGTCTTTTCATATTTTTCTAGAGTTGAGTTCGTCATTTTCTTCACCCCTTTGAGCCAGCTATGCGTATTCTCGGATCCACGATTCCATATAGTAAATCAACAACTAGAACGGTTAAAATGTAAAAGGTACTGTAAAAAATCGTTAAGCCCATAATCGTTGTATAGTCATTTACTTTAATCGAATCAACAAACAAACTGCCGATACCTGGAATACCAAAGATATTTTCAATGACAAGCGACCCTGTCAGTAAGCTAACGACAATCGGTCCAAGAATCGTAAGGATTGGAATCATTGAATTACGGAGTGTATGACGAATAATGACCTTCATTTGAGATAATCCTTTTGATCTTGCGGTTAAGATGTAATCCTGCTGCAGCACCTCGAGCATTTCATTCCTCATGAAACGAGCAATCAAGGCGATAACCATCATCGAAAGAGCGATTGTCGGTAGGATGGAGCTGTCATAGCTCTCCCAGAAGGCTACCGGCAAAATGCCCCATTTTAATCCAACATAATATTGTAAAAGTGCGGCGAACACAAAGTTTGGTATGGCTACGCCAATGACGGCAATGAACATCGTGAAAAAGTCCCACGCGGTATTATGCCTAAAGGCGGCAATCATTCCTAAAATTAACCCAATGGACACGCCCAAAATAGTAGCTTGTACACCTAGTAAAGCAGATGGACCAATTCGGCCCGAAATTAAAGATTCAACCTTTTGTCCTTTATAGTAATAAGAAATTCCTAGGTCACCCTGCACAAGATTCCCCATATACTTCGCATACTGGACATAAACAGGTTGATCAAGTCCGTAACGTGCGTAAAACTCCATTCTTGCTTCATCTGATAAATCGGCTAATTTCTCTTCATCAAACGGAGATCCTGGTAACAATTTCATCAGGAAAAATGTCACTGTTGCAATAACGAATAATGTCACTAAGATATTGAAGATCCTTACAGCAAGAAATTTTTTCAATCTAGTTCACCTCTTTGGTATGGCTATTTTCGTATAGATTGTTGCTAGTGTTTTTTAATAAAGATTCTATTAAAATGCGATGTTGATATTAGAACAAAAGATAAAACTTCGCTTTTTCACCTTTTTGATGTTGATGGTAACTATTAGCCTCTATTAGTTACCGTTTTCTCTCTTTTTTACTGTTTACGGTAACTATTAGCCTCTATTAGTTACCGTTTTCTCTCTTTGGCGCTGTTTACGGTAACGATTAACCTCTATTCGTTACCGTTTTCTCTCTTTTTTACTGTTTACGGTAACTATTAGCCTCTATTAGTTACCGTTTTCTCTCTTTTTTACTGTTTACGGTAACTATTAGCCTCTATTAGTTACCGTTTTCTCTCTTTTTGGCTGCTACTGGTAACCAATAACCCAATTGTTACTTGTTCAATTCCGTTAGTTTCTTAGGAAAGTCACAGAGCCTTAAAAAAATTACAACAATGTTTACGAAAATAGCCTTATTAAATGAAATTCGTTTATATGTGTTAAGGATACAAATGAAGAAAAGAGAGAGAAATTCTCTCTCTTCCCTACACTCTTTATTAGTTTTTCTTCACGTATTTCAATTCTAATGGTGCCCCATAAGGATGTGTTGTGAAATTCGATACGTCTGTGTTTAATAAGAATGCTTTTCCTTCGTCGTAAAGTGGTGTAAGAATGGAATCCTCTACAACCATGACTCTTTCTGCTTCAAGAAGGTATTCCATACGTTTCGCTTCGTCTTTTTCTGTTTTACTTTTTGCCACTAAATCATTGTACTTTTCACTTGAGTAGTTACCGCGAAGTGGTTTTGCTTCCGGAACTGATACCCAAAGATCTAAGTAGGTGCTTGCATCGTTATAATCTGCGCCCCATTTGTTGATACCAAGCTGATAATCATCATCTCTCATCGCTTGAAGTCTTCCGCTATAAGGCTTAGTTGAAATTTGTACATCTACACCTAAATTTTTCTTAAATTCACTTTGAAGGAAAGTAGCTGTATCTTTTGCAATTGTGTCATCAGCTGTTAAGATGGTAACCTCAGGAAGTTTTCCACCGATTTCAGCAAGTCCAGCAGCAAGATATTCTTTCGCTTTTTCAATGTCAGGTGTTACTAGATTTGGATTTAATTCACGGAATAATTGTCCGTCAACCCCAGCCATACCAGCAGCTACTACCCCTGAAGCAGGTGTAGAACCATTGTTTAAAATTTGAGAAGTCAAGATTTCTGGGTCAACTGCCAATTGGAATGCTTTTCTAATGTTTAAATTATCAAATGGAGCTTTCGTTAAGTTCATTTGTAAGAACCATGAGTTAAACTTCGATTCTGTACCATATTCTTCGCTATCTTGGTAAGATAAAATATCAGAAGAAGAAAGATAAACTTTATCTAATTCTCCCGCATCAAATAGGTTTAAAGCCGTACTATTTTCTTTAATAACCTTTAAACTAACTTCATCAATATCTACATTATAGCTGTCCCAATATTGATCGTTTTTGACTAATTTTACGCCTGCTGCTTGATCGTATTCTGTTAATGTAAACGGACCATTATATAGAATTTTATCAGCTGTAAGCGCAAAGCTATCTCCAGCTTCCGTTACAAACTTTTCGTTAAGAGGGAAGTACGTAACAAATGCTGTTAACCCAAGGAAATAAGGTGTTGGTTCATTAATTGTTACGACTAATGTTTGGTCGTCTTCCGCTACGATACCTACATCGCTATCTGCTGCTTCACCAGCTAAATATTCCGCTCCACCCTTTACATAATCGGCAATGATAAAGGAATAAGATCCGGCTGTATCTGGATGCATCGCTCTTAACCATGAGTAGCGGAAATCATGGGCTGTTACCACTTCTCCATTACTCCATTTCACACCTTCACGAATATGGAACGTATACGTTAGTTTGTCGTCAGAGATATCTACACTTTCTGCCATCGCTGGAACAGCTTCGTGATTTTCATCTAATCGGTAAAGACCTTCCATAATGTTATTTAAAACACTAAAAGAAATACCATCTGTAGTTTTCACTTGATTTAAATCCGGAATATCATTTTCTAAACTTAAGTTTAGTGTCTTTTTCGCTTCTGTTTTTTCCCCTTGATTTTTACCATCTCCTGAACTAGTTGAAGATGAGTTAGAGAAGTTACAGCCTGACAATACAAGAACAAGTGCTAGCATTGACAGTGCTAATAATTTAATAGATTTTCTCACTTGTAATTCCTCCTATTAATTTTTATTATTTTGACAATTTTATAGAGAATGCATTATGCATGTCCTAACGTAAAAGCTGGTCGTAACTCTCCAATTTGCTCTTTTCGGCAATTTCTTAGTTGTGGGTAATGATAGGATTGTAATTGTTCCTTTTGAACTTCCCCTAAAAGACCCAATTGACTTAAAACTTCCACCGCTACCGGGGATGTGGCTCTTCCATTACCATCTTCAATTTTAATCGCAATACCGATTCCCGTTTCTTTATCACCAATGCAATAAACGCCTTCTGCTCCGGCTTTCCCAAACATTCTGCCTTCTAAAATACGCATAAAGTCTGAACAAAAACGTTCCGTCCCTCCAACCATTTCTGGTGCTTCCATCATCGCCGTTGTTATTCTATGTATAGCTTCTTGACGTTTAACAGGCAACAAACTCGGATCGGCCATTTTTGCGAAACCTAACGCTAAACTTTCTAACGGGATACCGTGTACAGGCACTCCACAACCATCAATACCAATTTCGATTTCCTCTTTCGGAACCTCTGTTAAATCACTGATTGCTTCAATAATTCGTTGCTGAACGGGATGATCTAGTTTGTAATAATCACTGGTTGATTCATTCATATGCTTTGCTGTTGCAAGCATCCCACTATGTTTCCCTGAACAATTATTGTAGATGGCTGTAACTTCTCCACCCGCTTTTACTAACGCTTCATACGTTTCCTGCCATCTTGGATTATGCGTTCCACACTGTAAATCCGCGAAGGTTAACTCTGCTCTTTCCAATATCGATTGAACTCGATTTGTATGCTGATCCTCACCATTATGCGAGGCACAGGTTAAAGATAAATCCGCATGGTCAAAATGGAAATGCTCTGCAGCCCCTGTCTCTACAATCGGAATCGCTTGAAGTGGCTTCATTGACGACCTTGCATACACAACTTCTCGTGGATTTCCTTTTGAATACAGTAATTCACCTTTGGAATTAACAACCGCAATATGACCTCTATGTAAGCTCTCAACCAAACCGCCTCTAGATACCTTAACTAAAACTTCCGCCGTCATCCCGACACCTCTTAAATTATTAGAATTTTAGGGTTTTTTATAATATTAGAATAATAGTAAATCACATTAAACCCTATTGCAACCTATTTTTCTATAAATATATTATTTAATTTAAATAGTCTGCCTATTTCATCCTATTAATTCCATTTCCCCTTGTCCCTAAAAAAAGAACGATATCTAGACGAAACTCGTCATAGAAATCGTTCTTTTAATTTTTATCCTTTGGTGGGACCCATTTACGTCTAACTAATTAAAGGTTCTTGTCTTTTTTCATTTGGTTCATTTTGTTCTTGCGGAATGATGAGATTTAGAATTAGTGTTGCGATTGCCCCAACTGCTGTTCCAGAAGATAAGATGTAATTTGCGAAATCTGGAACGCTGTATAAGATTTCTTTCGGAAGCACCATTGTACCTACTGTTAATAAGATTGGTACCCCAATGACCATCATATTTCGGTCGTTAATTTCAATCTTTTGGATAACCTTAAATCCGTTCATAACAATCGCCACACAAACGACACCGAAAATTCCATTGATTACTGGTTCAGGAATGCATGTAATGACAGCAGAAAGTTTAGGAATTAATCCAAGAGCTACTAGAATAATACCCGCAGCGATAATCGCCATTTTACTTGCTACTCCAGTGATAGCAATGATACCTGCGTTTGAAGAATATCCAGTCATTGGTGTACCACCAAAAAGAGAGCCAACGAAACAGCCAAGTCCCTCGCCGACAGAGGCACGGTTTAATCTTTTTTCATCTAATTCACTGCCTGTTACGGTTGATACAACGAACCATGTACCAGTTGTTTCAATCAAAATAACCAAATAGATAAATACCATTGTTAAAATTGCTTGTAAATCAAAGATGGGTTTCCCGAATGGGAAGAAGCTTGGAAGTGCAAACCAAGAAGCCTCTTTTACAGCAGAGAAGTTTAGGGATCCGAATAGCGATGCAGTGACCGTGCCAGCAATAATGGCCAGAATGACTGAAACTAAACGAAAAAATGTTCCATACCCCTTTTTCTTACGTCCAAGAAGAATACAAATGATTAAAACCGCAGCAGAGACAAACGCAATCAAAACATTATGCCCGACATTTCCAGGTGCATGATAAATACTATTAAAAGCAGCTGGCATTAATGAAATTCCTACAATGACAATAACGGTTCCCCCGACTAATGGCGGAATTACTTTGTGTACCGCTTTAGCAAACCATTTCAACGGGTAACCGAGGATTGCAATAAGTAATGCACCTGGTATAAGGCTACCAAAAACGGCTCCTAATCCAAGCTTGCCGCCAATAGCTGCCAATGCACCTATAGGAACGTAGGAAGGCCCTTGGACCACTGGTAATTTCAGTCCGCCAATCGTTTGAATGAGTGTAGCAAGTCCTGCAGCCAGAAAACACATTTGAATGAAAAAGGTTGTATTCATCGTATCCAACGCAAGTAAACCAGCAAAAATGATTGGCGCGATATAGAGATCCATCGCTAGCACATGCTGCATACCAAGTAAAAAAGCCTTCCCCCAACTAATTTTTTCATCAACGCCTACGATAATGTTCGGATTTTGCTCGTTTTGCTCCACTGAAATATTCGCCTCCATGATAATTTTTTCTTGAATTTATAAACTGTAATCAGGAAAAATAGCAGTCTAACCATTTGAAAATAGCTATTAAATATGGGTTTTAAGCTGATTTTTTTATTTCAATTTCACTTTTACAATACAGCTGACTTAAAAACCATACTAGCATTATAAGGGAAGATTCCAATGGGTGTAAATATAAATTTACGTATATTAAAACGTTTTAGTTATTTAACGTTCGTCTTTTTGGTTGACTTTTTAATAATTGCTTCTTAGAATAAAGATATTATTAGCGTAATATTGGTGAATCCGGATTTAAGAAGGGAAGATAAAAATGATAGTGGAAGATAATGTTTTACGTAGCGATTGGATCGTTGCGGGTAAAATAGAAGACATTAAAGAAGCGCCAAAACAAGTTGTACTCATGAGCGAAAGAATTGTTCTCTTCCGTAACGAGGAAGGAATCCATGCCTTTAAGGATTTATGTATTCATCGAGGCGCATCCCTTTCACTAGGATGTGTGAAGGACGGGAATCTCGTTTGTAATTATCATGGCTGGGAATATAATTCTGAAGGTACATGCGTAAAAATTCCGCAGCTCCCTGAAGGAAGACCGATTCCATTAAAAGCAAAAGCGATGAACTATTTATGTAAAGAAGCATATGGATTTGTATGGATTAATCTGAACAACAACAATCCAGATTTCTTTTCTTATCCTCCGTATATGGATGAAAACTATCGAAATGTTTTGTGGGGTCCTCAGGAAGTAAACGCTAATCCACCGAGAATTGTCGAAAACTTTCTCGATGTAGGCCATCTTGCTTTTATACATGAAGGCTTTCTTGGAGTTCAAGAACATGCGGTCATTAACGATTACGATGTCCATACGACAGAAGATAAGATTTACTGTGATGAGATCGCCATATTTCAGCCTGACCCAGATGGATCCGGCCAATCAAAGGATGTTTTTTATACCTATGAAATCCTTCGTCCTTTGACCGTTCTTTTTACGAAAAGGGATCCAGATACTGAAAATAAGATGACGATATTACTTACAATAATGCCGGTTGAAGACCGAAAATCCATTGCATTTGGAGTTATGTCATTCAATTATGATACCGGTACAACGGATCAGGAAATCATTGAGTTCCAGGATATGATTTTCGCCCAGGACAAGCCAATCGTAGAAAACCAAAAGCCAGAAGAACTACCACTTGATTTACAAATTGAACTTTCATTGAAATCTGACCGAATGAGCATTGCCTATAGACAATATTTAAAAAGACTTGGTGTAACACTTGGGACAGATTAAGGGACAGGTCCCTTGTCCCCGAGACCTGGTTTATATGGAAACTACAGAACAGAAACAGGCAGAGATTTTAATAAATTCTCTGCCTGAATTTTTTCTTTTAGGATAGATAAATGAGCGTTAAATAATCCCTTGTCCCATTGGCACTCTGACACCTGAATTTAAAAGTACAAATTAAAAGGATTTTTGGAATTTCAGTGGAATATCTTATAGTATCCCAAGAAGTGTTTGGAGGTCCCAATTTTGTTACTTTACTTTTGAAAATATCATCTACCTACAAATAAATAATTAGGAGTTGATATATGATGATCTATAAAAATTCTCTTGATGGGATTTCATCTGATATGTTGAAAGGCTTTTTTGTAGATTGGCCTAATTCACCAAATCCACAAACTCACTTAAAGCTGTTACAAAACAGCAGCAAAGTGGTCATTGCATTAGATGATCATACTAATCAAGTAGTTGGTTTTATAACAGCAATTAGCGATGGGATTCTATCTGCCTATATTCCGTTCCTTGAAGTTTTGCCTGAGTACAAAAATAAAGGTATAGGCAAGGAATTGGTAAAACAAATGTTAAATGAACTTAATGATATTTATATGGTTGATTTATGTTGTGATGGTGACTTAGTTCCATATTATGAGAAGTTTGGAATGATAAAATCCAACGGAATGCTCGTTAGAAATTACCGTATGCAGTCGGGGATTTCTAACGAATAAATATAGGAAAAAGCTTGGAGAATATCCAAGCTTTTTCCTATATTTATTCGTTAATTTTATTAAAAATTCAGCTACGAACCTCCCTCTTTATATTATTTTAAAATATCAATTTTCAATCAAACGTTTGATTGAAATTAAATTCGATAGGCCATTTTAATAAATTGAATTCACACCCACAAAATTTTACATTTTTCGCATGTTATATTGAAATAGAGTACCACCCAATACATTAGTCTAATTCTCAATATTTTTTCTTTATCATCCGTATCTACCGTATACAAACCAAATGGAAATTCTAGAAAGCTCTTACTTATGTAAAACATAAATATTAATATTACTTTTATCACACAAGATTTAGTTTTTTGACGACTAACTCAGCAAAGACTGATAGTTTCATTGGATTTAATCCTTGATAGCGTAAAGTTTCTTTAAGTACCGGAAATCTCATGGATAGGGCGTCTTGAATAACCCGTTTCATTCGTTCTTTAGTCATACCAAACCGATTGGCAAGTTGATTGTGAAGTTCTATTTCATCCTTTAGTAAATGTGGATTTCTAATAGAGAGATCAATCAAAGTACGTAAAAGTGGAAAGTGAGACATTTCCTCATTGAAATCTAATTGGCATAGAATTTCATTAATAGCTGTTGTTAGTTCTTTATCGCTCATATCATTATCGGTTTTTAATGTATTTTCTTCTAATTGAACCTCGGTACTTATTTCCGTTCTTGCCGCTTCTGACAATTGCACTAACTTCAGATTGGCACCTTCAATGGGTTGATCCTGATTAATCTTTTTATTTTCATTTGGTTGATACTCGGTTGAACTGTTTAATGTAGATGGATTTTCGTTGTTGATACGTAAATAATTTGCAAGGAGATGAATGTACTCACTATTTGTAGGTTTGACTTTCGTCTTAGTTACAGGGTATCCAAGGATCATAGATGTTCTTTCAGGGTTTCCTCTACTCCAACCAATCTCAATGGAATGACGTATAGCGCGTTCTACTCGACTAGCAGTGGTATTATTTTTCCTAGCAATATAGGGATACAACTCTTTTGTTATTTTAGAAATAAGAGTAGGATCCTCATATGTAAGAGCAACAGCATCAATAAGGTATCGATATCCTTTTATGTGTGAGGGGATACCCATATCAAAAACGAGAGTTGAGATTTGTGCTTCAATTGTACCTGTAGAAATAGGAGTGAAATAAGTTCCTTTTATTTTCTTAGTAGGATGGTTGAACTGGTTACTCTCTGCTTCTTTATAACCTGCAAAATAGGCAAATTCGGTAAGATCATGAACCAATTCACTTATGTATCCCTGGTCATTATATTCTAGAGCCTTTTGCATTCGTTCTATTGTCTTTTCTAGCTTTTCTATTGTTGATTGATTAATGTTCATTTATTCTACCTCCTACTCATCAGTTTTCATAAACACCCGCTTAATTAGTCAGAAGCATTGAAAATGGCCCAAATACACGGAAATATTCATTCTATTGATTCGAAATACATGAAAATGGGGGATTTTGCTTGGAATAAGCGGAAAATCTCCCCTAATTTAACCGGAAACGAGCTCCATTCTGATTATAACCGGAAAAACTCCGCTTATTTTGACTTAGCTGGTACTAATAAGGACAAGACTTCTTATTGACTCTGTATTAGACCCCGATTCAGGTTATCTTTTTTCTATAATGTATTTCTTTACTGGGAATACATGAATTTCCTTTGAATTATGTTTCTTTGAATACGACAACCAGCAGTGATAATTATCTAACAGCTTTTTATATTTTTCTTTCTCTTTTTTATTTGGAAACAGCTTCGTTAACAAGGCATCTGGAAACTCATTATTCTTAAAATACTTTTCAATATCCTTATTTTTAATTGTGACAAATTCGTCTTTCTTTTTTGAAAGAACATTAACAAGAAAACTTTTTAGTTCCGCTTGTGTCTTTATTACTTTTTCATCTGTTTCTGGTTTATTATTTCGAAAATTCTTCACAACAAAGGTATCCTCATAGTATTGATACTTTGCATCCCAAACAAAAACCTCAAAATCACTTTCTTTTCCATCGATTGTGTATGTAAAAGCGTACTCCTTTACTCCCTTCAATCTAGGGATTTCCATATCTTGTCCAGGTGATAATTTTTGTGTAAATCTTAATTTAAAACTACTTTTATCTAATTGATACATTCTCATTGTGATACTTCTATTTTCTGGAGCGTTTATTGGAGAAATTGTATAAATCCCTTTAAATTGACTTCCTAAACCACTTACCAATTGATCTTTTTGAATATAAATATCTGGTGTTTTACCTTCAACATTTATACTTTCTACACGAAAATACTTTGGTGAACTTTCCTTACCATTAATTCTCGTAGTAACAGCATAATCTCCATTCTTTTGCAGATATACATGGTGTAAACCGTTCTCTGGAAACTCGACTCCTCCGATATTATTGTATTCCCCTTCGTTCTTATAATAGAAACTGAATTCGATAGAGTCCTTACTTTTTGCGTTTGGAACACTGAATATGACTGTATCATAAATAACCTTTAGATCAATCGTTGGAATAGAGTTTGCTTGTAATGGCGTACTACTAAAAAACGTTGATGAAGCTAACAGAACTGTTAACAACAGGATTTTTATTATTTTCTTCAAATTTATATCCCCTTTTCAACTTACTATATAACAATATAAAAATTCGACAAATCACTTGGTTTTTCCTGTACATTTGTAAAATTTTGTAGATGAATTATTATTCTAGTTAAATTTTAGAATTCTTAGTACATTTAAATATTGATTTCACTTTCTCGCGCCACTGAAGCTCACTATTGATATTTTGGAGTATTATTCGAGAATTTTGAGGGAACCGTATGAAAGTGACTGATTAATAGATATTAGAGATATCCAAAAAAAGATCCTTCAGAAATAAAAAAATTGACCCAAAATGTTGTCATTTGACAATCATTTGAGCCAGAAAATTTCAAACTAATCCTAAAATATGATTGTATTTTCCATACATGCAAATCAATCTTTTATCTTTTGTCGGTACCAATTCAAGTTTCGTTATCGGAGTAGTCCGCATACTTATTCAATTGCTCCAAAGCCCGAACTAAATGTTCTGCGAGTGCCGGTGCTAGAGTTCTAGAATAATAGGTTGAAAGATGATGGAGGTCACGATACGCTAATATATTTCCAACGACAGGGTTGCAATGTTCATCATCACAGAAGTATGGCGATAGATCGGCAAATTTCACATTGCTTGGTATTCCTTCTGTGTTTTCCCAAGGTAGATTCTCCGATAATACATCTTTCCTCGGTGCTGCACATCTAGTTAGTTCACCTTCATCAACACATAATGGAGGGTCAACTAACATTCTAGGGGTATCACGGATGGCAAACACTTCTGTAATGCCTTCAAGCTTTTTCCATTGACTGAGGAATCCTAATGGTATCGTTTCTCCTTTTCCTACATTTGCAGTAGTGAATACGTAATCAGGTGGCTCTTCTATTAGTAAGTCAATTAATTTTTCATTCCACTCCATGCATGAATCATGTAGTTGGCCGTTAAAATTATCGTCTGAAAAACGGCAGGCATCCTTATTGTATACATCGATTCGTAATTTCAGGTTCGCTGATATTTCCTCCAAAGCTGGGAACCAATGCCCTGAATGAGAACCCCCTACAAGAGCAATTGTATAAACAGGATTTTCCGTTTCACCATAAGAACATCTTTTCACTCTTGGATCATTAAACTCAGAATAACATTCAGGATTTTCATAGAATGCTGGTAGATCATTTTTAACATGAACAGTTGAGGGAATGATTTTCATAATTCCTTCGGTAACCTCACCGTCACTGTTAGGAATGATATCGGCAGAAACACCAAGAACCCCTTCTTCATAATATTCTTCCTCAAGATTCTTGATCGTCTGATTAACGGTTACTCCCCAAGTAGTGTTGACAATAAAGACAGGAATCATAAACGCAACTAAAGTGGCTCCCACCTTCCAAGATTGCTTACTATTCATTTTTCGTATTGGCGTTTCAAGACCTTTAGTTGAAAGAATGGAAAAAATTAACGCAATTGCCAAAATGATAAGACCACCTTGAAGGGATACCGTGTCCGTTCCGAAATAGGCGTAATAAAATATCAATAGTGGCCAGTGCCACAAATAAAAACCGTAAGAAATACTGCCAAAAAATAAAAATGGTTTTGAACCTAACAGTCTTTCTACACCTAAACTGCTGCCATTGTCTGCTGCTATAATGACTAGCATGACGCCAATCGTTGGCAAAAGAGCTGCATATCCTGGAAAAACACTTGATACAGGTAAAAGAATTCCTGTCATACAAATAATGGCCAACCCTAACCAACCTAAAACAGTACTGACGTATTTATTAAAATTAACATAAGGAATGGTTAGCGCCAATATTCCCCCTAAGCTAAACTCCCAAACCCGCGCAAACGTATTAAAATATGCCCATGGTTGATTTACAGCGGTAATATAAACCGAATACCCGATAGAAATCGCAAAAATAACGGATAGCAGAGTTAAAAGCGTTTTTCGGGGCGGAGTATTCAGTACTTTACTTGCAAGGAAATAGGCGAATAGAATGATAAGTGGCCATGTAACATAAAATTGACCTTGAATGGATAAAGCCCAGAAATGTTGAAACGGACTCGCTTCATTGTTTCGAGCTAAATAATCGACTGCATTATGTGCCAACTGCCAATTTTGAAAGTAAAAGGCAGAGGTGAATGATTCAGCAATAATTTGCTTCCACTGCGATTGCGGCATAAGCAAAATGGAACCTAATGTTGTAAAGAAAAGAACAGTAAAGGCAATTGGAAATAGCCTTTTCGCCAATCCTAACAAATACTCCAAAAGGTTAATTCCTCCATTTCGGTCCATCTTTGACAATAATGAAGTGGTTATTAAGTACCCGGAAACAATAAAAAAGACATCGACACCACCGGAAACAGTCCCTAGCCATATATGATAAATAGCTACAAGAAATGCTGCCACAGCTCTTACCCCTTCAATTTCAGGGCGAAACTTTTTTGCAGGTGTTTTTAAATCCTCCAATACCGTACACTCCTTTGCAATCATCTCAACACTTACTAACCATTTCGCCAAAGAACCCAATAAATCCTCTCATTAATTGTAAATTATCAGAAAATTCCGGGACAAGGGGACAGGTTCCTTGTCCCAGCCTTGTTTGCTTAACCAATTTCAGTAAGATCAAACTAAAAGGTGGGGATATGGTCCCCTTTTCCCCTGTAATACTTTTTCTTCTAATTTAGGGGCATAATATCGGTAAAAGGAGAAATGCATACGTAAACTATTCTTGGAGTGAAAAAATGAAATATATAGGCAGAATCACGTTATTACTGTTTTCAATCATCGTTTCCGTAGTGGAATCATTTTCTGAAGAAAGTAAATTATCTTCAATACTAGAAGCATTATTTTTCGTCGCTATCGCCTTTTCAATTGGTTGGGTCTATGACGGATCTCGTTTCTATAAAGCCCAGGCTGAAATAAACAAGGAACATTTTCAAAGTTTAATTGAGTTTTCGCCGTATCCGATATTGGTATACCAAGAAAATAAGATTGCCTTTATTAACGATAAATTGGTGGAGTTGCTAAATTCTAGTTACGAAAAAATTATAGGGGAAACTATATTTGACTTTGTCCTACCCGAGTATCACTCAGCTATAAAAGAGCGTATTAAAAAGGCACAAAATGGTGCAATGGATGTAGAACGGAGCCAAATAAAAATTCGAGTAGGCAAAAACAATATCTTAGACATTGAAGTTACTTCTGTATCGATTGTTTATAGCCACAAACCTGCGGTGGAAGTTTTTATTAGAGATTTAACATCCGAGAAAAGGCTTTCAGAAAAATCGAAAAAAAATGAGGACCTGTATCGATTTATTACAGACAATTCAACCGATATCATTTCCTATATTAATCCCTACGGCGTATATGAATATATGTCACCGTCATGTACGCAACTATTGGGCTATAACCAAAATGAGATAATAAATCAAAATATGTTTGCTTTTATCCATCCAGATGATCTGGAGGAAATATCCAAAACCTTTACTGAAGCCAAATCCCTTATTGACTTTGCATCATTAACACACCGCTATAAGAAAAAAGATGGTTCATTCCTATGGCTTGAAACGAATGCTCGTACGATTCGTAATATTAATAAAGAGTTAGAAGGCGTTGTGACCGTTTCAAGAGATATCTCAAAACGGATGGAAAAAGAAGAAATCCTGTTAAAAACGAATGAAAGGTTACAATATTTATCCAATTATGATAGTTTAACCGATATCCCTAATCGTCGTTACTTTGTACAAACATTTAAAGATGAGTGGAATAGAACTATGCGCCAGTGTCTGCCATTATCTTTGTTAATGATTGATATCGATAACTTCAAAAAATATAATGACTTTTATGGGCATCAGGCAGGAGATAGCTGCATCCAACAAATTGCAAAAGCCATTAAAGGGACACTAAATAGACCCGGGGATTTCGTTGCACGATATGGCGGTGAGGAATTTGTCGTTCTCCTACCCGAAACAGACTTAAAAGGAGCCCAATATATTGGGGAATCACTGCTCTCTACCATGAAGAAACTGCAAATACCAACAGAAGTCTCTGAAACAAGTGACTATGTGACCTTGAGTATCGGTTGTACTTCACTAGTTCCCTCTGACCAACACAAACCAGAAGATTTAATCAAACAAGCAGACATAAATTTATACCTAGCAAAAGAAACGGGGAAGAATCAGGTGAGATGAGCGGGACAAGGGGACAGGTTCCTTGTCCCCCTACGCCCCTCTGGAACAAATTGTAATATTTTTCATTCTTGAAAAGAGGATTTCTTCTAGGCTATACTTAATCGTTAGTTCTATTTACATAGTGAATATCTACTAATGTCATTCCTAGGAGGAACCAGATGAACATCCATAAAAAGAATGCCCTTGAAAAGGTTTATATGACCAATATGGAACTATCCTTGTTAGCCTCTGGTGACGGAACTGAAGTAATCCATCACAAGTTATATGCAGGTGCCCGTCTAGCTATGATACCTGAAGAAGGCTGGACAGCCATGGAGCATATGTACGTATTATCTGGAAAACTGTTATATCAGTCTGAAAATAAAGAAGAATTACTAGAACAAGGCGATTCATTTTTTGCAAGCCCAGTTAATCAACATACCATTTTTATTGCTAAAACCGATGTCGAACTCTTATATGTAACCTCTCAACCTCAATTTCATTATTATAGCAATTCCGTTCGTAATATGATGGACCTAGCTGTTTCAGTTGAAGAAAAAGATGGTTATACGGCTGATCATTGCAATCGTATAAAAGATTTATCAATGTTGGTTGGAGAAGTGATGGGACTATCCCCAGATGAGTTATATATTTTAAACTTGGCAGCATTTCTACATGATGTAGGTAAAATAAAAGTTCCAAATGAAATATTAAATAAGCCTTCTGGACTTACTAACGAAGAATTTGAAATCATGAAAAAACACACCAGCTGGGGTAGAGAAACCTTGACCGCGACAGAGTTCGTTGATTTGGTTAAAGCTGGAGTAATTGTAGAACAGCATCACGAAAGATTTGATGGGAAAGGTTATCCTCATCAACTTAAAGGAGAAGAAATCCGAATTGAAGCTGCTATTATTACTGTTGTCGATGCATTTGATGCTATGACCTCTGACCGGGTTTACCGTAAAGGTATGCCAATTGAAACAGCACTGGAAGAAATAGAACGAAACAAAGGAACAATGTTTCATCCAGCTGTAGTTGATGCGTTCTTTTCTATAAAAGATAAAATTAGTTAAAAGGAGGTGATACAGATGAAAAAGATTTTAGTTACTTTAGCTTTAGTAGTAATGTTGCAATCATTATTTATTGGCGCAGCTAGTGCTGCTTATTTACAAAAGTCTGATAAAACGATTTCGATTAACACTGGACTTAATTTAAAAACTCCCTTAAACACTGGCAGTTTAACCTTTAAACTCCAAGAGGCAGTACATGACACTCTAACTTCTTCAACAGGATTAGAGATTGATCATTATTACCTTTGGGTCGAGTTGGATGGACAACAAGTTATCGGGGTTGACCCAATTAGAGCAATGTACTAACCGGGACAAGGGGACAGGTTCCTTGTCCCCGCTCTCCCCCCTATCAACGAACCCGATGAATAACACTTTTGGATATCCCAGTTATTCTAGATAACTGCCTTAAGTTCACACCCTTTAATTCTTTAAGCATGATTAAAATACGGTCTCTCTCTTCCTTATCTAATTTCTGTAAATTGCTGCTGTGCGTTATTCCCATTTCATTCAGATACTTCTTTACTTCACTATCCGACAATCTGACTTTTACCTCTTCATCTAGACATTCATCATGATTCTGTTGTTGCATATATTGTATAAACAATTGAATAGCTTGTTTTCTATCCTCAGAAAATAACCGAAAGCCCCAATCAATATCCACCATATCCACTTTCTGGACATACTCATGTATACTTGTCCATCTACACTTCCAAACACTATTCTCCAAACCTGCTTTTAGTGGGTTTTGATGAATGTATCTGAGCACAGTTAGAAAATACACATTACTTTCTACATTCTCACTTTTAAACCGGTCCTGAAATAAATGCCCCACTCGCTCATATTTCAAATTGTACCAATACACATAACTGGAACTAATACGCTTGATCGCTTCTGCTATCGTCTCATCCATTTCCCTCATTAATAAATGTACGTGATTATCCATTAAACAATAACTATATAACTGGTATTGACTGATGTCTTTGTATTTCTTTAATGTCTCTAAAAACTTTCGCTTATCCTCTTCGTCCTCAAAGATCGTTTGGCGATTAATCCCTCTCAACATAATATGATAAATGCCACTTCGGCTTTTCTTCCTTTCTGTCCTTGCCATATAAATCACCTCAAGGCTATATTTTTGTTTTATAGGAAAAATTTCTACACAGATAAAGTTCAATTGGAGTAGAGAAAAGTTTTGATGAATGATTATGGGGAGTTCATAAGTATTTTGGGTATATAAGAAGAGGCTGAGTCTTAAAAAATAGCTCTATAAAAACATGCAATTGATGAAACTTCAACAAACTAGAGAAAAGGGGAAATTCAATAAGTCATAACTAGAATCAATACAGATAAATGGAGGCAATTTTTATGACTCCTTTACTATACTACAAGAGAACCTTAAATCCTCTCTCAATAACAAATCTATTCACAAACCTTTTTTTGAAATTTAACTAAATTGACACAATTTAACAATGAGGTTTTG
>NZ_CAKJTG010000007.1:202194-229457 GCF_917563885.1 Pseudoneobacillus rhizosphaerae
GCTTGATTCGGAAAGCTTATGCTAGGAAAAATAAAAACCTGTCCGAATGAAGCCCTGATTCGGACCTCTTATGCTAGGAAAAATAAAAACCTGTCCGAATGAGGGCTTGATTCGGACAGGTCAAGGTAGAAATAAACCAAGTTAAGAAGTTAAAACTAAAAGATATCAATTTTAGATATGATTCCCAGTGGTCTCAGACAGGTTATTTGTCCCAGCATTGTTTACTGGGACAAGGTACCTGTCCCCTTGTCCCCTCCAGAAAATTTCCATCCCCCCTAGATACAATTAGAAAGGGACGCTAATATAGTATTAGAGTGCTATTTTCCAAGTATTAGTTAACATAAATGGAGGAGGTTTATCGTGAAATTTTTAAGTCGGTTATTGATTCTATTGTTGTTTCTTCAGTGTTTCAGTTTGAATGGTTTGGCTTCTACTTTTACCTGGGGACCTACGAAACAGGCAAACTATGATACTTCTGTACCAGGGACGGGTATATTTTGGTCTGATCCGCTTGGCCAAGGGGGAATGAACCTGGCAACCGGAAAGATGACGACAGGGAAGGATGGTGATATTGCTTTTTCCCTCGATGGAAGCGATCTTGGGGCAACTCTGATTAAGGACCTTGGCGAGGTGGATTTTAACAGTGTCGATGGGAACCAGAACATCGGTATCCTCACAATGGTAGATGCCATACCTGGTCATGTCTACTTGATAAAGCGAGCAAACTCAACGATGGTTAAATTGAAAATCATTCAACAGGAAAACTCATTAATCTCTATTGAATATGCCCTGCAAGGAGTGCCGAAGCCCGTTCCATTAACCTTATCTTCCATAAAGATGGCAAATGGTCTTCAATACAGTCCTTCTCCGGTTACGTTGAAAATTATTGCAACTTATAGCAATAAGACTAACCAAGTGGTTAAAGACGCCATTACATGGAAATCAAATAACCCCAATGTAGCAAAGGTTACTTCAAAGGGTGTGGTTACTTTTACCAGCAAACCTGGAAAAGTGACCATTACGGCTACTTATCAAGGGAAAACAACTAGTGTCTCCACCACGGTTGGAAATGTCGTAAAGTCACTAACCACCTCGACGAAGCTAACTTATCAAACTAAGCCCGTTCCGATTGCTCTAACCGCTACCTATGCGGATGGAAAAAAGAAGGCCATTAAATCCGGTGTGGTGTGGAAATCAAGTGATACGAAAGTAGCTAAAGTCAGCTCCACTGGTGTCGTTACCTTTACTGGACAGAATGGAAACGTGACGATCACAGCTACTTACCAAGGTAGAACAGTAAGTTTGAAAACCACCGTAGCATTAAAGCAAGATCCGACCAAACAGTTTGCGAGCCTTCTAGGGAAATGGAAACTATGGATTCCTGGCGCCATGCTTGAATATTTTTATAAAGACACAGGAAAATATGCAGGAATTGTATACACACCAGGTGCATCCAACGGAACATTGACCATCAATAAGGACGGTACGTACCAGCTGAATGATAAAAAAGGTAAATGGAGAGCTGCTAGTAAGGGGGAAGTCTTTAACCATCCCAATTCCATTATCCTTACAAAAGCCTCACAGGATGGCCATGACATGGCGGTTACGGCACACGACAGCAAAAAAGGGTACATCAAATTAATGTGGGATAGTAAAGGTAAATATACTGATGGCTCGAAGATTTGGATTTATTCATCGGAAGGATATAAATAAACTCTGAGTATACAAATAGGACTATAAAAAGGAAGCTAAAGACCTATTTCATACAGGTTTTTGGCTTCTTTTATTATCTGTTTATTAATGCTAACCTGCTGATGTTGGGGAATTGTGTGTTGAAAGTAGATAATTCCCTTAAAACGGTCGATATTTCTGGGATAACCGTTGATAAATTGGCAAAAATGGTTGATACTCACGGATTGGTTAAATTCAGTAATAAGTGAAATTCAATATTTTGTGGTTATCAACCTGCTTTTGGCTTTTATCAACCGTTTTTGGATTCTTATCAACCAATTCTTGCAGTTTTTCAACCGTTTTGCTTTAAATATCGACTTTCGACATACAATTCACTCCAAAAATTCCCGAGTGACGATTCAAAGCAGCTAGAAAACCATAATTTTTAATAAAAACCCCACTTTTCCAGCAGTCTCTCGGACAGGCTATTTGTACAAGCCTTGTTTTCTAACCTACCTGAGTAATATCAAATGAAAAATCGGGACAAGGTACCTGTCCCCTTGTCCCTATCCCCTTGTCCCTATTTCTTCTTCTTTCTACTTATCAATAATGCTAGCTGAAGCATTGTGATTGGTAGTGACTGCCTACCTCGTACTGCCAGATATTTAGGTTCCCATTTACTGGTGAATTTTTCTTTATACTTACGTACGCCTTCAAATGCATAGAAACGGTGACCATATTGGTAAATTTTCGAGGCGATTCTTTCATCAAGGAAGGCACGATTATTATTCCCTACGTTCGAGAGAGGTGCCATTCCAAGATTAAACCATTTATACTGATGCTCCTTTGCATATTCTATTAGAGATAGAAAAATCATATCCATCGTTCCATTAGGAATCTCTCTTCTATGCCTCATCAAGTCGATGGAAAACGTTTCATTATCATCATAAGTTGGCATAAAAGTGGCAAAGGCAATAATTTCATTTTCCTTACTTTTTAAAACCGCCACGGGAGCTTTTTGAATATAAGACATGTCAAAAAAACCAAGAGAAAACCCTTTCTCTTTTCGATAACCTAACCAATCTTTAGAAACAATTTCTAATTCCTTTAGGAATGGTTCTTGAAATGGTGGATAAACGACTGAGAAAATATAACCTTCCCGTTCAAATTTATTTTTAACAGCTCGCAAGCCTGCTCTCTTTTTCCCACTCAAGGTAAACTCTTCTAAATGAATATATGCCTCTTCACCAAGTTTAAAAAACTGATATCCATTTTCATGATAAAATGGGAGCATTTCCTTGTTTACTTGATAAAATATAGGGTTCAATCCACGTAAATCAGCGTAGCTATGAAGTTCATTCATGGCTTGTTGATAGGATTTGGAGCTTCCAATCGGGTCTCCCAATACGACCAATTTGTCCGAAATGACAGCATACATCATAAAGACTTGTTGATCATTTGACCAAAAGAACTTTTTATCGTTAAGAAAGGCTAAATGAGTTAATACATTCCCAGTATGATTCTCTAAAAATGTTTCAATGCTAAGATGATTTTCTTCTTCTCGCGTTTTTCTTTTAAAAGCTAGCATTTTAAATCCAATTGCATTAAACAATAATGCTAAAATTAGTCCAAGAGTCCCCGTCATGACTAACTCATTAGGCTGTTTAATCAATAGGTCTTTCAGCTTACCGGGTAAACGGAACCTTTCAAAAGGTTGATCAAAATATCCGATAGAAACATAGGTAATGATGGAGCCGATAGTTAGGGCACCCATCGTCATAAAGGCTGTCCAGGATAAAGGGGAGTATATTCGGTAAAAATGCCTTTTCGACAATCGTAACAATCCCGTGATACCTAGTAAAAATAGAGCCTCTTCAAAATCGAACCCTTTTGAAAAAGTGAACAAGGCACCCGCCAGTAGAATCACATAGGTCAAGATATATGCATCCTTTACTTTCAAAAAAATGCTCCTAGAAAGTAAAAGAAGGGAAATCCCCGCCGTAACCGATAGCTGGTGTGAAAGATTTAATATCGGATAGGATAATAACCTTTCAGCAAACGTGATCCTTTCCAAAGTCCCTGGCAGTGAGGCAGACAATAATAGAAGCACACCGCTCATAAATACTAGTAAAGCAAGGGCCAAGTGACTTAGATTTGAGATTAGAAACTCTGGAATCGGTAGTATGGCACGCAGCTGCTTGTAATACTTATTGTTGGCCATTACGGACCGCGTATGTGAAACGACTTCTGTTGAGGCAAACACTAAACCAAGAATGAATGGAACAATATAGTAAAATAAACGGTAAAATAAGACAATGACAATAATATGATTATCTTCAACCCCGTAATTGGCCATTCCAACAATCACCATTAAATCAAATGAGCCTAAACCACCTGGAACTAGACTGATAACACCAGCAATGGCACCCGCTACAAAAATAGCTAGCATGACTGGGAAAGAGATATGATTACCCAACAGTCGTGCAACTCCCCATAAAACAATGGCAGCGCTTAACCATTCGATAACAGAAATAACTAGAATGAATAGAAGATTTTTTATACGAGACGACTTTTTCTTACTGATTAATAGATAGAACAGATAAAGGGGGATATAAGCAGCCATTCCCCAAACACCAAAACGAAGCCACTGGTGTTTTTCAAAGATAAATTCAAGTGGGACAAGTGATAAAATGGGAAGCCAAGCTAATATGGAAAGTCCAGACAGCATAAGTGGGGTAACCCACAAGATAGATGACATCAACTGATCACCATCTACATCTGAGTGTCTTTTGTACAACATCCCTCTCAAACTAGCTCCCGCTAATCCACCGAATCCGAGAACGTTATTAAACGAATTAGCTATCCAAGAAATTTTGGCGATTTTGAAAAGCGATAATCTAATATTTAGCAATTTGATTAATAAAAAGTCATAGAACAATAGAGAAGAAAAGGCCAAAATCCCTAAGACAACCATTAAAAAAATGTGCATCAAGGAATAGGACTGTAGCTCAACTAAAAGAGTGGATGGATCTATATTCTTTAATTCTTTTTTACCCTCAAAGAAAATAACAATTAACAAAATAACAGGCAATATAAGCTTAACAACTTTTACTATTTGAACACGTAGCATAAATAGTTTCTCCTAGAAAAAAATCTACAAACTCTTACTATTTATATCACAAATACCGATAGGTGTCAGGTAGCGAAAAAAGGAAATGGACCCGCAAACAGTGGATTATATAAATAAAGGGAAGAAGTGTCCGCCATTTTTAATGAACTTAGAAGAATATCGAAAAGGCACCCAAATGGATGCCTCTTTTCTCTATCATTATTTATTTTCTTGTTTGTCTACGGTTACTTCTTCTTTCATCTCTTTCAAAATACTTTCCTGTATACCCTCACTTGCCCTTTTAAATTCACGTAAAGATTTTCCAACAGCTTTTCCCATTTCTGGTAGCCGGTTTGGCCCAAACACGATTAATGCGACAATTAGAATCAATATCATTCCAGGAGCACCTATATTTGAAAGCATCCTTAAACCCCCTATGTGTTCAGACCTATACACTTTTTCACAAAATTATTATAGCCCTTTTATAGAGAATTTCAATAGGGACAGGGGGACAGGTTGTCCCAGCCTTGTTTACCTAACCTACCTTAGAAAACAAAAATTGGGACATGGTACCTGTCCACTTATCCCCGGTTAATTCATTCGGCTCTTTAGCCTTTTTCGTTGATATGTAGATAGCACTACTCCACCCACTATAAATAGTGATCCTAAAAGTTCTGCTCCCGTTATTGGTTTGTATAACAATATCAATCCCATTAACATGGCTACAAAAGGTTCTAAATTAGATAATATTGAAGCCTTTGAAGCATCGACATGTCTAATGTTGTTATTCCAAATCAATGTTGCTATACCGTGTACAACAACGGCAGTTCCAATCAGAAAAGACCAATCCGATATCTTAGAGCTTATTTGTAAGGGAGTGTCTAGTAAAAAAACAAAGGGAATTGACACGATTAAGCCTACAACATTTGAATATAAAGTAATGGTAAGTGGATCTATTTTATGAGAAAGAAGCCTTGTCATGATAATCATAATGGCGAATGTTATCATCGTTAAAACAATCCATAATAGACCTTTATCGATATGCAAAGAAGATAAATCCCCTTTAGCTACAACAAAATAAATACCTATGATTGCAACAATAGAACCCAGCAACATACGAATGGTTAATTTTTCTTTTAAAAAAATGGCTGCTAAAACGCTCGTTAAAATAGGAGTAGTTGCCAGAATTAATGCAGATGTTGTTGGATCAGCTGTTTGTAATCCTACAAAAAAAGACCATTGGTTGATAAAAACACCAATAATTCCTAGAAACAAAACCGCCAGTAAATTCGATTTATTAATTCGTTTAAAGTGTTTTTTGTATGAGGATAATCCAATTAAAAATAAGACAATAAACAAAAGTCTAAGCGTGGTTAACAGCGCTGGAGAAAAGTCACGGACTAACATCTTTCCAAATACAAAATTGCTTCCCCACACCATTACACAAAATGTTAGCCAAGCATATGCCTTTAACATATTTATCATCCCTCCTACAACAAAATGCTAACTGGGACATGGGGACAGTTAATTGTCCCAGCCTTTTTTTCCAAACCTACCTTAATAAAATCAAATAAAAAGTGGGACAAGGTACAGTCCCCTTGTCCCTTATTGATATTGTCTCAAAGTACGTTTCAAAAATTCCCTAGTACGTTCTTGCGTTGGATTATTGAAGATTTGCTCTGGATGTCCTTCTTCTGCAATAACTCCTTTGTCCATAAAGACAACTCGATCAGATACTTCTTTTGCGAATTCCATTTCGTGTGTGACGATTAACATCGTGAGACCAGATTCTGCGAGTTCCTTCATAACTTTTAGAACTTCTCCTACCATTTCTGGATCAAGAGCGGAAGTTGGCTCATCAAATAACATCACATCCGGTTCCATGGAAAGTGCTCTTGCAATCGCCACTCGTTGCTTTTGGCCACCGGAAAGCTGCTTTGGCTTCGCGTTGATATATTTGTCCATTCCAACAACCTTTAAGTATTTCATGGCTACTTTTTCGGCTTCTTCCTTGGAGCGTTTTAATACTTTTATTTGTCCTACCACACAATTGTTAAGAACATTATGGTTGTTAAATAAGTTGAATTGTTGAAACACCATACCCAAATGCTTTCGGTAGACAGTTGCATCATGCTTGTCATCCAAAATATTTTCGCCGTGATAGATAATTTCCCCACCGCTTGGTTTTTCTAAAAGATTAATACAACGAAGAAGAGTTGATTTACCAGATCCTGAGGAACCGATGATGGAGACTACTTCGCCTTTGTTTACTGAAAAATCAATGTCCTTTAAAACTTCATGGGCTCCAAAGGATTTGTTTAAATGTTGAATATCAATAATCTTTTCCATATTCTCTCCTCCTTCTCCCATTATTTTTGATCCACTTCTAATTGAGTATCGTTTCCGATCATCGTATAGTTGTCAGCGCCATCTAATCTCTTTTCAAGGTATAGCAATATTCTTGTGACAATAAAGGTCATGACAAAATAAATCATACAAGCTACGAAAAATGATTCAAAATATCTAAAGTTATTTCCTGAAATCGACTTTGTAACGAAGTATAATTCTGTAACGGAAATAACATTCAGAACGGATGTATCTTTAATATTAATCACAAATTGATTTCCTGTGGCCGGTAGAATATTTCGAATAACCTGTGGTAAGACAACATTCCACATCGTTTGCACATGATTCATTCCTATAGCATGAGCTGCTTCGAACTGTCCTTTATCAATCGAAACAATCCCACCACGGACAATTTCCGCCATATAAGCTCCTGTATTAATTGATACCACGATAATAGCAGCAACAAAAACATTTATATCTAAACCAAATGCTAACGCAGAACCATAATAAATAACCATCGCCTGTACAATCATCGGCGTTCCACGGAAGAATTCAATATAGATAGACAGGATCACGTTAATCACTTTTAATAATACTTTTTTCACTCCACGTTCAGGTGCCGGAATGGTTCGTATTACTCCTGCTAATAATCCAATAATTGCTCCAAAAATAGTTCCAATAAGAGCAATCACAAGTGTTAAACCAGCACCACGAAGGAACATAGGCCAGTTTTCTGAGATTATTCTAATGACCCACTCAAGACTCATCTTTTATCCTCCTTTACTGTATAAAACCGACTGTAAAATTTTCTACAGCCGGTTCCCTTAATCTTATTGTGCAGCTGGTTGATTCTTAATGGCCGAATCCATAATACTTGTGCGTTCTTCCTCTGAGATACCGGCTAAAGCATCATTGATTTTTTCTGTAAGGTCACTGCCCTTAGCAAGACCGACTGCGATTGCCGTATCATCCTCTGATGTTTCAAATCCTTCTTCAAATTCAACCATTACATAGTTTTCATTTGCTGCTGATGCACTAACTCCTTCAGGACGCTCTGAAACGTATCCATCAATAATACCTGATTCAAGCGCAACCCTCATCGCTGGGAAGTTGTCCATTGCCGTTTTCTTATTTACACCTTCGATTTGATCAATAACTGAATAGTGGAATGTATTTAATTGAGCGGTTACTTTTGCTCCTTTGAAATCTTGGATAGAAGTAGCCCCTTCATATTTGCTGCCTTTTTTGACAACCATAATTAAATTTGATTTATAGTAATTATCCGAAAAATCGATTGTTTCTTTACGTTCTGCTGTCGGTGACATACCAGCGATGATCGCATCAATTTTACCTGACGTTAATGCTGGTACAAGTCCATCCCATTCTGTTTTCACAATCACTAATTCTTTTCCTAAACCTTCTGCCACTTTTTTAGCGATTTCTACATCATAACCGCCTGCATATTCTGCAGAGCCAGCTATTTTAACCGCTCCATTGGAATCATCGTTTTGAGTCCAGTTAAAAGGTGCATACCCAGCCTCAAGACCTACCTTAAATGTCTTATCTTCTGATGATCCAGAAGTAGAACTCTTACTTGTCCCACATCCTGCTAATAAAAGTACGGCTGAAACCAACAAAACTATAACGATCGTAAACTTGTTTTTCATATGTCTCTCCCCCTGTTTGTTTTTTTCTATGGACTTAAAACACAAAAAACGACCTGAGATAAACTCAGGTCGCAGTATGCATAGTAGCCCCAAAGTCCTCTCTTTTATCCCAAATGAGATAGCTCAACTCAATAAACCGGAAAGTTTATTGAGACAGTCCTGTAGCTCTTAACTACAGACCCAGCATGTAATACCGAGAATATTACAAACTTCGGCGACATTTCCTTCTCCTTAGCATCAGTGCTTCTCAAGCTCCACTAAAGACTATTAAATATCGCGCCTCTACCTCACTGTAAAAAGTGAGGTCCTATTAAATTATCTCTCTATACTACAGTATGATGTCGAAATCCGTCAACCTGTTTATTAATGCCATTTCTTTTAAACAACGTGTGATGTTTGAGAGAATAGTAGTTTATGAAAAAAAGAAGTAAAAACCTCATTTACTAATGGTAAGGTTCACCCCACCAATTATATTATTGAAAGGGGAAATTTAACGGGAATACTCACATTATCTATGAAGGACAAAACTCTCCGTCCATTACAGCAAATCAAAAGAAGTTTCACTTTAGCTCATAAATCAACTGACAATAAACCTGACACGCCTCCTCAATTTGTTTAATAGACACGCGCTCATTTGTCATATGTGCAAGTTTATAATCACCAGGGCCAAAGCCAATTGTTGGTATACCCATCGATACAGGTGTGATTGCATTGGTTCCAAAATCCCAAAAATCAAAATTTTCAGGTTCGTGATGATAAACGTTTTGGTATGCTCTTATTAATGCTCTTGAATGTGTATGGTCTTTTTCAATTTTCCAGGGGTTATGCATTGGTTCATACACCAAATTCGCACCAGTCCATGTTGTGTGATGCAATGTCCCGACTTCCCATGAAGCATTTTTACCAGCAATAAGTGCATCCATTTCTTCGGCTACCATCTCTAACGATTCACCTAGTACAAGTCTGCGGTCCAGATAGATGGAACATTCGCTTGGGACAGCATTTAGAGAGGCACTTACACTAGAAATGTCGGATAAAACAATGGTTCCGTGCTTTTCATTTTCCTTATACAACGATTTGTTTAACAGGTCGACTTTGGATATAATTTCTGCCATTTCATAAACGGCATTAACTCCTTTTTCTGGAGCAGATCCATGTGCTGAAACACCGTGCGTGGTTACTCGAATTTGAGCCTTTCCTTTGTGTCCAAGCGTGATAACATTGTTGCTTGGTTCGCAAATGATGCAGTAATTCGGTTTCAAAGACAATTCTTGATACAAATGTTTCAGGTTTTCCCCATCACAATACTCTTCACATACGGTTGCCGTTACATAAACGGTTTTACCTTCAAGATATCCATAATCTCTGGCCAAAGCAGCAGCATATATCGTGGCGCAAAGTGCTGATTTCATGTCAACGCTGCCTCGCCCCCATAGATACCCATCCACTATTTCACCAGAAAAAGGCGGGAATTCCCATTCTTCGGGGTTATGCACCTGAACGGTATCCATATGAGAGTCAAAATGGATCATCACCGGGCCATTCCCAATCCGACCTATAACATTTCCAGTCGAATCTATGAATGCTTCATCAAATTTCAACTTTTGCATTTCTTCCAAAATTAATTTTGCGACCGCTTCCTCTTCATCTGAATAACTTCGTACCTGAACTGCCTTTTGGATAAAATGGATTAGTTCCTCATTACTAAGCACTAAAAATCTCTCCTTCCGTACTGAATAATAATATGATGGAATTTGAATCCAATTGTAACTGCTCTTTTTTATACTGATAAACTGGATTTGTCATGATTTCTTCCAAAAGACCTAATGCAACGGCACCGGATTCGCCTGAGCTGAATGAGACATCATGGCCAATCGGATTTTGGGCACGAGACATGCCTTTGAAGGTAATTTCGTCAGAGCATTTAATGAAGCAATTGGCTTTAGCCTTCAGTAGTGGAAATGTGGATGGATTTGCTTCACCACAGTTCAACCCCGCCATAGCCGTATACGGTTCGCCGCCGATTGATACCATTTTGTTTTGCTTAACAGATTCATATATACACGCAACACTTTCAGCTTCGACGACCCCAATAAACGGTAATTCACCCTGATACCTATGTTGTAAATACCAAACCACACCTCCAGCCAGTGAACCTACACCTGCCTGAATAAAGACATGAGTTGGTTTTTCATGCATTTGGTCCAGAGCTTCTTTCACCATTGTTGAATAACCCAATACAATATCGTTAGGAATCTGAATATAGCCCGGTAATGAAGTATCTTGAACTAAATAAGCATCATTGTCTCTAGCAAATTCAGCTGCATAGCGAACCGTATCGTCGTAATTCATATCGGTGACAATGACCTTGGCATGGTACTGTTCAATAGCCTTCACTCTGCGCTCTTCACTACCTTTGGGCATAAAAATGATGGCCTCATAACCCAATTCGTGCGCTTGCCATGCCAATGCCTTTCCGTGGTTTCCGTCTGTACATGAAACAAAAGTATAAAATCTCCTTGGTTGATTCTTCATAATCTGATTTAGTGCATAACTAACACCTAGTCCTTTAAAAGCGTTCAATCCAAAGCGGGTCGATTCATCCTTTACATAAATTCCTTTTACATGAAGTAGATTGGCTAAAGAACTTAAATAATGAATCGGCGTTTTGCTATAGGATGGCATGGATAAATGGAACCGTTCCACATCAGAGAAATTCTCTGGTAGTTTCTGTTTATTTTCAAAAGGACTTTGATGATTTGATAATAATTGAATGGCATCCAATGGCTAAATTCTTCCTTTCCTAGTTAGTTAGACAATACCCTTGAAGAGAAACACTCTTGATGGTAGAATATTTAAATAATTTCGCTAATTTCATTATATTGACTTTATTTTTTTAAAAATATAATAATATAGGTTAAAAATATCGTAATCTTGACCAAACGGAGGTTCACGATGCAAATATTTGATATTATTCTAGATAAAAATAAAAAAGAAACCACGCAACATGGCTCCTTTGATTTCCCACTAGCTATTTATACAACGCAAATCAGCAAAAATATTTTGGGGTATATTTCATGGCATTGGCATGAAGAATTACAGTTCTGCCTTGTCACTGAAGGGACAGTTGAATTTTATATTAATAACGATATCGTCCATCTATCTAAGGGCGAAGGGATTTTTATCAACGTTGGACAAATGCATCAAGCTAAAAACCGCCTAAAAACGGACGGTTCCTATATCTGCATCGATTTTCATCCCAATCTAATATCTGGGTTCATGGGAAGCATTATCCATACGAAATATGTATCCCCTTTTATCGAATCTGCATCACACCCGTATTGTATTTTTAAAAGTGAACCTGACTGGCAACAAAACATATTAAATCAGCTATTTGAGATTTACTTAGCCCATAATCAACAGGAAGATGGCTATGAATTTCAAATTCAGATTCTGCTCCATCAAATTTGGCAAACACTCGTTAAAAACTTTTTTCTAACTTCATCTCTTTCAGATTCGAATATTTGGAATCCTCGAATCAAGAAAATGATTGAATTTATACACAATCATTACATGAACAACTTTAGATTAGATGAACTTTCGGCTGAAATGAATCTATCAAAAAGTGCGTGTTGTAGAGAGTTTAAGAAATATGTCAAATGCACTATTTTTGAATACCTTTTGGATTATCGCCTAATGAATAGTACAAGTTTGCTGCTTTCGACCAATGACTCTATTACAACTATTGCTTATCAATGTGGCTTTGGAAGTACAAGTTATTTCATCGAAAAATTCAGGAAAAAAAGTGGCATTTCCCCTCTAGTTTATCGCAAAGAAAAATTAAAAAATCGCAGTATTATTCTAGAAACATTACACCCTAAAAGGTAGATACTCTTTACTGATGACTATGTATTTATCATGATAAAAAAGGGATTTCAGCTGAAATATACTTGATAAATTCACGGACTGCAGGTGAAGCTTGTTTCTTCTTTTTTGATATCAATCCTAAATTCCAGGGAAAGACTGGATTATCGATGGGAATTGCCTTAATTAAATCTTGATTAATTTTATTTACAATGGGCTTTGGGCAAATCGCAACCCCTAAATTTTCGCCAATCATTTCACTAATAAAAGCCCACTCAGAAACTTCATAAGCAATTTCCGGGCGAAAACCAGCTCGTAGACATTCTTGAATAATAACATCATGAAAAAGCGGCTGTTTAAATAGAATGAAGGCTTCATTTTGTAGCTCTTTCATTTCAACTTTTTCCTTCTTCGCTAACCAATGGGAATGATGGACGAAGAGCGCCAGTTCACCATTAACAAAGGGAACAACATCATACTCCTTTTCATCCACAGGTAGCATAACTACACCAAAATCTAATATTCCGTCTTTAACATCCTGTTGAATAACACTCTAGACAACATTTTCTATTTATTTTTATTAAGCCAAGTGATAGCAATTAAGTAACCGATAACAGGTGATGTCCCATATCCCATAATTGGCATTGGAAAATTACCAAATAAAGTTACAATCATCGTCATTAAAAAGTAAACTCCTAATGATAAAGAAATGATATTTTTTTTACCGAAAAAAAAGAATGGACTTAATAACAATATAAGAGATAAAACACCTAAAATGAACCAGACATTCCCCAGGTCTGCAACTAAAAAGATAATATGTTCTACATAAGGAACTGGTGCTAAATCATCGAGAAAAACCCACGATACGATACCCAAGGTTGCTGTAAGTGTAATACTTAGTAACTTTATCAGCTTATTACTAATCTTTTTCCACAAGATGATTGCAGTCGCACATGCAAATGCGGTTAATTGCCCTGCATCTGGATGAAATAGCAATATTACTAATGTAATAAAGGATATTCCTATTGCATAGCGTTCACGATTGTTTAATGCTAATTTCCATAAATGAATAATTAATAACGGCAAAATAATACTTGCTATATATAGATTAAATGGTCCAAAGGATAACCATCGATGGACACCATCTAAATCATTAAACCAAAATGGCAAAACTAATAAAGCTATTATAATAAAGGTATAACTAAAATTACCTTTACTACAATTTTCCCCTTTGGTCCTAATTAAAAATACTGAACCCAACAAGGTTCCTAATATCCAGATTATTATGTTTTGAATCCAAATACTCGAAGTCACACCATATGATACCATCGCAAGAGTTCCTATAAAGATAGCAGGTAACATAAGAAAATAAGATATGATTTCTTTAAAATTATTCATGTTTATATGTCCTTTTATATATTTAGTATCCATAAAAATTTTAACACAAAATCATCAACATTTTTATTTCTTCTTAAACAAACCTTCTCCGTTAGTGCAGCAAGCATGTCAATACAAATATGCATAAATATTAGCGTATATACATTTTTTGAGTATAGACTGCTAGTACATACATCCAAAACAAATGTATAGCTAATTAATAAATGCTATCTTGTATTCCTACCTATGTAAAAATTGCAAGTCTTTTAATTGGAAAAAAGTGTCCCATTTTACCAAGCAAAAACTGTGTGATTTCTTTCAAGCGGTCATACTTGGTTTAACTAACCTATTTCAGTAAAATCAGATACAACAATTGGGACTAGGTCCCTTTGTCCCCATATAAGCGGAGAAATATCTCTTAATGACGAAAAAGCACTGAAAATAGCTTAAATAGACGGAAGGATTCCGACTATTAATTTAAAAAACGTCAAAATGGGTCATTTCGCTAAGCTTAAACGGAAAACCTCCGCTTATATCTGCTTCTTAAGCCTCCTCTATACACATTAGTCGGAAATTCTCCGCTTATGATTTCTTGTACCTGGGACATGGGGACAGGTTCCTTATCCCGATGTTTTTTAACTATTATTCTTCTTCTCATACACCGTAATATAGAGCATTCCCGGAACCAACACAACAGCAACAAACACTAATACAATCGCCATTTTACTCATGTTTCCTACGTTCATTCCTGTAGCAAATACCGCACCATAAATACTCGAAGCAAGGATATTCCCGATAAATCTCGATGTCATGAGCAACCCAGACGCAACCCCACTTTCAGAAACACTAACAAAGCTATACAACAAATTTTGCAGTCCAATATTCTGTATCCCATTACTAATCCCCGTAACCGCCAGCACGATGCCAATCCATACTAAAGCAGAATCATCCTTAACGGTAAATAGCAGGATAACCCCCACTAATCCAAGTAACACACCAGTCAATAACGGAATTCGAAATCCTTTCCGCTCTATCCATCTAGTCGCGATAGGTGTCATGATCATGGCAAAAATCGAAAGCGACAGCATCACGATTCCCGCCTTTTGAGAGCTTGCACCTAAAGCACTTTGTATAAATGTTGGGAAGCTTAACAGCACTGCAAAAAATATGACGGTTGATAAAATGTACTGACCAAAAATAAGGGCTACATTTAAGTTTTTCCGGAAGAAATTAACATTGATAAATGGTTCATCCCTTCTTTTCTCATATATGTAGAATATAACCGTTAGTATAATCGCAAGAATCAATATTTCGATTCGAACACCTTGCTCAACTCCAAGTAAAAAGACCATCCAAGAAGTAATAAAAAGACTAAATAAAATAATTCCAAGTCCATCCAACTTATAGGATATAGCCGTATTTTTCTTATCTTTCGGGATAAACAACAACGTTAATCCAATTCCAATTGCTAATATCGGCAAGTTCACATAAAAAATAATCGGCCATCCACCGAACTGAATAAGCATTCCACCTATAGTTGGTCCGAATGCCGCAGACGTTGTTGCAAAAACAGCTAATGTCCCAATCACACGGTTTTGATTGTGCTCAATCGTATTACGAATAATCCCAATTCCAGCTGGAAAGAGTGCCGATGTACCAATTGCTTGGATTCCACGCATCGAAAGTAACACAGGCATATTCGGAGATAACGGTGCCAAAAGGGATGATACCACCACAAGCACAAGACCTATTAAAAAAATTAATTTTCTTCCATAAATATCACTCAATTTTCCAATCAACGGCGTAAAGATCGCACTAATAATAAAATATGAAGCAATAAGCCATGAAATATTTGTTGAGCTCAGTTGAAAATCCTTTTGAATTGCTGGTAAAGCTACTGTAATCATCGTTGTATTTAATGGATTAAGGATTATGCCCAATGCCACAGCAAGTATGATAAATTTTTCTTTTTTTTCCACGGTCATTCCGATGTCTCCTCTAGAAGGTACTATTCCTTAATTTTAGCATAACAAAATCCTAAGCAGTCCAAAATTTAAGACGCATGGACAAATGTCCCTGCGTCCGTTAAAAACCGCATCTATTTACGGTACGGTTCATCGTACTATCCTAAGGTGCAGTTTCTCTCTTTTTTAGTTTCCGAACATCAAAAGGTCCTGATTAGCGTTTCAGGACCATTGAATAAACATGTATTATTTACAATTATTTAAATTAATCAAGCGGTATCTCTTTTGGGTTTACTGACATTTTTCTCTCTTTTTCTTTTTTTCGTTGTACGCTTAATACTTTAGATTCATTGCTGTAGTATCTCCCCTTCGTATAGATTGCTACTACAACTGTAAGGAGCGATGCTAATACGGCGGCAAAGAACGTGGCTGTATATTGTAGAAACGTTCCCATATACCCTAAGGCAGCAATCGTTCCAAGAACACTTGAGATAATTAATGGTGCAACCCCAACGGGATTCCATTTATATAATTTTTCTTGTCTGGCTTCATATTTCTTCGGTCCAATTTTCAACAGTTTCTTCACGACTAATGCATCTGTAACTAAAATAGTAGCCCATGCCATTAAGAGAACCCCTTGGAATGTCATTGCACTACCTAAATAATCTAATATACCGCCAAGCATTAGTACGATTGATAAGACGCCTGAGACTACAACCCAGAAGCAACGATTGGGTTTGAAATGAAATACATTCTCAAAAAAATTGGACAACGATAGGGAAGCACTATAAATATTCGTAACGTTAATACGTAATTGTGTTAACATCGTAAAAAGGACTCCGCCTAGTCCAAGAATTGTGACAATATATACCCCCGGATTCGCTTCAGCAAACCGGACACCAAACCATATTCCAAGTAAGCCCATGACACCAAAACAGAAAATTTGTGGAATAAATCCGATCATAATCGATCCTAATTTAATATCTTTTGGTTTAAGGAAACGCGCATAATCTGACGCAATTAGGGCGGTTAATCCCATAATCCCGTGCTGCATTCCGATACATAATAGTAAAGCTGTTCCACCTATTTGTACACCCTCTGGCATATAGCTCCAAAAGTGCCCATCAAATTGTGAAGGTATATTAGCTGCGACAATGATGATGGCAATTAAAAATATAAAGAAGATTGGTAATGACCATTTTTGTAATTTATCCAATTGTTTAATACCAAACCAATTCAGTGGGATGACAATGGATCCAAAAACAATAATTAGAAGCCATAGTGGAATTTGGGGGAAAAATGCATGTACTGCTGAAACGAGAATCATCCCTTCAAAGGCACAATACATGATGAAATTCGATGCGTATATTAATGAAGTTAACGAAGCACCAATATACCCAAACCCTTGTCTAGACATAAGGTTTACGTTCATTCCTGACTTCGCGGATAAATAGGCAATCACTGTACCTAACACTCCAGCAATCACGATGGCATAAATCGCTGAAATAATAGCGTTCGCCGCGCCATACTGAAGGGCCATCACACTACCTGTTTGAAAATAAAAAATCGCAGTGGCAATACCAAACGTGATGTTGGTTACACTAAACCAACCCATATTCCGTTTTTCTTCCGGAACCTGTTCAAATGAATAATCGTCTTTTTCTTCTTCTTGGAGACCTTTTGTTTGATCTGCAATCATGCAATCATCCTTTCATGATGCTCCTCACATCCTGCCCCCTTTCTGCGTTTTATTTTTCACATTCAATCCACACCCCGTACAAGATTGAATGCTTGTTTTGGGTAAAACAGAATGTGTAAGTTTGAGCAATGTTTTTATTAAGAAAAACGAAAAAAGTATTCACCTTTGTAAACTTTATTTGCCTACAATAGTTATATTATACACATAGTTAGTTTACATAATCAAGGTTCAGTGAAAAAACAGCCATGAAAAAGCCTTTAAAAAGAGGATTTAACCTCGATTGAAATACATTCATCTCATGCATTATTGTGAATAAATATACTAGAAGTACATGATGTTCAGGGACAAGAGGACAGGTTCCTTGTCCCCGAACTATAAGAGTTGGATTATATGTAAACTATAGAACAGAAACAGACTGGGACAATATACCTGTCCCCTTGTTCCGAAGCCATAGCTTCGAACAAATGATTATTGTACAATGAACTATAGCCTTATCAAGCATCATATACAGGGAGAATTAATATGCTAATTCAATGTACAAAGAAGCTATTATCAGAATTAAAAGTAGAGCCAGCACGTTCTTCTGAAATTGATGAACGGTTTTCTTGGCATGCGAATCTGTTAACCTTGAATCGAAGAAAAACAGTAGTGCTAATGAATGATAGCAGTCGCTACATCATTGTCCTTCACGGACTAAAAGCAAAGGATATAAAAAGGATAGATGAAATCATCATTCAAGCAATAAGGGAAACATTCCGGGAAGAGGGTATCAAGGATGAGGTGATTGAGACTTACCTATCTAAGTCTAAGGAAATCTCTTTTACGACAACTAAGAATCGTTCATATGTAGCACGGTTAAATAAAGCATGTGATCCTGTTTATTTATATGAAGGAGAATTAAACCAACAGTCTCTCAATCAGATTGCTTTAAATAAAAACGCTAGTCGCTTGTATGTCGGCCATGGAACGAAAGATTATATAAAGCCTAATCAAGCTTTATATCAAGATTTGGAAAACCTAACTAGAGGCCCTATTTTTCAATCAGACGCTTTTCTTCTTCATATAAAATTGAATATGGAAATTCATTCAATTTGGCGAAGAGCCATTGTTCCAAAGCAGATCACGTTTCCGGAGTTACATGAAACGATACAAATTATGTTTGGATGGCAGGACTACCACCTTCACGATTTCACTATTTTCGCAAGTAGTCCTTCTAGTCTCAATAAAAGGAAGCGAATGGATGACCGTCAACCTATTGTCAACTTAGTTTGCGATACAGAGGCCCTTAATTATGAAGGCGAAATCTCAATGAAACTCGAAACAGATGAGAAGCTTCTTGACTACCTCCCCGTGGAGATTCTGTATACCTATGACTTTGGAGATAGCTGGGAGCACGAGATTTCGCTGGAGAAGGTGATAGACAATTATGAATGGAACTATCCAGTTTGCCTAGAAGGTGAAGGAAACACTCCTCCAGAAGATGTCGGCGGTGAGCCCGGATTTCAAAATTTCCTTTCGATTCTGGAAGACCCGAACCATCCTGATCATGAGTTTATGAAAGATTGGGGAAAAAGACAGGGCTACCAGAAATTTGATATAGAGATGATAAATCGAAGGCTTAAGTATATGTGAACATCCAGGAACCCCCTTAATGTCGAAATATTGATACCTTTGTTAAAAAATTGACTTACATAAAAATAGAGGGTGTCTCAAAATGTTTTTGAGTCTCCCTCTTCTTTTGTCCACATGATCAAGTTTAATCCAGATTTAGTAGCACTTCATACGCCTCATCTACTGATATTCCCCCGCAACAATAAAATTGTTTTTCTGTTTTATTTAGTAAGAGCTTGATTCAATTCGCTTCTAATTCCATTAAAATGTTTGGTTAGATAAGGCGAAACATGACCAATTTCGGATACAGCTTCAAGCAGCGCAAAGGTGTGCCCACCCCATGGACCCTTTGGATCAAATACTTTCCTCCCAATTTTTATGCCTGTTGCTTCGACATGGCCCTCAAGTAGTTGCATGCCTTCACGAAGTAGGTCGGTTGGTAGCGGCTTTTTCCTACGACGTGACCATTCCACCAAGTAGGACATACCCCGTAGTATATCGTATTCAAAAAACCTTGGAAAACAAGGCTTTAGCCATTCCTTATCGATGATGTCACCCGTTTGTTTAGAACGTACCAGACGATGTTCAATCAAATAACGTGCGCCTTCATCCAAGAAAAAAGCTTCCTTCTCAGTGAATTCACGTTTCGTATGCCACAGAATAGCCTCAAGCGGAGGTAGTGTCGAAATGATTGAACTCTTATTAGAATGAGTATAAGCATCGGGCTCGCAGTTCAACCCACCATCGGATAGCTGATGTTTTAAAAACCACTCTCGAATCCAAAGCAGGTCCTTGTCCAAATCACATCCATAATCCATCAAAATCATATAGAATACAGCAAGCTCACAGTGGCAGCAATCCATCTTTTTCTTATCGATTTCAGTTGTTGGATGATCATCGGCGGATTTAATGAAGATAGGCCAGGTTTGAGCTTCAAGTATAAATTTAGCTTTCGTAATAGCTGATTCAGGAATTTGTTTTACTTCCCCCATCTCATAAAGAGCTGCCATATGCCACCAGAGTCCATCCCATTTTCTACGGCTATTTCCGATTCGTTCAATGGCCAAATCCGGATAAGATTCAAGGAATTTAATAGAGTCTTCAATAGCATGTTGAATCATTTTATCAGTTTCCACTTCGATAACCTCCATACCATATGTATACCTAAACAAATAGATTGATAGTTGTATTTTTAACGACCGCTGTGAAGTAACAAGAGAAATACGTTTCCTTCATAAGTATACTGAGCAATACGCAATAAAACTAGATAATTATGGAAAATAACCCCTGAATTCATTTGATCCATTTAATCCCCCTTACAATTAACTAAACAGTTTTGTGACAAACATAGAAGAAAAAAGCTAAATAGAACGTTATAATGAACCTAAGCAACATAGAGACATTTTAATTTAGACTATCTATATGATAAATTAATATAGTAATAATTTGAAAAAGTAGACACTTTTACAAAGTGATTAAATAGGAGAAGATGTATTGTGAGGCTAGTGGCTTTAAGAAGGTGTAAAGAAGGGACAGAGTTAGCAAAATCGATATATGATTCCAATGGGATAGTTTTACTAGCAGAAGGTTATAAATTAACAGATCAAGTCATGTCTAGATTACTCCATCATGGTATTTTTGCGGTATATGTAAAAGACAAATATAGCGATGGTTTAATAGAGGATACTGGTATTTCACACGAATTAAGACAAAAGTCGTTAGTAGAAATAAAAGCGTCCTTCACAAGTTTGAAATCTAATAATATCTTGACTGGTCGAATTAGCCCCATCATTTTAAACTCTTTTCAAAATATATGCGATGATGTGTTATCAGAACTTATATCAAACAAAAAGGCATTGAGTTTAATGACAAATGTACAGGTATTTGACAATTATCTATACAACCATTCGTTTAATGTAATGGTCTATTCTTTGCAACTAGCCATAAACTCTGGGGTTAGGCCTAAAGATCTACATGAATTAGGTATAGCTGGGTTACTTCATGATGTTGGTAAAATGGTGATTCCACTTGAAATTTTAAACAAACCTGAGAAATTAACGGAGAAAGAGTTTCAACTTATCAAAACACACACATCTGAAGGGTATGAATACTTAAAAAAACAGCATAAACTACCATTATTAGCTGCCCATTGTGCATTTCAACACCATGAAAAGATAGACGGAACTGGATATCCACGTGGATTAGAAGGAAAGGATATACATTTTCCCGCCAAAATAATGGCGGTTGCAGATGTATTCGATGCAGTAACATCGATTCGTTCGTACAGAACAGCGATGTTGCCTCACAAAGGGTTTGAAATTCTGTATGCTGGTTCGGGCACACATTTTGAAACAGAATTAGTGCAAAATTTTAAAAAGTCAGTAATTATGTATCCTGTAGGTATAACAGTAACATTAAATACAGGTGAAACCGGTTTTGTAGTTAAAAATAATGACAGTTTTCCAGAACGCCCTATTATTCGTGTAATCGAAAAAGATGGTATAGCTTTACAAGATTCAGAAGTACATGATATCGATATGTTAACAAATTTAACGGCGGATATCGTTCATAGTGATGTGATTATGTAAGGTAGAGTAAACAATCATTATTCAAGTCACAAGGGCTTTTACACAGTAAAAGCCCTTGTTTTGATTATGGCCTAACTAGACCTTTCTTCCCCTTCTCAAACGTAATATAGAGTTGATGTAAGGCACGGCTAGTTGCTACATACGCTAACTTTCGATCAAAGTCCGTTGATTCATAATCATTAAATCGCACAATGACTACCGCCTCAAATTCTAATCCTTTTACAGCTGTTGGCGTTGTAAGAACTACTTTGGCATTTGTCGGTAGTTCTGCTGCAGTCTGAATCCCCACAGTAAAATATGGATCTATCATATATCGGTAATGCTCTAGCAATGATTCATCTTTCACCACAACGGCAACAGACTCATACAGATGCGTAAAAACAGCCTCCTCTAATATCTCTTTCAAATGCTGTTCCTCGGTAGTTGATGTTACCTCTATCCATTCTACTTCTGCACCATCTCGGAACGTTTCTGTTGATAGCCTATATTTCCCTGTGGCAAACGGCTCTATAATTTCATTACCTACTTCAACGATTTGGGCTGTCGAGCGGTAAGTGGCTTGCAATTCATAGTAAGCCGGATTACCAATTAATGCATCAAGAGTATGCCAATCTTGTAGAGAGCTTGCCCGGTTCAAGTTTTGTCCTAAATCTCCAATTAACATTAATCCATTTTTCTGTGTTAATGCATTCAACTCGACAATTTCATATGGCATATAGTCTTGCGCTTCATCCACAATTAAATAAGATAATTTATGCTCTTTTGATACACCATGCATGAGTCTAGTAATATGCAACAATGCAGGTAAATCTTCATAATACGTTTCGAATGATTGATAGTCATCGGATAGAAGACCCTTTGATTGGGCCATTCTAATCGCTTCATCAAAGCAATCAAAAGGATCAAGTTCAAGGTGCTTTTTCACATATTTGTGTAAACTGTCTCTATCGGCTGTTGACAATTGAAGCCCTTCTTCAAATGTATAGCCCGAATAACTCTTATTAAAACTGTACTCCAAATCATAACCTGTTTTTAATGCTTTTGTAATTTGCTTAAAGTAAGATTGTTCAATCCTCATTAACAGTTCTGCCAGCACTGCCTGTTGGAGCATATCCCTTCTAGCTATGAAAAATGCCTGCTCTATCTTAGCTAATTGTTCCAGCACACCTTTCTGCACTTCTTCCAGCTTCTGTTGAAAGATAAATGTTTGGGTAAGGTCATCTACACTAAGCACTTCATCAGGCTGATTTGTAATAAGCTCTAAGATGGCTGCTTCTTTAGCTTTTCGCACTTCAAGCTGAATATAATGTTGCCAAGTTTGTGCAATAATCGTGTCATCTATATTATCAGAAATCAATGATTGAAGAACTATAACATGCTCCTTCATTTTCAACTGAACAGCGTCCTTTATTGCAGCTATAAATTGGCTACGACTTAATTCCACTTGGTATTTTATTGCTTTAGAAGGTTCGTCTCTATAAGCGGCAACATGCTCAATCCAACTATTTCCTAATCTTGCTATTTCAGGCGTGATAAAATCATTTCGATCAAGTGGTAAAGGCATCCCCTCTTGCTTTTCAATTGATTTTGCCTTTTCCTTCACCCGATCCTGGATTTGCTGTTGAACTTCATTTTCAGTTTTTAACTCCTGCTGCAAGCTTCTTGAAAAAATGTTGAAATACTGGTTATCACGCTCTTTTAACGAAAAGTGCGGGTATTTTTCCATTTCACGTAAAATAGGAACGATTGGGATAGAAATGGATTTTACTGTATAAGGTCTCGCCCAAATACGAAGGTCATTGAACATCCTCATGGTCGTTTCCTGTACAATCTGTCTAAAATCTAAAGATCCCTTCATTTTTATCATGTCTAGCTCAGTTGCTTGGTGACGTTTCACTTTTGATGATGAGATCATTAAAATGTCGCATGCCATTCCTAAAAATGTCGATTGCTTAATACCAAAATCACCTAATGTCGGTAAAACATTTTGAATATGTGTTAAAAATGCCTCATTCGGTCCTAAAATGGCGACGCTATCCGCCTTTAAATTTTGATATTTGTATAGTAAATAACTTAAGCGGTGAAGCGCGATAGCGGATTTACCACTCCCAGCCGAACCTTGAATAATAATAGGCTTCGTCATTGGCATACGAATCATTTCATATTGCTCTCGTTGCAATGTTGCTACGATTGATTGCATATCTAAACCGCGTTTATTTGACAGTGCAGAAACTAGTCCCTCATCTTTAATATACTGGCTCGTTGCCGTAATAGGTGGATGAAGTGTTTTAATATTCCCAGATTGGATATCGATTTGTCGTATATAATCGGTAATGACATCCCCTAGCGTTTTGTGCGCAATCGGTTGACCGACTACTCGTAAATAATAAAGTGATGCAGCTTCTGCCTTCCACGAGATCACATGCCCCTCAATCCCTTGTTCACCGATGTACATCGTTTCTGCACCAGCTGTTGTAACATAGTCAACACGCCCTATATAGGGGCGATCCTTCATAAATTGTAAGCGACGGTTATGCTCATATTTATGTTTACGAATAATCCCCTCTGAATAAGCTGTAGCATAATCAATTTCATACGTGCTATCGAACTCAATATTACGAATTTCGTGCATCGATCCAATAATTTTGTTAATAACTCTTCTTAAATAGCCATGCTCCGACTTGTCATCACGTCGTAAAAATGAAGAGGCATCATAGGCAGGAAATCCAAACGTCACACCTTGCTCTATCGTCGGCACCGTTTTTAACAACACATCCGAAATAGCTTGTACCATTTGCGCTTCATCTACTTCCTGCTCGACAAGTAATACACTTTCATCTAATGCCTCTTCTAAAATGACTTCATCAAAAACTAGACGTTCCTTTTCCTCTTCAACGAAATCTATTTTTACAACAGACGTGTCTTCTTCTAAAGCTGTTACTGTTTCATCTTGCTCCACATCCGTAGATAATTCATCCTCAATTATGACAGTAGGCAATTCCGCCGAACTTATATCTTCCACTTCAGGTTGCAGATCATTCGTTTCGAGCGTTGATTCTGTGACCGTATCTGCTAAAGATGGTTGCACTCGTTCCAATTGCTCCTGTAACTGCTGGAGTTGCAAATGTAATTGTTTGTTTTGTTGAAGATGTTCTAAATTTTCAATTTGCAATACATCATGGGCAGTACGCAGAGCATTGAATTTTCCCTCTAACTCATCGTAAATCTTTGAATCTAGCATGTTTGCCTCTGACTGTTCAAGCTGCCATTGAAGACTGCTATTAAGCCCTTCGTAATCACTAACTATATTTTCTAGTTCATCAACTTTTGTATTCATCCTGTTAAGCTCTTGTTTTAAATGAACGGTCTCTTCCACTAATTGTTCATACGCTACCTTCGAAACCGTTACTTCTTTAACTGTTTCTAGTTTTTTTGTTAATTGCTGAACTTCCATGTCCTTATTGTTATAGTCAGATTGTGTTGGACGCTTTGAGAGTTCCATATTTTCCTCTTCAAGCTTACGGTAACGCATTTTTATTACTTTTAATTCAGCTAAATTAACCATCTTTGCAAGATTCTCGGGATTAGTTGTTTTCGTACTGAATAGTTTATATAATTCAATTCTTAGAGATTCATCTTTTTGAACACTGCTTTTTTCAGGTTCTTCTTCCACCACCACAATAGAAGGTTGTACCTCAGGTTCTTGAGACTTATTTCCCTTTTTTGATAATAAAATATCGAATAAATTCATTATGCACCTTCTTAAAATCTGCCTTTTTATAAAAGTAATGAATATCTAAATATTCCATATTATCATTATACTTAATTTTAGGAATGAGGGACAAGGGAGAGGTTGAGGGCACTGAGAAAGTCATTTTAAAATAGTTAGAATAGGCGCTTGATTCGGACTGCTTAAGCTGGAAAAAAGCAAATCCTGTCCGAATGAAGGCTTGATTCGGACTGCTTAAGCTGGAGAAAAGTAAATCCTGTCCGAATGAAGGCTTGATTCGGACTGCTTAAGCTGGAGAAAAGTAAAATCTGTCCGAATGAGGGATTGATTCGGACTGCTTAAGCTGGAGAAAAGTAAATCCTGTCCGAATGGAGGCTTGATTCGGACTGCTTAAGCTGAAAATGTAAAAATCCTGTCTGAATGAGGGCTTGATTGCTTAAGCTGAAAATGTAAAAATCCTGTCTGAATGAGGGCTTGATTCGGACTGCTTAAGCTGGAAAAAAGCAAATCCTGTCCGAATGAAGGCTTGATTCGGACTGCTTAAGCTGGAGAAAAGCAAATCCTGTCCGAATGAAGGCTTGATTCGGACTGCTTAAGCTGGAGAAAAGTAAATCCTGTCCGAATGAAGGCTTGATTCGGACTGCTTAAGCTGAAAATGTAAAAATCCTGTCTGAATGAGGGCTTGATTCAGACTGCTTAAGCTGGAGAAAAGTAAATCCTGTCCGAATGAGGGCTTGATTCGGACTGCTTAAGCTAAAAAAAAGTAAATCCTGTCCGAATGAAGGCTTGATTCGGACTGCTTAAGCTGGAGAAAAGTAAAATCTGTCCGAATGAGGGCTTGATTCGGACTGCTTAAGCTGGAAAAAAGTAAATCCTGTCCGAATGAAGGCTTGATTCGGACAGGCAAGGCCGGTTTGTTGAGGAAGTTGAAGGTTGAGAGATTCTATCAGCAGCTGATTCTTCACTAGACCATATTCACTTAATACTTCCTTTGTTTTTTATAGACTTAATCAATGGCCAATAGGGTTTTTGATTCTTTAAGTATGGGAAGGTGTACCCAGCCAAAATCCATCCAACTTTACCGTCTGGAACTCTACCTTCTAAACCGTATGCTACTTCAATCCATACCCTCCAATCGGCCATTGCCAGCACAATCAAAACTCCGTTATCCTCACTCTTACTCCCAATTCCATATTGACGAAAAGCCGTATTTAAAAATTCCTGAGTCGGTTGTTCACGTGTCGTAACTACTGTCCGCACAGCAATTCGAGCTGTAGTTTGATAGTTTAGTGCTCTCCCTTAGCTTCTAATCCCAGCCCTTCAGAACTCCATTAATACCTGCGCAAAGTCATGAACACTAAGTCACTTATTGGATTTAGTAGAGTAAGTTTTGGTTCCTATTTTCACAACTAAACATTATGTCTCCTCTAGAGGGACAAGGGGACAGGTTAATTGCCAGCCTTATTTGCCTAACCTATTTTAGTAATATGAAATAAAAAATCGGGACAAGGTACCTGTAAACTGTACCCCTTGTCAAGGACACTTCAATAAGGGACTTCAAGCTATACTAAGAAGATGATTTCTGTAATCCACAGGGGTCATCTTCTTTAAATTCCATTGGTATCTTGTATGATTAT
>NZ_CAKJTG010000008.1 GCF_917563885.1 Pseudoneobacillus rhizosphaerae
TGTGAATACTATATTGACATAAATTATTTTCGATATTTATACTAAATCATTGATATAATTAAGTTTGTAATGTTATTAGTATGAAAGGTGGGAACTTTTGGGTATGCAAAATAAAATGAAAAGACTAAATCAGAATGGCATTACCCTAATTGAAGTGCTCGCTTCTATTATATTATTATTTATAATCCTTACTTCATTCTTTACCTTTTTTAACAATTCTTTAATCTTTTCTGGAAAAAATGAAGAAGAGCTTGTTGCTTTCAATTTGGCGAGCAAAACATTAAAAATTGTAGAAGAAAAGTATAAAAATACCTTAGATCAAAATGTTATTAGCCTTAACTGTTCAAATTATCCGGGTATTTATCCAACAGAATTAATTTCTGTTCTTGAACCTTCAGCATGCTACTACAAAGTAAATGATAGGAATTACTATCCAGAAATATCGATTACAAAACAAGCATCATCATCTTATACAGGACTTCCGATTTTATATGTTATTAATATAAAAATTTCCAATTCACCTGTTTCTACTAATCAGAAACTTCTTTCCGAAACATTTGGATATATAAGGGGGAAGTAGAGATGATAAAAAATAATCAAGGTATCACATTAATTGAGTTATTAGTTACGATTTCCCTATCATTGACCATCATGGGCTTAATATCTGGGGTTCTAATGCAGAGTTTTCGAAGTATGGAAATAAGTGACACACATATTAAATTTCGTCAAGAGGCGAATATAATTATCTCAATGATTTCTGGAGCCCATTTAAGTGCTGGAAGCGATCCTTATACGATTACTTACCAGCGTAGTAATTCTGAAGATTGGGTAATGACAATTGGTGAAAATTCCTTATCCAGTCAAAATTATGATATAAGACTTGAGCTTAAATCCTCCAATGGGACAAGTTCATTTGTTATTGATACGAGCAGTACAACAGTCAATTCTCAAACGTTGACCATCAATAAAAAAATTCCTATTATTGTCCATAAATTAACATTGATAAATAAGAAGGATCGTACGAATAAATTCGAAATTAGCACGATTATTAGTAGGTTGTAGAGGTGGAAAACAATGAAATATTGTAAGAACGACCGCGGATATGTCCTGCTTAATGTATTAATTATTATTATCTTGATTATTTCATTTGGCATGTTATTAATACCGAAAACGATTAACACTTCCATTCAAATTCAAAAAAATGAAGGAAATACTCAAGCTAAAGACATGTCAGAAATGGGGATACATTATACACATGCCTATTTGCAAAGCCTTGTTTCGAAAGCAATTGAAGAGTCAAAAAAAGATACGAGATATATGAACAACACGATAAATCATGACACGCTTTTTTGTGAAAAATTAAAGGTTCAATTCAGTTATTTTAATACTTTTTTCCCAAAAGAGATTAGGATGGATGCGAACCAAAATCATTTATTTCAAATAAGAAATTTTGAACCGTATTCCATTACCGCTAAAAACGATACAAAAGTAACGACCTGTGACAGTTTTAAAAATATGACGGTTCCAATTGAAAGTATTGGTAAAGTAGAAGGGAAATCAGAAAAAAGTATAAAGGCTTTCTTTGTGATCGAAAATAAGGTCGCTACTGAAACGGTTCCGGGTACAGGTGGGGGAGGGACCGGTGGTTCTACTGTTCCAGTAGACCCTAATATATTACCTTTAGTGAATGTTACAAATCCAGTCAAACTCTCAGGGCAAAGTACAACTCAAATGTATTCATCGGCGCACTTTTTTTCTGCTGTTATAATTGGAGGAAATGGAAAACTAATGATTGGTGGAAACGCATGGTTTGAAGGTATTGAAGCACATAATAAACCCTATTCAGTCACATTCAATGGAAATAATGGTATCCTTATCATCTCAGGAGATGCTTATTTCAAGTATTCTGTTGATTTAGGAGGAACAAATACAAATTATGTGTGTATTCGAGGGAACGCCTATCGATTAAGAACTGGCACAACTAACACATGGGATCCATATCCTGAAATCAAAACAGCTCAAACCTGCCCTCCGTTAATAGAACAACAAGTAGAGTATTTTTATGATATTAGCGAATGGGGCATTATTGAGAGTAATCTAAATGTAATTTATTAAATGGTGATATATGTAAGTTGAAAAGGGGATCCTATTTAATTTTATAAGGATGCCCTTTATTTAACTGGAAGTTAATGACTACAAAACACTAATTTAACTGAAATACTATTTTTGTTTTCTTTTAAAATATTAAATCTTATTATACAATAAATTAGAATTAGGGTATTTTTTAGGTCTTATTACCTATCTGCTTTTGTAAAGGGTGAAAAAATTGAACTTTCTATTTGCTCTTGTATCGGTTTTTATTATATTTCCAATCCTTTTACTTTTACCAGTTCGTATAAATGCGAAGCAAAAGTTTTTCCTCTTGATGATTTCGCTGGTAATTTCGCTTGCCGGAATTTTGTCGAAATATGTAATGCCATTTTGGCAAACTGCTCTTTTAATGATAGCATTATCCAGCTCAATAAGTATTCTTCTTAATAAAAGAATGTCTGAAACCATTCAATCCGAGGATGTTGTTTACGAAAACTTTAATGAAATGGAAGGGTACAATCCTTCTAATGTATTTAAAGACGTATTTCTTATTAAACAGGAAAAAGTAATAGCATCTAATGCTGAAAGATTGTTAACTGAAGATAATGTTGATAATTTCGTTTCTGAAATGGATATTGCATCATATGCTTCAAAAAACGAAAATACATCTTTAATTTCAGAAAATGAAGTTGATTCCTTTGTCATAGAAAACGGAAATGAGACTTTTGTATCGGAAATTGAAAGTAACTCAGTCGATTTAGAATATGAATTTGATCCGTTTAACTCTGAAAACTTATTAGAGGATGTAGCCTTAGTTAAAGAAGTTGAACCTTTGGAGCTTCTTGAAAGCACCTCTGAAATTGAAGAACTATCAAAGCTTTATTTCGAAGAATCAGACATCCAATCTTTGGTAGCAACAACTATAGAGGAAGAAAAGGAAGTTGATGAGATACCTATTGAGTTAATTGAATTTGAAGAAATTGAACATCTAGAGAAACCGAATTGTCAAACTACAATGTATTCTTCCCAGTATTTATCAGAGATTGAGCAGTTATTAATTGAAGAGGAAACAGGAGTTACTAGAACGAATGTACCTGGACTTCCCCCAAATGATAAGGGTATAAAGTTGGAAAAACTTTTTTAAGAGGGGTTAATTAATTATGAAAATTACATTTGGTTTTAGAATTAATTTAGTCATTTTAATATCAACCTTTCTAATTTTTAGTTTTTCCCATTATGGCGTATTAGCATTTGAAAGTATTGTTACTAAATCAAGCCAGTTTTCTGAAAATACATGGATTGGTCCTGAAAATGTCAGTGGTCTAGAAAAAGTAGAGGCTCTGCAACTCTTAACGACTCGAGTGTCAGAGTGGCAAGCAAATAATATCATTCAATTATCCTATTTGGAGGAAAGTGTACCATTTCCAATCGAGAATATTCATTTTATGATAGATGAGTCGCTTCAACATGCTAAAAGTGGTTCGAAAAATGAATTGTTAATAAATATAGAGGCAGAATCCCTTAACACAGCTTTAGAAAACTTAACCACTAGTTCACTAAACGATGAATTAGATGTGGAAAAGTTAAAATTAGATATTTTTTCGATTGCGAACTCATTTGAGACAGGTACAATTGAAATCAATCTAGGAGATTACCTTCTAAGCCCTGTTAAACAGCCCCAAATCATTCATACAATAACTATTCCGACACAAGAAATGAACCTTCAAAACTTTGGTGCAACCATATTTTTGGAACCGAAATCCACCTTTTCACTTTTAGGTTTTTTAGAAAAACAAGGATTTATCGAGTTAGACAGTTATTCACTTGGATTATTATCATCAGGTATTTACCAAGCCATTTTGCCAACAAATTTTCAAGTTTTAGAAAGGCATATTGGAATGAAATTGCCGGAAGGAATATCAGCTGGCTACGAAGCAAAGATTGATTCTAGTCTTCAAATGGACCTTGCATTTTATAATCCTAATGAAGATGAATATACGATCGAAATTTATAGTGATGAAAGCACTTTAACCTTAGACGTATTAGGTATTCCATTCCTGTATCAATACAAAATAGTCGAAAATGGCTTGCAAGAATTTGCTCCAAAAACAATTAAACAATACAGTCCATTATTGGAACCTGGAAATTCCACAATTAAAAGAGAAGGTCAAAAAGGGTTATATATAGAGCTATCCCGATTAGTTAAGGATTATAATGATGTCATTATTGAACAACATCCTATTTCAAAGGATTATTATCCGCCTGTTCATCAAGTTCAAGTATTTGGATTAGCCTTAGCTGATTCTGGTAATCAAGGCAGTGGTAGTTCGGGATTAATAATAAATGAGCATACAAATTATGAAACAGGAAGTAATAATTCTGAATCCACGAATTCTCCAAACGACGACACTGTAACTGATTCAGACGCTGAAACTGAACCATTATGGGGAAAACCTGATGAAATAGATAAATAACTTCACTTTGGAAGAGGGGTTTGGCTTGAGTCAACAAAGAAAAAGGCTTGGAGACATGCTTGTAGAAGCTGGTCTAATTTCAGAACAACAATTACTCTCAACTTTGAAAGATAAAAGTCCGAGCCAAAAATTAGGCGATGCCTTATTAGAAAAGGGCTATATAACCGAACAACAGCTCATTCAAGTATTGGAAATTCAGCTAGGTATTCCACATATTAGTTTGTATAAATACCCATTCGACACTAGATTATTTCATCTTGTACCAAAAGAGGTTGCCAGACGGAATAACCTCATTCCAATCAAAAAAGAAGGCGAAAAACTGTTCGTTGCAATGTCCGATCCGATGGACTTTTATGCGATAGATGACTTGCGCTTAACTACTGGTTTTCATATTGAAACTGTTATCGCGACTAAAGATGATATTGTTAAAGCAATAAATAAACTTTATGAAGTTGATTCAGAGTTTGATGAATTTATCGATCAAGTGCCTGTAGTTAATCGGGTGCAGGAAGAAAAGGTTAGTGAACAACAGGATTCACCCATCATTCGATTAGTAAATTCGATTTTTCTAAATGCTGTCACGAGCAAGGCTAGTGATATTCATATTGACCCACAGGAATATAAAATTGTCATTCGCAATAGGGTTGATGGAGTACTGCGTGTAGAAAGAATCTTACCGAAACAACTGCAAAGTGTCTTAACTGCAAGAATAAAGGTTTTAGCACAATTAGACATAACTGAAACTCGAGTACCAATGGACGGTCGAATGAAAGTACATTTAGACCATCATACGGTTGATTTACGTATTTCGACGGTTCCAACAGTCTATGGGGAAAAAATCGTTATTCGTGTCCTTGATCTAGGAAGTACCATCAGTGATATAGAAAATATTGGTTTTAATAAACTAAATCTTAAACGATTTTTAAGTATGATTCAAAAACCCACAGGAATGGTGTTAATTACGGGTCCGACAGGTTCAGGGAAGTCGTCAACCTTATATTCCGCTTTAAATCAATTAAACAGTTCCGAAGTTAATATTGTCACGATAGAAGATCCCGTTGAATTCCAAATTGAAGGGGTAAATCAAATACAAGTTAATCCAAATGTTGGGATGACTTTTGCCAAAGGTTTGCGCTCGATTTTGAGACAAGACCCTAATATTATTATGGTTGGGGAAATTCGTGATAAAGAAACTGTTGAGGTTGCAATAAGAGCTTCACTTACAGGACATCTTGTCTTGAGTACCCTTCATACGAATGATTCGATTGGAACCATTACACGACTTATTGATATGGGTGTGGAGCCCTTTTTAGTTGCATCTTCTCTAAGTGGGATTGTGGCGCAACGATTAGTGAGAAAGGTTTGCAGAGATTGTCGAACCGAACAACTTCCAACACTGATGGAAAAAGAAATCTTTGCAAAACGTGGAATTATGATTGAAAAAGTCGTCCGAGGAAATGGTTGCTCAGCTTGTAATATGTCTGGTTATAAGGGGAGAATAGCGATCCATGAGGTTTTGGTCATAGATGATGAAATTCGTCGTGTCATAATGAATGAAGAATCTATTCAAAGTCTAAAGGACATTGCCACTTCGAATAAGACAGTTTTCCTCATTGATGATGGATTACTAAAAGTGAAACAAGGCTTAACTACAACAGAGGAAGTGTTGAAAGTAGCCTATTTAGATTAGGAGTGAACGATATGCAAGAGAAAATCGAGCACTTGCTTCGTGCCGGATTTGAATTAAAAGCATCTGATATTCATTTAACGGTCGGGGTTCCACCCATCATGCGAATTAATGGGGATTTGAAACGTTATGGTAAGGATGCACTAAAACTTGAGGAAACAGAACAAATGGCTAAAGCCATTGTCCCACCATATCAATGGGAAAACTTCAGAGAAAAGGGAGAACTCGATTTCTCTTACGGAATTCCAGGTTTGTCAAGATATCGTATCAATACGTATTTTCAACGTGGATGTGTAGCTTTAGCGATCAGAATAGTTCCTACAAAAATCCCGACAATTGAAGATATGCAGCTTCCAAACGTTTTAAAGGAAATCGCCGAAAGGCATCAAGGTCTTGTTCTAGTTACAGGACCAACAGGAAGTGGTAAATCAACTACGCTAGCTGCGATGATTCAATATATGAATCAAAATTTACGAAAGCACATCATTACCCTTGAGGATCCGATTGAGTATTTGCATAAACATGGAACATCCATTATTGACCAGCGAGAGGTTGGAGCGGATACGAATAATTTCTCCAATGGGTTAAGAGCAGCATTGAGGCAAGACCCTGATGTGATTCTTGTAGGAGAAATGCGCGACCTAGAAACGATCCACACAGCCATTACCGCTGCTGAAACTGGCCATTTAGTTTTGGGAACACTTCATACTTCAAGTGCCCCTTCAACCATTAACCGGATTATTGATGTCTTCCCATCGTCACAGCAGCCGCAAATACGGATTCAACTTGCGTCTGTTTTAGTTTCCATTATTTCGCAACGATTATTTCCTACGGTTGATAAAAAAGGAAGAAGAGCAGCAACTGAAATATTAATTAATAATCCGGCTGTTGGGAACTTAATCCGAAATGAAAAAATACACCAAATTGTGAGTGTTATGCAAACATCACGTGCCCAAGGAATGCATACGTTTGAGACAAGCATTAAGGAATTACTTGAAAATGGAGCAATAGATAAAGAAACCGCCATCCCTTATTTACAGGAGCTAGAAGGTTAATATGGCCAGATTCCAATATGCTGGCCGTGATATAAAAGGGAAAAAATCGGGGACAATTCAAGCTGGCTCTAAACGAGAAGCGCTTCAGCTCCTTCGTGAAGAAGGGATTCGTGTGATTGAATTGAACGAGGTAGCAGAAACCCTTTTGACAAGAGATATTTCAATCGGTAATCCTGTAAAGCTTCAGCATCTAGTTATGTACTTAAGACAATTTGCAACGCTTTTGAAAGCGGGGGTTCCAGTTGTCGATTCGACGAAAATTCTTACGGAGCAAACGGACAGCAAGGCGTTAAAAAAGGTATTACTAGATATGGTACAAGAGCTGCTAGAAGGAAATCCGCTCTCAAGTGCGGCCTCCAAGCATCCAAAAGTTTTTTCACCTATGTTTATCAATATGGTGAAGGCTGGAGAGGCGGGAGGTAATCTCGAAGAAACTCTGGACCGTTTAGCGACTCATTTTGAAAAACAGCATCATACTAGACAAAAAATCAGCTCAGCCCTTGCCTATCCACTAACAGTTGGATTAGTTGCAATTAGTGTTGTTATTTTCTTATTAGTTAAGGTTGTTCCTACTTTTGTGGGAATGTTTCAGGGGTTTGGAGCAGATTTGCCGGCTATAACCTTATTTGTACTAAATGCAAGTGAGTGGATGCAATCTTTTTGGTGGCTAGTCATTCTTCTAATGTTAGGGTTTATTGCTGCTATTATTTTTTTAAAGAATAGAAAAGAAACAAGTTATTTTATTGATCTTTTTGTTCTGAAAATACCAATATTTGGGAAGATGATGCAGAAGGCTGTTCTAGCTCGTATGACCAGAACCATGAGCTCATTATTTTCTAGTTCAGTACCTATTTTACAAGCGATGACGATCGTTGAAAATGTTGTAGAAAATGAAGTGATTGCTCGGGTATTAAGAGAATCACGAGAGTTTCTAGAAAAAGGCCAGTCGATTTCAGAACCTATGAGCAACCATTGGGCTTTTCCTCCAATGGTAACCCAAATGATTGCCATTGGTGAAAAAACAGGGGCATTAGATGAAATGCTTGCCAAAGTGGCCGATTTTTATGAAAAAGAAGTCGATGCAAGCACCGATCGACTAAAATCATTAATAGAACCAATCATGATTCTAGTATTAGCTGGCCTAGTCGGGACTATAGTCCTATCCATCATGATTCCAATGTTTGATATTTTCAATCATGTTCAATAATTGGAAATAAATATTTCTTAATACTACCTTATAAATTGCTAGAGGCATATAGTATAATCAAATTAATCCTAGTAGATAGGCAAATAGAACTAAAAACAAAAAAATAGGGAGGAAACAAAATGTTTAAATCGATCAAGAAAAGGCTGAAAAATCAACGCGGTTTAACTTTAGTAGAATTATTAGCAGTTGTCGTTATTTTAGGAATTATTGCTGCGATTGCAGTGCCGAATATTGGGAAGTTAATTGAGAAAACTAAAGATGATGCAAAGGTTGCGGAAGGTCTTCAAATTATTAATGCAGCAAAGCTTTATACTAATACGAATAAGCTAAGTTTTATCGGTGATACTGCAACTATAACTGCTGCACAACTTGCGGATAATCTTGATAATGTTAAAGATATAGGTTCTGGTACCCCTAATGTTCCAGACTACGAAGTAAAAGTAGTAAAAAAATCAACTGGTAAATACGAATATTTCCTTGATAAGCACGATTCCGAAGATTTAGTTGATAAGGATAAAAATATACCTACTTCCTCTACAGATCCAACACTAAAAGAAGACGGATTAGCATCTGAATCTGAATTATTAAGATACTAATAAAATGCTATATTTAATTCTACTGCTCTACGGTTTAGCATTCGGTTCATTCTTTAACGTTGTTGGCTTACGAGTTCCAATCCTAAAGTCGATTGTGAAACCAAGGTCAGCTTGTCCAAATTGCCATCACACTTTAGGGCCATTAGAATTAATTCCAGTCCTATCATATTTACTTCAAAGGGGGAAATGCCGCCAATGCAAGGTTGGCATTTCGCCCCTTTATCCCATTATCGAGCTCATTACTGGGCTATTATTTATAAGTGCGCCTTTTATAATGGGATGGACAAGTGAATTATGGATTGCCTGGACGCTAATTTCTTTATTGGTCATTATTACAGTTTCTGATCTTGCTTACACTTTAATTCCAGATAAAATCTTGCTGTTCTTTTCGGCGCTTTTTCTAATAGTAAGATTTCTTATTCCACTCGAACCTTGGTGGGATAGTCTTTTAGGTGCAGTAGTAGGGTTTAGTCTTTTACTCATCATTTCCATCGTAAGCAAAGGTGGAATGGGTGGTGGAGATATTAAGCTATATGCAGTTATTGGTTTTGCTCTTGGTACTAAGCTAATGCTACTTTCTTTCTTTTTGGCAACCCTTATTGGTGCGATATTTGGAATAATCGGAATTGCATTAAGGGTGCTTGCAAGAAAAAAACCAGTACCATTTGGTCCTTTTATTGCAATTGGTACATTGTTAGCTTATTTTTATGGTAATATAATCATTGAGAATTATTTAAGAATCATCACGACGGGGTAAAAGAGGTTACTATGAACTTTATAAATAACAAACGTATTGCAAATTTAATCTTTAATGATCATTCCATTCGTTATGTTGAGGCTAAGAATTCGCCTTCCCCCTTACCAATCAATTGGGGGGAAAAGTTATTGCCTCAAGGATTAATTCAAGAGGGGAAAATTAGTGACTTTACCACTCTCGTTATGATCTTGGATGAATGTATTCATGATTGGAAGATTTCACGAAGAAAAGTACGTTTTCTTGTACCAGATCCACTCGTGATGATTCGCAAATTAAGAATCCCCGATGAAATACATTCAGATGAATTGTTTAGCTATATGTATATGGAAATTGGTACCAGTATCCATTTACCATTTGAAGATCCCGTGTTTGATACTGTTCTGCTTCCTGAGAATGGAGGCAAGAAAGAAGCATTGTTATTTGCCGCACCTGAACAACAAGTGAAGGAATATGCTAACTTACTAACAACCTTAAAACTAAAACCGATTGCGGCTGATATATCCCCATTATCCTTGTATAGGCTTTATTTTCATTCGGATGCCGCGAAAGCAAATGAACGTTTAATGATGGTGCAAATTGACATTGATCGTGTTTTTATTTGTATATTCGAAAAGGAATTCCCAATCTTTTTGCATCAATTTCCTATTCCCTTCCAAAGCGAGTTTTGGGAGATCATTCCAACGCGTACAAAAACCCATCAATATAACTTTAGAGGGGATACTTTGCAAATGGCAAATGATCTCGAGAATTTCTATAAGGAAGTAAAAAAATTAATGGACTTTTATCGATATTCACTGTACCAAGGAAATGAACAAATATCTAAAATACTTTTAAACGGCGATCATCCTTTATTAGCGATTATTTTAGATGAAATGAAGGAGCGCTTCGAACTTCCTATCCAAACGATTGATACAAATCAATGGAAGTCAGGCAAATCATCTGCTTTCCCTCCATCACATTTTCTTGCTCTCGGGCTAGCCATAAAAGAGGTGTGAATATGCTTGTTGATATAAACCTTTTACCTAAAAAGGAACGTAAAAATTTTACACTTTTTATCATTTTAGCGGTTTTATCCTCTGTTATTCTAATAGGGACACTGTTTTTTTTAATTTATGGGAATGCTATGCAAAAAGAAGAACAGATTCTAAAAGAGAAAATTCTTCAAATAAATGGAAAACTTCAGCAAGAACAAGATAAACTTATAACAATGCAAGAAATTACCTCCATAGAAGAACTTAAAAGTGCGGTTAAATGGGCAGAAACCTATCCGATTAAAGCTGTAGAGGTATTGAAGCATTTAACTTCGTTATTACCAGAAAGAGGATTTATTCTTCAGTATAGTTATAATGAAAAAGGTATTATCCATTTATCTGTCCAATTTGATACTAGTCGGGAAGCAGCTCAGTATTTACAATGGTTAACGGATTCGGAGTGGGTTGATGAAGTCAGTATTACCAGCTTAGGTTTATCCACAATTTCAGATTTACCTGCAGATCTTTATAATGAAATGATTAATAATGAATTCATTCCGCGTTATATAGGCGAATTTGATATTTCTCTTGCTAGAGAGAAAGTGAAGGAAATGTTATACATAGAAGAAGGAGGGAATTCTAAGTGACCCTCCAATTTAGTAAAAATGAAAAAAAAATCTTCTTATTTGGAATTTTAATAAGTATACTTATATTTCTCTTTGTTTATTTTAATTTTCTCCAGCCTTTAAAAAGGACTCTAAAATCGTTAGATAATCAATACAAGATGGCTGAACAATCGTATGAATCTGTTATCAATCAAAAAACAGATGTAAAAGAGACAGTTATCGAAAATTCTCAATATTTACAAAAACGATTGCCTGTTGAGCCATTAATCAATCAATTTATACTTGACCTTGAAAAAGCGGAAACAATGTCTAATAGTTTAATTATAAATATGAGTTTTGGGACTGGTAACGAAGGTCATCAATCAAATGCAGAAGTAGAAGAAGGTCAAACGCTTGAACAAAATGAGACTATCACAGAACCTGTTACTGAATCTGTCCAACCTACCGGAATTAAAAAAATAACAGTCAATCTATTAATCCAATCGCATAACTATTTTGATTTAGAAAAGTTCATTGAAACGATTGAAAATTTAGAGAGAATTGTTACAGTGGAATCGGTAAATTTTTCTGGTAGTTCTGAAGTAACTAGCCTTGGTAAACACCAGCAGCCTCTCAACTATCAAGTATCCTTAACGCTTTATTACATGCCGGGTATAGAAGACCTACAAAAAGATTTGCCGAAAATTGATAGCGGAGAACCCGCTAGCAAACGTAATCCACTCACGCAATTCGATGACCTATCCGAAAACACTGGCGAATAACTAAAAAATTTGACGAAAATCTCCGATAACAAGACGACAAAAGTCTTGTTATTTTTTTTTGTCATTATGATAGGATGGAACAAATTGGGCGTAATAGAGAGGAGTTTTGGGGGATGGATAATCAGAGACGTAATCGTACCATTACGATAAAAATAAACGGAAACGAACGGAAATATAAGGAAGAGACTGGTAATGTAGTAGTAGAGTCTCAACCAGAAATAAGAGAGTCCACTCTTTCGACAGAATATGATGGGTTTACAGAGGTGGCTGCGACGCAGGAAGCTGCTGATGAAAGTTTTGACTGGATTCTACCTAATGATGATGACGATGAAATTGAAGAATATATAATTGCTAAGCAACCAGTTGAGAGAAAAAAGACAAACAATAGTATATCAATTTTAAAAAAAAGCTTACAAAAGAAGCAACCTTCTGGACCAATAAAATCATTACTTTTTTCTATATTATTAGCGGTTGTTATTGGGACGAGCTTTGGTTTTCTAGTTCTGAAGTTAGTAATAAGTGAAGCAAAGGTTGACCAAGTTACTACCATTCCACAGAAAACGACAACGGATAAGGAAATTCCAGTCGGTGCTACAGGGGCGTTACAGCTACAGCCGATCAACACGTATATTGTTCAAGGTGGCGTATTTTCTAGTGTTGATTCAGCAAATATAGAAGCTGAAAAGGTAAGGCAAAAAGGGGTACCAGCTCAAATTATTGAAGCAAATGGACAAGCTTTTCTCTTTTTAGGACTGGCTGATTCAATTGATAAGGCTAAGGCGATTGGAACAAGGATGAAGGAAAATGACATTGAAGTGTTTGCGAAAGCATATTCTTTACCAGAGAAAGATTTAAATGAATTAACAAGTACGGAAGTTAATCTACTAAAAGAAATAGAGGTAGTATATCAATCCCTCTCTTCTCTAGCTTCAAGTGTTATGTTATCCGAAGCAATGGATGAAAAGGTATTACTAAAGCAAGAGGACTTTTTACTTAGTATCGATAAAAAGGAAATTAAATCTACTAAAATCGAACAATTACGTTTAGACTTAGTAGGTGCGATTGAAAAATTATCAGCTTATAATCAACAGAAAAATCACTCATTAGTCATTGAGGCTCAGCAGCATCTACTTTCCTTTATTAGGACGTACCTTACACTTTAAGCGTTCGGCATCATTCGATTATTTTCTGGGAAATGGGTTAAATTATAGAAGTCTGTTAAAATTATACGACAGACTTCTATTTTATTTTACATTTAGATTAAATTTTCGACAAAGGCTTAATATAAATTGTTTAGCTAGTCCTTTTTTGATACGATTAAGTTGTATCTCCCTAATGATACTATTTATAAAGGTAAGGTGAATGGAATGGAACACCTCATTTTAGCCTCATCATCTCCTCGCAGAAAAGAACTTCTTGAAAACATCCATCTCAAATTTGAGGTCGAAAGTCCCGATGTCGACGAAAGCTTTTCGCGAGTGTTGACACCAGAAGAAGTGGTTATGCTGCTTGCAGAAAGAAAAGCAAAGGTCGTTGCGGCGAATAATCCCACAGCCTTTGTCCTCGGTGCTGATACTATTGTCGTTCTAGAAGGTACTGTGCTAGGAAAACCAAATGATGAAGTGGAAGCAGCTGAAATGCTTAGAAAACTTTCTGGGAAAACCCATGAAGTGTATACGGGTGTCGCAATTGTTACACCAAATGATGCATTTTCGTTTTATGAAAAAACAACTGTTACGTTTTGGGAGTTAACCGAAACAGAAATCAACATGTATGTATCAAGTGGTGAACCGCTTGATAAGGCTGGAGCCTATGGAATTCAACAGCTCGGTAGCTTTTTAGTAAAGGAAATTCAAGGTGATTATTTTAGTGTCGTCGGTCTGCCGATTTCAAGGACCGTTCGAGAGTTAAGAAGGGCTGGCTTTCCATTACATTTTTAACTCGTTTCCTTTGACTCCCGATTATGGGAGGAGAAAATTATGCTAACAGAAACGCAGTCAGAACAAACACAATCGTTAATGATTCGTGATTTTCCGCAAGATGAGCGACCGCGGGAACGTTTTGTTGCGAATGGCCCTCATAGTTTATCGAATCACGAGCTTGTAGCGATTTTGCTTCGTACAGGTACAAGCCAAGAGTCCGTTCTTCAATTATCTAACCGATTATTAACCCATTTTGAGGGATTACGACATTTAAAGGCGGCTTCCTTAGAGGAAATTACTGCAATTAAAGGAATTGGTAAGGCGAAGGCGATTCAGGTTTTGGCAGCTGTCGAGCTAGGGAGAAGAATTGCCAACCTCGCTTATGATGACCGTTATGTCATTCGCTCCCCAGAGGATGGAGCAAACTACATGATGAATGATATGCGGTTTTTATCGCAGGAGCATTTTGTTTGTCTTTACTTGAATACGAAAAATCAAGTCATTCATAAACAAACTGTCTTTATCGGAAGTTTAAATGCCTCAATTGTACATCCTAGAGAGGTCTTTAAAGAAGGTTTAAAACGGTCTGCAGCCTCTATCATAGCCCTTCATAATCATCCCAGTGGCGACCCTGCTCCAAGCCGCGAAGATATCGAGGTCACGAAGCGTTTAGTGGAGTGTGGTAAAATCATTGGGATTGAGCTATTAGATCATCTCATCATCGGGGAAAATAAGTTTGTTAGTTTAAAGGAAAAAGGGTATTTATAAAAATTGAGTACTATTTTTTTAATCAACGTTACGATATAATATTGTTTATGATTTTTTAAGGTTTCTTGTGATTTTAGAGATAGGTAAGCCTTAACTTTAAATCGTTAAACGTATCAGAAAGGGAGATACTACGATGTTTGGACTTGGAACTAGAGATTTAGGAATTGACTTAGGTACAGCGAATACGCTGGTTTTTGTAAAAGGAAAAGGTGTAGTGTTAAGAGAACCTTCGGTAGTGGCACTGCAAACCGATACGAAGCAAATTGTTGCAGTTGGTAATGATGCGAAAAATATGATCGGGCGTACTCCAGGGAATGTCGTTGCTAAAAGACCGATGAAGGATGGAGTTATCGCTGATTATGAAACAACAGCAACGATGATGAAATACTATATCCGTGAGGCTACCAAAACGAAGGGTGGCATGTTTGGTCGAAAACCTTATGTTATGGTTTGTGTTCCGTCAGGCATCACTGCGGTTGAAGAACGTGCTGTTATTGATGCGACAAGACAGGCCGGGGCTAGAGATGCGTATACGATTGAAGAGCCATTTGCAGCTGCTATCGGGGCTAATTTACCAGTTTGGGAACCTACTGGTAGTATGGTTGTGGATATTGGTGGAGGAACAACGGAAGTAGCAATCATTTCATTGGGAGGAATCGTCACAAGTCAATCGATTCGAATTGCTGGGGATGAAATGGATGATGCGATGATTAATTATATTCGCAAAACGTACAATTTGTTGATTGGTGAACGAACTTCAGAAGCTATCAAAATGGAAATTGGATCCGCAGGTGACCCAGAAGGTATCGAAAATATGGAAATCAGAGGTAGAGACTTATTAACTGGTTTACCAAAAACGATTGAAATTACCGCAGATGAAATTTCAAAAGCACTACATGATACCGTTTATGCCATTGTGGATGCGGTTAAAAATACGCTTGAAAAAACGCCACCAGAATTAGCTGCCGATATTATGGATCGCGGGATTGTCTTAACGGGAGGCGGAGCACTTCTGCGTAACATAGATAAGATTATTAGTGAAGAAACAAGCATGCCTGTTCTAATCGCTGAAAATCCATTAGATTGTGTAGCCATTGGAACTGGAAAAGCACTTGATCATATTCATTTATTTAAAAATAAAGCGAAAGATTCGCGATAATAGTTAGAGGTGTAATCATTGCCACAGTTTTTTCTGAATAAACGCCTGATTTTTTTGCTTGTCAGCATTATTATTCTCGTGGCATTAATCGGCTTTTCATTACGGGACCGAGAAAGATTAACCTGGCCAGAGAAGTTTGTTAAAGATACAACTGGCTGGGTTACCTCTCTTGTTTCAAGTCCTACACATTACGTGGCCGGTTTTTTCGAGAACCTTGAGGATTTGCAAATTACATACAATGAAAATAAAGAGCTTAAGAAGCGTTTAGATAAACTAGCGAGTTTAGAGGCTCAAGTTCATCTACTTGATGAAGAAAATAAAGAACTCAGAGATATTTTAGATAAAAAAGAATCGTTAAGAGATTTTGATCCTATTCAAGCTTCTGTTGTGGCCCGTAATCCGGACCGTTGGCATGAAATGATTATCATTAATAAAGGTGAAATCAATGGGATTAAAGAAAATATGCCTGTTATAACTTCAAAGGGATTAGTTGGTAAAGTTAAAAGTATTTCTCAATTTACCTCCACTGTGCAGCTTTTGAGTACGATGGATCCGAAGTATCGAATCTCTGCGATTGTTCAAGCAGATAAGGAAGTTTATGGACTAGTCGAAGGCTATGATGAGGAAAGTGAATTGTTACTTATTAAAACGATTCCATATGATGCGAAAATTAAAAAAGGACAAAACGTTATTACATCTGGACTAGGTGGCATTTTTCCTGAGGGCTTAGTAATTGGTAAGGTAGTCGAGGTAGTTCCAGACCAATATGGCTTGAATCAAACAGCCTATGTAAAGCCAGGGGCTAATTTTTATGATTTAGAGAATGTCATGGTGATTAATCGTAAGATGGTACAACCAGATTTGTCTGAGATGGTAGACGATGAGGAGGAGGAGCTGTGATACGTTTCCTTCCCTTTGCTATCTTTATTCTACTTTTTATCTTAGAGAGTTTATTCGTTGAACTATTTCCTGTAAGATTTCTGACGGATGGACATATTTTAGTGCCTCGATTTTTGTTGGCGGGAATCCTATTGCTTACTATTTATGGTACTAAAAAGCAAGGAATTTGGTACGGACTTCTTTTTGGATTAACCTTTGATATTGTTTATACCGAGGTTATTGGGATTTATTTATTTATGTTTCCTTTAACTGCTTATTTTGTATCAAAGCTAATGAAGATTTTACAAACAAATATCATCATTTCCACACTAGTAGTTTTGTTAGGAATTGCAGTATTAGAAGTCCTTGTTTATGAGATGAATTATTTAATTCATATTACTGGGATGCCATTTCTACAATTTGTTAATTTGCGACTTTTACCCACGCTAATCATCAACTTTATTTTTCTGATTATTTTCGTGTATCCATTAAAGAAACAATTTGAAAAAATAAGTGAACAGATAGCTTAATCGACAGAATTCCTTAAAGGATAAAGAGGATTTTTTTATCTTTTGTCGAATTCTTTCTATCATTAGAGGTGACATCTTGTTATGAATTTGAAAAAAGTACAAAACGTGATGATTAAAGGTACAAAAGATGGACTTACATTACATCTCGATGATTCTTGTTCCTACCATGAATTAATGAAAGAGCTAGATGATAAATTGTCCGCGAGTTTACGGTCTCAAGATGATCGACCGTTAATTACTGTTAAAGTAAAAGTAGGGAATCGCTACTTATCTGAGGATCAAAAAGAAGAGATACGTAGCTTAATTCGTCAGAAAAAAAATCTAGTTGTCGAAACCATTGAATCAAATGTGATAACTGTTGATGAAGCAGAGAAAATAAAAGGTAAATCTGAAATTGTGACAGTTTCGAGAATTATTCGCTCAGGTCAGGTTTTAGAAGTTGATGGTGACTTATTATTAATTGGTGATGTGAATCCAGGTGCAACGGTAATGGCAGGTGGAAACATTTTTATTATGGGATCACTTAGAGGAATTGCTCATGCAGGTTTCCGTGGTGACGAGACGGCGGTAATTGTTGCTTCCCATATGAATCCGTCTCAATTACGAATTAGTCAGTATATTAATCGTGCTCCTGAGCATGTGAAGGATGACGTTGGACGAGAAATGGAATGTGCATACATTGATGATAATAATCAAATAATTGTTGATAGATTACAAGTTTTAATGCGTTTAAGACCTAATTTAACGAGATTCGAAGGGGGACGCTAAAGTGGGAGAGGCAATAGTAGTTACATCAGGTAAAGGCGGGGTTGGCAAAACCACAACATCTGCTAATTTAGGTACATCTTTGGCCCTACAAGGCAAGCGTGTTTGTTTAGTTGACACGGATATCGGTCTTCGTAATTTAGACGTGGTCATGGGCCTTGAAAACCGGATCATCTATGATTTAGTGGATGTAGTTGAGGAGCGGTGTAAAATTCATCAAGCACTTGTAAAAGACAAGCGGTTTGAGGATTTACTTTACTTGTTACCAGCTGCTCAAACAACAGACAAAAATGCTGTTACTCCAACTCAAATGAAAAAGTTGATTGAAGAACTAAAACAAGAATTCGATTATATCGTCATTGATTGTCCTGCCGGAATTGAACAAGGGTTTAAAAATGCAGTTGCAGGAGCTGACAAAGCGATTGTTGTAACAACTCCTGAGGTTTCGGCCGTACGTGATGCGGATCGAATAATTGGTCTGTTAGAGAAAGAAGAAAATGTCGAACCAGCAAAGCTTGTTATCAATCGTATTCGAAATCATATGATGAAAAATGGGGACATGCTGGATGTAGATGAAATTACTACCCATCTTTCTATTGAATTAATCGGTATCGTAGCGGATGACGATGAAGTGATTAAAGCGTCAAATCATGGAGAGCCAATTGCGCTTAACCCAAATAGCAAAGCATCCATTTCCTATCGCAATATTGCTCGCAGAATTTTAGGCGAATCCATTCCACTTGAATCATTAGAAACTGATTCTAAAGGTGTTTTTACAAAAATTAAAAAATTCTTCGGAGTTCGCTAAGACTAGGCTCAATCGCCTAGTCTTTTTATTTATTAAAAAATCATTCTGTCATACTCTTGTCCGACAACTCATAAACTTGTACAAATGCGAAAAAAGGGTTGGGTGGGAAAATGTCTAGAGCTGATGAAATCCGGAAAAGGATTGCTAAACGAAAGAGAACGCGGGAGCAGACACCAACAAGGACACCATTATGGGCCACAGATGAGGAACGTTATGGCTTTGAAAAAATCTCCTCCTTTGAGGCAGGACCTGATGAGGGAACTCATCCTCTTTTCAATAAAGAATTATTTGTTTTTAAAATATTAGCCTCTGTTTGTTTAGTATTAATCGTCGGGATATTATTTAAAAATGAAAATCCTACATTTCAAAAGGCTAGAGATGTTGTAAATAACACGATGGAAACCGATTTTCAATTTGCGGCTGTTTCAGATTGGTATGAAACAAAGTTTGGCAAACCGCTTGCACTATTGCCTTTTTTAGAGGACGAACCGAAACCAAACGACACGCTTGATGAAACACAATATGCGTTGCCTGCCTCTGGTAGAATTATCGAGGACTTTTCTCAAAACGGTCAAGGCATTATGATTGAGACTAATAAAGATGCAGCTGTTAATGCGCTACAAGAAGGCATGGTTAGATTTGCTGGTGTGAAAGAGGGAATTGGTAAAACTGTTGTCGTTCAACATACAGACAAGAGTGAAACCTGGTACGGAAACTTAGCAACGATTGAAGTAAGACTATATGATTTTATTGCTAAAGATACAAAGCTTGGTGTTGCAAGTAGTACGGAAGATCAAACACATTCATCCTTTTATTTAGCTGTTAAAAAGGATAATGATTTTATCGATCCTAGACAGGTGATACGTTTTGAGTAATGTTCGCTCGTTAATTCAAAAAATATATATCCATCCGCTATTGTGGATAGTCATTCTTTTCGCTGTAGCAACCGCCCATTTCATGGAACTATGCCTATTATTGCTGATCATTTTTGTTCATGAGATGGGCCATGTGGTTGCTGCATCTTTTTTTTCGTGGCGAATAAAAAAAATTAGTTTTCTCCCCTTCGGAGGGGTGGCAGAAATTGATGAACATGGAAATCGTCCTTTGAGGGAAGAAGCTATTGTCACGTTAGCTGGACCACTGCAGCATATTTGGTTAATTGGCGTTGGTTTTCTTCTTGCTGAGTTGGATATCATTTCATTAGATTTATTTGAGCTATTTTTTCAATATAATCTAATGGTATTCATTTTTAATCTACTGCCAATTTGGCCACTTGATGGTGGTAAGATTGTTTTTCTTATGTTCTCCCTTAGGGATTCATTTCCCAATGCGTTTCGCCAAACACTGCTAGTATCAATAGGAAGTCTCATTGTATTCACGGTTGCAGTGCTAACCATTTCACCATTTAATTTAAATGTTTGGATTGTTATTACATTCATCATCATTTCGTTGTACACGGAATGGAAGCAACAGCCTTATGTGTTTATGCGTTTTTTATTAGAACGATATTATGGCAAAAAGGAAACCTTTCATACTCTTAAGTCCATTGAAGTAGATGAAGATGAATTCATTTTAGACGTATTAGGTGAATTTCATCGTGGGAAAAAGCATCTAATTGTCATCCATAACAATGGAAAGGAAACAGGAACATTGGATGAAAATGAACTGTTACATGCCTATTTTGCTGAGAAGCAAGTCAATGCCAAAATAAGCGACCTCCTTTTTTTATATTAAGTTTTGATATAATAGGATTACTAAGTAAAAAAGCGAGGATAATGTTTTGGTGAAAATAATTGTCAATTACGCCACTTCTGAAAAAAGATATGTGTTTATTGAAAGCAAAAAAGTAACGAAGCTCTTTGTGGACCAACCGATTCAACAATCATTAGTTGGAAATATATATTTAGGGATTGTAACAAAGGTATTACCAGGAATGAACGCTGCATTTATTGATATTGGTGAGGAAAAACAGGGCTTCCTTCATCGGGATAAATTAGCTTCCTTTATTCAAGCTTCTAAAGATAACCAACAAAAGCCGATTTCCTCGTTTGTACATCAAGGTGAACGAATAGTAGTTCAAGTAGAGAAGGATCCAACTGGAACGAAGGGGCCACGTCTAACGGGTGTCCCTGAACTTCAAGGTGAAAATTTGATTTACATGCCACATGGTGGATTCGTAGCAACCTCTCAAAAAATCGATAGCTCGTTAAAGCGAGATGAATTAAAAGCATTTGGTGAGAGCCTTGTTGAACAGCAGGAAGGATTAATTTTTCGAACGAATAGCGCAAAGGCAAATACAGCTGAAATTGAAGTAGAATTAAGCGAGTTGCGACAGAAATATAAACTCCTTCAAAAAGAGGCGATATTGTGTAGAGGGCCGCAGCTATTAGAAAGGAAGGACCTATTTCTTTCCCAACTGGCTGATGACCTAAACACAGTGTCAGAAGGCGAGCTATGGGTCGATGAATTGAGCCTAAAGCAAGAGCTAGCTAAAATTCTTTCTCAAAAACGCTTAGAAGGCAAAATCTCCCTTCATTTCTATCATGAGAAGGAGAATATTTTTTCGGCAATGGCAGTTGCGAATGAAGTTGAAAAGGCGCTAAAGCGTGTTGTTTGGTTGGATTCAGGTGCATGCATCGTCTTTGATGAGACAGAAGCCCTTACGGTTATTGATGTAAATAGTGGGAAATTTGTTGGTAAAACGAATCGAGAGCGTACCGTTCATCAGGTCAATATTGAAGCAGCTGTTGAAGCAGCACGACAAATTACACTTCGTGATCTTGGCGGAATGATCTTAATTGATTTTATTGATATGAAGCATGATAGTGAGCGTGATAGCATAATCAATGTGTTGGAGAAGGCATTAAAAAAGGATAGTAAAAAAACAAGAATTATTGGATTTACCGAATTAGGAATTCTACAGCTAACGAGAAGGAAAACAAAACCAAGTTTTTCTGAAACATTGCATCAAAAGTGTACGACCTGTGGCGGAACCGGAAGGGTATATAGCGCAGAATCTGTTGCCTTTCAGCTTGAACGTGAATTATGGGAATACCGAAATACTGATTGTGAAGTCATAGAAGTGACCACAACAGAAGCCGTTTATGGTTTATTTAGCTGTGAGCAAGCTATTCATTTGGAGCGACTAGAGGAAACAACTGGAATTAAGATTCGATTCTCGTGTGTGGAGAATTGTAAGCCATTTTATGAAATAACGAAGCTGGGCTCTCTCTAGTGATAGGGAGAGTTTTTTTTGCTTATAAAACTGGATAGTGGGTTTTACTCCCGGATAATAGGTTTTTACTCCCGCATAATCCAAATTACTCCCGCATAACCCAAATTCATCACCACAGAATTTGCCTAAATTGTTATTGACATAAACCCCAAAAATATGATAGGATTCTTATGTTATGTTTGTAGCGCACCCGTGCTACAACCGCTCAAAGTAGGTAATAAGTTTTTGCTTTAATAGCAAAACGCCTGCAAATGGCGAGTCTGAGTCTAATGAGGAGGTGCAAGTATGTACGCAATTATCGAAACTGGTGGGAAGCAAATCAAGGTAGAAGAAGGACAAGCAATCTACATTGAAAAGCTAAACGTTGAAGCTGGTGAAACGGTTACTTTTGACAAAGTTCTTTTTGTTGGTGGTGAAACAGTTAAAGTTGGTAGCCCAGTAGTGGCTGGAGCAACTGTTACTGCTAAAGTTGAAAAGCAAGGTCGTCAAAAGAAACTTATCGTTTTCAAGTATAAGGCGAAGAAGAACTACAAGAAAAAGCAAGGTCATCGTCAGCCATATACTAAAGTTGTCATTGAAAAAATCAACGCTTAATTAGGGGATTGAACACAGATGATTCAAGTAACGATTTATCGTTTGGAATCCGGTCTGATTCAAGCATTTACTTTAAGTGGGCATGCCGATTACGCAAAAAGAGGTCGTGACCTAGTCTGTGCAGGTGTATCAGCAGTTTCTTTTGGAACGGTTAATGCGATTGAAGCATTAGCAGGCTTTGAGCCGAGAGCAGAACAAGGAAAGGATGGCTTTCTTCGCTGTGAATTTCCAATGGATTTACCAGAGGAAACACAAAAGAAAGTACAACTCTTGCTAGAAGGTATGATTGTTTCATTGCAAACGATCGAAAAAGACTACGGAAAACACATAAAAATTACCTTCCAAAAATAGGTGGTGGAACAAATGTTAAGATTAGATCTTCAGTTTTTCGCATCGAAAAAAGGGGTAGGTTCAACTAGAAATGGTCGTGATTCTCACTCCAAACGCCTTGGTGCGAAAGCAGCAGACGGTCAAACTGTATCTGGCGGTTCAATTCTTTATCGCCAACGTGGTACAAAAATTTACGCTGGTGTAAATGTTGGACGTGGTGGAGATGACACACTATTCGCGAAAGTTGAAGGTGTTGTTAAATTCGAACGCCTTGGTCGTGACCGCAAGCAAGTTAGCGTATATCCAGTAGCACAAGAAGCGTAAGCTTTAAGAAAAAACCCTAACCTAAATAGGTTAGGGTTTTTTTAGGCCTTTTTAGTTACGACTACTCGCTTTTTTGATATACTATTAGGCAAGCAGTCTTCTGCCACAAAAATAGGTGTGGGAGTAATCTTATGGAGAATAATTGGGATGTTGTCAAGGTGTTGCGCTATGCACGACACGATTGGCTAAATAAAATTCAGCTTATTAAGGGAAATTTATCATTAAATCGCCTCGAAAGAGCACAAGATATAATAGACGAGATAGTAATGGAAGCCCAACAGGAAGCACGGTTATCGAATTTAAACCTTCCTCAATTTGCTGGCCTTCTTTTGATTACAAACTGGAAGCAAAATTATTTTCAATTGGAATATGAGGTATTAGGTGACAATCTATCGGTGAAGATGGATGATAAACAGCTAACTGATTGGACAAGATCGTTTTTTACTATTTTAAATAACTGTATTGAAGCATTTCAGGAAAATCATTTATCACTGTCAATTTTGCCAAATGAGAATCGGGCACAATTCTTTTTTGATTTTTCTGGGACAATTTTAAAACAAGAAGAGCTTGTAGTATTTTTGAAAGAATCACATGAAGGTGTCATTTTGAAAGAAATCTCAAATACAGAGTTTTCCTTTGAAATGGAATGGTTTAATACATAAAGAAAACTCGCAGACATTTTATTAAAATTAAGCGAGATTTCACTTATGAATTCAGATCAAAATCTGCGATTCTCGTCGTATGATTCGAACTAACAGACGGGAGGAAAAAAGATGTTCGTCGATCATGTCAAGATTTATGTAAAAGGCGGAGACGGAGGCAATGGAATCGTTGCTTTCCGCAAAGAAAAATATATACCAATGGGTGGCCCCGCAGGTGGAGATGGTGGAAGAGGTGCGAATGTTGTTTTCCAGGTAGAGGAAGGCCTACGTACGCTAATGGATTTCCGCTATCAAAGACATTTTAAAGCAAGTCGTGGAGAGCACGGAATGTCTAAAAACCAGCATGGTAGAGGTGCTAAAGATATGGTGGTTAAGGTTCCACCAGGTACGGTTGTCATGGATGCCGAAACGAAAGAAATTATTGCTGATTTGGTTGAACATGGTCAAACAGCTGTTATTGCTAAAGGTGGACGTGGTGGTCGTGGAAATTCGCGCTTTGCCACACCAGCGAATCCTGCTCCTGAGTTATCTGAAAATGGTGAACCAGGGCAAGAGCGTGAAGTTATTTTAGAATTGAAATTATTAGCAGATGTTGGTTTAGTTGGCTTCCCAAGTGTTGGAAAATCCACTTTATTATCGGTGGTTTCCTCTGCTAAACCGAAAATTGCTGAATATCATTTTACAACAATTGTTCCTAACCTAGGAATGGTCGAAACGGCTGATGGCAGAAGCTTTGTTATGGCTGACTTACCTGGTTTAATTGAAGGGGCTCACTCAGGTGTTGGTCTCGGTCACCAATTTTTGCGACATATTGAAAGAACACGAGTTATTGTTCATGTGATTGATATGGCTGCTACCGAGGGAAGAGACCCATACGAAGACTATTTAACGATTAATAAGGAATTAAAGGAATATAATTTACGTTTGACTGAGCGTCCACAAATTATCGTAGCAAATAAAATGGATATGCCAGAAGCAGAAGAGAATCTGAAAGTTTTCAAGGAAAAACTAACAGAAGACTATCCGATTTTTCCAATTTCGGCCATTTCAAGCCAAGGACTAAGAGACCTCTTATTTGCGATTGCGAATAAAATTGAAACGACTCCTGAATTCCCACTTGTCGAGGAAGAAGTAGAAGACACAGGGGTTCATCGTGTGATGTATAAACATGAAGTGAAGGAACAGAAATTTAAAATAACTAGAGGTCCAGATGGAGCATTTGAAGTGTCTGGAGCAGAAGTTGAAAAGCTATTTAGGATGACCAATTTTCAAAGAGAAGAATCGATTAACCGTTTTGCACGTCAGCTTCGTGGAATGGGTGTCGATGAAGCTCTTCGCGCGCGTGGAGCAAAAGACGGCGATATCGTAAGACTTCTTGAATTTGAGTTTGAGTTTATTGAATAGGTATTTCCCGAATAATTGATGAGAGGAGGGGTGACAGTTGCGATCAAATAAAATGGATAAAAAGTTTTATTTAGTACGAGAAGATGTGTTACCAGAAGCAATGAAAAAAACGATTGATGCAAAGGAATTGATTGATCGGGGTAAAGCTGAATCCATTGGAGATGCGGTTCAAAAGGTTGATTTGAGTAGAAGTGCATTCTATAAGTATCGTGACACTGTTTTCCCCTTCTCATCGATTGTAAAGGAAAAATTAATTACTTTATTTTTTTACTTAGAGGATCGATCTGGAACACTTTCCCAACTGTTAGGAGTGGTTGCTTCTGCAGGCTGTAATGTATTGACTATTCACCAAACCATCCCACTTCAAGGACGTGCAAATGTTACTTTATCATTAAATGTTTCGGAGATGGGATTAGGGATTGATGACCTACTATCACAGCTAAGTGAACTTGAATTTGTTGAAAAAGTAGAAGTGCTGGGTTCAGGGGCGTAAAAGCATCTGGATACCGGCTCTTTTTAATAATATAGAAATGCAAAAGCAGGGGAGAGACTCAAAATGAAAGTGGGCTTTTTAGGACCTAGGGCAACATTTACTAATTTAGCGGTACAAAAAATGTTCCCAGCAACAAATAACAGTATCCCATACGAAACCATACCAGAATGTATGGATGCCGTGATGAGTGGAGAAATCGATATTGCAACGGTTCCCCTTGAGAATGCCTTAGAGGGTTCTGTAAATATTACGCTAGATTATTTAATTCATGAAGTAGATATTCCCATCAGAGCGGAAATTACGACACCAATTGCCCAACACCTTATGGTACATCCAGAAAATAAAAATAAGGTTATAGAAAAAATATACAGTCATTCCCATGCGATTGCGCAATGTCATAAACAGTTGCATCAACATTGGAAAGGGATCCAATGCGAAAATATGACATCAACAGCTGCAGCTGCTCAGTTTGTAATGCTCCATCCTGAACAACCAATTGCTGCGATTGCTAATGAATTAGCTGCAAAAGAATATAATCTTGAAATTGTTGCAAGGGATATTCATGACTTTTCTCATAACCATACGAGGTTTGTCATCCTTTCCAAGCAGGAATTAGAGTTCTCTAAAACGAAAGGGAAGTTTAATGGTAATAAAACTACCGTCATGGTAACACTGCCGGAAGATCAATCTGGGGCACTTCATCTCGTTTTATCAGCGTTTGCCTGGAGAAAGCTCAACTTGACGAAAATAGAATCTCGTCCAATGAAAACAGGACTTGGAAATTATTTTTTCATTATCGATATTGATAAAGATATGGATGATGTGCTTATTCCTGGGGCGATTGCCGAGTTAGAGGCACTAGGTAGTAAAGTGAAAGTTTTAGGTAGCTACCCATCTTATAAAATAGAAAAAGGGACTGTCAATGAAGAATAAGACAGTCCTTATTTTTTCTAATCATTCTTTATTAAAAAATTTGCTTTTAAAAGTGCCTGCTCTGCCTTATCTAGTAGCTCCTCTGATGGAGCACTAATCGTATGCAAATGGATCCCATCGGTTAATTCAGATAAAAACGCTGCCTTTGTTTCTAAAACCTTTTTCATAAATTGCTTTACTTCTTGACGATTAGAAACCATAATCGAAGCGGTTAAGTCACCATAAACTGGATGTTCAATTTTTACATCTTTCACCGTAACTCCATGGTCTACGAGCAAATTTAATTCCTCTTCTGCAAGCTCTGGTGAATGCAAGCATGCAATTATTCTTTCTACGAATATAACTGGTGAGCTACCTTTTAAGTACATATATCCTTGACTAGTGGCTATGATTGGTTCACTCTTAGCTTTTAAAAGGGTAATATCTCCGACAATAACCTGCCTACTTACATTTGTTTTTGTAGCTAGATCACTTCCAGTAATCGGATGGCCACTCTCTTTTAATAACTCCAATATCCAATTTCTTCGTTCATCCCCCAATAATTTTTTTTGAGATTTCATATTAACTCCCCAACTTTCACATGTATCTGTATAGCTTTATTTTTTAAAGGCACGAGTGATATTAACAATAGTGTGTCCTAGCTTTTCAACTTCTTCCACTTGAGTGGAACGTCCAAAAGAAACGCGTGCAAATTCCTTTCCCTTTTTCCCTGTAAGCCCTAGTGCTTGCATAGTTTTCGATGGGTTTTGCATTCCAGCAGAACAAGCACTACCAGTTGAGATGGCAAAGCCTAGACGATTACATTCAAGCATAAGCCACTGACCTTCGATTCCTTCAATACTAAACCCAACAATACCAGGGAATTGCTTATCCCCTAATTCCCCATGAATCGTTAGTATTTCCTTTATTGGCTCAAGGGACTGAATAAACGCTTCTCTAAGCTTCAAAAACCTAATTCGGGATTCTGTCATTTGCCCAATCGTCTTCTCGGCAGCTACTGTCATTGCCACAATCCCAGGCAGATTAACTGTACCAGCACGTAATCCACTTTCATGAGAGGTACCAGGAAAAAACGGGGTCCAGTTAATGTTAGGTCGGATATAAACACCACCTACCCCTTTAGGACCGTAGAATTTATGACTTGAAAACGAAAAGCTACTCACCTGTGTAGTTAGCTTCATACTATCAGATTTACCTAAGCCTTGCACGAAATCACAATGGAAATGAATATCATATTCCTGACAAAGCTTCGATATCGCTTCAATTGGTTGGATTGTTCCAATTTCAGAATTCGTATGCTGAATGGTGATAAGCACAGTTTCCTCACGTATGGCTTCTTTCAGAGCTTCGATACTGACCATTCCAGATGATGTAAAAGGAAGTTTAGTAACCTCATATCCATTCTGCTCTAGCCTCATTAACGTCCCATGTATAGAGGAGTGCTCAGCTATGGACGTAATAATATGTTTACCACCTTTTTTAGGAGCTGTTAAAAGAGCTTCAATCGCCAAAAAGTTGCTTTCAGAACCACCACTTGTAAAAAATAAGCCTTTTCTCTCCACTCCTAGTAATCTTGCAAAGGTATCGCGGCAGTTCTCTAATAGCTGTGCAGATTGACCACCGACATCATGTAAGCTGCTAGAATTTCCATAAAAATCTGTTGCCATTTTTAAATAAATACCAGCTGCATCCTTATCTAACGGGCATGTAGCCGCATAGTCAAAATATTTCATCGATAATTTCTCCCTTATTTCCATACTAAAAGATGAAAAACTCTTGTCATTAGTTTAAATCTGTGTAAATATAGGTGTCAAGACACCTGTTAATTATGGGGGTAAATGAAATGAATTACAATGATATTTTAATCATTGGGAGTGGGATGGCTGCTTTACAGCTTGCAGTCCATTTACGTCATGATAAAAATGTGAGAATTCTCACAAAGTCATCCATCAGAACAGCCAATTCTTATTTAGCACAAGGAGGAATTGCGGCAGCCATCGGAAAACATGATAACCCTTCTAAGCACTATAAAGATACACTTGAGGCAGGTCGAAATCATAATCATGACAAGACTGTTCAGGTAATTATGGAGGAAGCTCCCAAATTAATTAGCGAAATTTATGAGCAAGGCTGTAGCTTTGATCACGATGAACAAGGCAATCTCTTATTAGGGATGGAAGGGGCTCATAGTGAAAAAAGAATTGTCCACGGTGGCGGGGACGCAACTGGAAGGACGCTCGTGGATTTTCTCGTTTCTCAATTAAAGGATAACATCAAAATAGAAGAAAACATCTTTGTTTATGAGTTAATAGTAGATGAAAAACAACAGCGCTGTATGGGGGTCAAGGGTAAATCAACGGATGGAGCGATACACTACTACTTTGCACAGCATGTCATTTTAGCAACTGGAGGTTGTGGGCAATTATTTAGCTTTACCTCAAATGCAGAAACGGTAACAGGTGACGGAATCGCAATGGCCTACTTGGCTGGTGCCGAAATAGCAGATATGGAATTCATTCAATTTCATCCGACGCTTTTGTGTGTAAACGGAGTACCAAAGGGACTTGTCTCCGAAGCGGTTCGAGGTGAGGGAGCAACACTGATAACGGAGGACGGCTTCCCGATTATGGAGGGGATCCATCCATTAAAGGACCTAGCACCACGACATATTACCTCACAAACCATTTATGAATATGTGAAGAATGGTAAACAAGTATTTTTAGATATTAGTAACATCAAAGATTTTGAAATTCGTTTCCCATCAATAACCGAATTATGTGTACGAAACGATATCGATTTATCTTCCGGAAAAATTCCAGTTGTACCTGGTAGTCATTTTTTAATGGGTGGAATTAAAACTGATTTGATGGGTCGCTCTACTCTTAACGGACTATATGCGATCGGAGAAGCATCCTGTACAGGTCTGCACGGTGCTAATCGTTTAGCAAGCAACTCCCTATTAGAAGGACTTTTTCAAGGGAAAAAACTTGCAAGCTACATTAATTCTGCCAAAGAAACAGCCATTAACATGGAGTTCCCAAATGGTGTTTACCCAATCAACCAAAAACAGCTCCATCTTCCAGAGATGGAAACATTGCAATCTAGGATGATGGATTACGTTGGCATCGTTCGCTCACGGGCACTGTTAAAAGAACAGAAACAATGGCTAGAGGAGTTCGGGATGAATGACATTAGTGATCTTGATGGACTTTCCATTCATGATATTACAAAGATATATATGATCATTGTCGCAGAACTAATTACGAACTCGGCATTAATTAGAACCGAGAGCCGCGGCGGTCATTTCCGAAGTGATTATCCATTTGAGGATGATTTAAGCTGGTGTAAAAAACAAATTGTCTATAAGCTCAAAGGGGAAGTGGAGAGAAAAGATGAATATGTTAAAGCTGCGCTCGCAACTTGAGCAATTTTTTATTGAGGATATTGGTGATCAGGACATTACAAGTGACCTTATTTTTTCCAATCAGACATTTGGAGAAGTTGTCTTTATTGCAAAAGAAGAGGGGATTTTTTGCGGAGAAGAGATCATTCGAAATGGCTACAAGCTTTTAAATGATTCCATTGAGGTAGATGTAAAGTTAAAGGATGGAGCTAGAATAGAAATTGGTCAAATCCTTGCAACGGCTACTGGAAACATATCTGACCTTTTAAAAGGGGAAAGAGTGATTCTCAATTTAGTTCAAAGGATGAGCGGAATTGCTAGTCTTACAAGAAAAGCCGTCCAGGAAATCAATAGCCCTGTAACAAAATTATGTGATACAAGAAAAACAACTCCAGGACTGCGCATGTTTGAAAAATATGCTGTACGTTGTGGTGGTGGCTTCAATCATCGATACGGGTTATACGACGGAGTAATGATTAAGGATAATCACATTTCTTTTGCCGGCTCCATAACAAAAGCCGTTCAAGGTGTTCGTGAAAAGCTTGGCCATATGATAAAAGTTGAAGTCGAGATTGAAACGTTAGAACAATTAAAAGAAGCCATTGAAGCGAAGGCAGATGTGATAATGTTTGACAACCGTACTCCTGAAGAAATTAAAGAGTGGATTGGAATCGTTCCAGACAGTATCATTACCGAGGCTTCTGGTGGAATCAATCTTAGTAATTTAGCTACTTATCGTGAATCAGGTGTCAAATATATCTCACTTGGGTTTTTAACGCATTCAGCTAAAGCATTAGATATCAGTGTAAAAGTTTCTTGGACCAAAGGGGAGGACCAATAATGAGTTTTTTAGCATCTTTACAAAAGAACCATATAATGATTCCGCAAGAATATCGTGAAATGTCAAGAGAAGCTCTAGAACAGAAGGTAAAGGATATTAAAGCAAAATATGGCTCCAGACTGTTTCTTCCTTGCCATCATTATCAAAAGGATGAGGTCGTCCAATTTGCTGATGCTACAGGAGATTCGTTAAAGCTTGCCCAATTATCTGAAGCAAACACGGAAGCTGAATTTATTGTTTTTTGTGGAGTTCATTTTATGGCTGAAACGGCTGACATTTTAACTAGTCAAAATCAAAAGGTATTTTTACCAGACATGCGTGCTGGCTGTTCGATGGCTGATATGGCCGATATGCAGCAAACAGAACGAGCTTGGGAAAAGTTGCAGGAGTTGTTTGGCGATACCATCCTGCCTTTAACCTATGTAAACTCAACAGCTGCCATTAAAGCATTTGTAGGAGATAAAGGTGGAGCAACCGTAACATCTTCAAACGCTGAAACAATGTTGAAATGGGCATTTGATAAAAAGGAAAGAATTCTATTCCTCCCTGATCAACATTTAGGTAGAAACACAGCCGTTAACTTAGGAATTAGCCTTGATGAAATGGCTGTTTGGGACCCTCATTCAGATACATTGGAGTTTAGTGGTGATGTTGCTTCCTTGAAGGTTATCTTATGGAAGGGGCATTGCTCTGTACATGAAGGTTTTACTGTAGAGAATATAGCAGATGTCAGAGTTCAATATCCTAATATGAAAGTTATTGTACATCCAGAGTGCTCTCGTGAGGTCGTGGAGCATTCAGACCTAGCAGGTTCAACAAGTTATATTATTGATATCATCGAAAAGTCTGAGCCAGGTTCATCGTGGGCGATAGGAACGGAAATGAATCTTGTGAATCGAATCATTCAGAATCATCCGGATAAGCATATCATGTCATTAAACCCACATATGTGTCCGTGCTTAACAATGAATCGCATCGACTTACCACACCTTGCATGGTGCTTAGACATGTTAGAAACCGAAAGCGATCATAACCGAATTATCGTGAGTGAAGAGATTGCTAGTAGTGCTAAATTAGCTTTAGATCGTATGTTGGCTAATGCTTAATGTATTACAGGGAAAGACCTATTCTATATGGAATAGGTCTTTTTTTGCGCTTTGGAGTGTTGTGCCGGTGAAAGTCCCGAAACGGCTTTAGCGGTAATAAATTCTCTTCTTCTTATAGATTCTAGTGATTAGCGTGTTATTTTTGGTGGTTTTAGACTGTACCCTGGGGTTTTAGCTATATAATCGCTGGATTGAGTTGTGTTTTTCAAAAGTAAAGTGGAATTCAAGTCGCATTTGCGTGCTAAATCTACTCGGGTAGGTGCTTTCATAAAAGATTGCACGCTTGTATCTGCCGTTTTAGCTGCTATTACGGTAGTTTGCTGCTCTCGTCTCTGCCCTTGCACCCATATATCAGACTACTTTTACGATATATCGGACTTTCTTGAGCGGATATCGGACTTTCTGAATCATATTTCGGATTTTGTCTCATTCTCAACAAAATCCTATCCTTTCCGAGCACCAAATTAAACCTAAAAAAAGGTAAATTGTCGTTTTTAAACTAATTCAGCTAAAAAACAAAATGATTGACAGACTCTAGGTTGCGAATCATTCAATTTATTTTAAGGTTTTACTTTCGCTCACATTTCTTAATAGAGACTCTAATGATTGGCGTGTTAATATTGGTAGTTTTGGACTCTCTACTTGCATTTTTGCTGAATAATTGCTGGTTTGCGTTGTGTATTTAGAGAGAGTGAATTTCGGATGCTTTTTGTGTGTAAATCTACTTGGGTTAGTGATTTTATGATGATTGCACCCTTTGATAGCCCCTAATTGTGCCGCAAATGTCTAAAAATAGGGAGTTAACGGTAACAAATAGCCCAACAATAAAGCAAAATTTACGAAAAAAACATGCTATCGCTAGCTGTTGCATACAATTGTTTTGAAGAGGACTCATATTATTTTTAAAAATTGCATAAGTTTTTTTGTAGTTTAATAGCAATTTGCCTATATCCACATAGACTATATGGACTTATGCCATAGGAGGGAAACATTGTGAAGATCCATATCGTTCAGAAAGGGGATACTCTTTGGAAGATTGCCAAGAAATATGGGGTCAATTTTGAAGAGTTAAAAAAAATGAATTCCCAGCTTAGTAACCCAGATATGATCATGCCCGGTATGAAAATCAAAGTACCTACTACTGGAGGTTCGGTTAAAAAGGAAGCACCAATTTTAGGCGCGAAAAAAGAAATGCCAATTGCTCAGCATCCGATTGTAAAAGAACAGCCAAAGCCTTTACCTGTAGTGGAAGCACCGAAAAAGGAAGCGCCAATTAAGGAAGCTCCAATCATGCCAATAAAAGAAGCACCAATAGCACCGATAATGCCTCAACCAGTAATCCCAGATATCGACATTAACAACTATTATATGCTGAACATGGCACAAATGAATGTCCAGCAACCACAGCTTCCACCAAAACCAACAAATATATTACCTGAAGTAAAAGAAGCACCAAAAAAGGAGGCTCCAATAGTGGAAGCACCGAAAAAGGAGGCTCCAATAGTAGAAGCACCGAAAAAGGAAGCTCCAATCAAAGAAGCACCAATTAAAGAAATACCAATCAAAGAAATTCCACAAGTGGAATCTCCAATCGAGCAACCAATAGTTCAGGAATATTGTGTTCCAGTTAGCCCAATTTTACCAGGATCGGGTCTATTTCCAGGATGGTGTCCACCACCACCTTGTCCACCAAGTATGCCATATCAACCGCAAGTCATGCCTTACGAACAATTCCCAGGTGATATGAATCTTGGAATGCTACCTGGAGTTGAAAATCCTACTTACTTAGCGGATATGGATGAATCAGATGACTTCATGCCACAAATGCCTTTGACTAATCCTATGGCTCAAAATCCAACTGCTGTTATGGGTGTTGAAGATTTTTCTCAAGAAAGTCCAATGGGAATGGAACCTGGAGGATTTGGACCTATGGCAGATAACTGTTTCCCCTCATCTCCTGTTTTTCCAGAAGCTGGAGTAGGTTATGGTGGAGGATTTCCTGGAGTACCATTCGGAGGGCAACAAATGCCATTCCAACAACAACCATTCGGAGGCCAACAAATGCCATTTCAACAACCATATGGAGGGCAGCAAATGCCATTCCAACAACAACCATTCGGAGGGCAACAAATGCCATTCCAACAACAACCATATGGAGGGCAACAAATGCCATTCCAACAACCATATGTAGGGCAGCAAATGCCATTCCAGCCACAACCATACGGAGGGCAGCAAATGCCATTCCAACAACCATATGGAGGGCAACAAATGCCATTCCAGCCACAACCATACGGAGGGCAGCAAATGCCATTCCAGCAAATGCCATATGTAGGTCGCCAAATGGATATGCAACAGCAAATGCCGTTAGAAGACGAAAATCAAATGGAAATGCAGCAAATGCCTTTTGGAAACCAACAAATGATGCAGCAAATGCCGTATGACCAACAATTCGGCGGACAGCAAATGCCGTACGACCAACAACAATTCGGCGGACAGCAAATGCCGTACGACCAACAACAATTCGGCGGACAGCAAATGCCGTACGACCAACAACAATTCGGCGGACAACAAATGCCATTCCAGCAACAACAATTCGGGGGTCAACAAATGCCATATGAATCACCTGAGTTTATGATGCAAGGACCAGGCGTTATTCCTGAACAAATGGGTATGCCGTTTAATGCTCCACATATGTCACCAGGAGGATTTAATTATGATTGTGGTTGTGGTGGTCCAAAGATTCAGCCTAGAGCACCAATAAACCCTTACGGTCAGGGAACTCCAGGAATATATACACCACCTTTTGGTTCACAAATGGGTCAGCAGAGACCATTTATGAACCCTTATGGTTATGGACCATCACCAGGTTCAGATAGAGGGTTTGACGAGAGTAGTGAATTTTATTGATAGGAAACGAGGAGACGAAAGTGAAAACACTCGTCTCCTCTCCTCTTTCCGAGAGCAGTTTCCGTATCAGATTAAAGAAATATATCCAATACGGAATCATGTATTTAAAATTAATACGACAAAAGGAGCCTTCATTTTAAAGGGCTATTCTTCTTACAGTCATTTAAAGCTTCAGGAGGCCTTTACAGCTAGTCTTCAAAAAGAAGGTTTTCACAAAACTTATTCTTATTTTCAGTTTGATCAAGATCCAATTGTTTATAAAAATAATTTCTATGGATGCTTGCCATATATTGAACCCCACCATCGCTCTTTTTCTTTTGAAAATGAACAAGAAAGACATGAGGGCTTAAACCTTCTACACGAATTTCATCAGGTCACCAAAAATTCAGTTCAACGGTATCAAACGGTTTTAGCTGAATTTAATATTCAAAAAAAGTGGACTGAAAGATTTGCTGAATTTGTTCACAATATTCCTGCTGTATCGAAGTACATTCCGAAGGAGATTATTGCAAAATGGATAAATTGGGCAAACTGGTCTTTAGAGGGAATGAATAAATATTGCACTAGTATCGAAAAAGACCATCCAGTTATCCTTCACGGAGACGTAGCCCATCATAATTTTTTAAGGAAAAAAGATGGGAAATTATTATTAATTGATTTTGACCTTATTAGTATTGGATCAAACCATATAGATTTATTACAATATGCTAATCGCATATTGCCCTTTATTAATTGGGAATTAACTCAGTTTTATCATTATAAGAACTTTATTCCTCTTCTATCTAATCCAGTATATATTTACGCTTTAGTCTATCCGACCGATTTATTTCGAGAGTGGAACCGAATTATTAGAGAAGGTACTGAAAAACATCCTTATAAACTTCAAATGGTAATGAATCAAAGTTTATTAATGGTGAAATTAAGACAACAGTTTAATTTTGACTTAATGAAGCTGGTATCTTCCTAAAACTGGTCGTAAATAACAGTTATGAAACCTCCTTTTGTCACACAAGCTAAGGTTAAGCCACGTTAATGTGTGCTTAGCTTTTGCGAAGGGGGTTCTTCATTTGAATAAAAAATATTTAGTTCTTCCATTATCGGCAGTCATGGCATTCGGTTTAACAGGTTGTGGAAATAACGATGAAGCAACGATAAATGGTAACGATCGAAATCATGCACAGCCAATGGGGTATTACTCAAATGAAAACCATAAAGGAAATGCGGGGATGTTAGAGGATAATGATGGCCCAGTTACAGAAATGATGGATCATACACTCGGCGCGGAGCGAAATAACAATACTCGTCTTCGAGTGGGGAATGAAAATCCAAATAATCCTACTCGCCCGATTGCTAATACGGATCGTAATCTTTTACAGCGTGACAACCGTTTTAGTCATTCAGATGCTAATTATCATGGACATCTAAATGATAATACTATTAAAGCAAAAAGCTCTTACTACAATGCCTATGAAGGAGAGCTGACTGATAAAATCGGTAATGTCACAGGTGCTGTACCAAATGTGGAGGATGTCCGTTCTGTCACATATGGTAGTAATGTATTAATTGCCGTTGATTTGACGGATTATTCAAAAGAAGAAGCAACCAAAAAGGATATTAAAGAGGCCGTTAAACCATACTTGAGAGGTCGTTCGGTAACGGTTGTTACTGATGAAGGTACGTTTAGCCGAATTCGAAATATCGATAATGACCTTCGAAATGGTGGACCAAGAGAAGATATTGATTTGGACATTAGAAATATGTTCAAAAATATTAAAAATAAGTTCACGAACGATCATTATAACCGTTAACAGTATGTACAAGGTTCCTCTTTGGAGGAATCTTGTTTTTTTGTGTATGGATATAATAAGAAAATATTGGCTAAACTAGGATTAGTATTAGTGATTAATTTAAAAAGGGGTGAATCCGCATGTTCCGTTCCCTTAGAAATGGGATATTGATCTGGTTCTTGTCCTTATTTGTAATTGTACTTATCCCTCAATTTGAAGCTAATGAGATGGTAAAAGAGCCTATACAAGTAGAGGTTATTTTACAACGGGCTTATTTAGATGGCGAAATTAGTGAAGAAAAGGTTATCGAAAAAATATGGTCGATGGAACATTTCTGGGTAAAGTATGAACAGTGGGAATTAGTAGACACATTTGACAAGGGATTAATATTTAAAAAACAAATGGATGATATATCTCCTTTATTAAAGGCAAATGGTTATTTTGGAATTACGGATGATGGGACGTTAACCATTTTTAACGGTCGACCCCATCAAACAAATATCATTCAATCGTTTTTTCAGCTTAATATTGAAAAGCTTGAGAGTCGTAAGCATCTCGAGCTAAAAGAAGGAATACCTATCAAAACGAAAGACCGATATGTAGATGTGTTAGAGACTTTTAAGCCCTACTATAAGCCAATAAAAATGAAACAATAATAGATAAACAAAAAGCTGACTCCTACGAGCCAGCTTTATTTTTGTGATTATTTTTGAATGCCTGTAACAATATACTTGTCGTCTTGTAGCTCTACATTATAAACTACATTTTCTGCAGTTGTTAACGTTCCAGCATTTGCATCGCCTTCAATCGTCACATCTTCTAATGTTGTCGCTTGTAACGGAGCGGTAAAGTAAGGATCTGCTTTCACGATAACTTGTCCTTCAGGAGTTTGTTCGGTTGTTGCATAGTAAGTGTAAATATCTTTAGCTACGTCTTCGCTGTAGTATTTAGAAAGAAATTCAACTGCCGAAGCTTCGTCAGGAAAGCTTGCATTTAGGACAGGTGTTGTTCCATCTGCTGCTACATCATGATGGAAAACGTCATTTACTTTACCTTCAGCAACCCGAGTAGCATTATACATTTTTGATTTTACTTGATCAGTAAGTTCAGCTGTATTTTCCTCTTTATTATTGTCTGTGTTTTCTTCTTTATCTGCAGAACAACCAACTACGGCAAACATAAGTGTGAAAACAGCTAGTAAAGATAATAGTTTCTTCATGTTGTTGACCTCCATATACTGTAATAAAACCTTTCCTATTATACAGAAAGTTCTAAAGAAAATGCAACTTTATTCTTATTATGTCTAAAAAAACACATTGTGGTACAATAGAATATTGAAAGTACCCTCGCAAGATAAAATAAAGGGGAGAAATAAATTGTTTGATTTTATAAATGGAAAAATGAACTTTGTGAGTCCCGAATATGTAGTCCTAGAAAATAACGGAATAGGCTATTTAATTCATACACCAAACCCGTTTATTTATTCCGAAAAGCTTGGGAAAGAAACACTTATTTATACTTACTATTACGTACGTGAAGACGTTATCGCACTCTATGGTTTTTCAAGTAGGGAGGAAAAGGCGTTATTTACGAACCTTTTAAATGTTTCAGGTATTGGTCCTAAAGGGGCACTAGCCATTCTTGCTTCTGGGCAGCCAGAACAGGTCGTTCAAGCAATTGAAAACGAAGATGAGAGTTTCCTAATTAAATTTCCTGGCGTTGGTAAAAAAACAGCAAGGCAAATGATTCTTGATTTAAAAGGAAAACTGCATAAGCTTGTTCCAGATTTGTTTCCTAATTTATTTTCACAGGATCAAATTTTACATACTAGTCAAAGTGACACAACTGATGAATTAGAAGAAGCCATTTTAGCTTTAAAAGCCTTAGGATATGCAGAAAAGGAAATAAAAAAAGTGGTACCGGAGCTTAAAAAGCAAGAACTTTCAACTGACCAGTATATACGATTAGCATTACAAAAGCTGTTAAAATAGGGTGATGATATGGATGAACGAATCATTTCAACTGAAGCTGACATTCAGGATGTAACCTTTGAACAAAGCTTAAGGCCACAAAATTTAAATCAATATATCGGGCAAAATAAAGTAAAGGAAAATCTCAAAGTGTTTATCGAGGCTGCAAAAATGCGTCAAGAAACGCTTGATCATGTCCTTTTATATGGACCACCTGGATTAGGTAAAACAACGTTGGCTACGATAATAGCAAATGAAATGGGAGTCAATATTCGTACCACTGCAGGACCTGCAATTGAAAGGCCAGGGGATTTAGCTGCTATTCTTACTTCTTTAGAACCTGGTGACGTTTTATTTGTTGATGAAATTCATCGATTGCCTAGAACGATAGAAGAAGTTTTATATCCGGCTATGGAAGACTTTTGTATTGATATTGTCATCGGGAAAGGTCCAACAGCACGTTCAGTAAGACTTGATTTACCCCCATTCACCTTAGTTGGTGCGACTACAAGAGCAGGATCGATTTCGGCTCCATTAAGAGACAGGTTTGGCGTATTAGCCAGACTAGAATATTATAGTGAAGAACAGTTAACAGATATTGTCATTCGTACAGCTGATATTCTTGAAACAAAGATTGATCCGCATGCTGCGAACGAGATTGCCAGAAGATCTCGAGGGACTCCTCGAATAGCGAATCGTCTATTACGTCGAGTCAGAGATTTTGCCCAGGTTCGGTCCAATGGAGACATTGAACTGAAACTAGCAACATACGCCCTTGAACTTCTACAAATTGACCGTTTAGGATTGGATCATATTGACCATAAATTGCTTAAGGGTATAATTGAAAGATTTAGAGGCGGTCCTGTTGGTTTAGAAACCATTGCAGCTTCCATTGGTGAAGAGTCCCAAACGATTGAAGATGTATACGAGCCTTATTTATTACAGATTGGTTATTTACAAAGAACTCCTCGTGGTCGAGTGGTAACGGAGGCCGTGTATCGTCACTTTCATATGGAGGTACCAACTGAATGACTGGATTGGCAAAAATAATAATGGTTTTAGGCGCCATCATCTTTATTATAGGTTTTCTTATGCAGTTTATTAATATCGGAAAGCTCCCAGGTGATATTGTTATTAAAAAAGGAAATACGACCTTTTATTTTCCAGTCGTTACATCAATACTAATAAGTGTGATCTTATCAGCAATTTTTTATTTTATCGGCAAATTTCGTTAAACAAAAAGTAGTAGGTGAAGAAATGAAAGTAGAATTATTTGATTTTGAATTACCAGAAAGTCAAATTGCCCAAGTACCTTTAGAAGATCGAACCGCAAGTAGGTTAATGGTTTTAAATAAAGATACTGGTGATATTGAACATACAACCTTTGGGCATGTAAAAAACTTCCTTCAAAAAGGAGATTGTCTTGTCCTAAATGATACAAGGGTGCTTCCAGCGAGGCTTTTTGGAATCAAACAAGACACAGGAGCAAAGGTAGAAGTTCTTTTGTTAAAGCAAATAGAAGGAGATTGTTGGGAAACACTCGTAAAACCAGCAAAACGTCTAAAAGTAGGAACTACACTACAATTTGGTGATGGGTTATTAACTGCGACCTGTATCGGCACTTCAGAACATGGGGGAAGAACTTTAGAATTTCATTATGAAGGTATCTTTTATGAAGTTCTAGATTCTTTAGGCGAAATGCCATTACCACCATACATAAAGGAACAACTTGATGACCGTGAACGGTACCAGACTGTTTTTGCAAAGGAACGAGGCTCTGCTGCTGCTCCAACTGCAGGTTTGCATTTTACGGAAAAGTTATTGGATGAAATTCGTGGTATGGGTGTTCACGTTGCTTTTATTACGTTGCATGTCGGCTTAGGAACCTTTAGACCTGTCAGTGTCGATGATATTAATGAACATGAAATGCATGCGGAATATTACCAAATGACCGAAGGCACAGCACGTCTATTGAACGAGGTTCGTGAAAAAGGTGGCAGAATTATAACAGTAGGAACCACTTCAACGAGAACGCTAGAAACGATAGCTAGAGATCATGATGGCCGTTTTCAAGAAGCAAGCGGATGGACAGATATTTTTATTTACCCAGGACATGAATGGAAAGCTATTGATGGAATGATTACTAATTTTCATTTGCCTAAATCGACCTTAATTATGCTTATTAGCGCTTTAGCAGGTCGAGAAAATGTATTAAATGCCTATAACACAGCAGTCCAACAAGGCTATCGGTTTTTCAGCTTTGGAGATGCAATGCTCATTATATAAAAACAGCTTAGAAAGGAGTTTTCAATCTTGACAGCAGTAACCTATGAACTAATTAAAACATGTAAGCAAACAGGTGCAAGGTTAGGACGAGTTCATACACCCCATGGTTCATTCGATACACCAGCTTTCATGCCAGTCGGAACTCTTGCGACAGTAAAAACCATGTCTCCTGAAGACTTGAAGGAAATGGGATCAGGAATTATTTTAAGCAACACGTACCATCTATGGCTTAGACCCGGACATGAAATTATTAGAGAAGCAGGTGGTCTCCATAAATTCATGAACTGGGATCGCGCTATATTAACTGATTCAGGTGGTTTTCAAGTATTTAGTTTAAGTCAATTTAGACAAATAGAAGAAGAAGGCGTTCACTTTCGAAATCACTTAAATGGAGATAAATTATTTTTATCCCCTGAAAAAGCTATGGAAATTCAAAATGCCCTAGGCTCTGATATTATGATGGCCTTTGATGAATGTCCACCATACCCAGCTACGTTTGAATATATGAAGAAAAGTGTAGAACGGACCTCAAGGTGGGCTGAAAGGTGTTTAAATGCCCATCAAAGACCTAAAGACCAAGGATTATTTGGAATTGTCCAAGGGGGTGAGTATGAGGAACTCCGTAAACAAAGTGCAAGAGATTTAGTATCATTAGATTTCCCAGGCTATGCAGTAGGTGGATTATCAGTTGGTGAACCTAAAGATGTAATGAATCGAGCACTAGAATTCACTACACCATTATTACCGACAAACAAGCCTCGTTATTTAATGGGTGTTGGATCACCAGATTCATTAATCGACGGATCTATACGTGGAATTGATATGTTTGATTGTGTACTACCAAGTAGGATTGCGAGGAATGGAACTCTTATGACAAGCAATGGCCGCTTAGTAGTGAAGAATGCAAAATACGCAAATGATTTCCGTCCAATCGATGAAAATTGCGATTGTTATACGTGTAAAAATTATACTCGTGCGTATATTCGTCACCTTATCCGCTGTGATGAAACTTTTGGAATTAGACTTACTACTTATCATAACCTCTATTTTCTGTTAAAATTAATGGAACAAGTTAGACAAGCGATTCGTGAAGATCGTTTGGGTGACTTTAGAGAAGAGTTTTTTGAGCAGTACGGATTTAATCTACCGAATGCAAAGAACTTTTAATAATTCAAACTTGAAAGGAGGGGAAAAGAATGGAAGGAATGTTAGGAACAGTTGGACCATTAATACTAATGTTTGTGTTATTTTACTTTTTATTAATCCGTCCACAACAAAAACGTACAAAAGCAGTTCAACAAATGCAGAGTGGTTTGAAAAAGGGCGATCGCGTAGTAACAATCGGTGGCTTACACGGCTTTGTTGATGCAATTGACGAGGATACAGTTGTGATTAAATGTGGAGATGGAAGTCGTCTTACATACGATCGTAATGCTATCAGAGATGTTAAACCTGAATAATACAAAAAGGAAGCAGTCAAAAGTGACTGCTTCCTTTTTGTACTATTTAGGTTTAAGCTTTTCGCGAAGTTGTCATATTAACTCCCAAAATACCACCCATCATTGCTACCAGCATATAACAAGTATGATAAATAACTTGTTCAACTGTAAATAAACTATCGTGTCCTAAATATCCAAATAAGAAAACAATCAATGAATACAATAAACCTGTTCCACCGCCTAATAGCCAACCCTTTGCTTTGCCCTTTCCACCTGAAACGAACCCACCTACAAATAAGGAAACAAAGGAAACAGCTGTCACAATGAACTGCAACGAAGCTTCGGCTGTTGAAGTAAAACGTAGAATTAATGAAAAAATCAAACTACTAATAACCGCAACCAAAAAGATAACTACAACTCCGTACAAAATCGAAATACCCATATTTTTAGATTCGATTGTCATTCTCTCCCTTCTATACACAAGCCTATATCTGATTTCAAAGCTTGTTTCTTAGTACGAGCATATTCACAAATAATCAAATTTAGAATAGAAATAAGTATTTTGCGAACAATATAGTTGAATGTTTTCGAAGGGAGAAACTCTCATGGTAGAATATTTCGTACTCATTTTTCGCACAATTATACTTTATATACTTGTTCTATTAATTTTTAGAGCCATGGGAAAAAGAGAAATCGGAGAATTGAGTATTTTGGATTTAGTTGTATTCATTATGATTGGTGAATTAGCGGTAGTTGCAATTGAAGACCAAAGGGAACCAATCATGCATAGTGTATTTCCAATGTTATTACTAATGATGATTCAGATTACCTTTTCATTTATTTCATTAAAAAGTAAAAAGTTCCGTGATCTAATTGAGGGAAAACCGATTATTATTATTAATCGAGGGAAAATAGATGAAAAGGAAATGAGACGGCAACGTTATAATTTTGATGACTTATTGATGCAATTGCGAGAGAAGGATATTCGTAATATTGCTGATGTCGAGTTTGCGATTCTTGAACCATCAGGAAAGCTGTCAGTTTTTGAAAAAGAAAACAAAAAGTCAGGAGATATTACCATACCGTTAATAATGGATGGATCTGTTATGGAAATCAATTTATCTCGAATCAATAAGACCAAATTATGGCTGAAACAGGAGCTAAAGAAAAAGGGTTATACTAATATGAAACTTATTTCTTTTTGTAGTTATCATAATGGCACCTTTTATATTGACGAGAAAGATGAAGAAAAATAAACACGTCAAGGAAGGTGCTTGACGTGTTTTATTATGGTTATTTAAAGGCTAATTTAGAAAGAGTAGGTCCTATCCACGGAATCCGTTTTAACTCATCACGAGTAATAAGTCCTAAAAAGATTAGTAAGCCAACATAAGTTACTACAATTGAACCTGTTGTTGTTAATACGATGGAAAGCTTAGAGGTAGTAGATAGATGGTTAATGACCCAATACCCGACCCATGCAGAAGCGCCCATCACCAGGAATGTTTTTAAATAATCTCGAAAATATAAGGTGAAGGATATTTTTTTAAGAACAGTCGCAAAGTGTAGCATTGTAACTAAAACAAATCCGACAATAATCCCTAAGGCAACGCCTTTAATACCAAAGCTTGGTTGAGTGGCTAATAAAAAAATGACAGCTGTTTTAACTATATTGCCAATAAGACTATTAATCATTGCCGCTCTCGCTAAATTTAAAGCTTGTAGGGAGGCTTGCAAAGGTCCTTGATAAAAATAAAACAAGAAAAACGGTGCCATTAAACGTATGAAATAAGCTCCATTCGTTGAACCATACATCAATTCCATTAGTGGATCTGCAAGAATGTATAAAACAACAACGGCAAGTCCACCTGTAACAAATGCAAAACGTAGTGCTTGTTGGAGTCTGTATTCAATTAATTTGCCATCGTTTTTGGAATTAGCTTCACTTATTGCCGGAACAAGAGAAGTAGCGAGAGAATACGTTACAAATGACGGAAGCATTAACAAAGGCATTGCGTAACCTGTTAACGTTCCATATTGCTTTGTTGCCATGGTAGTAGCAACACCTGCGATGGCTAAGCTATGGGCAACCACTATGGGTTCAAAAAACCAGGCTATCGATCCAATCATTCGACTACCCAAGGTTGGTACAGCGACATCCATTAATTCTTTAAAGGTGCTTTTTCCAGCGTGAACTTGTTTAAAAAAATTCTTTCGAAGAGGGAAACGCTTTTTTAATTTAAAAGTAGTAACTAGATAGATTAATGAGATTAATTCTCCAGCAACTGACGCTAGCATGGCTCCTGCGGCTGCATACTCGATTCCGTATGGGAGAAAGGCTTTTGTCATGACAGCAATTAAAATGATTCTAACCACCTGCTCCAATACTTGGGAGTAGGCAGCGGGTTTCATATTCTGTCTTCCTTGGAAGTAGCCCCTTAATACGGATGATACCGCTATAATCGGAACAATGGGTGCAATCGCTACTAATGGATAGTAAATTCTATCATCAGTAAAAAGTGTTTGAGAAAGAACGGGTGCAAGTAAAATAAGCGCTGGTGTAAAAATAAGTGATAAAGCAATGGTTGTTGCTAATGAAACAACAAGAATGTTTTTTATTTTTTTGAAATCCCCTCTTGCTTCTGCTTCAGCAACATTTTTTGAGATTGCAACGGGAAGTCCGATTTGGGTAATCGTAACAACAAGAATTAGGGTCGGGAAGGCCATCATAAATAATCCGACACCTTCTTCACCTATAAACCTTGCTATAACAATCCGATTAATAAACCCAAGTATTCTTGTAACAAAACCTGCTAATAATAAAATAATCGTCCCTTTTAAAAACTTTGACATGTGACTCACTGCCTTCTCAAAATAGGTGATATCGTATACAATTAACTATATGCAAGTGGGTGGACAAAGCATGACAAGAAGCTTTTCTTTTTCGATATAAGAGCCTAAAGGGGAGGAGGTAATAATAATGAACAGTAACCATCTGTATGACCAATTTCGTGTTCAAGTTGAGCCAGCGATACGAAGTAAGTTAGAAGAATTAAGTGTTTTTGGTTATGGAATCCATAGTGAATCGCAATTATGGAGTTTTCTTACTAAGAAAAAATGGAAAAAACCAAAGGAAGAAGTTTATCTTTTTGAAATTGTCCAAGATATTCTAACGCTTAAGCCAGGAGAATTTATGAGTTTCCAAACTGTGGAGGCATTAAAATCATCCCAGTTCTCTCTGCCAAATGAAGAAGATTGGAAGGAATTATTGAAATAATTAGTTTATTTTCTTAAAAAAAATTATTATTCCTTATATTTGTGAAATTGACACATTATTCATTCTATACCATAATAAAAATATTGTTTTAGAAGTTTTTTGTAGAAGTTTGTTTGTTCATAGGAGGCAAGTACATAATGGTAAAACGGAGTAGAATCGTAGCGTTTCTCCTAGTTGTTGTATTATTTGGTAGTTTAATGGGGTACACAACGAAGGACATCCTAGGTAATATTAAGCTGGGCTTAGACCTGCAGGGCGGATTTGAAGTGCTTTATGAAGTGTCACCAGCTAAAAAAGGTCAAAAAATTGATAAAGAAGCCATGTTAGCCACTGCTCAAGCTCTGGATAATCGTGTCAATGTATTAGGTGTAAGTGAGCCGAATATCCAAATCGAGGGTGAAAATCGAATCCGTGTTCAGCTAGCTGGGGTAGAAGACCAAAATAAAGCACGTGAAATTCTTTCTACTGAGGCTAACTTAACATTCCGAGATGCAAACGATGTGTTAAAGATGGATGGAACCGATTTAGCAGAGGGTGGAGCAAAGCAAACTTTTGATGAAAACGGAAAACCAAGCGTATCGCTTAAATTAACAAGCGCTGAGAAGTTTCGTAAAGTTACGGAAGAAATTGTGGCTATGGCTCCAAATAATCAGCTTGCAATTTGGTTAGACTTTGAGGAAGGAAAAGACTCCTTTAAAACGGAAGTAGGCAAAGAGGGTTCTAAACTTATTTCTGCGCCAAATGTAAGTCAAGTTTTCAATCAAGATACGGTTTCGATTGTTGGAAACTTTACGATTGAAGAAGCAACTACGTTATCTTCTCTATTAAATGCAGGTGCATTACCAGTTAAACTGGATGAGGTTTATTCAACGTCTGTAGGTGCGAAGTTTGGGGAACAAGCAATGGACAAAACAGTTATGGCTGGTATTCTTGGTGTCCTTGCAGTATTCCTATTCATGATATTCTACTATCGCTTCCCAGGGTTCATTGCGACAATAACGTTAACAGTATTTATTTTTATTACTGTTTTGATTTTCGATTGGTTAAATGTAGTATTAACACTTCCGGGTATTGCCGCTCTTATCTTGGGGGTTGGTATGGCCGTAGATGCAAACATCATTACATATGAGAGAATTAGGGAAGAAATTAAGATTGGCCGATCTATTAAATCAGCCTATCATGCTGGAAACGAAAGTTCTTTAGCGACAATTACTGACGCAAACCTTACTACTCTTTTAGCTGGTGTTGTATTATTTTACTTTGGGACAAGCTCTGTAAAGGGATTTGCCACAAGCTTAATTATCGGTATCTTAGTAAGTTTCATTACAAATGTTTATTTATCGAGATGGTTACTTAAGCTTTGGGTAGATAGCGGTATCTTTAACAAAAGACCAGGCTGGTTCGGTGTTAATAAACGTGATATAAAAGATATTTCTGAAGGTTATGATACTCTTGACCTTCCTACAAGATTTGACCGATTTGATTTTGTTAAATCACGTAAGAAATATTTTGTTATTTCGGGAGTTTTATTCGGAATAGGGCTTATTTTATTACTTGTATTCCGATTGAACTTAGGAATTGATTTTACTAGCGGAACACGCGTGGAAATATTAGCGAAAGAGGCTCTAACAACAGAGCAAGTTAAATCAGACTTTGAAAAATTTGACCTCCAATCTGATGATATTGTGATTTCAGGGGAAGCCAAAAATATCGGGGTTGCCCGCTTTAAGGGAGTCTTCTCGAAGGCGGAAATTGCGGAATTAAAATCATACTTCAATAAGGAATATGGAGCAGAACCAAATATTAGCAGTGTTTCTCCGACAATAGGAAAAGAGTTGGCTAAAAATGCTCTCATTGCTCTCATTATTTCTTCAATTGGTATTATTTTATACGTAACGATTCGTTTTGAAATGGCTATGGCGGTTTCGGCAGTAATTGCCCTATTATATGCGACATTCTTTATTATTCCGATATTTAGTATTACGCGAATGGAAGTAGATTTAACATTCATCGCTGCCCTCTTAACGATTGTTGGTTATTCGATAAACGATACGATTGTTACGTTTGACCGTATGCGTGAAAACATGCAGAAGAAAAGAAAATTAAAAACAGAAGAAGATATTGCAAATGTCGTTAATTCTAGCTTACGCCAAACACTTGGGCGTTCAGTCAATACGGTATTAATGGTTACAATAACGGTAATCGCGTTGTTAATCTTTGGAAGTGAATCTATTCGAGGCTTTTCCATCGCTCTATTAGTTGGACTAGTTGCCGGGGTTTATTCCTCCATTTTCATTGCAGCTCAGCTATGGGTAGAATGGAAAAACCGAGAACTAAAGAGAAAAGGCGTTATTGTTACTTATAAAGAAAAGAAAGTATCTTCTGACGAACCACAAGTTTAATATTCTTTAGAGGCTAGCACATAATCGTGCTAGCTTTTTTAATTTTTTTAATGTCATCCTTCCAATTAGGTCAAACTAACAATATGTTGACTAAGAAAGGATGTCTATCTTTGGCAGAAAAGGATCGTTTTAAAAAGGCTGAATTTGCAGCCATAATGGGTATAGTTGGAAATGTGTTTTTAGCACTTGTTAAGTGGATTATTGGGACTTATGCAAATAGTAGAGCACTTATTGCCGATGCTGTGAATTCTGCCTCCGATGTTGCAGGGTCACTAGCTGTTTATTATGGGATAAAGGTATCAAAACGGCCACCTGATGAAGATCACCCTTATGGTCATGGGAAAGCTGAATTAATTGCGGCAATCGTCGTATCAGTTCTATTAATGCTAGTCGGCATTGAGATTGGAAAAGGTTCTATTGAAGCTTTTTTTCAGCCAGCCGCTCCACCAAAATTAATGGCAATATATGCTGTAATAATTGCTATTATTGTAAAGGAGGTCTTGTACCGTTATAACATCAAGTTAGGTAGGGCACTAAAGAGTGAGGCATTAATTGTAAATGCCCACGAGCATCGCTCTGATGTATATGCTTCTTTTGCAGTATTAATTGGTATTGGTGCGTCAGTCCTCGGTGGGAAAATGGATATCGATTGGCTTGTCTATGCGGACCCAATTGCTGGGTTGTTTGTGTCATTATTAATTATAAAAACGGCCTGGAAATTAGGTAAAGAGTCAATCCATAACACAATGGATCATGTGTTGCCTGATGAAGAAACAGAAGAATTTCGTCAGTTGATTGAAAAGGTATCGGGTGTGAAGAAAATTAATGAATTGCACGCTCGCGAACATGGACATTATGTCATTATCGATTTGAAAATAGCTGTTGACCCACACATCTCTGTAGAAGAAGGTCATCTAATAGGAAAAGCCGTAAAAAAGAAACTATTAGATGCAGCTCACGTTCAAAATGTTTTGGTGCATATCAATCCATACAATGAAATGGGCTAATGCCTTTTATTGTAAAGTAAGAAAGTATAACTTTTTTGGCTTTGAAAATTGTCCAGCTCCAGCGCCCAGCCTCTAGTGGACTTCACTCTCCGAGTAAAAATCGGCTTTTGGATTTTTACATGACCGGGGATAAGTCAACATCGAATCGCAAATAACGCGATTCGTGTTTCCTTTATCTCAGTCAGGAGAGCTCCAGTCCATACGAGGCTAAACGGGCGCTTCCGCTTTTCTGGTGTAGCAATCTATTTGCTACATTTTTTTCATTGAAACCCCAGAAAACAATCTGTATAATAGGAAAAGCTAAGGGGTGAACGTATGTTAAAAGCAAAAACAAGATGGAATGTTCGCAAACCAGACCAGGTATTGGTAGAAACCTTAACAAAAGAACTAAACATTACACCTCTAGTAGCTCAGCTACTTGTCAACCGCGGATTCGATACCGTTGAAGATGCACGGTATTTTTTATTTGGAACAGAAAAGTTCCATGACCCATATTTACTGAAAGACATGGATAAAGCGGTAAAACGAATAAAAGAGGCTATTGAAAATCAAGACCCGATACTAATTTTTGGTGACTATGATGCAGACGGCGTTAGCAGTACAACAGTCATGATGAAAACCCTGACTGATTTGGGGGCACATGTTGAGTTTTATATACCAAATCGGTTTACTGAAGGTTATGGTCCGAATGAGGCAGCTTTTCGTCATGCATATGAAAGTGGATATAAACTTATCATTACAGTAGATACAGGTATTTCAGCATTAAATGAAGCAAAGCTCGCAAAAGAACTTGGTCTCGACTTAATCATAACAGACCACCATGAACCAGGACCTGAATTGCCTGATTGTTTTGCCATTATTCATCCAAAGTTAGAGGATAGTCTTTATCCCTTTAAAGAATTAGCAGGTGTGGGTGTTGCTTTTAAACTTGCCCATGCGCTTTATGGTCAAGTTCCTGAACATCTATTGGAAATCGCTGTAATTGGAACTATTGCTGATTTAGTTCCATTAAAAGATGAAAATCGTTTCATTGCTAAAGCTGGTATCCAAAAATTAATGCGTACGAATAATATTGGGTTAAGAGCCTTGTTTAAAATATGTAGCATAGACTTGTCTTCAATAACTGAGGAAACCATAGGTTTTTCTATTGGGCCAAGAATTAATGCGGCCGGCAGGTTAGGGGACGCAGCACCTGCCGTTCAATTATTATTAACTGAAGATCCAGAGGAAGCAATGGAACTTGCTAATGAAATCGATGGTTTGAATCGCAAAAGACAGGCGATTGTGAATGAGATTACCGAAGAAGCAATCGAATTGGTAGAAGAGACCTTCTCTAGTGACCAAAAAGTAATTGTCATTGGTAAAGAAAATTGGAATGCTGGCGTTGTAGGAATCGTTGCTTCAAGGTTAGTAGACAAATATTATCGACCTACCATCGTATTAACCTATGACCATGAAAAAGGGACTGCTAAAGGATCGGCACGTAGTATAGATGGATTTGATTTATTTCAAAATCTTTCTATATGCCGTGATATCTTACCCCATTTTGGAGGTCATACTGCAGCAGCAGGTATGACATTGAATATCAATGATGTAGTAGAGCTGAGAAGACGTTTAAATGAGTTAGCTGCTGAACATCTTTCTGAAGATAAGCTTATACCTGTCACAAAACTTGACGGCGAATTTGAAATTCAAGAAATACAACTGGATGCAGTAAAAGAAATGTTGTTATTAGCCCCTTTTGGAATGGAAAATCCAAAGCCAAAGGTGCTTTTAAAGGATGCAGGCATTTCTAATTTCCGAAAAATTGGATCTGATCAAAATCACTTGAAAATCACTCTTGAAAAAAAGGGTTTTATACTGGATACAATTGGTTTTGGCTTAGGGCGTTTATATGATGAGGTTTCACCTACATCCTCTATTTCGGTTATCGGTGAGCTCTCTATAAATGAATGGAATAATATTCAAAAACCACAATTATTTTTACAGGATATGGCAGTGGAACATTGGCAGCTTTTTGATTGGCGTGGAAATAATCGAGCTGGCCAGTTGTTTAAAAACCTTAATCTCACAGATACTAAGTTTATCGTTTTTAATCAAGAGTACCAGGATACATTTTCTAAATGGCTTTCACAGGATTCAATAACTTATATTTCAAATGAAGAAGAGGCTAGAATACTCGACCTTCATGAGAAAAATGTCGTACTTCTTGATTTCCCACCATCAAAAGAGATTGTCAATGAATTGCTTTGTGGGAAAAAGCCTGGTAGAATCTATCCTCTTTTTTATAAAAAGGATAGTGCATTTTTTAATACTATGCCAACTCGTGAGCACTTTAAATGGTATTATGCATTTCTAGCAAAGAAGGCCCCATTTGATTTAAAACGATTTGGTGATGATTTAGCGAAACACCGTGGTTGGTCCAAAGAAACAATTGATTTTATGTCACAGGTGTTTTTTGAGTTAGATTTTGCTACAATAAACAATGGATTAATTTCCTTGGAAAAAATTGCACCTAAACGTGATTTAACCGAATCTAAAACCTATCAACAAAGGCAAGCACAATTTACTCTTGAAAAAGAATTGCTTTACTCGTCTTTTAATCAACTAAAAGACTGGTTCGATACAATTTTTCAAGAGTCTGTGGAAAATAGGGAGGCAAAAGAAGAATGGATTTAAAACAATTTATCACAATCGTCGAAGACTGGCCAAAACCTGGAATCAAGTTTAAAGATATTACCACACTAATGGACAATGGACCTGCATACAAATATGCAACCGATCAAATTGTTGAATACGCAAGTAAAAGGCAAATTGACCTTGTGGTCGGTCCTGAAGCACGTGGATTCATTATTGGTTGTCCAGTTGCCTATTCATTAGGAGTAGGTTTTGCACCTGTTCGTAAAGAAGGGAAATTGCCACGTGAAACCATTAAGGTGCAATACGGCTTAGAATATGGCAAAGACGTCTTAACTATTCATAAGGATGCGATTAAGCCAGGTCAACGCGTTTTAATTACAGATGATTTATTAGCAACTGGTGGAACGATTGATGCCACAATCAAGTTAGTTGAAGGTCTTGGTGGAGTGGTAGCTGGTATTGCCTTCTTAATCGAATTATCGTACCTAGATGGACGCAATAAATTAGACGGTTATGATATCTTAACTTTAATGAAATATTAATGATTTATGAGGGTGCTTCTTGTGGAGTACTCTCTTTTTATATTTTTATTCGATGTTTTTCGACAAAAAACCAGATTTTAAGTAAAAATTAATAGCTTTCCCTTTACTTTCGTTGCTTTTTTTTTGATAATAGATACAATCCACTTTTTTACTGGTGAACATTGCTCAAATATGAACAACATAATGTAGTTTTGCATTTAATATAAAAATAATTCGACTTAAAGGTGATTCTATGGCGAACGATAACGTGTTGACATCCGAACAAGTTATCGACATAACAAGAAAATATTTAAACGATGAGAATGTAGAAATGGTCATTAAGGCTTATGAATTTGCCCAAAATGCTCATCGTGAACAATTTCGGAAATCCGGGGAACCGTATATCATCCATCCCATTCAGGTTGCAGGGATTTTAGCAGACCTAGAGATGGACCCTGAAACGGTTGCTGCTGGTTTTCTCCATGACGTTGTAGAGGATACTCATGTCTCGCTTAAAGACATTAAGGAAGCCTTTAGTGATGAAGTGGCTATGTTAGTCGATGGTGTAACAAAGCTAGGAAAAATTAAATATAAATCACATGAAGAGCAGCAGGCAGAAAATCATCGGAAGATGTTCGTCGCAATGGCTCAGGATATTCGTGTCATATTAATCAAATTGGCAGACCGACTCCATAATATGAGAACATTGAAGCATCTACCTTCTGAGAAACAACGTAGGATTGCAAATGAAACTCTTGAAATTTTTGCACCTCTTGCACATCGACTTGGAATTTCTAAAATTAAATGGGAATTAGAGGATACGGCATTACGTTATTTAAACCCACAGCAGTATTATCGAATTGTTAATTTGATGAAGAAAAAACGGGCTGAACGTGAGGAATATCTCGAGGATGTAATCTCAGAGGTTCGTGTGAGATTACAGGAAGTTAATATAAAGGCTGATATATCAGGTAGACCTAAACATATTTATAGTATTTATCGGAAAATGGTTCTTCAAAATAAACAATTCAGCGAAATTTATGATCTTTTAGCGGTACGAATTGTCGTGAATAGTATCAAGGATTGTTATGCCATTTTAGGAATCATTCATACTTGTTGGAAACCAATGCCTGGTCGCTTTAAGGATTATATTGCGATGCCAAAGCCAAATATGTACCAATCCTTGCATACAACTGTTATTGGTCCTAAGGGAGACCCTTTGGAGGTACAAATCCGAACTTTTGAAATGCATCGAATTGCTGAATTCGGGGTTGCTGCTCACTGGGCTTATAAAGAAGGAAAGAATATTGATGAAACATCATCCTTTGAAGAGAAATTAAGCTGGTTCAGAGAGATATTAGAGTTCCAAAATGATACGGCTAATGCTGAAGAATTTATGGAATCCTTGAAAATCGATTTATTTTCGGATATGGTGTTTGTGTTTACCCCGAAAGGTGACGTAATCGAGCTGCCTTCTGGTTCCGTTCCAATCGATTTTTCTTATCGAATTCATTCGGAAATCGGTAATAAAACAATTGGTGCAAAAGTTAACGGTAAAATGGTGACCCTTGACTATACGTTAAAAACGGGTGACATTGTAGAGATTTTGACATCAAAGCATTCCTATGGACCTAGTCAGGATTGGTTAAAGCTTGCGCAAACATCACAAGCCAAAAATAAAATACGTGCCTTTTTTAAGAAACAACGTAAAGATGAGAATGTTGATAAAGGAAAAGAACTCGTTGAAAAGGAAATCCGTAGCATGGGATTTGAAATCAAAGAGATTCTCGTTCTTGAAAATATTAAAAGAGTCTCTGAAAAGTTCAATTTTGCTAATGAAGAAGATATGTATGCTGCTGTTGGCTATAATGGTATTACCGCTTTACAGGTTGCCAATCGCTTAACCGAAAAACTTCGAAAAAAACGGGATCAAGAACAGGTCACAACGATTTCAGATGCTGTTTCGGAATTAAAGAGTTTTCCAAATACAAAAAAACGGGAATCTGGAGTAAGAGTTTCTGGTATTGATAATCTATTAATTAGGTTATCGCGTTGTTGTAACCCTGTCCCAGGTGATGAAATCTCTGGTTTTATTACAAAAGGACGCGGGGTTTCCGTACACAGAACAGATTGTCCTAACATTGAAACGAATGAAGCCCAATCTCGTCTTATTCCTGTTGAGTGGGAATCATCGTTAAATGAGCGGAAAGAATACAATGTTGATATTGAAATAAGTGGATATGATCGACGCGGATTACTAAATGAAGTACTTCAGGCAGTAAATGAAACAAAGACTAATATTTCTGCTGTTTCTGGCCGTTCAGACCGCAACAAAATGGCGACCATTATCATGTCTATAGCGATTCATAATGTGAGCCATTTGCAAAAAGTAGTAGATAGAATTAAACAGATTCCCGATATTTACGCTGTGCGTAGAATCATGAACTAGGAGTAAATCATGCGTGTAGTAGTACAAAGAAGTAAAGAAGCTAGTGTTACAGTTGACGGAAAGATAACAGGTCAAATATCGAAGGGGTTAGTTTTACTAGTTGGAGTTACCCACGACGATACTTCTGCTGATATCGAATTTGTTGCTGAAAAGGTCGTAAACTTGCGTATTTTTGAGGATGAAAATCAGAAGATGAATCATTCACTATTAGATGTAGCCGGTGAAATTTTATCCGTTTCTCAATTTACACTGTATGGTGATTGTCGTAAAGGAAGACGTCCTAATTTTATGGATGCCGCTAGACCAGAGCATGCCTTAGAGATTTATAATACTTTTAATTCTGTATTGCGTGCTAAAGGTATAAAAGTAGAGACAGGAATCTTTGGAGCAATGATGGATGTTTCATTGACGAATGACGGCCCTGTTACTCTAATAATTGAAAGTAAAAAATAAAGTAATATTAAATGAAAAAGCTGACCAATTTGGTCAGCTTTTTCGATATTATTAAAAACTAGATTTAAAAAACTTGGCTAGTCCATTAAAAATTCCTGTAGCAGCCATTTCTTGATATTGAGGTGAAGTAACGGTTGTTTCTTCAGCTGGATTACTCAAATATCCTAGCTCAATTAAAATTGCTTTTTGATTATTTTCTCTGATGACATGATAATCGCCAAAACGAGCTCCTCGGTCTTTAAGTTTCGTTTGGTCAAGAGTTGAGCTATGGACTGCTTCAGCAAGTGGCCTTTGGAATGAATGGAAATAGTAGGTAGTCATACCACGGACACTTCGATCTAAAATACTATCGTAATGTAAGCTAATAAATGCATCTGCCGAATGATATTGGGAAGTGCTAACTCGGGAACGTAGTGAAAAATAAGAATCGTTCGTTCGAGTTAAAATGACATTGGCACCAGATGCCCGTAATTTATCGTACAATAAAATAGCCGTTCTTAACGTTAATTCTTTTTCAAGTGTCCCTCGCGCACCGACAGTTCCGCTATCGCCACCCCCATGACCAGGATCAAGAACAATCGTTTTATTTTTTATATATCCTTCGGCACCAGGTTTTTCAACCTGTGGTGCAGAACCATTTACCGAAACAATCCAGCCTGCAATAAAAGCTGTCGTTCCATTCTCGAGAAGTATCTCATACCATTCGCCTTTAAGGCTTTTTACAGCGAATTGATCTCCTGCATTTGCCCTTATTACCACGGGTGTCTGCACGCTTGAACCTTTTCGGATATTCGTTCCATCATAGAGAATCGTTACGAAGCTTTCTTTTACAACCTGAGATTGAGAAGGGTCAGACTTTGGAATCGTTTTTTCTAGATACCAAGTATTCACCCATCCGTATTTTTTAGGACTATATTCAATTTTACTCCAATTGTTCTTTTCCTCTAAAATAGCGAAAGTGTTTCCTTTTATTACGCTACCAACTATTTTGCTCGTCAAATCTCCTTTACTACGGATGTTTAATGCATTAGCGGTAACAGTGCCTATGATCCCAGTTGGTGAAGCGGGAGTTATTGTCTCATTACCAGTATTCGTTTGGACATTTGCCTTCGGCGCTAAGTCAACAAATTGTGAACTTATCCATGCCTTTTGGCCTTTAAAATTAAATTCAACCCATTCCCTAGTTGAGGAAACAATCTCAATTTTTTCTCCCTTTTGGAGCTTTCCAATTATTTTGGATTGAAGGGAGGCAGCATTTCTAACATTTAAAGAATCTACAGTAATAATCGCTGTTGTCCCAAAAGATTCATTAATTTGATTGGAAGCTTGTCCGTTTGTAACGGAAACAAACTCACTTGAAACCCAACCATCTATTTCGCTATTTGAGATTTTTGTCCAATTTTCGTTTTTTTCTAAAATTGACACTTGTACACCGTTGTTTAAATGACCAATCGTTTGAAAGTTTAATCCAGGTCCATTTCGTACTCTAAGGCCATCTACTGTAATGGTCCCTAGAGAAGATAGCGTTTGAGTAGACTCCGGACCTTTTCCTTTTTGGACAAGCCAATTGGCTACCCAGCCGTAAAGGTTATTTGAAAGCTTTATTTGAATCCAGTCATTTTCCTCTTTTACAAATGTAAAGCTTTCTCCTTTAAAGACCTGTTTCACAACACGATAGCTTAAGCCTGGACCTTCCCTTACATTTAATGAATCAGTGGAAATCGTGATTGTGAGATTACCTTCAGCTTTTGCAACTGGGGCATAGATTGGTATGCCTCCGAAAAAGAGGATAAATATAAGAGCTAAGATGAACTTTTTCAAAAGCAAACTCCCCTCCAAAAATTGTGATACATACAGTTTACCGTAAATTTTCCAAAAATTCATTTCTTAAAGTATATTAATCAGCTTTTTATAAGTTTTTTGAATTTGATGTAAGTATTTTTAAAGAACTGGAAACAATATTAAAAGGAAATTCTGTAATCTGTATGATTAGGATGGTGAAAAGGATGAGAATGAGCAACAGAGGTTACCAAGTCAATTCTCCAGAAAATCAATTATTTGGTGTCGATCTTCATGATTTTATCCAACAAGAAGCTAGTTCAACAACCTATGAGCTCGCATCTGAATTTGGCTTAACCCTTGGAGATGTAAAAAAATTAAAAAAGAGGCTTGAGCGCTCCTAAATCGCTCTTGACAAGAGCCCGGTTGCTCCGTATTATTAGATAAATATTACATAAACAATAATTCACCACCAATGATGGAGCATAGTAATTAGGAACCGTATGAAAAGAGAGGAAATGTCTTAGGCTGAAAGCATTTCTACATGACGTCTTAATGAATGAACACTCCGTAGGTTTCTTTCTGAACGATTTAAGGCTAGTAGGAAGGAACGTCGCAGGCGTTAACTGTTAAAGAGGGAGTCGTTTTTTGACTTCAACTAGGGTGGCACCACGGGAAACTATAACTCTCGTCCCTTGTATTGTATACAAGGCGACGGGAGTTTTTTTATTTTATTTAATTTTAAGGAGCGTTGGATATGTCGATTAATCTTCCGAGAGGAACCCAGGATATTCTTCCTGGTCAAGTTGAAAAATGGCAAGCTATCGAGGGAAAAGCAAGAGAAATCTGTAAAAAGTACTTATATCGCGAAATTCGCACCCCTATTTTTGAGCACACAGAATTGTTTTTACGCAGCGTTGGAGAAACAACGGATATTGTACAAAAAGAAATGTACACCTTCACAGACCGCGGTAATCGTAGCTTAACATTACGTCCTGAGGGTACAGCTTCAACAGTCCGTTCGTATGTAGAACATAAAATGTTTGGAGATGCCCAACAGCCAGTTAAATTATATTACGTAGGGCCAATGTTTCGATATGAGCGACCACAAGCAGGACGGTATCGTCAATTCGTTCAATTTGGAATTGAAGCATTAGGAAGTGCGGACCCTGCCATTGATGCAGAAGTCATTTCATTAGCGATGACATTGTATAAAGAAATGGGCTTAAACAAACTAAAGCTAGTCGTAAATAGTCTTGGAGATAAGGAAAGTAGAAGTGCTCACCGAGAAGCGCTTGTCAACCACTTTAAACCGAGAATTAATGAATTTTGTTCAGATTGCCAAAACCGTATAGAAAAAAATCCACTTCGGATCTTAGATTGTAAACAGGATCGCAATCATGAGTTAATGAGCTCTGCACCTGCGATTATAGATTACTTAAATGACTATTCAAGAGAATACTTTGAAAAGCTACAAAAATATTTAACAGATATGGATGTCTCATATGTTGTAGATCCCAATCTAGTCCGTGGCTTAGATTATTATAACCACACAGCATTTGAGATCATGAGTGTATCTGAAGGGTTTGGTGCAATTACTACATTATGTGGTGGCGGTAGATACAATGGTCTTGTGGAAGAAATGGGAGGGCCAGAAACCCCTGGTATTGGCTTCGCCTTAAGTATTGAGCGATTCATAGCTGCTCTTGAAGCTGAAAAAGTAGATATGGCGCTAAATGAAAGCGTAGATTGTTATCTAATTTCCCTTGGCGATGCGGCTAAGGATTACACGGTAAAACTATTACACGGGCTACGCTCACATGGCTTAAAAGCAGAACGAGATTATTTAGATCGGAAACTAAAAGCTCAATTTAAAGCTGCAGAACGACTTCAAGCTAAATTTGTAGCTGTTCTAGGCGATAATGAATTAAATAACGGAGTCATTAACCTAAAGGATCAGGCAACTGGAGAGCAAAGGGAAGTGCAGCTTAATCAATTTATTGAAACGTTAAAGAGTTTAAAATAAGGGGGAAAACAATATGTTTGGAAGATCATATTTTTGTGGTGAAGTGACAGAAGCAGCGATCGGTGAAAAAGTCACTTTAAAAGGATGGGTACAAAAGCGTCGCGATCTTGGTGGACTTATTTTCATCGATTTACGTGATAGAACGGGGATTGTCCAGGTGGTGTTTCATCCAGATGTTTCTTCAGAAGCACTTCAAATAGCTGAAAAAATTCGTAGCGAATACGTTTTAGATATTGAAGGAACAGTCATTGCTCGTCAAGAAGGAACGGTAAATGAAAACTTAAGTACAGGACGAATTGAAGTCCAGGCTGAAAAAGTAACGATTATAAATGAAGCGAAAACAACGCCATTTGTTATTGCTGACAAAACTGAAGTATCAGAGGATGTTCGTTTAAACTATCGTTACTTAGATTTAAGACGTCCAGTGATGTATGAAACATTTAAAATGAGACATCAAGTAACGAAAACCATTCGTGACTTTTTAGATAGTGAAGGTTTCCTAGATGTGGAGACTCCGATTTTAACAAAAAGTACTCCAGAAGGGGCACGCGACTATTTAGTGCCAAGCCGCGTTCACCCAGGTGAATTTTATGCATTACCTCAATCACCACAAATATTTAAACAGCTTTTAATGGTAGGTGGATTTGAGCGTTATTATCAAATTGCTCGTTGTTTCCGTGATGAGGATTTACGTGCAGATCGTCAGCCAGAATTTACTCAGATCGATATTGAAACTAGCTTTATGAGCCAAGATGATATTATCGCAATGATGGAAACGATGATGACGAAATTGATGAAGAATGTTAAAGGTTTAGACATATCAGCTCCTTTCCCGAGAATGTCCTATACAGAAGCCATGAACCGATTTGGTTCGGATAAACCAGATACTCGTTTCGGTTTAGAACTTGTAGATGTTTGCGAATTTGCAAAAGATTCCAGCTTTAAAGTATTTGCAGCGGCAGTTGAAAATGGTGGGCAAGTAAAGGCAATTAATGTTACGGGTTCTGCTGATAAGTACTCACGTAAAGATATTGATGCCTTAACAGAATTTGTTGGTGTATATGGTGCAAAAGGATTGGCTTGGTTAAAAGTAGAGGCTGATGGCTTAAAAGGACCAATTGCTAAATTTTTTACTGAAGAGGACCAAACTACCCTTAAGAAATTGTTAGAGGCCAATGTGGGTGACCTTCTCTTATTTGTAGCAGATAAGGCGAATGTTGTGGCGGATTCTCTAGGTGCATTACGATTAAAATTAGGAAAAGAATTAAATTTGATTGACCAAAGCATTTTCAATTTCCTATGGATTACGGATTGGCCATTACTTGAGTATGATGCAGAAGCAGGTAGATATTTCGCTGCACATCATCCATTTACAATGCCGGTTCGTAGCGATTTAGAACTTTTAAATACAGATCCTTCGAAGGTTAGAGCACAAGCTTATGATTTAGTTCTCAACGGGTATGAATTAGGCGGAGGCTCACTACGGATTTTTGAACGTCATGTTCAAGAAAAAATGTTTGAAGTGCTAGGATTTACAAAAGAAGAAGCGACTGCCCAATTCGGATTCTTACTTGAGGCGTTTGAATATGGTACACCTCCACATGGTGGAATTGCGATTGGCCTGGATCGTCTTGTCATGCTATTAGCTGGAAGAACAAATTTAAGAGATACCATTGCTTTCCCAAAAACGGCAAGTGCAAGCGATTTATTAATGGAAGCACCTAATGAAGTAAGCCTTGACCAATTAAAGGACTTACATTTGTCATTAAATATTCAGAAAAACTAGTTATTTCCATTTAGGCTTTCTTGAAATGCTCTTTTAAAAATGGTATTATACATTTAAGAAGTTAAGAGTCCTGAAGTGTACGTTGTTTTACCTAATGTTTTGACCAACATTTTTCCTACGGGAGTTCGGAGTTTTCATGCAGCGTAAATGCCCTCATTCGTAGGGACTTACAGAAGCTGAAATAGAACACCCACCTGCTTGTGTGCGGGTTCAAAACAAGGAAATCAACCGACGGCACCATTGGGACTCTTCTAATAATGTCTATTCAAAAACCTATGGAATTTCTCATAGGTTTTTTTTGTTTTCTACTATTTTTATTATCAAATTATTCCCATAGATATACTTGTTTTTATGCATGAGTATGGTATATTCATTACTGGTAATGATAAAAAGAGGTTTCAGATTTTTTATGGAGTTGAGATTAATGTTACATCAATTTTCGAGAAATGAACTAGCGATTGGTAAGGAAGGTATAGATATACTTAAAAATAGTACGGTTGCAGTCCTTGGTATTGGCGGTGTTGGCTCCTTTTCAGCTGAAGCACTTGCTCGTTCTGGAGTGGGTCGTTTAGTACTAGTTGATAAGGACGATGTTGATATTACAAATATTAATCGACAGTCGATTGCCTTTCTTTCCACAATTGGCCAACAAAAAGTCGAGTTAATGCGTGATCGGATTAAAGATATAAATCCTGATTGTGAAGTAATTGCTCTTAAAATGTTTTATACAGAAGAAACCTATGAGGAATTTTTTAACTACGGTTTAGATTTTGTCGTCGACGCCTCAGATACGATTATGTATAAAATTCATTTGATGAAAGAATGTTTGAAACGGAAAATTCCTATTATTTCAAGTATGGGTGCGGCAAACAAAATGGATCCAACAAAGTTTCAAATTGCCGATATTTCAAAGACCCATACGGATCCTATTGCAAAGGTTATCCGTACAAAGCTAAGAAAAGAAGGGATCCGCAAAGGAATTCCAGTTGTCTTCTCAGACGAAAGTCCAATTGTTATTCTTGAGGATGTACGTAAAGAGGTTGGGAATGATCAAGCCAAAATCCGTAAAGCTAAAATGCCACCATCCTCAAATGCATTCGTACCTTCGGTTGCTGGGTTAATAATGACTAGCTATGTTGTTAGGGAATTGTTACCGGAAATTAAGATTCGCCGTGTGAAGGATGAGAACTAAAAACTTAATAGATTAAATAAAAGTCCCACTAGCTGCTGCTACTGGGACTTTTTTTTTATTTACGCAACTTCAACAATTTTTCATAAACAGTTGATAATGCTAATTCAAATTTACCTGTTTTCTTAGGCTGATAGTACGTTTTATTTTTAATCGCATTAGGCAAATACTGTTGCTTCACCCAAGCATTTTCATAATCGTGTGGATATAGATATTCAATGCCACGACCTAATTTAGCAGCGCCTTGATAATGTGCATCTTTTAAATGATTAGGTACATCTCCAGAAATTCCTTTCCTTAAATCATTAAGTGCCAAATCAATCGCCGCAATAGCTGAATTCGATTTCGGTGATAAGCATAATTCAATGACTGCATTGGCAATAGGTATGCGTGCTTCAGGAAATCCGATCCGCTCAGCCGTTTCGATTGCAGCAAGTGTCCGAGCTCCTGCCTGTGGGTTTGCTAATCCAATATCTTCATAAGCAATTACCAATAACCGTCTGCTTATACTAACAAGATCTCCTGCTTCAATTAATCTGGCTAAATAATGAAGTGCTGCATTTACGTCTGAACCTCTGATCGATTTTTGAAAAGCAGACAAGACATCGTAATGCCCGTCACCATCCTTGTCATGTGTAAAACTCTTTTTCTGGAGACATTCTTCAGCGTCTTCTAAAGTTATGATAATTTCACCATTATTATTCTTTTTAGCAGATAAAACGGCTAATTCCAAGGCATTCAATGAGCTTCTAACATCTCCACCAGAGGCACTTGATAAATGATTTAGTGCATCATCTGTAACGGTAACCCCATATTGACCTAAGCCTCTGTCTGAATCTTGTAAAGCATGTATAATGGTTTGTTTAATATCAGCAGGCTCTAAAGGCTTTAGTTCAAAAATTTGGCAGCGACTTCTGATGGCAGGATTAATCGCGTGGTAGGGATTACTAGTGGTAGCACCAATTAAGACAATTAAACCATTCTCTAGAAAAGGTAATAGAAAATCCTGTTTCCCTTTATCAAGACGATGAACCTCATCTAAAAGAAGTACTACCTTGCCTGACATTTTTGCTTCTGCCACGACAATTTCCATATCTTTCTTATTGTTAGACACAGCGTTCAATGTTCGAAAGGCATATCTAGTGCTTCCAGCAATCGCACTTGCAATCGAAGTTTTCCCAATTCCTGGTGGTCCATATAAAATCATCGAAGTCAGTTGTTTCGCCTCGACCATGCGATGAATAATTTTTCCAGGGCCAACGAGATGTTGTTGACCCATCACTTCTTCTATTTTTCTAGGTCTCATGCGAAAAGCAAGAGGTTTTTCCATTTTTCATCACCTAATTATTTTAGTTGTCTTAAACATAACACGATGAGACCCTAAATGCATATTTTAGGAAGAGTTTGTGCTATAATGTCTAAAGTCTAATAGGATTATTCATTTCAAAATTGGGGGAATTCTAGAGTGCAATCAATAAGACAGCGGCAACTTATTCCCAGATTTCTTATTTATTTTTTTGGCTTGTTAATTATGACGTTAGGATTTGTCCTTGTACTTAAAGCAAATCTAGGTGCGACCCCTTGGGATGTCCTCCATGTAGGCCTGTACTATCAATTCGGGTTAACAATTGGTAGCTGGTCTATTATCGTTGGCTTATTAATTTTAGGAGTGTCAGCCCTTCTTACAAAAAAAATTCCGCAAATAGGTGCCTTTTTAAATATGCTATCGGTCGGCATATTTATGGATATGTATCTATTTCTTCCTTTTATCCAATCACCGAGTAGTTTAATTGGTAAAATAATTATGTTTTTAATCGGGTTAGTGATTACCTGTTATGGAATGGGTTTCTATATTTCTGCAAAGCTTGGAGCTGGTCCAAGAGATAGCCTGATGCTTGCCTTAACGAGTCGCACAGGTTGGAAGGTTGGATATATTCGAGGTACGATGGAAATCATTGTCCTATTAATTGGTTGGTTACTAGGTGGTCCTGTTTCATTTGGAACCTTTTTACTGAGTTTACTTATTGGACCATTATTTGGTTTTGCAATGCCACAATGCAATTTTGTCACAAATTTTTTATTAGGAAAACGGAAAGCTCAAGATACGTTAAATAAAAATATTAATCGAGGTGTTAGTTCGTGAAAATTTCAACTAAAGGTCGTTACGGCTTAACCATCATGATTGAGCTTGCTAAAAATCATGGTGAAGGTCCGATGTCACTAAAAACTATTGCCCAAGCAAATGATTTATCCGAACATTACTTAGAGCAGCTAATTGCACCTTTACGTAATGCAGGACTTGTAAAAAGTATTCGTGGTGCCTATGGCGGATACGTATTAGGGGATGAGCCTTCTAAAATTACCTCTGGTGATATTATCCGTGTACTTGAGGGTCCGATTAGTCCAGTTGAAGGTATTGAAGATGAGGAGCCTGCCAAAAGAGAGCTATGGATTCGAATTCGTGATGCGGTTAAAGATGTATTAGATAATACAACATTAGAAGATTTAGCTAGTCATACAGAGGATGGAAATACAGACGCCTATATGTTTTATATTTAGGCTCATTTTTAATAAGCTATTATTGGAACCAATTATTAATTACTCCTTCAATCGTGCATTCTAAAATTGAAAGAAGGGAATCAATCATGGAAAAAATTTATGTTGACCACGCAGCAACTTCTCCAATTCATCCGAGTGTTGCGGAAGTCATGCTCGAGGTTATGAAAAATACATTTGGAAATCCTTCTAGTATTCATTCTTATGGACGTCAAGCGCGTAGAGTCATCGATGAATCTAGAGTGATTTTTGCTAATAGCATCGGTGCGAAACCGACTGAAGTGATTATGACGAGTGGTGGCACGGAAGCAGATAATTTTGCTATTGTAGGTATTGCTGAAAGCTATCAACATCAGGGCAAGCATGTAATTACTAGCCAAATTGAACACCACGCCGTTCTTCATACTTGTCAGCAACTCGAAAAACGTGGCTATGAGGTTACTTATTTAGCTGTTGATGAAAATGGACAAGTGTCTTTATCTGAGCTAAAAGCGGCTTTAAGAGACGATACCATTCTAGTTTCCATCATGTATGGTAATAATGAGGTTGGAACGATACAGCCAATAAAAGAGATTGCTGAGGTTTTGAAAGAATCAAAGGCATTCTTCCATACAGATGCTGTACAAGCTTATGGGATTATCCCGATCGATGTAAACGATCTGGGAATTGACCTTATGTCAGTGTCCGCACACAAACTAAATGGCCCAAAAGGAATTGGGTATTTATATGCTAGAGAAGGCGTTTTGCTTGCTCCAAGGTTTTTTGGTGGAGAACAGGAACGGAAACGGCGTCCTGGAACTGAAAATGTAGCGGCAATTGCTGGGTTTAAACAAGCGGTGTTAATTGCTCAAGAGAATACTTTGGAAAAGCAAAAACAATATATAAATTTTAAAAATATGTTTATTAAACATCTGGAGGAATCTTCAGTTTTATTTCATCAAAACGGTTCACTTGAAAATTCATTACCACATGTATTAAACTTAAGCTTCCCTGGAACAGATGTGGAAGCTATGCTTGTTAATTTAGATTTAGTAGGTATCGCAGCATCTAGTGGGTCCGCTTGTACTGCAGGTTCGATAGATCCATCTCATGTTTTAGTCGCGATGCATGGTAAGGATTCCGAACGTATTCGTAATTCTATCAGGTTCAGTTTTGGACTTTATAATACAGAAAGTCAAATTATTCATATTGCTAACGAAGTTGCAAAAATTGTGAAAAGGTTAACAAAAGTATAGGTGTTAAAGAGGTGAAAAGATGAAAAAGGAACCAAAAGATACAAGAGTAGTAGTTGGAATGTCAGGAGGAGTCGATTCATCTGTAGCTGCCTTATTATTAAAGGAACAAGGCTACGATGTTATTGGTATCTTTATGAAAAATTGGGATGATACCGATGAATTTGGCGTGTGTACAGCAACTGAGGACTACGAAGACGTCATAAGAGTTTGCAATCAAATTGGCATCCCGTATTACGCGGTTAATTTTGAAAAGCAATATTGGGACAAGGTCTTTACCTACTTCTTAGATGAATATCGTGCAGGTAGAACACCTAACCCTGATGTAATGTGTAATAAGGAAATAAAGTTTAAAGCATTTCTTGAGCATGCCGTTAATTTAGGTGCAGACTATTTAGCGACAGGTCATTATGCACAGGTTGCTTACCGTGATGGAGAATATAAAATGCTTCGAGGTCTTGATGAGAATAAGGACCAGACCTACTTCTTGAATCAGCTAAGTCAAGAGCAGCTTGAGAGAGTAATGTTTCCAATTGGTAGCTTAGAAAAGCCTCGAGTTAGGGAATTAGCAAAGGAAGCAAATTTAGCGACAGCGACGAAAAAAGATAGTACTGGAATATGTTTTATCGGGGAACGTAATTTCAAAGAATTCTTAGGTCAATATTTACCTGCACAGCCTGGAAATATGGAAACCTTTGATGGTGAAGTTAAAGGTAAACACGATGGATTAATGTATTATACGATTGGACAGCGCCACGGATTAGGAATCGGGGGCTCAGGTGAACCATGGTTCTCGATTGGTAAGGATTTAAAGCGAAACATTTTATATGTCGGACAAGGCTTTCATAATGAAAAACTGTATTCGGATGCAATCACTGCGACGAATATCAGTTGGGTTTCAAATAAACCTATGGAAAAGCAATTTGAATGTACCGCTAAATTCCGTTATCGACAGGAAGATCATAAAGTGACTGTTCACTTGCTTGAAGGTGATGAAGTGAAAGTGGTCTTCAAAGAACCGATTCGAGCAGTGACACCAGGACAAGCTGCTGTTTTCTATCTTGGTGATGAGTGCCTTGGTGGAGGCACGATAGATAAAGTATTTAAGAACAATGAAATGTTAACGTACGTAGGCTAACCTCGGTGATTTTTATCGAGGTTTTTGTTTGTCATTATGCTATAATTTTTTTGAGTGAAATGGAGTGAGTAGAATGGATAAAAATCAATTAGGAATTCAATATATGCAAGACGGAAAATGGGAAGAAGCAGCAAAAGCGTTCAATGAAGCAATTGAAGAAAATCCTAATGACCCAATTGCTTTTATTAATTTTGGGAATTTATTATCGGCTTTAAATGAAAATGAGCGAGCCCATCAATTTTTCAAAAAAGCGATTGAATTAGATGAGGATGCTGGTGCTGCATATTATAGTATAGGAAATTTATTTTTTAATGAAGATAACTTTATGAAAGCAAAGGACATGTATGAACTAGCACTAAAAAAAGGACTTCAAACAGGTGATAATTATTTCATGCTTGGATTGTCGCTGATTAATCTAGAACAACCAAGGTTAGCTTTACCCTATTTACAAAGAAGTGTTGAATTAGACGGAAACGATCCCGAGGCTAGATTTCAATATGGCTTATGTTTAGCACAGGAAAACTTTATTGATGAGTCAATCGAGCAATTTGAGTCATGTATACAAATCGACACTCAGCATGCAGATGCTTTTTATAATCTTGGCGTAGCTTATGGCTTTAAAGAAAATGGGGAAAAGGCATTACAATTCTTTAACAAAGCATTAGAAATTCAACCAGATCACATTTTAGCTGGATATGGAAAAAAATTAATTGAGAAAAAATAAAAATATAGGCTAATGCTTTTAGGTGGAAAGGGGGGAATTGATTGAGCCAGCAAGAATCCTTAGATTTATTTTCTGAAAGTCGGAAATTTATGAAGGGCAAACATTTAGTCACGATTTTTCATAATGAACAAAATCTCTATACCGTCCTACGTATTCGGTTAGAAGAGACAAATGAATCATATGACGATAAGGAAGCTGTGATTACTGGATATTTTCCTAAGATTCTTGAACAGGATACGTATATTTTTTACGGTGAGTTAAAGGATCATCCTAAATTTGGTTTGCAGTTTCAGGCTGAACACTTCAGAAGAGATATACCGCAAACGAAGCAGGGGGTAATTAACTATCTCTCAAGCGAATTATTTAAAGGGATTGGAAAAAAGACAGCAGAAAGCATTGTTCAAACGCTAGGCGATAATGCGATTTCAAAAATTCTTAATAGCCCTTCTTTACTTGATAATATCCCGAAACTTCCACCAGAAAAAGCAAAGCAATTATACGATACATTGATGGAGCATCAAGGCCTAGAGCAGGTTATGATTGGCTTAAATCAGTACGGTTTTGGACCTCAGCTTTCGATGAAAATTTATCAAACGTATAAAGACCAAACATTACAAATCATTCAAAACAATCCCTATAAGCTTGTAGAAGATATTGAAGGAATTGGCTTTGGTCGAGCGGATGAACTTGGCTCTCATCTAGGTATTACAGGTAACCATCCAGACCGTATTAAGGCGGCTTGTTTATATACATTAGAGCTCGATTGTAATCAAACTGGTCATGTATATATTGAAGCAGAGGATTTGTTGAAGAAAGTTAAAGGGCTTTTAGAGGATAATTTACGTGATCATATTGATTATCTTGACATATCAACCGAAATTATTAAGTTGACAGAAGAAGGTAAGATTATCGGTGAGGAGCAAAAAGTTTATTTACCATCTCTTTATTTTTCTGAAAAAGGCTTAGTGAGGAACATAAAACGAATACTTGATCAAAAAGAATATGAAGAGCAATTTCCTGAATCTGAGTTTTTATTAGCTTTAGGTAAATTAGAAGAAAGAATTGGGGTAGAGTACGCTCCAAGTCAAAAGGATGCAATTCAGACTGCACTGATGTCCCCAATGCTTATCCTGACTGGTGGTCCAGGGACTGGAAAGACGACGGTTATTAAAGGGATTGTTGAGTTATATGCAGATTTACATGGTTGTTCTTTGAATCCGAAAGATTATAAAAAAGAGGAGCCATTTCCATTTTTATTAGCAGCCCCAACCGGAAGAGCAGCCAAACGGATGATGGAATCGACGGGGCTACCTGCAGTTACGATCCATCGATTACTTGGTTGGAATGGAACCGAGGGCTTTGATAAAAATGAAGATAATCCATTAGACGGTAAAATTCTGATTGTTGATGAAACCTCGATGTTGGATGTTTGGATTGCCCATCAGTTGTTTAAAGCACTCCCAGATCATATCCAGGTCATTATGGTTGGAGATGAAGACCAATTACCGTCTGTTGGACCAGGTCAGGTTTTAAAGGATTTATTACATTCAAAATGTATTCCAACTGTATGTTTAACCGATATATACCGACAAGCAGAAGGTTCCTCCATTATTGAACTTGCCCATGAAATGAAAAAAGGCCGATTGCCAAACAATATTACTCAACAGCAAAGGGACCGATCCTTTATTGCTTGTAATACTCACCAAATGGCAGATGTAATCGAAAAGGTTGTGAAAAATGCCAAGAACAAGGGGTATACAGCTAAAGATGTCCAAGTGCTTGCACCGATGTATAAAGGTCCGGCTGGTATTGATCGTTTAAATGTTTTACTTCAGGAAATTTTTAATCCCAATATAGGGAATACGAGAAAAGAGCTCCCTTTTGGAGATGTAAAATATCGAATTGGCGATAAGGTTTTGCAGCTTGTTAATCAGCCAGAAAGTAATGTCTTTAATGGGGATATTGGTGAAATTATTTCCATTTTTACTGCAAAGGAAAATACCGAGAAGCAGGATATGGTACTTGTTTCATTTGACGGAAATGAAGTTACGTATACGAAACAAGATTTAAATCAAATTACACACGCATTTTGTTGTTCTGTACATAAATCTCAGGGTAGTGAATTTCCAATTGTCATATTGCCCATTACACGAAGCTACTATAGGATGCTTCGTCGGAATCTAATTTACACGGCCATCACGAGAAGTAAGCAATTTTTAATTCTTTGCGGTGAAGTTGACGCCCTTAAACTGGGTGTGGAACGGACGGACGAGCAGAACCGAAATACTTCGCTCTGTGAAAAAATAAAAGCAGAATTCAACCCTATTTCTGATTTGAAAATTATTGAAGAGATGGATTCAGAAATAACAATAGAACAATATCTGCTTAAAGTAGACCCGATGATTGGAATGGAAAAGGTTACCCCTTATGATTTCTTAGGAGATGAGAAAAACTAAAAGTGTTCAGCAAAGGTGGGATGGTATTTGCGGACATTTTCATTACTAAAGGGGCTCCCAGTTTATGAAATGCAAAAGGGGAAAAAAATCGGTGAAGTTTGTGATTTAAATATTTCAACCGATGGTTTTGTTAAAGGGCTTATTATTAAAAAAGACGGTATTTTCAAGAAAAGTCAGACGATTGATATTAAGGATGTATCTTCTTTTGGTTGGGATGGGGTAATGATTGATAACGAGAAAGCTATTAAGGCTTTGACACCAGAATATACACTTCACCACCAACAGCAGCTTCAAGGGAAAATAGTCATGACTACTGAGGGTGAAGAGCTAGGAATTCTAGATGATGTATATTTTATGGAAGAATTGGGCACAATTGTAGGGTATGAGATATCGGATGGCTTCTTTTCGGATATAACCGAAGGTAAGCAAGTCGTAAAAACGTCTGAATCGCCCGCGATCGGAGAAGATGCCATCATCGTGAAGGTAAAATAACGTGAGGTGTCTTTTTCATGATGAAGTGTCCAAATTGTCAAAGCAAGGATATAGGTAAAATCGGGATCAATCAGTACTATTGCTGGAGCTGCTTTATAGAGCTATCGCTTGCTAAAGGGCTCATTCATACCCACCAAGTAGAAGAAGATGGTAGTTTAAGTTCGTTAGATGATCTATTTGAAGAAGAGGATCGTCGTTACAGCGTTTAAAACTAACTATAAAAAGAGGTGAGACGGTATGAATAAAATGTTGACCTCTGCAATCGTTTTTGGTGCTGGGATGGTTGCTTATAACTATGCTCAAAAAAATAATCTAGTGTCCAATCGTCAAATGCGTAAGATGACTAAAAGAATTACAAAAATGTTTTAATTAAAAAGCTGGCTATAAAAGGGAACAATCCCTTTACTATAGCCAGCTTTTTTTATAATTAAATTTAGATGAATATTTCCAAACCACTGATAAAAACTATCTATGCAAAGGAGGGAGAAGCAGGCAAATGGATATTCGGATGAAATGGTATTATCGATTAGGGTTTCTCCTCTTACTATTTGTAGTGACATATGTTTTTTTTAAAATTGGAATGGTTTGGCAGCCGATTTTAAAAATCATTCTAACGGTTTTATTCCCTTTTTTTGTGGCTGGACTAATAACGTATCTACTACATCCGTTAGTAGAAAAAATCCATCAAATGGGACTTCATCGCGGGTTAGCAGTGATTATTATTTACACCCTTTTTTTTGGAGGGATAGGATTCGCCTTGTACAAGGGAATTCCTGTTTTTATTAAACAAATAAGAGATCTTAGTGAAAGTTTACCACAATTTGCCGATCAATATCGATTTTGGCTTAGGGAGATTCAAAATCAAACTTCAGAATGGCCAATGGGAATCCATGAGCGAATAGAGGATGGAATAGTTGCCTTTGAAGGAAGGCTTGAGCGGCTATTAAGCACAGTTTTAACTAGTATGGTAAACATTTTTAACTCAATTTTTGTGATTGCTCTCATTCCATTTATCGCCTTTTATATGTTAAAGGATTTCAAAGTATTAAAGAAGGCAGCTTGGTATTTAACTCCGAAAAAATGGCGACACCAAGGAGTTCATTTTTTAAGAGATGTTAATGAATCACTTGGTAGCTATATTCGTGGGCAATTACTAGTTTGTGTGATTATCGGTTCTGTTTCTTCAGCTTTGTTCTGGTTTATCGATATGAAATATCCGTTATTACTAGGATTTATTATCGGAGTGACAAATGTGATACCTTACTTTGGGCCGGTGATAGGCGCAATACCTGCAGTGATTATTGCTGCTACCGTTTCGATGAAAATGGTCATATTTATTGCCATTATAATATTTGGGCTTCAATTTTTAGAGGGTAATATATTGTCACCTTTAATTGTGGGGAAAAGTCTACATATGCATCCACTTATGATTATGATGGCACTCTTAGCCGGTGGTGAAGTAAGTGGTATTCTGGGCTTGATACTAGCTGTACCAATCTTAGCTGTCGTAAAAGTAGCCATTTTGCATGCGCGAAACCATTTTATGAAAAAGAATGAGGGAACTTTAGATTCAGAACATTGACAAAGCATTTTTCTGTCGCTATAATTCGGCTATATAGTTGTTATATTGTAAAAATGTTGATGGGTCCAGTATGTTATAGTCCATTTCAAGAGAGGAATCTCCATGGCTGTGAGAGATTCTAAATGAAGGATAACAGAAAGCTATTCCGGAATGCAGCTAATCCCTGCCGTTACTCCCGCGTTAAGGGGCTTGAGAGATGAGTGAGCTTTTCATTCATAATCAGGGTGGTACCGCGAAGCTTTAGCCCTCGTCCCTGTTTTTGGGATGAGGGCTTTTTTGTGTACTTTTTTATTGCTACTATTTGTAAATGAAACTAGGAGGAAAAAGAATGAAAAATTTATCAGGTTCCGAAATTCGCAGCTTGTTTCTAGATTTTTTTAAAGAAAAAGGACATTCAGTTGAGCCAAGTGCACCGCTAGTACCTCATGACGACCCGTCACTGCTATGGATTAATAGTGGTGTTGCTACGTTGAAGAAATATTTTGATGGTCGAGTTATTCCTGATAACCCACGCATCACTAATGCTCAAAAATCAATTCGCACAAATGATATTGAAAACGTTGGAAAAACAGCTCGCCATCATACATTCTTTGAAATGCTTGGTAACTTTTCAATTGGTGAATATTTCAAAGTAGAGGCAATTGAATGGGCTTGGGAATTTTTAACAGACGAAAAATGGATTGGCTTTGATAAAGAAAAATTATCCGTTACGATCCATCCTGAAGATCATGAAGCATTTGATATTTGGAAAGATAAAATTGGTATTCCTGAAGAACGAATTATTCGTCTTGAAGGTAATTTCTGGGATATTGGTGAAGGGCCAAGTGGACCGAATACAGAAATTTTTTACGACCGCGGTGAAGAATATGGGAACGACTTAAACGATCCAGAATTATATCCAGGCGGAGAAAATGATCGTTATTTAGAAGTGTGGAATCTTGTGTTCTCACAATTTAACCATAACCCAGATGGCACCTATACTCCACTTCCAAAGAAAAATATTGATACTGGAATGGGCCTAGAGCGTATGGCATCTGTTGTCCAAAATGTGCCTACAAACTTTGATACCGATTTATTTATGCCTATTATCAATGCGACTGAAGAAATTTCAGGTGAGAAATATCGAGTTAATAAAGATAAAGATGTTGCTTTTAAGGTAATTGCTGATCATATTAGAACGGTTGCTTTCGCTGTAGGAGATGGTGCACTGCCATCTAATGAAGGTCGTGGTTATGTGTTACGTCGTTTATTGCGCCGCGCTGTTCGCTATGCAAAGCAAATCAACATCAACCGTCCATTTATGTTCGAATTAGTTCCAGTTGTAGGAGAAATCATGCAAGATTTTTACCCACAAGTAAATGATAAAACAGAGTTTATTCAAAAAGTTATTAAAAACGAGGAAGAGCGTTTCCATGAAACTCTTCACGATGGATTAGCGATTTTATCAAGCGTAATTAAAAAAGAAAAAGCAAATGGCAACGATACGATTCCAGGTGATGCAATATTCCGTTTGTATGATACGTATGGCTTCCCTGTTGAGTTAACAGAGGAATATGCTGAAGAAGAAGGCATGAAGGTCGATCATGAAGGCTTTGAAAAAGAAATGGAGCTTCAACGTGAGCGTGCTCGTGCTGCAAGACAAGACGTTGATTCTATGCAGGTTCAAGGTGGAGTGTTGGGAGAAATTACAGTAGAAAGTACATTCACTGGATATGACCAATTAGAATCTACTTCAACCGTAACCGTATTATTAAAGGATGGTCAACCAATAGATGAGGCTCATCCTGGTGATGAAGTACAATTCATGCTTGATGTTACTCCTTTTTATGCTGAAAGTGGGGGACAAATTGCCGATAAAGGTACAATTGAAGCTACTGGATTGAGAGTAACTGTTAAGGATATACAAAAGGCTCCAAATGGCCAAAATCTACATTCAGCAGTTGTGAAAGATGGAATTTTAAAGGCAAATATTGAAGTTGTTGCTAAAGTTGATTCAGAAAATCGTAGTAAAGTGATTAAAAATCATACAGCGACTCATCTATTACACAGAGCACTAAAAGATGTATTAGGCGAACATGTTAACCAAGCAGGGTCACAAGTTGGACCTGATCGTTTACGATTCGATTTCTCACACTTTGGCCAAATTTCACCTGAAGAATTAGAACAAATTGAAAAAATTGTTAATGAACAAATTTGGAAAAGTATTTCCGTGAAAATTGATAATATGGCTATTGATGAAGCTAAAAAAATGGGGGCAATGGCGCTATTTGGTGAAAAATATGGTAATATTGTTCGTGTTGTTCAAGTAGCTGATTACAGTATCGAGCTTTGTGGTGGCTGTCACGTACCAAATACTTCAACTATTGGTTTATTCAAAATTGCTTCTGAGGGTGGTATTGGAGCAGGTACAAGAAGAATTGAAGCTGTTACCGGTGAGGAAGCCTACAAGTTGCTAAATTCACAAATTGGATTATTAAAAGAAGTTGCTGATAAACTTAAGAGTAATCCAAAAGATGTTCCAACTCGCTTAGATGGACTATTAGCAGAAATGAAGCAGTTACAAAAAGAAAATGAATCACTTGCAGCTAAATTAGGTAATATCGAAGCAGGGAATCTCGTTTCGAAAGTAAAGGAAATCAACGGAGTTCAAGTTTTAGTTGCGAAAGTACAAGCAAGTGATATGAACAATTTACGAAATATGGCGGATGAGCTCAAACAAAAATTACAATCCGCTGTGCTTGTATTAGGTAGTAATACCGATGGTAAGGTACAATTAATTGCTGCAGTAACTAGTGATTTGATCGAAAAGGGTTACCATGCAGGGAAAATTGTGAAAGAAGTAGCACTTCGTTGTGATGGAAGTGGTGGTGGACGCCCTGACATGGCACAAGCTGGAGGAAAGGATCCTAATAAATTAGACAGTGCTTTAAATTACGTTGAAGAATTTCTTCAAACGGTTTAGGTTTAACATTAGGACAAACTAGTGTAGAATATAGGTAACAATTAACATTTGTATCCTGCCAACAAAAAAGCGAGGTGCTTAATGTGAGTTCATTTGATAAAACGATGAGATTTAATTTTCCTGAAGAGCCGTATGAACATGATGTAAATGAGGTATTATTGAAAGTGTATGAGGCTTTACAAGAAAAAGGGTACAATCCTATCAATCAAATTGTCGGTTATTTACTATCAGGTGACCCAGCCTATATCCCCAGACATCAAGACGCTAGAAGTATTATCCGTAAGCTTGAAAGAGATGAAATTATTGAAGAGCTAGTAAAGTTTTACTTAAAGAGACATCGTGAGGGATAAACATGCGTGTAATGGGTCTAGACGTCGGCTCTAAAACAGTCGGCGTTGCTATTAGTGATGAATTAGGATGGACAGCTCAAGGCCTAGAAACATTAAAGATAAACGAAGAACAAAATTTGTTTGGCTTTGAGCAGCTTGGAAAACTCATTCACGAGTATAAAGTAGAAAAAGTAGTCGTAGGTCTTCCGAAGAATATGAACGGAACGATTGGTCCTCGCGGCGAAGCAAGCCAAAAGTTTGCGCAAGAGCTTGAAACAAGATTCGGCATTACGCCCATTCTATGGGATGAGCGTCTGACCACGATGGCAGCAGAACGAGTTTTAATAGAGGCCGACGTAAGTCGAAAAAAGCGAAAAAAGGTCATTGATAAAATGGCAGCTGTTATGATCCTTCAAGGATATCTTGACAGTAAAAATTAATGAGGTGAAAACATGGAAAACGGTGAAAAAAATATTACAGTAATTGATGAAAATGGTAATGAAACTTTATGTGAAATCCTTCTTACATTTGATTCAGAGCAATTCGGTAAATCATATGTGTTATACACACCAGTAGGTTCAGATGATGAAAACGAAGATGAAGAATTAGAAATTCATGCTTATTCATATAATCCAGGTGAAGGTGAAGATGGCGGAGAATTAATGCCAATCGAAACTGAAGAAGAATGGGATATGATCGAGGAAATGGTAAATACCTTCTTTGATGAGCAAGAGGAAGAAGACAACGAATAAAATGAAAAACCGACCTTAATAGGTCGGTTTTTTTTTAGAAATACGACATATCCCATTAAGAAACCTAATATTTCTACAAACTTAGCTAAAAAATATAGTATAATGATTCGAGATAAGATTTAGACAATAGGGAAAGCAATCAAAAATCCCTGACAGTTAGGGGGAATAAAAGTGATGGACGACCATAAATCGAAGAAAGAAACGGTACGACAAAAACTCCTAGAGCAGCAAAAAGAAGCAAGGATCGCTAGAAAAATTGTTTTTATCATCACTACAGTTATTTTGGTACTAGCAATCAGTATCATAGGTGGAGGTTATTATTATATTTCATCAGCATTAAAGCCAGTTAATCCAGAAAGCAAGCTTGAGAAAAAAATTGAGATTCCGATAGGCTCTTCAGTAACAGGTATTTCACAAATATTAGAAGAGAATGGAATTATAAAAAATGCTAAGGTTTTTAAATACTATGTGAAATTTAAAAATGAATCTGGCTTTATGGCAGGAGATTATACACTTAGTCCATCAATGACAATTCCTACTATTATTGATAACTTAAAAACTGGATTAGTCAATAAAGAAGTAGCACTAAAAATTACCCTTCCAGAAGGAATACAGCTACAGCAAATAGCTGAAATCATAGCAAATAAGACCAATCAAGAATCAACAGATGTCTTAAAAACCCTGAATGATAAGAAATTCATTGAAGCTTTAATGAAAAAGTATCCTACTGTATTAACAAAGGAAATTTTTGCTGAAGATATTAAATACCCATTAGAAGGCTATTTATATCCAGCAACGTATTCTTTTTATAAGGATAATCCAACTCTTGAAGAAGTAGTATCCGTCATGATCGAGAAAACAAATGATGTACTGGGCGGTTATTGGGATGAGATGGAAAAGCAGAAGTATACTCCTCATAAGCTATTAACAATGGCTTCTTTAATCGAGGAGGAGGCGACAGAACAGGTTGATCGACACAAAATATCAAGCGTCTTTTTTAATCGAATCGAAGTAGGTATGCCTTTACAAACAGATCCAACCGTGCTTTATGCAAAGGGTAAGCATAAAAGTAGGGTCTTATATGAAGATTTGGAAGTAGATTCTCCTTATAATACTTATAAAGTCAAAGGATTACCGCCAAGTCCAATAGCGAATGCAGGTTCCATGTCGATTGAAGCCTCCTTATTTCCAGAGGAAACCGACTACCTATTTTTCTTAGCTACACCAGAAGGAGAAGTCCTATTCTCTAAAACATTGAATGAACATAATCAGAAAAAGGCTGAACATATAACGAATAATTAAAACTAATTTAGAATTGTCCAGCTACAGCGCCTAGCCCCTCGATGGAAGAAATAAACCCCTTTCTTCCTAGGTCATAAGCCACTCCCATTAATAAGGCAAAACCACCTTCTTAATGGGAGCGTCTTATGCTTGTCGGGGCTGACCAAGGCGCTTTCGCTTTTCTAAGTGGGAATCAGAGAAAAATTAGCATTCCCTCTTTTTTTATGTTAAAATAATTCAAGTGTTTTGGTATAGGGACTTTATAGTAGAGTCGAGTAGCGTTATCCACAGTAGTGAGGAAACAAGCCCTATGGTGCTTGGGAAAAATGATGTAAGATCATTTTTTTGTAAAATCACACGGTGAACGCTTTTTTTCATGTCTAAATCAAAGTAAAGATTAGGATAGAGGTGGTGCAGCTTGATTAAAGAAGAGTTGCAAACATATATCGAAAAGAAAATTCAGCCTAGAAACGAACTGCTTCATGAAATGGAAGAGTATGCATTAGTTGAAAATGTTCCGATAATGGAATTAATCGGTATTGAAGCATTACTGCAAATACTTCGAATTCATCACCCAAGTGTCATACTTGAGGTTGGAGCGGCAATTGGATATTCGGCCTTACGAATGTCTTTTGCACTGCCAGAAGCTAAGATAATTACAATTGAACGTGATGAAGAACGGGCAAAAAAAGCAGATACCTACATCAATCGAGCGAGAAAAAATTCTAATGTAATATTAATTAAAGGTGATGCACTTGAAGCAGAAGAAATAATTAAAGCACATGGTCCATTTGATGCGATTTTTATCGATGCAGCGAAGGGTCAATACCAGCGCTTTTTTGAAATATATACAAAATACTTAAATGCAAATGGCATCATTATCACCGATAATATTCTTTTTAAAGGATTAGTTTGTGAGGAGAAAATCGAAAACAAGCGAATACGTAGTCTAGTAAAAAAAATCGATGGATTTAATGATTGGTTAATGAACCATCCTGACTACGACACAGCCATTCTTCCAGTTGGAGACGGAATTGCAATTAGTAAAAAGAGGTGAAAGGTATGAAAAAGCCAGAATTATTAGTAACACCTACAAAGGTTGAAGATATTCATTCATTAATTGCTGCTGGAGCAGATGCATTTGTTATTGGTGAACAGCGGTATGGATTACGTCTAGCTGGTGAATTTAACCGTAGTGATGTCCAAAAGGCAATTGGAATTGCCCACGAATACGGTAAAAAAGTGTATGTCGCCATGAATGCGATTTTTCATAACAATAAAATGGACGAGCTTAGCGATTATCTACAATTTTTAAAGGAACAAAATGTAGATGCCGTTATATTTGGGGATCCTGCTGTTCTTATGACTGCAAGAGAAGTAGCTCCGGAATTGCCATTACACTGGAATACAGAAACAACAGCAACAAACTGGTTTACTTGTAACTATTGGGGTAAACGTGGGGCTAAACGAGCTGTTTTAGCACGTGAAATTAATATGGATGCCATCATTGAAATAAAAGAAAACGCTGAAGTAGAAATTGAGGTACAAGTACACGGTATGACAGCTATGTTTCAATCCAAGCGATCATTATTAGGCCATTATTTTGAGTATCAAGGTAATGTAAATGAACTAGATAAGCAACAAAAGAATATGATTCTACATGATAAAGAACGTGCTAATAAATATCCGATTTTTGAGGATGAAAATGGAACGCACATCATGAGCCCTAATGACATTTGTATCATTGATGAACTTCAAGAGCTATTAGAGGCGGGTATTAACTCACTTAAGATTGATGGAATTCTCCATTCTTCTGAATACATTATCGAAGTCACTAAGTTATATCGAGAAGCTGTCGATTTATTTCACGAAGATCCAGATCTTTACGACGATAAAAAAAGTGAATTCCTTGAGAAAATTGAGGCTATCCAACCGGAAAATCGACCTTTGGATACTGGATTTTTCTTTAAAGAAACCGTTTATTAAGCTCATAAACAGCAGGACAAATATATAGGAGGTACACAACAATGGTCACTACAAAACAACCGATTTTTCAATTTATTGATGGAAAACGCGTAATTGTAAAAAAGCCAGAGTTACTTGCACCAGCAGGAAATCTTGAAAAGCTTAAAATTGCTGTCCATTATGGAGCAGATGCTGTTTTTATAGGTGGCCAAGAATATGGTCTACGCTCAAACGCCGACAATTTTACGTTCGAAGAAATGAAAGAAGGCGTAGAATTTGCAAATAAATATGGAGCAAGAATATATGTAACTACAAATATTTTCGCCCATAATGAAAATATTGACGGGTTAGAAGAGTATTTAGAAGGTATTCAAGAAGCGGGAGTAGCAGGAATAATTGTTGCTGACCCGTTAATTATTGAAACATGTAAAAAGGTTGCTCCTAAACTTGAAATTCATTTAAGTACCCAACAATCACTATCCAACTGGAAGGCTGTTCAATATTGGAAAGAAGAAGGCTTAGAGCGGGTCGTCTTAGCACGTGAAACAAGTGCAGAAGAAATCCAATTAATGAAAGAAAAAGTGGATATCGAAATTGAAACGTTCATTCATGGGGCTATGTGTATTGCTTATTCTGGTCGTTGTACATTGAGTAACCATATGACAGCGCGCGATTCAAATCGTGGTGGCTGTTGCCAATCATGTCGATGGGATTATGACTTATACGAGCAAACATCTGACGAAGAAAAAGCGTTATTTAAGGATGAAGATGCACCATTTGCGATGAGTCCTAAGGATTTAAAGCTGATTGAATCCATCCCTAGAATGATTGAAATCGGTATTGATAGCTTGAAAATCGAAGGTCGTATGAAGTCAATTCACTATATTGCAACGGTTGTAAGTGTGTATCGAAAAGTAATTGATGCCTATTGTGCGGATCCCGATCATTTCAAAATTCAAAAGGAATGGCTAGAGGAATTAGATAAATGTGCAAACCGTGAAACAGCTACTGCATTTTTTGAAGGCGTTCCTGGGTATAAAGAGCAAATGTTTGGAAATCATAGCAAAAAGACAACCTTTGATTTCGTTGGACTAGTGCTTGATTATAACCATGAAACGAAAATTGTTACCCTTCAACAGCGTAATCACTTTAAACCAGGTAATGAAGTTGAGTTCTTTGGACCGGAAATCGAGAATTTCACTCAGGTTATTGATAAGATTTGGGATGAAAAAGGAAACGAACTAGATGCGGCACGTCATCCATTACAAATTGTTCAATTTAAAGTTGATCAACCGGTTTACCCTAACAACATGATGCGAAAGGAGCTCTAACTAGAATGGAACGCAAGCCAGTTGTTATCGGTGTTGCCGGGGGATCCGGCTCAGGAAAAACTAGTGTTACAAAATCAATTTATGATTCGTTTAAAGGGCATTCCATTTTAATGCTAGAGCAAGATTTTTATTATAAGGATCAAAGTCACCTTCCATTTGAAGAACGATTAAAAACGAATTATGATCATCCCTTGGCCTTTGATAATGACCTATTAATTGAACATATCAATAAACTTTTAAATCATGAAGCGATTGAAAAGCCCGTTTATGATTACGCTGTTCATACACGCTCTGACCAAGTAATATATGTTGAACCTCAGGATGTTATTATTTTAGAAGGAATTTTAGTTTTAGAGGATGAGCGTTTACGCGATTTAATGGATATTAAACTTTTTGTAGATACAGATGCAGACCTTCGAATCATTAGACGAATGTTGCGAGATATTAAGGAAAGAGGCCGTTCAATTGATTCTGTTATTGACCAATATATTGGGGTTGTACGACCAATGCATAACCAGTTTATTGAACCAACAAAAAGATATGCGGACGTGATTATCCCAGAAGGTGGACACAATCATGTTGCAATCGATTTAATGGTAACAAAAATTCAAACAATTCTTGAACAAAAGTCTTTTTTATGAAACAATAGCATAGATAATCTTTAAACTCTGTTAATTTTTTGGAAAAATTCAGTTATAATCAGAATAATGTGTAACAGAGAATATACAGTTCATTGAGAACTGAAGCCGAGCGCGTCCCTTGATAACGGACGCGCACTATTACATACACTTGAAAGCGCAATCTATTTGGGGGATTGTGAAGACTAGAAGGAGTGAATATCTTTGGCAGTAGAAAAAGTATTTCCAATGACTCTTGCAGGAAAAGAAAAATTGGAACAAGAACTAGAAATGTTAAAATCAGTTAAACGTAAGGAAGTTGTCGAGCGTATCAAAATTGCTCGTAGCTTTGGAGATTTATCGGAAAACTCTGAGTACGATTCGGCAAAAGAAGAGCAAGCTTTCGTTGAAGGCCGTATTACAACTTTAGAAAACATGATTCGTAATGCGAAAATTATTGAAGAGGCAGATATGGGTACAGATGGTGTGACACTTGGACGATCTGTTACATTTGTCGAACTACCAGATGGTGAGGAAGAAACATATATCATAGTTGGTAGTGCTGAAGCCGATCCGTTTGAAGGAAAAATTTCAAATGATTCTCCAATTGCTAAAAGTTTAATGGGTAAAAAGGTTGGAGATGAAGTGAACGTACAAACTCCTGGTGGAGATATGGCTGTTAGAATTACCGAAATTAAATAATGTATATCCTAAGGACCTTTCTAACAATGAGAGGTCCTTTTCTATTGCTACTTAAGTCAAATTATCGTAATTATTTGTTTGAAAATTCGATATTTCGTCAACACTTTTGACGAGGTGTGTTAAAATGATTTGGAAAAAACGAGCTCTTTATTCGCTTGGCTTTTGGCTGCTAGGTATTTTTGCTTTAATGGGGAGACTTATCCAATTACAGCTAGTATCAACAGAAGATTTAACTAAACATCATGTTAATCTTATTGAGGCGAGCGTGAATCAACGCTCACAAGAAATGGTCGTGGACAATGGCAGAGGGAACTTTATAGATCGAAATGGTGAACCTTTAACACAAGAAAAGTTACCTGTTTTAATTTTATTTCCATTTTTAAGCAAGATGGATTGGGATATGACATCAATAGCTACTATACTGGGTATTTCTAGTTCATCATTAAAAAATGAGATTGAAAAAAATGATAAACCATTTGCTTTAGGTGAACCTGACCCCATTCTTTTAACGAAAGAACAAATGGAAAAAATTAATTCACTTCATATACCAGGTGTTTTTGCAGTCAATAAAAAATATAACCTCACAGATTACCCTGCAGAGCAGCTCATTGGAATTATTCGAGAAAATCCTAATGAACTAAAAAGAAGGTACCCAGATAAAGAGTTATCAACTCAAACATTAATAGGTGTTTCAGGTATGGAAGAGAGCTTTGATGAGTTTTTATTACCTGAAGGGAAATCGAAGCTTGTTTATCATGTAGATGGTGATGGGTCTCCACTTTTCGGGATAAATGTTAAATATGTTGACCCAGCAAACCCTTTTTATCCTGTAAACATTAAAACAACGATTGATACTTACTTCCAAAATGAAGCTGAAAGGCTTGTAGACGAGTACGGAATAACAAAAGGGGGATTAGTTTTATTAGACATTCAAAATAATTCCGTGTTAGCCTCAGTATCAAGACCGAATATTAATCTTAAAGACCCATATAATGGTTTAGGAATGCACAATATGATGATTGAACAGCAAATAGTCGGATCTATCTTCAAAACAGTTGTAGCTGCTGCAGCCATTGATTACAATTTGGATGAACCTAGCAGAATGTTTGACTGCAATGTTATTAATGGAAAGCCGGATTTACAACACCAATATGGGCTGCTTAATTTTTCTGATAGTTTTGCAAGAAGCTGTAATAATACTTTTGGAACGATAGCTAGGGAATTAAAAGAAATTGACCCAAATATCCTTGAAGATTACGCTGGGCGTTTAGGCTTAAGCGAAATCGTTGGCTGGGCTGGAGATGTTTATCATTTTGAAAACTTCCGTCAATTAAAAGATGAGAAAAAAGGTCGAGTGTTTACGTCTGAGGATGCGAAAAAAGATCAGAATTTTGTTTATTATTCAGGTATTGGTCAGCATGAGGTAAGAGCAACTCCTTTGGCAATCGTTAATATGATGGCCACTATTGCTCGTGGTGGTAAAAAGGAAATGGTTCGGGTTGCTTCCAAAATAGAATATAAAAATCAAACCACAATGACCGAATTCGATAAAAAAATTCTCCCAGGCGAAACAATTGCTCCTTACACAGCTATGAAGCTTCAAAAACTGTTAAGAGAAGTTATTATCAATGAAAATGGTACAGGCAGATGGTTTCAGGAACTTCCTTTTGAAGTTGCTGGAAAATCTGGTACCGCCCAAACAGGTGTAATAGGAGAAAATAATCAAGAATTACATAATAAATGGTTTGCTGGCTATTTTCCTTATAAAAATCCTCGTTATGCCTTAGTAACCGTAAATCTAGGAGTTCCTGCTGATGAAGGTGGAGTTAATCCGTTATTTGCAGACATGGTTAAGCTTATATATGAGAAAGAACAGCAAAATCAATAATAAAGACCCATTACTTATTTCTTCAAGTTCTTTCTTATACATGTTAAAATAGGAGACATCGTATTGAACCAAAGTAAGGGAGAGAAGAGAATGAAACATAAAGATTTTCAGTTTAATGGACCTTCTCGTTCGAATCAAAGGGCGAAAAGGAGAAAAACAAATTTAATCTTAAATAGTTTAATTGTGATTGTATTACTATTAATTATAATTGTTTCTTTTTCCATTTTCTTTAGTAACGGGGATAAAGCAACCGAGAAAGTTTCTGATCAAAATATCGAAACTAATGCCAAAGATAAAGAAGATGAAGCAAATGCCTCTGTGGAGGAAGAAGAAACTAATAATACAGATCTAGAAGAAGAAGCTGTTGAAACAACTACTCCCGTTGATTCGGAAACAGAATCAGATGATACTGTTACAGAAAATGAAACAGTCACTGAACCAGAATCAGAAGATATTGTAACAGAAGGCAGTAGTGATCCAAATGTCAAGACAACCATTACAAATCCAGATTGGCAAGCTGTCGGGACTGTACAATCAGGTGAACATGTCCCTGTCTACAATGAGAGTTCCACTGATTGGCAAGAAATGCTTAAGGCTATCTCATATGGTACTGGTATTGAACAAAGTAATATGACAGTCTGGTTTCTAGGAAGAAATAAACAAGGGCCCCAAAATCAATCTGTAGCTACCGTCACAACAAAAGACAACTCACAAACCTACCGCGTATTTATAGAATGGGTAGACAATCAAGGCTGGAAACCTATTAAAATCGAAGAACTATACGAACGATAAAAAACAAGAGGACTGAACTTCACCACTCTAAAGTGGTGGGGGACAGTCCCCTTTTGCGTTTATGCGGTGAAGGACTGGGGGACAGTCCCCCAGTGCTTTAATGCGTTGGTGTGTAAGGGATTGGCATTCTATTTTAAGGAAGATATGTTGATTGTTTAAGAGCTTTGTGATAAATTGGGAACAGGTTATTTTTTAATTCATAGTATACTCATAGGAATTTATGTATATAAAAATGTATACACGTGGGAGTGGAGATAATGGGTCGTGAATTTTTGGAGTTGTTTGAGCAGTGGGCAGATTATTATGATGATACCGTTTATGGACATGACGAAGAATACAAGGAAGTTTTTTTACATTATAATCGCATTTTAGAAGAAGTAGTAAAAAGATCTAAAGGTCATGTAGTGGAATTCGGAGTTGGAACTGGTAATTTAACTTCTAAACTGTTAGACAAAGGTCTTGAAGTTACTGGAATTGAACCGTCATCTGCTATGAGAAAGATTGCAAATGAAAAGCTTAGTGAACGTGTTCAAGTTCTAGATGGTGATTTCTTGAGCTTTCCTGAGGTGAAATCGATTGATACGTTTGTAAGTACGTATGCTTTTCATCACTTAACAGACACAGAAAAAGAACAAGCGATAGAGAATTATGGAAAAAGCCTTGCATCTGGTGGTAAAATAGTCTTTGCGGATACGATGTACGAGTCTGAGGAAGCTTATGAAAGAGCCATCTCAGACGCGTTGTCAAAAGGCTTTCTAAATCTTGCAACAGATCTTAAAACGGAATATTACACTACTATTCCTATATTAAGAGCCATTTTGGAAAAACACGGTTTCCAAGTTCATTTTGATAGATGTAACGATTTCGTGTGGATTTTAGAGGCTGAAAAAATGTAAAGAAAGAGGTTTTTTAGCAATGAAAATAGCCATCATTGGAGCAATGGAAGAAGAAGTAACTTTATTACGGGACCATATTGATAATAAAGAGCAAACAATCGTTGCTGGTTATGAATATACTTCAGGCAAGATGGATGACGCTGATGTGGTTTTATTACGTTCAGGAATTGGAAAGGTAAATGCCGCCATGTCGACGACAATTTTATTAGAAAAATTTAAGCCAGATGTTGTCATCAATACAGGTTCAGCAGGTGGGTTTCATCCAGATTTAAATGTTGGTGATGTTGTGATATCTTCTGAAGTGCGACATCACGACGTGGATGTGACCGTATTTGGATATGAGTACGGCCAAGTCCCTCAGCTTCCAGCAGCATTTGTTGCAGATGAAAAGCTAGTCCAAATAGCTGAAAAAGCAGCGAAGGAAATCAATGATATTCAAGTTGTAAAAGGTTTAATCGCAACAGGTGATTCCTTTATGAACGATCCCGCTCGTGTAGATTTTGTTCGAGGGAAATTTAACGATCTACAAGCAGTTGAAATGGAAGCTGCAGCGATTGCACAAGTAGCCTACCAATTTCAAACGCCTTTTGTCATTATAAGATCCTTATCTGATATCGCAGGGAAAGAATCCAATGTTTCTTTCGAGCAATATTTAGAGAAAGCGGCTGTAAACTCTGCAAACTTAGTAATGAAAATTGTTAAAGCGGTTCATGAACAGTAACAAGAAGAACCGATAAAGGAATGAAATAAAGTGAAAAAGGTTTTTCAAAATATCCATCAATTAATTGGAAACACACCAATTGTAGAAATAAATCATTTTTCTCTTCCAGAAGGGGTTCGCTTATTTGCAAAGCTGGAATTGATGAATCCTGGAGGAAGCGTCAAGGATCGGTTAGGTCAGGAGCTATTAAAAGAAGCGATAGATAGTGGAAAGCTACAGCCTGGAGGTACACTAATCGAACCAACTGCTGGAAACACGGGAATAGGCCTGGCTCTCGCTGCTCTAAATACAGGATATAAAGTCATTTTATGTGTACCTGAGAAATTCAGTATGGAAAAACAGGATCTTATGAAAGCACTTGGAGCGGTGATTGTACATACCCCAACATCAGAGGGGATGAAGGGTGCAATTGCTAAAACTAAGGAGCTTTTGCAAGAAATACCAAATTCCTATAGTCCACAGCAATTTGGAAACCCAGCAAATCCAGAAACCTACTACAAAACCTTAGGTCCTGAGCTTTGGGAGCAGTTAGATGGTCAAATTAATGTTTTTGTTGCAGGTGCCGGTACAGGTGGTACCTTTATGGGAACTGCTCGATTTTTAAAGGAAAAAAATCCACAGGTAAAAACGGTGATTGTTGAGCCAGAAGGTTCAATCCTAAATGGTGGGGAATCCGGTCCCCATAAAACAGAGGGAATAGGAATGGAATTTTTGCCAGGATATATGGATACTAACCTATTTGATGCCATTCATACCATAACCGATGTTGATGCATTTAACCGAGTGAAGGAAGTAGCACTAAAAGAAGGTTTGCTGGTTGGTAGCTCCTCTGGTGCAGCTTTACATGCAGCCTTACTTGAAGCAAAAAAAGCACAACCTGGAACAAACATTGTTGTTGTTTTTCCAGATAGCAGTGAAAGATACTTAAGTAAAAAGATATATGAAGGCGGGATATAGAATGCGTCAAAAGACAAAATTAATTCACGGTGGTATTAGTACTGATCCACATACTGGAGCTGTTTCGATTCCAATTTATCAGGTAAGTACTTATAAACAAGAGGGTGTTGGTGGACATAAAGGCTTCGAATACTCTAGAACGGGTAATCCAACTCGACATGCTTTAGAGGAGTTAATTAAAGATCTTGAGGGTGGGACTAGAGGTTTTGCCTTTGGTTCAGGAATGGCTGCCATTACTGCTGTTGTTATGTTATTTAACAGTGGTGACCATATCATCTTAACAGATGATGTATACGGTGGGACATTCCGTGTTATGACAAAGGTATTAAATCGTTTTGGAATTGAATCCACTTTTGTTGATACTAGCAATTTAGAAAATATCACAAATACAATCAAGCCAAACACAAAAGCTATCTATTTAGAAACACCGACAAATCCACTTTTGAAAATTACAGACATTGAAGCTGCAGCCAAAATTGCAAAAGAACATAATCTATTAACGATTGTTGATAATACTTTCTCTACTCCTTATTGGCAAACACCAATTGCACAAGGAGCAGATATCGTGCTTCACAGTGCGACAAAATACATTGGTGGACATAGTGATGTTGTCGCAGGTCTTGTAGTCGTCAATGACGAAAAACTTGGTGAAGATTTGCATTTTGTTCAGAATTCTACTGGTGGTGTATTAGGTCCACAGGATTCTTGGTTGCTAATAAGAGGTATTAAAACATTGGGCGTCCGTATGGAAGAGACGGAAACAAATACAAAGGCTATTGTCCATTTCTTAGAAGGTCATCCTGCTGTTAAAAAAGTATTCTACCCTGGGCTTGAAACTCATCCAAATTATGAAATAGCGAAAAAACAAGCAAAAGGATTTGGCGGTATGGTTTCCTTTGATGTAGGTAGTGCTGAAGCTGCCGACAAGCTGTTAGCGAAGATTCATTATTTTACATTGGCTGAAAGTCTTGGAGCAGTTGAAAGTCTAATATCTGTACCAGCAAGAATGACACATGCTTCTATTCCACAAGAACGTCGTGCTGAGTTGGGAATTACTGATGGCTTAGTTCGAATTTCAGTGGGCATTGAAGATGTGGAAGATTTATTAGAAGATTTACAGCAAGCTTTAGAAAATTAAGGGAATATGAATAATTGTTAAAATGCACACGAGTTTTCGTGTGTATTTTTTATTCTAAAACAATTGATGTATGTTAAATGGAGCAATTTAGGTCGATGAAGGACAAACGAGGCTAGGAAAGCACCAAACTGTCCTTCATAAGATTGATGAAGGACAAAACGAGGCTAGGAAACCATCAAACTGTCCTTCATAAGGCCGATGAAGGACAAAACAAGGCTAGGAAAGCACCAAACTGTCCTTCATAAGGTCGATGAAGGACAAAACGAGGCTAGAAAACCATCAAACTGTCCTTCATAAGGCTTATGAAGGACAAACGAGGCTAGGAAAGCACCAAACTGTCCTTCATAAGGCTGATGAAGGACAGTAGAATGGTAATTATGCTATATATTACAAACTCTATTTTCATGTCATTTATGTTAAAGTAGACAAGTAGACTATTAATTTGATAGGTGATGACATATATGAAAATAGAGGCAAAAAATATATACGAAAAAATGATTGATTTTCACCGATTCGCTAGCGTTTTATTAGCATTTGGCGTGTTTTTTTATTTTGGAATGATTATACCTCAAGAAGCAGCAACAACTGTAACTAAGCTAGCAAGTGCAGGTGGATCAATAATATCTTTAGCTATATCAATTCTCTTCTTCTACCTCTCTAAAAAACTAAAGAAAAAATTAGAGGAATCTGAAGAAGGGCAACAATATTTAATGAAAAAATAACGTCAGTTTATGGCGTTTTTTTCTTTTTTATAACGGATGGAAAAAAAGTCCAAAATAGGGGTTTACAACATATAAATTTGTGGTTATAATTACCAGAGTAAGCAAAAAATTCTTATTAAGGAGGTTGAATGATGAAAACTTGTACTGTAACTCTTAATGAACTTCATATGAATAAAACACATTCGACCGCTAGGAATAGAATTGCTTAAAGTATTCTTTACTTAATTATGCCTATTCATGCCGCAGGGAGAATTGTGCCCTGTGGTATTTTTATGTCCAAAAACCGCAGGGAGATACTTTCCTGCGGCTTTTTGTGTGCAAAAATCCAGCTGCAGCGCCTAGCCCCTCGAGGTCATAAGCCAATCCCTGAATGAATGCAAAAAGCGCCTTCTTTCAGGGCTCGTCTTATGCTAGTCGGGCTGGTCAAGGCGCTTTCGCTTTATATAAAAAATGGAGGTGATATATATGACACTAAATATTTTGTTTTTAACAATCAAGATTAAAAAAAGAAAAATGAGTACTACAGAAATTAATCAATATGAAATGATTAAACAGATTGAAGAAGAAAACCGAAATCGTCAAGCTTCATTAATCAGAATGTTTTAATAACGTAATAAAAACTAAAAAGGTGGTGAAAACCATGACATTAAATATTTTATTTTTATCAGTTACGATTAAAAAGAGAATCAAGAGTGCTAAAGAATTAATGCAGCACGAAATGATTCGAAAAATTGAAGAAGAAAACAGAGAACGACAAGCTAAATTCCCACATCTATTTTAATTTTATTCTGCCAAAATCAAATTGAAAGGTGGTTATTAATAATGATGATGAAACAAAAATCTAAAAATTGTTTATGGGTGATGAAAGATACCACCTAGTTGAGTTAAAGGAGGGTATTATGCTTCGAATTATAATTTTGACAATCATTTTCAGTAAAAAAAGACATAAAACTTCTAACTAAATACCAGGATAATAAAATAATCATACTGTGAATTACAAAGAATAAAAGAAAAAATCAAGAAAATATGTTATGATATCTTTAAAAAAGGGGTGGCCTAACATGTTTATGATGGTACTTGGACTCATCATTACTGGTGTAATTGGTTGCGTTATCGCTGCTGAAGTTAGTGTTGATTAATCGGATAAACACAGGAAAAGTATTAGCCACAGGTTAATACTTTTTTTATTGAAAAGTTTTGTGGAAATACTTTCCACTCAAAATTATTAATGCGGACAGACACATTCCTTCAAAGCTTTACATAGGAATTAGTTATAGGCAAAAGTCCTTTGACGGGGGTGTTCATATGTCCGGTATCTTAACAGCACTAGGTTTTTTAGTGAAAGAATTCGTCTTTCTTGTTTCTTATGTGAAAAATAATGCTTTTCCTCAACCATTATCAGCAGCAGAAGAGCGGGAAGCCCTACGTAAGATGGCACAAGGCGACCCACATGCACGAAATAAGTTAATAGAACATAATTTGCGACTTGTCGCTCATATTGTTAAAAAATTCGAAAACACTGGTGAGGATTCAGAAGACTTAATCTCCATCGGAACAATCGGATTAATAAAAGCGATTGAAAGCTATTCTGAAGGTAAAGGAACTAAACTAGCTACCTATGCGGCAAGATGTATAGAGAATGAAATTTCAATGTCATTAGTGTAGCTTATAAAAAAAGAAGAGGAATTAATCCTCTTCTTTTTTTCTGGTGCCAATTAACACCGTGTTCTCATCAACCTCAATCATATCCCCTTCATACAATACATCTGAATAATGAACATCGGCATAACCCATCCAGTTTCCCCCTAAGCGAACGTTCGTTCTTATATGACCTAAGTTTATTATATCAATTATATAATTAGAGGGGAATGGTCATCTTTTGTCTGATTTTGTCGGTTATAACCACAAAATATACAAATGTGTCATTAATTGTCACTTCGTTGTCGATTTTTACCTGTAATGGCATCTAATGTATCTAAAATCTTGGCAATATCCTCTGGGGAATATCCTCTTTGCTCGGTTTCTCGGATTACACTATACCACTTTTTAATTTTGTGTTCCATCTCTTGAGGAATTTCTAATTCTTCACCTAGTATATATGAAATGTCTACGTTGTAAAATTCAGCTATCTTTTTAATAACTTTAGTGGAAGGTAGAAATCCTCTCTCTATTCTCCCCAGATAACTATAATCCATTTCTAAACCTTCTCCAGCTTCTCGTAATGTCAGGTTTCCCTTCTCTCTTAGTGCTCTGATTTTGGCTCCTACTTCGTTTTCATAATTGGTCATTGTTATAGCCCCCACAAAAAGTCCTACAGATATAAAATACCACAAATAAGAAAATAAATTAATTATATTAAACTATTTTTATTATTTTGCGTTGCATATATTTACACATTTGTGGTATATTAAAACCACGGGTGGTACAAATAACCACAAATAAGTGGGAAAGGAGTAAAATATGGAAAATAAAATCGCAGAAATCAGACGTAAAAAGGGTATATCGCAAACAGAACTAGCTGAAAGGTTAAGCATTGATCGCACGCATCTCAGTAAAGTGGAGACAGGTAAGGTAAGACCCAGCACTCGCTTACTTGAAAGAATCGCAGCTCAGCTAGGTGTAACCATGAAAGATTTTTTTTAATCGTTTGTGGTTTATAAGTACACGATAAATAAACCACAGGAGGCAAAAAATGAAAGTAACAATTATTAAAGGTCCATTATTTGAACAACGAAAAGAACAAGCATATGAATTGCTGTACAAAATCATTCAAGAAGAAGTTAAGAAAAGCCCTAAAACAGCATAGAAGGTAACAATCTCGAAAGGAGTGGTTAGTGTGGAAGTAACTGTAGAACTTATTGACAAAGTTGTCTTTTACAAAGGTCGTGTATGGACCATTTATTCAACAAGCGGCGATGGAATTTTTGCTTACCAGGGATTAAAACCTTTTTCATCTTTTAACTATAACGAAGATTCTCGAAGGTATAGTACGTTCAGGAAAAATATTGTATTCATCAAAAAAGACGAAATTACGATTTTAACCGGTGATGACATCCAAACGGCGGTTAAAAAAGAAAATGCTCAATTAAAGAAAGAACTAACCAGAAAAAAGGCTATTGATTTTTATGTTTATCTAACCGGTCATACAAAAGCATTTGTTAGCAAACATATTCAAGAACGTCATAATGGTTTTGAATTTTCTCCAGGCGTTATTCGCTATGATTTATGGAAAACCTCTCGAGGTGAAAGAAGTTTTCTAATCTTATCTCACAATATTGAAGGAAACTCACAACACGCTTATTTCGATTTCATTACATTTGAAACGGATGACGTTGAGACAGATCGTTCTTGGGAAGAAGTTAAACAGGAAATAATTGATAATTTCAAAGAATGGAACGGAATCCAATAAAATTATTCAATCGACCGAAATGATGACATAAAAGGAGTTGAGAAAATTGGAACATAAGACATACGAAGTAGTGTTAAGAAGTTTTTTAAGCGATGATGTAACACTAATCATCCCTAATGTGGCTAATATAGAGTTTTCTAATGAATCTTTTGTAGTTTTGACAGATAAAGAAAATTGTATTGTGGGTGCTTTTGACCGTAGTTATATTAAAGGGTTTTATAAAACTAAGTAGTGAACAATCCGAAACTATTCAACCTTTCGGAATTACCGAATGGTTGACATTTATTGTGACGTAAAGGAGTAAATTGTAATGCTTATTGAATATCAACTATTTGCCATTACTGTCTGCATTTTTGGACTATGTGTTTTATTTTTATTTTGGAAATACAAATGAACAATTCGAGATAAATTCAGAGGTTAATACCTCTTCTCTTTTTACCTCTTATGCGAAACTTGATGAACGATTTTTGGAATAAAAGTTTAGTAGTTGAATAGGAGGGCAATCAGATGGGGTACATCATAACTGGAATCATCTTGATAGGCATTATGACTATTGGTATGGGTGCAGCTAAGTTACTTGGCTTAGCAGATTAATTGTTTAGCAGCTTCGAAGGGAGTGATGTTTATCGCTGAAAGACAAATAAAAAACCACCAGCGCCAACTGGTGATCTAGGTAAAACAATCTAAGTAAATCTTACCATAAAAATGAGGCAGATAAAAAGGAGAAGAAACTAAGTGGACCAAATTTCAAAAGTATTCCAATTTGGCGGAAAAACTGTAAGAACAATATTAAAAAATAACGAACCTTGGTTTGTCGCAAAAGACGTTTGTGAAGTATTAGAGATTAATAACGTAACTCAAGCAATAAGTCGTTTAGATGAAGATGAACGGTCTATGTTCAACATAGGTCGTCAAGGTGAATCAAATATTGTCAACGAACCGGGTCTCTATACATTAATACTTGGAAGTCGCAAACCTGAGGCAAAACAATTTAAAAGATGGATTACACACGAAGTACTTCCTATGATACGCCAAACAGGTGGCTACGTATCTAACGATGAAATGTTTGTAAACACTTACCTTCCGTTTGCAGATGACCATACCAAGCTGATGTTTCGAGCAACATTAGAAACAGTTAGAAAACAAAATGAACAACTCACAATAATGCAACCAAAGGCAGATTATTTCGATGCTTTAGTAGATCGCAACCTATTAACGAACTTTCGAGATACTGCAAAGGGAATCCAAATTAAAGAGAAAGATTTTATTAACTGGTTATTGGAGAACAAATTCATTTATCGTGACCAAAAAGGAAAGTTAAAACCTTATTCTCAATATGTGCCTCAGTTTTTCCAACTTAAGGAATGGGAACGAAACGGCAAAGCAGATACACAAACTTTGATTACTCCAAAAGGAAAAGAAACTTTTAGATTACTTATTTCAAAAAAGGTTTCTTAAATTAGGATTCATCGCCAAAAAGGAGGATTGAAGATGAACCGAAAAGAAAAGCAAACGATTCGAAAAGAAATCTGTACGCTTTTAGATCAATGCACAGGATGTGAGTATCGCATTTCTCAAGGAGAAACCCCTGTTTATTGTTCGACCGTGTGCCCAATAGGAATCACCATGCAGTCACTATCAGCTCAGTTGATAGTTGACGAAACTAAAACATCCCAAAAGGTTGGCGGCACTACAACCCCTATAAACATTGGACCTTGGAGCTCTGACGAAGAGTTTTATCTTATTAACCATATTAACTTCTATAAAGTGGGCCATTTATCTGCAAGATTAAATCGACTTCCTAAATCTGTTTCAGCAAAAGCTAGTTACTTGAGAAAGAAATTTCCAGACGTCATCGCCCAGCAAAAAAGAAAGGCAAAATAACCAAAAGTTGGTGACGAGATGCCTGTAAATAATGATTTATATCGGGTTTTAATCCCGGAACGAATTTTTCAGGAAGCAGTAGGAAAAGAACAACTCAAGATGCAAGTTCTTCAATATATGGCTCGGTATCCACATTATCAGGTGAAATCGATTCAAAAAGGTTTTGCTATTTGCATCAGAAAGGAGTAATAAAAATTGGCTAAATACAGACAGGTCCATGTGGATTTTTGGCAAGACGGATTTGTACTTGATCTCACTCCAGAGGAAAAATATTTTTATATCTATTTGATGACCAACAGTAAAACTTCCCAATGCGGTATATACGAGTTGCCAAAGAGAATTATTGAAACGGAAACAGGATACAACAGGGAAACAATAGATAAATTGCTTAGCAGATTTATAGAGTATGGAAAAATCCGTTATGACGATAAGACAAAAGAAATTATGTTAGTAAATTGGATTCGGTACAACGCAATTAAAAGCTCAACAGTTATATCGTGCATGAAAAAGGAGCTTAAATCCATTAAGAACAAAGGATTTATTAGAGAATTAATTACCCTATGTATACGGTATGGATACCCTATAAGTACCCTATCCATAGACCAGGGGGAAGAAGAAGAACAAGAAGAAGAAAGAGAACAAGAAGAAGAACAAGAAAAAGAACAACAAGAAAATATGTCGATTGCAGATGTAAGTGATTTTTACCAACAAAATTTCGGAATGATAAACCCCTTTATGAGCGAGACATTAATCACATGGGTTAATGACTTGAATTGTGAATTAGTGTTAGAAGCCATGAAAAGAGCATTAGTTCAAGGGAAACCTTGGAAATATGCGAATAGCATTTTAAAAGAATGGGCAAAAAAGGGCGTTAGAACCATTAAAGATGTACAAGCACTGGATGAGGAATTTCGCAGGAAAAGAGAAGGACAAGCTAATAGTAATAGTTCCAATAAAACAAAATCCGAAAGTGAATACGATTACGATTTTTAAAACGGGGTGAATAAGTGAAATCGTTAAAAGAATCGATAACCATCGAATCGTTAAAACTCCCTAAAATTACAAATGAACGTTGCACCAATGACAGTTGCAGACGTCCTTTGCAACTAGATCCAGTATCGGAACAACCTTTTTGTTTTTACTGCAGGTATATAGCAGCTGAAGATAAAATACTTGCCGAACAGACATTAGAAGCTCATGCCAGGATGACAAAGAGAAAAGTCAAAGATGTGTTTGATCAAAATTCCCTGGTGAATGAAAACCTTAAAAGAGCATCCTTTGATACTTATATCCCACCAAGTAAGGAATTAGTGGAGGCAAAGCAGAAAGTTATGGATTTTGTTCGACTTTTCAATCCTAAAGAATCTAAAAATCTTTTATTAGTTGGTACCTATGGGACCGGAAAAAGTCACTTGTCTTATGCGGCAACAAAATCGCTTTTAGATTCTGGTCATTCTTGTTTGTTTTTATCGGTACCTAAGCTACTAACCAAAATTAAAGAAACCTACAACGCTAAATCTAAGCTTTCTGAAGAGGATTTATTCGAGTACATACAACAAGTTGACCTTCTTGTTTTGGATGATTTAGGAGCTGAGTACACAAACAAACGAAATGAAAATGACAATTGGGCACAAACTAAGATTTTCGAAGTTGTGGATAGTCGTGCTGGGAAGAGCACCATTTATACAACCAACTTAAAAAGCGCTGACTTGGAAGCAAAAGTCAACGAGCGTAACTTTTCTAGGATTCTTGATAACACTGAAATTATCAAAATGAACGGAAAAGATTTTCGCAGAAAACAATTTTAGGAGGATACTATGTGCCAATTATGTAACGGTACACACGTGGTCCACACCACTGGTAGTTTTTACACCAAGATTGACAGCTGTCCCAATTGTGGACCTGTTCCAGAGGAAGTAAGAACAGCTAAACAACAAGTTTTTCGAAAAAGACTTGAAGAGGCTAAACAAAAAATATTTGAACGAGTAGGAGGTTAATATGGGCAATCTTTATAAAGCAAATGAGATGGAAACAATTGAACCTCTAGAATTCAAGATGACCAAAACTGATAAGCATTTAGAAATTTGTCGCCAGTTAAACAATATCTACAAGCAAAAGAACGCTGATTACGGAGATTCATTTGGACAGCAGTATCAAGAATACGGAATCATTTCTTCTGCAATTCGGTTAGAGGACAAGATGAAACGATTTAAACAATTGATTAAGAACGAAGCACAGGTGAAAGACGAAAGCATTGAAGATACACTTTTAGATATGGCTAATTATGCCATCATGACAGTGATCGAGATGCGCAACAAATGAACCGTCAACAACTTCTCTTCAAACTGGATGACTTACTGGAAAATTGCAAGAGTTGCCCCCGAAAAAGCGATAATCGAAGTATTGCTGTATCACCAGAAGTAAAGTGTAAGGGGTGTAGCACCTACAATGAGATAAGGCTTATTGGAGAAAATTTAGGGAGGAAAAAAGGTATGGCGAAAATCACATTGGAGGAATATCAAGACTTAAAAACACAGGGACTTAGCGATGCAGAAATCGCACGTAAAAGGTCTATGGCACCATCTCATGTATCCATTCTCAAAAAGAAGTGGTTTGGAGCTCCCAATAAACCCGTTTTAAGTGAAAACCTTACTTTAAAAGCAGAAAAACCTAAAGAAGATAAAACCACTGAAATGCGCCAATTAATTAATGATTTAAGTGACACGAACAATGCGAAGGATAAATCAATATTAGAGCTCCAAGAAAAAGTCAAAGAATTAGAAAATCTGAATGCAGCATGTAGTGACATAGAAAACGAATGTAATAGTTTACGAATTGAAATAGATCATGAGCGAAAAGCGAAGGAAAACGCACAACTGGAATATGACCGGGTGCAATGCGATCTAGAAATAAAAGATTATGAGCTACAGAACCTTTTGACTAAACATGCTGATGTTTATTCCTCACTAATCAAGTTAGAAAAAGAGAACCGAGCACTAAAAGAGTTAGTCATTTTGTATATTTCAAAGTCGTAGGTGATTGAATGAACTTTGAAGATGCCACTAAAAAGCAATTATTACAAATAGTACTAAATGAAAATTGCCCTTTGGACTATAAATACGCGGCAGCAAGGGAGCTCCAATTAAAAACTTGGAGTTCCTTATTCCTACAAAAGTTAGTGAAATATTGGGGAATGGGTTTAAGCGAAGTTGAAATTGCTGAACGTTTCGGAGTGGAAGTATGGGAAGTCAAAAAACAGCTTCAAAAATATCAATTGTTCGGCAAAAGAGTGATAAAAGGAGGTATGAGGCGATGAATTTAAATGATTATCAACAAATGTCTTCACGTACAGCTACTAAACATGATGGAGAACTAGCTAATTATGGATTAGGCATTGCTGGTGAAGCTGGTGAAGTTGCAGATTTAATTAAAAAATTTGTTTTTCATGGCCACGATATCAATAAAGAAGATATCAAAAAAGAATTAGGTGATGTACTTTGGTACGTTTCTCAGGTTGCTAGAGTAGCAGGGTTATCACTTGAAGAAGTAGCAACGGCTAATATCGAAAAGTTGTACAAACGTTATCCAGATGGATTTTCATTTGAAAAAAGCATCAATCGAACGGAAAACGCAGCCATCCCAACAGAAGAACCGAACATGGAAATGGATATTTATAACTGCGAGGATTGCGGTAGAGCATTTGCAGTTGAAAAGGCAGACGATCCAGAATGCTGTCCTGTCTGTGAAGCAAAGATTTGGGAGTATAGCCATACCATAAAGGGCGAGATAGTTAAGTAGTAATCGAACCAACTCTAGACATAAATTTAAGTTGGTTGGAAATGGATCAGTTGAAAAAGCTGAAGAAGAAAAGGAATGCAAAATTAAATTGGAGGGGTAAAAAAATGACAGTTAAACCAATCAGTAACATTGAGTTTGTTCATGATGATTTATACGGAATCGCTTTGGAGGCAGTTAAAAAGTTTGTGAGTAAAAGTGATACTCGCCCAATTTTAACTTATGTATCGCATGCAGCAAATGGAGATATGATAGCCACTGATAGCCACAGATTGATACGGATTAGAGGGATCCATGGATTTAAAGAGGATTATTTAGTTAATCCAAAGTCGTTTATGTTTGCAAAAGGGAACTTCCCTGAGACTGAAAAATTATCAGGAATAGAAAACCACCAAGCGACCATCGTATTGACGAAGGAACAAATCAAATTATGGTTGCAGCTATTTAAATCGATTAATCAAACAATGACGGTTTTAAAGGATCGTAACAAAACAGTGAAATTATGTTTCGCAGAAGGTAAGGAGGAATCGGTTAACGTTGAACTAGGCAATCATGGCATCAAAATGAGTATGCCGTGTATCGCAACCTACCCCGGGTTCGAAGTAGTATCGTTCAATGTTGAATACATTCGAGATGCACTGGAAGCTCACTTTAAATTAAATTCCGAGCAATTAACATTCTACTTCCATGGAAATATGAGACCTATTGTGTTAGATGACGATGCGAATGTTAGAACCTTAATTCTCCCAGTGAGGACTTATTAGAAACATAGTCACGATAATGAATAAAACACCAAATTGGAAAAGTCTTGATTTAAACAACAAATGCGGAAGTTGCAACTATTATAAACCGTTTATTAAAAACAAAGTACTTACTGCTAGAGGTACTTGTACATTAAAAACAGTTTATAAAATGCGTACAGAAAGCTGTTTGAAGTATGAACAATCGACGGAAAAAAAGTGTATGTCACGGAAGTTCTGGCTGAATCCGTTCAATTTTTAGAGCCTAGAGGGAATTCAACACCATAACTGCAAATTTTCTTATTGCATTACGAATAACTGACTAAGGAGAATGCAGGTATGCAAAATCATATAATTTTCTTTAGCGGAGGGAAAAGCAGTTTCTCGGTTGCTGATTTTGTAAAAGAGAATTACCCGAATGACAATATCCTCCTCTATTTCACGGACACTCTTTGGGAAGATGAGGATCTATACCGATTCATTCTCGAAGCCAGTGACAAATTGGAGTTACCAATGTTGGTTCATAGCAGAGGTATTACCCCAGCTCAATTAATGGTTCAACAAAGGTTTATGGCCAATAACCGAGTAGGAACTTGTTCGAAAGAACTCAAAATGAAAGTATCTGCTCAATACTTGAAAAAGGGCATTGTTCCTGAAGTCGAGAAATGGCATAACAAACAATACCTTAAGGCTGAGGACTTCATTACCGATGCAACCCTTTATTTCGGTATAGGCTTTGAGGAAATGCACCGTGAAGGACCAATAAGAGCCAATTGGAAACCTTTTAAAGTAGAAATGCCACTCATAGATCATGTGATAAACAATGACGAGGTTTTAAAGAAATACAATATCCGGCAGCCGCGCTTGTATGAAATGCAGTTTGTTCACAACAATTGTAAAGGTCGATGTGTAAAGGCAGGTCAGGGACATTTTAAAAACTTGCTTATGAAAGATGAGAAAACTTTTATCGAATTGATGGAACAAGAAGTAATCATTTCGGAATACATCCGATATTGCAAACAACCAGCCATTAAGAGTGGCAAAAGTAAGGATTACCTTTATGACGATGTATGGGAGTTTGTCAGCACTGGAAAGAAATCCGACAAGATAAAAAACATATTAGCAAACAGTGAATACTTAAAATCCAACTGGCGAAGATTCGGTCAAGATTCCAAAGGTCAACCGATTAAAAAGCCTTACACTTTTATGAAAACAAAGTCTCTAGAAGAATTAGAAAAAGAACCAGTCCAAGTGGATATTTGGGACATTGGTGGATGTGGCTGTTTTGTGGAGTATGAAAAAGATGAATTGTAGACAAACACCAAATTGGAAGCCAAATATCACGTTATTAAATAAGTGCGGTAGTTGTAAATGGTATGAGTCATTCATCAAAAAGGATATTTTGACTGCAAGAGGCACTTGTACATTAAAAAAAGTTTATAAAATGCGTACAGAAAGTTGCCTGAAATATGATGAATCGTAGACCCATATTACGACATAACGAGGTGATGAAAATGTTAGTAATGACTAAAGAGTTTGTCTTACATCTTTTAGAAAAAGAGATTGAATACGCTATGAATACCAACACAAGTCCATTATTTGTTTTAGGGTTAAAACAAGCAATGGAAGTAATTGAAAACGAAAAGCATAGTGAATAATTCGAGAAGTTAACGACCTAAAAGGAGGATGAGAAAGTGAAGGCCATGTTACATGGATTACCTGAGCCTTTTATTACAGTTGATGGTCCCATTGAAGAAGGTACCACCATTGGCTGGATTGATGGAACCGTTTATGAGGTCTATCAGTGTGATCCTATCGGAGATAAACCCGAAACGCAACTGCAGAATGTTTACGTGAATATTGCCACAGAAATAAAGGCGGGAAATCACATGAATGAAATTTCTAAAGAAGAATTAGAGCGTATCGCTAGAAAACAAAGTGATGTTATCAAACAGCTTCATAACTACATTTTTATGAATGAAAACATTCCTGAAGATGAAAGAGAATTTATTCTTGCCAATTTAGACACTGTCCTTCGATTATATTAGGTTGATGAACTAAAAGGAAGTGGTTAAATGCCCTTTAAAGAAGCAATAAAAATGCAACTAAAAGAATACAAGGAAATGATGAAAAGTCCTTATTTTTGGGTGTTTTATATCATCTCCATTACATTATTATTTTATTTTGACGTATTGGAATGAATATCGTTCAGTAAATAAACTAAAAAAAGGAGAGAAAAATGATGAATTTAGAAAATAGCATTAAAGACGTTATTACGAAAAAATTAGAAGAAGGTTTTGTTGAAAAAATGATAGCTGAACAACTAGAGGTCGGAGTTAAGAACGCCCTTAAAGATTTACTAGGTTCTTACGGTGATGTAACAAAGGTAATCGAAAATCAAATAAAGTCTGTTATGATTCCTTTTCTAGAAAACCGTGATTACAGTGAATATATCGTGAAGTTAGATTCTGTTTTGGTGGATGTTTTGAAAAATTCAGCATTGGAAAACAAAAAACTGCTGGAGAATTTTAAAAACCTAATGATTTATGATGATCGAAAAGATTTAAAAGTGACAGACCTGTTTGAAGAATGGAAAAAGTATGTAGGAAAGAATATTGAGACAGACGGATTGGAAATCAATTATGATGATGGACCTAGTTATGAATATGCGGATGTGCATATGAACATTAATTATGATGACGAAAGATCATGGAGCTCTTTCGATTATGCAACGCTAACTTTCGAATGTGAACATGATGAAAAGATGAATTTCGCTATCAGATTATCCAAATGGGACAAAAGAGACAATTGGGATGTTCGATATGATTCTAAACATGACATTTCTTCACTAAGATATTTGAATGACTTTGAAATACTGCTAATGAAGTTAGATCAGAACGGTGTCAAATTAATACTTGATTCTGATTATGAAAGCGACAAAGTTGTACCAGAAAAAGAACCAGAAGCAAGTTGGAGTTAGTGAATAAATCTATGAGAGTACCAAAATGGAAGTTAAAAGCTAAAGAGATTTTGAGTGGAAAATATAAGTCATCAAAAAAGATACCCAGGATTCTTACAATAACTAAAAACAGCATAATTTATAGGAAATATTTTAATTGAGCAATACAATGACTTTCTAAGGGGTGGCATATGAATCGAAAAAGAAAGAATCGATACAAACAATTACGGGAGATTAGAAGAGAAAGAGATTATCAATCAGGTGTTCTCCAATATGCAAACAGACCTTATACTTTCCGCTCAGCAAGAGTTAATTGGGAAAACGGAAAAGCTATTCCTGTGTATGTTACTACAACTCAATTCATTAAAAAACATAATATCACTATTTAATTCGAGAATTTTATTCACCAAATATTCGAGGTGAGAACATGTATATATACCCTTACAAGCAAATTAGTACTGGTAAGTTTACAAAATGGACTATTAGTATAACTGGTAACGGTTCTGTAGTCGTGGAACACCTATTTAGAAGTAAAAGGAAATCTCAGATTGAGATTAAAACAGAAAAAGAGATAAAAGATGCAGCTATCTCTAAAGCCATCCACGAAACAGTAAAATGGGCCCTTTATGAAGCTAGAAGCTTAAGGCTAGGAGGTTAGATGCCGTGCAACTGGAGTTAGAGTATAATCCCTCAAGAATAGCTACTGTTGAAGATTATAGACTTACACTTAAAGAAGCAAAAAAACTCCTAGATTGTGCAGCTGATGAAGATGAGGAAATTATTAAAGGAATTATTTCAGATTTAGAGTACACAATTGAATGGATGTCTACAGGTCGTCGACCAGGTAACAAAAGAGGCATTGAGCGAAGGGCAGCATATCAAAATAATCGTTTATTTGACCCGTTAATTATCCAACGTTATTTTAGAAGTGAAGAACCTGTATTTTCTTGGGACCAACATCAAAAAGAAGATATCATTCATTCTTGGGAAAGAGATCAATTAGATTGTGCACTTTCCGTTTTAACAGATAGAGAGAAAGAAATATTTTTAATGAATAAGGGACATTGTTTGCAAAATACTGAGATTGCCAGTTTGCTAGGGGTTTCAGAAAGCAACATTAGCTCCACAATCCATCATTCAGAAAAAAAAATATTAAATCATATTTCCGAATGCCTTATCTGTTCTTGCAGATAAGGTATTTTTTATTGACAATTGCCACCTATATATAAGGGGTGCGGAAATAATCCCGAAATCCTTCAAATTTTACGACTATGTCGTGAACTTGGTTTGTACAACAGGCGATGCCTTGAGCAAGCAACGTCAAAAAAAGTTAATGTGAAAATAAGGGCTGCATAGCCAGTCGACAAATACTTTCTCACATTACATCACCTGGAAGGCGGTATCTTCATGGGGTACCGCCTTTTTTATCAGGTTTATTATTTTAGGAAGGTGATTCAATGAAAATTGCTGATCGTTTATCTAAAAATCAAAAAAAGCAGTTGGATAAGATAAAGCCACCTAAGAAAAAAACACATCATAAGCCAAAGCAAAAAAAAGAAGAAAAAATCGATTGGAATGAATTAATGGGTAGCAATAATAGAGGCTTGTATCGTGGCAAGGGAGGCGCATTAAAGAGAAGATGAAAAAGAATGAACCATATTAAACAAAAGACAAAGAACATATTATAGTCTTTTGTTTTTTGTATTCAACATCATATAGCAGCTTATGTTGCAAGTGTCCGCCATCACTTCCCTGTATGTGGTGTTGAATACAAAAAATAAAAGGAGTTGTTGTGACATGGCAGAAAAGCGCGCGTCAAACAAAGGTAGTTCTGGAACAATTTCTGTCGACATTGATTGTTCTGAGGCATTAAAAGGATTAAAAGCAGTAACCAGAGAAGCGAAAAAAGCAACAACAGCATTACAAGAATTAGAGGAGCAACAAAAGAGAATCGGATTAGTTCCTAAGTTCATTAAAGAGGAATGAGGTGAGTATCGATGAACCTCGTCCAGCCGATTAGAGATAAAGAATTGATTAAAGAAATAAAGAACTATCTTCAAGAAACCAACCCTAGGAATTACATACTCTTTTTATTGGGTATCAATACTGGGTTAAGAATTTCTGATATTTTGAATCTCAGAGTTCGAGACGTTGAAGGGTGGGACATCTACCTTAGAGAAAAGAAAACAAAAAAGATCCGTGAAGTCAAAATGCCCAAAGAATTAAAGAAGGCATTAAGAGAATATATCAAAGACAAACACAAGAATGAATACCTTATTAAAAGTAGGATTGGCAAAAACAAACCTATTACCAGAGGAATGGCTTATGTAATATTAAATCAAATAGCTGATGAATTCGGTCTTGAGAGAATTGGTACTCATTCATTAAGAAAAACATATGGGTATCATTTCTATAATCAATTTAAAGACGTTGCTACATTACAACAAATGTTAAATCACACTGATCCAAAAGAAACATTAAGGTACATTGGAATCACTCAAGATACATTAAATGATTACCAACGAAAACTTCAAATATGAAGGTTTCTTTTTTATGCAGCTTTTCAATTAGCTATAAAAAAATGTTGTCTAATTCATTTACAAGAAATGGATTCAGAATAGTGATATCAAGTACTTTGCGGTGCTGTTGAATTGTACACAATATAGGTTATAGCTAATTCATTAGATTAAAAAATGTTCAATTACTAATAGTAATTAGGTAAAATAGCGGCAAAGGTGGTGCAAAAAATGAAAACAACCTGCGATGCTGGATGCAAAAAAGTATTCACAATAACTAAGTTTAAAACTAAAAAAGTAAAGAGTGGAATAGAAAAGACTTTCTTTCGCTGCACACATTGTAAGTATGAGTACGTTGCTTATTACTCAAGTGCTGAAACCTTAAAGCTCCAGAAGGAAATGAGACAACTGCATGCAAAGATGCGAACTGGTGATATAAATAATCTACTTAAAGAGGAAGCTTTGCTTAAAGCGAAGGTCAAGCAGAGCATGGACGATGCTAGAAGGATTGCCGAAGGATGATTAAGTACAATACTGAAGCAGAAAAGAAAGCTTTCTATAACTCTACTGCATGGCGCAAGTTAAGACAAGAAGCGGTGAAGAGGGACAACTATGAATGCCAGGAATGTAAGCGACAAGGTTTAGTCCATGTTGATTCAGTCAAGGAAGATGGCAAGAAGAAACCTATTGAGTTAAACGTCCATCACAAACAAGAGATAGAACATCATCCTAAGCTTGCCTTAGTATTAAGCAACTTAGAAACTCTCTGTCTCTTTCATCATAATGTTATTCACGATAAAGGGTATCAACCAAAAAAGGAAAACAAATGGGTGCATGATGAGAGGTGGTAGGTTGTACTAATTGTTCTAATTGTGTGAACAATTCAAACAATTACACCCCCCCACCAAATATTTTCACTTTTTCCAAAAAACCTCTACACCGGTTGAGGTCTTAATTGTCAGGTTTTTTTAAGTTTTATATGTCGGGAGGTGAAAAAGTGGCTAAGAGTGTGAACATCACACAACTTAAAAACCAATTATTGGAAAAGATAAATACAGAGGATTTAATCCAACTTGAAAAAGTAGAACGATACATTGAATTAGTCAAATCATTTAGAGCGATGAGCAAAGTCATCAAGAAGGATGGAGAGACTGTTGCAATAAAAACTATTGGAGAACGGAATAAAATTAACGCCTCCTTATTAAGCATTGAAAAGTCATTTGATTTTAAAGAGGAAGACACAGATCATAGCGGTAGTGATCTTATATGATTTCTAATAAATATGTTGAAGAATATATCCATCTCTTCGAGTCCGGAAAAGTTAAGTTTAATGAAGAGCGTGTGATATTAGTTGAGTATTTAAAAAGAGATGTTCTTAGCAGGGATGATTTATATTTCGATGACGAAATGATTGAGAATTGTATTAGGTTTGGTGAAAAGTGGTATTTCCCATTGGGCCCATTCCAAAGATTCTTGATTGCTTTCGTCTTTTTATTTTTCAAGAAAAACGATCGTGTGTTTTACCGAAAACATTTGTGGATGTTTGGACGGGGTGGCGGTAAGAACGGTTTAATATCAGTTGTCACCAATTTTCTTATAAGTGAGTTGCATGGGATACCAGACTACAATATATCTATTATTGCTAACAGTGAAGAACAAGCAAAAACTTCACCTGATGAAGTGCACAAAACTGTTAAAAGACATAAAACGCTGCTTAAAGCATTTAAAACAACCCTAACCCAAACTGTATCTAAAATAACTGGAAGTATCCTCAAATTCAGAACCTCAAACGGTGAAACAAAAGATGGTTTGCGAGACGGTGCTGTTGTCTTTGATGAAATCCATCAATACGAAAGTAATAAAGATGTTCGTGTTCATATTTCTGGTTTAGGTAAAAAACCAAATCCTCGTGAGTTCTATATTGGTACAGATGGGTATGTACGTGATGGATTCCTAGACAAGATGAAAGAAAAAGCATTAAAAGTTTTAAAGGGAGAAGCTCGTGTTAACTCCTTATTCCCTTTCATTTGTAAACTTGACGATGAAAAACAAGTTGATGACCCTGATAACTGGGAACTTGCTAACCCAATGCTTTCTAAGCCATTTAGCGAATATGCTGAGGGGTTATTCGAAACAATCAAAGAGGAATACCAAGATTTAGAAGACGATCCTTCCAACCGTGAAGAATTCATGACAAAACGTATGAATTTGCCAGTAACAGATTTGGAACGCTCTGTTGCCAAATGGGAAGAAATCGCTGCTACAAACAAACTACTCCCTGATTTAATAGGAAAAGAGTGTATAGGCGCTATTGACTTTGCTAGTGTAAGAGACTTTGCTGCATGCGGTCTTTTGTTTAGAGATAGCGAAGATTATATTTTTAAGACCCATTCATTTGTAAGAAAAGAGTTTATTGATATTTATTACGGATATTCAAGAAAAGCAACCGAAATAACCAAACAAAAATTTGCACCAATCAAAGAATGGGAAGAGAAAGAACTATTAACAGTTGTAGACGAGCCTACTATAGATCCAAAACACATAGTAGAATGGTTTGTAAAAATGCGAGAGTATTACAACATCAAAAAAATCATTGGAGATAATTTCCGTATGGAAGCATTAAGAAAACCACTTGAAGAAGCAGGCTTTGAAGTTGAGGTAATAAGAAATCCTGAAGCTATTCATAGTTTACTTGCTCCTAGAATAGAAGCAGCTTTCGCTAACCAACATATTATTTTCGGTGATAATCCACTCATGAGGTGGTACACGCAAAATGTTCTAGTCGTTATTAAAAAGGATGGTAATAAGGTATATAGGAAGAAAGAGCCGGTGAGAAGAAAAACAGACGGTTTCCAGTGTTTTGTCCATGCAATGTATAGAGCTGATGAAATACCTGTTGATAATGTGGATTTCTTCTTAGATGACATTGACTTTTAAAATGAGGGAGGTGAGACATTGGGATTATTAGATTTTGTAAAAAACAGAAATAAAGAATTAGAGTATATGTTTGACTTTGATTTAATAGATGGCACGTCTGAAAAAATCCACATGAAAAAACTAGCTATACAGATATGTGTGGATATGATTGCCCGGACCATAAGCCAGTCAGATTTTCGCATCAAAAATGGCAAGGAAATCATTAAGGACGAATTGTATTACCGTTTGAATGTTCGACCAAATAAAAACCAAACTGCTTCAACTTTTTGGCAACAGTTAGTTCACAAGCTGATAAAAGAAAATGAAGTACTTGTCATAAAAACGGATGACGATGATCTGTTGATTGCTGATGCCTTTACTCGTGCGGAATACGCTTTATATGAAGATAACTTTAAAGATGTAGTTGTTAAAAATTTTGAATTCAAACGCACATTCAAAATGAGTGAAGTCCTGTATTTGGAATATACGAACGAAAAATTAACAACTTTGCTAGATAGTCTTTACACTGATTACGGCGAGCTCTTTGGTAAAATCATAGAATTCCAGAAACGAAAAGGACAAATCCGTGGACTTGTTGATGTAGAAGCAATTCTTGAAAAGAATGAAAAAGGGCAAGAAAAATTACAGAATTACATTAACAAAATCTACAAAGCCTTTAGCGAAAAATCAGTCGCTATCGTCCCACAACAAAAAGGATTTAAGTTAGAAGAATCGAAACAGTCTCAACAAAATCATCCTGTTGAAGAGGTTAACAAAGTAACGGATGGATTTTTATATCAAGTCGCCAATGCTTTAGGAATTCCTATTGCGTTACTAAAAGGTGAAATGGCAGATGTGGAAAAACAAACAAGGAATTATATGAATTTCTGCATTGGTCCTTTTATAAAGAAAATAAAAGATGAAGGCGATGCAAAGTTTATTGAAAAAGCAGATTTTCTCAAAGGTAAACGGATGGATATTAGAAAAATTTCCTATAATAATATCTTCGACGTAGCCACATCTGTGGATAAATTACGTTCAAGTGGTGTCATGAACGGTAATGAATTACGCGAAGAGTTAGGGTTAGAAAGGGAGGATGACCCGATGCTAGAGAAATATGTTATGACGAAAAATTATTCTGAATCGGTTGAAGGAGGTGAGAAATAAGTGAAGCATAAAATTAAAGGAGATATCATTAGCTGGAACTCTAGTATTTGGGATTTCAATTATATGATGAAATCTATTAAAGAGGATGAGGACATTGATTTGTCAATTAATTCCTATGGTGGTGACGCTTTTATCGGAATTGATATTTGCAATACGTTAAGAGATCATAAAGGCTATGTCACTGTCACGATCACTGGAATTGCGGCATCTGCTGCAAGTGTTATGTGTATGGGAGCTGATAAAATCAGAGCTTACGCAAATACCATGATGATGGTCCACAATGCCCAAACTTTTGCTTATGGTGACGCAAAAAAACTTCGCAAATCTGCAGATAACGTCGAAAAGGTTAGCCAGGCTGTTTTGAAGTCTTATACAAATCGTGTCGATGAAGAAAAAATGAAAAATCTGCTTGATGAAGAAACATACTTAACCGCAGAGGAAGCATTAGCACTTGGCTTGATTGATGAAATAATCGATGGAGATCCCGAAGAAGTTGAATCAGAACTTTATGAGAACAAAGCTAAAGAATTTAATAATAAGTTGGCACCGAAACAACCAGAACCATCCTCGAACATTGACGAAAATACATTAAAACAAATGTTTGCTGAGTTTAAAAATGAATTAACAAATGAATTAAAACCTAAAGAGCCTATCCCTGAACCTGCTCCTAAGCAGCAGAATCTTGGTACGCTCTTTTTAAATTTGGGAGGTAAGTAAATATGACAATTAAATTTAATAACTTTGAAGAAAAGAAATTAGCATTTGCTAAAGCTACACAAGAAGGTACTCCTGAGCAGCAATCAGTTGCATTAAATGCCATGATTGAGGCACTTGCAAGTGATGTACAATCGGATATTTTGAATCAAGTCAATGAATCGATTCTTGATCGTTCCATCATGCAAGCACGCGGACAAAATGTCCTTACTAGCGAAGAAATGAAATTCTTTAACGCTGTTGTCCAAGATGGTGGTTTTAAAGATACTGAAACGCTACCTAAGACGACACAAGAGCGTATTTTTGATGACCTTGTGGAAGAACATCCACTCCTTCAACATATCGGGTTACAAAATCTTGGAGCAGTCACAGAATTTATTTATGGTGATCCAGAGGGTGCTGCAGTATGGGGTCCATTATTTGGAGACATCCAAGGACAATTAAACGCTACATTCCGTAAAGAATCTATCAGCCAACTTAAATTAACAGCATTTATTCCTTTAGCAAATGACATGCTTAAATTAGGTCCGGTATGGGTTGAACGTTATGTTCGCACTATGATTACAGAGGCAATGGCTGTAGGCTTAGAAAAAGGTTTTGTTGCTGGTACAGGTAAAGATCAACCTATTGGATTATTAAAAGATATTAAAGGTAATGTGATTGATGGCGTTTATCCGGATAAAGAATCTGCTGGTACTTTAACGTTTGAACCAGGACGCACGACTATTAATGAATTAAAAGGCGTTGTCAAAAAGCTTGCTATTCGACCAGTTGGAAAAGACAATGTGGAAAAAGTACGCAATGTCGCCGGAAAGGTCGTTATGGTAACAAATCCATTTGACACATTTGATATCCAGGCTAATGCAACAATTCAAAATGCAGCTGGTGTTTACGTTACGAATCTTCCGTTTAATCCTACTCCAACAGAATCTGTGTTTGTTCCACAAGGAAAGATTTTATTCTTTGTTAAAGGCGAATACATTGCTGCGATGGGTGGGACGGAACCTATTAAAAAGTTTGATCAAACTCTGGCAATGGAAGATGCAACTCTTTATATCGCTAAACAATTTGCGACTGGTAAGCCAAAAGACAATTTTGCTGCACAAGTTTATACATTAGACTTAACAACTCCAGAAGTTTAAAGGGGGGCTTAGTCAATGTATAAAGTAATCAATAGATTTATAGACAAAGAGGATAATGATACGCTTTATGAAGCGGGTGAGGTTTATCCTAAAGGAAACTATAAACCTTCTAAAAAGCGGATTGAATTACTTTTAAAGGAGCATCCTTCCTATAACTGCAAATTTATCGAAAAAGTAAAAGAGGAAAAGAAACCTTCTGATAAGGGGTGATGTTAGATGAGCATCACTGATACTGTTTTAGGTGAGTTTAAAGAGAGGATGCACTTAGAGGATCATGAAGATGAGAACCTAAGACGCATCCTTTCTGCGTCTGTTGTCGCTTTAAAAAAAGCCTGTGGAGATTATGACATTAACTCTGATGAAGACTTTAAAGAGCTTGTTTTTGAACGTTCACGATACGTCTATAACGATGCTTTAGAATTTTTTAATAAGAACTTCTTAAGCGAGATTAATAGTTTGGGAATATCTAAAGCATTAGAAGGTGATTCGGATGCAACCGTTTAAATACAAGCCCAAGAAAAATTCAGGATTGTTAAAACATAAAATTACTTTTTTAAAGCCTCCTGGTGAAATTGTAAATGGGTGGCCCACACAAGATTGGACGGAACATGTCACTGTGTGGGCAGGGATTGAAACACAAAAGGGTTTACGTCTATTTGAATCGGCAGCTGTTCAAATGCAAGACTTAAAAAAGTTTAGCATCCGTTATAGAAATGATGTGGAAGATACTATGCGTATCCGTCATAAAGGACAAGATTACGATATTTTTTCTATGACGAATGACGATGAAAACAATCAGTGGTACACAATCCTTGTTAGGGAGGTGCTTTGATTTTGGAAGTGAAAATTACAGGACTTGACGATATTCTACAAAACTTAATGCGATTGAACCTGAATGAAACTGTTGAAAACAAAGCACTTACCGAAGCAGGAAAAGTGATCAAAACAGCTATCGAATCTGAATCGAAGTTCGGCAATCGTTCCAGAGGTATTTACAAAAATAATATTAAACTAAGGCGACCTAAAGATGGTGAGGTAATCATCCACAGTAGTAAAGCCTACCACGGACATATAATCGAATTTGGCCGAAGTGGTGGATCAATAATTACCAAAAAAGGCAAGAAAATCACTTGGGGTCCAACAGCTCCAAACCCAGTCTTTGCTAGAGGTTTTGAATCTAGCAAAAATGAAGCTAAAGAAGCAATGATTGCCGAAATTCAGAAAGGACTTGGATTATGATTGATTTAGTAGAATTCGTCACTTCCACACTCTCTGATATAGGCGCGCCAGTTGTTTTTCAAGCATATCCAGCTGGATCCACTCCTCCTGCTCAATATATTACTTTTCATGAATATCATACAGGTCCAGAACTCGAGGCAGCTGATGTAGAAATTACAACTGAAAGGTTAATCAATCTAAATGTATGGTCAAAAAGCAACTATACTTCTCTAGTTAATTCTGTGCGAAAAACACTAGAAAAAGCAGGGTTTGAAAGAACATTTGAATTTGATGCTCCTTACATGGATGGGGATTCCCATTTTAATAAAGTAATGCGATTTAAGTTTATAGATGAATATTAAAATTTAGGAGGTAACAACGCATGACACCAGTACAAGAAAAAGTACAAAAGGTAAGTCTCAAAAAGCTACATTATGCAATTATGACGGATGAAACAACTGAAGAACATGGTGAAGTAAAAACACTTACTATGCCTATCGAGTTAACACTCACGCCGAACTTCTCAGAAGCGACATTCGATGCCGGGGATCGTGTAGTAGCAAACGAAGTACAACTCGACACAATCACCATTGCCGGACAGGTGGCCGACCTTCCTACTGAGGTGCAAGCGGACTGGTACGGTCATAAGTTGTCTGATGAAAAGGGTTTGATCATGAACGCTAATGACACGCCGAATTATCTTGCAATTGGATTTGAAAGTGGCTCGAAACTCGTTTGGTTATACAAAGCTAAATTTAAGCCAACAGAAGAATCGAACGCGACAAAGAAAAAAGGTGAGACTGCATTTAAGCAATCCGGATTCACTGGTGAAGCGATTCCACTTGAAGACGGTACTTTGAAGTATACAGTTCGCACAGATGATGTTGGCGTAACTGTGAACGCCACTACATTTTTTGCGACAGTTAAAAAACCAACCGTTACACCAGCACCGTAATTAGAGGGGAGGATTTAATTATCCTCCTCTTTTTTATTACCGAAAAGGAGAATAATAATGCAAATAACATTAAAAATTGATGGTAAGGACAAGACATTCACAAATGATTTTATCCCAGGACGAATATTCCGAAATGCTTTACTTTTAAATAAAAAAATGAAAGAGGAAGGTTCTGATTTAACCGCTGAACTTTTCGACGAACTTGTAGAGTTTTGTGTAGTTACTTTTGGAAAACGATTTACTTTAGACGAGTTTTGGGACGGTATTGATGCTAGACATCTCGATAGTGAAGTAATGCGAATTTACAACGATGTCCTAAGCTTTGGAGGATTATCAGTCCCAAGTGATGAGGGAAACGATCTGGGGAAGTAAGTGATTTTGACGCTTACGATTATATAAAAGAGTGGTATCGAGAGCGTATGCGTGAGGGTTATAAACTCCACGAAATAGATGAAATGGATATTAAATTTTGGTTTGAATTAAATACAGTTCATACGGAATACATCACAGCCGACGATTTGGATTGGTTGTGATTTTTTTGTGTTCAAAATAATGTCACTGACTGAAAACGGGTGAAATATATGACAACTAATATTGGTAGTTTAGCAGTCTCTCTATCTCTCGACGCTTCCAAATTTAACGGTAGCATGGCACAAGTTGACCGGAATCTTAGAGTAATGGGGTCAGAGCTGAAGGCGATAAAAGCACTTGGTTCAGAATATGGTAAGTCGCTAGATGGGCTTAAATCCAAGAAGGATATATTATCGCGCACCTTGGAAACTGCAAATATTAAACTTACCGAAACTCGTAAAAAGTATGATGAATTGAAAGCTTCTGGAACTGCTAACGAAGCCCAACTTGAACGCCAAGCGAAAAAAGTTAACGATGCACAAGCTCAATTTAACCATTTAAAAACCGAACTAAATGATGTGGAAAAGGCCCTAAAAATTCAATCATCCACTTGGACACAGCTTTCCCAAAAGCTTGAACCTATTGGTGCAAAGCTAAAAACTGTTGGGGATGGCATGGTAACAGTTGGCAAAGACTTGTCTATGAAAGTTACCGCTCCAATTGTTGCTATGGGTACTGCTGCTTTTAAAACGGCGGTAGATTTTGAATCAGCATTCGCAGGAGTGAGAAAAACAGTAGATGGGACTGAAGCTGAATTTAAGGCTCTATCATCTGGTATCCGTAATATGGCTAAAGAGATTCCTGCTGCTGCGACTGAGATTGCAGGTGTAGCTGAAGCTGCAGGACAACTAGGAATAAAGAAAGAGGCTATTCTTGGGTTTACCAGAACGATGGTGGATTTAGGCGTATCAACAAACTTAACTAGCGATCAAGCGGCAACCGCATTAGCACGATTAGCCAACATCACACAAATGCCTCAAACGGAATTCGACCGCCTTGGATCCAGTATTGTAGCACTTGGAAATAGCATGGCCACAACTGAAGCTGAGATTGTCGAAATGTCACTACGTCTTGCCGGACAAGGAAAACAAATCGGGTTGACAGAGGCACAGATTACGGCACTGGCAGGGACTATGAGTAGTTTGGGAATTGAGGCCGAAGCAGGCGGAACAGCCATGAGTACGGTCCTGAAAAAAATGCAAGCCGCAGTAATGAACGGTGGAAAATCATTAAATGCGTTTTCTAAAGCCGCCGGAGTAGACGCAAAGACTTTTACAAAAGCATGGAAGGACGATCCGATAAAAGCTTTAGATATTTTTGTAAAAGGATTATCTGCATCTTCAAAAGCTGGAGGAAACCTTTCTAAAACTTTAGCTGATTTAGCGATTTCTGGCATCCGTGAACAAGATGTACTATTAAGGATGTCGGGAGCATCGGACATACTTTCAAAAGCTGTAGCCACATCTACAAAAGCTTGGGAAGACAATAACGCTTTAACCAAAGAGGCTGAGCAACGTTATAAGACAACAGCATCCCAATTAAAAATAATGTGGAATCAGGTAAAAGATTTAGGGATAACCATTGGAAATATTTTAATTCCGATTGTAATGGATTTGGTTGATAAAATTACACCAATAATTCAGAAGTTTGCCGATATGGATACCGGTACCCAAAAAGTTATTTTAGGAATAGCGGGAATAGCCGCAGCTATTGGACCTGTTTTAGTAATAGGAGGGACATTAGTAAGTTCTTTGGGTGCAATTGTTACAGCAGTTGGTACTGTATCAGGTGCTATTGCAGTAGTTACTACAGGTGCAGTAGCAGCCACACCAGCAGTAGGAGCCTTAGCTGGGGCATTCACAATTCTAACAGGTCCAATTGGTTTGACGATTGCAGCTGTAGCCGCATTAACCGTCGCTGGTATTGCTTTGTATAAACATTTGAGTAAAGATGCCATACCAGAAGTAGAACGCTTTGGAAAAGAAACATCCAAAGCCACAAAAGAGGCATTGGGTAGCTACTTTGAACTTTCGGACAGTGCTTCTCAAAAATTAGCAGAGCTTTCTATCAATCAACAAACAATTACATCTGAAATGAAAGAATCTCTAGTTGGCATATACGCTGAAATGAACGCAAAAATCCTGGCTAAAATGGACGAAAGACACGAGCAACAATTAGACAAGTTAAGACAATTTTTCCTTAAATCTAATGCTTTAACGGCCGAAGAGGAGGAAAAGATTCTTGCTGACCAGGAACAGCGAAATAAGCAGGAAGTTTACGACCAAGAACAAAAAGAAGCCAGGATAAAAGAGATTTTGGAAAAAGCAACAAAAGAAAAACGGGCTTTAACCGAAAACGAAAGAAGAGTAATTAACACCATACAGAACAGCATGAACGAAAATGCGGTTAATTATCTTTCAAAAAATGAAGTAGAATCAAAGGCTATTCTGGAACGCATAAAACAATCTGCAGGAGACTTGTCAGCAAGACAAGCAGCTGAGGTTGTTAAAAATTCCAGTAAACAAAGAGATGGAGCGGTTAAAGAAGCAGAAAAGCAATACAATGAATCCATGGCTCAAATCATCCGTATGCGGGATGAGACTGGTGTCATATCCGCTGAGCAAGCAGAAAGAATGATAAAGGAGGCATCTAAACAACGAGATGAAGTGGTTAAACGAGCGAAGGACATGCATAAAGATGTCGTTAAAGCAGCCAAGGAGCAAGCAAAGGATCATGTGAATGAAGTTGATTGGGAGACCGGTGAAATCCTTTCTAAATGGGATGCCTTTATTGTAGATTTTAAAAGTAAAAGCTTAAAACAAATTGGTAAAGATTCTGTTCAAGGTTTGATAGATGGGATTGCTATCATGTCAAATCCTCTAGGAGCTGCAATCCGAAAAATTGCTAAGATTATTCCGGATGAAATGAAAAAATCCCTAGATATCCACTCCCCTTCGAAGGTTACCGAAAAAATAGGGGGACAAGCCGGTGACGGTGTAATTAAGGGAATTAATAATAAACAAAAAGCTATTGCTGCAGCAGCAAGGAAAGCAGCAGTTACAGCAGCAAAAAACTTCAAAGAAGCATTCGACAAAGCAAACTATAATTTTAAAATGGGTGCAATCGATTCATCGGAATATATTAAATCTCTCGAGAAAGTTAAATCCACCTATGCAAAAACACCTGAACAAATCCGAAAAGTAAATCTTGAGATTAAAAAAATTCAAGATATGTCTGTTAAAGAAATTGAAAAAATGAAATTAGAAGCTGCCAAAAAAGAACAAGAAGCAGTTGCCAGAAGTTTTGAAGTATCAAAGAATTTAATTGAAAAGAAGAGTTCACTTAATCAAATCTCTTTACTTAACGAGTTAAAAGCTTGGGAACGAGTTCAGGGAAGATATAAAGATGGAACAAAGGAACGAGAAGAAGCCGAAAAGAACATCATGAGAGTTAAGAAAGAAATAAACGATAAATTGATTTCTCTAAACGATGAATATGTCGGTAAAATGACCGATATCAATAAAAAGCTTATCGAAGACGAGAAACAATTAAATGATGAGTATAAAAAGGCTGTAGAGGATCGCACCAAATCCTTGTATTCTTTCGCTGGGATTTTTGATGAGATAAATAGAAAGTCTGATGTATCTGGCCAACAACTTCTCGACAATTTAAAAGGGCAGGTATCCACATTTACCGAGTGGTCTAATAATATTAGATCTTTGTCAAAACGGGGAATCGACCAAGGGCTACTAGAAGAACTTCGTGACATGGGTCCAAGAGCGGCTGATGAGATTGCTGCGTTAAATGGAATGACGGACGCTCAACTTAAAGAGTATGCAGAACTGTGGAAGACCAAAAACGAACTTGCCAGAAAACAAGCGACCGCTGAACTTGATGGAATGAAAAAAGATACTGCAATAAAAATTAAAGAGCTCCATAAAGAATCTATATCCCAACTGGAACAGCTACGTAAAGAGTGGGAAGCAAAAATCAAAGAAATCAGAACAGGGACCACGAATCAGTTTAATCCTATGGTGTCCACAATGCATGGGATAGGGGAAAATACGATTGCTGGCATGATTGATGGGCTATCTTCTATGGAAGGTGACTTGAAGAAAAAAGCAAAACAAATAGCTGATTCTGTTGCCGCATCCATGAGAGATGCACTGAAAATCAAATCCCCTTCTAGAATTATGATGAAAATTGGTGGATTTGTTGGAGAAGGTTTAGCAATCGGAATGAAAGAGACTGTTTCAAACGTGACTAAAAATGCTAGATTACTTGCACGTGCAGCTATTCCAGCAATCCCAAACATAAATATTCCTGATTTTTCAAATGTTAATTTTGCTGGTGTTGGAAATAATTCGTCAGGAAATCCAAGCAACTCCTTTTCGTTTAATATCCAACCTGCTCCAATAATTATTGATGGGGTAAACGTAGGGACAGTAGATTTTGATTTAGTCGAAGACGGATTAAATTCACGCTTTACATCAAAAATGAGAGTAAATGGGGTGAGAAAATAATGAGTTTATTTATCGAAACACTAGAAGGAATTCGTTATGATCTATCCGAATATGGGCTCATCCCATTAAAGCTAGAAATAGATTCGCTCTCACCAAAAACAGAATCAGAATCCACCGATGGACGAGATGGTCATATTGATTTAGAAACCACCTATGATGGTCGCACAATGCGAGCATCTTTTTTAATGTCCTCAGAAGATATTGCGGACTATTCAACGAAAAGGGATAATGTGTTTCGGTTGTTTAATGGGAAAACGTATTTTTATCTACTAGACAACCGTGTCCCTTTTAAACGATGGAAAGTTAGATCAGCAACTGTATTCAATTTAGACAAAGTTAATCGCAGGAAGGCTACCTTCGAGATTGCTTGTATTTCATCTTCGCCTTATGCGGAATCGGGAGGTAGTACATTAAACCCTGGCTGGCACTTTCAAGTGTCAGCTCCAGAAGAAGTTATTTATACATTTAATGATTCTACTTTTAAAATTTGGAATGATGGAGATTCGATTGTAGATCCGAGAGAGCATTTTTTGAAAATAGCTTTTAAAGGGTTATCGAACAATTTGACCATCAAAAACTTAACCACAGGGGATGAATGGATATATTCAGGTCCTACAATCGCAAATGATCAAATCGAGTTAACCGGCATTCGTTCCCTTAAAAACGGAACCTCAATATTCGGTCAAACCAATAAAAAATTAATCACATTGGTTCCTGGGTGGAATCAATTTCAAATATCCGGAGTATCCGATACCTTCGAAATATCCTTTGATTTTAAGTTTTTATATATTTAGGGGGTGAGCCTGTGCAAACCATCAATAAACAAACTATCACGATTGATTTAAAGCGATCTACGGTGATACCTTTACTGCGATTCATTCAAGGTGATACTAATCAATTGGAAATTGTGATTAATGATAATGGGCAGGTTGCTGATTTTAGTAATATTGGTAGAATCGTAACTAACTTTAAAAGAAAAGACAGAAAAGTCATTTCTCGTCTATTGACTAATCATAGTAACAATAAAGTATTATACCAATTCGGATTGGAGGAAAATCAGGTAGCTGGCGAAAGTGAAATAGAACTACAATTTTTCAGCATCGACAACAAGGAAAGAATCTCCACCCACCGATTCAAAATTCTATTATTTGCATCCATTGGTACAGATGAAATTCACGAAAATAATGGTGATTTACCATTATTGCAAAAATTGTTTGTGGAAGTAGAGGAATTGATTTCTGATACGGATTCAGCTTCTCAGCACGCTCAAACACAAGGAGATTATGCAAAGACCCAGGGTGATTATGTAGCCGCTAAAAAACCGGATATAGATAAATTTACTTCGGAGCAAAGTAATCTTCAAAAACAACTTGATGTATTAGTAATAGATGGTGATTCTTCACCTGAATCTGCTCAAGCTAGAGTGAATAAAAGTGGCACAGTTTATGCAACATTGAAGGCTAGATTGGATGATGAAAATACCAAAATTAATACATCATTGGCGGAGAAGGCGAAGCAAAGTGATTTAGTCACTACCAATGCAACTGTATCAGCAAACACGCTTGCCTTATCATCTAAAGCAGAAAAAAGTGATCTTGATTCTAAGAATACAGCAACCAATCAAAGAATTGATAATTTGATTGTAGTAAGTGGTAATGCCAATGCAGAAGTAACGGATGCCCACACATCCGCAATTAAAAATAAAACGTACTCTGTTTTGAAAACTAGGCTAGATGAAATTGAAACAGACACTTATCTACTAGCTAAAAATCAAATTATTAACGGTAATTTTAACGACAATTCCAATTGGTACATTCCATATTCTACTAATTCAGTGACTAACAATGAACTAACAGTTGTCAAATCGTCCAGTAGTACAACAGCAAGAATTGAACAACAAGGATTTGCTTCAATAGCTGGTAATAAATACTATGTTCGTGGCGATATTTTCCCCAAGTATGCAACTACTACCTATATTACTCTTGATAATACGACTAAGGTTAATAAAACAGTAGTAGTCAACCAATGGAACACAGTATCAGGAATTACCACTCCTACTGTAACTGGAACCTTCCAATTCGTTCATAGTAATGTTGGTTATACAGCAGGGGAATCGGTTAAATTCAGAAGAGTGTTGGTAGTCAATTTAACTGCTATGTTTGGAGCAGGAAATGAACCATCATTATCGGAGTTTGAAACATTCCTAGCGAATTTTACAAATAGTTGGTTTGATGCAACTGTACAGTTTATCAATCCTTCTCAAATGTTTAAGCGACTCACACAAAAACTAGATGCTTCAGTTGCTATAACAAATGCTTCTCAACTTCCTATTACTGATTCAGGTAATTACTATGTCGGTTCTAATGTAGAATCAGCTTTACAAGAAATAGGAGCGAACGCATATTTTTTAGCTGCAAACAAAGTGATTAATGGTGATTTCAGTAACGGCAATACGGAATGGTATATCCCATCAGGCTCTAACTCAGTAGCGAACAATGTTTTAACTTATACTGTTACATCAAAAAACTCAACTGCAAGAATTGAACAACTAAGTTTTGTTCCGACTGTAGGGCGTAAATATTATGTGCGTGGCGATCTCTTTCCTAAATATGCAACCGCAACCTCGTTTCAACTCGGAGGGGCAGTAGCAGGCTTAACGGTTACTGCTAACCAATGGAATAAACTTTCCGCAATTTTGACACCGATAGACACAACGGATTTTCAGTTTATCCATAGTACAGCAGTAAGTTATGTAGCTGGTGATTCATTCCAATATCAAAACATTATGGTTGTAGATTTAACTGCTACTTTCGGTGAAGGAAACGAACCAAACATCTCTCAGTTTGAAGAATTGCTATCTAGGTTTACAAATAATTGGTTTAATGGAACGGTTTCTCTATTAACACCTAAACAACTCTATGCGCTTATCATGAAAACATCAAATCCCAATGTACGATTTAAGGGAAAAACACTTGTTTGCTTCGGTGACAGTATCACGGCAGGTTATCCAGCTCCAAGAGATTATACCTATATTATTGCAAATGACATATTAGGTTTAAATGTCATTAACATGGGTTTTGGTGGTTGTCAAATGGGAGTGCATGATGATGTAAGATATGACCCTTATTCGATGTATCAACTGGCTAACAGTATCGCAACGAACAATTTTACTTTGCAGGATAGCCAATTATCGTCTGGTGTACCTAATTATTTCGCAACAAGAATAGCAACCTTAAAAACCATTGATTGGACAAAAGTTGACTACATCACCATTGCTTATGGTACAAATGACGGTGGAAAATTAGTTGATAATGCCAATAATTTATTGGATGTTAATACGTTCAATGGGGCAACTAGATACTCATTAGATAAGTTATTAACCGCACATCCGCACCTTAAAGTGATATTGATGCCAGTTATTTATAGATGGTATGCAGACGGCACAGACAGTGACAATAACAAACGTGGAGTTAATCAAATCGTTTTAACTGATTATGTAAAAGGAATTGGTGATGTTGGGAAAGAGTTTAAAATCCCTGTTGCTGATACCTATTACGGCTTAGGTATGAATAAATACAATAAGCTAGTTTATTTCAATGCTGATGATGGCACACACCCAAATGAAAAGGGTATGGAGTTAATAGGGCATAAGGTAGCTGATACTTTGAAAAGTGTTTATTAATGTGTCGTAATCGGACGAGAATGTGTAACAGTGTGTATTAATGTGTATTGATAAATAAAAGTGATTATTGGACAATATTACCAAAGGAGGCGGTAATATTGGCTGCAATGACACGACACAATATTTCACTTGATCCAAAAGTATATGAGGAATTTTGTCATTATGCTGGATTGAAAGGTATAAAAGTTTCTACTTGGGTAAACATCAAGATGAAGGAATTCATTGAAGATGAGAAGATGCTTGAGGAAATCAAAAAGAAAAGACTGGAAGGCACTCGTTAATTCGGGTGTCTTTTTCATAAGAAGGAGGCTGAACAATTTGGAAATCAGTAAAGCGATAAACATTGCGATTGGTTGTGTAATGGGAAGTGATTTAGAGATGGATGAAAAGCGGCAAGTCATTGATAAATTAAGGACGGTTGAAAACACATTAGAAGAAATAAGCGGTGCTTTAGACGGTCAAAATGTAACACCATTAGTCGAAAGATTAGCTTATATATTATCAGATTCAGGGTTTTACGATAAAGATTAACCTCAATAATTTATGTCGCAATTTTATCTACTAGTCTATGAAAGTCGCTAGAAATGTTGATTTATCAGCATTTGTGGATATAATCAGCGGTCGGATGATATGCAGACAGTAGTACCAAGCTAGTTTAGATGGAATTTTTATTAGTGAGAATTTATAAATATAAACAAAAAAATCCCGGCTGATTAACAGTCGGGATTCACTTTGTTTACTTTATATTCAGCCTGTTCGTCTATTAACATTGTCGGGTAAACCAATTCAATAACATCTGGTATGTCACACTTTAATACTTCACATATTTTTGCCAGGTTATCAAGTGGCAATCTCACAGTTTGATTCCTGCACATTTCGTTAACAGATGGTTGTCGTATTCCAGTTAAACGAGATAATTCGTGCTGAGACATATTTCTTTCTGCAAGCAGTTGGTCAAGCTTAATCAAAACTTTTATAGGACATTCCTCCTAAATTTTATTGATACGTTTAAAATATCATTTTCTTATTGATACGTAAATAGTATTGGTGTATTATATAAATATAATACGTTAAACGTATCGAATAAGGAGGGTATTTATGATTAATGCAGGAGAACAATTGTTGTCTGATATCATTTCAGTTTTGTATGACAGGGATCCTTCCATCGATGTAGAAAGTACAAAAGGTAAATTATCTACTGTTATGTCAAAATACCACACTGTACTAGTAACTGAGGATGAGCCACATCCTGACATCAAAGATAAGATTGAGTTATATCTGTCAGCTAAGAAAATAGAAGGTTTAAAGCCTGATACTCTACGAAACTATAGATTAGATTTAAACTGCTTTGCCAATCGCGTGAAAAGAAAAGTAGAGGATATTACAGCAGCCGATATACGAGCTCATTTAGCGGAATTTAATCATTTAAAGTTAAGTTCGCTTGGTAGAAAACTAAATTCCATAAGAAGTTTTTTTGTTTGGCTAACATCGGAAGAATTTATCCAAAGAGATCCCACACTAAAGATAAAGTCTCCTAAACTTGAGAAATTAATGCCGAAAGCGTTAACTATCGAAGAGTTAGAGATGATGAGGGAATCATGTAAATCTCCAAGACAGCGAGCATTTGTGGAAGTACTGTATGCAACAGGAGCCCGTTTATCAGAGGTTCAACGATTAAATAAGTCTGATATCAATTATCAAAATATGAGTGTCAAAGTATATGGTAAAGGTTCAAAAGAACGAGAAGTTTACTTCTCATATTAGGCCATGTACCATCTGAAAAAGTATTTAAATAGCCGAACAGACAATAATGATGCTTTGATTGTTTCGGTAAGAAAACCTCATAAAAGATTGTCTAACAGAGGCATACAGCGTGAAATAGCTGTAATAGCAAAGAATGCAGGATTTGAGAAATCAGTCAGTCCACACGACTTGAGAAGAACTTTTGGAATGCTGACACTTAATAATGGAGCTGAGTTAGTTGCCGTTCAGGAACTTCTAGGTCATAGCTCTCCAGACACCACTCTCAGATATGCACGGATAACGGAAGAACGAAAACGAGAGCAGCATAAGAAATATTTAGTTCAGTAGAGAGTCCTAGTATTAGGGCTCTTTTTATCTCAGAAGGGAGATAACTTTATGCCACTAGGATTATTAGAAAAACCAAGAATGTTAGCACATTCACTTTTGTCTAGACCCATGTATTTAACTCTTTTTAAAGAAAATCCAACCGAAAACGATGTAAAGGGAAGAGAGTTGAGTGGTAAAGGGTATTCAATGCAATTGGTAAATTTCGCAGTAGAAGGTACTGCAGTAAAAAATACTAACGAGATTAAGTTTTCGGTTGCAGATGGGGATTGGGATACAATCACATATGTAGGTTTACGGGATAAATTCGGTTCCTTATTATTTTGGTATGACAAATTAGAAAAACCTATTTATATTCGTGCTGGAGATCAATTAACAATAGCACCAAAAAACTTGAATGTGAGTGTTGATTAATGCAAATAAATATTTCTTCATCCACAAAAGTAGGTGTTAATCCAACCATACATTCTTCTATTGTGCAAAATGAAGTCGTACAAAATAATATCGTACAGAATCAAGTCGTTTTAAATAAATCAGCTATGCTCATCGTAACTGATTTGTTTGGAAATACAGAAGCATTAACGGATGTCCAAAATGTTGAAATATATGAAGAAGTGAACGGTGACTTTTCGTTATCGTTCACTTGTTTATTAACTGAGAAAAACGCCCATTCATATCCATTGGTTCAAGAAGAATCGATTGTCGAATTAGATGGCCATGAGTTTAGAATCAAGAAAATGGTTGAGGTAAACAATCGAAAGCAGATTATTGCGCAGCATCTCTTTTTCGAAACGATTGATAATCAGATCTACGAAATAAGTGGAGGAACCTTATCACTGGATGCAGCTGCAACATTTGCTTTGAATGGATCTGGATGGACATTTGAAAATGGAGATGTCATAGAATCAAAGTTAATTCCTAACTTCGGCGAAGGAAATACTGTTTCTTTGGTAAATCAAATTTGTTCTGAATTTCTTTGTGAAAGAAAAATTCAACCAGGTAGACATTTAAGGTTTGAAAAGGAAGTCGGCGAAGACAACGATCAGCAGTTTCGCTATAAACATAACATCAAAACTTTGAAGCGAACTGTTGATACAACTAATTTTGCAACAGTAATAAAAGGTTATGGGGCCGATGGGTTAGTTGTCGAGTACCGATCGCCCAATATTGCTATTTACGGTGAAAGACATGGCGAACCAATAAGGGATGAACGCTTTACAATTCCTGAAAACTTGCTTGAGAAATGCAAAAAAGAGATACAAGATGAACCAGAAGTTTCGATTGAGGTGGAGTTATCTCAGTTAGGTTTCGAGGCACAATTAGGCGATAAAATTTGGCTAATCTACGAGCCTCTTAATCTCGAATTTCAAACTCGCATAATGTCTGTTAAGTCATGGCCGTTTATAAAAAAAAGTCCGGTTGTAGAGTTATCTAATCGAAAACAAACATTTATAGATTCATTAACTCAGACCAAAATCGAAGTGAAAGAGAACAAAAAAGAGAATCGTTCAAAGTTCGAACAAACAAACAAGAGTATCACTTTGGCAGTTGAACGCATTGGTGAAGCTGAAGCGCAAATAGTTATTCAAGCTGATCAAATTACTTCGAAGGTAGAAAAAAATGGAGTAATATCTGCCATTAACCAAACCGCTGAAGAAATATCAATTGATGCGTCTAAAGTGAATCTAAATGGGTATGTTACTATCACCAACCTACAAACACCTGGTCAAACAATTATAGACGGCGGGAATATCCTAACAGGGACAATGAGTGCCGATCGAATTAGAGGTGGAGTGTTAAAGTTAATTGCTGATGAGACTTCTGGAAATACGGCTAATATTTATGCAGAAAATGCATCATACGCTACAGGGAATTTAGTGTTTTCAGCAGGTAGATATACATTTGAATCTGGAGGTACAATCGACTTTCAAAATAATCCTGTGACTGGAATAACAGTTGTAGCCTCATTCGGGTAGGTGATTACTTATGGCTATGAGATACGATAGTCGAACTTGTACTGTTTTTCAGAATTGGGAATGGGTAGTGACAGGCTATACTCCTGTAACCACAACTACTACAAGGAAAAGTGTTACCACTACGCAAAGATGGAAATATTATAAAGCGTTCGATACTTGGGCGAAAGACGGATCGCTATCATACGAAGGTAGTAATTTCGTTGAAACTGTTGCTCCACCATATCCTGGAGGTGCATCTGCTGATGGTGCTACTATTACTACGAATGGTGAAGGTTATGCTGATGTTACTACAACATCTGGTGGTGATCCGATTAACGGTTGGGGTAGAAGCGGTGATCCTACTCACAATGCTAGTTCTAGTATAAGTTTTGATGATGGGACATATGCAGGAACACTGTACTTAGATAGTGTCAGTGGTAGTCCGAGTTCACCTAGTTACAATGGGTCTTATATAGGTCAGACTGATTCAACTTCCACAAGCGGCTCTGCTTATTATTCAGGTGACGTTCCACTAAAAGATAGTGGTGGAGGTGGCACAGACCCTACTCCATCATTAGGTGTAACTGCCAAGAATATTACAAATACATCAGTTCGTGCCACTATCGAAAACTTGATGTTCGAAGCTAATTACTATCATTTATTTGAAATGGAGTTATGGAGAGGGAATGAGGAAGAATATCTAATTACACAAAGTTGGATAGATTCTTCTAATCAACACTATACTTCATTTGATTTCAGTGGTTTAAATTCGGGTAGCACATACACATTAAAAGGGTTTGTTAAATCCACTTCTACAGGTGGACGAGTACATGCAGGAACTAAAGTCTTTACGACTACAGGGACAGCGGTAACTAGACCTACAAATTGGTCTTGGTCTACATTGATTTCAAGCAGCACTACCTATGATTTAGGTGGTGTTCTTCGTGCTGATGTTGTCTCAGCGACAGATTGGAATAATTTCACTAAGAGAATAAATGAATTTAGAAAATACAAGCTTGGAGAAGGAAAAGATTACCCTTTTACAAACGCAGTCTCAAAGACTAGTCTCACTAGTAATCACTATGAAGAAGCTCGACTTGCTATAAGTTCAATGACTAATGCTCCTGCATCAGTTTCTACAGGTGAGAAAGGGGTTAACGGAAAGATAATGGCATTAAGTAATGCTTTAAATCAAATTACATGATACGGAGGTATAACAATGACAAAAATTCAAGTATCTTTACATGACGGTACAATTATTACAACTGAAGTAGAATCCTATAATGCAGAAGAAATGGAAAGTAAGATGAATGATCCAAAGCTATTAGCAATTCGAGTTGGAAATGCTGTCATAAACAAGAACGTTATAAAGTTGATTGTACCTGTTATAGCAGCAGAATAATTTTAGTTTGGCCCCGAACCAATCGGGGCTAATTTTATTAGGAAGTTTGGTGAAATATATGGATAAATCTTTTCAGTTTTTAGTAGCAATATTAGCAGGGGGTGTTCAATTCTTGTATGGCGATTGGACTATGTTGTTAACTATTCTCCTGGCATTAACCATTATCGATTTTATTAGCGGTTTATCTGCTGGGTACATCCAGGGAGAGCTCAAAAGTAAAGTAGGTATGATTGGGATCGCACGGAAAGTGTTTATCTTTATGATGGTTGCTGTTGCTCATTTAATTGACTTGCTATTAATTGAAAGTGGATTAGAATCCAAAGCACTAATCATGACGATGGTGATTGTTTTCTATGCCGTGAACGAAATCCTAAGTATTACTGAAAATGCTGGAAGAATTGGTTTACCGGTACCTGAGCAAATCAAGAATGCAATAGTGGTTTTGAAAGGGAAGGATGAACGGAAATGAGTGACCTTTTAAAGATATCCTTATCAGCTGGCCATGATTTCCACACACCAGGTAAACGTACTCCAGACGGTATGCCTGAATGGGTGTTTAATAGTGTAGTAGTAAAATATATGATGACTTTACTAGCTGAGTATCAAGACGTAGCAGTGTTAAGACTGGATGATCCAACAGGTCAAAAAGACATTTCTCTCGCTGAACGCTCAGACCGTTCTGTTTCATGGGGAGCTCATGTTCATATCGATATACATGCTAATGCTTATGGTAGTGGGTGGAATGAGGCAAATGGTATTGAGACATTTGTCTATAAACACACTGAATTAGAATCTAGTAAGTTAGCAAACGTTGTACAAGAAAACCTTATTAAATACACTGGCTTAAAAAGTCGTGGAGTTAAAGAAGGTAATTTTCATATGATTCGTGAAACAAAAGCAAAGGCTAAGATTTTAGTTGAAGCTGGCTTTATGACAAATAAAAAAGAAGCTGCTTTGCTGAAATCAGATGAATACAGAAATACCGTAGCGAAAGCCATTGTGGATGCACTGGTAGCGATATACGGTTTGAAAAAGAAACAGGTAGGTAAACAATACCGGTTAAAGTCTGGTCCATTCCCAACTAAAGAGCAGGCAGAAAAAGTTGCTGCGGATATCCGTAAGAATCATAAGATTACCATCCACATTGTAGAAGAATAAGAAAAAGCCCTTCCGGTTGGAGGGGCTTATTGCTTTTCAATTACCGTTGAATCAATTTTAAGGAAACCTAGATCATCTTTTCCTGCATAAGTACCGAAAATCTTTACTGTATCTCCATCTTGGTAATTTTCTGATTTTAGAATATCTGTTATTGTAAACATTCCGTAACCATTATTTTCTTTTGTTGTAAGCGTGAATGTTTTAAAGATACCATCTTCTTTAATAATACTAACTTCACCGGTTGTAAATACTTTTTTACCAATCTCAGCCTGATCACTATTTAATTCCACAAAGTCAGCTTGAACAGATTCAGTTTTTAATTTTTCATTCAATTCCTCTTGCGAAGGTTCTGATATGCTTTCCTCAATATTTTTCTTATTAGTGTATTCTTCGGTTAATTTTTTTTCTTCCGAACAACCCGTCATTAAAACTAAAGATGTAAATAAAAGTAATATTAATTTTTTCACTTCATTTCCTCCTTAATAAATAGACATCACCATTTAAGAGGGGCTTCATCTATTTCCTTAACTTCAAAAGTTATATTCTTATCTCCATCCACAATAACCTTCTCAATAATTGAATCTTTACCGTAATATCCTGTTTCCCTTCTGATTCGCATGATCCACTCATAAGCTACCTTCGGAATTTCAGTTGCATCCCTAACTTGCCATTCACCACGTTTTAGTGATTTGGTTCCATTTACAATCATGTATACATCAATCGATGCTCTCATTGTTTTCCTCCACCCATATTTCTTCAACGTTTTTATTCAAAGCTTTTGCAATTCGCAAAGCAACAGGTAAAGTAGGAAGTCGTTTTCCTTTTTTTATTTGGCTAATTGTTGCCATGCTTACCTCAATTTCATCAGCTAACCATTTCTGTGACCTGTCTTGCTCTAACAATATGTAAGACAACTTGCAATGTAGAACCATTATTTTCACTCTCCGTTAAAAAATTAACTAAAAGAAAAATATTTTAGTTGGACATACATTATTATAGGCATTCGTGTATATGATGTATTAACCAGTTAGTAATTACTTCTTTACCAGTTAAGAAAAATCCTTCTAACACTAACCAGTTACTAACTAAATATTAATGGGGGTGTAAAACTTGGCTAAGAAAATCATCAACAAGTCAGTCAGCTTTAATGTGGTAGATCCATTCCAGGAGCAGTTAAGGAAGCATACTGAGCAATACACAAATTTCTCAGCATATATTAAGCAATTAATTCAGCGCGATATGGAAAATGGCATAAAAAAAGCGCCAATTCCAATGGTTAATAACCAAGGGAACATGGCGCATGTAGTTAAAACTCCTAATGGCGGTATTAAAATTGATTGTAGAAAATTAGGTTAGACGGTGGCTAGGTAGCCGACGCGCCTTTACGTCAGCTTATGCCATTCATTTTTAAAAAATGCCTGTCTATGTGGTTATTAACCAAAATATTTTTTGGAGGAATGTCGAATGAAAGAGCAAAGAATGTCGATTAAAGAGTTTCTAAACGGTAGGGAGCCTGAGACTTTTGCTACTAAGGTAAAACGTCATCTTGATAAGTACGGAATTGTTTACAAAGTTGTGGGTACTACAGTTATCATTCTGGTTGCTGGAAGTGGGTTTGATTATGCTTTCGCTTCTAGTGGCATTGAGGCAGGAGCAGAGAAATTATATGCCAAATTACTAAGTGTAGGGAAATGGATCATCATTTTTAAAGGTGGCTTCGATACCATCAAGAACATGGCAAACGGTGACTTTGATTCAGCTAAAAAAGGTTTTGTTGGTTATCTATTAGTCTACTTACTATTGTTTGGATTACCGTGGGCAATGGATGAAATCGATATAATATTTAAAGAATTAACTGCTTAGGAGGTTTAATTATGAAATTTCGATTAAGTGGAGAGTACGGTGAATTATCACCAGTTAGGAATTGGGAGCCTCACTCAGGTATTGATTTAGCTATTCCTGAAAATAGCACTCTTAGATCAATAGGTGAAGGTGTCATTGATAAAGTATTTACCGGCGAAGGTCCAATAGGAAAAGGATTATCGATTCAGTTTCCAGATGGAAGCCGAGCAATATACGGTCACATGAATGAAGTAAAAGCTAAAGTTGGAGAACAAGTAAATTTTGGTGAGGTGATTGGATTAAGCGGCAATACAGGTAATTCCACAGGAGCACATTTGCATTTTGGTCTTAAGTCTCCAGAAGGTCAGTTTACGGATCCAACACCACTTGCAGAACAATTAGCGAACATTAGTGGTAACGATGTACATCAAGGTATGATTTCTAAGCTAATGGGATGGGGTGGAGAAACTTTAAGAGAAAAAACGGCTGATATGGCCACAGAAATTGCACTGGGAATCGGAGATGCACTTAAAGATTTACTACTTGGTACAACATTGGTAGGAGCTGCAGTATTAATTATCTTAAAAGTGGCCGGGTGGAAAGATGGTGGCCGATGGGCAGGAGTGTTAATTGTGGCTAACGTACTATTAAAGTATTTATTCGGAGGGGTTTAATAATGAAATTTAGTACTTATTTTAATCTGATTAAGCCGGAATATATCTACCTAAAACTTACTCCTAACAATTCTATCCGCAATCAATCCACCAACAAAATCGCAAAAGCTATTTCATCATTATACAAAAACTTACTCCAAAACATTAAGAAGGAAGAGGCTAAGGCTATTAAATTACTAGGCAAAGAATTCTTGTTTGGTACCAAGTACTCTTATGAAGTAAGCCCTAAGGTTAGTTATTACGTGTATATAGAGAAGAAAAAGGTTGAGTTTTACTTCATCATACCTAAACAGCACCATTCATTCTTAAAGGAAAAAATCAGTGATGTATGGAGTAATATTACCATTAAAGAGGTTGAATTGCTCCCTGCTTTCTCAGAAACGGCAACCAAGTATCAAATGGTTTATACAAAGGAAGATGGATTGAGTTTAGCCGTTGATCGTAGAAATTCAGACTTACTCCAATCTAAATTAAATATTGTGGATGTCATGGAGGAAGGGGATAAGGTTGGAGTATTTTATAACTTCATTCCTGCTACACAATTTACCTGGAGGAGTTCTTATGAAGCTACTATTCGTAAAGTGAAAAAGAATCTACCTACAGATAGGAATAAAATGGGGATAGCCTATGCTTTAAAATTTGTTTTCGGCATACTTGCTTCAGTTGTGGATGATATTGGTGAAGCTATCGGAGGTGAAAATAAAAGTAAGAAAGGTGAAAACAGTATAGATCTACTGGAGAAAACACTTGAAAGATTAAATGGAGGCAAACAAATAAATGATTCTACCAGAAAGAAAGCTAATGCAACTATCCTAAATACTCAAATTGTGGTTATGAGTGAAAGCCAGGATAAATTACGGCAGCATAATAATGCAAAAAGTTTAACTCAAGCATTTGAAACCATTACTGAGGATAATCGATTAGTACCAAAGAAATTAAAGTCAGATTTCAAATTCACTGACTATCTGATCAAGGGAGCTGAGACAAATAAAGTAGGGGATGAAGAGGTACAAAATTTTGTGAGTATGGCAGGAAGAGATATTCTAGAGAAACACAACTTTATTGAAAAGGTTGATACACAAGAAACACAAGTACCAGAGGACTTACAAAAAGGTGTTTTCAGAATTGGCGAAAGTACCTTTAGAGGAAATAAAAAAGAAGCCTATCTATCCACAGATAAAGAATATAAACAATTAACTTTAGTATTAATCGGTCCTACTCGCGCAGGTAAATCTACTCTAATTGGAAATCTATCCTATGATGCAATCAGGAATGATGAATGTGTAGTATTATTCGATTACATCAAAAATTGTGAGCTTAGTGATGAGGTATCTGCATTATTTCCAGAAGATAAAGTATTAAATATCGAATGTCATGATTTTAAGACTTTGCAGGGGATGGGATATAACGAGATACCAACAAGTGCGGATCCATTCATTCGCTATGCTAATGCAAAGAAAATGACTACCCAACTTACAACATTAGTTAATTCCATTAATGCAGATGATACAACATTTTCAGCTCGTATGAATCGATTCATGACAAGTGCAGCTTTAACAGTATTCCTAAGTGCTGGGAATGTAAAAGATGTTTTTTCTGTACTGCAAAATCACGTTAAGCGAGCAGAGTATATAGAAAAAGTGCCTTCAAGCCAGTTTGAAAATATGGAAGAATACATTGGGTATTTAAGGGAACTTGATGATCGGGATAAAGAAGGAGCTGTTAAAGGTACAAAATTACATCTTGTAGAGGGTATTATTAGCCGACTTAACAAGTTAAAAGATAATCCATATATGGAGCTGATGCTTAAGAAAGGGACTGAAAATAACATCAATCTTGTAGAAGAGGTACAAAAGAATCAGATTATCTGTATTAAAATGCCAGAAACGATGTTTTCCACAGATAATGAACGTGATGTGTATACAACTTACTGGATGACTAAAATCTATCTAGCGCTCCAGGTGAGAAGTGAAAACATACCTGAGCGAGACAAACAACGAAAAGTAAATTTAATCATCGATGAATTATACCAAGTGCAAAACACTGAGCAATTATTAAAACAGCGCTTATCTCGTATGGCTAAGTTCGGAATGAAACCAATCATCAGCTGCCACTACTTAAATCAAATAAAACATATTCGCGACGAATTACGGTCAGCTAATGCTAGTTACATGTTGATAAGCGGATGTGATAAGGAGAATTTCAAGGAGTTAAAGAGTGAGCTGTATCCATTTGTGGAAGAGGACCTGCTTAAATTACCTCGATACCATTCGATGAATTTAATTAAGAGTAAAGATGGTTATGGTCGATTCATAACTAAACTACCTGCTCCAATAGAAGAAATGAATAAAGTTGTATCTGGCTCATAGGGGTTTACCCTACGAGCCTTTCTTGGTAAAAAGGAGGAATGCTTAATGCGTCCAGTAGTGATTGAAATGGTAAAAGGTAAGCCTATTGTGGTCAGTTGTCCGAAAAAGGTGCAAGTGATTATCCGAGAACCTAAAAAACGTAGTTTGAAAAAGCGAATCAAGACGATGGTTTATCAAGTGAAATCCTTTTTCGGCATCCAATAGGATGTCTTTTTTTCTTCATTAATATAGACAGGCCTCATTCTCATACAGTGTATAGAGGTGAGACAACATGAAGGTAATAATTGTAAAGGGTCCTCATACTGACGAGAACATTGTTAAATGCTATCATATAATAGCGCAGCATATCAGAAAGGAGATTCTTCATGAAAGCACTTTATGGAAGAGTATCTATAGAGGACCAATCGACGAAGGGCTACGGGCTAAAGAATCAGATTGATGAATGTAAAAAGAAAATCGGAAATGAAGAACATTTAATTTTTTTAGATGAAGGGATTTCAGGAGAAGTTTTAGATCGCCCAGGGTTAACACAATTGCGTGAAGCTGTTCAATCTGGAATCGTCACCGAAATTATTTGTTATGATCCAGACCGTCTATCCAGAAAATTAATGCACCAGCTCATGCTCGATGAAGAATTTCGAAAAAAAGGGGTATTTGTTGAGTTTGTTAATGGTGAATATGCTCAAACAGCCGAAGGACAATTATTTAAAAATATCCGTGGTTCTATATCTGAATTCGAAAAAGAAAAGATTAAACAAAGAACCAAAGGTGGAAAATTACGAAAAGCCCGTGAAGGGAAAGTATTAGGTAATTACGGCCTTTATGGATACGGGTTTGATAAAGATAAAAATACCTACACTATAGATGAAGAAGAAGCGAAAGTGGTTCGAATGATATTTGATTACTTCACAGATGCTACGAGCCCCTTTAAAGGCATTAATGGAATAGCAAAGCACTTAACAGAAATCGGTATCCCTACAGCCAAAAAAAAGCAAGTGTGGCATCGTCAAGTAGTACGACAGATTCTACTCAATGAATCTTATACTGGCCGTCATGCTCATAACAAACACAACACCGATGGGAATTATGTTCGCAAACAATCAGGGCAAGCAACGATCCAATCATTACGACCACAAGAAGAGTGGATTTATGTAAGTATTCCGCGAATTATTCCAGATGAACAATTCAACGTTGCTCAAGAATTTTTGGCTCAATCCAGGAGGCGATTTGCCAAAGAATCTTTAAATCAATATTTGTTATCAGGTCTTTTAATATGTAAAGATTGCGGTAATACGATGAGCGGAAGAAGAGTAAAATGGTGGGGGAATTACAAATTTATATATTCAGATATAAAAAATACAGCTGGAGCTAAGGTGAAAGGCTGCGGTAACTATATTCAAATTGATGAAATCGAGGAAGAAGTTTGGAAACATATATTAAAAATATTGAATGAACCCGAAAAAATCCTTCAGTATAAGGCAAGTACTAAGGAACGAGATTATTACCAAAATGAATTGGAACAGATTTCAAAAGAAATAGAGAAAAACAAAAAAGGACGACAACGTTTATTAACGCTAGTCGCCATGAGTGATGATCTTGATTTGACGGAAATCAAAGATCAGCTTGAAGAACTTCAAAGTCGTGAGAAAACACTACAAACACAGTATAACCAATTAGAAGAACAATTAAAAGGCTTAGGAATTGATAATAGTGAATCATTAATGAGAAGAGCCATCGAGTTAAAATTAACTTTGAAAGAGGAGCTTTCTTTTGATGGCAAAAAGGAAGTCATACGTTCTTTGGTGAAACAAATAGCGGTAACTAAAGAAAAAGAGGTCGAGATTTATTTGTTTTAATTATTGCTACACTAATGACATAGAGAATGAAATTTTAATGCATTTGCGTGCTTTAAAGAAGACAAAAAAGGATGTTTCCTTACACGACCCAATTGGGCAGGATAAGGAGGGAAATGAAATTTCTCTCATTGATGTACTTAAATCAGAATCTGAAGATGTAATTGATACGATTCAATTAAATATGGAACTTGAGAAAATTAAAGTATATATTGACGTGTTGGATGAAAGAGAGAGAGAAGTCATCGTAGGGCGTTTTGGATTAGATTTGCAAAAGGAAAAAACACAAAGAGAAATTGCGAAAGAACTTGGGATTTCTAGAAGCTATGTTTCTAGAATTGAAAAAAGAGCTTTGATGAAGATGTTTCACGAATTTTATCGGGCAGAAAAAGAGAAACGAAAAAAACGCTAATAAGAAAAAGCTTATGCTCATATATAGTATAAGCTTTTTCTTTTTTTCTTTTCTTTCGGGTATCGTAATAAATTTATAGAAATTTTCCGAAAATATTATTATAATAAACATGTACATAAATAAAGGGGGATTTTCATGACTGCCACAACATATTCAGCTGTTTGGGACTTAGAAGTATTTTTTGAGGGAGGGAGTAGCTCTCCTGATTTTCAAGCACATCTTGTAGAAACGGAAAAGAAACTAAAAGCTTTTGAAGAAAAGGTTAAGACGTGGAATGATACAACAATACAAGAGAACGCAAACACACTACATGAGCTATTAGAACAATTCCAGTTAATTACTAAGGCTCTACGTCAAGAAGGGGCATTTGTAAGCTGTTTACAAGCACAAAACACTGCTGACAAAAAAGCTTCTGAGCTTCAGTCACGTGTTACAGGGTTAAGCGCTTCATTTCAATCCTCGCTTACTTTATTTGATGAAAAATTGATTTCTTTTCCAGAGGACATGTGGTCTACAATTCTAGCCGACGATCGTATTTCACAGCTTTCATTTGTTCTTACGGAACGTCGACAACGGGCTATGGAAAAGCTTTCAAAAGAGGAAGAAACACTTATCAATGCATTAGGTGTAGATGGATATCATAGCTGGGGTCAAATGTACGATCTTATAGTTGGTACGATTCAAATCCCAGTTGAAGAAAATGGCGAAGTAAAACCATTATCTGTGGGTCAAGCTTCTAATAAATTTTCAAGCTCAGACCGTAATATTAGAGAGTCTGTCTTTGAAAACTGGGAAAAGGCGTGGGGGGATAAGGCAGACATTCTATCCAAAACATTAAATCATTTAGCAGGCTTCCGCCTAAATGTTTATAAAAAACGCGGTTGGGAGGATGTATTAAAAGAACCTCTTGATATCAATCGTATGAGTAAACAGACATTGGATACGATGTGGGATGTCATTTCCGACCATAAGCAACCATTTGTAAAATACTTAAAGAAGAAAGCAGATCTTTTAGGTTTAGAAAAATTAAGCTGGTATGATCTTGATGCGCCAATTGGTGAAAGTGAAACTAAATTATCTTATCAAGAGGGTGCTGAATTTATCCTTGAGCATTTTGCACAATTTGGAGAAGAAAAAACGAAGTTTGCCAAAATGGCTTTTGAAGATCGCTGGATTGAAGCGGAGGATCGTGCAGGAAAAAGACCTGGTGGTTTTCATACCTACTTCCCTGAGTCTGCTGAGTCACGTATTTTTATGACCTATTCTGGAACACCTTCTAATATTTCGACTCTTGCACATGAGCTAGGACATGGTTTCCATACGTATGCAATGAGAGACTTACACCCGTTAAATCGTAATTATGCCATGAACGTTGCAGAGACAGCCTCTACATTTGCAGAGCTGATTTTAGCAGATGCTTCAGTTAAAAATGCAACATCAAAAGAAGAGAAAGTGGCTTTGTTAGAAGATAAGGTTCAACGTTCGGTAGCATTACTTATGAATATTCATGCCCGTTTTATTTTCGAAACAAGGTTTTACGAAGCAAGAAAATCAGGTATGGTAAGTGCTGAAAAGTTAAATGAATTAATGTTACAAGCTCAAAAAGAAGCATACGGAAATGGTCTTGATGAATATCATCCATTATTCTGGGCTTCTAAGCTACATTTCTTTATAACTGGGGTACCTTTCTATAACTTCCCGTATACTTTTGGCTATTTATTCTCGTTAGGAATTTATAGTAAGGCGTTAGAAGAAGGAAAAGGCTATGAAGAAAAGTATATTGCTTTACTTAAAGATACAGCCTGTATGACTGTTGAAGAGCTAGCGAAAAAGCATTTGAATGTTGATTTAACAGAGCGCGAATTCTGGGAAGACGCAGTAAAGCTTTGCGTAAGAGATGTAGAAGAATTACTTACCCTTCTAAACGAATAATACAGAAAGAACACATAACCCATATAGGTGATGTGTTCTTTTTTATATATAATCAAACCTTCCTAAGCCTAAAAGGACTAATCATTAAAAGGGAGAGAATAATGATAATGAATATGAATGTTTGAGGTGGAAGAATGGGAATAGTCAAATAGCTTAGGGTTGCTAAACATCCTGCTACTGTAATAGGAAGACCTGTAAAATAGCCATTGTTTTCAGTAATATTAAACCGTGCTAATCTCAATGCACCGCAAGCTATATAAAATACAGTGAAAAAAGAACTTGGCCCACCAAACTCATGTAAAATTCCTTGGTATAATAATAGTGCAGGAGCCACTCCAAATGATATAATATCACACATGGAATCTAGTTGTTTACCTAGCTCTGATTCGATATTAAATTTTCTTGCTACCATTCCATCAAAACGATCTGCAAAGGCTGCGACAAAGATTAGAAGTAAACTTAAATTTAAATCTCCATGTATACTGGAAATGATCGCGTACCCACCAAGCGATAGATTGATTAACGTCAACATATTTGCCGTTTGGGATTTTAATTTTTTTATCGTTTGATCAATTACATTGGATAAGAACAATTTTAATTCCACCTCACTCCTTTTATCAATCTTTTGAAAATTTGTACCTAACGATTATTTTCAATAATCTATTTTATTCTTCAGCACTATTAAAAATTCGTAAAGAGTATTTTTGGAGGTAAGCATATTGTTAAAACCCTTTTATAGACTTGTAATTGAGTTAACAAATGGAAAATGGTCATCCATTATTTTAAGTAAATTTGCACGTTCCAAGTTAAGCAGGTTTATGGTTCCAGCTTTTGCTAAAGCATATAAAATTAACATCAATGAAATGGAAGAGTCCATTGATCATTATTCAACCTTACATGATTTTTTTATTCGTAAATTAAAAAATGAAGCACGGCCGATTCATCAAGAAGACGAAGCGATATTAAGTCCTGTCGACGCTGTAATTGAGGATGTTGGCAAAATCCAACCAAACTCCATAATCGAAGTTAAAGGAAAACAATATTCAATTTCTGAAATGCTTGGTAGTCTTGAAAAGGCAAAGCAATACTCAGATGGTACATATATGATTTTTTATTTAAGTCCAAGTCATTATCATCGTATCCATTCCCCAGTCACAGGGAAAGTTACCGATCAATGGGTACTTGGAGCAAAATCCTACCCTGTAAATAAATTAGGGTTAAAATACGGAAGAGATACTCTATCCAAAAATTATCGTTCAATCACAGAAATTAATGTCTCGGGACATCCTATTGCAATGGTGAAGGTCGGAGCTATGTTTGTGAATTCCATTGAATTAACTCATGAAAATGAAAGGTTGACAAAAGGAAATGAAATGGCTTATTTTACATTTGGTTCAACGGTGATTCTATTATTGCCAAAGGACCACTTTACTCTCCTACCGACTATTCAAACGCCATTTCATATTAAAGTGGGAGAAAAAATCGGTGAATTGCATTTGTAAGAAAAAAAGCCCTATAAAAAGGGCTTTCAATTTTTTAAGAAGATACTTTTATTCTATTTGATAGGGCACGTCGGTGAATTTCTAATTCGATGAGGGAGATAAAATCTTGACTCAGATTTAATTCTCTTGCCTTAAAATAAGATTCAATTAATAGTTCATCTGACAATTTACGCATGTCAGCATCCACCTCCTATTTTTTAAAAAAATGTTCTAATCTTTTCTATATTGTCATAAATTGATAGGTTATCCTTTGTTGTATCCTTAATTTATCAAATTTATCCAATAAGAACAATCGTTCTCTTATCCACAAGAATCGGTGGATAACCTGTGGTTAATTTGTTTATAATTGGAATAAAGTTAGATACATACGTATGTATAATGTGTATAAAGTTATCCACAGTGTAGAAAGGTCGGAAAAATTGTCGAAAACTTTTTATTTTTTATTCTCTTTTTATATAAAATTCTACAATTTAGATAAAAATGTGTTCATTTTCTAGTTAGTGAATTTCGGCCAAGAATATGATGAAAATAAAAAAAATTTGTAAAGAATATAAATAAACTGATGTTTATTTTGTATAAAGAGCAAATATTGGTTAAAATGGATAAGTTAACGAGCTTGAATTGTAATGAGGTGTATAGGAAGTGTTGAAAAATTTTTTACCTAATCAGCATGTAAAGAGTATTTTTGAGATAACGCCTGAAAACTTAAAGGCTAATGGAATCAAAGGAATTATTACCGATCTAGATAATACTTTAGTGGAATGGGATCGTCCTTTGGCAACTCCAAAATTAATGAGTTGGTTTGAAGATATGAAGAAAAATAATATTGATGTTACGATTGTATCGAATAATAATGAAAATCGAGTAAAGGCTTTTTCAGATCCCTTGAACATCCCTTTTATCTTTGAAGCTAGAAAACCATTGACACGTGCTTTTTATCGGGCATTGAATCAAATGGGTTTGCAAAAACAGGAAACGGTTGTCATCGGCGATCAGCTGCTTACAGATGTACTTGGCGGTAATAGAGGCGGTTTTCATACAATACTTGTTGTACCAGTAGCAAAAACAGATGGGGTTATTACAAAATTTAACCGTTTTGTGGAACGCAGAATCTTAAATTGGTTCCGTAAAAAGGGTATGATCCATTGGGAGGAATAAAATTTGAGTAACGAGCAATTTATGTGTATTGGTTGTGGTGTGAAAATACAAACCGAGAATACAGAGGAAATCGGCTATGCGCCAACATCTGCTCTTGAAAAGGAACAGATTATTTGCCAGCGCTGCTTTAGATTAAAGCATTATAATGAAATTCAGGATGTTCAATTGACTGATGATGACTTTTTGAAGATATTGAATGGAATTGGAAAAAATAAGGGGTTAATCGTTAAAATCGTCGATATTTTTGATTTTAATGGCAGTTGGCTTCCTGGTCTTCACCGGTTTGTTGGGAACAACAAGGTGGTCCTTGTCGGAAATAAAGTAGATTTATTACCTAAGTCAATCAAACCAAATAAAGTGATTAATTGGATGAAGCACGAAGCGAAGCAGCTCGGATTAAAACCAGAAGATGTATTTCTTGTTAGTGCAGCAAAAGGTAATTTTATTAAGGAAACAGCAGCAGCTATTGATGAACTTCGTGGAAATCAAGATGTGTATGTTGTAGGGTGTACGAATGTTGGTAAATCCACATTTATCAATCGAATTATTAAAGAAGTAACAGGTGATGGTGATGTCATTACAACCTCCCATTTTCCTGGAACTACATTGGATATTATCAAAATACCTTTAGATGATGAAAAGTCATTAATTGATACACCTGGGATTATTAATCACCATCAAATGGCCCATTTTGTTGACAAACAAGACTTAAAGGTAATTACACCGAAAAAAGAAATTAAACCTAAAGTTTATCAATTAAATGAAGGACAAACTCTTTTTTTCGGAGGATTAGCGAGATTTGATTATATCTCTGGAGGAAGAAAATCCTTTGTAACATTCATCTCTAATGAATTAATGATTCATCGGACGAAGCTAGAAAATGCTGATGAGCTGTATAAAAAACATGTTGGAGAAATGCTCACTCCACCTAGACCAAATCAGCTAGAAACTTTTCCTGATTTAGTTCGTCATGAATTTATGATAAAAGAAGATAAAACAGATATCGTTTTTTCAGGATTAGGTTGGGTAACGGTCAACGAAGCAGGGGTTAAAGTAGCAGCACATGTACCAAGAGGTGTGCAGGTTATACTTCGAAAATCAATCATATAGATGACTTGGGGAGAAATAGGATGAAAAAGCTCTATGCTGTAATTGGTGATCCAATTGCACATTCAATGTCACCGCTAATGCATAATGATTTGTTTCAGTACTATAACCTTGATGCCCATTATCAGCCTCTATTTGTGAAAAAAGAGAATTTAAAAGAAGCGATAGTGGGATTAAAGGCAATTGGTGTATCTGGTTTTAATGTAACTATTCCTCATAAGACAGAAATCATTCCATTTTTAGATGAGGTAGATCCATTAGCAGAGCAAATTGGAGCTGTTAATACTGTTGTAAATCAAAATGGAAGGTTTGTTGGATTTAATACTGACGGATTGGGGTTTATTGCTGGTTTAACGTCGCTAGTCCCGGAAATACAGGCTCAAAATGTATTATTAATCGGTGCTGGTGGGGCAGCAAGAGCCATTTTTTATACGCTAGCAAAAAACGGGATTCAAACATTAGATATTTGTAATCGTACAGTACAAAAAGCGACAGAACTCATCCTTGATTGTCCTTATAAACTGAATTCAAATGCATTATCAATCAAAGACGCAGAAAATCAATTACAACAATACGATATTATTATTCAAACAACCAATATTGGAATGTCTCCTTTTTTAGAGCAAATCCCAATTTCATTAGAAAGACTTAGGTCAGGAAGTATCGTAAGTGATATTATTTACAACCCGTTGGAAACACAACTTTTAAAAGCGGCAAAAGAAAAGGATGCTGTGATCCAAAATGGAATTGATATGTTTGTAAATCAAGGAGCAATAGCCTTTCAATATTGGACAGGGATCATGCCAGATGTTAAACGGATGAAACAGAATGTATTGGATCAATTAGGAGGAAAAGTATGTTAACTGGAAAACAAAAAAGATTTTTAAGATCAAAGGCTCACCATTTAAATCCTATATTTCAGGTAGGAAAAGGTGGGGTTAATGAAAATATGGTGAAGCAAATTGCGGATGTACTAGAGGCTCGTGAACTTATTAAAGTAAGTGTCCTTCAAAATTGTGATGAAGATAAAGATACTGTTGCAAGTGAACTTGTAGTTGGAGCAAAAGCAGAGCTTGTCCAAATTATTGGTAATACAATCGTTCTTTATAAAGAGTCAGTTGAAAATAAGCAATTACAATTGCCTTAAAAAATGTGTTCATGGAGGAGGGGGAAAATGATGAAAATTGGGATTTTTGGTGGAACCTTTGATCCTCCCCATTTTGGTCATTTATTAATGGCAAATGAGGTAAGATTCAGATTAAACCTAGATGAAATATGGTTTATGCCAAACCAACAGCCTCCTCACAAATTGAAAACAAGCAAGACGACTAATGAGAATCGGTTACAAATGATCCTTAGTGCTATACAAGATCAACCTAAATTTAAAGCTGAGACCATTGAATTTAGCAGAAGTGGTCCTTCATACACCATTGATACAATTAAGGTACTTAAGGATCAATTTCCTGAGAATGAATTTTATTTTATTATTGGTGCAGATATGATTGAATATTTACCTAAGTGGCATCGAATTGATGAACTTATCCAATTAGTACAATTCGTTGGTGTGAAAAGACCGGGGTATAATGAGGTAACCGATTATCCAATTATTTATGTAGAAGCACCTTTAATTGAAATTTCATCAAAAATGATTAGAGAACGTATTCAAAATAAGGAAACTATTCGCTATTTGCTTCCGGAAGCAGTGAGAGAATATATAAAGGAGAAACAATTATATGGACCGTAATCAGGCCCTTGAAAGAGTAAAACCGGAGCTAACAGAGCATCGATTTGTTCATACAATTGGCGTAATGGAAACGGCTATTGATCTCGCAATGCGATATGGAGCTGATGTAAAAAAAGCTGAACTAGCAGCTGTGTTTCATGATTTTGCAAAATTTCGGCCGAAAAGCGAAATGAAGCAAATCATCATTGAACAAAATTTAGGTTCGGAATTACTTTTACATAATGAAGAATTATGGCATGCGCCAGTTGGGGCATACTTAGTAGAAAAGGAAGTTGGGATTGTCGACTCCGAAATCCTGAATGCGATTCGGTTCCATACATCAGGGAGACCTGATATGACATTGTTAGAAAAGATCATTTATGTAGCAGATTATATAGAACCAGGTCGTCATTTTCCAGGTGTTGAAGAAGTTAGAGAGTTAGCCCAAAAAAGCTTAAATGAAGCATTAATCAAGGCGATTCAAAATACGGTTGTTTTTTTAATGAAGAAAAAACAACCCATCTATCCAGACACATTCCTAACTTACAACGACCTAGTAAAAAATTTGGAGGTTGAAAAATGAGTAATCATTCGTTATTAAAGATTGCCTATAAGGCAGCAGATGACAAAATCGCTGAGGATATTATTGTATTAAACATGAAAGGAATTTCTGTAATAACAGACTATTTCTTAATTTGCCATGGTAATTCAGATAAACAGGTTCAAGCGATTGCTAGAGAAATAAAGGAAAAAGTTGAAGAGAATGGAAACGTGATTAGAAGAATGGAGGGCTTCGACGAAGCAAGATGGGTGCTGGTGGATCTTGGTGATGTCGTTGTCCATGTTTTCCACAAAGATGAGCGTAGTTACTATAACCTAGAACGATTATGGGGAGATGCTCCAATAGAGGACGTGAGTAGTGAATTGAACCGATGACCTATGGTAGGTTTGCTTATCTTTACGACCGGCTGATGGAAGATATCCCATACGATAAATGGCTGCAGGTGTTAGAAGAATACAGTACAAAGTATAAGCTAGAAGGAAAAAGGCTATTAGATGTTGCTTGTGGTACAGGGGAATTATCTTGTCGGTTTGCCATGCAAGGATTCCAAGTAACAGGTGTCGACTTATCTGAGGATATGCTTGCTGTGGCTACGGCGAAGGCAGAAGCTGAAGGCTTTAAAATTCCATTTTATCAGCAAAATATGGCTGAATTAGAAGTTATGAGCCAGTTTGACTTTATTACCATTTTTTGTGATTCGATAAATTATTTATCATCTGAACAAGAAGTTATCCAAACCTTTGAGGGTGTGGCTAACCATTTAAATGAGAATGGTTTGTTTTTATTCGATGTTCATTCTGAATATAAAATGGAAAATATATTTAAAGACCAAACCTTCACACATATTGACGAGGATATTTGTTACATTTGGAATTGTTTTGAAGGCGAATTTCCTTTAAGTGTCGACCATGAACTTACTTTTTTTGTAAGTGATTTATCTAAAAGAAAATATGACCGAGTTGAGGAATTTCATTTTCAGCGAACGTTTCCTATTCAGCAATATAAAATCTGGCTTGAGCAAGCTGGTTTTGAAACGCTGCACATTTTAGGAGATTTAGAAAATCACCCACCAACTGAAGAAACAGAAAGAATACTATTTATTGCACGAAAAAAAAGCTGAGAAAATTTCTTCAGCTTTTTTTTTCTTGGAGGAATATCTGTTTTTTTGTCGAAAATATTAGTTAGAATATTGTTGGGCTATATGTGCTAAGTCCTCTTTGAATTTTCTATGTGTAGCTTGAAATACATGCTCAAACACATCGCCAAGCTCTGTTTCCAAAACTTTAATTCCTTCACCAGTGATACCACCCTTCACACATACCTTTTCTTGCAAGGTTGGCAATGTGTAATACCCCTTTTTTAATAGCTCTCCAAAACCTATTATCATTTCACTTGCTAGCTTTGTAGCTGTTTCTTGATTTATATTTGTTTCTTGAATAGCAGCAGTAATAAACCTTTGAATCAAATAGCTAAAAAAGGCAGGACCACAACTAACAATATCAGACGACACCCTTGTAATATTCTCATCGATTTCAACTGGAACAGATATTTTCTCAAATAAACTCCAAAGCTTCTTTTTCCATTCTTCCGTGCATTGATTTCCAAATGAAAAGAGTGAAACACCTGAAAAGGCCCGATTTGTAATGCTAGGAATGATACGAGCAACCGAACAAGCTAATTGTGATTCAAGATTCATGACACTAATTGGACTTGTTATCGAAACCACACAATGATTTTTCGTCATCACTGATTTTATCTGATTAAGAATATCATAAACATCGTGGGGTTTTACACAGATAAAAATAAGTTCAGACTGTTTAGCCACTTCAATAGCATTCGTCTCAATCTTTAACTCAGAGAATGTATTTTTAAGCAATGTTGCTTTTGCTTTTGTCCGGTTAGTGACTGTCATTGAAGAAGGGGAAACGGCATTTGCATTAAGCATGGCCTCGGCCAATATAGTCCCCATATTACCTGTACCAATAATCCCTACCTCCATTGTCCTATCCCTCCTTCATAAGCAGACTTCTTTTATAACCATATGAACGAACATCAAACTTTATACCAAATAGAAGGGAGTAACCAAATGAAAGACTTGCTAGAAATTCATAAGTTAAAATTATTAGCTGTTTTGGTATTGTTGATTATAATAATGATTTACTTCTTTATTCGTTCCGATGTACAGGATGATATTACCTTTGAAGAGGCTTCTGCGCCTCTAATAAATGAAACTTCGCAAAAGACAAGTGTAACTATTGAGGAGCCAATTATTATGATGGTAGATGTTAAAGGAGCTGTGAGGATCCCAGATGTTTATGTTGCCGAGCAAGACGAACGAGTTATAGACCTTATTAAAAAAGCGGGAGGATTCACGGACAAAGCTGATCAAAATCAGGTTAACCTTTCTCAGCATGTTGAGGATGAAATGGTCATTTATGTACCTAATTTAGGGGATAGTGAAAACATTCAAATTGGCTCTAATCTACCACAGAACAATTTAGTTAACATAAATAAAGCTTCTGATAGTGAACTGCAAACCTTGCCTGGTATTGGTCCATCAAAAGCCTTAGCTATTATCGAATACCGTGATACGAATGGAGGCTTTCGAACAGTTGACGAGATAAAAAAAATTAGTGGAATCGGTGAGAAAACATTTGAGAAGTTAGAGCCACATATCTCAATTAAATAGAAATAAACTTTGTAATCTTACTATATAGGTGGCCATTAATAGTAAAAACAGCTCTTCCCAGCGCTACGCATAAATTATAAAATTAGCTCAGAATATAGAAATGAGGGACAACCATGGAGAGAATATCTTGGAATCAATATTTTATGGCACAAAGCCATTTATTAGCTTTAAGGAGTACATGTACGAGATTAACCGTTGGGGCAACTATTGTAAGGGATAAGAGGATTATTGCAGGTGGTTACAATGGTTCGATAGCTGGTGGTGTGCATTGTATAGATGAAGGCTGCTATGTAATTGATAACCATTGTGTAAGGACGATCCACGCAGAGATGAATGCCTTACTTCAATGTGCTAAGTTTGGCGTGCCTACCGATAGTTCCGATATCTATGTAACTCATTTTCCATGCTTACAATGCTGTAAAGCAATAATTCAGGCGGGAATAAAAACAGTTTTCTATGCGAAGGATTACAAAAATCATCCGTATGCTATTGAACTTTTTCAACAAGCAGGTGTAAAAACCGAACAAGTACTTTTTGATGAAAATACTCTACCTTTCCTTCAGGTATAACAATGAAAGGTCCATTTATCTTCTTTTGTATTTCTGGATTATTTGGGATTATTAGTGCCGTTGAAGGAATTTGGGTTATAAGCTTATTCCTTCTTTATCTCTTTATATTAGGAATTTTTAAAAAAACTCCAAGTAAATGGTTGATATTAAATAGTATCATTTATTTCAGTTATTTTTTAATTGGAGATTACACGGTTATGAATAACAAAACCAATCTCCTTCCGCAAACGAGCGAATTAATTGTTCAATTTTCTGATGAAGTAAAAATAAATGGAGATCGTCTAAGAGCGGTTGTTAAAGACACAAAGACGAAAGAAAAACTTCTGTTAACCTACAAAATCCCCTCCGATGTGGAAAAAAAACTTTTACAACAAAATTCATTATTAAAGTATACTTGTCCAATTCAAGGAAAATTAGTTGTACCCGACACGGCAAGAAACGAAAATGCTTTTAATTATCGTGAATTTTTAAAACAGAAACATATCTTCTGGGAGCTTCAAGTATCTGAATGGCAAATAGGAAACTGTCGGCAAGCTCAATTGACTTTTATCGATAAAATCAAAAATTGGAGATTTCAAGGAATTACTTTGATTGAAAAACATTTCACGAAAGATACAGCCCCTTTAGCAGCAGCTTTGATTTTTGGAACGAGAGATTTACTTTCGGAGGAACAAGTTTCAGCTTATCAAAAATTAGGTGTTATTCATTTAATATCCATTTCTGGGTTACATGTAGCATTATTAGTAGGGATGATTTTTTATTTAGGAATTCGAATGGGAATAGTAAGGGAAAAATTATCATGGGCTTTAATCATGATATTACCTTTATATGCAGTCTTGTCTGGTGCGACACCATCTGTGAATCGGTCAGTTTTGATGACTATGATGATTTTATCTGCAAATCAACTGAAATTTTCGTTTAAATTTCGTTCGATAGACGGTTTGTGCCTATCATTTTTATTGTTAACGATTTGGAATCCGATAGTTATTTTTGATATTGGCTTTCAATTAACGTATATTGTTACTTTATCGCTATTATTATCACTGCGAATTGTTTCACGATATTCGTCATATGTTGGTAAAATGACAATTACGTCTTATATTTCGCAAGCTTCGGCACTCCCTTTTTTATTGTATTATTTTTTTGAAATCCCACTTCTCTCCATAATCGCTAATATTTTTTTTATTCCTCTATATTCCTTTCTGTTTTTACCTGGCCTCATCATCCTTTTTTTGATTCAATTTGTTTCAATAGATGTTTTTCAAATGCTGTCAATTGTCCTATCATACATTATAGATTTTAGTAATCGTATCGCAATTTGGGTTTCTTCTATGCCTAGGTCAAGGTTAATTCCAGGTAGACCTTCTGCTCTTTTTCTCATTATATATTTTGGATGTATTTTATTAGCCTTTTATCGGTGGGAAAAACGAAAATATTTATTGCTTATTGTACTTCCATGGGTAATAGTATGTTCTCAGCTTTTTCTTCCAAATATATCTTCAAAGGGTGAGGTAGCATTTATTGATGTGGGGCAAGGGGATAGTATTCTTATTAAACTACCTTACAATCGCGGAAATTATTTAATCGATACGGGGGGAACGATTACTTTTTCATCTGAGGAATGGAAAGAAAAAAAACAAAAATTTGAGGTTGGCCAAGATGTACTTATTCCTTATTTAAAGGGTAAAGGGATAGCAACGCTTGATCTTTTAATCCTTACACATGGCGATATGGACCATATTGGTGGAAGTTTGTCATTATTGAAGGAAATAAAAGTTAAAAAAATATTGATGCCCTATGTTACAAGTGGAAAATCTGCAGTGGAGAGTAAAATAGAAAAAATCGCCCGGAAACAAAATATAGAAATATCATACGTATATGAGGGTGTATCTTGGAAAGCTCACGAATCTAAGTTTATTATTTTAGCACCATCAAAAAATTATATGGGAGATAAAAACGATGGCTCTATTGTACTATCAGCACATATAGCTGGTGTTAGTTGGTTATTTACTGGAGATTTAGGTAAAGAAGGAGAGGAATTACTCATAAAGAATTACCCTAATTTGACAATTAATGTTTTAAAGGTTGGTCATCATGGGAGTAAAAATTCTACCTCTGAGAATTTCATCCGTCATTACAATCCAGAATATTCCATTATATCAGTTGGCGAAAAAAATGGTTTCGGACATCCTCATCCGGAGGTATTAAGGATATTAGAATCAAGCAAAAGTATTATATTGAGAACTGACCTAAATGGGGGGATTTCCTATAAATTTAGTAGCAAGGGAGGAACCTTTTTTAAAGTAATTCCATAATATAAAGTATTATCAAAAGAACGAAAAAGAAAAAAGACTGCATTGGTATATGCAGTCTTTGCAAAGATACTTATGTAGAAAGAACCAATTAGGATCCTACAACTTTAATGACTGTTGCGATGATAAACATGGTAGCAAAAAAACCAAAAGATACAATAAACCCTATTCCAGAATCGATAGCATCGTTTCGTTTGTATTGAACATTCTTTTCAAATTCATTCACGGTCTACCCCTCCTATTTCTTTTATTAGTATAAGCTAAACAGAAAAAAAAATCTAGCTTATTTCTTCCTTAAAACCATTTCTATAATTGACAAAAGTTGTCACAAATACTTTTCTCAAAAACTAATTTTACTTTCTAGACATACCGTCGACACGTAAGTTCCTAGGTCTTATTGGTCGGCGTTTATTATAGATTGGGAATTAACATTTTTAACATGTTAATTCCCCTTAATTTTTATTAAAGTTTTGGATCCTTGTCAAAAGCTCTTCTCTTCATTACATTATACATAAGGGATAAATCTGAGGAGCGAAAAAAATGATTACAGACGTTTGGAAACAAATTAAAAAAAATCAATTTGCTGGAGTTTATTTATTATATGGAACAGAAACCTTTCTTATCCATGAAACTATTCAATTATTACTCACTCATTTATTGAATGAGGAGGAAAAGGATTTTAATTTTTCTACATACGATTTAGAGGAGACACCTCTTGAAGTTGCCGTTGAAGATGCAGAAACATTTCCGTTTATGGGTGAGAAGCGTTTAATTGTTATGCAAAATCCAGTATTTTTAACGAGTGAAAAGACAAAAGGAAAGGTTGACCATAATATTACAAAATTGGAGGATTATTTAAATAATCCTGCTCCTTATTCCATTATCGTTATTGCAGCACCGTATGAAAAATTGGACGTGCGCAAAAAGATTACAAAGGAATTAAAGCGAAAAGCAGTAGTAGAAGAAGCTAAAAAATTGGGTGACCAAGACTTAAAAATTTGGATTAAGGACCGAGCTATATCGAATGGGGTAAATATAGATGATAAAGCAATTGAAAAGATGGTAAGCGTTGCTGGTTCAAATTTATTTGTCTTAACTAATGAAATTGATAAAATGTCCTTATATGTTGGAAGTGGGAAAAGAATTGACTTACATACTGTTGAACAGCTTGTTTCAAAAACACTAGAACAGAACATTTTTGAGCTAGTCGAAAAAGTCGTTCATCGAAAAGTTGAGGAGGCTCTTCGTATCTATTATGATCTTTTAAAGCAGAATGAAGAACCAATAAAAATTCTTGCCTTATTATCTAGTCAATTTCGTTTGATTTATCAAGTTAAAGAATTATCTAGAAAGGGGTACGGACAACAGCAAATGGCAACTAGCCTAAGGGCCCATCCTTTTCGTGTTAAATTAGCAGCAGGACAAGCTCAATTGTTTTCAGAAGATGAGTTAAAGAGGCTTGTTCATTTATTTGCAGATGCGGATTATCAGATGAAAACAGGTGGCTTAAATAAAACGATGATTATCGAAATGATCCTTTTTCAATTACATTCCTTGAGTCAAAAAAAATGATCCCTAAGTGGGATCATTTTTTCTTTAGCAAAATTATTGAGCAGCGTTCATTCTCTTCATTAGACGAGATTTTTTACGAGCTGCAGCTTTTTTGTGGACAAGTCCTTTTTGAGCAGCTTTGTCTAATTTACTAGCAGCAGTATTGAAAAGTTCTTTAGCAGTGTCTTCGTTAGTAACGATAGCAGCTTCAGCCTTCTTAACAGCAGTACGCATAGCAGATTTAACAGTAATGTTATGAGCTTTTTTAGCTTCATTTGTTTTTACGCGCTTAATAGCAGATTTAATATTCGGCATGTTTCGTTCACCTCCTGATAAGAATCGAGACTATATGAACTCGACTTTCACATTCATTAATAATAATAGAGAACAAATGATATTTTATCAAAACCACCGATATATTGCAATACCATCTCACAAAATAAAGGTGATCATTCTAGATAAATGAATGATATTAATGAATAACGGTAAAAATAGGGAAAGGTTTGTTTATTCGCGTACAGGAGGATGATGAAATGACTGACAATCTAGATCTAAGTATGTATTCAATAAGAACAGACTTAGCTGTGGAAGCACATGAAATGGTAATTGCCGATCGAAGTGTTCACCAACAGGATAATATTTCACAAATCGAAGGTGTCATTATTAAAGAAAAAGAAGAAGATGGGATTAAGGTTTCTTTGGTAGAAATTACTGCTGAAGGTGAGAAAGCTTTAGGGAAAAAAACAGGACGCTACTTAACAATGGAAGTAGTTGGTATTCGCCAACAGGATACAGAGCTTCAACACAAAGTAGAAAAGGTATTTGCTGCGGAATTTTCAAGATTTATTAAAGAACTGGGAATTAATGAAAATGCATCTTGTTTAGTAGTTGGATTAGGTAACTGGAACGTTACACCTGATTCTTTAGGACCACTAGTTTGTGAAAATTTGTTAGTTACTAGACATCTATATCAGCTCCAGCCTGAAAGCGTTGAAGAAGGCTACCGTCCTGTAAGTGCATTGTCACCAGGAGTAATGGGGTTAACTGGTATTGAAACGAGTGACATTATATTTGGAGTAGTAGAAAAAACAAAACCTGATTTTGTTATTGCAATAGATGCGTTAGCTTCAAGATCCATCGAAAGAGTTAACTCTACTATTCAAATTTCAGATTCTGGGATACATCCTGGATCTGGTGTAGGAAATAAACGGAAAGAAATTAGTAAAGAAACGTTAGGAGTTCCGGTGATCGCAATCGGTGTTCCAACAGTAGTGGATGCAGCAACGATAACAAGTGATACGATTGATTTTATTTTAAAGCATTTTGGTAAAGAGTTAAGGGAAGGCAATAGACCATCACGTTCGTTAGCACCTGCAGGAATGACTTTCGGAGGAAGAAAGAAATTAACCGAGGAGGATTTACCTGAAGAACACCATCGAAAAACTTTTTTAGGAATAGTTGGTACGCTTCCCGAGGATGAAAAGCGGAAGCTTATTTATGAAGTACTTTCTCCACTTGGTCATAATCTAATGGTTACACCTAAAGAGGTAGATGTTTTTATTGAGGATATGGCTAATTTAGTAGCGAATGGTTTAAATGCTGCTTTACATCAAAATGTAAATCAAGATAATTCGGGGTTCTATACACGTTAAAAATTTATATTCCCTTACAACATTGTTTCCTCGAGAGTTTAATAAAAAAATGTTCTATCATCTCTATCAAAGTCATATGATTTACTAGACTTGATAAAAGAGGTGGAACTTGTGAGAAAAGGTAAAACCAATGGAATGATTGTTTCCATTCAAGGGAGCAGTATAGGGAAATTAATATTATTATCAATACTCTTTCTTTTTTTTGTCTTTTCTCTAAGTGGAGTATTGACTTCTCTTAATCCCCAGTACCGGTTGACATCTAGTTCTGTTAATCATGCTGCAAATAATATTACGGGGGATTTGTTATTTAAAGTGCTAGGTTCGGAAAACCATTACTTTCTAAATGCTTTACCTAATGAAAGTGAAAGCCCGAAGCTAACAAATCTTTTATTTAAGTTATCAACAAATATTAATTTAAATGATCCGAGAAGTTTGTTGGGACGAGAACTACCAGGGTTTTCACAGTTTGATAGTAAAATTATTGTAGCGGATGCAGGAGTTAACTATACTAATATGCCTGTCGAATCTGCTCCGCCTTTAGAAGTTATGAAGGCTGAAAGTGAGGCTTCATTACAGAACCTTGATGATGTAGACACTGAAAATAGTGAAACTAATCCTCCACCTTCCTTAACAACTGGAGATCGAAAAGTAGTGTATCTCTACTTTACACACAACCGTGAGTCATATTTACCATATTTAAGGGGAGAAACAGATCCTAACCGTGCTTATCATTCAAAAGTAAATGTTACAAATATCGGTGACAGATTGAAGATTGCTCTTGAATCTAATGGTATCGGTACCGAGGTAAATAGGACAGATGTTATGGGGAATTTGAACAAAAAAGGGCTTGGTTTTGCACAAGCCTATCAAGAATCAAGACCTATCGTTCAAACAGCAATGGCCCAACAAAAGGAGCTACAATATTTTATAGATATTCATCGTGATAGCAAACGTAAAGAAGATACAACAGGCAAGATAAAGGGAAAATCATATGCAAAACTTGCTTTTGTCATTGGTGCAGAACATAGTAATTACGAACAAAACCTTCAATTAGCAAAAGTTTTGCACGAACGACTAAACAAAAAGTACCCAGGAATTAGTCGTGCGGTTATTGAAAAACAAGGTGCAGGCACCAATGGGAAATTTAACCAAGACTTATCAGGAAGAGCCATCCTAATAGAATTTGGTGGAGTCGATAATACATTTGAAGAATTATTTAATTCTGCTGAAGCACTTGCTGACGTATTTAGTGAATATTATTGGAAAGCCGAAAAAGTAGATAACCCAATTGAACAGAAAACAGAGGCCTCTTAATATTTTTAAACCGAAGAAGGGTGATAGAAATGAAAATGTTCTTATTGAAAGGTGTCATTTTAGCTTCTCTTATGTTTCTTTCGGTATTGTTCGGGATGCAACAAGCAAATATCGGAATTCAAAAGATGAAGGGCTATGAGGATCCAAAATTCAAAAGCGCACTTACCCTTAAAGAAACGGGGGACGGTGATTTTCAAGCTTCGGTATTAGGAGTGGATGTAACAAGCCATGATCTTGAAAAGAAGAAACAGAAGCTTGAAGAAATAAAAGCGTATAATCTTTTTTCAGATTTAGGTAAGGGTATCTCAAATGGAATAAGCTCAGGAATTAATCAAATTATAGAAATGATACCAAATTAATAAAAACTGGTTCCGAAATGGGACCAGTTTTTTGGCTTATGGGGTTAATTATCCCCTTCCGCTTTTTGTTGAATCTTGCTAATCCTACTGATATAATCAAATCTAGTGTAAATTGCCCGATAAAGTAGGAGTGAACATTTTTTTATGAATAGAGAAGAAAAACTTAAGAGACAATCAAAAGTACGTAACTTTTCCATTATTGCACATATCGATCATGGGAAATCAACGTTAGCTGACCGTATTTTAGAAAAAACCAATGCATTAACATCGCGTGAAATGAAAGAACAGTTACTAGATTCCATGGACTTAGAACGAGAGCGTGGAATTACGATAAAATTAAATGCCGTTCAATTAACATATAAAGCACAAGATGGGGAGGAATATACATTCCACCTGATTGATACACCTGGACATGTCGACTTTACCTATGAAGTTTCACGAAGTCTAGCAGCTTGTGAAGGAGCAGTATTAGTAGTAGATGCTGCACAAGGTATTGAAGCACAAACACTAGCAAATGTATATCTAGCGTTAGATAATAACCTTGAAATCCTCCCTGTTATTAATAAAATTGATTTACCAAGTGCAGATCCAGAAAGGGTTCGTAAAGAAATTGAAGAAGTAATAGGTCTAGATGCTTCTGAGGCAGTTTTAGCTTCAGCTAAAGCAGGTATCGGGATAGAAGAAATTTTAGAGCAAGTAGTTAAACAAGTGCCTGCTCCAACTGGAGATCCAGATGCACCTTTAAAAGCACTTATTTTTGATTCCTTATACGATGCTTATCGTGGAGTAGTTGCTTATATTCGTGTTACTGATGGAAGTGTTAAACCTGGTGACAAAATAAGAATGATGGCAACTGGAAAAGAATTCGAAGTAATTGAGGTAGGGGTTTTTACCCCTAAAGCTACTGTGCGAAAAGAATTAACTGTTGGAGATGTTGGTTACTTAACAGCTGCGATTAAAAATGTTGGGGATACTCGAGTTGGGGATACGATTACCAATGCAAAAAATGGTGCTACAGAGGCACTTCCCGGATACCGTACATTAAATCCAATGGTATATTGTGGTCTTTATCCAATTGATACAGCTAAATTCAACGACTTGCGCGATGCACTTGAAAAGCTTCAATTGAATGACTCATCGCTTCAATTTGAGCCAGAGACTTCGCAAGCACTAGGATTTGGGTTTCGTTGTGGATTCTTAGGCTTACTCCATATGGAAATCATTCAAGAGCGTATCGAACGAGAATTTAAAATCGATTTAATTACAACGGCGCCAAGTGTTATTTATCACGTAATCATGACAGATGGTTTGGAGATAAATGTAGATAATCCATCTAATATGCCTGAACCTCAGAAAATTGACCGTGTTGAAGAACCTTATGTAAAGGCAACTATGATGTCACCAAACGATTATGTAGGTGCCATTATGGAGCTTTGCCAAGGCAAACGTGGGATTTTTATCGACATGCAATACTTAGATCAAAATCGTGTGAGCATCGTATATGAAATTCCATTGGCGGAAATTGTCTATGATTTCTTCGATCAATTAAAATCAAGCACAAAAGGCTATGCCTCTTTCGATTATGAGTTAATTGGATATAAACCATCGAAACTTGTAAAAATGGATATTCTACTAAATGCTGAAAAAGTCGATGCGTTAAGCTTTATTGTGCATAATGATTTTGCTTATGAACGCGGGAAGATCATTGTGGAGAAGCTTAAGGAATTAATTCCAAGGCAACAATTCGAAGTTCCAGTTCAAGCTGCCATTGGTCAGAAAATTGTAGCGCGTTCCACCATTAAATCCATGGGGAAAAACGTTCTTGCTAAGTGTTACGGAGGAGACATTTCTCGTAAACGTAAACTTCTTGAAAAGCAAAAGGAAGGTAAGAAACGTATGAAACAAGTTGGTTCCGTAGAGGTTCCGCAAGAAGCGTTTATGGCTGTCCTTAAAATGGACGATAATAATACTAAAAAATAATTCATTGATAAAAAGGAGGTTAAGCAAGCTTGAAAATCCAAGCATGCTAGCCTCTTTTTATTAATTTTTGTGAAGGATTGTGAAGAAATTTGATACATGCAGCATATATACATATTCCTTTTTGTCAGCATATTTGTCACTATTGTGATTTTAATAAAATGTTTCTTAAGGACCAGCCTGTTGATGGTTATTTGGCTTTGTTAGAAAAGGAAATGGAACTTACATTAAAAACGTTACCAACCAATCACCTAGAAACAATATTTGTTGGTGGCGGTACGCCTACCGCATTATCAGCAACACAGCTAGCTGACCTATGTGAAAGTGTAAATCGACAATTACCATTTAACGACAAGACGGAATTCACGTTTGAAGCAAATCCAGGGGACCTTAGTTTGGAAAAGTTTGAAATTTTAAAAGCCGCTGGTGTGAATCGAATTAGCTTTGGTGTCCAAACCTTTAATGAAACTCTTCTAAAAAAAATTGGTAGAACACACCGACCAAGAGATGTTTACCAATCGATTGAATGGGCGAAAAAGGTAGGTTTTGAAAATATCAGTATTGATTTAATTTATGGTTTACCTGAACAAACATTAAAGGATTTTGAAGAAACATTAGAAATCGCCTTTTCATTAAATATTCCTCATTATTCGGGTTATTCTTTAATTATAGAGCCTAAAACGGTGTTCTATAATCAAATGAGAAAAGGGAAGCTTCCGATAGTAGGGGAAGATTTGGAAGCAAAAATGTATGGTATGTTAATGAATCAAATGGCCACACATGGTTTTGAACAATATGAAATAAGTAATTTTTCAAAAGCTGGTTTTGAAAGTAAGCATAACCTTACGTATTGGAATAATGATTTATACTATGGATTTGGTGCAGGTGCTCATAGCTACGTAAATGGATATCGAAAAGCCAATTACGGTCCATTGAAGAAATATATGGAACCGTTAGAACGAGAGGAGCTTCCAATTATGGAAGAGCATCTCGTTACAAGGGAAGAAAAAATGGAAGAGGAAATGTTTTTAGGTTTACGAAAAACAAAAGGAGTTAGTATTGGTAACTTTGAAAAAAGATACGGAACTTCGCCATTGGAATATTTTTCTAAGGCGATACAAGAAGTAAAGGAAAGAAACTTGATTGATATAGCTGACAATCATATTTTCTTAACAAGAAAAGGGAGATTTTTAGGAAATGAAGTTTTTCAATCATTTATTGGTATCTAATCGTTGACATCCTCCCTATGTTTTTGTTAATTTATTATTAGAATTAGCACTCAGGAGATGCGAGTGCTAACAGAGGTGATATATGTGCTTACAGATCGTCAATTATTGATTTTACAAGTGATTGTAGATGATTTTATTCATTCTGCTCAACCAGTCGGTTCAAGGAGTTTGTCCAAGAAAAATGAAATTTCCTTAAGTTCGGCAACGATTAGAAATGAAATGGCTGATCTTGAAGAGATGGGGTACATTGAAAAAACACACACCTCGTCAGGGAGAATCCCATCAGAAAAGGGATACCGTTATTATGTTGATCATTTAGTTTCACCACATGCTTTAAACCAAGACGATGTTGGTAAAATTAAATCGATTTTTGAAGAAAAAATTTACGAGCTTGAAAAAATTGTCCAAAGGTCAGCAAAAATACTGTCAGAAATAACAAATTATACATCAATAGTGTTAGGCCCTGAGATTAATGTTAATAAGCTTAAAAAAATTCAAATTGTTCCCTTGAATCAAGAAACAGCCGTTGCGATTATTATTACTGATACAGGTCATGTGGAGAATCGAATGTTTCACTTGCCACCATCGATTAATATTAATGAACTTGAAAAAATCGTTAATATTTTAAATGATCGACTAGTTGGGGTACCGTTAATAAATTTAACAGATAAAATCTATAAGGAAGTGGCGGTCCTTTTAAGGCAGCATATTCAAAACTATGATTTAATAATGAATACCTTTGGAGACGCATTGAAGGTATCACCAAATGAAAAATTATTTTATGGTGGTAAAATCAACATGCTTAGCCAACCTGAATTTCATGATATTGAGAAAGTAAAAACACTTCTTAATATGATGGAGCAGGACCAATGGATTTATGAATTTATCCGTCAAAATCAATCGGGTATTCATGTAAAAATTGGTAGAGAAAATAATAATATAGCAATGGAAAATTGTAGCTTAATCACGGCCACGTATTCAATGGGAGATGAAAAGCTTGGCACGATTGCCATTCTTGGCCCTACTAGGATGGAGTATTCAAGAGTAATAAGTTTGCTCCAATTATTTAGCCAGGATTTAACAACTGTATTAACAAAATTGTATCAAAATAAGTAGGCATGGAAATATTGATTAAAGGGTGAGTGCTGTGCTCTCACCGTTTCCATGCGAGGTTTAGAATGACACCCTTTAAGGGAGGTGAGTAAGTTGGCAGAAGAAATGAAAACTAATGCAGATAATGAAGTGAAATCAGACGTTGAAGAAACGATTGAACCGGTTTTTGAAGAAGAAGTTCAGACGGATAATGGGCAATCAGACATTGTGGCTGAGTATGAAGCTAAGCTTGAAGAGGCAAATACTCGAATACTTCGCTTACAAGCAGATTATGATAATTTCCGCCGTAGAACAAAATTAGAAATAGAAGCTAATCAAAAATATAGAGCTCAAACAATTATTACTGACCTATTACCGGTCTTAGATAACTTTGATCGAGCATTACAAACTCAGGTAGATCAGGAGCAAGCCAAATCCTTACTTCAAGGAATGGAAATGGTTTATCGCCTTTTAATCGAAGCAATAAAAAAAGAAGGCGTAGAAATGATTGATGCAGTTGGTAAAGAATTTGACCCGCATTTACACCAAGCGGTTATGGTAGTTGAAGTGGAAGATACTGATTCTGGTATTGTTATCGAAGAGTTCCAAAAGGGATACAAATTAAAGGACAGAGTGATTCGTCCTTCAATGGTAAAAGTTAGTCAATAGAGAAACTACATATGAAAAATGAGGAGGATTAATCCATGAGCAAAATTATCGGTATTGACTTAGGAACTACAAACTCATGTGTGTCTGTCTTAGAGGGTGGAGAACCTAAAGTAATTCCAAATCCGGAAGGAAACAGAACTACGCCATCTGTTGTGGCATTTAAAAATGGTGAAAGACAAGTTGGGGAAGTAGCAAAACGTCAAGCTATTACGAACCCAAATACCATTACTTCAGTAAAACGTCATATGGGTACTACTCATACAGAAGAAGTAGAAGGTAAAAAATATACTCCACAAGAAGTTTCTGCTATCATTCTTCAATATTTAAAATCTTATGCAGAAGACTATTTAGGAGAACCAGTTACAAAAGCAGTTATTACTGTACCTGCTTATTTTAATGATGCTGAACGTCAAGCTACTAAAGATGCAGGAAGAATTGCAGGGCTTGAGGTAGAACGTATTATTAACGAGCCAACTGCAGCAGCACTTGCCTATGGTTTAGATAAAATGGACCAAGATCAAACGATTCTTGTTTATGACCTTGGTGGTGGTACATTTGACGTATCTATTCTTGAACTAGGTGATGGAGTATTTGAAGTTAAGGCTACAGCAGGTGATAATCGTTTAGGTGGAGACGACTTTGACCAAGTAATTATTGATTATTTAGTTGAACAATTTAAGAAGGAAAATGGTATTGACTTATCTAAAGATAAAATGGCAGTACAGCGCTTAAAGGATGCAGCTGAAAAGGCTAAAAAGGATTTATCAGGTGTTACTTCAACACAAATCTCATTACCTTTCATCACAGCTGGAGCTGCGGGTCCATTACATTTAGATGTTACAATGACGAGAGCTAAGTTTGATGAAATTTCTTCACATCTAGTAGAACGTACAATGGGACCTACAAGACAAGCAATCCGTGATTCAGGATTAACAGCATCACAAATTGATAAAGTAATTCTTGTTGGTGGATCTACGCGTATCCCGGCTGTTGTAGAAGCGATTAAAAAGGAAACTGGTAAAGAGCCATCTAAAGGAGTTAACCCAGATGAAGTTGTTGCAATGGGTGCAGCAATCCAGGGTGGTGTTCTCTCCGGTGACGTAACAGATGTCGTTTTACTAGATGTAACTCCACTTTCATTAGGTATTGAAACAATGGGAGCGGTATTTACAAAGTTAATTGAGCGTAATACTACAATTCCAACATCTAAATCACAAGTATTCTCAACTGCTGCTGATAGCCAAACAGCTGTTGATATTCACGTATTACAAGGTGAACGTCCAATGGCAGCAGATAACAAGACACTTGGTCGTTTTCAATTAACAGATATTCCTCCGGCTCCTCGTGGAGTACCACAAATCGAAGTAACATTTGATATTGATAAAAATGGTATCGTAAACGTTCGTGCTAAGGATCTTGGAACAAACAAAGAGCAAACAATTACAATCAAATCTTCTACTGGCCTTTCTGATGACGAGGTACAAAGAATGGTACGCGAAGCAGAAGAAAATGCAGAGGCAGATAAGAAACGTAAGGAAGAAGTTGAGCTACGTAACGAAGCGGATCAATTAGTTTTCCAAACGGAAAAAACAATGAAAGATCTTGAAGGTAAAGTAGATGCAGCAGAAATCGCTCAAGCAAATGAAGCGAAAGATGCGTTAAAAGCAGCTATCGATAAAAACGATCTTGAGGAAATTCGTAGCAAAAAGGATGCTTTACAAGAAATCGTTCAAAACTTAACTGTTAAACTTTATGAACAAGCTGCACAGCAAGCCCAAGGTGACCAAGGTTCTCAAGGTGCTCCAAAGGATGATAATGTAGTAGATGCAGAGTTCGAAGAAGTAAAAGACGATAAATAAGTATTGGACGAAAAGCTGTTTTCTTAGCGATTGTACGGCATTTCTTTTTAAAAGTATCGAATACCGTATTAAAGAGTTTAGCTAGTAACAAAGTTAAGAAATCAGCTCAAGCTGTTTTCTTAACTAGTACTAAGTTTACTTAAAAATACAATGTAGTTCTCTAATAGTAGCTATAAGTATTAAATTGAGAAAACAGCCTAAGTCAAAGTCAGAATTTCATGACTTTGACTTTTTCAACGTTAAAAGCTATTCCGCTTTTCTAAGTAACGGAATTTATGTTAAAATAGTCTTTATGTGAACGAATCGGGAGTGGAATTTATGAGTAAAAGGGATTACTATGAAGTGCTTGGGGTAAGTAAAAATGCTTCAAAAGACGAATTAAAGAAAGCTTATCGTAAGCTATCGAAACAATATCACCCAGATATTAATAAAGAACCAAATGCAGATGAAAAATTCAAAGAAATTGCCGAAGCTTATGAAGTACTTAGCGATGACCAGAAGAAAGCTCAATATGATCAGTTTGGGCATGCTGGACCAAATCAAGGCTTTGGAGGCTCTGATTTTGGAGGTGGTTTTGGTGGTTTCGAGGATATCTTCAGTAGTTTCTTTGGTGGTGGAGGCGCTAGACGTCGTGACCCAAATGCTCCAAGACAAGGTGCTGATTTACAATACACGATGACTTTGTCCTTTGAAGAAGCAGTTTTTGGTAAGGAAGTCGATATTGAAATCCCTCGTGAGGAAACCTGCGATACATGTAGCGGATCAGGTGCTAAACCTGGTACAAAGCCTGAAACTTGTAAGCATTGTCAAGGATCTGGGCAGCTTAATGTGGAGCAAAACACACCATTTGGTAGAATTGTAAATCGTCGTGTTTGCCATTATTGTAATGGAACTGGGAAAGAAATTAAGAATAAATGTAATACATGTAGTGGAACTGGAAAAATAAAGAAACGCAGAAAAATCAATGTTAAAGTCCCAGCAGGTGTAGATGATGGTCAACAATTAAGAGTGGCTGGACAAGGTGAGCCAGGAGTTAATGGTGGACCAGCTGGGGATTTATATGTAGTCTTTCATGTACGTGCCCATGAGTTCTTTGAAAGAGACGGCGATGATATCTATTGCGAAATGCCGATTACCTTCGTTCAAGCAAGCTTGGGAGATGAAATTGAAGTTCCTACTATTAATGGAAAAATAAAACTCAAAGTCCCAGCAGGCACTCAAACAGGAACGAAGTTTAGATTAAAAGGTAAAGGAGTTCCTAATGTAAGAGGTTACGGTGTAGGGGACCAGCATATCATTGTTCGTATCGTTACTCCGACTAAATTAACAGAAAAACAAAAGCAATTATTAGCTGAGTTTGGTGAAATTAGTGGAAACCTTCCTCAAGGTGAACAAGAAGAAGGGTTCTTTTCAAAAGTAAAACGTGCCTTTAAAGGTGACTAAGGATTGGAGTTGGCGGATGTGAAATGGTCAGAAATTAGCATTCATACGACAAATGAAGCAATTGAACCGATTTCAAATATCCTGCATGAAGCAGGGGCAAGTGGTGTTGTTATTGAGGATCCTTTTGAATTAGCGAAAGAAAGGGAAGACCAGTTCGGGGAAATCTACCAACTTGATCCACAAGATTATCCTGATGAAGGTGTTATTGTTAAAGCCTATTTGTCTGTGAATAGCTTTTTAGCTGAAACAGTAGATGGGATTAAAGAAGCTATTAATGGCCTTACTCTTCATAATATTGATATTGGTAAGAATAAAGTAAGTATAATTGAGGTTAATGAAGAGGATTGGGCTACTGCCTGGAAGAAATATTACCATCCTGTGAAAATTTCTGAAAGATTCACGATCGTTCCAACTTGGGAGGAATATACTCCTGTTAACAGTGACGAGTTAATAATTGAACTTGATCCTGGCATGGCATTTGGAACAGGAACACATCCGACCACGGTTATGTGTATTCAAGCCCTTGAAAGAACTGTTAAAAAAGGGGATCGTATCATCGATGTAGGCACAGGTTCAGGCGTGTTAAGTATTGCTGGAGCTATGCTTGGAGCAGAAAAAATTACTGCTCTAGACCTTGACCAAGTTGCGGTAACGACAGCTAAAATGAATATTGAGTTAAATCATGTACAAGAAATTGTGGAAGTTTCGCAGAATAACTTACTTGAAGGTATAGTTGAACCTGTAGATGGAATTGTGGCCAATATCTTAGCTGAAGTGATTGTCAGATTTACTGACGATGCATCTAAAATTGTGAAAAAAGATGGTTACTTTATCGCTTCAGGGATTATTCAACAGAAAAAGCAAGATGTGAAAGATGCATTAACAAAAGCTGGTTTTGAAATTACTGAAACCCTTTTAATGGAAGATTGGGTTGCTCTTATAGCTAAAAAACTTTAGGTATGGAAAAAGGGGGTAATTCCCCTTTTTAACTTTTTTCTAGAAAAGATTGGGTGTGTTACTTTTGCAACGATATTTCGCAGACGAAGTGAATGCAAATGGACAACTTGTAATTTCTGGAGATGATTATCATCATGTTGTCAGAGTTATGAGAATGGATGTAGGAGATAAACTGATTTGTGTTGATGGCTCCGGAAAATCTTGTATTTGTACAATTGCAGAAATTACCGATAAAAAAATTAATTGTAATGTAGTAGAATGTAAGGATGGGTCTTCCGAGTTACCGATTCGTGTATCCATCGCGAGTGGTCTGCCTAAAGGGGATAAATTGGAATGGATTATACAAAAAGGGACCGAGCTTGGTGCTGATCAATTTGTCCCTTTTACTGCAGCTCGTTCAATTGTAAAATGGGATGAAAAAAAAGCAGACAAAAAAGTTGAGCGTTGGCAAAAGATTGCGAAGGAAGCCGCGGAACAATCGCATCGTAACAAAGTGCCTACTGTACATTTTCCAATAAATTTAAATGCATTGATTGAAGCTAGCAAGAATTATGATTGTAAGCTTATTGCTTATGAAGAGGACTCTAGAATAGGAGAAGCCTCTGTATTGGCTAAATCTTTAAAGAACCTTGAGGAAAACAATACATTATTTGTCGTTTTTGGTCCTGAAGGTGGGCTAGACCAAAAGGAAGTAGAAAAACTACAAGAGCATGGGTTTCAAACATGCGGATTAGGTCCAAGAATATTAAGAACGGAAACAGCACCACTTGCTTTGTTATCTGCTGTTTCTTATCATTTTGAACTATCGAGGTGAACAAGGATGGCAACAGTAGCTTTTCATACATTAGGATGTAAGGTAAATCATTATGAAACAGAAGCCATTTGGCAATTGTTTAAACAAGAAGGTTATGACCGAGTTGATTTTGAATCTACTTCGGATGTCTATATAATTAACACTTGTACTGTTACAAATACAGGCGACAAAAAAAGCCGTCAAGTCATTCGTAGAGCAGTTAGAAAAAACCCTGATGCAGTTATTTGTGTAACAGGTTGTTATGCTCAAACATCACCTGCAGAAATTATGGCAATTCCTGGTGTAGATGTTGTAGTAGGAACGCAAGATCGGATTAAGATGCTTGAGTACATTGAACAATATAAACATGAGCGCCAGCCAATTAATGGTGTGCGCAATATTATGAAGAACCGTGTTTATGAGGAGCTTGATGTTCCTGCATTTACGGATCGAACTCGTGCATCCTTAAAAATCCAAGAAGGTTGTAATAACTTCTGCACATTTTGTATTATTCCTTGGGCGCGCGGCTTAATGAGATCTCGTGATCCTAAAGAGGTTATTAAACAAGCTCAGCAATTAGTTGATTCTGGTTATAAAGAAATCGTTTTAACAGGAATCCACACAGGTGGTTACGGAGAAGATTTGAAGGATTATAACCTTGCCATGCTTTTAAAAGACTTGGAAGCTGAAGTAAGAGGGCTAAAGCGCCTAAGAATCTCTTCTATTGAAGCTAGCCAAATTACAGATGAAGTCATTGAGGTAATGAATAACTCAGAAGTTATCGTCCGCCATTTGCATATCCCATTACAATCAGGATCCAATTCTGTTCTGAAAAGAATGCGTCGTAAGTATACGATGGAATTCTTTGGTGAACGTTTAGATCGATTAAAAGAAGCTCTTCCAGGTCTAGCGGTTACCTCTGATGTTATTGTAGGTTTCCCAGGTGAAACAGAAGAAGAGTTTATGGAGACTTATAACTTCATCAAGTATCATAAATTTTCGGAATTACATGTTTTCCCATATTCGAAAAGAACAGGTACACCTGCAGCACGAATGGAAGAACAAGTAGATGAAGAAATTAAAAATGAGCGTGTACACCGCTTAATTACTCTTTCTGATCAGTTAGCGAAGGAATACGCTTCACAATACGAAGATGCTATTTTAGAAGTGATCCCAGAAGATCGTTTCAAAAATGGATCCGAACAAGGGCTATTGGAAGGTTATTCTGATAATTATATGAAGGTTATATTTCCTGGAACTGAAGAAATGATAGGGAAAATTGTCAAAGTAAAAATAACAAAGGCTGGTTACCCTTATAACGAGGGGCAATTTGTTCGTGTTGTTAATGAAGATATTGCTTTGCAAGAAGAAATCGTTATTTAACCTAAGTATGAAATGGCCAAAAGGAAGTAAAATACTAAGTTAGAAATACAGTTGACCTTGTTTCAATGTTATATTATAATCGTATGGTACATGGAAAACCATGTGATTGATGTTAGTGTGTTGTGTTCGGAGGGAGGGAAATAGAATGTCTAAAACTGTTGTTCGCAAAAACGAATCGCTTGAAGATGCTCTTCGTCGCTTCAAACGTACGGTATCTAAATCTGGTACTATACAAGAAGCTAGAAAGCGCGAATTCTATGAAAAGCCTAGCGTAAAACGCAAGAAGAAGTCTGAGGCTGCTAGAAAGCGTAAGTTCTAAGAGAGGGTGAATGAAATGAGTCTTCTCGAGCGTTTAAATAATGATATGAAGCAAGCGATGAAAAACAAAGAAAAAGACAAGCTCTCTGTTATTCGGATGATTAAAGCTACTTTGCAAAACGAAGCGATTAAGCTTGGAAAGCAAGAGCTAACTGAAGAAGAAGAGCTAACAGTCCTATCTCGCGAAATGAAACAACGCAAAGACTCCCTCCATGAATTTGATAAAGCTGGTCGTATTGACCTTGTAGAAAAACTGCAGCAAGAAATTTCTGTAGTTGAGATATACATGCCAAAACAACTTTCTGAAGAGGAAATCGCTGATATTGTTAAACAAGCAATAGTGGAAGTTGATGCCACTTCAAAAGCGGATATGGGTAAAGTTATGTCTGCTATTATGCCTAAAGTAAAAGGTAAAGCAGATGGTTCACTTGTTAATAAACTTGTACAACAACACCTTTCATAACCAAAAACATCAAGGACCGTAAGCGATTCGCTTACGGTCTTTTTAAATCTTATAGACTTTGCGCGTCATGTTACTAATCCCTCAAAACATAGAATTAGGATTCTCCAATAAAAATAAAAAAAATAATGAAACTTTTTCTTATTAGAAACGTAGATACAAGTTAAGACATATAAAAAGGAGGGGAACAATGAAACTAAAGGGACTATTTCTCTTTTTTATGCTAATTCTTACTTGCTTTTCATGGAGTCTACCATTCTCATACGCCGATTCAGAAAAGACCGTCTATATCGTTCCGATTGAGGATACAGTAGAAAAAGGCTTGAATGCTTTTCTTAAACGTGCAGTGAGCGAGGCGGAAGAGGATAATGCAAGAGCCATTATTTTTGAAGTCAATACTCCTGGTGGAGCTGTCGATGCAGCTGCTGAAATTGGTAAACTATTAACCACTACAAATATAAAGACAGTCGCATTTATAAATAATCAGGCCTTATCTGCTGGAGCCTATATTTCCTTAAATACAGACGAAATTTATATGGTTCCAGGGGCAACGATGGGTTCAGCTGCGATTATTGATCAGGCAGGTAACACAGCTGGGAAAAAAGCCGAATCCTATTGGTTTGCTGCGATGCAAAGTGCTGCGAAAAATAGTGGACGTGATCCTATTTATGCATTAGCGATGGCAGATGAAAACGTTCATTTACCTGAACTTGGAGCTAAAAAAGGTAGTTTGCTTACATTAACTGCGGATCAAGCTTTGGAAGTAGGCTATGCTGAAGGAATTGTTAAAAATCAAGATGAACTATTAAAAAGTTTAAATTTAGAAGATGCCCAACTTATAAAAGTAGATGAAAGCTTTGCTGAAAAATTAGCAAGATTCATTACTAATCCAATCGTTATTCCTATTTTATTATCAATTGGTAGTCTTGGGCTTGTACTTGAATTATACTCGCCAGGCTTTGGTGTGCCCGGATTTATGGGATTATCAGCATTATTGCTATTCTTTTACGGCCATATGGTTGCAGGTCTAGCTGGTTATGAGACGATTATCTTGTTTGTGATTGGCATCCTCCTACTTGTAGCGGAGCTATTTCTTCCAGGAGGATTAATTGGTATACTTGGATTTGCAGTTATAATAGGTAGTTTCTTTTTAGCTAGTGAAAACGTCATTCATATGGGAATATCTATTCTTATCGCCATTATTATTTCCATAGTAGCATCAATTTTCATGATAAAGGTGTTGGGGAGAAAAATGAGCATTTTTAAAAAGATTATCTTAAATGATTCAACCAATACCGAGCAAGGTTACGTTTCAAACGTAAATCGGGTTGATTTATTAGATAAGCAAGGCGTTACTCTAACTCAGCTTCGTCCAGCTGGAAAAATAAAGATTGAGGACGAAATAATTGATGCAGTAAGTGAAGGAGCCTTTATTCAAAAGGATCAAGAAGTAAAGGTAATAAAGGTTGAAGGTTCTCGCATCGTTGTAAGAGGAATTTAGTATCATTAAGGAGGAAAAAAATGTTAACTGAAGGATTTGCAATACTCATTATTCTTATCGTTCTAGGGTTAATTTTACTTTCAGTATTATTAACTTTTGTACCAGTAATGCTCTGGATTTCTGCATTAGCTGCTGGAGTAAAGGTAAGTATTTTTACACTAGTTGGTATGAGACTTCGCCGTGTAACTCCGAGCCGAGTTATTAATCCATTAATTAAAGCACATAAAGCGGGAATCAGTGTCACTATAAACCAATTAGAAAGCCACTATCTAGCAGGAGGTAATGTGGATAGGGTAGTAAATGCCCTAATCGCTGCCCATAGAGCCAATATCGAGCTAACATTCGAAAGATGTGCAGCTATAGACCTTGCAGGTCGTGATGTACTTGAAGCAGTTCAAATGAGTGTTAATCCAAAAGTAATTGAAACACCATTTATTGCTGGTGTTGCAAGAGATGGAATTGAAGTTAAAGCAAAAGCAAGAATTACTGTTCGTGCTAATATTGAAAGATTAGTTGGTGGCGCAGGGGAAGAAACAATCGTTGCTCGTGTAGGGGAAGGTATTGTTTCAACCATTGGTGGATCAGAAAATCATAAAAAAGTGCTAGAAAACCCAGACATGATCTCACAAACTGTTTTATCTAAAGGGTTAGATGCTGGTACGGCGTTTGAAATTCTCTCGATTGATATTGCGGATGTTGATATCGGTAAAAATATCGGTGCAGAATTACAAACTGAACAAGCCGAAGCAGATAAGAAAATTGCCCAAGCAAAAGCTGAAGAACGTCGTGCAATGGCAGTTGCTCAAGAGCAAGAAATGAAAGCGCGCGTTCAAGAAATGCGTGCAAAAGTTGTAGAAGCTGAAAGCGCGGTACCATTAGCTATGGCTGAAGCACTTAAATCAGGTAATATTGGCGTTATGGACTATATGAATATCCAAAATATTTCTGCAGATACGGATATGAGAGGCTCCATAGGCAAAGTTACTGGTGAGAAAAAAGATGATACAAGAGAGAAATAAATCTATTCTAGCTTGGAAGGGAGGTTTCCCTTTTGGAATTTATTTTTGAAAATCCAATTGCTATAATCTTTATCATTGGAGCCATTATTTCATTTTTTAAGAAAATGAAAGAGAATAGTAATCCAAATTCTAACCAGGAAAAAAAACCCGAGTGGAAAAAGGTATTGGACATTCCGCAAACTCTAAACGAAAGTAAACGAGTGGAAACAAGGACTCCTAGAGAGCCTAGAGAGCCTCGTGAACATCAGCAAAATAGAAATCAGTTACAGCAAGAATATAATAAGGCTAAAAATAAAACCGAAATAGATCAACCTAAAGTGCAAGCCTTTCAAAGAAAAGAAACAAATAAAAAAGTGGTTATTTCTGAAGTGGATGCTAGTGTTGATCTTACACCAACTAAAGACACACTTATCGATGGCATTGTATGGTCAGAAATTCTTGGTCCTCCTAGGGCATACAAATCTCATTCACAAAGAAGAGCCAGCTATAGAAGATAGTTACTTCAATTCGCTAATTAATGTTCTAGAATCCCTTTTCAACTCATACATTTGAGATGAAAGGGGGTTCTTTTTTTATGGCAATAAGGTGGGGACTGAAGGTCCGAAGATGGATGACAGAGAAAATGGATCTTCCTCAAGATGTCATGATGGATTTACCCCGTATTACCATGATAGGGCAGATTCATATATATATAGAAAATCACCGTGGTTTATTGGCCTTTTCAGATCGAGAACTACGATTACTATTGAAGCAAGGTCAACTACTTGTTAAAGGAAAAGGCTTTGTAATCAAAACAATTTTACCAGAAGAGATTCTATTAGAGGGAAAAATTGATCAAGTAATGTTTATTAATGATTAATTAATGTTAATTCTTTAGGGAGGAAGAAATGAAGAATCAGTGGATTGAATTTTATTCTGGCATTGTAACGGTGAAAATAACGGGCAAAGGGATTGAAAGATTAATTAATTCCCTTACCCGAAACGGAATAGTCATTTGGGCTGTTAGAAGAAGCGGTACAGATTCAATAATCTTCAAAATGAAATTATCGGATATCGATAAACTACGAAAATATAGAAGAGGTACTAACTGCAAGGTAAGGTTTCTACAAAGAAAGGGAGCGCCTTTTCTAATGAAAAGGCTTTTCCGTAACAGTGGATTTTTATTAGGAGCCTTTGGCTTTATTTTTGTGATGATGATTTTATCTAACATTGTGTGGGGGATAGAAGTAAAGGGAGCGAAACCTGCTACAGAACATCAAATTAGGAAAGCACTTACCGAGATGGGAATTAAGGTCGGTAAGCTCCAATTTTATATGGAAGATGTTGAAACAATTCAGCGAAATCTTACAAATAAAATTGAAGAACTTACTTGGGTTGGTGTAGAGCTAAAAGGGACAACCTACCATTTTGAGGTAGTTGAAAAGAATCAACCCGAAAAAATCGAAAAAATAGGTCCTAGAAATTTGGTTGCGAAGAAAAAGGCCATTATTGTTGAATTGTTCGTTGAAAAAGGACAACCTCGTGTGAAAAGGTATGATCACGTTGTTCCTGGCCAACTTCTTGTATCTGGATCTATAGGTAACGAAGGAAAACCTAAAATGGTTTCTGCAAAAGGGGAAATTTTAGGTGAAACATGGTATAAATCAGATGTTAAATTACCATTAAATTCGACCTTTTATGTATTTAATGGAAATGAACAAAGAAAACATTCGATAAAGTTTGGAAAACTCTCCATCCCAATATGGGGCTTTAAGAAGATTTCATTTCAAGAATTTGAAAAGGAACAAAATGTAAAGAAAATGCGATTTTTAAAATGGGAAATCCCAATATCTTATGTCCATGAAACATACCGTGAACGAGAAAAGGTTCTAAGAAAATATTCTAAAGAAGAAGCAATACAAATGGCAAAGAATTTGGCAAGAGAGGATATAAAAAGGCATATTTCTGAGGAAGCTATTATTAAAGGTGAAAATATTTTACACCAAACGTTTCAAAATGGTAATGTTAACCTATCAATTCATTTCCAAGTTATTGAAGACATTACCATACCTCAGCCTATAATCCAAGGAGACTAAGAATGACAGAAGAAATTAAAACAATCGATTTACAAATTGAGAATCCTAATGAAGCACTAAATTTATTTGGAAATTCAGACTCGCATTTAAAAATGTTAGAACAAGAACTATCAGTATCTGTCATCACTAGGGGAGAAACGGTTACAGTTTCTGGAGCTTCCGATAAAGTAGACCTAGTCGGAAGAATTTTAGGAAAGCTACTCCTCGTCATAAGGAAAGGTATCACAATAAGTGCAAGAGATGTTATTTATGCAATTCAACTAGCGAATAAAGGCACATTGGATTACTTTACTGAAATATATGAGGAAGAAATTACGAAGAACGCTAAAGGGAAGTCTATAAGAGTTAAAACTCTAGGACAACGTCACTATATTTCAGCGATTAAACAACATGATTTAGTATTCGGTATCGGACCTGCGGGGACTGGAAAAACATATTTAGCGGTTGTTATGGCCGTAACTGCCTTAAAAAATGGTCATGTGAAACGAATTATTTTAACAAGACCAGCTGTAGAGGCTGGAGAAAGTCTTGGTTTTTTACCAGGTGACCTAAAGGAAAAGGTCGATCCCTATTTAAGACCGTTATATGACGCTCTACATGACATTTTAGGTACTGAGCATACAGCAAGACTAATGGAACGTGGAACGATAGAAATAGCACCTCTAGCTTATATGAGAGGACGTACTTTAGATGATGCTTTTGTTATCCTTGACGAGGCACAAAATACAACACATGCTCAGATGAAGATGTTTTTAACAAGGCTTGGCTTTGGGTCTAAAATGGTTATTACTGGAGATAAGACTCAAGTGGATTTACCAAAAGGAGCAAAATCAGGCTTAATCGTTGCTGCTGAAATACTAAATGAGGTAAAAGGGATTTCATTTATCTATTTAGAACAAAGCGATGTTGTTCGTCATCCATTGGTTGGTAAAATCATTGCTGCTTATGAGACAAAACAGTAATGGATAAAATAGTAAGACTAGTCTAAGAAATGTTTTTAAAGACTGGTCTTTTTTCTTTTTCTCGACAGAATATTATGATATTTAGTGAAAAATTACGCGAAAACTGTTAGTATTTACGTATCATTATAAATGAATGGAATTATGGCTGTTTATTAAAGGAGAAACTACATCTAGGATAAATTGATTAGCCAAATATGACATTCGCTTATCTGGTCATGGGACTAAGATAGGAGGGAAATGACATGGATAAATTACAAAAGCATTTAGGAAAGTTAAGAAATTTATTGGAAATTACCTTTTTTCGTGTTTTATTGTATTTGATCTTAGGATTTGTCCTATTTACCGCCATGTACAGTAATGTGAAGCCAGAGAAATTAGATTTAAGGAAGTTGGAAGTTGCAGAACAGACTGTACGCTCTCCAATTACTGTTGAAGATAAAGATAGTACGGAAAGAAAAAGGAAAGAAGCCTTAGAGGAAGTGAATGATGTTTATTCGCTTAATAGAGAAATTGCACAAAACAGAATCGATCTTACTACCTCTATTTTCCAGTCAGCCATCGAGGTCATTGATGAAACGAAAGAAACATACGAAAAAGCTGACGTTACGGAATCGCCAATTTTATCCATCCAGGAACGGGTAGAAATCTTAAAAAGGAAACTTACTGACAATGAAACGAAAGAACTCACTAACCAAACATTTATAGCTTTAGTACAAGCCAAAAAAGGTGAGTTAACAATTGCGAAAGATATTACCATTACAGCAATTAATGAAGTTATGAGTAAAAAAATCTCAGCGAGTGATGTTGTGCTGGCAAAGAATCAGTTAGAAGAACAAATAAAATCCTCTAGTCTTAACAGCAGTTTAAAATCCTCAGCAATTGAATTAGGAAGATATGCTGTTGTTCAAAATGTATTTTATGATCAAGAAGCAACGGAAACTTTAAGACAACAGACGATCGAAGGAATTGAACCTGTCCGTATCTTGCAAGGGCAAATTATCGTAGAAGAGGGTAAATTTGTTGATCAACATATATACAGACAATTAGAACTAGTTGGTGTGTTAGATAGTAAGAATGCCATTCAGCCATTTATAGGGTTAACATTGGTCATCTTAATAGTACTTTCAGCCATTTATTATTTTTTTTACGAACAAAGAATTCCAACAGAAGCAAAGCAGTCCAACTTACTATTGTTTAGTATTATCTTTATTTTAGCTATCGTGATAATGAAAATAGTGAGTTTATTTCAACAATTTGATTATGCAGAAATTGGCTACGTCTTTCCAGCAGCCATGGGAGCACTGCTAATTAAAATACTTATGGATGAAAAACTTTCGATACTCTATACAATAATAATTGCCATTTGTGGAAGTACTATATTTAATCAAGGTACTGCTGGTACTTTCAATATGGCGGTTGGAATTTATATATTGTGTAGTGGAATTGCAGGGATACTAATACTCAGTAGACAAAATCATCGTTCAAAAATATTAAAAGCGGGTCTTTTGGTTTCATTAGTAAACATTGTTGTTATTTTAGCGCTTATGTTCTTACAAAATGGACAGTATAGCGGACTTGATTATGGACTTTACATTCTTGTCGCATTGGTTTCAGGAATAAGTTCGTCCGTGCTAACTATTGGTTTATTGCCTTTCTTTGAAGCAAGCTTTGGCATTCTTTCAACAATGAGGTTAATCGAATTATCGAATCCTAATCATCCTTTACTAAGAAAAATATTAACAGAGACACCTGGTACCTATCATCATAGTGTTATGGTTGCAAACCTTGCTGATGCAGCTTGTGAGGCAATAGGAGCAAATGGTCTACTTGCACGTGTGGGCTGTTATTACCATGATATTGGTAAGACAAAAAGACCGCAATTTTTCATTGAGAATCAAATGAATATTGAAAATCCACATGATCGATTACCTCCACAAACAAGTGCAAATATTATTGTTGCGCATGCTACAGATGGAGCGGAAATGCTTAAAAAGCATCGTATGCCAAAAGAAATTATTGATATTGCTGAACAGCATCATGGTACAACTCTGTTAAAATTCTTTTATCATAAGGCAAACAAAAATGGAAAAGAAGCAAAAGAAGAAGATTATCGTTACCCAGGTCCAAGAGCACAAACAAAAGAAGCCGCAATTGTTGGAATAGCCGACAGTGTTGAAGCAGCTGTTCGCTCGATGTCTCAACCAACTGCTGAACAAATAGAGTCACTTATCCGAAATATTATCTCTGATCGTTTGCAGGATGGTCAGTTAAATGAATGTGATTTAACTCTGAAGGAGCTTGATATTGTGGCACATTCATTTATTGAAACATTAAAAGGTATATTTCATTCTCGTATTGAATACCCAAAAAATGACAAAGTAGAAGGTGAAAAATAAATGACATTAGTGATAGATAGTAACGATGAAACGAATTCCTTAAATGATAATGAGTTAATACAGATAGAAAATATTTTAGCCTTTGCTTCTAAGAAACAAAACGTGGAGCAAGGGAGTGAAATATCTATCACCTTTGTTACAAATGAAAGTATTCAGGAGATTAACCGTGAATATCGACAAAAAGATTACCCAACTGATGTGATTTCTTTTGCAATGGAGGAACTTGGCGAAGGTGAAGTTGAGGTCGTAGGTGTTGATATGCCAAGGATATTAGGAGATATTATTATATCTATCCCAAAAGCCAAGGAACAAGCTGAAGAGTATGGTCATTCCTTTATGAGAGAGTTAAGTTTTTTAGCTGTTCATGGATTTTTGCATTTACTTGGTTACGATCACGAAACAGAAGAAGATGAGAAGGAAATGTTTTCTCTGCAAAGAGAGATATTAGATGATTATGGACTTAAAAGATAACAAACGTATATATACATACTCTGAAACCTTTAAGTTTGCGCTTGAAGGTATTCGAGTTTCTATTCTAAAAGAGAAGAACATTAGATTTCATTTATTATTTTCTGTTATTGTCATTGTGTTGGCGATTATTTTTAATCTAACTCAAACCGAGTGGTTGTTTATTCTAATTGCGATTGCTGGAATGATTGTTGTGGAAATGATTAATACAGCCATTGAGAGAGTAGTTGATCTAGTAACAGATCAATATCATCCATTAGCTGGTCAGGCGAAGGATATTGCAGCAGGTGCAGTTTTGATTTATGCAATATTTTCTGTAATAATTGGAATGATTATTTTTATTCCAAAAATCCTTATGTTTCTATAAAGAGATGAGTCATGAGACTCATCTCTTTGATGTCATTTGAAAAAGGAATATACTTTCGATAAAATGACATAAACAACATTAATACCGTTAAATGTTTTGAAAATTCAAACTCTTATATTACGTTTTTGCAACAAATAATGAAAAAGAATTAGAAATGAGGTAAAATAAAGAAACAATAAATTTATCTTGAAACATTACCGTTATTAATGACAGTAAATAAATTTACATTAAATATACTAGGAGATTTACCCTACGGAGGAAATAAATGAATAGTCAAACACGAAGCAATGAATACAAATCAGGATTTATTTCAATAATTGGACGCCCTAATGTCGGAAAATCAACGTTCCTCAACCGTGTGATTGGACAGAAAATAGCAATTATGAGCGATAAACCACAAACGACCCGAAATAAGGTGCAAGGAGTTTTAACGACCGAGGATTCACAGTTAATTTTCATTGATACTCCTGGAATTCATAAACCAAAGCATAAACTTGGCGATTTTATGATGAAAGTAGCTCAAAATACATTAAAAGGTGTAGACTTAATTCTATTTATGGTTAACGCCGAAGAAGGCTTCGGTCGTGGAGAAGAATTTATCATTGAGAAATTTCAATCTGTAAAAACTCCAATCTTTTTAATCATCAATAAAATTGACAAAATACATCCTGATGAGCTGTTTGCCTTTATAGAATCCTATAAGGAAAAACATTCATTTCAAGAAATTGTCCCAATCTCGGCATTAGAAGGCAATAATGTAGAACACCTACTAACTGTCATTAAAAAGTACTTACCTGAAGGACCACAGTATTATCCGGCAGATCAAGTAACGGATCATCCTGAAAGATTTATTGTTTCTGAACTGATACGAGAAAAAGCACTTCATCTAACAAGAGAGGAAATACCTCACTCCTTGGCAGTAGTAATCGACAAAATGGAGCGCAGACAAGATAAAGATGTCATTCACGTTATGGCAACAGTTATTGTGGAGAGAGATTCACAAAAAGGGATTGTTATTGGAAAACAAGGAAGTATGTTAAAGGAAATTGGGAAGCTTGCCAGAGTCGATATTGAAAATTTACTCGGTTCCAAAGTGTTCCTTGAGCTTTGGGTAAAGGTTCAAAAGGATTGGCGAAATAAAATGAATCAGTTACGTGATTATGGCTTCCGAGACGATGAGTATTAAAAAGTACACCTATATAAAATATTAGTAAAAAAATTAGTTTATGCATCATTTGGATTAGTAAATTTTTCGTCTCATTTTTTTGGTTTTGTAGGTAATGATAATCTTAAGGATTTGGGATTTACATCGCTAGTCAAAAATTGAAAGGTGGGGTTTTCGATGTTAGATTTTACCTGGAAAGTATTTTCCCAGACAGGTAATATTGACACTTATCTAATCTTTAAAGAGTTAGAGAAGGAAAAGCAAGAAATACCCAGAAATCAGAATGAAGAGCTAGCAGAGGTCGATTTTCCCATCTCATAAAATTGGATGGTGAAGCTTTGATGCTGCAAAAGTGTGAAGGCATCGTTATTAGGTCAACAGCTTATGGTGAAACAAATAAAATTGTAACTATATATACCCGCGAATGGGGAAAGGTAGGAGTGATGGCACGTGGTGCTAAAAAGCCAAACAGTCGCCTGAGCGCTATCACTCAACTATTTTCTTATGGTTTTTTTCTTATTCAAAAGGGAAGCGGTTTAGGCAATATGCAGCAGGGTGAATTGATTTCTTCAATGAGGACTATTCGAGAAGATATTCTTTTGACCGCCTATGCCAGCTATGTATTAGAACTTACAGACAAGTGTACCGATGAAAAAAAACCTAATCCTTATTTATTTGAACTTTTATCTCAAACATTAACGTTTATGAATGAGGAGTATGATTTAGATATTCTCATTCATATTTTTGAAATGAAAATGTTGAATTCATTAGGTCTATATCCGATTTTAAATAAATGTGCCGTTTGTGAGCATACAGACGGTCATTTTTCTTTTTCTATAAGGGAGAATGGATTTCTCTGTCATCGCTGTATAGAAGTTGATCCCTATCATTTCGACATATCAAGTGCGACTGTGAAGCTGTTAAGGATTTTTTATTATTTGGATCTTTCTAGGCTAGGAGATATTTCTGTTAAAGATGACACAAAAAAAGAATTAAAAAGAGTAATCGACGCTTATTATGAAGAATATTCGGGTCTACATTTAAAATCGAAAAGATTTCTTAATCAAATGGAAAATTTTCGAGATAAAATTTGAGACATGTTGACAATGAACTTATATTTAATATAATATTTCTATTATCAATTAGGTTATTTTCGTAAGAAATATTGCTTTACGAAAAAATGCAGATGTACGTTTTAAATGTTACTTCGGGGCATCTTTTCGTAAGCTAATCGACTAATATAGCTGAATGTTCAAAATCTCTTATTGAAATTGTCCATATATAGCTATCAAAGTTTACGAAAAGAGCCATAAATAGTTGCAAAGAAGGAAAATAGTACTTAATCTCCTCTATAAAAGCGAACCTAGGGTGGTGAGAGCTAGGCTATAGAGCATTAAGGAAGGCGTTCTGGAGCAGCATTTATGAAAGTGGTCGCATTTAAAATGCGGCAATTAGGGTGGAACCGCGGGTAACTCTCGTCCCTATGCTTAAGGCATAGGGACGAGAGTTTTTTTGTTTTTTTAAATAAAATGGAGGTGTTTGTACCAATGAATATTCAAAATATGATTTTAACTTTACAAAAGCACTGGTCAGACCAAGGCTGCATTTTAATGCAAGCCTATGATGTTGAAAAAGGTGCTGGAACAATGAGTCCTTATACCTTTCTTAGAGCTATCGGACCAGAGCCTTGGAATGTAGCTTATGTTGAGCCATCTCGCCGTCCAGCAGATGGTAGATATGGTGAGAATCCAAATCGTCTATATCAGCATCATCAATTCCAAGTAATAATGAAGCCATCTCCTGATAATATCCAGGAGCTTTACTTAGATTCACTAAAGGCTTTAGGAATTAATCCTCTTGAGCATGATATTCGTTTTGTTGAGGATAACTGGGAAAATCCATCCCTAGGTTGTGCGGGACTAGGTTGGGAAGTATGGTTAGATGGTATGGAAATTACTCAGTTTACTTATTTTCAGCAAGTTGGTGGACTGGAATGTAAGCCCGTATCTGTTGAAATAACGTATGGTATTGAAAGACTTGCCTCGTATATTCAAGATAAAGAAAATGTCTTTGATTTGGAGTGGACAGAAGGATTTACAGTACGAGATATTTTTTTACAGCCTGAATATGAGCATTCAAAATATACGTTTGAAACTTCTAATATTGACATGCTTTTTAATTTATTCACAATTTATGAGCAAGAAGCCCATCAACAAATGGAGAATGGTCTAGTACATCCAGCATATGATTATGTTTTAAAATGCTCGCATGTATTTAATCTGTTAGATGCCAGAGGTGCAATCTCAGTAACGGAAAGAACCGGCTATATAGGTCGTTGTCGTAATTTGGCCCGTAAAGTAGCTAAAACATTTTATGATGAAAGAGAAAAACTTGGATTTCCAATCTTAAAACGAGAGGAGACAAAAGACCATGAGTAAACGCGATTTGCTTTTAGAAATTGGTTTAGAAGAAATGCCAGCTCGATTTATTACCGATACCATTAATCAATTAGAACAAAAAACAACAGATTGGTTAAAAGGCCATAAAATTGCCTTTGAAGTGATTTCTAACTACTCCACTCCAAGAAGATTAGCACTTTTGATAGAAGGAATTAGTGAAGCGCAAGAAGATATTCACGAAGAGGCAAAAGGTCCTGCGAAAAAAATAGTATTAGATGATAAAGGTGAATGGAGCAAGGCAGCTATTGGTTTTACAAAAAGTCAAGGAGCAAGTGTTGACGATATATATTTTAAAGAGATTAATGGAATTGAATACGTACACGTTAAAAAGTTTATTAAAGGAAAAGAAACAAAAGTGTTATTACCTGAATTAAAACAAGTGATAACCGATTTATATTTTCCTAAAAACATGCGCTGGGCGGATAACGAACTTAAATATGTTCGACCTATCAAATGGTTAGTTGCTTTATTTGGAAGTGAAATTATTCCTTTTAGTATTACAGACGTTAAAACAGATCGATACTCCTTCGGTCATCGCTTCTTAGGAGAAAGAATTTCTTTTGATGAAGCTAGTGATTATGTTCAAACTTTATTAAGTCAATTTGTAATTGTTAATGCTTCAGAGAGAAAGAATGCAATTATTTCACAAATTGAAAATTTAATGGAAGAAAACGATTGGAATATTCCAATGGATGAAAATCTATTGGAGGAGGTTAACAATTTAGTTGAATACCCAACCGTATTGTTCGGTAAATTTGAGGAGACTTACTTAGACTTGCCCGAGCAAGTGTTAATCACTTCAATGAAAGAGCACCAACGATATTTCCCTGTAAAGTCTAAGGATGGAAAGCTATTACCATTCTTTGTTACCGTAAGAAATGGTGATCATATGCATCTGGAAACAGTGGCTAAAGGAAATGAGAAGGTATTAAGAGCACGTCTTTCCGATGCTTCATTCTTCTATAATGAGGATCAAAAGTTAAAGATAGAGGATTGTTTAAAAAAGTTAAATACTGTCGTTTATCATGAAGAAATTGGTACTCTTTCCAAAAAGAATGCTAGGGTACAAGAATTCGCTAATCAAATTGCTGGCTTGATAAACGTAACAGAAGAAGAAAAAATAGCAGTTAATCGTGCAGCTGAAATTTGTAAGTTTGATTTAGTTACCAATATGGTATATGAATTTCCAGAATTGCAAGGTCAAATGGGTGAGAGATATGCTTTACAAAAAGGCGAGGGTGAACTTGTTGCAAGTGCAATAAATGAACATTATATGCCTCGTAACTCAGAAGATCAAACCCCTCCAAGTAATGTGGGAGCTTTACTAGCTATCGCTGATAAGCTTGATACGATATCATCCTTTTTTGCTATTGGGAAGATTCCTAGTGGATCTCAGGATCCCTATGCATTAAGACGACAAGCTTCTGGAATTATTCAAATTCTTTTAGCTAAAAAGTGGACAGTAAGTTTCGAAGAAATTTTGACTCTTTCATTGAAGTTAGTAGAGCAAGCAGGTATACAAAAGAAAGATATAGAAGAAATTCAAGAGGAGTTAAAAACGTTCTTTAAACTACGTATTAAACACCTTTTACAGGAAAAAGGTATTCGATATGATATTATTGAAGCCGTTTTAGGGGGAGGAATCGGAGTTGTTTCAACCCTGGTTAAAAAGGCAGTGCTTCTTGAACAAAGTAAAGACAATCCTGATTTCAAAGAAAATATGGAAGCATTAAGTCGAGTATTAAATATATCTAGTAAAGCTGGTCAAGTAAAAGAAATAAACACTGAATTATTTGAGAATGAATACGAAAAAACTCTATTTGAACAACTGCAATTGCTTGACACATCCCTAAATGCAATGCTTACTGAAGAGAATTATTATGAGTTATTAATTTCTTTAAAACCTGCCATTAACGCCTATTTTGATCATACAATGGTAATGGTTGAAAACGAGGAAATAAAAACGAACCGTTTAAGTCTATTAGCTAGTCTTGCAAAATATATTGTAAACTTTGCTAAAGTAAATGAAATAATTGTTAAATGAGTAAATAGCTGGTCGCCTTGTTCGCGGCTGGCTATTTTTCTTTTTCTAATAAAGGTATATAATACTTATATTGTTAGGGATACATATTTTTCTGCCATTAATGTTTGTTAGGTGGTGAGTACAATCGAATTGAATAAAAGGCAAGAGCTTATCCTGCAAATTGTGAAAGAAGGCGGACCCATTACAGGTGAGCAAATTGCAGACCAATTAAACCTTACTAGAGCAACATTAAGACCCGATTTGGCGATACTGACAATGGCTGGGTTTTTGGATGCTAGGCCAAGAGTTGGTTATTTTTATACAGGAAAATCAGGCACACAATTGTTAACAGAAAATTTACAGAAGCTATATGTAAAGGATTTTCAATCAATTCCAGTAGTTGTTAGTGAAAATGTCTCAGTATATGATGCTATTTGCACTATGTTTTTGGAAGATGTTGGTACAATGTTTGTCGTCGATCACAATTCTAAATTAGTTGGTGTTTTATCACGTAAGGATTTGTTAAGGGCAAGTATAGGTAAACAAGAACTGACCAACATTCCAGTCAATATCATCATGACTCGAATGCCGAATATTACAATGTGTAAAAAGGAAGACTTGTTGATTGATATTGCACAGAAATTAATCGAAAAGCAAATTGATGCCCTACCAATCGTGAAAGAAACGGAAAATGGATTTGAGGTAGTCGGTAGAATTACGAAAACGAATATCACAAAGGCGTTTTTATCTCTTGCAAAAGACCAGTAACTCCAGAGGGGAGATTAAAAGTTGAGCACAGTAATCTATGTTGTTTCGGATTCAGTTGGAGAAACAGCTGAATTAGTGACAAAGGCGGCAATTAGCCAATTTAATGATTCAAAAATTACCCTAAAAAGATTTCCTTTTGTAGAGGATTTAGGAAATATTGATGAAGTTATTTCATTAGTTAAATTAGATAAAGGGATGATTGCCTTTACTCTTGTTAAACCAGAAATAAGAGAATATATGATAGAGCAAGCAGCAAAGACTGGAATTTATGCATGCGATTTAATTGGCCCATTAATGGATAAAATCCAGGAGCTAAGCGGAGAAACACCGTTATTTGAACCAGGATTAGTCAGAAAGCTTGATGAGGATTACTTTAAGAAGATAGAAGCCATAGAATTTGCAGTTCAATATGACGATGGACGTGATCCAAGGGGGATTTTAAAAGCGGATATCGTATTAGTTGGAGTATCAAGAACTTCAAAAACACCACTTTCCCAATATTTGGCCCATAAACGATTAAAGGTGGCTAATGTACCGCTTGTTCCAGAAGTGGATCCACCTGAAGAATTATTTTTAGTTCCTCCCGAGAAATGCTTTGGACTAAAGATTAGTCCTGAAAAGCTTAATGATATTCGAAAGGAACGTTTAAAGTCACTAGGCTTAAATGACCAAGCTAGTTATGCGAATATCGAGAGAATTAAAGAAGAAATAAACTACTTTACAAAGATTGTAGACCGGATTGGTTGCGCGGTCATCGATGTGACCAATAAAGCGGTAGAAGAAACAGCAAATGTTATTTTATATCATCATAAAAGAAGAAGATAAGCATATATAGAACACATGGCTAAAGTCATGTGTTTTTTTATTTTTATTAAAAAATTCTGTAGTTATTTAATCATGATAGATTTACTCGAAAAACAAATAAATACTTAAATTATCTTGAAATTGAAATAAAAAAGTAAAAAAGATATAGAAATCCTGTCTTTTCTATACTATAATTAAAAATTGTGATAAAAAAAGTATCGAAGTAGGTTTAGACTTCCAAAGTTACGAATAAACTATTTATTGTTAGAAGTCAAGACTCAGAAGCTAAAAAAATTCGACACACTATTTTATTAATTGAAAAGTTCTTCTCAAAAGAAGGAAATGGTGGAGTGATGTAGAATAACTATTATTACAAACCAAGTTCCGACAATTTTTGTTACTTCTGGCGCTTTTCCTGTAAAGAGGAAATAGTCAAATTGCAAATTCGTTTTCTGTTCAGTGTATGATTGTTGCTTCCTATGCTCAATATTTACAGACCCTATTTAGGCATCGTAGCATTTACAAATGATGACAGAAAACGTTTTGTTCAAAAATTAACAAAAAATTTGTCGAAATTTGAAGGAATTTCAAAATGAATCACGAAATACTAATGGAGTTGTTCTCATGGCAGAACGTATTGCCGAGGAAAAAATTGATCAAATTCGCATGTCAGTGGATATTGTTGATGTTATTAGCGAACATGTTCAACTGAAAAAACAAGGTCGAAACTATTTTGGATTATGCCCTTTCCATGGCGAGAACTCCCCTTCATTTTCCGTTTCACCTGATAAGCAAATTTTTCATTGCTTTGGCTGTGGAGCTGGTGGAAATGTATTTTCATTTTTAATGGATTTGGAAGGGTTATCCTTTGTTGAGTCAGCTATTAAATTAGCGGAGAAAGCCAACATTGAGCTTTCATTAGACCCAGCCTCTTTAACTAATGAGAACAAGGTTTCCGACGATATTCAACAAATGCTCGATGCTCATGATCTGTTACGTAAATTTTATCATCATTTACTTGTAAATACAAAAGAGGGTCAGCATGCTTTAGAGTATTTATTAAATCGGGGCTTTACACTGGAATCCATAAAAAAGTTTCAAATTGGTTATTCGTTAAATTCTTGGGATTTTGTATCAAAGTTCCTTCTTAAGAGAAATTTCACACCTCAAATATTGGAAAAGGCTGGACTTATTATTAAACGAGAAAGCGATGATAGTTTCTTTGACCGCTTTCGAGACCGAATTATGTTTCCAATTTTTGATCGAAACGGGAAAACGATTGCTTTTTCAGGTAGATCATTAGGGCAAGATGAGCCAAAATACTTAAATAGTCCTGAGACTGCAATCTTTAATAAAAGTAAAATTTTATACAATTTTCATTTAGCAAAACCAAGTATACGAAAAACAAGTCATTCTGTAATATTTGAAGGATTTGCAGATGTTATTGCCGCAGATCGGGCAGATGTCGATAACGGTATTGCTACAATGGGGACTTCATTAACTGAAGAACATGTAGGGATTCTGAAAAAAATAGTTCAAACGGTTACGATATGTTACGATTCCGATTATGCGGGGATTGAAGCGGCATATCGTGCCGGAAAAATGCTTTCCAGTGCTGGGATTTTGGTAAAAGTAGCGATGCTTTCTGATGGTTTAGATCCGGATGATTATATAAAGAAATACGGTACTGAGAAATTTCGTCATGAAGTAATAGGATCGACAGTTACCTGGATGTCCTTTAAATTTCTCTATTTTAGAAGAGGAAAAAACCTACAGAATGAAGGAGATCGCTTACTTTATATCGAAGAAGTATTAAAGGAAATAGGTAAGCTTAGTAAAGCTGTTGAAATAGATCATTACCTGAGACAGTTAGCTGGTGAATTCTCACTTTCTTTAGATGCCTTGAAACAGCAGCTTCAACCTATATCTAAAAATAATAAAAATCATCCAAGTCAAACTTTTCAAAAACATCCATCCATCAATACAGCAAAGAGCCTATATCCTGCTGATCAGACGGCAGAACGTAGATTAATTGCACATATGATTAGAAATAGTGATGTTGCTTATAAAGTACAAGATTTGCTTAATGGTTATTCCTTTAATGTTGATGAATATCAAGCAATTTTTACCTATTTAATTGGCTATTATGAAGAGGGGAATCTACCTGACCCAAGTTCATTTCTCAATTACATCAAGGATGATCAATTAAAAAGAATTGTGGCAGAAATTGAGATGATGTCCATCAATGCAGAGTTAGCACCTCAAGAATTAAATGATTATTTAAAACAGGTGTTTAATTATCCTAAAAGGTTAAAGATAAAAGAAAAGAATGCAGAAAAGGTAGAGGCTGAAAAACAGAAAGATTTTAAAAAAGCAGCAACCATTGCGATGGAAATTATACAATTGCAAAAGTCATTAAAATAAAAAATAAATTTGAGATTGAGTGATTTTGGAAGGAGGGGGTCATATGACTGAAAAATCAGCCAGAGCTAAAGAGGTTGAAACAGAATTGTCCCTTGATCAGGTAAAGGACCAATTAACTGCGATTGGTAAAAAAACCGGTGTACTTGCATACGATGATATTGCAGAAAAGATGTCCTCTTTTGTGTTGGATTCTCATCAAATGGATGAATTTTATGAGTTTTTGGGTGATCAAGGCATTGAATTAGTGGGAGACAGTGATGATGATGCCGACCCGAAAGTGCAAGATTTAGCTAAAAATGATGATGAATTTGATTTAAACGACCTAAGTGTTCCACCTGGTGTTAAAATCAACGACCCAGTTAGAATGTACCTGAAAGAAATTGGTCGTGTTGACCTACTTTCTGGAGAAGAAGAAATTTCTCTTGCTGAACGAATTGAAGAAGGTGACGAAGAAGCAAAGCGCCGATTAGCGGAAGCAAATTTACGTCTAGTTGTAAGTATTGCTAAACGCTATGTAGGACGTGGCATGCTTTTCTTAGACCTTATTCAAGAAGGTAATATGGGCCTTATTAAGGCGGTCGAAAAATTTGATTACCGTAAAGGTTTTAAATTTAGTACCTATGCTACTTGGTGGATTCGTCAAGCTATTACTCGTGCAATTGCAGACCAGGCTAGAACGATTCGAATCCCTGTCCATATGGTTGAGACCATTAATAAATTAATTAGAGTTCAAAGACAATTACTTCAGGATTTAGGGCGTGAACCTTCTCCAGAGGAAATTGCTGAAGATATGGATTTGACTCCAGATAAAGTTAGAGAAATTCTAAAAATAGCTCAAGAACCAGTTTCCCTAGAAACACCAATCGGTGAAGAAGACGATTCCCACCTTGGAGATTTTATTGAAGACCAAGATGCCACTTCCCCTTCTGAACACGCCGCCTACGAGTTGTTAAAGGAACAACTAGAAGATGTTCTAGACACACTTACAGATCGTGAGGAGAATGTACTTCGTCTTCGATTTGGCTTAGATGACGGGCGTACACGTACTCTTGAAGAGGTTGGTAAAGTATTTGGTGTTACAAGAGAACGTATTCGTCAAATTGAAGCTAAAGCTCTAAGAAAGCTAAGACATCCAAGTAGAAGCAAAAGACTAAAAGACTTTTTAGAATAAAATAATGAAGATAGTTTACCTCTTTCTATGGGGTAAGCTATTTTTTTTATATGTCATTATTTTACTGAATTATCTTTTATATTGCAAATCAGCTTTAAGGTGCTGAAACTTATTTATAAATAAAATACTTTTCTAATAAAGGTTTTTATTGGGGTTTTATTGTTGTAGTATGGTGAATAGTGGAACTTTAAGGTTGAATATCCTATTTTTGAATAATAAAATATATTTTAAAGTTTTTAAATGTTGAGAATATTATATATTCCCTCTTATAATGTTATAGTAAGCGCATACATTTGAGGGGGATGAAAATGAATTTTGATTTAACAAGCGAACAAGAGATGATTCGTAAAATGATTCGAGAATTTGCTGATGCAGAAGTTGCTCCAGGTGCCTATGAGCGTGATAAGACGAAGGAGTTTCCAATAGAGCCGTTTAGAAAGCTAGCTGAGATGGGGATAATGGGTTTACCGTTTCCCGAAGAATACGGTGGTGGTGGAGCAGATACAGTAAGCTTTGCCATTGTGGTAGAAGAATTAAGTAGGGCTTGTGGATCAACAGGAATCACTTATTCAGCTCATATTTCATTGGGTGGTGCACCTATAAATTTATTTGGTACCGAAGAACAAAAACGAGAGTTCCTTACCCCGATTTGTACAGGAGAGTCGTTTGGAGCATTCGGATTAACAGAACCTAATGCGGGATCTGACGCAGGTGGAACCCAAACTACAGCTGTTGAAAAAGACGGACAATTTGTCATTAACGGTAGCAAATGCTTCATCACAAATGCTAGCTACGCAAAACATTTAGCACTTACAGCTATCACTGATCAAAAAGATGGTAAAAAAGAAATAAGTGCCATTATTGTTCCAACTGATGCTAAAGGTTTTAAGATAATCGATAATTACGAAAAAATGGGGTTAAATGCGTCTAATACAACAGAGCTTGTATTAGAAGATGTTTATGTACCGACAGAAAATCTACTTGGTAAAAAAGGTGAGGGCTTTAAGCAGTTTTTGATCACACTAGATGGTGGAAGAATTGGAATCGGAGCCATGGCTGTTGGGATTGCACAAGCTGCTTATGAAAAGGCTTTACAATATGCTCAGGAAAGAAAACAATTTGGGCGCTCCCTGTCACAATTCCAAGCTATCCAATTTAAGCTAGCTGATATGGCTTTAAAAATTGAATTAGCCCGAACAATGGTCTATAAAGCAGCGTGGTTGAAGGACCAAGGAAGAAAGTTTTCTAAGGAAGCTTCCATGTGTAAGCTTTATGCTTCGGAAATTTGTATGGAAGTTACAAGTCAAGCTGTTCAAATTCATGGTGGTTATGGTTATATGAAGGATTACCATGTGGAGCGATTTATGAGAGATGCAAAATTATTAGAAATAGGTGAAGGTACATCTGAAGTTCAGAGAATGGTTATTTCAAGAGAAATCGGTTGCTAAAAATAAAAAAACAGCTTTTCTAATATAAAATTGTTATAAATACTTCCCCTACTTGTAATTTTAAAGTAAAATAAGTATTGTTTGTACACACTAATTGTAAATGTTCTACATAGGGGGTAATGATTATGAATCGAAATCCGATTGTACCATTTATTTTAATCATGGTTTTTGGTATCGGACTAATGTTTTTCCTTTCTTTCAAGGGACTTGGTGATTCTAAAGATTTGGCAAATGAGGCTGAAGGTGGAGAAAAACCAAAGACTGAAGAAGTTGCGTCAAACCCAGAGGATCTTTATAAGTCTGCTGGTTGTATTGGTTGTCATGGTGATGCATATCAAGGTGTTTCTGGCCCTTCATTAGTAGGGATTGGTAAATCAAAGGATGAAATTAAAGAAATTCTTTTAAATGGCCTTCCTGGTGGAATGCCAGCTGGTCTAGTTCAAGGTGAACAAGCTGATGTTATGGCTGAGTGGATTACAACTCTAAAATAATAATTATTTTGAAAAGTTCTTTGCATCTGCAAGGAACTTTTTTTATACTTAAAAAAACAAATAAGAGAATGGTGTGGTAAAAATGAATACAGAAAAGTTATCAGCACGACTTCAAGCCGTGGCAGATTTTATACCGAAAGGGTTTAAATTAGCTGACATTGGTTCGGATCATGCTTATTTACCTTGCTATGTTGTGAAAAAAGGGAAGGTTCCTTTTGCTATAGCAGGTGAAGTTGTTGAAGGTCCATTTCAATCTGCGCTGAACCAAGTTACAGAAGAAGAATTATCGGAGCAGATTTCAGTAAGAAAAGGGAACGGATTAGAAGTCATCGAAGTAAATGAAGTTGATTGTATTACAATTGCGGGGATGGGTGGAGCATTAATCTCCAATATTTTAGAGGCAGGGAAAGAAAAGCTATCAAATGTAAAGAGACTAATTCTGCAGCCTAATATTAGCGCTATATCAATTAGAGAATGGCTACTTCAAAACGATTGGGAATTGGTAAATGAGAAAATATTAGAGGAAGACGGGAAAATATACGAGGTATTAGTTGCTGAACAGGGAAATCCGCATCAATCCTATACAAACGAATTACATAAAGGCTTATTACTTGGCCCATTCTTGATGAAAGAAAAAAATAATGTTTTTATTAAGAAATGGCAAGATGAAAAAAGGAACTGGGAAAGAATTTTATCTCAGCTTGCAGAAGCGAATGGATCAGAAGAGGTTCAATCAAAAATAATGGAATTAAAAGAGAAAATTACGATGGTAGAGGAGGTTTTAGGGAATTGAAGATAGTTAATGGTTATGAAATTATCCAGGTATTCGAAGGTTTCTCTCCCAAAAGCTTAGCAATGGAAGGAGACAAAGTTGGATTGCAAATTGGAAATTTAAGTAAAAAAATTCAAAATGTAATGATTGCCTTAGATGTATTAGAGGAAGTAGTTGACGAAGCTATTGCTAAAAACGTTCAGTTAATTATTGCTCATCACCCACTAATTTTCCGTCCACTTCAAAGGATTACATCGGATGATCCTTCCGGGAGATTGATTGAGAAGCTTATTAAAAATGAAATAGCTGTATACGCTGCCCATACAAACCTAGATATAGCCAAAGGTGGAGTGAATGATCTTTTAGCTGAAGCATTAGGTCTTAAGGATACTAAAGTGCTATTTCCAACCACTGAAACAAAGCTAAAAAAGCTCGTGGTGTTTGTTCCGAAGGGCCATGAAGAAGTAGTTAGAGAGGCAATTGGTAGGGCTGGTGCAGGTTCAATAGGGGATTATCAATTTTGTTCATTTAGCACCAACGGAACTGGAAGATTTTTACCGGGAGATTCCGCCAATCCTTTTATTGGTTCGAATGGAAAGCAAGAAGTAGTAGAAGAGGTTAAAATCGAAACGATTTATCCAGCACATCTCGAGAAAAGACTTGTTAGTGCAATGATAAAAGCACATCCATATGAGGAAGTCGCTTATGACCTTATTCCGCTCGATAATAAGGGGGAGACCCTAGGATTAGGAAGAGTGGGTAATGTCTCTGAAACAACACTCCAGAGCTTTATAGAGGTAGTGAAAGTGTCTTTAGAGGTTCCGACAGTTCGTGTTGTAGGAAATCTTAATGCGAAAGTGAAGAAAGTGGCTGTTTTAGGCGGAGACGGAAATAAGTATTTTCCGCATGCCAAATTTGCGGGTGCTGATGTCTATATAACCGGAGATTTTTATTATCATACTGCCCATGATGCAGCAGCTCAAGGCCTCAATGTGATTGACCCTGGTCATAATGTGGAAAAGGTCATGAAAAAAGGGGTAGCGAAGGTTTTAACCCAATTATTTAATGAAAAGGGATATGACGTAAACGTGTTTCCATCGGAGATACATACGGATCCATTTCAATTTGTATAAAAAAAGAAACCAGAAATGGTTTCTTTTTTTATTCCACATTTTTCACTTTTGGAAGAATTTTATTTAATGGAACCTTTTTCTCTGTAATCCAAGTACTTGGATCATTTGGATTATATTGCTCGATAAAAGTAATAACTTCTTTTGTAATTGGAGTTGGCGTGGATGCCCCAGATGTTACAGCTACTGTTTTGGCATCCTTAATCCAATCGATATTTAATTCAGATATATCAGCAATTCGATAAGCCGTAGTTCCAGCAATCTCTTTAGAAACCTGTGCAAGCCGATTAGAATTATTACTCATAGGGTCTCCAACAACGATGGTGACATCCGCATCAGTTGCTTGTTCTGCGACCGCTTCTTGACGGACTTGAGTGGCCATGCAAATTTCTTTATGCACCTCAACATGAGGATATTTTTCTTGAACCTTCTGAATGACATGAAGAACATCCCACTGGCTCATAGTTGTTTGGTTAGTAACAATCAGCTTTGGATGTTGAATCGTTAATTCCTCAACATCCTTTTCTGATTCCACTAGATGAACTTTACCAGGAGCTACTCCAACTGCACCTTCAGGCTCAGGATGTCCTTTTTTACCAATATAAATAATTTGAAAGTCTTCTTTTACTTTCTCTTCAATCAATTGATGTGTCTTAGTCACATCGGGACAGGTAGCATCAATCGTAACAAGACCTTTCTTTTTAGCTAGCTCACGTACCTCTGGAGAAATTCCGTGTGCTGTAAAAATAACAGTTCCTTGATCAACCTGTTCTAATATATCTTTACGATTTTGTCCATCTAATGTAATAATTCCTTCTTGCTCGAAGGCATCAGTCACATGCTTGTTATGGACAATCATTCCTAATATATAAATAGGTCTTGGTAATGATTTATCTAAAGAGGCATTCCTAGCAATAACCATTGCATCGACAACCCCATAACAATACCCGCGTGGAGAAATTTTTATAACATGCATTGTATATCCTCCCCATTTTTGAACTTCATTCTAAATCTACTTCCTTATTATATAAAACCTATTGATAGATTACAAAGGAATATCACCCATTGACGACTTTAAAAAAAAATGAAAAAAGAAGAGTGCGAAAATCACTCTTCATTAAATATACATTTTAGGAACTGACCGCTTGTTTTTTAATAATGAGGAGTTCAATTCATCTTCTATAGGTTCAGCCTTTTTTCTTTTCTTCGAAGTTCTAATGGAATTTTTATTGATGATTGGATTGATTTTAGTAAATTCTTGATCTTCACTTGATTCCATCTGAGTCGATTCACTGGCACTACTTTCGTTTTCGTTGGATTCACTGTGCTCGTTTTCATTTGTTACATCATTTAATCCTTTATAAAGCCTCCATAAGCTTGGTAGGTTACGAACGAGTGGACCGTATTGTTGAATAACAGGTCCAAGCTGCTGTGCTGTTTTAATAACAGTTTGTGTATTATTTAATAATCCATTTAGGGCATCTGGATTAGTTAGAGTTTTTAAAATTCCTCCACCTCCGCTAGAAGTAGCTCGAGTCATTGGGCCAATTCCTCCTGGGGCTCCGCCTTGCTGCTTTCCTCTACCTAATATTTTAGCTAGTAGGCCGCCTCCTTTACTTCCACCATTTCTTGACATCATCGGTCCAGCCATTTGTTGTGAGTAAGGAAACTGGGCAAAAGGAGCCCCCCCTTGTGACCTCCCCTGAAATCCCCTCTGAAATCCACCATGATATCGTGGTGGCATCATTCTAGGTCCGTTTCCTCGTTGCATTGGGGCTTGTGGTCTGAGTTGCATTGGCATAGTATATCCTCCTTCCAAGGTAAAGCTTGTTTACATAAGTCAAAATGAAAAGGCCTTACGGAATAGACTATGCAATTATCACACTTTTGGTTTAGAGTCCTATAATGAAAAATAAAACAAAAATATATGGTGAATACTAGTATAACGAGGAGATAAGTGGAGATTTTAAGAAATTTTTATTATAATGATATGATGAAACAAAAAATATGGACGATTTAGGGGTTTTTTAAAATGAAAGATTCAAAATTTCAAACATACCAATTCAAACAGTTTTTGCTAAATGCTATAGATGATTTAGGTTTTAGCAAACCTACAGAGATACAGGAAAAGATGATCCCCGTAGTATTAAAAGGTGAAAGCGCGATTGGACAATCACAAACAGGTACCGGGAAAACTTTAGCGTATGTCTTACCAATCCTACAAAAAATTGATCCAAGCAAACAAGAAGTACAGGCTGTCATTACAGCTCCAACACGTGAATTAGCTACTCAAATTTATCAACAAATTTTAAAAGTAACAGAGCATTCGGCCGAAGGCGAAGAGATTACCACTCGTTGCTTTATCGGTGGAACGGACAAGGCAAAATCAATTGAAAAATTAAAAGTGCAGCCGCATATTGTAGTTGGGACACCTTCACGTATAAATGATTTAGTCCAAGAGCAAGCATTGTTCGTTCATACTTCCAAAATATTAGTCATCGATGAAGCAGATTTAATGCTTGACATGGGCTTTATCGTCGATGTAGATAAAGTTGCGGCAAAAATGCCAGAGAAGCTAGAAATGTATGTGTTTTCGGCGACGATTCCGGAGAAGCTTAAGCCTTTCTTGAAAAAGTATATGGAAAATCCAAAGTACATTCATATTGAACCTAAACAGGTGTCAGCAACTAATTTAACACATGTCCTTTTACCTGCTAGGCATCGTAATAAAGTAGTTTTAACATTTGAGGTGTTAAAACACTTTAATCCTTATTTAGCTATTGTATTCACGAATACGAAGAAAAAGGCAGATGAAGTAGCGGATGCTCTTCTTGTCAAGGGTTTAAAAGTTGGTAGGATACATGGAGATTTAAGTCCACGTGACCGTAAAAAAATGATGAAGCAAATTCAAAATTTGGAATTCCAATATATTGTTGCGACTGACCTTGCAGCAAGGGGAATCGATATTGAGGGCGTTAGTCATATTATTAATTTTGAACTTCCTAGTGATTTAGATTTTTACATTCATCGTGTTGGGCGAACAGCACGGGCAGGATTTTCAGGAACTGCGCTAACAATATATGAAACGTCTGATGAGGATGCGTTAAATCGTCTTGAAAAAATGGGTATTGAATTTAAACATGTGGATATTCAAAAGGAAAATTGGGTCGAACTAGAGGACCGTAATAAACGCAAAAAAAGAGAAAAACAAGTGGATCATATAGGTGCAAAGGCACGCAGTATGGTACAAAAACCAAATAAAGTAAAACCTGGCTATAAAAAGAAAATGCAATCGGAAGTAGAAAGCATAAAGAAAAGAGAAAGACGAATACAGAGAAAGAAATCGTAATCCAAAATAGGGAGAGATATTCATGCTGAAGATTGGTTCACACGTTTCAATGAGTGGTAGCAAGATGCTGTTAGCGGCGTCTGAAGAAGCTGTTTCCTATGGTGCAAATACTTTTATGATATATACTGGCGCTCCACAAAACACTAGAAGAAAAAAAATTGAAGATTTAAATATTGAAGCTGGCCGTAAACACATGGAGGTAAATGGTATAGATGAAATTATCGTTCATGCGCCGTATATTATAAATATTGGAAATTCTACTAATCCAAGTACGTTTGAGCTTGGCGTTAACTTCCTTCGTACAGAGATTGACCGTACGGAAGCCATCGGAGCCACTCAAATCGTTCTTCATCCTGGAGCCCATGTTGGGGCAGGAACTGAAGAGGGAATTAAGAAAATTGTTGAAGGCTTAAATGAAGTGCTTACCAATCATGATAAAGTGCAAATTGCGTTAGAAACAATGGCTGGAAAAGGGTCAGAGTGTGGGAAAACCTTTGAAGAGCTTGCAATGATTATCGATGGTGTTGTCTATAATGATAAACTATCAATATGTTTTGATACCTGTCATACTCATGATGCAGGCTATGATATCGTCGATGATTTTGATAGTGTTTTAAATGAATTTGATAAGATAATTGGCATTAATCGCCTAAAAGTGCTTCACATTAATGATAGTAAAAATGAACGTGGGATGAAAAAAGATCGACATGAAAACATTGGCTTTGGTCATATCGGTTTCAAAGCATTGAATTACATTGTTAATCATCCACAGCTTACTTCTGTCCCGAAAATTCTAGAAACTCCATATGTGGGCGAAGATAAGGCTAATCAAAAACCGCCATATAAGCATGAAATTGACATGCTAAGAAAGCAGCAATTCGAAGAGAATTTAAGAGATCTTATTATGCAACAAGCATAATTAAATGAAAGGGAAAAGCCTATTAGCTTTTCCCTTTTACCTTAGTTTAAGACTTTTATTGTTTTGTGAACTGAATAAATAATCGGTTTACTTCCTTCGCAGTATCTGGTCCAGCGATTTTGGCAATTTCTCGAATAAGTGAAGCTCGTGCTCCATCATTAAAAATATTTACCTTTTCACTTCTTAAGTATTCAGCAATTTTCTTCGCATGTTCACGGCTAATTTGTACTTGGAATTGCTTAGCGTATTTTAAAAGTTCGTCAGTAGTCATCGTGTTAATTTTATGATTAATAATATTCTCAAAAATTTTCACAGTATCACACTCCTCCGTTATTAAGGTATGTTCCAAAAGTGCTCATTGTGACAAAAGCCTGCACGCTTTACAAATAATTTATTTATAAGTATACTGAGGAATGTTAAATCGTAATGATTCTTAATTAAGTAAGGTGATTTTTTTGAAAGAAACAATTGTGGAAATTGACCATATATCCTACCGATACGAAAGGGAGCAGGTTCTTGAGGATATTCATTTATCGATTCCTAAAGGTGCCTATTTAGCGATTGTTGGACCGAATGGATCTGGTAAGTCAACGCTAATAAAACTGCTACTTAGCTTATTAAAGCCTCAACAGGGGAGAATTTTATTGTTCGGAGAAGAAATTGAAAAATTTAAAGATTGGCAGAAAGTAGGCTATGTTTCGCAAAAGGCAAATTCGTTTAATTCAGGTTTTCCCGCCACTGTTTATGAAGTGGTAGCAAGTGGGTTAACGAAAAAATTAGGACTTTTTCGTTTTTTGAAAAAAGAGGATAAACAAAAAATTATGGAAGCAGTTGCTTCAGTAGACATGTTACCTTTCCTGAACCGGAATATTGGGGAACTATCAGGTGGTCAACAGCAGCGAATCTTTATCGCTAGAGCATTAGTTAGTAATCCCGAACTTCTCATTTTAGATGAGCCAACAGTAGGGGTTGATGCTAAAAATGTAAAGAATTTTTATGACATGCTTGAAAATCTTAATAAAAAGTGGGGCATTACTTTATTGCTCGTAACGCATGATATTAGCGCTATTTCTGACAAGGTAACTCACGTTGCTTGTTTAAATAAACATTTACATTTCCATGGCGAATCGAAAGAATATGAACTCTTTAAAAATGATGAGATGTCTTTTGTTTACGGTCACGATATCCATCTCCTCACACATGATCATGATCACCACCACGGAGGAACAAATCAATGATTGCAGGTCTTTTGGAATATGAATTTTTGCAAAATGCATTTTTGACTGGATTATTGATTGGACTTGTGGCACCTTTAATCGGAGTGTTTATCGTGGTAAGAAGACTTTCGCTTATTGCGGATGCATTAAGCCATGTTACTTTAGCTGGAATAGCCGCTAGCTTATTCCTAGCTAAAAAATGGTCCTTATTCGCTGGACTTAATCCACTTTATTTAGGGATGGCATTTTCAGTTATGGGTTCCTTGTTTATCGAAAAATTACGTAGTGTTTATAAACATTATCAGGAATTAGCTATCCCTATCATTTTATCAGGTGGAATTGGTCTTGGTGTTATCTTTATTTCGCTTGCGGATGGGTTTAATACAGATTTGTTTAGCTATTTATTTGGAAGTGTGAGCGCAGTTAGCCGTATTGATTTAATTATTATTTTCATCATTAGTTTTTTAGTTATCCTGCTCATTTTTCTTTTATATAAAGAATTGTTTCTATTATCCTTCGATGAAGAGCACGCAAAAGCGTCAGGTATAGCGGCAAAATCTGTTCATTTTATTTTTATCTTAATGGTTGCACTAGTTATAGCAGCTTCAATGCGTATTGTAGGGATATTATTAGTATCTTCCTTAATGACCTTACCGGTAGCTGCAAGTATAAGAATTGCTAAAGGGTTTAAACAAACCATTTTTTATTCAATCCTTTTCGGTGAGTTATCAGTTTTAGGAGGGTTAATGATTTCCTATTATCTGGACCTAGCTCCTGGAGGAACAATTGTCATGATAGCTGTAGCGATATTAATAGTCACGATTATGTTCAAAAAGTGGAATATTGTAAGGGCTAAAAGCAACTGAGGTGAAGTATAATGAACATTGAAACAGCCTTAGAATTATTAAAAAATAAGGGCTACAAGCATACAGGTAAACGTGAAGAAATGCTCGATTTGTTTGCTACGAGTAATAAATATTTAACAGCTAAGGATGTTCTAGAACAAATGAAGGACGATTACCCGGGCTTAAGTTTTGATACAATTTATCGGAATTTATCCTTATTTGTTGAATTAGGAATTATTGAATTGACAGAGCTATCTGGTGAGAAGCATTTTCGATTTACATGCTCTCATAATCATCATCACCATCATTTCATTTGCTTGCAATGTGGTATGACAAAGCAAATTGGTTTATGTCCAATGGATGAATTAAATGAAGATTTAAAAGGATTCGATGTGTCAGGCCATAAATTTGAAATTTATGGCCGATGCCCGGAATGTGTGTAACAAGCTAGGCTCGTTTAATTAAACGAGCCCTTTGCTATTTTATCCAATCCTCTACCCAAGCAGCCGCTTCTTTCCAGTCCTTAACACGTACTACCTGCGGTGGAATGGGGTCTTGATTGTATGGTGTATCAAATAACAATACCGGGATATTACATTGTTCCGCAATCATTACAGCATTATCGTGCTTATCTTCAAGAAAAATATCCACTTGATATTTTTGAACAGCTTCAATTTTATGGTGAGTACCGATTAGTTCAATATGATTAAAAGGTATTTCATTTAAAGTGAACCACTGTTTAGTTATATCAAATAAATGTTTGCCTCGTGCACTTATGAAATATAGCTCATGCTCGAATGCCCACTGAATCAGTACCTCTTTTACCCCTTCTGCCAATGGCGATTTCTCATACATCTCAGGTTCGTTTTTGTGAAACCAATTGGAAAATTCATCTTCAGAAATACTCACTAATGGAGTTAATTCATATTGCTTAATATCAGCCAAAGTCAAATTTAATTGAAAGGCTTTATTTAGAAAAGGAATAAGTGCTGCTGGACTAGTGACTGTGCCATCAATATCAATACCAAAACGAATTTTCATTAGCTAATTCTCCTAACGCATAATTAAAGTATTCAATTATCTTAACAAAACTTTTACGGAATAAAAAGTAAAATGGTAAACCTATGAATTATTATCAAACATTAACATAGTGAAATAACGGTCTTATGCTAACAATATAAATGCTCCAAAAAACGAAAGCGAGGGATCAGTATGGCAGACCAAGAGCGAAGCTTCGAGGAAAAACGTCCTTATGATGAAGAAATTGCTAACGGACCTGCGGAATATATGGAAGAAACCTCTGCTGAAATAGCAGCACCAATCAGATTAGATCGTGGAAGAGCTCGTGATTACGATCGGGCTGAAGAAGGTGGGAAAGGAATGGGCTTTGCAGCTTTAGCTCTTTCCATTCTATCACTGTTTGTAATGCCGATTCTATTTGGTGCAGCTGGAATTGTTTTAGGGTTTATTGCAAGAAGACGAGGTTCTGAAGGACTTGGTAATTGGGCAATAGGACTTGGAGCGATATCGATTATCGTCGGTATGTTTATAGTACCCTTTTTTTAGCTAGTATTATAAGCTAATAAATAGTAAAAAAACGGCTGTTTCCTTGAAGGAGCAGCCGTTTTTGTTGAACTATATTTTTTGTTCTTCTTGTTTTTTTAGAAAATATTCCTCTGCAATAGCATCAATTTCTTTCTTTAATTCCTCTACCATTGTTTCTTCAGGGACTTTACGAACAATTTCCCCTTTACGGAAGAGTAAACCTTCTCCTCTTGCACCGGCAATCCCAATATCTGCTTCTCTGGCTTCACCTGGTCCATTAACTGCACAGCCTAGGACAGCGATTTTGATGGGAGCTTTAATTTTTTGAATGTATTCTTCAACTTCATTAGCAATGCTGATTAAGTCTATTTCAATCCTTCCACATGTCGGGCAAGAGATAAGCGTAGCAGCATTAGAAGATAATCCAAACACCTTGAGTAATTCTCTTGCAACTTTTACTTCCTCTACTGGATCAGCGCTTAAAGAAATTCTTAGTGTATTGCCAATCCCTTTATTTAAGATTGCTCCTAAACCAGCCGCACTTTTAACTGTGCCAGAAAAAAGTGTACCTGATTCAGTAATTCCTAAATGTAAAGGATAATCAAATGCTTTGGAAGCTTTTTCATAAGCTTCAATTGCTAACAGTACATCAGAAGCCTTCATCGATACGATAATATCATGGAAATCTAAATCCTCTAAAATTTTTATATGGTGTAGAGCACTTTCAACCATTCCATCGGCAGTAGGATATCCATATTTTTCTAGGATTCTTTTTTCAAGTGAACCAGCATTTACACCTATTCGAATAGGTATACCTTTTTCTTTAGCTGCTTTTACAACAGCTTCTACCTTTTCACGTTTTCCAATATTACCGGGATTTATCCGGATTTTATCGGCTCCACCCTCGATAGCTTTTAAAGCTAATTTATAATCAAAATGGATATCCACAACTAACGGGATATTAATTCGCTTTTTAATTTCACTAATGGCGTTGGCCGCTCTTTCGTCTGGACAAGCAACGCGAACAATTTGACAGCCGGCCTCCTCCAAACGCTTAATTTCAGCAACAGTTGCTTCGACATCATGTGTTTTCGTTGTGGTCATACTTTGAATAAACAATTCATTACTTCCACCAATAGTTAAGTTCCCCACCTTTATGGGACGGGTTTTCGTGCGATGGATTATTTCATTCAAGAGTCTTCGCTCCTTTAAAAGTTCGAATTCAAAAAATACTACCTGTTAAGGCAATAATAATAGTTTATCAGTCAAACCGTGAATTTGACAAGGAAGAGCTTTTATTTTAAGTAATCAGGAAATAAATAGCTTTTCCCAATTTGAATATTTTCAGGAGAAACTCCTTCATTCAATGCCTTGAAATCAGTCACAATTTCAGTAATAGAAACGGGAATAGGTGCCTCTAATCTATTTTCTACAATGGTTAGTACAGTATCCCCAGCCTTAACTTTTTCTTCAAAAAATGAAAGTTCAACTGATTTAGCTGTGATTACTGTTTCAGATGTTTTTTCGGAAGAATGAGGAAGTGTCCCATGTTTTAAATCAAAAAGTACGATATAACAAATGAGTAGTAAGACGAGTGCCCCAAAAAATTTCTTCATCGGACAAATCTCCTTTCGGTACGTTTGTCCAATGTGTATGCACCCATTAGTAAATTTAGAACAAAAAACAACAAGCGATAAAGCAAGTTGTTTTATGGTGCTTCTATTTTTTGTTTTTTCATTGGAATTTCTTTGATTGTTAAAGTGAGTACCAGAATGGAAACAAACCAATTAATAATAAATCCATTAGGTACTGGGGTTTGCAATAAAGCCATTATCGTAAAGAAAACAGTAGGTAAAGTGACACTATAGGCTGCCATTCTCCATGCCTGTCGATAGGGTACGTTTCTTTTTAGAAGATTTTTGACTAGTAGCCCGATTAACGCAAGGATGGAAACTTCAATAAATTTAATCCCGCTTGAAAAGATAAAAATAATTAAAAACATGATCGGAAGAAAGATGTATTTTAGTCCTTCCATTGATTGAATAAAATCTACTATATCCTGGTTCGTTAGTTCCATTTCGGGAAACATGGAATAACTAGAAGATTGCGCTTGTCCACCAGCCATAAATACAAACTCATTTTTTAGAAGAGCTATCGCAGTTTCTGATTTGTTTAAATCACTTTGGTTAACAGAGCCTGTACCATCGATAATAATTTTGATTCCTTTTTCTTCAAATATATAGGGGGCTTGGCTTTCAACAGACAACTGTCCATTTTCAATGATAAAAGGAGGTACTTCCTCCTTAAGTACATCCTTGCTTAGCTCTAGTCCATTATTAATGGCTGATACAAATTGAAAAGTTGTTGGAAGAATGGATAGTAAAGTTAACAAAAAAACAAAAAGAATCGTTTTTCCAATTCCTTGAAAGCGGAATATGGCTATATCTTTTGGTGAGTATAAGCTTTTTAGAAATTGTTTAAAGATATTCATTTTCATTTAACACATCCTCGTTTAAGATTCATTTCTTATTCTAACGGTATTTTAAGTTGGAAGAAAGACATACGTATGTAAATTTGATACTATTTATTTTATAAAATTGATTTTGCAGTTTTTCATACGGGAGGTACGTAAATGGATTTGCTTTATTGGGTTTTAATTGTAGCTATGTTCATCATTTCGTTTATTGGACTCATTTATCCGATTATTCCCAGTGTAGTATTTATATTAGGCGGTTTTATTCTTTATGGATTATTCTTTTCTTTTGTAGAGTTTAGTTGGGTGTTTTGGACGGTACAAATATTCTTTGTCGTATTACTTTTTAGCGCAGACTATCTAGCAAATATGCTTGGGGTAAAGAAATATGGGGGCTCAAAAGCAGGTATTTGGGGCAGTACAATTGGGTTACTAGTTGGTCCATTTGTCATACCCGTCTTTGGTATTCTTATTGGCCCGTTCTTAGGTGCTGTCATAGCGGAATTATTAATACATCGAAAAGGATTTACTGAAGCTCTAAAAATAGGGGTAGGATCAGTGATTGGTTTTATAAGTAGCGTTATAACAAAATCGATTGTTCAGGCTGTCATGATTGGTTATTTTTTGATAGTTGTTATATAGAGTTTGTTAATAAAAGATTAAAAAGGAGGACACTGGAATAACAAACCAGTAAGTCCTCTATTCTTTAATTTAGACCACATATTTCATATGCACAATTCTGACAGTCTACGTCTTCTTTAAGGTAATTAATATCCTTTACGGTGAATTTTTGTTGGTCATATGAAATGACGCCTTTTTCTCGCAATTCTTTTAATGCACGCTGGATTACTTCTCGGGTTCCGTAAGTTAAATTTGCAAGTTCTTGGTGTGTAAGCGGGAGATCAATCAAAATGCCTTCGTCAGTAGCGACACCGTAACTACTACATAAGCGTATTAAAATCGAATAGAGGCCACCTTTTTTTCCATTCATAATTAAATCCTGACATTTCATTTGTGCTTTAATATAAGAAGTACTTAAATACTCCGTTAATTCCACCATGACTGAAGGATTTTGTTGAACAAAGTTTTCGAATTGCTCTCGGTTAATCATCAATAATTCACAATCAGTGATGGCTTTTCCAGAATAATGGTAGTGTGGATTTTGATTAAATACACGATATTCGAGCAATGGTTCATGGCCATTTATGATTTTTAAAATAAACTCTTTTCCTCTCATATGAATTCTACCTAAAGCGATGCTTCCTTTCAGTAAAAGGAAAATATGATTAACGGGATCTTTCTCTTGAAAAAGGACTGTATTGGCTTTTATTTTTTGGATGGTTTCATGTTCAAAAAAATGTTGGAATAGTAAACTATAAAGAGATAGCTTGTGTCGATTCATCTTATATTCACTCCTCATTTATTCCCTTTATCTTGATTTAAAAGAATTATTAACACTATGTCAACATGCCTTTTACATGATTTGGAAGTAAAAATCTAATTGTGCGACTTAAATCGTTGACAGAAGTGGATTCACGAAGTATGACAATTTTTCGAATATTATCTTGAACTGCTCGATAATGAGAATATTAATGAAAAAATAGGGGATTGTAACTATGTGTTAAAGCGTATTATTTGAACAGGTAAAACAAATTTGGTAATCTTATCTAAAGGCTTCAGAAAGTTATCACTTTTCTGAAGCATGATATTAATTTTACATACTTAGGAGGAATAATAATGGCATTTGAATTACCACAATTACCGTATGCTTATGAAGCATTAGAACCACACATCGATAAGGAAACGATGAATATTCATCATTCTAAGCATCATAATGCTTATGTAACAAACTTAAACAACGCTTTAGCAGGAAACGAAGAGCTTCTTTCTAAATCTGTAGAAGAAGTTATTGCAAACCTAGATGCTGTTCCTGAAGCTGCTCGTACAGCTGTAAGAAACAATGGTGGCGGACATGCAAACCATACTTTATTTTGGCAAATTCTTTCTCCAAATGGTGGTGGTGCACCTACTGGTGAATTAGCAGATGCAATCAACAATAAATTTGGTAGCTTCGAAAGCTTTAAAGAAGAATTCGCAAAAGCTGCTACTACACGTTTCGGTTCTGGTTGGGCTTGGTTAGCTGTTAATAATGGAGAATTAGAAGTTACTAGCACACCGAATCAAGATTCTCCTGTAATGGAAGGTAAAACACCTATTCTTGGTCTAGATGTTTGGGAGCATGCTTACTACTTAAAATTCCAAAACCGTCGTCCTGATTACATTTCTACTTTCTGGAATGTGGTTAATTGGGAAGAGGTTTCTAATCGTTATCAAAACGCGAAATAAAAATAGAAGAAGCGAACGGATATCCGTTTGCTTCTTTTTTTGTGGAATTTTTTATAGGAATAATCATTCTTCATTGGTAAACAATACTCCTAACGACAAAAGGAGAGTTTATGAATGTCGAAATGGAAAAAGATTATCGGTGAAGTCGAATTAACGAGGGATTTAACTCTGTTGCTCCTTATCGGGGGATTATATTCCTTAAGCGTGGCCCTATCTAATACATTTGTAAATATTTATTTATGGAAACAATCTGGAGAGTACGTAGATTTAGGAATTTACAATCTCTCGGTCATTGTCTTACAACCATTAACATTTATTTTGGCAGGTAGATGGGCAAAAAAGATTGACCGTGTATTGGTTTTACGGATTGGCGTTATAGTCTTAGCACTATTTTATATGACTGTGCTATTTATTGGGGAAAATGCCTCCCATTTCCTTGTCTTACTCGGTAGTCTGTTAGGAATAGGATACGGTTTTTATTGGTTAGCCTTTAATGTTTTAACATTTGAAATCACAGAACCAGAAACAAGAGATTTTTTTAATGGTTTTTTAGGTATTTTAGGCTCAGTTGGTGGAATGATTGGACCTATTGCAGCAGGATTAATCATATCCAATCTCACTAGCTTTACTGGTTATACAATTGTTTTTGGAATTTCTTTAGGACTATTTTCATTAGCTGTATTTTTCAGTTTCTCCTTGAAAAGACGACCTGCTTCTGGAAAATACATGTTTACCAGAATCATTAAGGAAAGAGCACATAACCCCAATTGGCGTTTGATAACGAATGCAAATTTCTTTCAAGGGTTACGAGAAGGTACCTTTCTATTTATTATTTCTGTATTTGTTTTTATTTCAACAGGAAGTGAATTAGCGCTAGGAAAATTTGGATTGCTTAATTCAGCTATTTCTTTTATCGCTTACTATGCTGCTTCTAGATTAATTAAAAAAGACTTTCGAAAGAAATCAATTTTGATAGGTGGCTGTCTTTTATATTTAGCGATTTTTTTACTTGTATTTGATGTTACCTTTCAAAAATTACTTATTTATGCCTGTATAATTGCTGTTGCTTACCCTATTCTGCTAGTTCCTTATATGTCAATGACTTATGATATTATTGGAACGGGTTGGAAGGCTGCTGAAATGAGAATAGAATATATTGTCGTTCGTGAGCTATTCTTAAATTTGGGCAGAGGGGTATCAGTCATTGCTTTTATTATTGGGGTAACCTTTTTTGATGAAACAAAAAGTATTCCTATATTATTGATGTTTCTTGGTGCCGGACATACATGTATATATTTTTTCGTAAGAAAAATTCAGCTTTAGGAGTAGGGGGGATTCCCCTGCTCCATTTTTTCAATTGTAATTATGGAAATTAGTAAAGGAGTGTTTTGATGGTAGTTGTAAAGAAAAAAAAGAAGAAGGCACATGTCCCTTTTCGATTAAATATGATCTTCTTTATAGTCTTTATGCTATTTTCCATCCTTATTTTACGGCTAGGTTTTGTACAAATCGTTTATGGTGATGATTTTAAACGGGAAATCGAAAGAACAGAGGATATAACTGTAAATAATCCTGTTCCGAGAGGGAAAATGTTTGATCGCAATGGAAAAATCATTGTAGATAATACTCCTCAAGATGCCATTACTTATACAAAAAATCAGGGAGCGAACCAAGAGGAAATGCTTGTGGTTGCTGGACATTTAGCAAAATTAATTGAAAAAGATGTTAAAAAGGTTCGAGAGCGTGACAAAAAAGATTATTGGATAATGAAGAATCCTGAGCGAGCCAAAGACAAAATTAAAAAATCAGAGTGGGATTTATTTACTGATAAACAATTAAATGATAAAGATTTATACAAGCTACAATTAGATAGGATAACTACTGAGGAATTAAAAGAGCTCAACAAAAATGATTTAGAAATTTTAGCTATTTTTCGAGAATTTAATAGTGGTTTTGCTTTAACACCCCAATTTGTGAAAAATAAAGATGTTACAAAGAAAGAATTTGCGATTGTAAGTGAAAATCTACAATTTTTACCGGGAGTAGATACTACTACAGATTGGGAAAGAAACTATTTGTTTGGAGATACATTAAAAACCATTATAGGGAAGGTATCATCTTCCGATAGGGGGTTACCAAGTGAGCGATTAGAGCACTATTTGGCTAGAGACTATAATCGAAATGACCGTGTAGGATTGAGTTATATTGAAGAGCAATATGAAGATGTGTTGCATGGTCAAAAAGCTAAAGTGAAAAACATTACAGATAAATCAGGTAATGTTCTTGAAACGATTGTCGTCTCAGAAGGAAAACGTGGAAAGGATTTAGTTTTAACCATTGATATGGATTTACAGTTAGCTGTGGAGAAAATTATTGAAGAAGAATTATTAGCTGCAAAAAAAACAGCTAAGACTACTCTTTTAGATCGTGCTTTTGTTGTACTATTAGATCCCCATACTGGTGAAATATTAACGTTAGCAGGAAAACAAATAACAAAGGATCCGAAAACTGGAAAACGAGAAATGTTAGACTTTGCATATGGGACCTTCACGACATCGTATAATGCAGGATCCTCAGTAAAGGGAGCAACCATATTAACAGGATATAAAACTGGAGCACTTCATCCAGGGGATTTTCACTATGACTCTCCAATAAAAATTAAAGGAACTCCCGAGAAATCTTCTTGGAAGAACTTTGGAAATATTAATGATATCAATTCTTTAAAGGTTTCATCCAATGTTTATATGTTCAAAACAGCAATAGAGATTGGAAAAGGACATTATGAATTTAATGAGCCACTGGATATAAATTTACAAGCGTTTGATACTATACGTGAATCGTTTAATCAGTTTGGTCTTGGGGTACGAACAGGGATTGATTTACCTAATGAACAAGTGGGGTTTAAAGGACCTTTAAAGCTACCGGGCTTCTTATTGGACTTAGTGATTGGACAGTATGATATTTATACCCCAATGCAATTAGCGCAATATGTTTCTACGATAGCAAACGGCGGATATCGTGTTCAACCTCATATAGTAAAAGAAATTCGTGAACCATTACTCGACAACAACGAATTAGGACCAATTGTACAAGAAATAAAGCCGACAATTTTAAATCATATAGGTGCCAAGGAAGAATGGCTAAAGCGGGTTCAGGAAGGGTTCAGACGAGTTATGCAGGAGCCAGGTGGAACAGCCTATGATGATTTTAAAGGTGCCAAGTATAATCCTGCAGGAAAAACAGGGACGGCACAGGCTGTTTACGATGGACCTGAAATGAAGGTATATAAAGAGAGAAACCAAATCCCTCCTGAAGTGATGAATTTAAGTCTTGTTGGTTATGCGCCAGACGATAATCCAGAGGTTGCGATGGCTGTTCTTGTCCCTTGGGCTTATGAAGGTGATAAAGGACACCATGCAAACACTGTTATTGGTAGAAGAGTGTTAGATGCTTACTTTGAATTGAAGAAACAGAGAATGAAAGATGCATCTAAAATGGACCGTTCCACTCAGCTGATAGAAAGAGGTACACAATAAAATTAGTTCATACTATTAAATTAAATAAACCCATTGGAAAAATGGGTTTTTTCATGTTGTCGGGATAATTACTACAAAACACAATTATTCTTTAATATATTTATTCATAAACTTTTCAAATTTACAAAACCTTTACAAAGTATTAAAACGGAATTAATAGTTTAGCTTTAATATTCTATGTGTAGGACAAAACACAACCAATCCTTAGGGGGAATTAACGAATGAAAAGCTTAAATAAATTAGCACTATCTGCAATGATGGGTGGGGTGCTATTATTCGCAGCGGCTTGTGGGAGTGAAGAAGCAGGAAAAACTAGCGATGCTGCCGAAGTTAATAAGCAACTTTCTGGTGAAGTGAAAATTGATGGGTCATCAACCGTTTATCCAATTATGGAGGCTGTTGCTGAAGAATATCAAATGGTTCAACCCGACGTTAAAGTATCAGTAGGTCTTTCTGGTACTGGTGGTGGTTTTAAAGCATTTATCGCTGGTGAAACGGATATGAGTAATGCTTCACGTCCAATTAAAGATGAGGAAAAAGCTCAATTAGGAGAAAAAGGAATTGAGTTCACAGAAATTAAATTAGCTTTTGATGGTCTGTCAGTACTTGTAAACAAGGAAAATACTTGGGTTGATCATTTAACAATTGATGAGCTTAAGAAATTATGGATTGAAGACGGTAAAGCCAGAAAATGGTCTGATATTCGTGAAGGTTGGCCAGAAGAAGAAATTAAATTCTACTCTCCTGGAACTGACTCTGGCACATTTGATTATTTTAACGAAGTAATCCTTGATGATCAACCAATTGTTCAAAGTGCAACTTTATCTGAGGATGACAACATTTTAGTTCAAGGTATCTCCGGTGAGAAAAACGGTATTGGCTATATGGGTTATGCTTATTATTTAGAAAATAAAAATAAACTTAAAATTGTTCCAATTGATGGTGGTAATGGACCTGTTGAACCAACAAACGATACAATTGAATCGGGTGAGTATGCTCCGTTGTCTCGTCCACTTTTCACCTATGTGAAAAACGAATCCGTTAAAAATGAAGAAGTATATGATTACGTGAAATTCCTAATTGAGAATGCGGCAGATTTATCTGAAGAGGTAGGATATGTACGTTTGCCTCAAGAAGAGTATGACAAGGATCTAGCAGTTTTAGAAGGATTAAAATAATAGTAATAAGATGGGAAGCACGAAAGTGGTGTGCTTCTCATCTTGTCTTTTGATAAGGGGGTTTTCAAATATGGCTTTAAAAAAGGGGTCTTCTTCGATTCAGAAACTGATAGAAGAAAAAAAGAAGAATAAGAGTGTTCATTCCATTATTGAAAAGCTAATTCCTACGATTCTATTACTTACAGCTGTTATTTCTGTATTAACTACGTTTGGAATTGTCTTTACACTAATTTTTGAAACGTTTACTTTTTTTACTAAGGTTTCATTTATTGAATTTATCACTTCTAAAAAATGGTACCCATTTTCCGAAACCCAAGGGTCGTATGGGATATTACCATTAGTGTCGGGTACATTAAGAGTGACATTAATCGCCATTATTGTGGCCGTACCAATAGGATTAGCATCTGCCATATTTTTGAGTGAGTATGCGCACGAGAATACAAGAAGAATCATCAAACCGATATTAGAAGTGCTTGCAGGTATCCCAACGATTGTTTACGGCTTTTTCGCTTTAACATTCGTTACACCTATTTTAAGAGAATTCATCCCACAGCTTGAAATTTTTAATGCCTTAAGTCCTGGTATTGTGATTGGAATAATGATTACACCTATGATAGCCTCTTTATCTGAGGATGCGATGTCTTCCGTTCCTAATTCAATGCGTGAAGGGGCCCTTGCATTAGGTTCTACGAAGTTTGAAGTTTCCATGAAGGTTGTTTTACCGGCCGCTATTTCAGGAATTGTAGCCTCGATTGTTTTAGCTGTTTCTAGAGCAATAGGAGAGACCATGATTGTGGCTGTAGCAGGTGGGTCAACTCCGACATGGGGATGGGATGTAACAGGTTCTATCCAAACAATGACCGCTTATATTGTTCAAGTTAGTACAGGTGATGCAGGGTATGGAACAACTATTTATTACAGTATCTACGCTGTTGGAATGACGTTGTTTGTATTCACCCTAGTCATGAATCTCCTTGCACAATATATCGCTAAGCGTTTCAGGGAGGTTTATTAATGAAACTTATTGACCATTCAAAGGTTGTCAAGAACATGGCTCCAAGGTTGTTATGGAATCAAGTTTTTAAGGTAATATTCTTTATTGCCACCCTATTCGGTTTATTTGTTCTTGGAATACTACTATATCGGATATTCACTCAAGGATCTGGCTATTTAAGCTTGGATTTCCTTCAAAACTTACCTTCAAGAAAACCAGAACGTGCAGGGATAAAAACCGCCTTAATCGGTACTGTGTGGTTAGTAGGTGTAGTAGCACCTGTTTCTTTATTAATTGGAGTAGGGACAGCTCTGTATCTAGAGGAGTATGCGAAGAAAAGTCGTTTTACAGACTTTATTCAAGTAAATATTTCTAATCTTGCTGGTGTTCCATCGATTGTATTTGGATTACTTGGCTTAACTTTATTTGTTAGGGCGTTTGCCTTAGGTACAAGTGTACTAGCAGCAGGATTAACTATGAGTTTACTAGTTTTACCTGTCATTATTGTAGCCTCACAAGAAGCAATTAGGGCTGTTCCAAATGAACTACGTGAAGCATCTTTCGGGATGGGGGCAACTAAATGGCAGACAATCATAAGAGTTGTCTTACCAGCAGCGATTCCCGGAATCTTAACAGGTGGTATCTTAGCACTATCTCGTGCGATTGGAGAAACCGCACCACTTGTTGTTCTAGGATTGCCATTGTTTATTGCTTTTTTACCTAAAACTGTTTTTGATACGTTCACCGTTTTACCAATGCAAATTTATAACTGGACAAGTCGTCCACAAGAAGAATTTCATGCACTTGCTGCGGCAGGCATCATTATCTTATTGGTCATGCTAATTATTATGAATTCAATTGCTGTATTAATAAGAAATAAATTTCAAAAACGTTATTAAACTCTTTATTGAGTGAAGGGGGAAAATTCATGAATATCGTTATTGATAAAAATAACAAAACCTTAGAAAATCCAGCAAAGGAAATTGTTTATAAAACAAATGAACTTAATTTATGGTATGGGGAAAATCATGCTCTGAAAAATATTAATCTAGATATCTATGAAAATGAAGTCACAGCGATTATTGGTCCTTCAGGTTGCGGTAAATCGACTTATATTAAAACCTTAAACCGAATGATCGAGCTTATTCCGATTGTAAAAACGTCAGGAGAAATTTCATATCGTGGCCGCAACATCTTTGAAAAATCGTACACAGTTGAAGAATTGCGTACAAAAGTAGGTATGGTCTTTCAAAAACCAAATCCATTCCCGAAGTCGATCTATGAAAATGTAGCCTATGGGCCAAAAATTCATGGAATTCGTGATAAAAAAGTTCTAGATGAAGTGGTAGAAAAAAGTTTAAAGGGCGCAGCTATTTGGGATGAGGTAAAAGACCGTTTACACCAAAATGCCTATGGATTATCAGGTGGGCAACAACAAAGACTTTGTATTGCTCGTTGTTTAGCGATTGAACCAGATGTCATTTTAATGGATGAACCAACCTCAGCGTTAGACCCAATATCGACTTTAAAGGTGGAAGAACTGGTTCAAGAATTAAAGAAAAATTTTAGTATCATCATTGTTACTCATAATATGCAACAGGCTGCACGTATTTCAGATAAAACCGCTTTCTTCTTGAATGGAGAAGTTGTGGAATTTGATCAAACGAATAAAATCTTTTCAACTCCATCCGATAAAAGAACAGAAGATTATATAACTGGAAGATTTGGATAAGAATAATAAACATTATTTTTTTAGGTTATATATCATGATGGAAAGGATGTCCTATATATGGCAATTAGAGAAAGATTTGATGAGGATTTAAAAGATCTCCAAAAGAAATTATTAGAGATTGGAAATTTGTCAGTAGAAGCTTTAGATAAATCCTTAGTAGCTTTAGAAACACAAAATGTAGAATTAGCATTAGAGATTATAGAAGATGATACGAAAGTGAATCTTTTAGAAGAAGAAATAAACGATACGGTTATTCTTTTAATTGCCAAACAACAGCCTGTAGCTATAGATTTACGTAGAGTGATTGTGGCAATCAAAATTGCAAACGATATTGAACGTATTGCAGATTTTGCAGTAAATATTGCAAAATCTACCATTCGAATTGGGCAAGATCCTTTAATTAAGCCAATCGAACATATTAAAAGAATGCATGAGATCAATAAAGTAATGCTTAAGTTATCTTTAGAAGCTTATAACGAAGAAGATATTGCTAAAGCAAAGAACGTTGCGGAAATGGATGATGAAGTAGATGAGTTGTACGGAATTATTATCAAAGACTTGCTACTATTAAATCAACAAAATCCAGATAAAATACCACAAATTACCCAATTATCATTTGTAAGCAGATATTTGGAAAGAGCGGCAGATCATACAACAAATATTGCCGAAAATATTTTTTATTTAGTAAAAGGTAAGCGGTACGATTTGAATACTTGATGAATAGCTTCAATGAGGGACGTGATGGTTATCATGTTCCTTTTTTTTATGTTCATTAATACCTCGGCTTAGGAAATTAAAAATAAATTGGATTCAGGAAATGTACTATAGAAAGTCTCTATGGGACAAAGCCAGGTTAGAAATCAATCTAAATGTTTAAAAGTCGGTTTCTATCGGACAAAACAAGGGCAGGTACTAATGAAAATGTCCCTCGCGAACGCGCCTCCCGCCCAAATGGTTGTAAAGGTGCACGCGAGAAGTTCTCGCGAACGCGCCTCCCGCCCAAATGGTTGTAAAGGTGCACGCGAGAAGTTCTCGCGAACGCGCCTCCCGCCCAAATGGTTGTAAAGGTGCACGCGAGAAGTTCTCGCGAACGCGCCTCCCGCCCAAATGGTTGTAAAGGTGCACGCGAGAAGTTCTCGCGAACGCGCCTCCCGCCCAAATGGTTGTAAAGGTGCACGCGAGAAGTTCTCGCGAACGCGCCTCC
>NZ_CAKJTG010000009.1 GCF_917563885.1 Pseudoneobacillus rhizosphaerae
TATGCTCACTAATTATATAGAAGGTATTGGGTGGTAAATAAGCTGTCGATTAGTGGTAAATTTCTTGTCATTCTTTGGTACAAAACATGTCATTAGTGGTACATTCCTATGGCCGTAATCATACTAGGTTTCCTTATATTGGTAGCAATCTTTTGTTTAATAAAAACCTTTTTAATATTAATTAAGGGCATAACAAACCCAACAAATCTTGATCCATTTAAGGGAATCCAGTTTGCATTTATAACAATTGTTGCCGTTTGGTTATCAGATTTAATTTTAAAACATCCGTTCGAGAGTATAAGATCTGTTATTTTTTCAATATTATGTATTGGCCTTATTTACCTAATAAAAGCTCTTCATGAAATTGGGCATTTCCTTACTGCAAAGTTAGTTGGTTTGGATATTAAGGAGTTTGTAGTAGGACAAGGAATAGTTTTATATGAAACTACTCAAAATCACATTAAGTATCAGTTTAAACTTTTCCCAACCAGCGGTTATGTAAAAATAGACCCTAATCAATTGGAGAACGAACCAACATATAAGAAAATCTTATTTTATTCAGGAGGGGTAATATTAAATTTATTTACAGGTATACTTGCACTTATTGCCCAATTCATATTTTTCACTAAAGAACAAACTATTAAAATCATAAATAATAGCGCCATTGCCCTTGAAAAGCTGTTTACGGCTTTAGAAATCAATTCATTCAAGGATCTCATTATTAATCCAAACTTAGATGGAAGAGAAGGGCTATATCTATTCCGTTTCTTTGTAACTGATTTCAATTCACTTCTATTTATCTTTTTTCTACTGAGTCTCACAATTGCTATTAGTAATTTATTACCGATACCTCCATTGGACGGCGGGAAAATCATGTGGGAATTAATTGAAAAACCCTTGCGCAAAATGAAGGTTTCTAAAAAGATTCTTTCTGGCATTTTAATTACCATAACAGTTTTTGGCCTTCTTTTATTAAAGGGACCAATGGTTATTAATTTCACCATAAATTATGCACAAATGATTAACATGACAGTTTTTGAATTGTTTTTATGGAGTGCGTTAGTTGCTACATTTTTCATTAATATCATGGTATTTATTCAAAATAAGAAAAAAGAAATATAAATTAATGATAAATAGTAACCCAAGATACTTGTAAAACCTTACCTAACGGCATAAGGTCTTATAGTCTTGGGTCTTTATTTCTTAGGATTAAACTAAGTTTCAAAAACCTCCAACATACACAACAAACATTCCAAAATCCCCCATTTTTCCGATTACTAAGGCAGGCTCTAAATCCCTCTCTCGCCATCTAAATTAACTCAAAAAAATAAGCCTTTGTGTTCCTCCACCCTAGTGAAAGTATATTGGCAGTTTGTTTTAAGAATACTTTTGTAATTTTCTAAAATTTGTATTTAAATTTCATTTATATTACCATATTCTACAAATAATACAGAAGTGGAGGTATCTTTTCTTGGCTACTAAATACCAATTTGTTAAAACCATTTCTAACCCAAGACTTAATGCTAGCAAAACCCTAAAAGCCCAGACTCAATATGAGTTAAATAAGAAAATAGCTGACCAAAAGGAGAAATGGAAAGCCCAAATAGATAAGCTAAACATACAAGCAAAAATTGAAAATGAATCTAAAAGAGCTGAAGAACTAACAAAAGAAACAGAGTACATTCTCGAAAGTTATAAAAATATACTCATGACCTCAGCCCAAACTAACCACGTAATTAACTTTGACAGTCTTCTTATCAGTAATGAATATCCACCGTTTATTTATAACGAATCTGCACCTCTGTTAGAAGACTATATTCGGAAACACAATGTACCAAGTCCATCATTTTGGGAGGACCTTCTTCCCTTTATAAAAAGTACAAGAATAAAAAAAGAAGATGCGGCAAGAGATGATTATAATACGTCCTATGAACAGTATCGATCCAAAAAGGAACTGGAATATCGACAGTACCTTGAATCAAAGGCGAGCTTTGAAAAAAATAAAAATAATCATAATCAACTATTTATAAGGATAAGAGATGGTTATTTATCTCACGATACTGAATCTATTTGTGATTACTTTTTATTAGTGCTTGAAAACTCCCCTCTCCCAAAAGGGATAAGTCTTGATGTTGAAATTAATTATATTCCTGAATCTTGTGCCCTAATTATTGATTACATGTTGCCAAACCAAAATGCTTTACCTAGAACTGTTTCTTATTCATTTGTAAAAACTCGAAAAGAAATAACGGAAAAGCAAATGTCTCAGAAGGAATTTGATGCATTTTATGATTCCATTATTTATCAACTCGCTTTAAAAACTATACATGAAATATTAAGCGCGGATATAAATAATTCAATTGCTACACTTGTTTTCAATGGATACGTTCATGGGACAAGCTTAGCAACAGGCAATGATTTTACTTCATGTATCGTCTCATTAAGTGTTACTAAGGATGATGTATTAAGGTTAAACTTAGAGCGTGTTGATCCAAAGGAATGTTTTCGAAATTTAAAAGGCCTATCCATTGGAGCGCTAAAAAATTTGTCTCCTGTAAAACCTTATCTTCAATTCACAAAAAATGAAAATAGGTTCGTTGAATCAAGAGATATAATTACGAACGTAGAAAACATCCCCAATATTGCTAAAATGCCTTGGGAAGACTTTGAACACTTAGTTGGGGGGTTATTTGAGAAGATGTTTAATGTCCATTCCGGTGAAGTTAAGGTTACCAAGGCCAGCAGAGATGGTGGAATTGACATAGTTATATATAATCCCGATCCTATTCACGGAGGAAAATTTGTTATCCAAGCAAAACGATACAATATTGTTGTACCAGTATCTGCTGTCAGAGATTTATATGGTACGATGATCAACGAAGGGGCAACCAAAGGCTACCTTGTTACGACAAGTTATTTCGGCAGTGATACCCATAAGTTCGCACAAGATAAGCCTATATCTTTAATCGATGGATCATTTTTAGTACATCTCTTCCAAGAGCATGGCTATACCGTAAAAATTACAACAGAATAGTTTTTCAAAAGCTGGATATATACTGATAGCGAAAACCTGTAAATATTCAGCTTTTCATTGAAATCTCTCAGCTATTTCCTCTTTTCGAGAAAAAACCAATTTTTTGTAGATGGAACCTGAATCAGGAATTTTATTAAAAAGAAAATTGAGGAAGGGGATTTATTAATAATCTTAACTATTCTAAAGAGATATCAACCATATCATCTACAATGATGCCTTGTTTAACGTAGTTAATTAGTTTTTTCGATTCCAATTCAACCCTTTTTCTACCGTATGGGTAATTAATCCAGTTATCCTCTTTAGTTGTTTGGTCATTAACCGCACACAAAGAATATTCAATCCAATCGGGCATGAATGTTTTTAGTGTTAAATAAAATCTACGCATATGGAAATTTGTGGTCACAACTAGTAATCTTTTAATATTGTGTAGGTAGAAAGCTCTGTCTAATACGAGTAAGGAAGCGAGAACATTTTCTTTTGTATGTAGTGATATGTTTTCAATTAAGATGTCCTTTTCATGAACCCCTTGCTCAAGTGCTTTTTCTTTTAGTAATTGTGCTTCGGTTAAACGAATCCCTTCCCAAATTACTCCACCTGAAAATAAAATCTTCTTTGCTCTACCTTAATTATACAATTCTATAGCTTTTGGTAACCTATAATCGACAGCCTTATTACTGCCAGGTACGAATATTACATCACCAGTTTCATTATTATCTTCTAAATTTTTATAAAGTAGTTCTGTCATTTGTAAATCAGAAAGTTTATCAGGATTTAATTGTGATATTTTTATTAACATTTTTCACCTCGATAACATTTTATCCTCTTTTACTAACTGGTCCATTTGTACAAAAAGGCCGATAATCAATTTTGATTTCAGCTCAAATCTAATTTTGTTGAAGAAGTATATTTCTACAAGGACAAGAATCATAAAAATGGGCATCTGTCCAAAACTTTACTACAAATATTTTTTGAATCCTTTACTTACTGATCTGTCATATCCTTCCCTTGCAAAGAATTGATGTGCACTTTGACGTTTTGAGTTACTTAATAGCATAATTCTATGGCAATTTATTGATTTACAATATTCCTCAACGTAGTGTAAAAGTTTTTGTCCAATTTTCTTATTTCGATGTTTTTCATGGACAATTACATTCTCGATAGCTCCATATGGTCTTGTGCCATGTAATGCCTGTAAACATATATTTAAAGTTAATGTTCCTAATATTTCTCCTTCTTCCTCAAATACAAGCAAAAAATTGTATGGGTCCATTCTAAGTTTATCAATTTGTTCTTCCTGAACGTTCATTTTCTTACTATTTGGTACTAACATTTTATAAAGTTCATATATTTGATCTTTATCTGTTCTTTCAGCTTCACGAATCATTTAACATTCAACTTCCTTTTGACGTTTATTAGGCTGATTTTTATTTCAATTTCTTGAAATAAAATCCTTTACAAAGCCCAATTTTTACTTTTTAAGAAGGGAAGTATTCCATAGGCTCCTTACTATGAACGTAACCATTCTTCTTATAATAATTAATAGCTTCATCACTTGGCCAGACAATAACAAATTCATAATGGTTATCTTTAATCCACTTATTAATTGAACTAAGTAATTTACTCCCAACTCCCTTATTTCTATATTCAGGAACTGTATATACGTTTGTCATATAAGCAAATGGGTATGTTATTCTACCAGGTCGTGGTACTTTTTGAATTAATTCTATGTATATATGTGATGCAATATTTCCATTTTCCTCAACAACCCAAATAAACCATTGATTACTTTTCAGAGCGTTTTCTAAAAATGAGTGGCATTCTCTTTCGAAATCATCGAAGGATTCGTTTTTTTTACTTTCATCATATTCAATGGTAAAATCCCATCTCATTTTTATTAATTGCTCTATGTCTTTTGCTTCAGCCAGTCTTATTTTCATATATATTTCCTCTCTATAAAATTATTATTTTTGTCACATAACTTGATCCCCTAGCAATAAGTTCTACATAAAAAGCGTTTACTCTTCTTAGTTAACGCTCTCCTCTATTTTTACAAAACTTACCTATGCCCTTCTTTTCGTGCTTGAATATAACCGTAATAAGCACAGGTTCCATTTTTAGATAAATCCTTTACTTCAAAACCACATTTTTCATAGAAATTGAAATTGCTAGAAGATGTGTGTGCAAACCAATCACCGTGTGGTAACTTTTGAACACAAAGTTCTACAAGTTTTTTGCCTATCCCTTTTCCGCGATATTCTGATAAAATAACCAAATCCATAATATTAGCAGCCATTATTTGGTCTGATATAACCCTAACCATACCTATCATCTTGTTACGATCCCATACAGTAAACGCCCAGGTTGAGTTTTTGAATATTAACGTGAACTTTTCCTTCTGCCAAGTTGGAGTATTCTTCGCCCATCCAGCATCTTCAAATAGGGCCTCTACAGCATCAGCTGGAACTCCTTCTGTTCCTTTCCTGATTACTAAGCCATTAAAATACTGATACATACCCTCGTCCCCTTTTTTCACCCTAAATGTAACAAAGTTGAATCGATTTTATATTAATTATCCTTACTAAAATTTCAATATTTCATTGTTTAAATTCCTCAACAATCTTTAAAAGGACCTGCTTATTACCTGTCCTTGGTATTCCATTGCATCAATAGCCCTTATTCGCTGTACCTCTGCCAATTCTTCCAATGGAAACCATTGATATTCAGAATGCTCAACACTAAGTTTGATTTCCTCATTCTCAGGAAGGGAACACCGAAACATTGCAACTTGTGAATTGACTATGCTGTGATAATAAAATCCTGTTAATACTACATTCTGTACTTCCACACCAAGCTCTTCACGACATTCACGCAGTAAAGCTTCGTGGATAGTTTCACCAGGCTCGATACTACCACCAGGTGTACTCCATCCCTTATTTCCGTAGGTCAGCTTTAAGAGAAGTACATGACCTACAGAATTAAAAATAATGGCGTGAGCTCCGAAACTATAAGTATCATTAAAAGCCAATTTTAGCACCTCTGCTTTTCCATTTATTTCATATTAACCTGAGAAAGAACAGGTTTTATATTTAATAACCCTACATCAACTGATGTCTCTATATAACCAACTATTTGATTAAACGTAAAAACATTAAGTTCTTCATTTAAAACTTTCTGATCATACACCATATCACCTAATACATAAGGAACGAATTTTTCAACATCTTTGGAATTAACCTCTTCCAAATCTATAATTGCAGGAAAATGACTACTAAGTATTTTTCTCAATTCATCTGTAAAACCATAGTATTCTAGTAATTTTCCATTTAGTAACCGGAAATCATTATGATATAGCTTATATAATCCTTCATCTGCATCCATTCTGTTCTTTAACCAAGAAAGATAAAAACCTCTTAGCCATATTTCATCAGCAATTAAATGTGTATAGTATCCCATTATAAAATGTTGATTTTTATGTTCTAATTCCGATCTATATTTATGTAAAAACCCGTTATAATCAACGTTCCTTGAATAATCTTGTACGTCACCAATAAAGAAATGGGATAAGTTTTTTTCTTCATATGAAAAAACAGCGTCTGGAGCAACACTACCAAGCAAGAACGATTTTTTATCTTCTAACGATAAAAGATTGGCAATTTTATTCCCAATAATCAAGTGCATTATTCTTGAACCCATCTTTCCCCTCACCCTTCAATAATATTTACTCCTATTCCTCATTAAATGAGTAACTAATAAATCGCTATGTTTTTTCCAATTTCCTTTTTGGAGATCTAGATAGTTCTGTTTAATTTAAGTTCAAACTGGGGTTTAGTAACATATTCCATATAATTAACATTTCCATCAAAATACAGATACGCTTGATAACGGGTACGGATAGCTATTGCTGTAACTAAATCGAGCACTTTTTCTTTTTCAACCCACTTACTTTCTGAAGTTTCATCCGAAGTAGCCAATTCTCCACCCAATGTTTTACAAACAAAGTCTAGCATTAATTTGGTAGGGACATCTATTACTCCGTCATACCATTTGTGAACTCCTGTATTAGAGTAAACACCTATCAGACTAACCACAGATATATCTATTCCACTTTCTTCTTTAACCTCTCTAATTAATGCGTCTTCTAAATTTTCTCCTATCTCCACTTGCCCACCAGGAAAGACCCATCCACCATGATGAGTTTTTACTAAAAGGACCTCCCGTGTTCGTTTTCTACGATACCGCCCACTGCTACAATATGCATTGGCATTGCCATACTTTTTTCCTCCAAATTTAAAAGCAATAATGTTGTACTTCACTTGGAAAATTTTTTCTAATGGATTATTCTGTGAAAATATTAAAATACCTTCTTTTTATGTCATTATGGTAGTAATCCAAATAAAAAAAAGCGACTGCTATAATTGCTACATAGTTCAGTTTTTGTGGAAAAACACATGAAATTACGTATCATTTATAATGACGAAATCGCACAGTGAATTGGTCTATTACTTTGTTGATATATCAATGTTTTGAATAAAAAAACATATAAATAGCATTTAAAATCACTATTAATAACAAGGTGCCAATAACCATTGTCACCTTGAAAATTGGGATGGTAACATTTGTGTTAATTACTATGTTAATTCTAATACCAAAAGATAAGCAGCTTGAAATTATCAAGCTGCTTATAAAGTGTTTACATTTACTATTTTTGAATTATAAAGAGATGCAAACTCTTCATTTAGTATCGAGTACATTTTTATATCTTGATGTTTTCCGTTTTCTAACATCCAGCCTTTTCTGATTATCCCTTCAAAGGACATTCCCGTTTTTTCCATCACTCGTGCTGAACCTATATTTTCTACAAAACATCTTGCTTGAATACGAACTAAATCCATATTATTAAAGCCAAATTTTATCACTTCCTTTGCAGCTTCTGTCACGTTTCCTCTTCCACAATAATCTTGAGAAAGTACATATCCGATTTCGGCTACATGATGTTTTACTGACCACGAAACAAAATCAATAGTTCCGATAAACTTTCCGTTTTCTTTATACTCTATCCCCCAAAGAGCGACTTTCTTATTCTCGTATTGGGCTAGTACATATTCAACAAATTCTTTAGTATCAGATAATGTCTTATGCGTTTCCCAAGTAACGTATTTAGATACTTCTTCATTTGACGCATAGGAATACATATCTTCAACATCTTCTAACGTTATTTTCCTTAATATCAAACGTTCGGTTTCTAACATAGGTAAATTTCCATATATTTTTTCAATATCCATATAAATCTCTCCATTGTTAGTTATTACCATTATATATGGAATTTTCAAAAAATAAAGAAAAAGAAGCGTTCGTAAAATATCGAACACTATCTTTATAATGATATTGTGAATTTGACTGTTATTTATTGAGTTATTATGCTTTCACCGGTTTCCTTAATATCATCTATTTCTTCTTCTTTTACACTAATAAAATCAAGAAATTTAAAGCCATTATTCTTAGTAGTGGTATGCAATGGATAACCCCCAATTTTAATCTTGATCTTCCCATAATAAAGCTAATTTAATTTATCAATCAAAATATCCTTATGTTGATTGGATAACTTTATCAATTCGAAATGATTATTGGTTATTAGGGCTTTAAGATGGTTTAGTTCTTCCCATGCCAAATCGTAAAGTGACTTGTTGATCATTCCATTAGAATATGCCTCTTCTAGTTCATCGGTATCTTTTACAATTACTTCGCCAGTTGGTAACAAAACAATATCTAGATATAAATCATCCAAATATGGAACATTGTTTTCAATTGAATTTTTATAACAAATATCTATATACCATTGAACAATTTCCCCATTAGCATCAAACATCGTGGTTACCGAATGGTTTTTCTCCAATGGGAATTGTTGTAGCCACAAATAACCATCATCGACAATACAAACACTTTTTTCTCCATAATTAACCCATGATGGCTTTGCAACCTTTATTGTATTTAAAAGTGTTATATATCCCTTAAACTCTTTTGTATCAATAAATGACTGCGCATATTTCCGCTGAATAATCCGTTTCCACTCTGACCGATCCCCGAACTTCCTTTCCAACTCCTCATCTCCAGACACAATTATTGTTTATCCTAATAAAAATGCTGATTTAATATCCTTCCACTCATAAACTAATAGATTCAATTCAACACCAGCAATTTTAATTTTTTCAGTTCTAAGCCATTCTGCACCAAGCGATTCATAAAAAAATCGAGATTTATTATCTTCTAAAACTTCTACAAAAATAGTTTTATACCCCAACTCATCTAACTTTGAGAATAGTTGCTGAACAAGTTTTTTTCCTATTCCCAAACCTTGATATTCTTGAAGAATATAGATAGAGGTCAAGTCGCCTGACTGATCGATTTTATTTGTTTCCCTTTTTCCGCCATCTGCAAATCCAATTATATGCCCCTCATCATTTTCAGCTACTAAAACATAGTTCTGTTCATTAGATATATTCTTTATCCATATGTCTGTCCTCTGGTCATAGGACAGGTTATCTAAAAACTCGTTTGGGATAATGTTTTTATATGTTGTTCTCCAACAGTCTACATGAACCTTTGCAATTCCTTGTGCATCCGATAATTTTGCTTTTCTATTGATCATTTGTATTCTCCTCCTACTAAGAGTAGAAAGGAAGCTGTTAAACAACTCCTCCCTGTTCTAAAAGAATTTTATATTACGAATTCATTTTCATGGATTAAGCTAATTAAATATTCCCTGTCTTCCGGAAATGATAATTCTAATGTTTTAAGAGAGTCTAATGATATCCAACGAATATCATAAATAAGCTGATCGGGGTCCTGGATTTTTCTGCCGCCACCAACAACCTTAACTAAAAAATAATGGACCTCATAATTTAGATCATGCTCTTCGTAAAATCCTTTTTTTATTTGTAACTCCTGAACAATGTTAACAATATAACCTGTTTCCTCTTCTATTTCTCTTTTACAACATTCTTCAAACGTCTCGCCCTTTTCTAGACCTCCAGATGGAATGGACCAAGTTTTGATTTCTTCTGGTGTACCTTGCAGAACCATTAATATCTCTGATTTGTCATTTATACAGATTCCTGCTGAACCATACCAAGTTTTCAAAGTATCACCCTATTCATTTTCATTAATGAAACTATTCTCTTTTTTTATGGAAATTCCTTCAAATTACGTTAATGGACGGTGAATGAAGGATATCTAGACAAATATATAGAATGGTAATCAAGGATGAAAGGTTAAAAAATCCGGGTAATAATGGCGTTTTTCTTGGAAGGTAGGGTATATGTCAGATTTTCCTGGCTCTGGTAAGTTAACGCATACTCAACGGAAGTATCTAAAAGAACGCCAACCTTAAAGCCAAAATAGATTGTTGACAATTTGGTTAAAGTGTATTATCGTATCACTAATTATATCCACATATTGTAAAGTGCAATGAAGAGGAAGAGTAATTAATCACTCGAATCTTAGAGAGCCCAGATACGGTGAGACTGGGTATTCGAGCTTAATGAAAGAAGCCTTGGAGTAGTAGACCGAAAAATGGGAGTAAGTCTACCGGGAATTTCCCGTTAAAGAAGTGTGTAGCAAGAAAATAAATTGCTGCATAATGAGCGGGTTTTTAACCAATTTAGGTGGTAACGCGGAAGCTAGCCTTTCGTCCTTTATAAAGGATGAAGGGCTTTTTTTTATTTTGTACTTAAGGAGGAAAAGATTGTGTTAAATGAGAACATGGCAGAACTGTTATTTCCTGATGTCAGGCAAGTACCTGCAGATATTTATTCACTATATCCGCCAAGAAATTTACCTTCATCTGCTTTGGTCACACGTTTTGCACCGAGCCCAACGGGTTCATTGAATATTGGCGGACTTTATGCCACTTTAATCTCGGAAAGATTAGCCCATCAAAGTAATGGTGTATTTTTTCTGCGTATCGAAGACACAGATAAAAAGCGTGAAATAGAAGGCAGCGTCGAAAACATCATTAATTCCTTGTCATACTTCGGGATTCATTTTGATGAGGGACCTCAGCTTTCAGGCGACGATCAGGGGGCTTACGGACCCTATAAACAAAGCTCACGAATCCAAATCTATCAGGTTTTTATTAAGCATCTAGTGCGAAATGGATTGGCGTATCCTTGCTTCTGTGATGCAGACGATTTAAAAAAGATAAGAAAAAGCCAACAGGATCTAAAAGTAACAACAGGTTATTATGGTAGGTGGGCGAAACATCGAGATATTACTTTTGAACAAGCCAAGGAAGAAATTTCAGATGGTAAACCGTTTGTAATTAGACTTAAATCATCAGGGTCACCAGATAGGAGAATAAAGTACCATGATTTGGTGAAAGGTCCGATTGAAATGCCGGAAAATGACCAAGATATTGTGATTATGAAAACTGATGGCTTACCAACCTATCACTTCGCTCATGCCATCGATGACTTTCTGATGGGTACAACCCATGTCATTAGGGGCGATGAATGGCTTTCTTCAGTGCCGGTCCATATTCAATTGTTTGAAACCTTAGGTTTTAGAATACCAGAATTCGGGCATATTGCTCCCATCATGAAGCAAGTCGGAGCTTCTAAACGGAAATTTAGTAAACGTAAGGATCTTGATGGTACGGCTGAGTATTACAAAGAACAAGGATACCCTGGAATCGCTATAAGTGAATACTTTATGAATCTCATTAATTCAAACTTTGAAGAATGGAGGATGGCAAACCCTCTTCAATCATTTAGAGACTTTTTTATCTATACGGATAAAATGAATGCCAGTGGTGCTTTATTTGACATGAATAAACTGGATGATATCAGCAAGGATGTTATCTCTAGGCTCACAGGTCAACAAGTTTATGACCATTTATACACTTGGTCAAAGGAATTCGATTCTGAGCTTTATAGTTTAATTGACAAGAATAAGGTTTATACTGTAAACATCCTAAATATAGGTAGAACCATACAGAAACCAAGAAAAGATTTTTCAAAGTGGTCAGATGTGAAGTCAATGATTGCTTTCTTTTATGACGAATGGTTTGAAAAGGATGTGCTGAGTTGCTATAAGTTACCTACAAATGTAAGTTTGGATGTTGCGAAAGAAATTGTAATAGGATTCAGCAAAACTTATAAGTTTCATTATGAAAGAGACGCTTGGTTCAATGAAATAAAAGAACTTGCTGGGGAACTCGGATTTGCAAAGGATATGAAGCAATATAAAGCCAATCCTAACAATTACAAAGGGCATGTTGGTGATGTAGCAATGATAATTAGGGTAGCTCTAACTAACAGAACCAATACACCTGATTTGTTTGATATCATGAAAGTAATGGGTGAAAAAAGGGTTTTCTCAAGAATGCAGAGATTTTTCAGTGATTCCATTTAGCCAATTTAAAAGCATATCAAAAAAATGACCGAACATCACTTTTTCGGTCACTTTAACTTTAATTACATAGCCACATTTTTCTGATTAACCACTACCGTCATCCTATGCTTTACCACTATTTGTGATATTGTACACGGTTATTGATGCTAAATTAATCCTTAACTATCTACCTCGATTGCTGAAAAAAGTGAAAAAGCACTCTTCAATAAAATGCTCCGTTTCATAAGGGATTAATGTAATAATATTCACTTTATTCCCACTTCTTCTAATACAATTCGTATTGCGTTAATTTGTTCGTTTAAGTAACATATTTGCGGGTAGAGTATACGTTTATCAATGTAAACAATACGTATCAAAACTATGCGTAGTTGGGTTAATTACTAGCTGCACAGTATTTAGTCTACTACGTATTAAACAAATGAAGATTTTCTTATACCACATATCCCTTTATTTCACGAATTGATACAAAACTAAATTTATCCCATGACAAAGGCACCCATTACTGAGTGCCATTTAGCCCTGAGCAAACTATTAAGAAGAAAAATCAAAATAATTTCTCTTCAACAATCTAGGCAGTTCCATTAGTTCCTTAAAACTTATCGAACTACCAATCTTTTTTTTATCAACTAAAAACAATTGATCCTCAATTTCCTTAGTAACATTATCAGACTGGTACGCCATCTCACATTCCTTACATATAACGGTAGGTGTTGCCGTAATCTCAATAGCCCTCGAACCATCCGGCAACTCCCAATAAACCGTCCCTTCCCCTTCGAAGGCTTTTCCTCCGCACCATTCGCAGTTTAAATCCATATTCACACTCCTATTCAACGGTAGTTGAACCTTCTTTTTGGACTTCCTGGCTATCGACAGTTTTATTTTGCTGTGCCTGGAACTTCTTTTCCTTCAACTCGTCGCGCTTTTCCCGTTTATCCTTCAAAGAGGAATGTGACTGATCCTCCTGATATTTCTGTCTACGATTTAAGCGGTTCAGGTCTTCTGGGATAAGGTTGAATTTACTGTCGTTCATAACTGCAGCTATACCTACATTTGATTGATACTTTTCATGATCATTGTAGATTCCTTTGAAATAGTCATCCGCACGGCCAGGGACGTAATTCTCTGGTTCAGGATAGGATGTAATCACCCCTTCAAAGTTTCGCAGTACCACTTTTTCAGGACTCTGTGAAATGAGATAATTAGGTTGTAGAGCTATCTTCCCACCCCCACCAGGAGCGTCGCAAACGAAGGTTGGGACGGCATAGCCTGAGGTATGACCTCTTAATCCCTCAATAATTTCAAGTCCTTTTGAGACAGGTGCCCGGAAATGACCAATTCCTTCAGAAAGATCGCACTGATAAATATAGTATGGTCTTACTCTTATCTTCACTAAGTCGTGCATTAGTTTCTTCATGATAGGAACACTGTCATTTATTCCTGCTAATATAACGGATTGATTCCCAACTGGTACGCCTGCATTGGCTAACATTTCACATGCTTTTTTGGAATCCTCGGTTATCTCAATTGATGTATTAAAATGGGTATTTAGCCAAACTGGGTGATATTTTTTTAGAATGTTACAAAGATTTTCCGTAATTCGTTGTGGAAACACAACTGGTGCCCTTGTTCCAATACGAATAATTTCCACATGATCGATGGCACGAAGATTTTTTATGATATATTCTAAAATATTATCATTTATTAATAATCCATCCCCGCCTGAAATTAACACATCACGTACTTCAGGTGTATTTCGAATGTATTCGATTGCGGCATCAAGCTGTTTCTTCGGAACGCCCATGCCAATTTGTCCAGAGAAGCGTCTTCTAGTGCAATAGCGACAATACATGGAACATTGATTCGTAACTAGGAATAATACACGATCTGGATAGCGATGAGTTAAGCCTGGGACTGGTGAATCCTCGTCCTCATGTAAGGGATCTTCTAAATCATATTTAGTTTTATATATTTCTTTTGAAATGGGAACAGACTGCATCCGAATCGGACAACGCGGATCATCAGGATTCATCAATGACGCATAATAAGGAGTAATATTTAGCGGAATGGTCTTCGTTGAAATTCTTACCCCTTCTTCCTCGTCAGGAGTAAGATTAATGACTTTTTTCAAATCATCTACTGTTCGAATCGTATTCGTTAATTGCCAAAGCCAATCGTTCCATTGTTCTTCGGTTACATCCTTCCACAGCTCTATGTCCTTCCATTGGCGATCAGGTTTATATAATGATTGTTTCATATTACATTCCTCCCTGTACTTTACTTTTCTCTATTGCAAGAATTATGCCAAAATTCAAACCACAACATAATATCCTCTAATTCATAAGAAAATGCTGTGATAATGTATGAATTTTGATTCAATCCTGTGCAACTATATGGGGGAAAGATGGTAATTCAGCTAAACATTCACTCTGATAAAAAAAAACTGCCAATTATTCGGCAGTTGGAGGAGAGATAAATTTTTGAAGTTTATATTGTAAGGTTTGTCTTGGAATATCTAGCAGTTTTGCGGCTTGATTAATATTTCCTGAACTTATCGTTAATGCTTTTGAAATTAAGTTGGACTCGAGTTCTTGGACATTTTTTCGTAAAGATAGACTTTCAACCTTCTGATTAACTAGTTTATGTTTCTCTATTGTTTGTTTAAATAATATCGGTAATTCTTGCGGTGTAAGCAAATTACCATCACACATATTCATCATATATTCAATACTGTGCTTAAGTTCTCGGACGTTTCCTGGCCAAGGATATTGTAAAAACAACTCTTCCACTTCACTTGTCATTTCTTGTATTTTTTTCCCCAATTGAGTATTAAAGTATTGGATGAAATGTTTGGATAAAAGTAAAATATCTACTTTTCTAATCCTTAAAGGTAAGAGCTCAAACATTAATACATTTAATCGATAAAATAAATCCAATCTTAATTTTTGACCTTCCAATGCGTCATTAGGATGCTCGTTCATGGCAGCAACAATCCGGACATCCACCGAAACACTTTTTGAACCACCGATTCTGCGGACGATGCCATCTTCAAGCACTCTTAATAGCTTTGCTTGCAACTCAATTGGCATCGTATGCAATTCATCTAAGAAAAGGGTCCCTCCATGAGCTAGTTCAAATAATCCTGGACGATCTACTGCACCTGTATAGCTACCTTTTGCGGTACCGAACAGAATGCTTTCTAACAATGCCTCCGGGATAGCAGCACAGTTTTGTGCGATAAAGGGGCCGTTTGATCGTTTGGATTCGTGATGAATACCTTGAATCAATAATTCTTTCCCTGTCCCACTTTCGCCATATACGAGAATGGGAGAATTTGATTTTGCTAGTTTTTTTGCTTTTTTGATAAGATTAATAAAATTTTCATCCTCAGTAATCAAATCATCTAACGTGTATTGTGTGTTTTGAGGATTTGACTTCTTATTTTGATTTTGAATTAGCCCCTTTTGTAGCTCTAGAAGGCGTTCTGTTAGCATTTTCATTTTCGAATAATCCTTAGCTATTTCGACAGCACCAATGAATTCATTTTTCACAAAGATTGGTAAGGTTGTATTAATCGTTTCAATCTTAACGCTATACTTGTTCAAATAAGTCTGAGGTTGATTAAATATTGGTTTTTTGTTTAATAAAACCTTATACAAAGTACTTGTTTCTTCACTTAAGGAAGGATATACCTCTAACAAAGGCTTCCCCAATACCTCATCTTGCTGTAAGCCGTCATGCTTTGCAGCAACATCATTATAAAAAATCGTGATTCCATCTGTATTAATAACGTGAATCCCCTCATCAATACTTTTTAGGATTGCAGCTAGCACTTCGTTTGTCATTTCAGAAAGAACTATCAAAAGTATCACCTACCCATATTATTTATATGAGAAAGTGCCGAAATATTGTCATCTTACTGCCGAAAATTTGGCGTATCAGCTAAATTTTTTACCCAAACATTCATATTTTCAAGCTTATCGTAAATAAAGACATTGTTTTTTAGTCTACCTCGATATCTATACCCTAATTGATGCAAAACCGCATTCATCCCAAATGATAAGGAGCGTGCTATAGAATAGGAACAATAGATTCCTTGATCAAAAAGCTCCAATTCTAACTTTTTTAGCAATATTTTCATTAAGCCATGCTTTCGATGTTCAGTAAGGGTTGCACAATCGGTTAATTCAGCATTTCGATACATTCTGTTGACCTCTGCAGAGGCTGCACTTACAATGGCACCATTGCAATAAAAAGCGTAATAAATCGTACCATCCTCGATTGTTTCTTTAATATATTCTGAATCATGTAATGGGGTTGGATAAATTTTGAAAACCGTTTGATATAAAAGGGCAAGCTTCTCAGCATCAGTAGCATCAACCTTTTTCAAATGATATTCATTTGGAGGCTGTAACGTATCTGTTGAAATTTCCATACCATTTATGCTTCCTAATATTTGATCTTCCGTAATCCAGTGGTCATTTTGATTTCTCTTTTGGTCAAAATACTTTGTAAAAAAATACATCGTTGATCCGAGATAATAATGGTCTATTATCGCTTCGCAAGTAAATCCACGCTCTAAAAACTCCTTAAAGTGTTCACTACGAACTTTGATAATAAGCTTTTCACGCTTTTTTTCTTTCATAAGATTCTCTACATAATCAATGACGGGTGCAATTCCCCCATAATAATCATCAATACGAATTCGTTTATTAAATGGGTCATCATAAACCAATAACCAAAAATTCACTTCATTTATTTCCAGCAGTGTTGCAGATTCGTTCATTCTTTGTCACCTCTAATTTCTAGTAAACTTATCGTCTTTTAAAAAAGAGGGTGACCTGTTAATGGTCATACCCTCCTCTACTTTATTACATTATAACTTAAAGCTTACAAGCTTTACTTCTGTCATTTCTTCAATTGCATATTTAATTCCTTCACGTCCCATACCGCTCAACTTTACTCCACCGTATGGCATATGGTCTACACGGAAGGTTGGAATATCATTAATCATAACTCCCCCTACGTTTAATTGCTTAATCGCCTGAAAGGCATGTGGAAGATTAGATGTATAAACACCTGCTTGTAAACCAAAATCCGAATTATTAACTTCATCAATTGCATCCTCGAACTGCTCAAACGAATTGACATGCACCACTGGCGCAAATGCCTCCTGACAGGAGATTTTTTCCTCTCGTGGAACATTTAAGAGAATAGTAGGTTTCATCATTCTTGCGCCAGCTTGTGAACCATATGCCACTTTCGCCCCATTAGCAACCGCTTCTTCAACCCATGATTTTGCCCGCTTTACATCCATTTTTGAAATCATAGCAGAAAGATCTGTTTCTTCATCCAACGGGTCACCGATTTTAAGTTTCTCTGTCTCTTGTACAAATGCTTCCACAAATGATTGAAAAAGTGATTGATGAACATAGATTCTTTGTATGGAAATACACACTTGACCTTGGAAGCTAAATGCCCCCGTTACGACTCGAGGAATTATCGCGTCTATCTTTGTCTTTTCATCTATAATAAGAGCAGAATTGGACCCTAACTCAAGTGTAACACGCTTTAATCCTGCGTTTTCTTTTATATATTTACCTACAGACGGACTACCAGTAAAAGTAATCATTTTGATACGGTCGTTTTTCATTACCACATCACCAACTATTTGGCCACTGCCAGTTACTACATTGAGCACTCCAGAAGGCAAACCTGCTTCGTGAAACAACTCCGCCATTTTATAAGCAGAAAGGGGAGTTTGACTGGCAGGTTTTAAGACAACCGTATTTCCTGCTGCAAGTGCAGGTCCTACTTTATGTGCCACTAAATTCATTGGAAAGTTAAACGGGGTGATTGCTGCAATAACCCCAATCGGTTCTCTGATTGTATAGGTGACGCGATTTTCCCCGCCTGGGGCAGCGTCTAAGGGAATCGTTTCGCCATGAATTCTTCTCGCTTCTTGGGCAGCAAATAAATACGTCATGATGGTTCTTTCTACCTCAGCTCTAGCTGTTTTAATTGGTTTAGCCGCTTCCTTGGCGATGATACGTGCACATTCTTCCTTTTGTTGTTTTAAAAGAGAAACTACATTTTCTAAAATTTCTGCACGAAAATAAGCAGGGGCTTCTTTCCATTTTATGAATGCTCTTTCTGCAGCTAAAATGGCCAATTGAACGTGTTCTGCTTCAGCTAAAGAGACTTCTGCAAGATTCTCTCCAGAATAAGGACTTTTCAGCTCATAATATGAGTTAGTTTCTATTGTTTTTCCATCAATCCATAAATGCTGTTTCAGATTGACCCCTCCTATACAAATTTACTTACAGCTTTCAGAAATAACCTTTTCTAACACATTTAACCCTTCAGACAGTTGCTCATCTGTAACAACTAAAGGTGTTAACAAACGAATAATGTTTCCATACAGTCCGGCGCTCATAATGATTAATCCATTTTGATGTGCTGCTTGAATAATTTCTTGTACTAACGCTTTATTTGGATTCCTTCTAGAGGAATCTTCAACGAATTCAATCGCACACATGGCACCAAGTGAACGCACATCGCCAATTTCCTCATATTTTGCTTGAAGTGGCTGAAATTTTTCTAAAAACATCTCTCCAATTCTCTTAGCTCTTTCTATTAAATCTTCTTCCTCAATCGTTCTTATTACCTCGAGAGCCGCCACACAGCCTAGTGGGCTGCCACCATAGGTACCACCAATTTCACCAATGTTAGCTGAATCCATTATGTCCGCTCGACCAGTTACTGCACTAATTGGTAAACCTGCTCCGATTGATTTGGACATTGTCATTAAATCTGGTATCACATCAAAATGTTCTGAAGCAAACATTTTACCCGTACGACCAAATCCTGTTTGTACTTCATCCGCAATAAAAAGAATCCCGTGTTGCTCACAAAGTGCCTTTACCCCTTGAACAAATCGTTTAGATGGAATGACGAAGCCACCTTCCCCTTGGACTGGCTCCATAATAATGGCAGCAACTTCTTCTGGAGGTACTTCACTAAGGAAGAATGTCTCGAATTTTTTTAGCAATTGATGATCTTGCTGTTCAGCTGTTAAGCCATCACCTCGGTAATAGTAAGGAAATGGCCATTTATACGTATCAGGAACAAATGGTCCAAATTCATATTTATAGGGCTTAACCTTACTTGTTAAGCTCATTGCCATATACGTTCTTCCGTGAAAACCTCTTTCAAAAGATATAATCGCCTTCCTACCTGTATACTTTCTTGCAATTTTAACAGCATTTTCTACAGCCTCTGCGCCACTATTTAAGAAAAACGTCTTTTTAGGATGGTCCCCTGGTGTGATCTCATTTAATTTCTCTGCAAGCTGAACATAAGGCTCATACATCATTACATGGAAGCAAGGGTGTAAATAGCTATCAATTTGCTTATGCAGTGCATCAACCACACGTTTTGGGCAATGACCGGTATTTAATGAACCAATAGCCCCCGCGAAATCAAGAAATGTATTGCCATCAACATCTGTGAGAAGGGCTCCATCCCCTTTTACAGCAAATGTTTTGATTGTATTAAACGGACCTCTCGGAACACTCATTTCTTTCCGTTCCAATAGTTCCTTTGCTTTCGGGCCAGGAATTTCAGTTTTCAGTTGTATATATGCCATTTAACAACACCCTTTCGTCTATTCCGCTACTCCGCACCAATCTAGAAGACAATAGGCAATAATTTCAGCTGCTGCAAACATATCCTCTAACACGATATATTCATTCGAGTGATGGGCTACCTCGGTCACACCCGGACCAAATACGACTACTGGGGTATTACTTACACTGGATAATATACCTCCATCTGTACCCCATGGAGATGCTTCAATAATAGGTGGCTGATGTTTAACTTCTATGAAACCTTGAGTGAGACATTCCATTAATGGATGGTCATTTTCTACACTACCAGGCAGCCATCTTCCACCAAACCATTCGATGGTTGGTGAATGCTCCTTAAACCAGCTATCTTGTTGGCATAGAGCTTTAAGACAATCTTCCATATCCTTTTGAGCATTTTCCATAATTTCATCAGGTGCCACGCCCATTCTTCCTTCTATTGTAGCAATATCTGGGACAGAGGAAGGCCATTCACCACTTTGAATTTTACCTATATTGATAGGAATGGGGATAGGAATCGATTTATATAAGGGATCCGATATTCGAGCATTTCTATCTTTCTCTAATTGAAGTAAACTCTGAATGACTAGCATCATTTTTTCAATGGCACTTACTCCTTCATATCTCGTACCACCATGTGCCCCTTTTCCTTTGACAGAGATCCGGAACCACATCGATCCCTGTTGCTTCGGAAACAATTTCATATTAGTAGGTTCGGGAATGATGGCACCATCTGCCTTATACCCCCTAAGGACTGCTGCAAGTGTTCCTGCTCCGCCACTTTCTTCTTCAATGACACTTTGAAAAATGACATCGCCCTTTAATTTGATTTTATTGGCGATCAACGATTCCATCGCAAATAATAAGGCAACATTTCCACCCTTCATATCCGTTGTTCCTCTTCCGAACAGCCTTCCACCTTGGATATGTCCACTAAACGGATCATCCTTCCATGTTTGATAGTCGCCTGGTGGGACGACATCAATATGCCCGTTTAATATTATCGATTTACCGCCACCTTCCCCTTTTAAAACGGCAACCAGATTCGGATTTCCTTTAAAGTCCTTTCGATCTGAAAAAAAAGCTGGATGCTCAAATAGGGAAGCTTGACCAATCTCCCAAATATCAAGCTCTAAACCTAGTTGACGACATTTTTCAATTACAATCGCCTGTGCAATACTCTCTTTCCCTCTTGTACTATCCTCTTGAACAAGCTTTTGAAGCAACCTCGCCCCTCGAGCACGATTATCCTTCAACCATTCCCTCACCAATAACTTTTGCATCATAGGCGCCCCACTCCTTATGGATTCTTTAGCACTCTAAAGCGCAGCGGGACTGTCCCCGGTTGCTTTAAAGGGTTAAAGAGTATCAGCTAGTATTCTATTTTTCTGATGGATTCGGTGACTTTAACTTCACATCCGGTCAGTTTTGTAACCTCTTGGATGGTGTTGGGTAGAAATACTTCGGTTAGTACTAACCCAGTGGTAGTCACCTCAAACACCCCTAATTCAGTAATAATCATGTCTACACATTTAGCAGATGTTAAGGGTAGCGTACACCTGGATACAATTTTCGAGCTTCCATTTTTATCAAAATGGTTCATCACGACAATGACCTTTTTAGCTTTTTGGGCGAGCTCCATCGCACCACCCATTCCAGGAACTTTTTTTCCTGGGACAATCCAATTGGCTAAATCACCATACTGACTAACTTGTAGTGCTCCTAGAATCGTGACATCAATTCTTCCACGCCTAATCATCCCGAAGGCGACTGCACTGTCACAGTATGAGGCCCCATCTCGTATAGTCACAGGGAATCCACCTGCGTTACACAAATTTTCATCCTCTTCCCCCAGCTCCGGACTTTGGCCCATGCCCACAATTCCGTTTTCAGCATGGAACATCACATTTAGATGACTTGGAAGATGATTAGGTACTAGGGATGGAATACCAATCCCTAGATTCACCACCATCCCATTTTGAATCTCTTCTGAAGCCCTTTTTGCCATTCGATTGCGAATATCTATTCCCATGCCCATTTCCAATTCACTCCTTTAGATGGAATGACATAATCGACAAATACCCCTGGTGTCATGATTTCATCCGGATTCAAACTTCCTAATGGAACGATTTCTTCTACTTCTGCAATCGTAATATCTCCTGCCATCGCTACTAATGGATTCGTATTTCTAGCACTTTTGTCATAAATTAAATTTCCATACGGGTCTGCTTTTTTTGCAAATACGATGGAAACTTCTGCAGTTAATGCTGTTTCAATTAAATATTCCTTATTATTTAAGATGAAACGTGGTTTGCCAGCTGACACCATTTCATTGTCCATGCCTATATCGGCTAAGATAGCTCCAAGTCCTACCCCACCAGCTCGAATTCTTTCAGCTAAGATGCCTTGAGGTGAAAATTCTACTTCCATTTTCCCCTCATTCATTAATTTTCCAGCTACAGGATTGGATCCAATATGGGAGGCGATCACCTTTTTGGCACGACCTAGACTAACGATCTTCCCTATTCCAATATGAGGAAAACCAGTATCATTTCCAATTAATACTAACTCTTTCACATTTTTTTCAATGATGGCATCGATTAGCGATGGAGGAGATCCAACACCCCCAAAACCTCCAAACATAAGGGACATTCCATCATGGAAAAAGGGCATTACCTTTTCTAAATTGGTTAATTTTCCAAACAACTTTTCCATTCCTATACCTCGCCTTGGTTTGTCAGATTGGCCTCAATAAAATCTTGTAATGTCTTTCTTAACAGTCGTGTTAATTCTTCCATTTCTCGTTTTGTAATTGTCAATGGTGGTGAAATAATTACTGCATCCCCATGAATCCCATCTATACCTGCACCGGCAGGATAAATTAATAAGCCATTCCTTTGTGCTAATTCAACTAATTCTTTGGTGAGCTGCATGTTCCGTGGAAATGGTACTTTTCGCTCCCGATTTTGGACAAATTCTATTCCGAGAAGAAGACCTTTCCCACGGATGTCTCCGATTATTTCAAATTCATTTTTTAACTTTTCTAGCTGATTACGTAGATAATACCCCTTTGACTCTACTTCCTTGATAATCTCATTTTTTTCTAAGTATTCTAAAACAGCCAGTGACACGGCGCAGGTTTGCGGATTGGCACTTAAGGTGTGACCACTCATCACGATCTTTGAACCATTAAGAATGGGCTCCATCACATGATCACTAACTAAGGCTGCAGCAATAGATGCATAACCAGCCCCCATCCCTTTACCTAAAGCAACAATATCTGGAATAACTCCCCAATGTTCCATGGATAGTACTTTACCGGTACGACCAAAGCCTGTCATAACTTCATCTGCTATAAAAAGGATTTCATTTCGTTCACATATTTCTTTAATTTTATGAAAATAACCTTGAGGAGGGGCTATTGCTGCACCCGCGGCTCCAATTACTGGTTCAGCAATAAAAGCAGCAATATTATTGGCTCCAACCCGATTGATGACTGTTTCTAATTCTCCTGCACATAAGTATTCGCATCCCGGAGCCTCGAGATTGTAAGGGCAACGGTAACAATAAGGTGGATGGATAACCGGAAAATCCTGAAGAAGGGGGATAAATCTTGCCCGTCGCCCCGCATGCCCTGATAAGGACAGAGCTCCTAATGTAATCCCGTGGTAACTTACCCAACGTGAGAGCACCTTCGTTTTCGTTTTTATCCCTTTCTCTTGCCAATATTGGATGGCAATTTTCATGGCGGTCTCGGTTGCTTCCGAGCCACTATTCACGAAAAAACTCCAATTTAAGTCACCCATTGTCATTTCAGCTATTTTAGCAGCAAGTTTTTCAGCTGCTTCACTCGTAAATTGAGAACGATAGACAAATGATACTCGTTTTGCCTGGGCATTCATTGCTTCAATAATCTCCTCTACCCCATGGCCAATATTGGCCGTGACTGCACCTGAGGAGGCATCTAAATATTTTTTTCCATCAAGGTCGTACAAATAGACCCCTTTCCCGTAGTCAATAACAGGATAATTCGCATCTAACATCGGTTTTATTAAATAGGATTCCTCCACTATTACACCCCATCTCAAAATGGACAATATAGTAGATTATATGAATTATAGTGATAATACTTTCTCGAAAGGTTAGAAATAAGTGAAAGTTCTCATTAAGTAGAAGCTTTGGCTACTTTCTTGAGACCACTTGCTTGGAATATGAGCGCTGATGGGTTCAAATGGAGCTCTTTTGGTACCGCTTTCCACATTTTTTTCTGCTCACGGGCACAAAAAAACCGAACCAACAAAATGTTGATTCAGTAGTAAATGATTAAATATAAACTTCCTCTTTTTGCACTTCTTCTGCAGATTTTCGAACAATATCTCGAGCAATCCAGACACCACAAGCACCTGCTTGAGCAAGTCCTCTTGTAATACCCGCACCATCTCCACCAACATACAATCCATCGATTTCTGATTCAAAACGATCATTTAAGATTGGTCTAGCCGAATAGAATTTTGCCTCTACACCATAAAATAATGTGTGTTCGGATGCTATTCCAGGGGTTACATGATTTAATGCCTCCGTCATCTCAATTAAACTTTTTAAAGTATTATATGGTAAAACTAACCCTAAATCTCCTGGTACCGCTTCCTTCATCGTTGGCTCGATAAAGCCTTCCTTAATTCGGTTGACAGTTGACCTTCTACCTTTTAGTATATCACCATATTTTTGCACAATAAGTCCTCCATTAGACAAGCTATTTGCTAATCTAGAAATCTCATGTGCATACTCATTTGGACGATCAAACGGTTCCGAGAAGGTATGTGATACGAGCAAGGCGAAATTGGTATTCGGGCTACCTAATTTCGGATCTTTATAGGCATGTCCATTAGCTAGCATAATACCAGAATGGTTCTCTACTACTACATGCCCTGAAGGATTACTACAGAACGTTCTAACACGCGTCCCGACTGAAGTATTAAAGACAAATTTACCTTCATATAAATGCTCGTTAATTTCCTGCATGACCACATTTGAGGTTTCGACCCTTACACCGATGTCGACTTGATTGTTTTGCATACGTAAACGACGTGATCTAAACAAATCACCCAACCATTTCGAGCCATCACGACCAGGAGTAATCACGACCTTTTCAGCAAATACCTTTTGATCATTTTTTAATAAGATTCCTTTTATTTGTAAACCGTCAGATGATTTTTCTGTAATAATATCTTCTACTTCTTTTTTGAAAACCATATCTACTTTATCTTTTAAATATTCAAAGATACTTTGTAAAATTTGTAGATTTTGTTCTGTTCCTAAATGTCTCACTTGCGCACGTAAAAGCTTTAATCCTGCTGCATACCCTCTTCGTTCAATATCTTTTACTTCATCCGTTAAGGGATCTGTAATACTTTTGGTTGCTCCATGATCCAAATTAATTTGATCAACATATTTTATAAGTTCAATGACTTCGGAATTGGATAAATAATCTGTCATCCAACCTCCAAATTCACTTGTAATATTAAATTTACCATCAGAATATGCCCCTGCTCCACCAAACCCATTAGTAATTGAACAAGCAGGTAAACAACCTGCAAATTCCTTTCGTCCAGCTGCAGGAGGACATTTATCAATTTTTTTTTGAAGAATTGGGCAATTTCTTTTATAAATGTCATGACCCTTATCTATTAATAGCACCTTCGCTTTAGGCATTTTTAAGGTTAATTCATAGCAAGTAAAAATACCGGCTGGACCAGCACCTACTACAATAACATCATAATTTGTATTCATTGAAATTCCCCCTTAATTGCATTCCGCTATTTCCATTGGTAAATATATCAGAAAATAGCAAAGGGGTCAATAAAAATACGAACATTATGAACGGAATCTTACTAATCGTTCGATATTTTAATTTCAACTTACATTTTCAGTAATATATATTTTCTATTCATTTAGTATTATCCTTTAAGAGCCAACCCTTTTAAGCTACAATAAATAGATAGCTAAAAAAATCTAAAGGTGTGAAATATATGAAAAGGTTAATCAAAAATTTTATTAATGGAATATTAACCATTGTCCCGATTTTACTTGTTATTTATGTAGTATATAAAATTTTCATGTTTTTGGATGGAATTCTTGGAAACACATTAAAACCTTATTTAAAAGAATCCTACATTCCTGGCATTGGTCTTCTTCTAACCTTAATACTCATTACTGTTCTTGGATGGCTTTCCACAAAATTCATCACGGGAACCTTATTCAAACTCATTGATCGATTATTAGAAAAAATTCCAGGTGTTAAAACGATTTATTCAGTTATCAAAGATACAGTACATTCCTTTCTCGGTGAAAAAAAATCCTTCTCCAAGGTCGTACTAATCTCTCATCCTGGGTCCGATATGAAGAGCGTAGGATTTTTAACCTCAGAGGATTTACAGCATTTTTATGAGCCACTAGGACATTGTGTAGCTGTCTACATACCACAAACCTTTCAAGTGGCAGGTTTTACTGTGCTTGTGCCAAAAGAAAGTGTTGAAATTATTGACGTCAAACCAGAAGAAGCAATGAAATTCATTCTTTCTGGAGGTATGACGAGTAAATAGAAAAAACCGGTCGTGAACAAACGACCGGTTTTTTCTATATGTCTTACTTAAAGAGCTTAACCCATTTACCATATCCCTCAGCCTCGAGCTTATCTACTGGAATAAATCGAAGTGCTGCTGAATTAATGCAATAACGTAAGCCCGTTGGATCTGGGCCATCATTAAAGACATGACCAAGGTGTGAATCTGCTGAAGTACTTCTAACTTCCGTACGAACCATCATATGGGTTAAATCAGTTTTTTCAATAATTTCTTCTTCCTCCAATGGCTTTGTGAAACTTGGCCAGCCACAACCAGCATCAAATTTATCCTTTGAACTGAATAAAGGTTTTCCTGAAACAATCTCCACATAAATCCCTTCTCGAGTTTCGTTCCAGTACTCGTTACGAAATGGAGGTTCAGTACCATTATTTTGCGTTACCTCATATTGAATAGGTGTTAGCTGTTTTTTTAAAGTGTTTAGATCTTTATTTGTCATTCTCTCTCCCCCAATGATTATCTATAAATGCTGCCCTTCCTGACCCAACCTGGTATCGGTTATAATGCTGTGGGTTCTTTTTGTAATAGTGTTGATGGTAATCCTCTGCCTCATAAAACACTTTAGCTGGCAGAATTTCTGTCACTATTGGTTTTAAAAATTTTCCACTTTGTTGTAAGGCTTGTTTTGATTGCACAGCTACCTTCTTTTGTTCTTCACTGTGATAAAAAATAGCGGTTTGATACGATTTTCCTCGATCATAAAATTGACCACCTGGATCTGTTGGGTCTATCTGTTGCCAATAAAGTTCGAGAAGCTTTTCATATGGATAAATAGACGAATCAAACGTGATTTGAACGGCTTCATAATGACCGGTACGCTCTGAACATACCTCCTGATAAGTCGGATTTTCTGTTTCTCCTCCTGTATATCCTGAGGTGACTTTAATTATTCCAGGCTGTTCATCAAATGGTTTTACCATACACCAAAAACAACCTCCAGCAAATGTTGCTAGATCATATAGTTTATTGATATCCATCATTCCTTTGTTTTAAGGTGACTCGTTTGGAGGTCATCTTACTTAGTAGGTACATATAATTGAAAAGAAATATCATCGCTTTTCAAGTCAAATTCCTTTACTCTAACCTTAAAGTCGCTTTTTAATTTAAGCTTTTGCATCGAAATGTATACGAGCTTATCATTTGGTTGAATGGTAACACCTTTTGGCAGGTGATATCGATCCGCTATAAACTTTAATACATATGTGACAGGCAATTGCATTTTTCCAATAACCATAGATTTTTGCTTTAATATTAAATCTCCATTATTTAAAGCCTCTGGTTCAAATGTTAATTTCATTTGAATTTCTTCAGAAAAGATTGGCATCGTACCATAAAGTTCTACTTCATCTTTCAAAACCACTTGGTAATTAATTGGGCCAGCAGTTGCTTCCTTTTCAATATAGTGATTGATCAATCTATTTAGATTGTCCTTTTGCGTATGAATTAGAAATGGCACATAACCTTGAAGTGGATTTTCTTCTTGTTTAATCATTTTATCTTTAATCGGTATGGAAATGGAGACGAAAAGAAATATCAAAATACCGAGGTTTACGGCCAACAAAATAAAAAACGCTTTTTTCCAATTTTTCACCTGCATAATTAGTTCTCCCTGTTATTAACAGAATAATGTTTTGTTGGATATTTTTTCAATACATTTTCTGTTAATTCCTCAAATACACGATTGGCTATCAAGTTATACCCTTTATTATTAGGATGAAAGTAATCACTATGTAGTACATGCGCATTTTTAAAAATATCTTCAATATGAACAAAATAAGTACCCTTATAGTTATCAATTACCTTTTGACCAATCGTATTCCATTCTATTAAAATTTCATCAATTTCCTTCACATCTGCAAACCAAGTATAAAAAGGATTGTAAAGGCTGATTAGAATGATGGGTATACGCGGATGTACTATTCTAATACTATCAATTATTCTGTATAGGTTTTTTTCATATTGGACTTTGGCAGAATGAAAGTCATTTTTCTCTAAGTGCGAGATATTATCTCTAACTACTTTCATAATATCATTTCCACCAATCGTTAAAATCACGATGTCTGAACCCTTAATAGCATTCTGTACTTCATTCGTTTCTAACCTTTTGAGTAAGTCCTGAGTTTTATTTCCTTTTACTCCATAATTTAAAAACTCAATGTTGTTAATCCCTTTTTCTCCTTGAAGTTTCTTTTTAAGATTGGGGATATATCCACCCCTCATCGTACTGTCTCCTACCCCTTTTGTTAAGGAATCTCCTATAGACATTATTCTATAATTCATAGGAAAAAAACCTTGAGGTATTTGTTCTTTAGTTAGAAACGTAACATTTTTATTTGCATGGAATTCTCCTTTGACAGAAGTCCCCATTCCTAAAGTACATGAGGAAAGAATGAATATAGATACAAAGGAGAAGATGAAAGCTCTTTTCAAATGCTTCACCCCATTTAAGATTTTCTATAGATATTATATCACCAATTAAGGCTATCAAACCTAATTCTTAAGTTCTAAGTCTACAAAGTAAAAAGAAAGAAAGAAAAAACCTTACAATCAATCTTGTAAGGTTTTAATATCTTTGACGATTTCTTCAAACGGTATATCATTTAAACCTGTATAAGCCTTTAAAATATTTCCTTCAGGGCCAACTAAATAGAAATCAGTTCCATGACCTACTTGGTTACCCTCCTGTGGTTTTATCACTAATGTCTTAAAGCTTTCCATTGCAAGCTTTGCAATTTCTTCATCTTTATAACCAGTAAGAAAACTCCAATTTGCAAAATCAGCATTAAAGTTCTCTCCATACTTCTTTAGCACATCTGGAGTATCTACATTCGGGTCAACACTAAAAGATACGAATTGAATATTCTCTATTCCTTCTTTTTTAGTCATTTGCTGTAATTTTTCCATATTATAGGTCATTGGTAAACATACATCCTCACAGTTTGTAAAGATAAAATCAGCTACCCAAACCTTACCTTTTAAATCTTTTAAACCAAAAGAATCCCCGTTTTGATTTGTATAATTAAAATCTTCAACTGGCCAATTAACTGCATTCTGAATCTCATTTTTTCCACATGCTGTTAAGAATAAAATTAATACTAACAACATAGCTGTCCATTTCAATTTCACTACATACACCTTCATTTCATAATAATCATCTTTTCTTTACTTAAAGACTCCCTAAAATTATTTTAACAAAACTTAATACATTAGAAAAGAAAGGTGCTTTGAGCATTTAAATTAAGATTCATTCATTTATTTTTTTTCATATAAAGGTAAATAAATTTTAAAGGTGGTGCCACTTCCCTGTTGACTTTCCACTTCAATTCTCCCTTTCATCCGTTCAATAATTTGATAACAAACCATTAGACCAATACCTGTACCTTTTTCTTTTAGAGAGTAAAAAGCTGTGCCGAGTCGAGAAAGCTCTTCCTCGGTCATTCCGATCCCTGTGTCACGTATTTCAATAACTCCAAATTGGTTTATTACTCTAGTACTAATACTCAATTGACCGCCATCTTTCATTGCTTCAATTCCATTTTTCAATATATTGATTAACACTTGTTTGAGCTCACTTTGATTTCCCTTAATCAAAATATCAATAGGTAAACTACACTCCAGTTGAATGTTTTTAGAAAGCATAGCATACGAATTCATTAAATCCATAACCTTTAAGATAAGCTCGTTTGCATCAATTAATTCTGTTTCTTGATTAAAGTCAGGCTTTGCTAATGATAAATAATCATTAATAATAACTTCCGCTCGATTCATTTCGTCTATCATTAATTGAATATAGCTTTGCTCTTCTCCAGACATATGTTGTTTCCCTAAAAAAATTTGCAAGAAACCTTTTACGACTGTCATTGGATTTCTGATTTCATGAGCAACCGAAGCTGCAAGCTGTCCAATTGCATTCATCTTCTCCGCTCGTTGCAATTCTTTTTGGAGTTTTGTTTTCTCAATTATTTGTTCCATTTCATCTATGGCATCCTCAAACCTATACATTAGACCAGTATCTTTTTTGTGGTGTCCAAGTTCTTTATAAGTCTCAGAAAGTTGCTCAAATAATACTGACAGTTGAATGGTCATTTGGTTAAATTTTTCACTAAGTCTTCCTAAATCAGATTTATCATGAATTTGAAGTTTAACATCAAAATTACCAGCACTAACTTGGTTGATTCCCGAAATTATCTCATTAATAGGTTCTGTGACTTTTTTTAATCCCCATCTTAATGAAACAAAGACGAGAAGAGTGATAAACAGAAATGACCCAAATAAGTATAGAGCTATCCTTTTTTGGTTTACTTCAATGACAGAAGCGTCCACGTCAACTCCTAATACAGCAATTACATGCCCCTCTCTATCCAAAATAGGGGCAAATGCGGTTATCCAAAGACCAAATTTGTCTCGATGAATTTTACTAAAGTTCACTTTTTTTTCGTTAATTGTCTTTTTGAATCCATCTAGGTATTCTTTCTTGGCGTGATAATAGGTGAAATTTTTCAAGCCCATTTTTTCACTAGTCTTTGAAACAGATAAAAAATATAGTTTATTTTGTTGATAAACCTTTGCATCAAAAATGTAGCCATCTATGTAATTCGAGTTTCTCTCATTAATCATTGATACAATCCTGTTAATTCGTTGTACAGCAGGATGGTCAGTGCTTTTTTGCCTTTTAGAAGTCATAACATCATCTTGCGATATTGTCGCACTCCATAAATCTGCAACGCCGACTACTCTTTCCGTTAATTGTTCTTTTAATTGATTCGATTGGTAAATAAAACTTATCCCAGCAGTAGAAACGACTACTAAAAAAGTCATAGTAAATGAAAAGAACAAAATCTTTTTATATAATGATAAGTTTCTGAAAGTACCTTTAACCTTCATTCAAAATTTCCCTTCCTGGTTACTATAAGGAGTTTTTCGTAAACTTTTTCTGTCTACTAAAATAGGAAATTCGACGTAGTTCTTATTAATCCTTTTTTATTTTCATATTTCAGACAAATTTAGGAAAAAAAACCTAAGCAAGACGCTTAGGTTTTTGGTTAGTCAAAATAATACATCAAGGCGATTGTACCTTTACCAGTATGGGTAGCTATTACAGGAGTAGTATAGTCAATTTCTATATTTTGAAAATCCGTTGTTCCATTAATCGCATTCAACAACTGGGATACGAGATCTTTAGCTTCAGAATGGACAATACCAATACGTTTAACATTTTTCCCTTTTACATCCTCGGAAAATTGCTTTACTAAGTATTTTATCACTTGGGAATAACTTCTGGCCTTTGAAGCAGGTGTATATTCCCCACCTTCAAGCGATGCAATGGGTTTGATGTTTAGCAAGGAACCTAAAAAGGCTCTCCCTTTGCCAATTCGTCCGCCTTTAACCAAATTTTCCAGAGTATCTACCATTAAAAAGAGTCTTGTTTGCTCTCTTACTTTCTCAAGATGCTTTACAATTTCTTGAAGTGTTTTACCTTTAGAAACTAAATCTGCAGCCTCTAATACTTGAAAGGAAAGAGCCTTAGATATGTATCTTGAATCAATGACAGTCACATTTCCTTTTGTCATTTGAGCAGCACTTTCTGCTGAACGAACAGTCCCGCTCATTCCTCCAGTCATATGAATAGAAATGATATCATAACCTTCATCAGCATAACGGTCATACAGTTCCAAAAAGGTACCCGTTGAAGGTTGAGAGGTTTTAGGCAGTTCTTTCGATTGTCCCATTTTCTCCAAAAATTCAACAGGTGAGATATCCACTCTATCTGTATATGATTTGTCATCAATCGTAATCGTTAAAGGTACGACTTCTATACTATATTTCTTTATTTGTTCATCCCTTAAATCTGCAGTTGAATCAGTAATAATTTTGATTTTATTCATTTTCACACTTCCTTATATAGAACTAATGATACCTTTTTATATTATACCTTTTTACTTTTCACAAGGAAAATTTACGGTCTTTATCAAAATAAAAAGAGAACCGGAATACCGATTCTCAAAATAAATCATGCATTATTCTTTAATTCTCCAATTTTAAACAATTCTTCATAATCTGGCCATTTTAGTGTACGCTTTAAATAATCTCTAAAGGAATAGCATTTTTTTGCTTTCTTCTCCTTGTAAAGCGCAGTAATAAATGTTTGCAAACGGACTTGGATCATAAAACAATAGCGGTTATCTTCCTCCAATACAGGAATATCAATGACTTTTACCTTCTGTCCAACAACATTTTTGAACTCTAGGCTTTTGAACAACAAATTATCAATCCTCTTTTTCACCCGTTTGATTATATTATACCCTATAACTAACTCGAAATGTGTCTGATTATGCGATGTTATAAAAATTATTTATGACTTTTAATATAAAAAATAATCCCACCTTTCAAACTGAAAAGTGGGATTATCAAATTCTATATCTATAATGGTGTAATGGTTAAACCCGCTCGAGATTTTCTTCCCATTCTTTCTCTTTTTTCAACTTACGACGATACACGATTTTGGACAAATTGATACTGATTTCGTATAAGACTAATAGTGGAATTGTAACCAACACGTCTGACATGAAATCTGGTGGAGATATAACAACTGAAATAACAATAAGAACAAAGTATGCGTATTTTCGGATTTTTGTCAACACGTATGGATTAATCACGCCTAAAGATGTTAGGAACATTACAACAACTGGTAGCTCGAATAAAACACCGAATGGTAACGTCATATTCATGATAAAACGGAAATATTTATCAGCTGTAAAGTTTGTGACGAGCATATCACCACTAAGTTCAACGAGAAAATTCAATACTGTTGGGAAAATAACAAAATATCCGAATGCTAATCCTACAATAAATAATATAAATAAGGCCGGGACATAGGATAACGAAATTTTTCTTTCGATTGGTTTAAGTGCTGGCTTAACAAATAACCATATTTGTAAGGCAATAATCGGAATTGTTCCAGCAATGGCAATTAATGTGGCTATCATAAAATAGATCCAAACAATATCACTTGGCCCTAATACGATTAATTTAACATCTAAGTCCCGGACAAACCATGCATATATTTCTTCAACGTACATAAATCCTACGATAAAAAAAGCTACAAAAGCTACTGCTGAAATGATTAATCGCTTTCGTAACTCATCTAAATGATCAACTAAATTTAACTCTTTATCTTCCATAGATTTCCCCTACCAACCCATGAGCGCATTTTTTGAAAAAAAAAGTGTAAGATAAAATCTCTTACACTTATTTTGTAACATTTTTCTTTTCTTCTTCGAACTCTTCCATTACATCACTTGTTAACTCACGTGTAGATTTTTTGAATTCACGAAGTGTTTGACCAAATGCTCTACCAATTTCAGGAAGCTTCTTAGGTCCAAAGATAATTAAAGCTAAAACTAAAATTAATATTAATCCAGGAACACCGATATTTGACAACATAATTAAACATCCCCTTAAAATGAATAGTTCAAACTACTATGATTATAGTACTTTAAGGCACCATTTGGGTAGAGCTATGCAAAAGTTCATAAGAATTTCACATATATTATTAAACCTTTATGACCGTTTACTACTCATTAGTATATCTACAGCCCATCTATTCTAACATATATTCAAGTTTTTTTGTCTAATGATTTTATTTTTTTGGCTGAATAAATGAATTGTAGCACTTCTACTATTATTTCCAACTTATGTAATAATAATAATTCTTAAGTATTATTTATTTTTTGAATTTTTAAAAAATAAACTTCTTTATGGGGGTTTTCCTTGCTAAAATAATATCAAGCAACATATACTACTAAAAAAGTTCTTGAGGGGTGAAAAGATGGAATTTTCATTATGTAGTTTTGATGGTGCCTTGCCAGTAGAAGTAACAATTGATGAGGATAATGGACGATACATGATTAGAAAAAGTGATACAAGTGGGGAATTTTTTAATAGTCCATTTGAATTGATTGCTTGGGTAAAAGCCCATTTCCAGGAAGATGATTTTTGTGATCCTCAAGAATTTAAGGCAATGATTTCACAGCTATCGGAATATGAAAACGCTTCATAGAAATTACGTCTGGGATCTTTCCCAGACGTTTTCTAATACACCTGATATTTTTAGAACTTAACGTCGTTGATATATGAAAAATTCATATTCGTATGGATTTTTTTCATCACGAATTCCAGGTTCTTGTAAGACAAGTTCAAAATCCTTTAGTGAAAATTCCGGAAAATAGGTATCCCCATCAAATTTCTCATATATCATCGTTAAATATAATCGATCTACAATCGGTAATAATTCACGAAAAATTTCTGCCCCACCAATAACAAAAACTTCTTCATTTTTTTCCCGGCAATAGGCAATAAACTCCTCAATCGAATAAATAACCGTGCAGCCTTCACAAATAAAATCCCGATTTTTAGTAATAACAATATTTTCGCGTCCAGGGAGAGTGCGTCCAATCGATTCATGAGTTTTTCTCCCCATCGCTACAGGATGCCCCATAGTTACTCTTTTGAAAAACTTTAAATCCTCTGGTAAACGCCAAGGCAGTTGATTATTTTTACCAATTACCCGATTTTCATCCATTGCCCAAATGAAAGAAATCATACACTTACCACTCCTTTTATATGAGGGTGTGGGTCATAGTTTTCAAGCGAAAAATCTTCGAATTTAAAATTGAAAATATCTTTGGCATCTGGATTGATTACTAATTTCGGTATTGGACGTACATCTCTTTCCATTTGAAGCTTCACTTGATCTAAATGATTTTTATAAATATGTACATCACCAAAAGTATGGATAAATTCACCAGGCTCCAAATCACAAACATGAGCAATCATATAAGTCAAAATAGCGTATGAAGCAATATTAAATGGTACACCAAGAAATAGATCTGCAGATCTTTGGTATAATTGACATGACAATTTACCATCCGCTATATAAAACTGAAACAGACAATGGCATGGTGGTAAGGCCATTTTGTCTATATCTCCTACATTCCAAGCATTAACTAGCAGTCTTCTTGAATCAGGATTAGTCTTTATTTGATCAATCAATACAGCAATTTGGTCAATAGTCTCTCCATTAGCACCTGTCCAGGACCGCCACTGATGTCCATAAACTGGCCCAAGATTCCCTTCCTCGTCTGCCCATTCATTCCATATTCGAACTCCATTTTCTTGTAAATATTTAATATTTGTATCCCCATTTAAAAACCAAAGAAGTTCATGGATAATAGATTTTATATGTAGTTTTTTTGTAGTCAATAGAGGTAATCCCTTTGATAAATCAAAGCGCATTTGATATCCGAAGGTACTAATCGTTCCAGTCCCAGTTCTGTCCTCTTTTATGGTTCCATTCTCTAGAACATACTTACACAAATCCAAGTATTGCTTCAAGCAGGCCACATCCTTATTTTCTTTATGTCATTTTATTTCAACTTTATTACTTTTTTGCAAAAAAAAAAAGCTTTTAGGCCATTTTCTTTTTTTATTATTTATTTTAGTTAAATATTTATATATCAGCCAGAAATTTCAAACCGTTCAATCGTATCATTTAATAGGTCAAAGGATTGATTTTCATTCATGCGTTTAATTAACCCTAACTCACTGATAAAAATTTTCTTGGCACTATCTAGCATTTGTTTTTCACTAGAATTTAGCGTTTTTTCTTTATTGATCTTAGTTAAATCACGAATAACTTCTGCGCCATCCTTGATTTTACCCGTTCTCATTTTCTCCATATTCATCTGGTAACGTTGTTTCCAAGAAAGTGATTTGTCTACTTCACCTTGATCAAACATAAGTAAAACCGCTTTTAAAGTGGGTAAATCGGCAACCGAACGTATACCTGATTTTAATACTTTATCTATAGGAATCATAACTTGCATATTACTGCTTGGCATTTTTATTACAAAGTATCGATGCTTTTGTCCTTGTATTTCTTTTTCTTCTATGGCCTCAATAACTCCTGCCCCATGCATTGGATAAACAATGTTATCACCAATTTGATACAAGTAATCCACCTCCAAATTTGCTTACTTATATAGATTATCACAATAAAATATTATTGTCAAATTAATTATAATACCATGCACTTTTATATACTGTCAATAATATTTTTCTCATTTTCGGCTGAAATTTTTAGATAATTTTCCCGAGAGGTTTTTACCCATAAAATACTATGTAAATGCTCTCAAATATGATTTAAGAAATGTTCAAAACACCTGCCATAAGTATTTGAATCACTATGTTAGTGGACTAAGACTAGAGGCACACAAGTTAAAGGTATTAAAAGAGCGAACCGACCCCAATTAGAAATTAATAATAGGGTTCGGTTCGCTCTTTTCATTTATATTCCTAATAAATTCATATGTTTGCGGGGCTCTTTGGTATAAAATTGTCTTCGTTTCTTCCGATAGATAGTACATAGCAAAGCTTTCTGCAAAATATTCTTCAGGAAACAATAATAGGTACGAATTGTTTGGAAATAAGATCGACCTTTCCTTTTCCCATGAATCCAAAAACAAACGATTATATTTCAGGTCATTCAATATATATCGATCAATGGAATGGGCAAGTTCGTGTAATTCTAAGTTCACAGAACCATGACCCTTACCTTTTTCACTATGCCCAAGCTTTACAAGCACAGTCTTACCTCCACCAATTCCTGGAACATCGTCCCATGTGGTTTCGGATTGATACCCCCTAGGAATCACGCCGCTCAGATGTCTTGCTGTAGGATTATCTGTTAACTTACCTTCAAATAGCTTAATTGTAATACCTTGTTGTTCTATCTCGTCAAGCAGCTGATTGGGTAGAAGTGACAATCGACTCACGACTTTTGCTGCTTCCTTTTGATTGAAAGAATCTTCCGGAAATAAAATGATATCGTTTAATTGTTTTTTAGGATTAATTAATAAAGATTTGATAAGAATCGAATCATCATTGAAATCAGAAAGCTTCATACCATCTACAGAAGCTTGGGATATATTATAGAATGACAACGAAAGGATAAAAATACTGAAACCAATTGCCCATCTTTTCACATATCTCACTCCCTACCCTGAGACCATACCTCTAGTTGCTTACTATTCTATAAGAATTATATCATATGAATCTACGAGAAAAAGGGGTTTCAAAAATGAGGAAATAACTACTAAAAAAACCCGGCATGTCTGCCGAGTTTTAGCTCATCCATTTAGGTGGGGTATTTTTATTCCAATATATCGATCCAATTGTATGATGGTTTTGAAATCCATCTAAGTAAGTGTGATAATGAAAATTAAACCAATAACCTTGTTGTGGAGGATTGTCTCTTCTTACGTGGAAGCGAATAATATCCTCACCATTTAATTCGTTTTGAATGTGAAAAATTCGTTCTGATATTCCCCCACTCGGAAATTCAGATATGTTTAAGTATTGTAAATTTTGCTCAGGAATTTTAAGTGTTACTTCTTCGATTACCTTTTCAATTTCTGGTAAAATGACCTCTTTAAATTCATCTTCAATAACAGGCTTAATTTTACTCCCAAATTTTTGGTAGGCAAAACTCTCTGCTTGTACAAGGATTTCATCTATAAATTGTTCTCTTGTAGGAATATTAGCAATATTATTTAAATTATGATCATCATTTTGTGGTTTCGATTCTACAAAGTCCCGTTTTAAGCCTGAATCCTGTCCTAATTCTTCTAACCAAGCAGCCTGAGAAGGAGTTACCATTCCAAATGATAAAACCGTAATCATCACTACAAGGCTTTTCCTCAGCCATTTTGGCATTTGAATTCACCCTTCCAATGATTCTTACAGTCTATTATACTGGACTTTTAATAAATTAGGCTAGTTTTTATATCAAGTTTCATAAAATTTTAACAATTTATTTATCTATATACCCGAAATGAAATTTAGCGGTTTTTCTAGGTATGATTTTAAAACCAAATTGATTAAAGCGATCGCTCAAATAATGGTCCTTAAGTACCACTCTTTTTTTTGCTACTCGCAACGCTTCCTCTATCCAAATGGGTTGAAATAATTCATAGTTAGCGATTTTAGTTAACGGCTGTATACTTACAGATTCTGTAATGGTTTCTTCAAACATGGGGTCTAAGTAAACAACATCAAAGCTTTCATTCGGCAACATTTTTAAATAACTAAAGCAATGTGCATGACAAACTTCTATTCTTCTCATTGCCTCATTGATTTCATGTATATCTGTTGACCATTTCTTTAATCCATTTTGAACTACATAACTTAAATATTTTTCTGCCTCTAAACCAACGATCTTACCTTTATCTCCTACCTGGTAACTAGCAACAATACTATCTGATGCTAGTCCTAACGTGCAATCCAAAAAACTCATTCCCTTAGTTAATTGACATACTTCAACAAAAGGGTCATGTTCTCCACGTAACAATCGCTTGATTCGAAACATCGCAGAACTTGGATGAAAAAAAAACGGTTCACTTTCTCCAAGTGGAAACAATTCCAATCTCTCCTTATAGACCACGATACAAGAGTCATGCTGAAGCTGCTGTAGTTGAGATATTGAGCGCTTTTTTCTATCAATATAATTAACACGCAGCTCTGCAGCAATCTCTTTGGCTAGTTCCTTCAGTTCATCATTTGTTCGTCCAGCTGTTGTAATAAACATTACGTCATCACCCTATAAAGTGTATTGAAAAAGGATGCCATAATGGCACCCTTAATCTAATTTTGTTTCAAATGCGGTTAAAAGGTTCTCCATAATTGCTTCCATTGGATAGCTTTCAATGTTATGTCTTGGAATGAAGTGAACAACTTCTTTCCCTTTTAACAAAGCCATTGAAGGAGAAGACGGTTCAATTCCACCAAAGTATTCGCGCATTTTTGCTGTCGCTTCTTTATCTTGACCTGCAAATACGGTTACTAAGTTGTCAGGTCTTTTTTCACTTCTTAAAACTGCTTGAGTTGCAGCAGGTCGCGCTAATCCAGCTGCGCATCCACAAACGGAGTTCACAACCACTAAAGTTGTTCCTTCGGTATTGTTCATGTATTCTTCAACTGCTTCAGCTGTGATTAATTCTTGAAAACCTGCTTGTGTTAATTCTTGACGCATGGGTATAACCATTTGTCTCATATAATCTTCATAAGCCATAGACATGATAAAATTCCTCCATATATAAACAATTGTAGGGTTAGCATACTATATTCATGCCATCTTATGCAATGAATGCGTTTCAGGCTGGCTTTTAGCTTTTCTAAAACTGAAAATAAAATAACTTATTGTATTCGCTTCATTTAGTCATTCTTTCTCGCTTCAGTCATTTGTTTCCAAACTGAGCCTTTTGCTTCTTCACCGCCCTCAATTCGTTCAATAGCCATTTTCACCTGAAGGCTAACTTCAAATTCGGGGTCATTTTCTGCTGTTTTTAATGCCGAAAGTGCTGTTTCGTCACCGACCTCATATAAGTACATTGCTGCCCGCCAGCGGACTAGCTTACTGGAATCCTTCAATGCCGCACACATTTCATCGATTGCATCTTCGAAGCCCAAATCCGATAAACAATCACCAGCTGTCCTTCTTACAGCAACTGAAGAATCCTTTAATGCCTTATAAAGAAGAGGCAAAATTTGCTTATCCTCTACCATCCCAGAATAAACAGTTGCAAGTCTACGAATCGACATCTTTTCATCGCTAAGAGCTTTTTCTAACAATGGTAAATCTTCGACTGTCGGGTCTTCCATTTGTTCAAGCATTTGATAGCGTATACGCCAATCCGGATTAATGAAATCTTCAACAGATATTCTTTTCTTTGTTCGAACTTTCTTTTCTGTTTGTTCTATATTTCCGTTTTGTGCTTCGTTTAGTAAACTTCTTACTCTTTCCTCTGGGTAGGCAGCCAAAAGTTCTTCTAAAATTTCTTGACCAATTTGTTCCATCTTCCCATATCGAATTCCAAAATCTGCCCATTTCCGAAGGAGAATATAATTATCTCCAGGCAATTGGGCTTCCATTGCAGCATTCTTATAAAAATCAGGTAGACCAAATCGTTGTTCTGAATCCTCTTCCGTCAGTTTAATTTGTAACGGAATCCCTTTAAACATTTGTACTTGTGCTTTTACTTCACCAAAATGCTGGCTTACACTTTTGTTTTCTGCTTTTTCTAGTGAAGTTTCTTCGCCAAAAGCAGATCTCACTTTTGGTAAAATTTCCTTCCAATCGATTCTTGCGTTACGTTCAACCGCTAAAAAATCTGCCACATGGTAAACACCTTTAACTCCATCTATTGCTAAAATAGCTTTAATCACTTCTGGTGCACCTTCATGCTGATCCTTTTTATAGTTATTACTTTTCCCCATCGGTAATTCTTGATTAAGGATGACCTTCATTGTATTAGGGCTTGGTGTTGGTTCAATGGAAATAATTTTCATGCAACTACTCTCCTTCAGCTAAATCAGATAAAAAGGACCAACGCTCTATTAAAAACTCTAATTCCTCATTTAAGCTTGTTTCCTTTTCTGCTAAGCTATGTGCTTTTTCAAAATCACTACCAACTTTAGATAACTCTTCTGAAATCTTTTCAATTTCTAACTCTACTGAAGCAATTTTACTATCGATTCCTTCCCACTCTTTTTGTTCCTTATAACTCATTTTCTTCTTTTTCTTTTCAGGCTGTTGCTTCATTGCCTCTTGTTTTGGCTTCACTTCTTTTTTAGATAGCTGACTTTCTAAATAGTCGGAATAGCTTCCGAAAAAGGAAGTAATCTTTCCTTCACCCTCAAATACAAGTAAGTTATCGACAACCTTATCAAGGAAATAGCGATCATGTGATACTGTAATAACGACACCTGGAAACTCGTCTAAATAATCTTCCAAAACGGTTAATGTTTGTGTGTCTAAATCATTGGTAGGCTCATCAAGTAAAAGGACATTTGGTTCTTCCATTAATTTCTTCAATAAATATAGTCGACGCTTTTCTCCACCAGAAAGCTTACGTATGGGAGTTCCATGTGAATTTGTAGGAAAAAGAAAACGCTCGAGCATTTGGGCGGCGGTAATATATTTTCCATCAGATGTATTGACCATTTGAGCTGTTTCATTCAGGTACTCAATCATCCGCTTATTTTCGTCCATATCATCATTTTCTTGTGTGTAATAAGCAACTTTCACTGTTTGTCCGATTATCAATTCACCTTCATCAGGAGAAATCCTGCCTGCCAACAAATTTAATAGCGTAGATTTACCCGCTCCATTTCGACCAATAATTCCAATTCGGTCACCAGGCTTCATTAAATAATCAAAATCCTTTAAGACAGTCTTTTCCCCAAAATGTTTGCTTATGTTCTTTAGTTCGAATACTTGCTTGCCAAGTCGACTTCCATTTAGTGTGATATCTAGCTTTTCAGTAGATTTTTGCTCACCTAATTTGGTATCTAAAGTGTCAAACCTCTGAATTCTTGCTTTTTGTTTCGTTGTTCGAGCTTTAGCCCCTCGTCTCATCCATTCAAGCTCATTTCGGTAAAGGTTTCGCAATTTATCAAAGGTAGCAGCTTCATTTTCTTCACGAATTGCTTTTGATTCTAAGAAAGAAGCATAGTTACCTTTATAGCTATACAAATTTCCACTGTCTAGTTCAAATATTCGATTCGTTACACGATCGAGAAAATAGCGATCATGTGTAACTAAAAGGATTGAACCATTATACCGACTTAAATATTCCTCTAACCATTTAACTGAATCAAAGTCCAGATGGTTTGTAGGCTCATCTAAAATTAATAAATCAGGGGAATCGATTAAAACTTCTGCAAGAGCTACACGTTTTTTTTGTCCACCTGATAACTCACTAATTTTCAGTTGATAATTTTCAATCCCGAGCTTATTCAATATTGATTTTGCATTAGCACTAGCATCCCATGCATTAAATGTATCCATGTCTTTTTGAAGAGAGAAAAGTTTTTCTTGAAGTAGTGCATTGCTTGAATCACGATTTAATTCTTCTAGTGCATGTTCATACTGCCGTAGAATTTTAAACATAGGAGAATCACCTTTAAACACTTGCTCAAGGACAGTTAATTCACCATTCAACTCAGGTTGCTGTGAAAGATAGGAGATGGAGTAGTCTTTACCTGCCACAATTTCCCCTGAATCAGGAAAATCAATTCCTGCAACAATTTTAAGCAGTGAAGACTTTCCTGTACCGTTTACCCCGATTAATCCAACCCGCTCTTTTTCGTTTATTGTAAAAGAGATTTCCTTAAACAGCTTTTTCTCTCCATAAGTCTTCGTAACGTTCTCAATCGAAATCATTTTCAAGCTTGACCATTCCATTCTTGATAAAATTGTAATAAAAATTCTTCCATATAACGATGCCTTTCTTCGGCCATCATTTTAGCTGTATCCGTGTTTAGCAAATCCTTTAATAACAATAGCTTTTCATAAAAATGATGGATACTTGAAGATTTTCCTTGTCGATATTCTTCTATAGTCATCTTCTCACGTACAGTTAGATCTGGATGGTAAATGGGCTGTCCCTTTTTGCCACCAAATGCGAATGTTCTAGCTATGCCAATTGCACCTAATGCATCCAAACGGTCAGCATCCTGAACAATTTTTGCTTCTATCGAAGACAATGGTTTTTTTTCACCACCGCGAAAAGAGATACTATTAATTACTTCAATTATTTTCAAAGCCTGGTCAGCTGAGAGTGGAATCCCCTCAATAAAATTACTTAGTTTATTCTGACCTTCGTGTACACTACTATTTAGTTTTTCGTCTGGAATATCATGTAAAAGAGCAGCCATTTCAATAATGAAAAGGTCCCCTTGTCGTTCTCTTTCAGCAATTAGCAACGCATTTTTCCTAACCCGGTCAACGTGATACCAATCATGACCTGTTGAGTCTTCACCCATTTGTTTTCTTACAAATTCTACTGTAGTTTCTATAATGAATGATGTATTTATCAATTAAATCCCTCACCTTCAACCAACCTTATTTTAACATAAGCGCAAGAAAATGTTTTGCAATCTGATAGGATGTGTTGGCAAAACATAAAAAAAGCACCTCAAAGGGCACTTTTTAGTTGTTATACCAACTGATTCCTAAAGTATTTTCACCAGCATGTACTCCGATAGTGGCACAAAGGGGACAAGTTAAAAAGTCAATTTCGGGGAAGCTCTGCTCTAAGTCTTTTTTCCATCTTAACGCTTCTTCCGGATTTAACCCATATAAAATATAAGCTTCTTTTATTGGAGACTTCGCATTGGAACTTCTTAATAATTCGGTGATTTTCTCTTTCGCTTTCTTTTCGCTTCTTGTCTTTTCCTTCGTCTCAAGCTTTCCATCTTTTATACAAATGATTGGTTTAACATTTAACATACTACCGAGAAAAAATTGGACTCCATTCATACGACCACTACGATGTAACTGTTCCAAACTTCCGATTAAAACATAGGTTTCCGTTTTATCGGTTTGCGCCTCCAAGTATTTGATAACGCTTTCAACATCACCATCTGCTTGTAGTTCACGTAACCCCATTTTAACTAGGGCAGACAATGGATATGTTAAAATTTTCGAATCAATTGTTACAACCGGTATATCTACTAATTGAGCTGCCTGCTGGCTGGAAGAAACAGTTCCACTTAATTTTGAGGATAATAAAACTGAAACAATCATGTCATACTTTTTCGCTAAATCCTCATAAAGAGTAACGAATTCTCCTACGGCAGGTTGTGACGTTTTTGGAGGATTGGTTAGAGTTTTTAAGCGTAAATAAAGCTCATGTGGTGTTAAGTCAATACCGTCTAGATATTCTTGGCCGTCTAGAACAATTGTTAATGGAATGACATAGACATCTGGGTGGCTATGAAGTTCCTCGTCTATGAAGGCTGTGCTGTCTGTAACCCAAGCTATTTTTTTCAACTAGAAACCCCCTTTTAAGTTAAACAATAGGATAATATTCATTTATTATTTATATAGTTAATATTATGAATTATAGAATAATATAAAGCAATAAAAACAGACCAAAGGAACTAACCTTTGATCTGCTTGATTTTAGTAAATTTCGTTTTCTAACCAGGTTAATGTTTCGATCATATAGTTACCGATAACTAACAAATCATCTATCTGCTCCTCAATGATGATTCGATTAAAATTAATCGTAACTCGATTTTCAATCGCATGACTGTTAGAGAAGGGATTAAAATGTACCTGTTGCTGAATAGTCCGTTTTTCACCCCAAATTTGCTTGAATTGATCATGAATCTTATTAAAATAGATTGGTTCATTTGGGTGATAGACGACAAATTCTAGTTCAACCAAGCTGCCGATTCTATTTGGTACCGACTTTAAATTTAAGAGCTCCGCAGCTAAATTTTCAAGATCTGCCTTTAAACATAAAGTAGCAAGATATTCCTTGCGAGTGTCCCTTAATTGAAATTGAATCGTATATTCTCGTGAAAGCTTCGAAAGATTAACGATATCATTTCGATCAATAATACTTATCTTACCTTCTAAATCCATATCATAAAAATAGCCATCAATGACTACTTTCATGTTATCATAGGCGGTCGGATCAAACAAACTGTTCACTTCCTTACTATTAAGCTACATTCAAAATGTAAATCAATAGTCTAGAAAAGTCCAACAGCATTTCCTTTTTCATCAACATTCATGTTCAAAGCAGCTGGCTTTTTCGGAAGTCCTGGCATCGTCATGACATCCCCAGTTAATGCAACAATAAACCCTGCACCAATAGATGGCTTAAACTCACGAATGGTAATAGTAAAATCCGTTGGTCTTCCTAACTTACTTGGATCATCTGAAAGAGAATATTGAGTTTTAGCCATACATACAGGTAAATGAGACCAACCATAGCTATCAAAATCTTTTAACTGCTTTTTAGCCTTTGATGAAAATTCAACATCTTTACCACCATAAACCTTTTGAACAATAGTTCTTACTTTATCTGCTATCGAATCGGACAAATCATATAATGGTGCAAATTTATTATCTTGATTCTCAATGGCTTCTATAACCTTCTCAGCAAGTGGAATTCCGCCTTCTCCGCCTTTTTCCCATACTTCTGTTAGAGCTACAGATATATTTTGTTCCGAACACCAATCTAGAAGTGCCTTCACTTCTGCATCGGAATCGGTAACAAATTTGTTAATTGCCACAACAGCTGGTAAACCAAAGCTTTGAACTGTTTCAATGTGCTTTTTAAGATTAGTGAAACCAGCCATTAAAGCTTGAACATTCTCATTTACAAGCTCGGTTTTCAGCATTCCGCCATGCATTTTAAGAGCACGAATGGTTGCAACGATGACAACCGCTTCTGGTTTGAATCCTGCACTTCTTGTTTTAATATGTAAGAATTTTTCAGCTCCTAAATCAGCTCCAAATCCTGCCTCTGTTACAACATAATCGGCTAGTTTTGAGGCAGTTAAGGTAGCAATTGCACTATTGCACCCATGAGCGATATTGGCAAATGGACCACCATGAATTAGAGCAGGTGTACCTTCAATTGTTTGAACAAGATTTGGTTTTACTGCATCCTTTAAAAGTAAAGTAAGAGCACCTTCCACCTTTAAATCCCCAACTGTAACGGGTTGCTTTTGATAGTTATAAGCAACAACCATTCTCGCTAATCTATTTTTTAAGTCTTGTAAGTCTGTCGATAAACATAAAACTGCCATGATTTCCGATGCTACGGTAATATCAAAGCCATCTTCACGTGGAACACCTTGTGCAGGACCACCTAAGCCAATGATTACCTTCCTAAGTGCACGGTCATTTAAGTCTAAAGCACGTTTCCATACAATTCGGCGTTGATCAATTTGCAATTCATTTCCTTGTTGTAAATGGTTGTCAATAAAAGCTGCAAGCGCGTTATTTGCTGTGGTAATGGCATGAAGATCCCCCGTAAAATGAAGGTTTATATCTTCCATAGGAAGAACTTGTGCGTATCCTCCTCCAGTTGCCCCGCCTTTTATTCCCATTGTCGGGCCTAAAGATGGTTCTCTCATCGCAATCATTGCTTTTTTCCCGATTCGGTTAAAAGCATCACCTAATCCAACAGTTACAGTAGATTTTCCTTCACCAGCTGCAGTTGGATTAATGGCCGTAACAAGAATTACTTTACCACTTTGTTTTGTTGCAATTTTCTTAAGTGCGTCTGAAGAAAGTTTCGCCTTGTATTTACCATAAAGTTCAAGATCGTCCTCGCTTAAGCCAAGTTTGGAAGCGATTTCAAAAATAGGTTTCATTGTCGATTCCTGAGCGATTTCAATATCCGATTTATACTTTGTTTTCTCCATTTTATCCCCTACCATTCTTCTATTTAGTACAACCGTTTCTATTGTATCATCTTTCACAATCGGTTTGGGAGTAATTTTCACCCTATTTATGAATTCCTAATGTATTGTTTCGAATTATCGAATATAATTGAAAAAATTGAACATTTAGTTTTTGAAAAGGAGGAGATAATATGCCCATTAACATCCCTAAGTTACTCCCTGCCCGTACGATTCTCGAATCAGAAAATATATTTATCATGGACGTAGAACGTGCAAATAGCCAAGATATTCGACCATTAAATATTATTATTCTAAATTTAATGCCTGAAAAAGAAAAGACTGAGGTGCAACTATTAAGACTATTAGGAAATACGCCTCTCCAAGTTAATGTTACTTTTTTAAGAACTAGTTCTTATATTTCTAAAAATACAAGCTCTACTCATCTAGAATTATTCTATCAACAATTTTCTGACATAAAATCAAAGAGGTTTGATGGATTAATTATCACAGGTGCTCCTATAGAACATCTCCACTTCAATGAGGTTGAATATTGGCAAGAATTAATCGAAATTATGGAGTGGTCGAAAGATAATGTCACATCCACCTTACATATCTGTTGGGGTGCCCAAGCAGCTCTTTACTATCATTTTGATATAAATAAATATGAGCTTTCCAAAAAAAGTTCGGGGGTATATTCTCATAATGTGCATGAGTGGACTGAGCCCATTTTGCGTGGTTTTGATGATACTTTTTATGCACCAGTTTCCCGCTATACAGACGTTCCAGTTGAAAAAATTTCAAACCATCCGAATCTGAAACTACTAGCTTCCTCTGAAGAGGCTGGACCACTATTAATTACTTCAACGAATGGAAAAATGCTGATGATTACTGGCCATTTAGAATATGAAACGAATACTCTTGCCCAAGAATATGAAAGGGACCTAGCTAAAGGCATTGATGTTCATGTACCATTAAACTATTATCCTAATAATGATCCACAACTTAAGCCAAATAATCGTTGGCGTTCACATGCCCATTTATTATTTTCCAATTGGTTAAATTACTATGTCTATCAACAAACTCCATTTGAGTGGGACTAAAGGATACGTAACAGTTGTTAATACTTCGTTAAATTTGATAGGAATGGCATATTTTCAAACATAAAAATAGATGCACCAGAGAGAAAGAAGCCTTGTCCTTAATTAAGTAACCAGCGAAAGTAAAATAAACGGAGTTTTTCCGGTTATAATCAGAATGGAGCACGTTTCGGGCTAAATAAGCGAAGTTTTTCCGCTTATGCCAAGCAAAATCCTCTGTTTTCATGTTTTTACTGCATATAGGTGGAATATCTCCGTCTATTTAGGCCATTTTCAATGCTTTTGATTAAATAAGCGGAAATTTTCCGTCTATTTATCAGAAGGGTGTTGATCTGATTGCCTTTCTTAAACTGATAGCGTAATTCCAAATATTACGATTTTTAAATACCACGGATAATAAGAAACACAAAAGCATGATGATTAAATTGCTAATCACCATGCTTTTTACTCCATTATTTATACTGGTTTTTATCATTTTGCACTCCAAAAGACAACCATTTATGATTTAATGGGGGCATCTTTATTCGTCAAACGTTCGTTTTAACATGAACACCCACATAAAGGATAGCGCTTGCTTAAGATCAGTTGAAAGGTTATGTAAATTAATTGCATCTGCCCCTCGTTTATAAACGGGTAATTCATCAAGTTTTTCCCAGCCGTTTTCCTTCGCAAGCTGCTCGAATTCCCAAGGCATCATCGTATTGCAAATTACTTCTTCACTATATAATCTACGATAGCTATTTGTTCTTGGCATGGCTGTTGGCCCTAATATTCCAACGCAAGCATAACCATCCGGTTTAACAATACGTTTCATTTCGTTCAATACTTCAAGAGGGCTTTCAGTCCACTCTAGAGAATTAATGGCCATCACAGCATCAAAAGTCGATTTTTCGATATTAAGTTTAGAAATATCCCCTTTTTCAAATTGAAGATTTTCAGAGTCCCGTTGTGATTTAGCCTTCTCTATCATTTCTTCTGAAAGATCAATCCCTAAAACATGATATCCTGATTGTGCTAATTTATAGGAACCATAACCATCCCCACAGCCTAGATCACAAACTGATTTAGCTGTCGTCACATGTTTCAGAAAGAAAGGAATAATTCCTTTACGACTTCCTACTTCCCACATTTCTTTACTGTTTTTATTCCAAAACTTTGACCTGTCATTCCATTGCTTTTCTGCTTCATTTACCCAATTAAAAGTAGACATGTAACATTCTCCTTCCATAAAAAATTGCCTAAATTGATTATATATCGTGGAAAAAGGCAAAAACTATATAAAAAAGAAGAAAGTGAGTTTTCTATGGAAAATATAGTTGCCTTACATCGTAACCACTTTGGAGATATTATTAGCTTTCAAACCTCAGCAGGTAGAATTATTTCCTATCGAAAAGCTATTCATGATGTTGAAAACGGATTAATTGATGGGGTGGAATTAGATACAGATGTAAATGGTGAAATGTACTTATCCCCTACATCAGAAGTGTCTTTTGACGAATTCCCCCCTATTTACTAAAGAAGGATCTGACTTATTGTCAGATCCCTTTTTTATTCTTCAGTATTCTTTTGAATTTGACGTAAAACTTCTACTCGATTGGAATCTTCCTCGAAAAATTGAATTAAATCGCCTATTCGGTCAATGGCATCCCAGCTTAAATGATGTTCTATACCTTCTACATCATTATAAATATTTTCTTGCTTTACACCGATAATCTGCATGAATTGTTCTAATAAATCATGACGAAAAACTAATCTTTTTCCTATTTTTTTGCCTTTAGGTGTTAAAACTAACCCTCGGTATTTTTCATAAACCAGATATTCATCCTTGTCTAACTTCTGGACCATCTTCGTTACAGAGGAGGGATGTACGGATAGTGCTTCAGCTATATCTGACACACGAGCATACCCTTTTTCTTCAATCAATATATAGATTTGTTCAATATAATCTTCCATACTAGGTGTTGGCATTAACGGACCCCCTGTACACTCAATCAGAATAAATTTTACTATAGTTGGAAAGGTGAGACAAGGAAATTGGTCTCTCACGTTTATAATTTGATTACGTTTGCGGTACTTGTGGGCTGAATGCAAACAGTATCCGTTGCTGCCCACTATCCCAAGATAACATGGCATTAAAGGTTTTATCCTTCCCTTTAAAGCCTTCAATCATTTCTGTCATCCCCGTATTGAGTAATGACTTTACATGCTTTTGAGTGATTGTTTTATCAAGAATTTTTTTGGAAATCGTAAAGGAACAATTTTTCGCCTTATAATTTGTACAGCCATAAAAGCTTCCTTTATCCACTACTGAACCATCACATTTTTTACAATTACCGAGTTTGGTTGAACCTTTACTGCCTTTGAACTTTCTTGGTTCAAATTCATTTTGTATATCAGTCGTGAACTCCCAGGATAGAGAATCTTGCTGGGAATTATCTATTAAATGCAGCACCATTTTCTTCGTTTGTTCCATAAATTGCGATGGGGATGCGGCTCCTTCCGAAATGTCACGAAGTCTTTGTTCCCACTTAGCAGTCATCTCTGGTGAAGCTAAAATTTGATTACCAACAGCTGTTATCAGAATCTTCGCTTTAGCGGTTGCGTATACTAGATTTTTTTGAACTTGGATATAGTTTCGGTCCTTCAACATCGTAATAATTCCTGCGCGAGTGGCTTCAGTACCCAATCCTTCAGTCTTTGTTAACACCTTTTCCAGTTCTTTATCTTCTAAGTGCTTACCCGCGGTTTTCATCACACTAATTAATTGGCCTTCAGTGTACCGTTTTGGAGGTTGTGTTTTGCTTTCCTTTACTTTAACTTTATCGACACGGCCCTCTTCTCCGATTTGAAGATGTGGAAGTACTGTCTCTTTTTCTGAATCCTTCGAAACTATAACCTTTTTCCAACCTTCTTGTAGCTGAACTTTTCCTTTTGAAATAAAAGTGGCTCTTCCATCAACTAATGTTGTAACAGTAGTATATTCAGATATTGATTTATCATAATGTGCAGCTATTAAGCTCCGGACAATTAAATCATATAACTGTTTTTCTTCCGTTTGAAGTTTAGCTATATTCGGAATTTGTTCAGTCGGAATGATGGCATAGTGATCTGTAACTTTTTTCTCATTTACATAACGACTATTACCTTGTATGGATTGAATCGGAAGTGGAAAGTATTCCGCATAGTCTTCTAGTCTGCTAAATTTTTGTAAAATAGACGGGAATGTTTTGGCTTCCTCAGGTGTCACAAATCTAGAATCGGAACGAGGATAGGAGATATTTCCCTTTTGGTATAGTTTTTGAAGGGTATCTAGAGTATTTTTCGGTGACATTTTAAAACGTTTATTTGCCTCCGTTTGAAGTGCTGAGAGATTATATAAATAAGGTGGCAAATACTCCTTTTTTTCAGCTTGAACATCAGAAATAACGGAATTTTTCTTTTCACAAAAGGCTGCAATTTTTTCAGCCATTTCTTTTGATTCGATTCTCGAATTACCGTCTTTTTCCCATTTTCCTACGTACTTATTTTTCCCTGCAATAAAATTCGCTTCTACTTCCCAAAATGGATCAGATACGAATTGTTCTATTTCTAGTTCCCGTTTTACAATTAATGCAAGTGTAGGAGTTTGAACTCTTCCGACACTAAACACATCTGAAAAGCCTTTTTGTTGTAAAAGCAAGCTATAAAGACGCGAAGCATTCATACCAACAAGCCAATCTGAACATGCCCTAGTATATGCTTCAAAATAAAGATTTCTAGTTTCTTGTTCTGTTAATAGATTTGTAAAACCTTCTTTAATGGAATTGGCTGTTAGGGAAGAAATCCAAAGTCTTTTCATTGGTTTTTGTGATTTAGTTAGTCTAAGGATATTTCGGACAATCAATTCTCCTTCCCTCCCAGCATCACCTGCATGGATGATTTCTGTTACGGAAGGATGATGGACAAGTTTATTAATGACATCAAATTGCTTCTGCTTATTTTTTACTACTTCATACTGATATTGTTCAGGAGATATTGGCAATGTTTGTAATGACCATTTTTTATAGGATTCATTATATTTCTCTGGTGCTGCCAATTCACATAAATGGCCAATAGCCCAAGTTACAAAGGCACCGTTTGGGAAAATCTCATTGGGTGAAATTTCAATATAACCAGTTTGCTTTTTTGATTTAAACACGGATGCAAGTGTGGAACCTTGATCAGGTTTTTCCGCTATTATTAATTTCAAATGAATCGCCTTCATTTCTTTTAGGATTCATCTTCATTTTAGGCTTGTCTTGCTCGTTCGTAAAGAAGAAAAAACTCCTTTGTATAAAATAAGGAGTTTAGTTCGGGTCTATTTTGCCATCTTTTCTTTTATTTAAAACCTTTAGCACATCACTAAAAGGAAGTTTTTGTTCTTGTAACAAAACAAGTAGATGATAAATTAAATCGGCCGCTTCCCATTTTAATTCCTCTTTATCGCGGTTCTTTGCAGCAATAATTACCTCAGAGGCTTCTTCCCCCACTTTTTTTAATATTTTGTCTACACCTTTTTCGAATAAGTAGGTTGTATAGGCTCCATCAGGTCTTTCAGTTTCACGTTTTTTAATAATCTGTTCAAGTTCCGATAGAATTTGAAAATCTTTCAAGTTGTTTTGGAGGGTTTCTAGATTTCTATCAAAAAAGCTTTCGTTAAAGCAACTAATGGTCCCGTTATGACATGCAGGACCGGCTGTTTCTACTAAGATTACTAATGCATCCTGATCACAATCGAATTTAATATCATGAATAGTCTGTGTATTTCCACTTGTAGCCCCTTTATGCCAAAGCTCCTTTCTAGATCGACTGTAAAACCAAGTTTCTTTTGTTTCGATAGACTTTTTTATCGAATCTATATTCATATAAGCTAATGTGAGTACTTCTTTTGAAAAGGCATCTTGGACAATTGCTGGAATTAGACCTTTTTCATCAAATTTTAGACTTTCTATATTCATCTGACCTCCACCCCTACCTTTCTTAAAAACGATTTTACTTCTTCAACTGAGGTTTCTTTATAGTGAAAAATGGAAGCTGCTAAAGCTGCATCTGCTTTTCCAACTTCAAAGATACTTTGGAAATGTTCAACATTTCCTGCTCCGCCTGATGCTATGACAGGTACCGACACCGCTTCACTTACGGCCCTAGTTAACTCTTCATCAAAGCCTTCCTTTTCACCGTCTCGATCCATACTTGTTAATAAAATTTCACCAGCTCCAAGATTCACTGCTTCCATAGCCCAATCTACAACTTTCCAATTTGTTGGATTTCGACCGCCGTGTGTATAAACTCGCCAAGAGCCCATTTCTGCATCATATTTTGCATCAATCGCTACCACAATACATTGAGAACCAAAAAAGCTTGCCCCTTCAGTGATCAAGTCTGGATTACTTACTGCTGCAGTATTCAGAGAAACTTTATCTGCCCCAGCTCTTAGTAATCTCTTCATATCTTCTAAAGTGTTAATACCCCCACCGACCGTAAAAGGAATCGCTAGCTCCGAAGCTACCGCCATTATTACATCTACCATCGTTTTTCGACCTTCATGTGAAGCCGAAATATCTAGAAATACAAGCTCATCTGCCCCTTGTTCATCATAAAACTTTGCCAACTCAACAGGGTCACCTGCATCTCGTAGCTCTAGAAATTGTATTCCTTTAACGACACGACCTTCTTTTACATCCAGGCAAGGAATGATCCGTTTGGTAAGCATACTAACTTTTCACCTCTTTCAAGGCTTCTTCTAAAGTGAATTTCCTTTCATATAGGGCTTTACCAACAATCACTCCGGTTACTCCCTGATCACTTAAAGCCTTTAAGGCAAATAAGTCTGCTAAATGACTAACACCGCCAGATGCAATAACCTGTTTCCCGGTTTCCTTTGCCATTTCTGCTAACGCTTCTAAATTGGGACCTGATAGCATTCCATCTTTTGCAATATCCGTAAAAATAAGCGAGTCTACTCCTGCGTAAGCAAATCTTTTTCCTAAATCTACAGCTTTTACTTCAGATGTATTCAGCCAACCGTGTGTCGCAACATACCCATCTTTTGCATCAATTCCTACTGCTATGTGTTTTCCATATTTTTTTATCATCTCTATGGCAAAACTTGGTTTCTCCACCGCCATACTTCCGATAATGACACGTTTAATACCATGCTCTAAGTAGTGAATAACGTCCGATTCACTGCGAATGCCTCCACCTATTTGAACGTTAATATCCAGTTCCTTGGCAACCTGAATAACAAATGAATCGTTTATTCTTTTCCCACCCTTAGCCCCATCTAAATCAACCATATGAATCCATTTAGCTCCTGATTCGGCAAACTGTTTGGCCATATCAAATGGTGAATCACTATATACCGTTTCTTTATCGTAATCACCTTGTAGAAGACGGACGCATTTACCGTTTCTCATATCTATCGCGGGATATATAGAAAAATTCAAGACAGCTTCATCCTTTCCTCTACCAAATCGACAAAATTTTTAAAGAGCTGCATACCAAGTTTACTACTTTTTTCTGGATGGAATTGCATACCTAATATATTTTGGTTTCCAACTACAGCAGGTACTTCTATATGATAATCGCTACTAGCAATTAGAATATCCTTATCATCCGTTTTGACATAATAGGAGTGAACAAAATAGACATGGCTTTCACTTATTTTATTTAATATGCTTGAAGAACGTTTGTAGGTAAGTTTATTCCACCCCATATGAGGTACTTTATAGTTTATTCCATCATTTGATTTTCCTGAAAACCGTACAACTTGCCCTGATAATAAACCTAATCCCCTTGTAAACCCATTTTCTTCACTTTCTTCAAATAGTAGCTGCATACCTAAACAGATTCCTAATAACGGTTTGTTTGTTTCGGCAAATCGTTTAATTAACTCTGAAAGACCAGATTCATTTAGTCGAAGCATCGCGTCTCTAAAAGAACCTACTCCAGGGAGTATAAGACCATTTGCATTCATTAGTTTTTCGCTTTTATCTGAAATAAAGTATGGAACATTTAATCTTTCAAGTGCTTTACTTACACTAAACAAGTTCCCCATTCCATAATCAATGATGCCTATCATTTATAACATTCCTTTCGTTGAGGGAACTCCTTTTATTCTTGGGTCAATTGTTGTTGCCTCATCAAGCGCTCTAGATAATGCTTTAAATATAGCTTCAATGATATGGTGGGTGTTTTGACCGTAATGAACAATGATATGCAGATTCATTTTAGCTTCAAGCGCCAGTTTCCACATGAATTCATGAATTAATTCTGTATCAAATGTCCCAACCTTTTGACTTGGAAATTGGGCACGCATTTCAAAGTGAGGACGATTACTTAAATCTACTACCACCTGGGCTAATGTTTCGTCCATGGGGACAAAGGCATTTCCATAGCGTTTGATTCCCTTTTTATCACCTAGCGCTTCACGCAATACTTGACCTAAACAAATACCAATATCCTCTGTTGTATGATGATCATCCACATCGGTATCTCCGGATGCATCGACCGTTAAATCAAACTGTCCATGCTTAGCAAACAAATCTAACATATGATTGAGAAAAGGTACGCCGGTTTTTATGTTAGCTTGACCTTCACCATCAATATTCAAAGTCAGTTCAATATTTGTTTCATTTGTTTGTCTTTTAAAACTAGAAACTCTAGACATTTCATTACCTCCGAACCTATTCCATTAACTAGTATTTGATTGACTATTTAAATCTTTCCTCAACGGCTCTAGCATGTGCTTCCAGCCCTTCCAAACGGGCGAAAGCTGCTATTTTATGTACATTTTGATTCAGTGCTTTTTCACTATAGTAAATAACACTAGATTTTTTTTGGAAATCTTCTACATTTAATGGACTGGAAAATCGTGCAGTTCCATTAGTCGGCAACACATGGTTTGTTCCTGCAAAATAATCCCCCACTGGTTCACTACTGAATCTACCTAAAAAAATGGCTCCTGCATGCTTTATTTGCCCAAGATACTCCATTGGATTTTCTGTTAAAATCTCTAAATGCTCTGGGGCTAACTCGTTTACGATTGAAATCGCTTCATCCATAGATTCTGTCACATAAATGACGCCATAATCTTGAATAGATTTTTCAGCAATTTTTTTTCGAGGTAGTTCAATTAATTGTCTTTTCACTTCCTCGGCTACCGCTTCTGCTAATTCTTGCGAAGGAGTAACTAACACACTAGAAGCTCTTTCATCATGCTCTGCTTGTGATAATAAATCGGCTGCCACCTCGTTTGGTCGAGCTGTTTGGTCAGCAAGAATAACTATTTCACTTGGACCAGCAATCATATCGATATCGATATCACCAAATACTTCCTTCTTTGCTAAAGCAACATAGATATTTCCTGGGCCAACAACCTTATCTACTGGTCGAACCTGTTCAGTTCCATATGCAAGGGCAGCAATTGCTTGGGCTCCACCAATTTTATATATCTCTTTAACTCCCGCTACTTTTGCAGCAACTAGTACTGCCGGTGGTATTTTCCCATTTTCCCCTGGTGGTGAAACCATTACTATTCGCTCAACTCCTGCCACCTTCGCAGGTATAACATTCATTAGTACTGATGAAGGATAGGCCGCTGTCCCTCCTGGTACATAGACACCGACTGAATCAAGAGGAGTTATTTTTTGTCCTAGAATAGTCCCATTTTCTTCAGTTGTCATCCATGAAGGGCGAAGCTGTTTCATGTGGTAAGAGTGAATATTTTCTGCAGCTTCCTTTATTACATCCACCATATTTTCCTCAATTACTTCAAATGCTTCGTCAAATTCCGTTTGTGTAACGGAAAAGAGTTCGAGATAGCTATCATCATATTTTTCAGTAAATTCCCTAACTGCTTCATCTCCTCGTATTCTGACTTCCTCAATGATAGCTTTTACTTGCAATAACTGCTCTTGTGTTCCACTCTCAATAGAACGTTTAATAGAGACCGATTCACTCACTCGTTTAATTTTCACTTATACCACCCTTTTGTCAGCATTTTACGAATTAATGCTTTCAGAATTTATCACGTGATTCAATCTATCTACTAAATCGTTTATTCGTTTATCCTGCATTCGATAGCTTACAGGGTTAACAATTAAACGAGAGGTAATATCGGCAATTCTCTCGTATTCTACTAGCCCATTTTCCTTAAGCGTTCTTCCAGAGGATACAATATCCACTATCCGGTCAGATAAGCCAATAATTGGAGCAAGTTCTATCGACCCATTTAATTTAATAACCTCTACTTGCTCACCTTGTTCGCGGAAATACGCAGCTGCGGCATTTGGGTATTTTGTTGCCACTTTCGGTGCCACATTGTTCATTTTTGTATTAGGGAGACCTGCTACCGCTAAATAACAGTGGCTTATTTTTAAATCTAACAGCTCATAAACATCTCTTTCTTCCTCAATCATTACATCTTTTCCTGCTATTCCTAAATCAGCTACACCATGCTCAACATAGGTAGGTACGTCCATTGGTTTTGCCAAAATAAATCGGAAGTTCTCGACTTCAACTTCAATAATTAATCTTCTTGAATCTTTAAATTCAGGTGGGAGATTATAGCCAGCTAGCCTTAAAAGTTCTACTGCCTCTTCAAATATTCTCCCCTTCGGCATAGCAATGGTTAAGAATGGGTTCATGTTGATACTCTCCCTCCTGCTTTGCCTATTAGGAAGGTGATTTCCTCGTATTGATCTGTACAGGCATCAATATGATTAACACCGTTTATATCCTGAAGGACTACTTTTAATCCTTCCGCTCTTTTCATTTTTGCGATTTGAAAAGCTTCACTACGCCTTTCTTCAGAAAATAGTATACATTCCGATGGAGTAATTTCAGGTAATGGACCTAACGCCTCCACCAATCGATCTAAACGAAGAGCAAATCCTGTTGCACTTGTATTTTTGCCGAACTTTTGAAACAGTCCATCATATCTTCCTCCATTTCCAATAGGGAACCCAACCTGCTTCGCATAAACTTCAAATAAAATCCCTGTGTAATAGTTCATATGGCTGACAAGGGTTAAATCAAATTTCAATTTTTCCTGATTTCCATAATCATCCATGGTATCCCACAACTTTTTCAATTGAAGTACAGAATCCTTCCCTTGATCGTATTCCACTAAATCTATAGCTTGATTGATTACTTCTGTACTTCCACGTAGATTTAGGAAGTCTAATAATCGTTGTTTATCAATGGTAGAGAGGGATAATGAATTGACATGCTCACGGTAGCCAACATAATTCTTTTCATATAAGAATTTTATTAAGGTTTTAGCTCGTTCTTCAGTCCCTAAAATTTGAAGAAATAATTCTTTCAAAAATCCAATATGGCCAATTGAGATTTGGAAATCTTCTAAACCAACTTCCTTTAATGCAGTAATCATTAGGGCAATAATCTCACCATCGGCACTAACTGTCTCATCCCCAATAAGTTCTACACCAATTTGTTCGAATTCAGCAGGTCTACCGCCTTCCCTTTGCTGGGCACGATAAACATTTTCTGAATACGCCAGTCTTAAAGGATAATTTTCATTAAATATTTTGGAAGCCGCTACACGAGCTATTGGTGCTGTCATATCTGGTCGTAAAACGAGTGTATGCCCTTGTGGGTCTAATAATTTAAATAATTGCTGATTAAGGATAGCTGAAGCAGCACCAATCGTTTCATAATATTCCAACGTTGGCGTTTCGATAAATTGGAATCCCCAGCTTTTCATCACATCACCAATTGAATTTCGGATTTGACTTTTTGTTTCATATAATTGCGGTAGAGTATCTCTCATTCCTAATGGTTTTTCAAACATAAATAATCGACTAATGGAAATTCACCTCTTACCAATTCTCTTTCGCTTTATCACGCTAATATATTAGAGTATTAAAGATATATGTAGTTTACATTGGAATTTGTATTCGGTCAATAAAAAAATAAAAAGACTTGCCTTATTTAAGACAAGTCTTTTTATTGGTTATTTCTATCTAAAGTTACTTAGCCGAACGGAGTTATTTATGGTATACAAATTGAATCTCTCCCCTGATTTAATTCTTTGACTTGATGGGCATCAGATCCATATACAAGTGGTATTTGAAGTTTTTTGGCTTGCTTAATAACCCATTCAGGAGGATAAGTTTCCCTACATAAAGGCTTGGCTGTACCTGCACCATTATAATCCAGCTCATACTCCTTTTCTTTCACGAGAGTTAACAGGTCGAATATTTCCTTTTCAAAGCTTTGATTTGAAGGGAATTTCTTATGGAATTTTTTTATTAGTGTCATATGGCCGATTCGTTTAGGTTTGTAATTTCCTAAATTGGCTTGTATAGAAAGCTTTAAGGTTTCAAAGTATTTCTTGTAAATTTGGTCTATCGAACCGTAATCGCTAATCATTTGATTAAATAAATCTGGACTATAGTCCACACAATCATATCGAGAGCCATTCTTTAAAAAATGGACAGACAAAATGGAATCGTCTAATTTAGGACCATATTCATTCAAGAAGCACTTTGTTTCCTCTTCGAAGCCTTCTATAAAATCAATTTCTAAACCAACATTAACCTTTATTTTCTTCTTGTAATCTATTTTCAACTTCTCTACTTCAATTAAATATTCTTTAAGTTCAACCATCCTCATCGCACTATCTTCTGTTGGAGTTGTGTCGACAAATCCATTTGGCAAAGGGGCATGCTCTGTAAAAGATATTTCATCAAATCCTAGTTTTATAGCCTCTTCAACATAATTTACCATTTTATCTTTTGTACCATGCGGACAAAATGGACTATGAATATGGCCATCCTTTTTAATCATCAGTTAGTAGCCCCCATTAATTTTTAGATTAAATGTAACGTTCTTACCAAATACGTTATTACAAAAGTAACAAAAAAAGCAATTACTGTTGGTATTAAAAAGGCTAAAAATGTCCATTTAGGACTTTTCGTTTCCTTATAAATGTTTAGTAAAGTAGTACCACACGGATAGTGTAGTAGGGAAAATAACATCATATTTAGTGCGGTTAACCAAGTCCAATCGTGATTCAAAAAGATCTGTTTCAAATCACTTATTCCTTCAACATCAATCAGTGCCCCTGTGGATAAATAGCCCATTAATAAAACAGGTAAAACGATTTCATTTGCTGGAAGCCCTATTATAAAGGCCATAAGAATATACCCATCTAAACCTATCGCTTGACCAAGTGGGTCTAGGAAATGTACAACGTGTAACAGAATACTGGTATCACCAATCGTAATGTTTGCCAAGACCCATGTTAGAATGGCTGCTGGTGCTGCGACTTTAATGGCACGATAAAGTACTGCGATAGATTTTGTTAATGATTCTCTTATTACCGTATCAAAAATTTTCGGTTTCCGGTAAGGTGGTAGCTCTAATGTATAGTGAGTAGGTACTCCCTTTAACAACGTTTTAGATAGCGCCCACGATACAACAAAAGTCACAATAATTCCAAATACTACGATACCAACAATTACCCCTGTTGTTACAAGTGATTTCATTCCACCTGTTAATCCCGCTGCCATGAAAAGTGATGCTAAAACGATTAATGTCCCCCAACGCCCATTACAGGGTACGAAGTTATTTGTTAAAATAGCCAGCATTCTTTCTCTAGGAGATTCAATGATTCGAGTTGACATGATTGCCGCAGCATTACATCCGAAACCCATCGCCATCGTAAGAGATTGTTTTCCATGGGCTCCAACACTCTTAAAAAGTCGGTCTAAATTAAATGCAACACGGGGTAAATAACCATAGTTTTCAAGCAAGGCAAACGTCGGGAAAAATATGGCCATTGGAGGTAGCATAACGGCTATTACCCAAGTTGTACCTCTGAATAAACCTAGGACAAGTATGCCATGCAACCAACCAGGTGCATGTAAATATTGAAACATCATTGTCAAATACCCTTCCACCCAAACAAAAAATTCGGCAATCATGCCAGAGGGTACATTAGCCCCAGCAATTGTGATATAAAAAACAATGGCTAACATGGCTAACATGATGGGAAAGCCAATTATTGGAGATGTCAAAATAGAATCAAGCTTTTCCGTTACCTGATCTTGTTTAGATTTGGAATAGTGAACTCCTGATTTCATTAATTGGTTACTTTCTTTAAATAAATTTTCAACAATTCGATCTCTAAAATTTTCTGTTCTCATTTTAGTAGCTTCATCTATTAGGCTTTTAAACTCAATTTGTTGTTGATTCAATTTGATATCCATCTTTAATGTACCTCCTCCCCAAAGTAATTATCTTCTATGGCTTTTATAAGGCTCTGATCTCCATCTAACATTCGAATGGCAAGCCATCTAGTAGGTAAACGATCTCCAAATATAGCGATTAACTTCGTTTCTAGGTAATTAATATTTGCTTCGGTTTCTGCATCATATTTAATGGTATTAGGGTTACATGCAATAACTCCATCTATTAAACGATCAATCGTGTCGAGTAATGCAGGTATTCCTGTTTTATTCCTCGCAGAAATCTTTACAACCGGAACACCTAATTTCCTCATAAATATTTGTTCGTAAATTTTCATACCTCGTTTTTCAGCTTCATCTATTAGATTTAAACAAATAACAACATTTTTTGAAATTTCAAGCACTTGCAAGGCAAGGTTTAGATTTCTTTCTAATGCTGTTGCATCGAGAACTACTACCGTTACATCTGGTTTCTCAAACAGCACATAATCCCTTGCCACCTCTTCATCAAGGGAATTTGAATAAAGGGAATAGCTACCGGGTAGGTCAATCATTCTATATGATTTATTTTTAAACTCAAATGTTCCCTCCTTTAATTCAACAGTCTTTCCAGCCCAATTTCCCGTATGTTGTCTCAAGCCTGTTAGTGTATTAAATAACGTACTTTTTCCAGTGTTTGGGTTTCCTACTAACGCGATACGATAATATTCACTCAAGACCCATCAGCTCCCCTACTATTCTCTGACTCTCTTCTTTTCTTAAAGCGATCAAGGTTTGACAAACTTGGAAAGCGATAGGGTCTCCTAGAGGACTTTTTCGTACTACTTCAACAATTGCCCCCGGTACAAAGCCTAAGTCAAAAAGTCTTCGCCTCATAACACCCTCCACCAAAATATTGGTTATTTTTATCAACTGACCCTTTTTTCCATCTGCTAATCGAATTTTTTTAGTTGCATCCATTTGTTTTTCCTCCATCTTATAATGTTTCCCTAAACCAACTTTTATTTATAGTATGAATCTATTCGTAATTTGTCAAACTTATTATGAATTTCTCCAAAAAAAAAACTGCACCTAAAGGGCAGCTTGTGTAAAGGATTTTTTTGAAGCTTTACTCATTTTTGAAATGGTTTCATTCTCGATTCTTTTTCGACATACCAATTTTCATTCATGACAACATTAGATATGGTTAAGATTAAAGATGGAATCCGTTCTACGTCAAAGACCAATAAACCCATTTTCTCAGTAAAAAAGCAAAAGGCGCTTCCATGTGAAAATCGAGATAGATCCTTGCCTAACTGGATGAGGAGACTGATTATCTCCTGTCGCTCCGCGTGTTCTAAAAAAATATGTGGCGAAAATCTTAAAATCCAAGTCTCACCATCTATCGAAAACCGATACATACAATCACCCTTTTATCGCAGATTATTAATAAATATGTGAGAGTACAAACGTTATGTATAAGACTTTTTATTTATATCTTTGCACTAATTACAGTCCTAAACTATAGTGAAATAAATAACAATGAACGAAATTTAAATTTTCAAAAAACTCCATAACAATTCTTGACTGTAATATCAGTTCGTTGTATATTAAAAACATCATTTATACTATTTTTCTATTAAAAAGTAAAAATGATAATATTTAACTTTTTTGACCAAAGGTGTCTTGAAAGGCTTAGGAGGAAGAGTTATGCAAAATGGTAAAGTAAAATGGTTCAACAATGAAAAAGGCTTTGGATTTATCGAGGTTGAAGCAGGAGACGACGTATTCGTTCACTTCTCAGCAATCACTGGTGAAGGCTTCAAATCTTTAGAAGAAGGTCAAGAAGTTTCTTTCGAAGTCGTTGAAGGAAATCGTGGACCTCAAGCTGCTAATGTAGTAAAGCTTTAATATCTAATCAAAAAAAACACAAGGCTGGCTTTCCGCCAGCCTTTTTATTTTATCAACATTTCACCAAACTCTTTTATTTTTTCTCCAACCGTACATTCGGTTATACAAAAACGATGTGCATGCCTTCTACCTTTTTCTTGCTTCAAATGCTTATGGAGAAAACAATCTTGGCAGTAGTATGTTTGGATTGAATCCAAGCTAGCCAAAATTTCCTGTTTCTTCAATATTTTCACACCCTTTAAATAATTTGCATTTTACTATGAATTTTCTTTCCTTCAAGTGCTTGGGTAGCAAGTTTATCAGCTTCTTTATTATCCTTGCGTAAAATAGATGTATATCTTGGCTCAATCCCCATCGTTTTTAGTTTTTGTTCAATTCGATCAAGCCAACGATTGAATTCTTCCTCGTAACATGGCCATTCACCTTCTAATTGTTTCAGGACCACCTGGGAGTCACCCTTGAATTCACATACCATATTTTTAACACCTAATTCCTCAAGTGTATTTACAGCAAAATAAAATGCAGCGTATTCCGCTTCATTGTTTGAATTGATATTCGAAAATTGTTCATTTGACCGAACTCGAAACTTCTTTTTTCCCTCTTTAAAATAGATGACTGTACCTAATCCCGCTTCATTAATTGCCTCATTATATCCTCCATCAAAATAGACAGTAATATCATGTGGTTCTTCCTCTACCTCAACAGTCAGCTTCTTCATATCCTTTAATGTCCAAGAAGTGCCCAATTCATCATAAAAAAATAACTCTGCTGCTTTTCCTGATTTTTCTATTTCTTCCCCTAACTCAATTACTTCATCTCCATCCACCCATTCAGAATGAAAAATAACGGATGATTTCCCTTTCCTTTTATAACTCCACTCTATTTTGTATTTCATAACATTCAGCCTCTCTTTTTCGAATTCTTCTACCCCATCACTGAATATTGCCTTATTTTTTTCATAACAATCCATTTATGTTAAACTTATCATTATTGTATGTAATTTACGGAGGAATTAGCATGATTGAAGTATATATTGATGGAGCAACTGCTGGCAATCCAGGTCCTAGTGGAGCTGGAGTTTTTATAAAAGCCAACGGAACAGTCGAACGATTCTCCATTCCTTTAGGAATAATGTCTAATCATGAAGCAGAATACCATGCACTAATTAAGGGATTAGAAATATGCTTGGAAAAGAAGTTTATGACTGTCTCGTTTCGAACAGATTCAGAGCTTGTGAATCGTGGCATAGAAAAAGAATTTGCCAAAAATAAAGCATTTGCTCCACTATTAGAAAAGGCACTGTTGCTTTCACGACAGTTGGATTTATTTTTCATGAAGTGGATTCCAAGTAGTGAAAATAAAGTAGCCGATGAACTAGCACGGTTGGCAATTAGAAAAAATGAGGAGTACGATTCATCACAATGAAAAAATCAACTTTTGCAGATCTTAGCTTATTAATTGTTGCCTTTATTTGGGGGACAACATTTGTACTAGTACAAAATGCCATTTCAACAATGGAACCATTCGCTTTTAACAGTTTCCGATTTTTTATTGCTTTTGTTATTTTATTCTTAAGTTTGTTACTATTTCAAAGAAAACAACTTCAATTTTTATCTAAGAGGATTGTAATTTCAGGTTTTCTGCTTGGATTTTGGCTATTTCTAGGTTATGCCACCCAAACACTTGGTTTACTTTATACCACTTCATCTAAAGCAGGTTTTATTACTGGGCTAAGCGTGGTTCTAGTCCCATTCTTTTCGTTCTTGCTATTAAAACAAAAGCCAAGTTTCCCTGCAGTAATCGGGGTTAGCATTGCGACAGTTGGTTTATTTCTATTAACTATGACGGATATCGCTGCCTTAAACATAGGAGATTTCTTTGTCCTTATTTGTGCCTTTGGATTTGCGATGCATATTATTTTCACAGGCAAATATAGTGAACAATTTCCTACTTTACTTTTAACAACGATACAAATATTAACTGTATCCATATTATCTATGATTAGTTCTTTCATTTTTGAAGATTTTAACGAGATGTTGAAATTAAGTATTATTTCTTCTCAGAGTGTTATTATAGCGTTGATTGTCACTTCAGTCTTCGCCACTGCACTTGCTTTTTTTGCTCAAACTAGCTTCCAGAAATATACGACTCCTACGAGAGTAGCTTTAATCTTTGCGATGGAACCAGTTTTTGCTGCGATTGCGGGCTACTATTGGGCGAATGAACGATTATCGATTAGTGCCATCATGGGTTGTCTTTTTATTTTTTTAGGTATGGTATTTGCTGAGCTACCTGTTGAGCGCTTCTCTAGATTTCGCAATAAAATGGCCTCAAAAGAAGCCAATTAGGGACTGATTACTCAGTCCCTAATGCTATTAATTCTTGATCTTTAATAAATTGGAGTGCTTCTGCCTTTGTACTTACTTTTTGATGAGAAAGGGTTTCCAAAAGCGAAATATAAAAACTTCCATCAAAGCTTTTTTGTGCTTTTAAGGTTATTTCAATGGCTGCAATGATCACTTCGTCTGGAGCATTTGTAAAATGTTTTCCGAAGTAAATAAATCCAATTGCATCCTCTTGTAATTGAAACCCCTTTGCTTTCATTTTTAATAAAAATTCTTCCAATTTGTTGCTCATTTTCCCCATTCTTTGTTCCCACTCTTTCTTACATCCAGTTCCTAAATTTTACTTTAAATTTTGACATTTTTCTATCTTTTTTTGTTAAGCAATAGCCCAATGTCCCTGTTAAAACACCGAAAATCGCTCCACCAATTACTTCATCTGGCTCATGCCCTAGCATTTCCTTCAACTTATCTGGGGACTTTTCCTCAAATTTAACTGGTCGATCCTCATGGATTTTGTCGATTAATTCATCCAAATCGTTAACCTTTAATGTGAGATGTCCCGTTTGTCTTCTTACTCCTTGAGCATCATACATAACAATCAACCCATAAACAAGGGATAAAGCAAAATCGACAGTGGGAACGCCTCTTGAGAGGGCCACATACGTTGTCAAGGATGACACGCCAGCTGAGTGGGAGCTTGGCATACCCCCAGTTTGATAAAATAACTCTGGTCGCCATTCCCTCTTTCTTATATAATGAATCGGTATTTTAGCTGCCTGAGCCAAGCCAATACTTGCCAATGCGATATAAACACCTTTATTCAAATTCATCACCTCTTATCTATTTTGAAGTTCACTGACTGTTATTATTCGAAGAGGTCATACTAAATATTGGAGGTGAGAAAATGGGTAAAAATAAGAATCATCACACAAATCGCGGTGTTAAAGCACCTGGGGTAAATCCACAAGGATACGGCCAAGATGCAGAATTTGCAGAAGAACCGAAAAGCAAATTAGAAAACGCTGCTAAAAAGAAGAATACGAAATAAAAAATGGGGATTACTCTTTTATGAGTAACCCCCAATCATTTAAGCATATTCTTTTTCATCAGCTAAGTATCGATGTATTCCTTTAAGCTCAACTTCATCAAGCATATTAATAACTTTATTTCTATTGTAACGAAGCTCTGAATCCGAAATAGAGCATGAAACAGGAACATCACATTTAATTTCAGCAAGTGTTCTACTTAAATGCAACATATCTAAGCTTTGCTCTATTTTTGTACGGTGTGATTTTGATAAGTCATTTAAATTTTCAAGAATTCCATCGATACTTTCAAACTGCTGTAGTAGCTTTAACGCAGTTTTTTCACCAATTCCCTTTACACCTGGGTAATTGTCACTTGGGTCTCCCATTAACCCTTTCAAATCAATCATTTGACGAGGTGTAATACCTTTTTCTTCATAAAAACTATCTGGTGTATGGACTTGGTAATTTCCAAAGCCTTTTTTCAGCAGGACAACAGAAATATTCTCTTCTAATAATTGAAGTATATCTTGATCTCCAGTTAAAATGGACACTTTCATATCGTCTTTTAAGGCTTTCGCAACCGTACCAATACAATCATCTGCCTCGTATCCTACAAGTCCAATATTAGGGATATCAAACGAAGCAACAACTTCTTTCACTAAATCAAATTGGGGTATCAACTCGATAGGTGCTTCGCCACGATTCCCTTTATATTCTGTATAGAGTTCACTTCTAAATGTCTTACTTCCCATATCCCAACAAACTGCAAGATGACTAGGATTAAAGGATGAAACAGCTGTTAACATATGTTTAAGGAAGCCCGAAACAGCATTTGTTGGTATTCCTTTTGAATTAATTTGAAAATGTCCAGTAATGGATGTTGCGTAAAACGCTCTAAATAGTAAAGCCATTCCATCAACTAGCATAATATGTGAGGTTGCTTGTTTTTCATTCATTTCTAGTTCCCCCTATATGTTCATAATAACATTTTTCCATTATAACATGAGGAACTAGTTAACAGAAAAATAATCATTTCCATTTAGATTTAGATGCCTTCAATTTTATTATCTTCATAAGATACCCAATCGCTATAACTGCCTACATATAGCTTAAGATTATTAAAGCCCAGTTCATCTAAAACTAAGTAATTAGGAGCAGCCGTTACACCTGATCCGCAGTAAACGATAACCGAAGTATCTTTACCTACTTCAGAAAAACGTAATAATTGTTCAGAAAGTGACTTAAATTGCCCATTTTCAAAGCCATCATTCCAAAATTTATTAATGGCTCCAGGTATTCGCCCAGCCACTTTATCAATTGGTTCCTCGATTCCAAGATATCGTTTTGGTTCTCTTGAATCAATTAATATCGTATTTTGTGTTCCCTCTTCTACAATGCCTTTAACTTCTTCATAGATAGCCATTCTTTCTGGCTGAAGTCTGATTTCATAGGTTGCTTTTGCTGGTTCTGGGATGTTGGCATCAACAGGATAACCTGACTGTTCCCAATTTTTATAACCACCGTTTAGCACAAATACCTCCTCATGACCTAGATATTTCATTAACCACCATAATCTTGCGGCAAATGCACCTTCACCATTATCATATGCAACAACCACTGTTTGATTTGATATGCCTGCTGATTCCAAAAAGGCTGAAAGGGATTGTAGATTTGGCAATGGATGACGCCCCCCATGTTTTACAACGGGTCCAGATAAATCTTTTTCTAAGTGACAATATACCGCACCAGGAAGATGTGATAATTGATAAGCCTCCTCCCCTGCACGAGGATTGGCTAATGAAAATCTGCAGTCTAGAAGAACAAGATTAGGTGAACCTAACCTTGACTTCAACCACTCCTTATCAACAATATTTTTCACTACTTCTCACCTCTATATTATTTTGTCATATTGCTAAGAACTCTAGAAAGTTCCTCTGCTTGACTTTTATTTTCAATAGACGAAATGAATCTGCCATAGAAAGCATCAATTTCCCCGCTTGCTGTTGAAACCTTTTGTTCAAATAATTCGTTTAGTAACTCTTTATACAGGATACTAAGCTTTTGTCCTTCCACTTTTAAATACTCATCCGTTGGTTGCTGTAATATATCATACAGTTCATCGGTCATTTTCTTCTTTTCGTTATTCTCAAAAAACGCTTTAGGACTCTTAAAAGTACCCAATGCTTTATGAAACATCGCACGATCTAAATGATCAAAGGCATTCATAAACTCCAACTGACGATCTGACTGAACATCACGGGTTGAAATGGATATTTCTTTGTTAATTTCGTTAAGAGAAATTGAAAGTGAATGATGGAACTCACGAAGTTGTTTTCGTAGAAAAGCATCCATTCTCAACGAAGTAGCACGCAATTCCTGAGCAAAATCATACCCTATACTTAATAAAAATTCTTCTAAAGCACCATTAAGTGCTTTTTTCATATTTCTACCATCTTCTTTTAATACCGCTGGATTAAAGGACTCTTTAAAAAAGTCATTAAATCGAAGAAATACTCGTTGTTTTATATAAAATAACAATTCATCTAACTCTTGGGTAACTCTTGTTTCTAAATAGCTCTTGGATTGCTTTCTGATAAGCTCTTCCGCACGTTCCCTCTCTTGATGAAGTGACTTTATTTTTTCGTTTCTTACAGTCTCATCTACATTGGATACCTCAATAAGAGCCTTAATTTCTTGTTTAATCCGATGTAACTCATTATCTGCGGAAGCTAAGGATGTTTGAAGAAGATCTTCTGAAATAAATTGATAAAAGGAAGCTTCAAATTCATTCATTTTAGAAGATGTCATTCCCCCAGAGCTCAGTTTCTCCTTCAAAGCCAACAAGCTAGATAAAGCAAATATATGAGGGTGTCGAATACCGTACATCGTTAATTGACTTGTGACATAAGAAATAACAGATTGTAATTCCTCTTCATCATTGGCAAGATCGACTGCATTAATAATAAAGAACATTTTATCTAGTTCAAACGTTTCTTTTACCCGACCTAATTGAATGAGGAATTCACGGTCTGCTTTCGAAAATGCATGATTATAGTAGGTAACAAAGAGAATAGCATCTGAATTTTTAATATAATCAAACGCGACTCCAGTGTGGCGAGCATTAATAGAATCCGCTCCTGGAGTATCAACCAATGTAATCCCATTTCGTGTAAATTCACAATCATAATACAGTTCAATCCACTCTACAAAACAGGATTTTGTTTCATTTGCAACAAAATCACGAAATTCTCCAATATCAGTTTGGATAATTTTTCCTAATGATTGAGAAAGATTTTTAAACCCTAATTGAAACGCGTTTAAAAAGCTTATGTGAATTTTTTCATTCCCAATAAAGTCCGTTGATTGTGTCACTTTTTGAATTTGATCAAGTGCTTGATTAAAGTTATCTGCTTGAAGATCAAACATCTTTAACGAACGCTCTACTTCAACTAGTAACTGCTCACTATTTTTCAGTTTCACACGTACTGTACCATGAGGATATTGATCCGTTACAGGCAAAATCTTATTTATAGCTGCTGTAGTCGGATTTGGTGATACTGGTAAAACATCTGCACCCATTAAAGCATTTGCAAAGGATGATTTACCTGCACTAAAGGCTCCAAATAAGGCAACCGTAAAACCTTGGTTTTCAATCCTTGATGCCTTTTCTAATAGTTCAATTGAAGTTTGCTCGAACCCCTTGATAGTCTTTAAATCGCTCGCTGCACTTTTTAATTGTTGCACTAATTCCTCTTTATTAGTTTTAATTATAGGTTGATTTTGCCTAATAGAGATGTTTTCTTCTGCTAATAATTCAGGTTCAGACACCAACTGTGGAAGTGGATCATTTTCTCGAATAATGACCACATCTTCTTCCTTCTGAGTAAATAAATCTGTTTGGAAGATGAGATCTTTTTCTTTTCCACTCAGAATATTTTCCATAATCATTTTCTCTTTCGTGATAATGGACTCTATTTCCATTAATTTAGTCTTCGCTTCTAAGTAGGGCGCAATTTTGCCCCTTTCAACCTCAATCTTATTTAATTGTTCAGCTAATTTCCATTCCATAACTTTACTGAACCTATCTAAAATGGTAATGATTACTTTTCTTGCTTCTCTAGTAATTTCGGAAACAACATCGTTCGTGTAGTTTAATAAATACTCACCAGACAAAATAGCACCTGGTTTTACATTAGAAATTAACAATTCCTTTGAAAATGGTGTTTGATAATTTTGACATAACTTTAAGACTTCTTCATCTTGAATTTGGTATTCCTCTATTGCTTGTTGATAAAAGCTGCGAAGATGCCAATCTAGTTGAGAGGAAACCTTCTCATGCAAATCCTGATAAAAACGATTTAACCGTTGCTCACGCTCAGCATCCGTTTTTTGTTTTGAAAATAGAAAACCTACCTTAAAACCTTCTTGATTAGCTTGTAAAAAGCTTTCTGCTAATTCCCTAGTTTGGAATGGCATTAAATAGGCATTTTTTAATATTTTTTCAATTTCATCTTCGAACTTTTTCAAAAATTCTTGGTGTTCCGTTTTTACAACCTTTAATCGGTTCCTACATTCTTCATCCTTTTCTTCCAATTGCTCCTGCTCGATAATAGGTATTTCATTTAACAATTCCAGCGCGTGTTCCTCTTGAACTGAATTTCGCTCCTCCAGCCAGGAAAGTTGTTCTCCTGCTAATTGGTTTAAGGAAATAAATAAAGACTCCTTGAGATGAATATCGATATTATTAATTCTCTCATGAATAAATGTCTGAAGCGTTTCGAATTGATTTTGAGGATGTGTAAGGTCCTTTAAGCTCGTATAAAATATCCCTTTAGGTTTAACCCCCCAAGAAAGGAACGAATCTTCAACACTTTGTTTAAACTCCTCAATAGATAACTCTTCTTCGCGGTGTTTATCGATTTGGTTAATCACTAAATAAATTTCTTTTCCTGCAATCGTTAAATCCTTTGTAAAAAGAAAATTCACCTCGGACTGAACATGATTGTAATCCATCACATAAAAGATGAGATCGGATAAATGTAAAGCTGATTCTGTCGCAATACGGTGAGCATCATCCGTAGAGTCAATGCCGGGCGTATCAAGAATGACCATCCCTTTAGGTAGATTAGAATCTGAATGGCTAATTTCAACCCATTCGATTTGGTCTCCATCCTTACAATAATTTTTCACTTGCTCATAATCATAAGGAGGCAAATACATTCTCGGTTTGTCTTGTTTAAAATAAACCTTTGCATACTCCTCACCCGTTTTCACTTTAACTAAATTCGCACTTGTAGGAATAGGGCTTGAAGGTAAAATATTTTCACCTATTAACCGATTTATCATTGTTGATTTCCCTGCAGAAAAATGACCACAAAAGGCTACTGAATACTCTTGTAACAACGTTTTCTCGGCTAATTGTGTTAGTTTTTTTTCTAGATTTTCATTTTGATGTTTATGTATATAGCTAAAAAGAGTACTTAATCTTTCCTGTAATTCTGACTGTTCTAGTTGTTCAATCGATTGGACCATTATTCTTACCCCTTAAATATCGTAATAATGCTATTATTTTATACGATTATTCACAATTTTGATACAGATAGTGTCGATTTCCTTCTGGAAAAAGAAAAAAACCAGCCACTGTGGTCTGGTTATTTTTAATTTATTGAATTATTTTGATGGATTAAGTATATTTTTCATTACATATTTCGTTAAAATGCCATACACAACAACCGTTCCCGTAAGAAAAGCAATGGTCATACGAAAGCACCCTTTCTTTTATTTGATGTTTATTGAGAACAATTTTCAAGCTCAATTGCAGTTTAGCACGATCGATAATCATTTTCAATAGACTGAGAACAATTTTCACACTATCTTCATATTTTCGGAAAAAAGCGTCTTGCATGCCCTAATGACTGACTATATGTAGTTAATTTAGTTAATGCTTTCTCTTCTTCCGGTATTCGGATTGACAATATCCAAATATTCAATAGCGAAAAAACAATACATGTTAAATAGGCTTGAAATAGTAAAGGGATAATAATAAATTCTAACGTAACAATGACGTAATTTGGGTGCTTCAAATATTTATAGGGTCCTTTTACAATTACTTCAGCATTTGGTAACACAATTATTTTTGTATTCCAATACCTACCTAACGAAGTAAGTGCCCAAACCCGTCCTGCTTGGGTTATGATAAAAAAGGTGACTAATACTGGCCAAATAGGTGATAATTCTTTATTGAAGTAATAAACCTCACCTATCAAAAATAAAAAAAATAGGGAGTGTAATCCCACCATGATTCGATAATGCTTATGGCCAAATTCCACTCCTCCATGATTTTTCATCCACTTTTCATTCTGTTTAGCAATTACCAATTCAGCAAACCTTTGTAAAATAATCATAGCCAAAAACAAAAAAAATATCTTCAAGCTAATCCCACCTCACTAATAATAATTCGGAGCTGAAACCCGGACCTAAAGCAGCAATTAATCCCTTTTCGCCTTCTAGAATATCTTCCTGCATAAATCGATCTAATACATAGAACACCGTAGCTGAAGACATATTTCCAAATTCCTTTAATACTTGAAAGGAATGTTTGATCATAGAATCATCAAATTCTAATGCTTGTACATAGGCTTCCAATACTTTTAGTCCGCCAGGATGGGCAATAAAATGCTTAATGTCAGATGTAGTTAACTGATTCCTCGTTAATAACTGCTCAACATTCGGTTTTAACCAGTTTTCTATTAATGTAGGAATACTTTTAGAAAAAACAACATATAGTCCGTCGTCCTTTACTTGCCAACCCATTACGTCAATTGAATTTTTCATCGTTGAAGAATGTGTGCTTAGTACTCTTGGCGTTGTTGCTTTTTTAGATAACTCATGAACAGGAACTTGATCTCCGACTATGAGGGCACAAGCGACTCCATCGGCAAATAATGATGTCCCTATTAAGTTACTCTTTGAATGATCGTTTTTTTGGAATGTTAGGCTACATAGCTCAATGGATAAAACCAATACCTTAGCTTTTGGAAAGGCAAGGCAGTACTCGTGAGCTCTTGATAACCCTGATGCCCCTCCTGCACATCCCAAACCCCAGATTGGAATTCGCTTCGTTTCATTTAAGAACGGTAGATGATTCATGATTCTAGCTTCAATACTTGGTGTAGCAATTCCTGAACTTGAAATCGTGAAAATTGCTTCAATTTCCGAATACGAAACAGGTTGTGAAAGGTACGTTGAAGAATTGAGACAAGCTTCTATCGCATTTTGTCCAAGCTCTACTGCTTGTTCAATATATGTATCATTCTTTTCTTGAAAACTATGTTTTTCCTTAAACCAGTCTAACCCCTTAACAAAATGACGTTTTTCGATTTGGCCATTTTGAAAGGCGGGTAAAAGTCTTTCTATGTCTTTAAATGATTCTGTAAATAATTCTTTAGCAAATTCCATGGTTTCATTTTGAGTTATTTGAAACGCTGGAATCGCTTCCGCAACAGAAATAATTTTTGGCATTTGCATTCTCCTATGAGGTTTTATGCCTATATTCCCCTACAAATTACCAAAAAATGCTTGAATAACAAAAAAAACTCCCTTTCAAGGAAAGGGATCCAAACGTTTTGAAGGTTGTTGTTGTGCCTTCTTATTATACTTCGAAAAAACGAAGAGTTCACCCGCCAAAATTCTCCAATTATAGGACGATGATATGGCCTTGGTATAAGTGTCTAGAGTTAGTTAGAACCCATGTATCGTCATGCCACCATCAACAAATATGGTTTGACCTGTAATATAATTTGCAGCGTCTGATGCTAAAAATACAACAGGGCCAACAAGCTCTGGCAACTCACCAATTCTTCTTAAAGGAGTAACAGCAAGAATTTCATCAACATACGTCTGATTTTCTAATAATTTTTCAGTGAGTGGTGTTTTAAAGTACCAAGGTCCAATAGCATTTACATGAATTCCATATTGCCCCCACTCCATGGCTAAAACCTTTGTCATTTGAATAAGCGCTGCTTTAGTTGCTGCATACACTACCCCTGTTCGGAGTGCAACATGTCCAGCTACAGAAGTGATGTTAATAATTTTCCCACCATTACCTTTATCTTTCATAACCTGTCCTACTTCTTGTGAAACCATAAAAGAAGACTTTAAATTTGTATCCATAATGGTTTGCCATTCTTGATCTGTAACTTGAAGTGCCTGGGAACGAATATTCATACCTGCATTATTAATTAAAATGTCTATTCTTCCCCATTTTTCTAACACATTCTGGATTGCACTATGTACCTCTTCTCTACTTGTTACGTCTGTCGGAAGAATCAAGGCCTTTTGACCCTGCGCTTCGACTAAACTTGCTGTTTCAATTAAATCTTGTTCCGTCCTCGCTAGTAACACCACATTAGCTCCGGACTGTGCTAAACCAACAGCCAAGGCTCGTCCAATTCCTCTTCCAGCTCCTGTTACGATTGCAACTTTGTTCTCTAAACGAAATGAGGGTAACATATGCATCTCACCTTTTTTAATTTTTAAATTTATTTTAACATAATTTTGCAAAATTTGGTGAATTGGTTGTCCTTTTTGAAATCAGTTTTAATCAGGGACAGCCCTGACTTATTTGCTATGAGGGTCCTGTTTTTGAACTTCTATCCAGATTTTTTTGGTAGCTAATTCTCCACATACTTTACAGTTCTCTAATTGACTATAAATAAGACGACATTTATCACAATAGAATTTCTCCATTTTTCTCACTCCTAAAAAATGATATGTGATATTGTATTTTTTCAAGATTCATATGGTGAGTGATTTCGCACTAATATTCAACTGGAAATTTTTAATCAATATTTTATTAGAATCATTTCTACATTTCACAATTCGTTCACATTTTTAAAATGCATAATGTGATTAAAATCACTGTTACGAAAGGTTTACACTTTCATGATAGTAATAAAGTAACAAATGAACATTCTGTGAAATATCTAAATTTATATTTTCCTTTTTCAAATGTTTTGTATTATGGAAATGTAAACACACAATTAATTCTTTTATAAAAAGGGGTGTAGGGGGATGGCGAAAACGGAATTTAATACTAAAAAGAAAATTAAAGTAGAGCACCATGAAAGTGATTTAAGGGGAACTTTAGCTTCTGTTTTCTTATTAGGTTTTTTTATCATCGTCACATGGGTAAGTGTTTGGATGTTATTTTTGGATCGTTTTTAATTGCTTTGAAAGGGGAATAAAGCTATGCATATTCATAAGTTCGAAAAAATTTGGCTGACCTTTGGAATTGGCTGTTTAATTGTTTTTCTATCAATCGTTGGTGTTAGCGCATTCTACCTAGGTAACCAACCGCCAAGTTGTTTAACAACCATTGATCCTGAGACTGTTGGCGAGAAAGCACCATTTGATAAACCTGGGTTAAATAAAGTAGAAGGAAAAGAATGGGATTATGAGTTAGTCTATGTGGCATCTGCATTCTCTTATAACCCTACTCAAGTAGAAGTTCCATTAGGAGCAAAAGTAAAGGTAATTGCTACAACTAAAGATGTTGTACACGGATTTGAAATGGCGGGAACAAATATCAATATGATGCTTGAACCTGGATATGTTAGCGAAGTTGTTACAACTTTTGATAAAGCTGGAGAATACTTAATTGTTTGTAACGAATATTGTGGTACAGGACACCACTTAATGCACTCTATGGTAAAGGTAGTTGAATAATGATGAACTCAAACAAACTTGAAAAAGTTGATTCGCGTGATGCCAAGTTATCAATGGCATATTTCTATGTAGCCTTTATCGCGCTTGCACTTGGCGGATTGGCAGGATTATTACAGACATTGGTTCGTTCTGGTAAGGTCGTACTTCCTTGGGGTATTGACTACTACCAAGTTTTAACCGTACATGGTGTATTATTAGGTCTAGTTTTAACTACTTTCTTTATTATGGGTTTTCAATTTGCACTTATTAGTAGAACAACTGGAACATTTACAAATGGCGCAAGAATAACTGGATGGGTCGGCTTTTGGTTGATGACAATCGGTACAGCCATGGCGGCCACTATGGTTCTATTAAAAGAAGCTAGCGTATTGTATACTTTCTACGCTCCATTAATGGCACATCCTATTTTCTACATTGGACTAACATTAGTTATTGTAGGTAGCTGGGTTGCAGGCGGTTCTATGATCGCAACTTATGCAAAATGGAAAAGAAATAATCCTGGTAAAGCAAGTTCACTTTTAACCTTTATGGCAATTATAAACACATTTATGTGGATTATAGCAACACTTGGTGTAGCAGCAACCGTCTTAATTCAAATTTTACCTTGGTCACTAGGTTTAGTTGATACTATCGATATTTTAGTTAGTCGTACGTTATTCTGGTACTTTGGACATCCAATGGTTTATTTCTGGCTGTTACCTGCTTATATGTGTTGGTATGCTATAGTTCCAAAAATAATTGGTGGGAAAATTTTCTCAGATTCACTAGCTCGTCTGTCCTTTATACTTTTCTTATTATTCTCAATTCCGGTTGGGTTCCATCACCAATTAGTTGAACCAGGGATTGATCCTGCATGGAAGTATATTCAAGTTGTTTTAACATTTATGGTTATCATTCCATCATTAATGACTGCATTCTCGTTATTTGCAACCTTTGAATCATTTGGTCGTTCAAAAGGAGCTAAAGGACTTTTCGGTTGGTTTAGAAAGCTTCCATGGGGAGATGCTCGTTTCGTAGTACCTTTTATTGGTATGCTTTCATTCATCCCTGCTGGTGCAGGTGGTATTATTAATGCATCTCACCAAATGAACGCTGTTATTCATAATACTATTTGGGTAACTGGTCACTTCCATTTAACAGCTGCGACTGCTGTAGTATTAACGTTCTTTGGTATTTCTTATTGGTTAATTCCACATTTAACTGGTCGTGTTCTAACGAAAGCAATGAACAAACTTGCCATCATTCAAGGTATCGTTTGGACTATTGGTATGTCGTTTATGTCAGGTGCTATGCACGCTGCTGGACTATTGGGCGCTCCTAGACGTTCTTCTTTCTCTGAATACGGTGGTGCAGCACAAGCTCAAGAATGGATTCCTTATCAAATCGCCCAAGCTGTTGGTGGTTCTATTTTATTCATCGGTATAATACTAGTTTTAATCATCTTTATTAATCTAGCATTCTTTGCACCTAAGGGTGAAACAGAATTCCCTGTTGGTGAAGTAGCAGATGGTGCAGAAAAGCCGCCTTTAGTATTCGAAAACTGGAAACTTTGGCTTGGAATTTCAGCAGCATTGATTTTATTCGCATACACGATTCCCTTTATTGACATTATCCAAAACGCACCTCCTGGATCTAAGGGGTATAAGTTCTGGTAACATTAAAGGTCTGACCATTTTGGTCAGACCTTTGTTGTGTTTTCTAGAGTTAATTGGTGTTTCTTCTTTTTTGTTATATTGACAATAATTACAGAACTAAATATTAATCCTGTCCCAATCATTTGCACTAGCCCCATCCCCTCTTGATAAAGCACAACTCCAAGTAGGGTTGCTACTATGGGCTCTACAGTTGCAATAATAGCCGCTTTGCTGCTTTCAATTTTCTCCAAACCTTTTGTATAGAAAAAATAGGCAATAACGGTTGGTAAAAGTCCTAAACCAAGAGCCCAAAGCAAGGTGTCTATTTGAAATAATAAGTCAGCTTTTTCCCAAAGCGACGTTAATGGTAATAGAAAAATAGTTGCCATTAAAAAAGTATAAAAAGTAATTGTAAATGGTTTATATTTTTCTAAAGCAATTTTACCAAATATACTATACAGTGCATAACCCAAACCTGAACCTAACCCCGTTATTAATCCTATCATCGTTAAATCCTCAGTACTACTAGAACCAATTCCAGTAATGAAAATACAGCCAAGTAAAGTTCCAATAACCGCAACCATTTTCTGCTTCGTCAGTTTCTCTTTAAATAATATTCTTGAAAATACAACAACCATTGCTGGAGCGGTATAGAGTAATATAACAGCCAAAGAAAGGTTCATTTGATTAATCGTTGTGAAATAACACCAATTAAAAAAGACAATACTGACTATTCCAGAACCAGCGAATACGGGTATATCCTTTGTTTTGATTTTAAGTTGGTTCTTGAATGAGCTAATTCCTATCCAAAATAAGATAATGAAAGCAAAGGAAACCCTAATAGCCACAATTTCCATTGGAGTAAAACCGATATCTGTTAATTGTTTTACAAATATGGCGATTATTCCCCATAAAGAAGCCGCAAGTGTAATCATCAGTATAGACATTTTATTTCTCACTACTTTTCCCCCGTTTTAAAATTTCAAAGTAAAAGGATGACAGTTTCTGCCACCCTTCTCTATACTTTATGCTAACTGATAAACTTTACCAAACTTCTCATATAAGTATTCAACTAGATAATGAGCATTTAAGCCTTCACCTGTTACGTCGTGTAATATTTCGAGCGGCTTTTTCATTTTTCCATACTGATGAACATTTTTCGTGAACCATTCTTTTATTGGTAGAAGATTTCCCTCTTCTACTAACTTATCAAAGTTCGGGATATCATCCAACATTTTGTTTTTGAATTGTGCAGCATACATATAACCTAAAGCGTAAGAAGGGAAGTATCCAAAACTCCCACCTGCCCAATGTACATCCTGCAATACTCCTGTAGCATCATTTTCCGGGCGAATACCTAAATACTCTTCGTACTTGTCATTCCATATCTTTGGCAAATCTTTAACTTCTATTTCATCGTTAAATAAACCCTTTTCAATTTCATAACGGATTATTACATGTAATGGGTAGGTTAACTCATCCGCTTCTATTCGAATTAGAGACGGTTTTGACTCATTAATTGCACGATAAAAATCATCTATATTTACTTGATCAAATTGACCGTTTGCATATTCTTTTAATAAATCATAATTATTCTTCCAGAAGAAATATGATCGTCCAACAAAATTCTCATAAAACAAGGATTGAGATTCATGAATACCCATTGATGTCCCTGAACATAACGGTGTCCCCACTAATTCTTTAGATATGTTTTGTTCATACAGTGCATGTCCACCCTCATGAATGGTACCAAATACAGCAACTCTGAAGTCCTTTTCATTGTAATTAGTGGTAACGCGGACATCTCCAGGATTTAAGCCCATTGCAAATGGATGAACTGTTTCGTCTAACCGACCTGCTTGAAAGTTATATCCCATTTGTTTAAGAACTTCCAAACTAAATTCCTTTTGCTTTTCCTTTGAGAATGACTCAAAAAGAAAGTCTGTTGTTGGTTTATTTGGAGATTCTGAAATTTGCTTCACTAAGGGAACAATTTTTTCTCTAAGCTCACCAAATACTTGATCAAGTACCTCAACTGATATCCCTGGCTCATACATGTCAAGTAAGGTGTTGTATTTATTACCCTTAAATCCCCAATATTGTATAAATCGCTTATTGGTTTCTACAAGCTTTTCTAAATAAGGTCGGAACAGCTCAAAATTCGAGCTAGCTTTAGCATCTTCCCAAACACTTTCAGCTTTTGACTGTAGAATGACATATTCTTTATATTCTTTTGCAGGAATTTTCTTGTTACGATCATACTCTTTTTTGCATTCCTGAAGTGTCTTACTTGAAACATCATTGAGGTTTTCTCCACTTAATTTCGCTATGTATGCTGCCATTTCTTCTGATGTAGACATTTTAAATACTTCGGAAGAAAGCATTCCAATAACTTCTGAACGCTGTTCCACACCTAGTTTTGGTGCACCAGTACGCAAATCCCAGTACATTAATGAGATAGCTTCGTAATAGGCCATCATCTTTTTTACATATTCTAAAAATTCTTTCTCTGTTTGATTGGTTATTACAACCATTCTAACAACCCCCAATCTTTTCAACATCAATTTTATCATATTATTCAGAAAAGATAAAAATAAAAAAGAGGTAACAGTTTATCTGCTACCTCCTAAGAGACTATTTCTAAAACTTCGTCCTAGTTTTATAATAGTTTATTAATATTAATAATTAAGATGATACGTAATAAAGGAAAATACTATTTTTTGCTAATAGCTACCTTCCAAACTTCTGGGCCTTCTTCTAAATACTGCCATTCGAATTGTTCAGGTCTTTCCATCATAAATTGATAAAGCAATGGTCTTGGGTCATGGTCGTTTACGATTAACATGTCTTCACCAGAATTTAATTCATCAAAAGTTCTAAAAATTGTAGGATGCTTCTCTCTAGGTGGAAAGTCCGGAACATTTACGATTGAAGTGAAATTCTTCTCCATTTTAATCTCTCCTAAAAGTATATTTGCTTTCTTCTCCTTTATTATAGGGACTGCGACAAATTAATTGAGTGAGTGGTATCACACTAATGCAATGATTTTCTCTACACAATTGTAGGATTTATATCATTATAAATAGAAAATTTTAATGAGGTGATTGTAATGAAAGAACTAATTGGTTATTGTTCAATCTGTCGAAAGGAACTATATTGTTTAGAAGGATTTTTTAATGGAGTCATTTTAGACAACAAGGAATTAGTTTGTTTTGAGTGTGCTGAAGGTGAAAAAGAAGAATAGTAACATACAGTACATTAATGTATATGAAGGACATTTTTCGTCGTTCCAGGCTCTGTTTTGTCCTTCATCCTCCTTATGAAGGACATTTTTTGTCGTCCGAAGCTCTGTTTTGTCCTTCAGCCTGTTTAAGAAGGACATCCGTACTGAGAATTATTTTCAAAAAGATCCCTTTTCTATGATTTATGTCACATTTTTAATCTGGCTATCTTGTTAAACTAAGACTATAGAGAAGTGATAATGTAAATAACTGAATAAGGAGTGTTGAGTTATGGAATCAAGAGTTGTTGAACTAGATGTACGGGAGGATTTAAATAATAAGCTGGAGCCATTTCAAAAAATAATGACTGCCATTTCTGACTTAAATGAAAATGATGTGTTTATCCTTCATGCGCCTTTTAAACCAGTTCCATTGTTTGCTGTGTTAAAAGCGAAAGGCTTTTCACATGAAGCTGAAGAAATCGAAAAAAAGCATTGGAAAGTTACCTTTACTAAAAGTGGTGCATCCAAATGATCCTAGATAACAGGGGATTAGAGCCACCACAGCCAATGATGAGAACACTTGCTGCATTAGAAAACTTAAAAAAAAATGAAATATTAACTATTATGAATGATAGAAGACCGATGTTTTTATACGAACAATTAGAAGAGCTTGGATATAAACAACGCACAGAACCGCAGGAAGATGGAAGCTTTAAGATAGAAATATTTAAATAAAGTAGGTGAGATTATGATTCCGCAAACGACGGGGAATGAAACAAACGTCAAGCTACCTTTTTCATTTTTCTTTTTTAGCTTAATCGCCTTAATCCTTTCACAAGCCATCCTACTGATTAGCGGATCAGATTTTGCAAATGGCCATTTTCGAACACCTGCTATTTGGTCTTTCGCCCATTTATTTATATTGGGTTGGGCACTAATGACTGCCATGGGGTCAATGTATCAACTTGTTCCTGTTGCGTTCCTAACCCCCATATGGAGTGAAAAATTTGGATTTATTCAGTTTGGTGTATTAGCTATAGGTGTTAGTAGTTTTGCAGGCTTCCTATACTGGGATCCACAGAATGCTTTAATACCCGGAATCATCACTTTAACTGGAATACTCATGTTTCTTTTTCAAATGTTCATGACCTTAAAAAAACAAGCTAAACCTAATATATTAACCGCCTTTGTTAGTTCGGGTCTTATTTGCTTACTTCTAACAATTATCTTAGGTATTAGTCTTATTCTTTCATGGAAAACAGGTATGATGGCTGGACATTATTCAGAAATTTTCCAATCACACCTATTACTCGGGGTTGGTGGATGGTTTACATTATTGATATTTGGATTTTCCTATAAGATGGTCCCGATGTTTTCACTATCTCATGGATATTCAATGAATTTATCTAAATATGTACTTATTTCATATTTAGCAGGAATTATCCTAACATTAATTTCCTTTTTTACAAATCATCCATCCTTAACTAAAATCGGGTTTTTACTTTTATTCATCGGGTTTGGATTATTCGCTTGGCATATTTCAACTATTATAAGTAAAAGAATTAAAAAGAAACTAGATATACCTTTCATGTTTGCGTTATCAGCCATTGGCTTTGGATTACTAATTCATGGCTTACTATTTGTGAGTCTTTTCACAGAATATTCGTCAAATCTAATTGGACCTTTATTGTTTCTATATTTTATGCTTTGGATTGTCCTAAGTATTTTAGGTTATCTTTATAAAATTGTACCCTTCTTATGGTGGACACATAAATACAGTAAACATGTTGGTAAACAGAATGTTCCAGCATTAAAGGATTTAATGAATGAAAAATTAGCACTTAAATTGTTATCAATTTTAATAATATCCTGTTTTATTATCTATCTCGGTATAATTTTACAAGTCTTGATGTTAGCTATTTTTGGTTTAATTATTTTGGCAATAACCATTATCTCAACTGCAATAAGCATTTTACTAGTCATATTAAAATAATAATGAGGTGTAATAAATGGAAATGATAGAAAAAATTATTGATGAGTTAAAAAGTGTCTATGACCCTGAATTAAATATTAATGTTGTCGATTTAGGACTTATCTATGACATCAAACAAATTTCCGATCGTGTTTTTGAAATCAATATGACTTTAACTACACCTGGTTGCCCTCTACATGATAGTATCACTGGTGGTGTAAAGCATTGTGTAGAACAGATGGATGAAGTAGACCAAGCTTTTGTTAACGTCGTATGGCATCCAGCATGGTCTCCTGATAAGATGACGGAAGAAGGAAAGCGTCAGTTACGTTAAATAGTGAAAAAAAAGCTGAAGGAGTTAGCCCGCTAAGTTAGCGAGCTTTTCCTTCAGCTTTTTTTTGATTAGGGAGGATACTGTTAATTTTTGAAATAACATTATCATTTGTCTCTTTGTCTAAAAGAATGTGTACGATTCCCTTATCTTCGTGACTACGAATTAGGCGTCCAATACCTTGTCTTAAACGAAGTAACATATATGGGATATCCACTTCTTCAAATGAATTTTCTGCACCTTCTCTTTTTGCCTCGAAAACAGGGTCTAATGGTGGGTAAGGTAAAGAATAGATGATAACATTCTCTAAGGATCTACCTGGAATGTCTAATCCTTCCCATAGATGGATGGAACAAAGAATTGAATTTTCCTCATTTTGAAAATGTGAAACGAGAGTACTAATCTCTGCATCTCCTTCAAAATAAATCGGAAAAGGAACATCTTGCAAATACGTCTTTAGGCTTTGCATTTCATCTTGATTACTTAATAAGATTAATGCTCGTCCTTCTGATTTTAAGATTGATTCTCTCACATATCGGAGCTTCTCTTCGGATTGACCAGTATTAAACGTCTCCAAGGAAACCTTCATATTTTCCTCATAGTCAAACGGAGATTCTACAGAAAAATGTAAATAATCATCAATCCCCAGACTACTCGCTATATAATTAAAGGATTGATTGTCTGAAAGAGTGGCTGAAGAAAAGATATATGGCTTTTCTTGTGAAAATACTTCTTTACGCATAATATCTTCCACTAATTTTGGCATGATGACCAATGTTCTTTCCCCTGAATGGGTTTCAAACCAAGTAATCCCTTGATTACTCTTCACAAATAACGATAGAGAATAAGTGATTTGTTCTAGATATTCTTCGACTACTTTTAGGTCATACTCATTAATGACATATAGCTCGCTTTCAAATACAAGCTCTTCTTCAACAGCTTGAAGAATCGTTAACAAGTTTTTGGCAGAATTAAGAACTTGGTTCGTTTTTTCCACTTTTCGTTTCTCTGAACCTAAGGTTGAAAGGGACACACTCTCTAATAGGTTAAAGAATGCTTCACTTTCATAAATGCCATCCTCAATTAAGTTTAATGTTTTTTCTCTCACATCATTAGCCATGATTCTTGTCAATAATTTTTCTAAGGTTTGTTCCGTAAAGCGATAAGTTAATGCTTTTTGACAAGCATATTCTAATAAATGTCCTTCATCAAAAATGACACAGCTGCTTTCTGGTAGTAACGGCAACTGACCTTCGCGCTTTCTCGATTCTTTTGTCCATACATGCTCCATATAAAAATCATGGGAGCAAATAATAATGTCACGAGATAAACGATAATAGTCTCGATGTAGGGTTTGTCCACAACGATGTCGTTGATGACAGCTAAAGCAATCTTGGACAGAGTCCCAAGCAATTTGGTTCCACTGCTCGTCCTGTAGATGAGCATAATCCTTACGATCTCCATAATGAGTAAAAGATTGCATCGAGCCTTTCCCATGGACAAAATCGGGAAGGTCATAGAAGACATCCTCAAAAACCTCTGTTTCATCTTTAGCCATTACGGCTTCTAATTTATTGAGACATAGATAAGAGTCTCTAGACTTTGCTAATCTAACATCCATATTTAACCCTAAGGCTGCTTCGATTTTAGCTATGTCTCCTTCTTTTTTAACAAGCTGTTCTATTAATGTTTCATCTGCACACGCAATAATCGCTGGTCGGTTTGTATATCTAGCATAACAGATTGCATATAAAAGATAGGCAATGGTTTTTCCGGTACCTACTCCTGCTTCTGCAAACATTACCTTTTTTTCTTTAAATGCTTTCTCTAATTGAAAAGCCATATAAATTTGTTCATCACGAACTTCAAAACCTGATTCAGGTAGGATGTCATAAAAAACATCCCCTATCCAATCCCCTAATTTTTCATAAAAGGATTCTGTTTTTGAAACAGAAAAAGGTAAACGATTTGACATAAATCCTCCTAATAAAACTTAAACAGTCCCGACCATCTTGTTCGAGACTGCAAATATTTTTATTCTTGGTTCCTTGGTGGACGAGGTCCCCAATATTGGTAAAGGTCAGTGCGGATAAATCCATTAAATAGTTTGCGCTTTTTCGTAGCGGGTTTTCCATAAAATTGCTCAAATTGCTCATGTGAGGTTAAAATATAGATGGACCATGTATCTAATTTAGCGAATGCTTTCCCCATATCTCGATACATGTTTTCTACTGCGCTTTTTTCACCAATCCGCTCACCATAAGGTGGGTTTCCTACAATGACACCGTATTGGAGGTTTGTGGAAATATCTTTTACTTGCATTTGTTTAAATTGAATTAAATCACCTAAACCAGCTTCAAATGCATTTTCCTCTGCCATTTTAACCATTCTATGATCGATATCTGAACCATGGATTTCCAATGGTTGGTCATAGTTTGCTAAATCTTCCGCTTCCATACGGACATCTTCCCAAGTTTGTGTTGAAATCCAGTTCCAACCTTCGGAGACAAAATCACGATTAAAACCAGGAGCGATATTCTGTCCGATTAACGCTGCTTCAATTGGGATGGTACCTGAACCACAAAATGGATCAATAAACGGTTTATTAGGATGCCAATTTGTTAACATGATTAACGCAGCGGCTAATGTTTCTTTTAGTGGGGCTTCCCCTTGGTCTGTTCGATAACCACGTTTATGTAATCCTCTACCACTAGTGTCAATCGTTATTGTCGCTATATCCTTCAGTAAAGCTACTTCAAGCTTGTAAAGTGCTCCCGTTTCCTCAAACCAAGTATTTCTTTTATAGTGTTTTTTCATCCGTTCAACAATTGCCTTTTTTACGATTGCTTGACAGTCAGAAACACTAAAAAGTGTAGATTTGACAGACTTACCTGTTACAGGAAACTCCGCGTCCTCTGGCAAGTAATTCTCCCAAGGCAATGCCTTTGTCTTTTCAAATAGTTGATCAAATGTTGTAGCCTTAAATTCACCCACTACTACTTTAATTCTATCTGCCGTTCTAAGCCACATATTGCAGCGAGCAATAGCGCGCTCGTCACCCCAAAAGATTATTTTGCCATTATCCACTTCACAATCATAGCCTAAATCTCTAACTTCCTTAGCAACTAAAGCTTCTAAGCCCATTGCTGCAGTTGCAATTAATTTGTATTTTGTCATTATTTCACCTATTTTTCTGTTTACTATAAATTCATTTTATAGAAAATGTATCGTAAATTCAAACATCATAATGAAAAAGCCCTCCATAAAGGAGAGCCTAGAACCTTCATCATTACATATAAAAGCTTATTTCATTAATTGCGTTCTGTAAGCCATGTTCTGTACCGTAGTACTACAAGCGACCATAAAGTCTCGTACACAGGTGGTAATCATCTATCTACAGAATTAGTATTCTGTCCTTCTCTCTCGTTCATTTCCTTAGAGAAGGTGCCCCTACCATAGTTTGGGTTGCTCGCTCGTGGGGTTTACCCGTTCCACCCTTTTCATTTCTGAAAAGGCTCCGTCACTGTGGCACTTTTATAGGTATTCATGCCATATCCCATAAGGACTTAGGCATTTTCCCGGCCGTCAGCGGGGCAAAGCCCCACTGCCCTAGCTTATGATTTCGCTAGGCACGAACACTACGAGCATCTCAGCATCGTGCGAGCATGGACTTTCCTCTACAATTTGCATTGCAGCGATTACCCGAACGCAATTAATTACTACAAAAGTTATTATATGCAATTAGAACTTGCAAATCAATGGTTATAATTTAAAAACTTGGAAATCATTTCAATCGTATAATTTACTTCCAAAAACATGTTTCTCAAGATTTGATAATCTTTTTAGAATATCGAAGTTTGTAGTCCCAGCTGTTTGCGCTGGTTGTGGGCGTCTTGAAGAATCCTCAAGCTGTTTCTTTAGTCGGATATTTTCCTGCTGTAAATCCTCAATTTCCTGGTGGAAAACTTCATAGTCCTTAATTATGTAATCAAGGAACTTATCCACATCTTCTTGCTTATACCCTCTAACAGACGTTTTAAATTCTTTTTCTAAAATGTCTTTCGCATTTAATTTTATTTTATCAGCTAACATTTAATTCACCTCGGAATACTCCAATCATACCTTCTATTTTTTCAAAAATAGCTAAGTTTGTCAATTTTAACGTATTATTCATCGATTCTCTTGCTCATTTCTTCCTCAACGATTAATTGCAAATCGTAAAAGGTGATCTCTCTAATCTGATAATCCTTTGTTTCCCTATAGCGTTTGGCTGCTTCAAAGAAAAATTTAGGACTACCTTCGTTTTCAGAGTCATACATAATGATGGCTATATCACTTTTATGTAATAACACTTGATTCTTTAATATAAATTGTTTTGGACTTTCATAAGGTTTATGGGTAATCGCTTCAACGAAATCCGCTTGGGCTAAAATCGATTCGTACCATTCTTTATTTACATCACTCCATTTTTCCTCTTGAGAAAAAAATGGTGTTAGTACAGCTAGCTTTACTTCTGGGAAAACAGCCTGAACATCAAAAACAACTTCAGCTGCCCATAATTCCACACCGAGCTGTCCACTTATGATGACCCACTCCAAACCTTCTTCAATTAGGGGAACAAGTTCTTTTAATATCGCTTTTTTTATAAATTCTACGGAAGGATGATCTCTTTTAAAAATCCCAAGCTCATTTGGTTTATATCCTGTTATCGTTACATTTTTCAGCAATTTTTTAGATGCACCTCATTTATATTCTTTTTATCATCATTTTATACAAACAAAATATATATTCAATAAATCCTTTTAGAAAAAAAACAAGAGCGAACATCGCCCTTGTTTTTGATTATTATCTTCCCATTCCTGGACCCATTCCCATTCCTGGACCTGCTCCCATTCCTGGACCCATTCCCATTCCTGGACCCATTCCCATTCCTGGACCCATTCCCATTCCTGGACCCATTCCCATTCCTGGGCCTGCTCCATATCCTGGTCCTGGTCCTGCTCCGAATCCTGGACCACCTGCTCCAAATTCGGGGCCACCTGCTCCAAATCCTGGGCCACCCATTCCCGGTCCTGCACCCATTCCTGGGCCACAACAGTTAAAATGTTGCTGAGTCACATTACCTACCTGTGATTGCGTTTGTGGACAGTAATGCTTGTGTTGGAAATTTGTATTGAGTACATTCGTGGTATGAACCGGATGAATATGTGGCACAATTACATTTTCAAAAGATTGATTTACTATGCACTTTGTTGGATGAACAACTGCAGGCATAATATTTGTTCTCGGTCGACAAAACATTAGACATTCCCCTTTCGATCTCCATTAGTTATTTACACTAATAGCCTATGATGAAAGGGTAAATCTTGTACTAATGAAAATACCTATTTTTATAGAAAAGAATAAAAACTATCTCTTAAAGTTGTAAATACAAATGCAGTTAAGCCAATAACAACAAAGAATAAGAGTAAAATTGCTTTGTACATGTAACTTTCCATCTCCATTAAATCATTATCATACAATATAACATTTTACTCTTTTCTTATTGGTCAAACAATATGGAAATTATGGCTTTTCCATGACAAATCATTAAATATTTGTAACAATATAAAACTAAAATGTTTTAGCAATTATTCGTGAATTTTGCGCTTATCTAGAAAATGGATTTTTTTATGATTTCTATCTTTTCTTTTTTGAATTTCCGAGATTGTTATTTTCTTATGTTCAAAACCTTGATGGATAAGATCTATAGCAATATCACAATAATTTATTGCCGCACGAAAGTCCTTATTCTGATGCTCCAAAATCTTTGCTGCTTCGACACATGCTTCAATTTGAAGATCTGAAAATACCGGTTTTGTTGCTGCTTTAATAAAATAATCCAGACTTTGATTAAAATCCTTTTGTTTTTTAAATATGTAACCAAGCTGGATTTGAGAACTGACCGAGGCATGACTATCATCATTTACAATTCCCATATATATATTTTGAGCACTTGAAATTTCTCCTAAGGATGTAAGCCATCTGCCTACCTCATATTTTTCTTGAATCGTTTGATTTCGATCCACTTCTAAAATTTGAAAAGAAAGATGAGCGTATAAAGTGATTAACGAAAGAATATCGATTTCATTGTGCTTTAATATCTTTATCATTCCTTCGGGATCTTTTCTTTCCACATAATCAAAATAGATCATTGGAGCCAAAAATCCTGGTACATCATCAATTCGTTCAACCCCTAAAACCTCTTTCTCGACAACCGAGAGCTTCATTCGTTCTAGACGATGCTTCCACATGCGTTTAGCAGCATGATACAAATCAAAATGTCCAAACTCTGGTAACTTAGGTACGTGATCTCGAATGAGGGTATGACGTGTTTTCACCTGTGGCCAATCGAAAGATTTCCCATTATAGGTCACAAGTGTTCGATAATCGACTTGATTTAAAAAGCTATAATATAAGGGAATTTCAGCCCCAGGATGAGGTAAAATATGCTGTGTTAGAACGATTTCATTTTCTATCAATGATGCTTGTCCTAAAATAAAAATGGAATTTCCTACGCCACCGCCTAGACCCGTTGTTTCTGTATCAAAGAAAAATAATTGCTCTGCTTTATAGCCTTTCGTCGAAAGTGGATGCTTCAAATCACTTTCATTCCATATTCGAACTGCTTCAAGATAATCAGATAATCTATATTGTCCGTGCTTGAAAGAAAGTGGATATTTCACTTTACGAATCAAACAAAATTCTCCGTCAAGAAAATAAGGAGTAACCCCCTCTTTCTCCCATCTCCCTTGATTCGGTAAATTAACTTCGGGATCTATAGCCTTTTTGTCACTTTGTTCATTATGACTCATGTGAGACTTAAATCGATTTAATTTACCCTTTAATGTCATGACAATTCCCTACCTCTGAAAATAAAGCAAGTAACTTTAGGACGTCGCTTTTCCCCTCATTGTTAACCACATCTGTTCCTATGCATGACGGACAACCAGTCTCACATTGACATTGCTCCACCATTTTACTTGCTTGCAAAATTATATTTTCCAATCCTGTATAGATTCGCTCACTAAGACCAACTCCTCCAGGGTAACGATCATAAAAGAAAATAGTTGGCTTTTCATTATGGGAAGCCTTTAACTGTGGAACAACATGAACATCTTGAGGGTCACACATCACATGTAATGGAGCAATATGCTTTAATGTATGAGCTACACCTATTAATCCCTGCTCTAACCTTTCTTGTCCGATTCTTTTAAGATCTTTTTCAAGTGATATCCAGGCTGAGCTTGTGTGGAGTTCTTCCTCTGGTAAATGAATAGGGCCAGACCCTATATTTTCATGTGTTTCAAACTTTATCTTTTTAAAAATTGTCGCCATTGCTTGAACAGTAACATCACCGTATGCCATTTCGACATTCTCGACACATCTTTGCTTGTCCACTTCTAGTACCTTTAGTTGTACAGCTAGATTTGCATCTGTAAAATAATCAACATCCACTTCTCGTACAAAGGCTTTTTTCTCTTCCCAATCGAGCTTTTCAACCTGAAATTGATTCCCCTGGTGCAAATAAATAGCTTCATCATGTAGAAGTGTCATAGCTGAAAAACGGTCCATTTCACCTATTACTTTTACAGCGGCAATATTGGTCTGATCAATGATAATCACATTTTCCTGTGAAGCCGATCTTAAGCTAATATTATGGGCAGGGAATGAATCATTCATCCAATACCATTTATCTCCATTTTGAAACAAAACACGTTCTTCGGTTAAATACTCCAGAATTTCAACTGTATCTAAACCACCAAATTGTTCTTCTTGTTTAAAAGGTAATTCAAATGCCGCACATTTAATATGGTCAACAAGGATAATAAGATTATCGGGATTTATTCTAGCTGTCTCAGGGCTTTTTTTGAAAAAATAGTCGGGATGCTGGATAATATATTGATCTAAGGGGTTAGAGCTTGCTACCAAAATAACAAGAGATTCCCCATGTCTACGCCCCGCTCTCCCTGCTTGCTGCCAAACACTAGCGATATTACCTGGGTAACCTGTCATAATACAGGCCTGCAATTGGCCGATATCAACACCTAATTCAAGTGCATTGGTACTAACTACACCATAAATCTCGCCATTTCTTAAACCCTTTTCGATTTCACGTCTCTCAGTAGGTAGATATCCGCCTCGATAACCTCTGATTGACTTAGGACCTAATTGATTTTTCACTAATTCTTGAAGATAAGATAGTAAAATTTCTACACGGACTCTACTTCTCGCAAAAATGATAGTTTGGAGTTTATTTTTCAATAAATTTGCAGCCAAACTCCGTGCTTCTAGTGTTGCACTCCTCCGAATATTTAATGGCTTATTGACAATAGGTGGATTATAAAATAAAAAATGTTTAGTTCCTGATGGGGCACCATTATTATCAATTAATTCCATACTTACTTCAGTAAGGTTCTCTGCTAATTCTAATGGATTCGCAATCGTTGCCGAAGTACAGATAAATACTGGATTACTTCCGTAATATTGACAAATTCGCTTTAATCTTCTTATTACATTAGCTACATGACTTCCAAAAACACCTCTATAAATATGTAATTCATCTATCACTACATACTTGAGATTTTCAAATAATGATACCCACTTCGTGTGATGGGGTAAGATTGCTGAATGAAGCATGTCTGGATTTGTTATCACAATATGTCCTGCTTTTCGTACCTTTTGACGAATGTTAGCAGGAGTATCGCCATCATAGGTGTAGCTATTCAAGCTCATTTCCGATGATTGAATCATTTCATTAATTTCGCTTTTCTGATCCTGAGCTAATGCCTTCGTTGGAAAAATATATAGTGCTCTATTATTTGGGTTCGTTAAAATCGATTGAATAATTGGTAAGTTATAACATAAAGTTTTTCCAGACGCTGTTGGGGTGACAGCCACTATAGATTTGTTCTTTTGAACCAATTCAAAAGCTTCTTTTTGGTGTGTATATAGTTTGTCAATTCCCTTCTTCTCTAATGCCTCTACTAATTTCGGATGTAGAACAAAAGGAAGTGCATCTGTTTTTGCTGGTTTAGCCTCTATCGTATGCCAATGGACAATATTCTCACGGAAACTCTCTTGAAGTTTTAAATCTTCTAGAATCGTTTGTAAAGATTTTCGATTGTTCATTCTTTTTCACCTCTATTTCTCTATTCTATCGAATGAACGTTCGTTTCAAAAGAGGCAAATGCTAATTTTTTTCAATATGTAAAAATTCCCTTATGGCTTTTATCAACGAATCGGGTTTTTCTAGCATACTCATATGTCCCGATTCAGCAATAATTTTGGTGACGACATGATTCTCTTCAACCGAAAAGGCTTTATCTACAGAAATAATTTTGTCTTGATCACCTGCCACAAGTAAGACGGGAATGCTCTTATTCTCTAATACGGTAGTCCGATCTGGACGAGCTTTCATGGCTAATAAAGTTTGTTGGGCCGCTTTTGAATCGGTAGAATAACCAACCTTTCTTGTACTTTCAACTTCCTCCTTTAAATTTAACAGACTATCATCTGAAAACAATTTAGGAATAAGACCATCAATGAATGGTTGGATACCATTCTTTTCTATACTTTTTGCAGAATTGATTCTGCCCTCTTTAGCCTCCTCTGAATCAGGAAAGGCAGTTGAATGAATCAAACCATAACCTTTTAGTTTTTCAGGGTAATGCTCTACAAATGATAAAGTGATATAGCCACCTAAAGAATGTCCAAACAAATAGAATTGTCCGATTTGAAGTGATTCAAGAACTTCTTTAATGTCCTTAGCCATATCATCTATCGTAAAAGGAGCATCACTTGCCTTTGAATTTCCATGACCTCTTAAATCAATTAAAATGACGTGGTAATCACTTGATAGCACTGGGGCTACTTTGTCCCAATAAGTGACACTCCCACAAAATCCATGAAGAAAAACAATTGCTTCACCTTCTCCCATTTCTTTAAAGGCAATATCGTTTGGTCCTACTTTTATTTTTTTCATAAAAAGCCCCTTTCTAATTAGTTCATTTAAATTTTCCCCGTAAATTGATTGTTTAAACAAGCATTAATGTTAGAATAGAATAAAAGGAATAGTGAATTTGAGGTGTTTGAAATGAGACAGGATCAGATTAAAAAGGTTCTTTCCAACTTCATGCTTTTTCGGGATTTAAATGAACTTGAAATCGATAAGATTGTTCAAATCTCTTTATCAAGAACATGGAAAAAAAATAGTTATATTTTCTTACAAGGTGAACCTCTAGATAATGTTTATTTTATGGAGGATGGGAAAGTAAAAATTTATAAAAGCGATGTTAATGGTAGAGAACAAATCGTTTCTATATTGAAAAAGGGTGAGATGTTTCCCCATGTTGGATTTTTCCGTAAAGGAAGCTATCCAGCAAATGCAGAAGTTTTAGAGAAAGCCACTTTAGTTGTGGTACCCATTGCAAAATTCGAAAACGTTTTAATTGAGAATCCGGAGCTTTGTATCAAGGTTTTTAATGTATTAGGGGAAAAAATAGTCGATTTACAAAATCGCTTAGAGGAACAAATTCTTAATAATACTTATGAACAGATTATTAAGCTATTAATCCGATTAGGTGAAAAGCATGGTACAAAAAATGAAGATGGAAAAGTTGTTCTTAAGAACGAGTTCACCAATAAAGATTTGGCCAATATGATTGGAACTACTAGAGAAACAGTTAGTCGAACACTGACAAAAATGAAAAAAGATGAATTAATTGAAATGGACGATGAAGGAAATATGATTCTTGATCCCGAAACATTAATGGATGAAATATTTTAAAAGATTGGAGGAATAAACAAGCTATTGTTTATTCCTCTTTTTTTCGTTTCTTTATCAGTGAGCTAAATAGAAACATTCATCTTTCCAATATTTGATTTTTATTAAAAGCAAGTGAACCTATTCTGGGAATTTTTCATATGATGAAGTGGAACTTTCTTTTGAGAGGAGAAAAATGTATGTCTTCCCAATCACCTGAAAATAAACACAAAAAAAATAGAGAGTCTTTTGGGGAAATCATGAAGTCAATGAATAGCTTTTTCACAGAACGACCAATAAAAGGATTATTAGAAAGTATCGACGAATTTTTTAAAAATCCTACTATACAACATTCATTTCCTATTAAACTAACAGAGACAAATAAGGAATATTGCATTACTGCTGAGTTGCCTGGTATAAAAAAAGAACAGATTCAAATTGATACTATTGGAAATCAATTAACTATCTCCATCAAAAATTTGGAAGAGTTTACTGAGATTGATGAAATTATTCATTCTTATCGTCGCCGTCATTCCATCCAAAAATCAAGTCGTTCTGTGAACATTCCAGTTCCCATTGATGAAAAACAAGTGAAAGCATCTTATAAGGACGGTTTATTACAAATTAGAATTCCAAGGAAAAGCGGAAAATCCATTCAGATTGATTAAAATAGGCACAATTGAAATAGGACAAAATCATCTGATTTTGTCCTATTTTTTTGAGTTACTTTGTTATCGAGTAAAAATAAAAAGCTACTCCAATAAAAATAAAGATAAAAATAACGGATATTAACTTTTCATCCGTAAATTTCCACCAACTATTTCTTTTCTCATATTCTTTACGCTTTGGCATTAATTTTGGCTCAAAACCTGTTTTAATCCACGGTGTCCGTTGATAATTGGATTGATATCGATTCTTTAAACCATTTGCCAATAAACTGAAAGAAAGAGTTGTAAATAACAATAGAATTAAAGGAATAACTAATACATGTAGAGTTCCGTAAATATTTCCACGTGCTTGTCCTACTAATCCTGATAATTCCTTGGTGATTGATAAATAGATTAAAGGATCATATCGGACAATCGTACCTCCGATAAAAATATTCATTAGAGCGAGTTGTCCCATAATAGTGATTACATAAACAATTTCTAAAATAAACATAACAAGTAATGATTCCTTCATTTGCGGAAAAATATGCTTCCAAATGATTCGATGACGACTTGCCCCCAACGTACGAGCTGCTTCAATAAAAACAGATTTAGAAATTTCAGTTGATTTTTTCCTAACTGACGAAATAATACTCGGCATACTGATAACAGAAGTGACAATAATAAAGGTAAATATTAAAGTAGAAGTTTCTAAAATATTTCCAAAGTTTATAGAATTGAAGCAGAAATATAGGATTAAAAATAATGGAACATAGCTCCATGAATTTTCAATAGATTCCATCCAACTAGGTGTTCGTTTCCAAGTACCAACGTAAATTCCGATAATGGTACCTATCATCATCTTAATTAAAGTGATTGCTAAAGAAATAAAGATAGTATGGCGAATTCCATATAAAATCATCGATGAAATATCATATCCCCATTTGTCTGTCCCTAATGGAAACTCAGCTGCTTCAAACGGTTCAAGAGGAGGAGCAAAGATGGTTCCATTTTCGTATTTTGTTTCTAAAGTTTCGGTTAAAGTGTGGGGCGCCAAATAAGGTCCGAAAATCGATAGAAAGAATAGAAAAGAAACAAATATAACACCAATATACAAAGAATAATTAATACGGAAGAGTTTATTCATATAAAAAACCTCGTTTAAACAGGTAAAGTACTAATCTAACTGAAAAATAGGTAATCAGCGAAATTAACAGCATTGAAAATAACCCTACTGCGATTGGTTGAATTTCGCTACTTAAAAAGATAAACTTCGTAATACCTGATACATTAAGCAAATATTCAATAATAAACATATTACCTATCGCCAATGAAACCACTTTTGTCAATTCAGCGATAATAAACGGTTCAATATTTTTAAATACATGCTGAAAGTTAATATAGTTTAAGCGCATTCCCTTAGCAACAGCAGTTCGTATATAATCTTCACCACTTATTTGATAATATTTAACAGCAACTAACTTAAATAAATACAAAGTTGGTGCAATTCCCACTAATACCATTGGGAACCAAATATTTAGTGCGCCAGCATCAGGTCGTAAAGAGATTATCCTTATCCCTGTCATTTTGTATATCTTAACTGCTAAAATAAGAGACAAAATTATAATAATGAAATCAGGTATCGTTGCAAACAGATTTAATAGAGTGTTTACAAAACGTGTAATTCTAAACCTGCTAATAAAAATACCAAAAAGTAAGCTTAAAATAACACCGATATTAACACCTACTAGCATAATTAATAAACTAGTATTAAAATTATCTCCGATATCTTCCGAAATTTCCCTTTCCTGATACCCAAGCTGATATGTACCAAGACTTCCTTGGCTAATTTCCTTAATAAAATCTCCATATACTTGCGGAAGCTTGCTAAAATCCCAAGTTAAAGTTTTCTCTTCCGGATTGACTCCGATAACTGATGGTAATGCCGCAAGAAACAATATCAATAAAAAAATAAATATTGTTTGCTGTATAACTCTAACCATGGTCTCCCTCCCCTTTTAAGTTGGCTAAATTCATATCATACAAAACTTTATATCTGTGCTTTTAGTCACTGTTACATTTTCCTATTTTAATATAATATTGTCAACAATATTCCATATCCTCTGAAAATTCATCCTTTTCAAAAACACATAAAAAAAGACGAAGATTATTCGTCTTTTTTAACTGATCCATAAACATTCTATACTTTAAACATTCCACCAAGACCCTTTACCATCGCTGAAACTTGGCTTACAGCATTCATCATTTGTCCTGCAGTATTCATCATTTTATTAATATCAATATTCCCATCCTGACCTTTAAATGAATTCATTATGGTACCAAATCCACCGTTAGGTCTCGGTAATGTGTTCGGTTTGGGATAAGGGTTATAATTCATTGGATATTGATTCAAATTCATATGCTGATTATAAGGATCTTTAGGTTCTAATGGATTTTTGAAAATTGATTGAACACTACTCTTTCCTCCAAATACTGAGGCATTTGGGGCTTGGTAAGCTGGTTGATAATTCCATCCCCCATGATAAGGTTGATAATAATTTTGCAAAGGTAGTTGATAATGGTTTGTTGAATTTGGAATTGGAGCAGGAAAATTCTGATATGGTGGAACCGAGTAATACGGATTTCCCATATTTACGTGCTCCATCCAATTTTGTTGAAAATGATATCCATTATTATATTGGTTTTGATTAAACATGGGCACACATCTCCTCCGCACGTATCACTGCTATACATTATGCGTAAAAAAGAATTAGGTGAATGAATCATTAAGGGATACCTTGTCTAAATGTGTAAACAATTGTCGGAAGTTTCAATATTTTAAAAATAAGAAAAAATACATTCCTATGATACTATTAAAAAAAAGGTGGAAGGGGATATTGTTAATGAATATTCACGAATTAAAATCACTATTTATTCAAAGAAGGAATTATAGTTATGAAAATGTGAATGAACTATTAGATTTTGCCAAAATGACTTATATTCGTAATGAAATCTCCATTAACGATTTTCGTCAGATCGTTCGTGAATTAGAGTTACTTGGAGCAGAAATCCCTGAAGTAGAGCAAACCGCCTTAAGTGAAAACACAAATTAACGATAAAAAGTCTAGGATCAATTACCGATTCTAGACCTTTTATTTATTTAGGCTGAAATTGCAAATTAGAACAAATACTTTGTAAAACAAATTGTGCTGATTGAAATGAGCTTAAATATAGCTTACGACTTGTTTTAGGGTAGAAGGATTGAATCGATATTTTTTCAATATGATCATAAGTAGTTACAAGCTGCTTCTCATTAATATAGGATGGTTTTTCAGTTTGAACCCATGAGGACGCCGATACAATCCATTCATCCAATGTACTTTTTACTAAATCCGCAAATGGCTTTACATCTAAGAAGAAATCACCTTCGATACCACTTGATTTTGATTTTTCAAATTGAGCCTTGGCCTCTTCTATATATCCTAATAAATTTTTAGTCAATTCTTCTAGTTGTGTATCCATTGTTTTTCCTCCTAAAAATAAAAAGCAGCTTATTTATATAAGCTACTTAACATATTTTATTCATATTAGAATCCTAATTCAAGCTTTAAGGTTTTCTTTTGATTTTGATTTTGTGGGAAATCGATGACATTTGTATTTACTTTGCTTTGTCCATGAATGGAATCCTCTAGATTTGTCATTAATGCTTCATTATTTCCAATTCTATCAGCTTGCTGTTGATAAAGGTTTCCACGAAGGTCTGTTAATGAATGTTCCAGCACTTCCTCAAGCTCTTCTAATTGGTCATAAATTTCGGTTAGCATCGTTAATAGTTTTTCCTGTGGACCTTTGTTATCAATCATTATTGGAGACCTCCTCAATTATTATAAACAAAGTATTCTCCAAACCTTTTATGTCTCCTTCCCTATTGACAAAACTAGAAGTAATTCGTCAAAGAAAGTGTTGTTTTGCAGATTTTTTCGACAGATCCGGTCAGAATGAAAATGAGTTACGAAGAACAAACTATAATTGGGAGGTGTTTAATCATGAAAAGGCAAGACCAAAATAAAAATCAACCGAAGCAATTAAATGAGAAAAAAACAGGATATGGTGACAAAAAGTTAGAAGGTCCAAATCGCCCGGCAGAATAACAAAATCAAAATCGACTGACCTTTGGTAATTTATCAAAGGTCAGTCATTTTTTACTTACAATGCTATTAAGGGCAACTAACAATTTAATTTCATTTTGCTTTTTCTCATACCAATCACTTAAATAAATTGGATGCTTGTGATGAATCTTTCCATGTAACCATGATTTTGGGACCCTTCGATTTATACTCCAATCCTTCTTCTCGTGTATATGATGATCCACTATAGGATAACTTGCACGTATACTTGGAGTTTTCCCACCTATTTTTCTTAAAAAGAAACGCTCGTAATCATTACGGGACCCCGTATGTACCTGTTTTTTGGCAAATTCAAGAAAATGAGGAAATAGCCTTGGTTCAAATAAGATATCCGCCAATCTTTTGCCTAAATCGATTCTTTTTTCAAGCTTACGAAAGCCATTGACACTTGCCCCAAAAAGCTCTCCACCACAAGTTGGAAATAGAACACAGCTTAAATGAAACCAATCTTCCAATTTAAATAAAAGAGATTGAAATACTTTCTTTTTATAAATATGGTGTTCGATTATTGGCTTTTGAATGACATTTTGTTCATTAATAATTAGGGCATGAGTTAATCGTTTTTCATTCCGCACCATCCAAAATAGTTCCCACTCTCTTTTCATAAAATTAGAAACCCGAAAATATTTCAAGAGATGAAACAAAGGTCGATGTAATTTCGTCGAATACTCATAAAGCATTAATTGTGGATAAACATCTTGAAAAATTAGCCAGTTAGCCCGTTCATAGGTTAAAAACAAACGTTTACGGACAGAAAAATCGAGTAATTGCGAAAAGAATTCGCCTTGCAAATCACACATATTATAGCCACCATTCCGTGAAACCATGCTCGCTAAGAAGGACCAATTAATTTCTGGATGAGTTAAATAATATTTAAAATAGGCATCCGTTCTTGAAATATTATCTTTGTTTTTTTTATTAGTTATGTTTTCAATTTCTTTCACAATTAAGATTTCATCAAACAATTCTCGGCTCATTTTCATCTGCCCTTTTATAGTGTTATTCATATTCTCTAGTATATTGTTACTTTTATTCAACCACTGACTTAGAAGTTTTGGTATGATAATGTATAATAGACGAGGTGTAAGAGATGAATTTTCATTATCCAAATGGCAAACGTTATATCCCCAAAACGGCAGCATTAAAAACGAATTCTATAAAGAATAAAAATGATAGCTACAGTAACCGAGGAATGACCTTAGAGGAAGACTTGAATCTAACTAACGAGTACTACCGAGAAAACAATATTGCTATTATTCATAAAAAACCTACCCCCGTGCAAATTGTCCATGTGGAGTACCCGAAGCGAAGTGCTGCTGTAATAAAAGAAGCCTATTTTAAACAAGCTTCGACAACAGATTATAATGGGGTCTATAAAGGAAAGTACATTGATTTTGAGGCCAAAGAGACGAAACTCAGTCAGTCTTTTCCACTCAAAAACTTTCATGAACATCAAATCAAGCATATTTCTTCCGTTCTAAAGCAGAATGGAATATCATTTGTTATCTTACGTTTTACCATTACCGAAGATATTTATTTACTAGAAGGAGACAAGTTACTTACATTTTGGAATAGAATGTTAGATGGCGGAAGGAAATCTATAACGATTGATGAAATAAAACAATATGGACATTCCATATCAGTTGGATATCATCCACGACTTGATTATATAAAAGTTATAGAAAAAATCTATAGCTTTAATTAAACTTATTTAGAAAAAACATTAATTTGAAAACAGTTTTTTGTTAAGAAAGGTAGGAATATAACATGAGTGAGAAATACCAATCAAGAGAGGATCGTCGTAAACAGCTTTCTAGCCAAAAGAAAAAAGGAAAGCGAAAGTCGGCTGGTTTATGGAAAAAGGTATTTCTATCCATATTCATCATAGGGATTATTGGCGCAATTGCTGGCGGTATCACGGTTGCTATGATTGTAAAAGATACACCAGAACTAGATGAAGCATTACTTAAGGATCCCGTTTCTTCAAAAATTCTTGATAAAGACGGCAATGTTATTGATGAAGTCGGTGCTGTCAAAAGGGACTATGTTGTGTATGACGATATACCAAAATTAATGGAAGAAGCTGTTTTAGCCACAGAGGATGTACGCTTCTATAAACATAATGGAATCGATTTAATCCGTCTTGTTGGTGCAGTCATCGCCAATTTCACGAACGGCTTTGGGTCTGAAGGAGCAAGCACCATCACTCAGCAAGTAGTGAAAAATTCATTTCTAAGTACGGAAAAAACATTAACAAGAAAGATTCAAGAAGCTTGGCTAGCCTATCAACTCGAACAAAAATATACGAAAGAAAAAATCTTCGAAATTTATGTTAATAAGAACTTAATGTCTGGAAGGATTCATGGTATTAAAACAGGAGCAGATGTTTATTTTGGAAAAGGTTTAGATGAATTAAAGCTTCATGAGGTTGCCGTTCTTGCGGGCTTACCTCAAAGTCCAAATAACTATAACCCTTTTATTTACCCTGACCGAGCAGAAAAACGTAGAAATATCGTCTTAAGATTAATGAATCAGCACGGATTTATTAGTAAAGAGGAAATGGAAGCAGCACAAGAGATTCCCATTGAGTCTACACTAGTAAAAAAAGAAGATCGTATTTTAGATGAAAATCCTTATGATTCATTTATTGATGTTGTAATCGATGAAGTAAGTAAACACGGGGATTACGATATCTATACAGATGGCTTAACTATCCATACTACACTGGATCCTAAAGCCCAAACATATGTAGAAAATGCGCTTTATACTAATGAAGTGATTGAATATCCTGATGAAAAGTTTCAGGCAGGAGTTGTTTTACTAGATACGAAAACAGGTGAAATTCGAGCAGTTGGTGGCAGTCGTAACAAGGAAATTAGCCGTGGATTCAATTATGCTACTGACACAAAGCGTCAGCCAGGGTCTACGATAAAACCTATTCTTGATTATGGCCCAGCGGTAGAATTTATGAAATGGGGTACCTATCATATTTTAGAAGATAAGCCTATTAAATACTCAGGAAAAGGCAATGTACAGCCACATAACTGGGATAATAAATATATGGGCGCTATGACCATGAGAGAAGCATTGGCACGCTCAAGAAATACAACTGCCGTACAAACAATCCAGCAAGTTGGTCTAGAGAATGCTCAGCAATTTGCTGAGAAGCTTGGGATCCCTCTTGACGAAATATACGAACCTTATGCAATTGGTGGATTAAAGGAAGGTGTTTCTCCACTTCAAATGGCTGGGGCATATAGTGCTTTTGGTAATAATGGGTTTTACACAGAACCATATACGGTTAAAAAGATTGTTCTAAGGGATGGCACGGAAATAGACACCATGCCTGAACAAGAAATCGTTATGAAGGATTATACCGCATTTTTAACTACAGACATGCTTAAAAGTGCAGTTAGTAGTTCCTACGGTACAGGTGGTAGAGCGAATGTCCCTGGACTTCCAATAGCAGGAAAAACTGGTACAACGAATTATACCGATGACGAGATTAAGGAATACGATATTCCACGTGGTGCAGTTCCGGATGCCTGGTTTGCTGGTTATACGACCAATTATACAGCAGCTGTTTGGACTGGATATGAAAATAGAAAAAACTATATTGCTTCAGGGGATAATCAAAAAATTGCACAATATTTATTTAAGAATATAATCGAATATGTTTCAAAAGATGTGGAGACACCTGACTTCACTGCACCTAAAACCGTTCAAAGGGTTAAAATTGAAAAAGGAACAAATCCAGCTCAGCTTGCTAGTGAATTTACTCCAAAGGAACTCGTACTTACTGAATGGGCTGTAAAAGGGAATGCGCCTCAGGAAATATCTACAAAATATGAAAAGCTAGATATTCCACGACAATTTGTGGCAACTTATGACGAACTGTTAAATGAGATTAAGCTTACTTGGGACTTCGAACAAAAGGGTTCAGAAAATTCACCGGTTGAGTTTGAAATAAGTGGCGCTCTGGATGAGGGTGCAGAGCAATTATTAACTAAAACAACAGAAAAAGAGTTACTTGTAACTAAGCCCGTTTTAGGCGGTATTTACACCTTTAAAGTTATAGCCACGCGGGGTGAACTTCGAAGTGACCCAGCAATCGTTACGATTGAAATTCCTGATTCATCTATCATTGATGAAAATGAGAATGGTGAGGACGATTGGGGTGATGGTAATGGTCAAGATAATGGTGAAAATGGAGACGATACAGAGCCTGGCCGTGAAGAAGATAACCCAGACGGTCAACTCGACGAAGATAATCCAGAAAATGAAAATAATTGGTGATAACTGCTTCACCTGCGATTAGAATTGACCATAAAAAAATGACTAAGCATTAATGTTTAGTCATTTTTTTTATGGCCATTTTCTTATTAAATTGTTTTTCTTGTTCAGTTATTAACTCCGATAACTGGATAAAAGAATGAAATAAATTAGGACGCTTCTTAATAAAGGTGATTCGTTCCAGTACATTAACGGGTTTCCATTGGAGCTCCATCATGTTGAATTCCTCTTCATTCCATTCACGGTCATTTGTTAAAAAGAGTAAATTCAAAAAAATTATTATTCCTTCTTCCATTGGAATAAATGTTTTCTCAGTTTCTCTATTTTCAAAATGCACCGTTAATACTTTTCTAACATCTTCCCAACGCACCAAAAGTTGTGAGATTCTTCTGCCATTAGCATCTAATTTCATGCAGAATCCTTCCCCTTTAATCGTTTTTTACCTTCTCGGCATAAACTTAATAATGGGCATGTTTCACACTGCGGATTTTGTGCTTTACAGTGGTATCTTCCAAAAAATATCATCCGATGATGGGTTACAGACCATTCGTCCTCCGGTACCTTTTTCATTAACGTTTTTTCAACCTCGAGAACTGAGTCCTTCAACCGACAAAATCCTAGTCGTTTACTCACCCTCTCTACATGGGTATCTACAGCAATAGCAGGAATACCATAGGCAACAGACATTACAACATTAGCGGTCTTTCTTCCCACGCCTGGAAGCTTTTGAAGCTCATCGCGATCATTCGGGACAACTCCATCATATTCTTCCAATAACAAATGACAAAGCTTCTGGATATTTTTTGCTTTGTTTCGAAATAAACCAATGGATCGAATATCATTTTGTAATTCCTCAATTGGAACACTTAAATAATCTTCTGGTGATTTATATTTTTGAAAGAGATTTTTTGTCACTTTGTTAACCAACACGTCAGTACATTGTGCAGATAATGCGACTGCAATAACTAATTCGAACGGATTATCGTGAATTAACTCACAATGAGCATCAGGAAACATTTCTCCCATCTGATCTAAGCAATATCTAATTTGCTGTCTATTAAGCATGAACATTACCTCTTCTTTCCCTTATAAAAAACGAGAGAAATATCATTTCCCCGTTTCTCTTAGCTTTCTAACCAATTATAAATTGGGACAGGTTGAGTAGATTGTTTTTGTGAATTTGGCTGTGGACGAGATTTTTGACGGAATTTTAATCCATAGCTTTTTGCTTGTTCTACTGTTTTCACACCATTTTTCTTCCATTCGAATAAAATTCGATCAATATATCTAAAATTTAATTTACCTGAAATAACTGCTTCTTTTAAAGCAGCTTTAATGATAGTCGAATCATGACGGTCATCATCAATCCACATGGCTAATGTTTCAATTTCAAAAGGTGAAAGCGGCCTTCCAAACTCTGTTTCGAAACACGTATATAAATCGTCTTCTGAATTTCGTTTAATTGTTGATTCCTCTGCTTTTTTCAGTAATAAAAAATAATCAATCATTTTCTCCCAAAGTGGCTGTAGAGAATACTTTTCAAATCGAATGCCGTCAGGACTATACTCATCTGTTATGTTAATAATTCCTTTTTGAACTAAAGTTCGCAACATATTAGCACATATGTCAGCAGAAGTAGTCATTCGCGTAGATAATTCTTCAGGAGTTGGAAAATCATTTCCTTTGTTTTGGTAGGAAATTACTTGAAGTATTAAAACCAATTCTGATTCAGTTAGTTTTAAGTTTTTAAACTGTGTAATTAAAAATGTAGGAACACTTATATTCCCTTCGTTTGCCCAAGCTAAAAGATTTACTTTTTCCATGTCTGACACCTCTATAACAGTATAACAGAAAAATGGGCAGGCTGAGAATGAATACTCACTGGTCAAAAGACCAAATGTTTCTAAATAAAGAGAAAGCCTTTAAAATAAAACAAGCGAACCTCTATATAAGGAGTTCGCTTGTTTCATTTATTCCATTAATATTCTGCATTACCAGTAGTTCTTGGGAATGGGATTACGTCACGAATATTGGACATTCCTGTTAAATACATGATCAGTCGTTCAAAACCAAGACCGTAACCAGAGTGCTTAGTTTCTCCGTATTTGCGAAGTTCCAAATACCACCAGTAATCTTCCATGTTCATTCCTATTTCCTCAATACGGCTTAGTAGAACCTCTTCGCGTTCTTCACGCTGGCTGCCGCCGATTAATTCACCAATTCCAGGCACTAATAGATCCGTAGCGGCAACAGTCTTATTGTCTTCATTTGTTCTCATATAAAAGGCTTTTATGTCCTTCGGATAATCTGTCACAAATACAGGACGATTATATACTTTTTCACATAAATATCGCTCATGTTCAGTTTGAAGGTCTATTCCCCATTCAACTGGATATTCAAATGATTCTCCTGATTTTTTCAGAATTTCAATTGCTTCTGTATAAGTTAATCGTCCAAAATCAGCCTCATTGACAAGAGTTAATCTTTCAAGCAAGCCTTTGTCAATAAAGCTATTAAAGAAGGCCATTTCCTCAGGTGCATTTTCCAGAACAAATCCAATTACATACTTCACCATTTCTTCTGCAAGGTCCATAATATCTGGAAGTTCAGCAAATGCCACTTCAGGTTCTATCATCCAAAATTCGGCAGCATGTCTAGCAGTATTTGAATTTTCGGCTCGGAAAGTTGGTCCAAAGGTATAAACATTTCTAAATGCAAGCGCAAACGTTTCAGCAGAAAGCTGACCGCTTACCGTTAAATTTGTTTCCTTGTTGAAGAAGTCCTTTGAAACATCTACTTTTCCTTCATCATTTTTTGGTAGGTTGTCCAAATCAAGTGAAGTAACCCGGAACATTTCACCTGCGCCTTCCGTATCGCTCCCAGTAATAATTGGAGTGTGAACATTAACAAAACCTTTATCCTGGAAGAATTGGTGGATGGCAAAGGATGCTAAAGAGCGAACTCGGAATACAGCTAAAAATGTATTTGTACGCGGTCGTAAATGAGCAATTGTACGCAAGTATTCAAAAGAGTGCTTTTTCTTTTGCAATGGATAATCAGGTGTTGAGTTGCCCTCGATAATGATTTTTTCAGCCTTAATTTCAAAAGGTTGTTTCATTTGTGGTGTTAATACAAACTGTCCTTCCACTCTAATAGATGCGCTGAGAGAAAGCTTGGCAACCTCTTTGAAATTCTCTAACTGATCATCAAAAACAATTTGGACACTTTTAAAAAATGTCCCATCGTTTAATTCTATGAATCCAAACGTTTTAGAATCGCGAACAGTTCGAACCCAACCTGATAGTATTACTTTTTGGTCAGTATATGTGTCTTGATTTCTAAATAAATCTTTAATAACTGTTTTTTTCATTTGTTTTGCCTCCCAATATTATGTAAAAATAAAAACCTCCATCCCTAATAAAAGGGACAAAAGGTTTAGATTAAAAACGAAGTGCACAACTCATAAAGTAAGTTCTCTTCACCAAACCCTAATTATTTTGTTTTCTAGTGCCAATAAATTCCTTGATTCTCTTTATTGCTTCCTCTAACGTATCGAGTGAAGTAGCGTATGATAAACGGATGTTTTCAGAAGCACCAAATCCTGAACCAGGAATAACAGCTACCTTAGCATCTTCTAATAAGCCTTCAACAAATTGATCAACGGTTTTAAATCCAGTTAATTCAGCCGCTTTTTTTACATTAGGGAATAAATAAAATGCTCCTTGCGGCTTAATGCAACTAAATCCTTCAATGTAAATTAGTTGTTCATAGATAATATTTAAACGCTCTTCAAAAGCCCTTCTCATTTGCTCAACCGTTTCTTCCGTCCCATTATAAGCAGCAATGGTGCCATATTGAGCAGTAGTTGTTGGATTGGAAGTGCTATGACTTGCGAGATTGGTCATAGCCGTAATAACATCCTTATTACCTGCTGCATAGCCAATTCTCCATCCCGTCATGGCATGTGATTTAGAGACACCATTAATAATAATTGTTTGTTCTTTTAATTGAGGAGAAATCTCGGCAATTGATATGTGTTTGTTTTCTCCATATATTAATTTTTCATAAATTTCATCAGATACAATTAAGATGTTTCTTTCAAGACAAACGTTACCTATTGCTTCTAGTTCTTCTTTTGAGTAAATCATACCCGTAGGATTGCTAGGAGAATTGATAATAACAGCCCTTGTTTTTTCAGTGACTGCCAAATTTAATTGTTCTGGAGTTATTTTATAGTCATTTATTTCCTGACCTTCAATATAGACAGGAACTCCTCCAGCAAGTTTCACTTGTTCTGGATAACTCACCCAATATGGAGTGGGAATAATAACTTCGTCACCTTCATCCAATAATACTTGAAATAATGTAAACAAAGCATGCTTTGCACCATTAACAACAATAATCTCGTTCGGTTTATATTCTATCCCTTGATCTTTCATGAATTTTTCTTGGATTGCTTTTTTTAAGGCTGGTAAACCTGCTGATGGTGTATATTTTGTATACCCCTCATTCATAGATTGTACCGCTGCGTCTATTATGTGCTGCGGTGTATTAAAATCTGGTTCTCCTGCTCCTAAGCCGATTACATCATGTCCTAGAGATTTAAGTTCTGCTGCTTTTGCAGTAATAGCTAGTGTTGTTGAAGGCGTTAAGGCTTTCACTCTTTGAGCAAGCTTTATCTCCATTTCATTCTCCCCTTTTCCAGTTCCAATAAGATACATTTCGTATTAAAAAGCCCTTATTAAAGATTTTCAATTTTTTTCAGCCATTCCCCTGTTTCAAAATCCAGATGATAGTAGTTTATTAAATTTGAGTCAGAAAGGTAATAAATTTCCCATAGGGGTATACCCTTTTCCATGCCTAATCTTATATCCATGATTTTCGTAGGTTCACTAAATTGTTTAACTTTTTTTATTGCATCCTTTGCAGTTATTCCATCCGCTTCTTTTTTTACCGTTATTTCTTTCTTGTCTTCGGAAATCCAAGCAATTAACGATTCCCCACTTTTACTTTTTCCCTTAACAACAAAAACGCTTTCCAATCCATGATATTCTTCAAAATCATCAATGCTCACGAGATTGGTTTCCGCTAACGCAATTTTTATTGCCTCTTTTTCAGAACCTTTTAAAGGTTTCAGGGCTTGTATGTATGTATAGGACAGAAGGGATGAAATAGTTAAAAATAAGACCAAAAAAATCCATAGAATTTTTTTCATCAATTATGTTCTATAAATGGTAAATATCGCTTTTTTTTGATCATCACGATCAAGTGCCAAACCAAACATTAAATCTTTTTCCTTTAAAGTACGGTTTAAGGCATCGACAATTTTATATAAATCTGAACTGTATTGGAGTTTCACAGTATTAAGGACTTCAATTTTACTTTCCACTAAATATACCTCCTAAAAATCAACAAAATCTGTAACTTATACGACGCAATAAAAAGGTAACAATATAATTACGAACCATTAAATACGCTCATCACCATTATAGCAGTTTTTTTATTAGGCAAAATACTAAAAAAATCTTTCTAGTCCACTTACGTTTGGCTGTGCAATTTTTGCACAGTTTTTTTCTAGTTTTTAATTGAAATTTCTTACTTTCATGGTAGCCAATATCGAATTTCTTTTAAAATTTCTTCGTTTTTCCTTTGGATAACATCAACTTCAGGGATGGAGTTAAAGAAGGATTTTCCATATTTTTCGGTTACAATTCTCCGGTCAAATATAATAAAAACCCCTTTATCCTGTTCTGTACGAATCAGCCTTCCAAATCCTTGCTTAAATTTCAAAACAGCATCAGGTAAAGAAACTTCTATAAAGGCATTTCCACCAAGTCTTCTTGCTTCATCGCATTTAGCTTGCATGAAAGGATCATCTGGTGGAGTAAAAGGGAGTCTCACCATAATTAAACAGGAAAGATCCTCACCTGGAATATCGATGCCTTCCCAAAAGCTACTAGTACCAAAAAGGATGGCTTTATCAAACTTTTGAAAATTCCTTGTTAAGCGTGATCGGCTTCCACTTGTAATCCCTTGAGCAATTAATGCATAATCCTCTAGTAAACCACTTTCCTTCATTAATGTAAAGGTTTTCCGTAACATATCCTGAGCAGTAAATAATAGAAGTATTCTCCCTTTCGTTTCTTCAGCGATAGAGATAATTTGTTCCGTTATTGCTACGACATATTCCTCATTAGATACCGACCTAATATCCGGAAGATCCACTGGGACAAATACTTTCACTTTATTTCGATAGTCAAAGGGAGAGGGTACAGTAATTGTTCTTGTCGATTCTTTCATACCAAGTTCATTTAATATATAGCTAAACTGATTTTCGACAGATAGGGTTGCCGAAGTAATTATTACACTTTTTTTATTATCAAAAAACAATTCTTGAAGTGGTTGAGAAATAGAAACTGGTTGTAAATAAATGGTTGTCGCATTTTGATACGACCTAAAATCAATATCAATCCAAGCTACATCCTGCTCAGTAGCATTTATAAAAATCCGCTTGATATTCTCTCTTACGCGAGTTATTTCCTGCTCCAAATGGTTAAACTCTTCAATTAAAAGGTAGTCCTTTTCTGAAAGTGAACACGCTATGAGAGAAGGTATGAATTCGATTGAATCTATTAATTCTTTCATTTTAAATGAAAAACGTTCAGCACTATGAAGTAAATGTTTAAAATCCTGATTTTGACGATTTAGTCTTTGACTTATTTTATAGGTCGGTTCGAGTTTAGAAACTTTTTTTACATATATTCTAACTGCCTTAAAAAACTCATCCATTTCAAAAAATAAATCACTTAAGATTAGGAAGATATTCTTAAAATCAATTGTCCCCTTTTTGCTTCTTAATAAAATTTCCATCTTATATAATAATTGCTTTTGCTCTCTCAAACCAAACTGATTCAACAAAAGCCTAATTCCAAAATAATCTAATTGCGACCCGAGAAATTTAGTTGCCACTTGATGAAAATGATGTCCCTCATCCAAAATTAAATAATCTATTTCAGGTAGAGTTTGATGGGACTGAGTAAGGTCAGTTAGCAATAGCGAATGATTTGTAATTATAAGGTCTGCTTCACCAACCCTTTGTTTTGCACGTAAATAAAAATCTCTCTCCTTCCATAGATCCTTTCCCCTTCTGGTTTCTTGCCCATGTCTAACTCGATTCCAGAATATTTGACCACCACTAGAAAGGTTTAATTCATCTACATCACCAGTTTCCGTTTCAAGTAACCAAATTAAAATTTGCATTTTTGTTAAACAGGAATCATAATTATCTTCTAAATCTTGAAGGCTTTTTTCAAATTTAGACAAAGAAATATAATGTGATTTCCCTTTTAATAAGGCAATACTCACTTTAAAAGGCAATATCTTGTTCAGGAGTGGGATATCCTTTTCAAGCAACTGAGATTGAAGTTGGGTCGTATAGGTGCTAATCATTACCTTGTTTCCAGTAGCTTTTGAAAAATAGGCTGCTGGTAAAAGATACCCTAGTGTTTTTCCAATCCCAGTCCCCGCTTCTAACACTAAATGGTTATGATGAGTAAATGCATCAAATATCTCATTCATCATGAGAAACTGACCTTCTCTTTTTTGATATTGTTGTATGGACTGCTTCAACTGCAGGTTCTTGTCCAAATCAGATTTCGGAAACAGATATTCATTAACTTCTGTGTTTGAATTCTTTTCATTTATAAAATTTGATTTATAAATAATTAATCCGTTTACCTTCTCTAAATGGTTTGGCCATTTTTCCATTTTTAAAGATTTGACTTCTAATAAGTCTTCAAATAACAATTGTATATCACTTTTTAATCCGCCTGAAAGCTCTGACAGTTGTTTACAGGTGGTTAATGGAATGGATTCCATACGATTTAAAAAATATAATAATAACTCGGCAGTCACTTCTGCATCGCTATCAGCCTGATGAGGCCGATTATGACTAAAGCCCAAGAGATTTGCTAAATCATTCAATTTATAACTATCAATTGTCGGAAATAAAAACCTAGCCATTTCCACTGTGTCAATAACTGATCCGTAGAAGCCATCCTGATTAGCATAAAGAAGTTCTTCTTGAAGAAAGGAAAGATCAAAAAGAACATTATGCGCCACAAAATAGGCATCCTCTAAAAGGGTTTGGATTTTACCTGCCAATTCCTCAAAATAAGGTGCATTTATTACCATTTCATCATTTATCCCTGTCAGTTCTTCTATAAAAATTGGAATTTTCATTTTTGGATTGATTAAAGAAGAAAATCGATCAACAATTTTCCCATTCTCTATTACGACTGCAGCAAATTGAATGATTTTGTCCCCTTTTTTCGGAGAGTTTCCAGTCGTTTCTAAATCAATCACAACAAATTTATTATTCATGTATTACACCTCGGGAACTTACTATCTATAAAAGGTATCATAAATATACGAAAAATGATAATATTTCTCTATTATTTTGACATTAATCAAAGGAAAAAATCCCCTTGAATAAGGGGATTCTAATTCATTACAGTATGAGCAGGCTCAGCAGCAATAAGATCTTTAATCTTGTTGTCCTCACTCATAATTGCTACCTTTGGTTTATGTGTCGGAACTTTATCCTCTGATACAAGAACGTAGGAAATGATAATGACAACATCTCCCGTTTGAACTAGCCTAGCAGCAGCTCCATTAACACAAATAACTCCACTACCACGCTGTCCAGGAATAATATACGTCTCAAATCTAGCTCCATTATTATTATTTACAATTTGAACCTTCTCGTTAGCAACCATACCAACTGCATCTAAAATATCCTCATCGATTGTGATACTGCCAACATAGTTTAAATCCGCTTCAGTAACTCTTGCACGATGGATTTTCCCATTCATCATGGTGCGAAACATAGTTGTCCTCTCCTTTAACTATTTGTCTCTATTTGTTCAATTGAATGATGATATTATCTATTAGCCTAGCCTTTGAAAATTTAACAGCTAATGCAATGATCAGCTTTTGTTCTAAACCAGTAACTGGCTTTAATTGAGGATATGAATAAATTTCAATATAATCTACGACACCACTTGTATTTTCTTGGATATATGTCTTCATGAAAGATACAATTTGATTATTTTCCTGTTCTCCTAAAACAATTTTCTGCTTAGCTAGTAGCAAGCTTTTATATAAGAAAGGAGCTTCTCTTCTCTCATTTTCTGTTAGAAAAACATTGCGAGAGCTTTTCGCTAGTCCATCTTCTTCTCGAATCGTTTCCACTGGCACAAGTTCAATTGGAAAGTGAAAATCATTGATTAGCCCGTCAACAACTGCAACCTGTTGTGCATCTTTTAATCCAAAATAAGCTTTATCGGGCAGGATAATATGAAAGAGCTTAGTTAAAACTGTAGCTACTCCATCGAAATGACCAGGTCTTGATTTTCCGCAAAGAACGTCCGTCCGATCAGTAACAGTTACTAATACAGAAGGTTCAATAGGATACATTTCACTAACCGAAGGATAAAAAAGGAAATCAACACCTTCATTCATTGCAAGCTGATAATCTCTTTCAAAATCCCTTGGGTACGTCGAAAGGTCTTCTTTTGGTCCAAATTGAAGCGGATTTACAAATATACTAATGACAGTGATATCGTTTTCACTTTTGGATTTTTTAATTAAACTCAAATGTCCTTCATGTAAATACCCCATTGTAGGAACGAAACCAATCTGAAGTGATTGTTTTTTTAGACTAAGAACTTTTTGCTGCATTTCGTAGATGGTTTCAATAATTTGCATTTATTTTCCTCCGTATAAGCCTTTCAGTTCTTCTTCTTTCATAGTAAAAGAATGTTGGTCCTCTGGAAAAGCTAAAGTTTTCACTTCAGTTACATATGATTGGATTCCTTCGACAATTTGAGTGTGAATATTATGGTATTGCTTAACAAATTTAGGCACTCGGTCAACACCATAGCCAATAATATCATGATAGACTAATACTTGCCCATCAACATTTATTCCAGCACCTATGCCAATTGTTGGTATACTAATAGCATTCGAAATTTCTAAAGAAAGCTGTTTCGGTACACATTCTAATACAATTGAAAATGCACCAGCTTCTTCGCACCTTTTAGCATCATCAATAAGTTTTAAGGCAGCTTGTGCTTGCTTCCCTTGCACCTTATAACCACCTAAGACATTGACCGATTGTGGAGTTAAACCTAAATGAGCGACAACGGGAATACCCGCTTTGGTAAGAGCTTTTATATGTTCAAGCACATCATCTGCACCTTCTAATTTAACAGCATGTGCACCTGTTTCCTGTATAATTCTGCCAGCAGCTAATAAAGTATCTTTAATGGACAGATGATAGCTAAGAAATGGCATGTCGACAACAATAAATGTGTTTTTTGCACCACGCCGTACAGCTTTTGCATGATGAATCATATCATCAACTGTTACGGGAATGGTTGATTCATAACCAAGTACTACCATTCCTAATGAATCACCTACTAATATGACATCAACATTTGCTTCTTCTGCCTGTTTGGCTGAAGGATAGTCATAAGCCGTTAGCATAGCAATTTTTTCATTATTCTTCTTCATTTTTAAAAAATCAGTCGTTTGTTTCATCAGTATTCCTCCTTTTACTGTAAAGCTTCCGTGATTTCACCACTTTAGCTAGACATCGAAAAAGAGTAACGAAACGTTTAGTTACTAATGGGGGGCGAGCACATTAGCTCACTTTTCTTCAAACAAAAAGGATCACTCCGCATTGCAGAAGGATCCTGTACTCCCTAACTCACGTTTCATCCCTCTGTCCCGGTCCGTTAATGGATCTAGGCAGAACTTATTATTTTGTTTAATCCTAACCATTTACCTAGGTGCAGTTCCATTGGATACTGCCCAATATGCATTATAGCAAATGAAACTTCCATTGGCTATTACAGTATTATTTTTTTCAACAATTATTCAGATAGCTCAATATCAGCCGAATAAATATAATGTATTTCACCTGAATGATCTTCAATCCTTAAAACCCCATCATCTGTAATTCCTAGTGCTTTGCCTTCAATTACATTAGATAAAGTTCTAGCTTTAATTGTCTTCCCAATGCTAATGGCATAACTTTCCCATAAAATCTTTATCGGAAAAAATCCTTTTTCTATATATATAAAATAAAGTTTTTCTAAATGAGTTAAAACAGACCGGATTATGGCTGATCTAGAAAAATAGACTCCTTGTTCAATGGCTAGTGAAGTGGCTATTTCTCTAAGTTCAATTGGAAAGTCTTCCAACTTTTGATTAACATTTATCCCCATACCAATAATAACAGAATTAATCTGATCTGCTTCAGCTTGTAGCTCAGTTAAAATTCCTGTCATTTTCTTTCCATTTATTAAAATATCATTTGGCCATTTAATTTGAGGGGTAAGTTCAGTTAATTCCTCAATTGCCTGTACGACCGCTACAGCTGCAATTAAGGTCAGTTGAGGTGCTTTTGGTAATGGGATTTTGGGACGCAATATAATACTCATCCAAATGCCTGTGTATTTTGGAGAATACCATTTGCGTTCCATTCGTCCCCGTCCTAAAGTTTGTTCTTCGGCAACAACGACAGTACCTTCCATAGATTGGTCATATGCTAACCGGTGTGCAACACGTTGAGTTGAGTCTACAGCGTCTTCATAATGAATGGATTGACCTAAGTACTTTGTCTTTAAACCTAACCGTATTTCATCAGCGCTTACTCTTTCGGGTGTTTTTACGATTCGATATCCTTTATTTCTGATCGCTTCTAATTCAAAACCATCTTTCCTTAGCTCCTCTATATGCTTCCATATTGCTGTCCTTGAACAACCAATGGTATCAGCTAAGGTTTGACCGGAAAGATATTGGTCTTCATTATTTGAAAATGCATCTAATAGCTTTTTCCTTATTTCAGATTGCAAGTGTAAAGCCACTCCCTTATTGCTTCTTTTTCATTTGGTACTTTCCTTATTAAAACCGCTTGTTCAATTTTTTCTATTAGCTCTTTTACCCAAGGACCACCTGTTTCGTCCTTCCAACTTATTAAATCTTGACCTGTAATGGCTAAGTCACTTCGTTCTTTTATGACCAGGTCTTGATATCTTTTCTTCAATTCAATCATTTGTTCATTTTTTTCATCGCTGTTTACGACTTGATAAATTTTTTCAACACTTACACTTATCTCTGCGCCTGCTTGATACAAAGAAAGTTCAGACCATGGTTTAGAAAAACGAATTTCTAGATTGGCTACTATTTTCGCAACAATCTTCATTTTTTGATTTGATAATCTCCATGTCTTTAGAAACGAAATCCCATTTTCAGATGGTACTCTTAATGTATATAGCAGTAATGCCCACATTTCAGTTAAATTTAACTTCTCACACTCAAAACCCGAAAATTTCAGTAATGCTTCGCTTTCTTTGTCTAATCCTGGTAGAAATGCTTGCAGACCAGCATCGATTAAGAGTTGTATCGATCTTTGACGATTTTTTCCACATAGAATTTTTTCAAATTCTTTCGTTTTACGCTCAATCGAAATTTTTTTTAATAAATGACCGTTTTCCTTTAATGCCATTAAAGTTTTTTCTTCAAGCGAAAAAGAAAGCTGACTTACAAACCTAATTGCCCTCATCATTCGCAATGCATCCTCAGAAAAACGTTCTCTAGGCTCACCTACCGTTTGAATGAGTTTATTTTGAATGGCTTCACAACCTGAAAACGGATCAATTATTCGTCCTTCACGATTCATGGCAATGGCATTCATAGTAAAATCTCTACGCTTTAAATCATCGTATAAAGACCGAATGAATTGAACATCTTTAGGTCTTCTGAAATCCTCATACTCTGATTCATTTCGAAATGTTGTTATCTCATAGGACTGACCATTATAAAGCACTACTACTGTGCCGTGCTCAATACCAACATCAATTGTCTTTGTAAAAATCTCCTTTATTTCCTCAGGTGTTGCGGATGTAGCAATATCCACATCATCAATATCTTTCTTTAATAAGTAATCTCTTACAGAGCCACCTACAAAATAAGCTTCATACCCTGCTAGTTCTATCTTTTCTATTATTGGAATGGCTTGTACAAAGGCTTTAATCATTTCTCTCACCTATCCAAACTTACATGGATTGTTAATCATTTTCTTCGGTTAAAAGCTTAAAATAGATTTTTTCGTATTGATGGACAATTAAATTAGCATTAAATTTTTCTCGAACTGCCTGAAGGGAACGATTTGAAAAGCTTTCGTACGTAATAGGATCCTTTAAAAGGCTCAATGCTCTATCGGCTATCATGTCAATATCGCCTACTTCACAAATAAAACCATTTACACCATCTTCTATTACCTCTGGAATACCACCCACATTAGTACCGATGCACGGGACACCACACGCCATCGCTTCTAAGGCCACTAAACCAAAACTTTCTTTTTCTGACAATAAGAGCATGAGATCACTCAAACTATAAAGTTCCTCCACATTATCTTGCTTTCCTAAAAATAACACCTTATCACGTAAACCTAGCTCTGTAACTAGATTACAAACAACTGTCATTTCCGGTCCATCACCAACCAAAAGCAATCTTGCAGGAATGTGTTTTACAATTTTGGAAAATGTTTTAATAACATCTTGTACCCTTTTAACAGTTCTAAAATTCGAAACGTGAATTATCACTTTTTCATCACTATGTATATGTAAGTTGTCCTTCAAAGCAAGGGAATTTATTTTCCTATGAACCCGTTCATCAATAAAATTATAAACGGTGTCGATGAACTTACTTGTTTTTAATAAATCGTAAGTCTGATTCACTAATGAATTCGAAACAGCCGTAACATAATCAGATTTTTCAATTCCGAATTTTATGGCTTCTGATAATGTAGGGTCGTAGCCTAAAACGGTAATATCTGTCCCATGTAGCGTGGTCACAATTTTAATATCTCGATTAATCATTTGTTTAGCTAGAATCGCACATACAGCATGAGGAATCGCATAATGAACATGTAAAATATCTAGTTTTTCACGATTTGCAACATCCGCCATTTTACTTGCTAATGCAATATCATATGGTGGATATTGAAAGACTGAATATTGATTTACTTCTACCTGATGGTAGTATATATTGTGATACATTTTAGTTAATCTAAACGGGAGGCTTGAAGAGATAAAATGTATCTCATGGCCCTTCTCTGCAAGTAACTTTCCTAACTCTGTAGCAACAACCCCTGAACCGCCAACTGTTGGGTAACATGTGATCCCAATCTTTAACTTCTTCATCCTCATTCTCCTAAGCTCTTTTCGTAAACTTTGTAGCTATATATTACAAAATAAAAATCGGCAATTGGATTTTTGGTTCTAATCTCAAATTTATTAAGTATATACTCTTTTTGATAAAGGAAAAGAGCACGAAATCCATATTAGAAACGTTCAACAGATTCTGTTCGAAAAGCAACACTATATGCGAATACAGCCTTTTGCTATTTTACAAGATCGAACAATAGAGGTTTCTTTGTGAAAAAACCCTCTGCATAGTCAACCCCGACCTCTTTACCGAATAATTTTTCCCTTGCCTCAATTGTTTCTATATATCCATTTACTAAAGGTGTTTCAAATGTATTATCACTTCTAATAAATTGGCTTTCATAGGCTTGTAAACTTAATTTTTTTTCATTTATATGCTCCGAAATATCAATCGTAAAATCTGGTTTATGAAAACCGTTAATCATATAAAAATAAATATTCAATACTCGATGAGGCTCGCTATATTTATCTGTTACAAATTTTTTAATACCCGCCGAGAAAACTGCCTCTTCCACTATCCTAGCACAATGCCCATGATCTGGGTGACGATCCTTATAGTAAGGCGCAAAAACAATGTCGGGCTTCAATCTACGAATAGTCTCAGCAACCTTTCGTATGTACTCCTCCTGCAAAAACAATCCTCTATCCGGTAAAGCCAAAGTCTCTCGAATACATACTCCTAATATTTGGCTAGCTTTTAATGCTTCTTGCCTTCTAAGCTCTACTGTCCCATTTGAGGAAAGCTCCGCTTCGGTTAAATCACATATTCCTATTTTTAATCCTTTTTCGGAATACTTCGCGATTGTGCCACCCATTCCAATTTCAACATCATCGGAATGAGCACCAAAGGCTAAAATATTTAATTTTATTTCATCCATTATTTTCACCATTTTTTGATTTTCTTAACTCTCTCCATTCCAAGAGACCTTCTTTTAACCCCCTAATAAGCATTTCTGCTGTACCCATATTAGTTGCTAACGGAATAGAGTAAACATCACATAACCGAACAAGTGCTGTAACATCTGGTTCATGTGGTTGGGCTGTTAATGGGTCTCGAAAGAAAAAGATGATATCCATCTGATTTTTGGCTATCAAGGAACCAATTTCTTGATCTCCACCTAGAGGTCCAGATTTAAACCGTTCTATTGAAAGGCCAGTCGCTTCCATTATTCTTAAACCAGTTGTGCCAGTTGCGAATAAGTTATGCTCTTCGAAGATTGACTTATAGGCAACAGCAAAGGCTACTAAGTCATCTTTTTTGTGATCATGTGCTATTAATGCAATATTCATATTTATCCCCTATTCTAAAATATTTTCTAAACCATATACAAAGAGATTAAGTTTCATAACACTCTCTACTGCCACTTTTACACCAGACATAAAAGAGGCACGATTATATGAGTCATGACGAATCGTAAGTGTTTGACCATCTGCACCAAACATGACTTGTTGATGAGCGATTAATCCTGGAAGCCTAACAGAATGAACATGCATGCCTTCTATATTAGCCCCTCTTGCTCCTTGAATAGTTTCCTTTTCTTGTGGATGCCCTTGTTGTTTAGAATCTCTAACCTCTGAAATCATCTGTACCGTTTTAACTGCAGTCCCTGATGGAGCATCAAGCTTCTGGTCATGATGTAATTCAATAATTTCAACGTCTTGGAAATACTTAGCAGCCATTTGTGAAAACTTCATCATTAAAATAGCTCCTATTGCAAAATTAGGGGCGATGATACAGCCTAAACCCTTCTCTTCGCATAGATTATTCAGTTCTTGCAAATCTTCCTTTGTAAATCCTGTTGTCCCAACTACAGGACGTATGCCATAGTTTAGAGCAGTCCTAGCATGATACATGCCTACTTCTGGTGTAGTAAGATCAATTAATACATCTGCCTGATTTTGATTAAAACATTCCTCTAAGTTGCTATAAATCGGTGCTACTATTCCACTAAACCCTTCTAAATCCGATAAATTCATACCATCGTTTTTATGGTCAATGACGGCAATAAGCTGAAAATGTTCTGTCTCATTAACAAGCTTTACAGCCTCTTTACCCATACGACCACGAGGTCCTGCTATAACAATTTTGATTTTCTCCATTTTCTTAAGTCACTCCTAGTAATTTTCATACTCCTTGGGTCTTTACTCTATTACTATCTTCTCCTATTCATGTTAGCTAAAATATCCACGTTTTACAATATTTTCGTTATTTCTCTAATTAAGTGAGTAAATTGCCTATCTATTTTATATCCTATATAATAAATAACGCTAGAAATAGTAGGAAAGGGTGGGAAGTTTTGGTTTTAGGAATTAAATTTAAAAATATATTTTTTATTTTACTAGGCTCAGCCATTTTTTCATTTGGACTTGTTCATTTCAATATGGAAAATAAATTAGCAGAAGGCGGCTTTACCGGAATTACATTATTACTTTATTTTCTTTTTAAATGGGACCCTTCCTATACAAACTTATTGCTAAATATTCCGATATTTATTATTGGATGGAGATTTTTAGGAAGAATTGCTTTTATTTATACACTAATAGGTACAGTTAGTTTATCGGTTTTTTTATGGCTTTACCAAAGATTTAGCTTCGTTGAAATTCCTTTAAAGGATGACCTAGCTTTAGCTGCACTATTTGCAGGTGTTTTTATTGGTGTTGGCCTAGGTATCATATTTCGATATGGTGGAACAACTGGCGGTGTAGATATTATTGCTCGAATAGTCCAAAGGTACATAGGCTGGAGCATGGGAAAAACAATGTTTATTTTTGATGCAGGTGTCATAACCCTTTCCATCATCTTTTATTTACCATATCGGGAAGCCATGTATACACTCGTAGCTGTCTTTGTTGGTGCAAAAGTAATTGATTTTATCCAAGAAGGTGCTTATTCAGCTAGAGGCGCAATGATTATTTCCGAACAGAACGAAAAAATCGCAAATAAAATAATGGAAGAAATGGAACGTGGTGTAACAGTTCTAAAAGGTTATGGTTCCTTCACAAAACAAGATAGAGAAGTATTATACTGCGTGGTCGGTCGGAACGAGATTGGCCGTTTAAAAGGCGTTATTACTTCGATTGATCCACATGCATTTGTTTCAGTAAGTGAAGTATATGATGTTCTTGGTGAAGGCTTTACTTTAGATGAAAACAAAAAACCCATCGAGAGATAAAATAGAGGGTCTATCCTTTAAACGGACAGACCCTCTTTTATTAATCTTCACTTCTACTCATACCAGTGTATATCATCACTAATCGAAGTAGTTCAAGAACAGCAACGGCTGCTGCAGCTACATACGTTAATGCTGCTGCGTTTAATACTTTCTTTGTATTTCTTTCTTCTTCATTTCGAATAATACCAAGTGAAATAACCTCATTCATCGCACGATTTGACGCATTAAATTCCACTGGTAAAGTTACAATTTGAAAAACAACTGCGGCTGCCATAAATAAAATCCCTAATAGCAACATACCACTCAAATGGGCAAAAATCCCTATTAAAATAAAAATCCATGAAAAGTTTGACCCGATATTTGCCACTGGAACTAGTGCATGTCGAATACGAAGAAAACTATAAGCTTCTTTATCCTGAATGGCATGTCCGACTTCATGTGATGCTATTGCTGCTGAAGCTAACGAGCAGCCATGGTAAACATCAGGTGAGAGACGAACTACCTTTGCCCTTGGATCGTAATGGTCGCTTAGAAAACCGCTACCCATCTCTACGTGGACATTGTACAAGCCGTGATGATCAAGTATTTTTCTCGCAGCTTCTGCCCCACTAATTCGATTGTAATTTTCAACTTTTGAATAGGTTGAAAATGCAGCCTTTACCTTCCATTGGGCCCATAAAGGAATTAAAATAATAATCGCAAAATAAATTATATAACTACTCATAACATCCTCCTGTTGCTACTCTAGATGAATATAGTATACCTTAGTTATTCACGGAAATCTCGTTTAAAGTCTTTCCTTATTTCTTTGTCACCTTTATATTTTTTCCAACCGACATAAGATAATGTCAAAATGATTATACTTCCAGTAGAAATTATTACCCACCAAAGGGAGGGATCTGCTTCATCTTCAGTCATGTCATCAAAAATCGATTTTAAATCAGATTCTAATGCCTTTAATTCTTTTTGACTTGTCGCTTGTTCAAGTACTTGGGGTCTGAATTCATCAATAAAATTAATACGAGCATCCAATGCTTGAACTCGTGTAGCTGGAATATCAATTTTTATACTTGGGTATACCATGTCATATAAAGCTAGGAATGAATTAAAGTTTTCATGAAACCCGACATTGTCCTTATTCGTTGCGGCTTCTTGTACTTGTTGGAAGGTTGACATAATTGGTCCTTCCATTTCAGTCCAAAGTGGTTGATGTGTTGAGGAAACCGCATCAATGACTAGTCGAAATTTAGTAAGTTTATTAATTTTTTCAGGCTGTTCTAAGCTTTCACTTTTTACGGCTTCAAGAGCATCATTATGTGAAATGGTCACAATTCTTAATTCATCCATCGAAAATTGTTGACCATTGCTTGTAAGAGTAACAAATTGTCTTGAAAAATATTCTAGAAGCTTTCTTGCATCCTCAAACCTACTAAGTTTAACCATTTGTAATGCATCATCAGAGATTCGATCTAGCTCTGTTAAAGGTGAAGAAACTTCTTTTGCATTTGCATATAATGGAAAAATCATAAATATTGCTAAAAATACACTTAAAAATTTCAATTTCATTCTTGTCCCCCCTCTAATTACTAATAAAATGTATGAGAGGATGGACAAGGTTAGACCATTAGCCATTATTTTTCTTTAAATATGTTATGAAAGCTTTAGTCTATTTTTTCTAATTCCAAAATAATAGGCTATTCCGACAGATAGAATAGATAACCAAAATGTAAAATAACCAATTTGTGGTGTATATAAATCAAGTACTGGATACCTTGGTAGCATCATAAAAACATAATCAATTACATCGTTATGTAACGTCCAGATTGCTGTCACAATTATATGCCATACTTTTATTCGATAAAATGGTGCATACAGTATTCCCTGAACCGCCATTGCAAAATGGGAACCAATAAGCATATAACTGAGCCAATCCAATTCACCCATTTCAACTAAAACTAATAGGTTCATTACAACTGCCCAAATACCATATTTAAATAGAGTGACAATCGCTAATGCCTCCATTAGTCCCCAATTTCTTTTTAATAAAAATGCTATTAAAACAAACACAAAAAAAAGGCTTGCTGTCGGACTGTCAGGAACAAAAACTAAAAACTTCGTCGGGGTATCAGCTAACTGCCATCCATACCAATAGTACCCATATAAAGTCCCTATTATATTTACGATTAATAGTAGTAGTAAGACATTACGATTTGCTAAAATAGCATAAATCCAATTCATATTAACACCTCTAATTTATTCAAGTCTGTCACTATTCTATCATAATCTAGAGTGAAAAAATAAAAAGCTGACGATAAGCGTCAGCTTTTTATAAAGTTCTTATTTTTCTTGTAGACTTGTAATGAACTCGGCTACTTTTTGTAGCTCCTCATCAGTACCTTTAAACATTCCAGCAGGCATTGCGTTTCTACCATTTTTAATTACTTCCATAACTTCCTCATTGGATAGTTTTACACCAACAAGAGCTGGTGCACCGGCACCACCAGTTAATTCAGCGCCATGACATGTTAAACATGTATTGGCTTCTAACAGCTTATAACCTTCTGCTTCATGGTCTACTTCAACTTCTGCAACTATTTTCCCCTGAGCTTTTGCTGCTTCCCAGTTATGAGTAGCAACGGACTCCCAAGTTAGATAGAAAATCCCAGCAATCGCCAATAGCATGAAACCAGTTGCTAAAGGACGCTTAGATGGACGACGGTGTGGTCCACGGTCAATAAACGGTGCCAATAATAATCCACCAAATGCTAGACCTGGCATAATCATTGCTCCGATGACAGTATATGGACCTGAAGCATAAGAATACTTTAACAATTGATATAAAAATAAGAAATACCAGTCTGGTAAAGGTATATATGCTGTATCAGTAGGATCCGCAATTTTCTCTAGCGGAGATGGATGAGCTACTGTTAAACATAAAAAACCAATTAAGAATACGGCTCCTACCATCCACTCTTTTAATAGGAAGTTAGGCCAGAAAGCTTCGGTTTTACCTGGGTATTCCGAATAATCTTTCGGAATGTTTGGCATTCTCTCTGCTGGTACACGAGAGTCACCAACAAACTTCATCCCTTTTCCACGATGCATAGTGCAATCCCCCTCCTTTTTTTACGTATGGTCAAATAAGAAAAATCTTATAGAGGACCTGAGATACCTTGCTTTCTAATCATAATAAAATGCGCAGCCATCAATCCAAATAAGGCAGCAGGAAGGAAGAATACATGGATAGCAAAGAAACGAGTTAACGTTTGAGCACCTACGATATCAGCATGTCCAGCTAAAAGAACTTTGACTTGAGTTCCGATTAATGGTGTTGCTTCTGCGATTTGAAGACCTACCTTTGTTGCAAATAACGCTTTCATATCCCAAGGTAATAAATATCCAGTAAATCCTAAACCAAGCATTACGAAGAAAATTAATACTCCGACTACCCAGTTTAATTCACGAGGCTTTTTATACGCCCCTTGGAAAAATACACGTAACGTATGTAAGAACATCATTACGATAACAAGACTTGCTCCCCAGTGATGCATTCCACGAACAATTTGTCCAAACGCCACTTCATTTTGGAGATAATATACTGATCTCCAAGCATTTTGAATATCTGGAACATAGTACATTGTTAAAAACATCCCAGATAAAATTTGAATAACTGTTACGAAGAATGTCATTCCTCCAAAACAGTACACAAATGCTGAAAAGTGATGCGCAGGGTTTACGTGCTCAGGCACCTCATGGTCGGCAATATCACGCCACATAGGCGTAATATCTAAACGCTCATCAACCCAATCATAAATCTTGTTTAACATCTATTACGCCTCCTTTCGTGGTTTCGCTTTACCTAAGTATAAGAAGCCATCCTTTTCAATAAATGGGAAGACATCTAATGGTGCCAATGGCGGAGTTCCAGGTACGTTTGAACCATCCTTTGTATAAAGACCATAATGACAAGGACAGAAGAAATGGTTTTGATTAGCCTTATCCGTATTCCAGTCAACTGTACAACCCAAATGTTTACATACTGGTGAAAGAGCAATAACATTGCCACTATCATCTTTGTAAACCCAAGCTGAACTTGTTACTTCTGATTCATACCATGCATCAACTTGTGTAAATGTATAATCTACACGGACTGGCTCATTTGTAAGATCTGCTATTTTTTGTTTTGTTGGAATAAAATCTCCAGTTGCATTCGCCTTTAACACAGGATCAATTGCAAATCGAACCATTGGCATTAACATACCAGCAGCCATAAAGCCACCAACTCCTGTTAATGTATAGCTTAGGAATTGTCGTCTAGAAACTTGATTTTTACTCATGTTTTTCCCCCCTCTATTACAATATAAAGTAATATAGACATAACTTAATACATATAAAACTAGGACATAACAATGATATATCAATCTTTATTGAAGGTCAATAACATACTTCACAAAGTAATCACAATTCATTATGCCATCGTTTAACAAATAAATTTAATAACTGCTTGACTTGGTCGTCTATCATTGTATTCCTACTTTTTCCATCTAGTAATTCTAATGGTAGAGCAGGCAACCAAATAAGCGATCCAGTTAATTCTTGTTCTTTCAATTTCCAATCACTATCAGAGGTTACATAAAAAACATGCTTAAAATCTTCTGATATAAGCGTATTCTCCCATTGTAATAGGTCATTAACTAGCTTATCTGAATCTTGCTTTTTAAAATAAGTAAACCCAGGGAGTAAAATAAGTCTCCCTTTAAATTGTCTTTCTAATTGTGTTGTTAATAAATTAATAAATTCAGTCATATTCGCTGTTTGTTTAACATCCTCTCCAAACGATATTGGATAGAGAGGTATAACTACAGTATCTAGATATTCTCTAGCTTTTACAAACATCTCCATATCTTCTTGTATCCATTTCATCCTTTTTCCCCCAACTCTTAGTCTACCTTAAACATATCATTATTATGGGCAATTTTTCTAAAAAAATTAACTATGTATTTAACTAGTTCTACATTTTATCATAAACCCTTCTCATTTTAAAAAAAGTTCACAGAACTTTCACATTTAGTATTTCTAGACAAAAAAACAGCTCAATCAAATTTCATATTTGATTGAGCTGCTTGAATTATTTTTTTAGATTATTTAATTGCTTCGTTAAAATTAAAAAAGCGGAGCGATCCTGTTTATCGAGAGCCTCGTCTATTTGCGAAAGAAGCTTCTCGCGTTTAAATCGTTCAATACTCGCCTTTAAAAATTGTTCTGCCACTTCACGGTCATTTTCATTAATTTGAAGATGTTTAGGCATGTAGGGATTTTCTTCTAGAACAGCCACATATTGATGTGCCTGATTAGAAGCGTTAAAGTTTAATTGAATGTATATCTCTTCATCTCGATTTAAACGAATATCATGAAAAGACTTTTCTGCGTCGGTTGTCATTACGTTTTCTTTATAAAATCTGAATGGTACTTTATCGATACAATGTGTCGACATTACTAATCCTCTAGGACAATATTGTGCCTGATCCACAAAATGGACCTTTTCCATTAATTGATCATGACTCATTAAATAATTGAGAATCCATACACACTCTCTACGTTTTAACTGGTAGTGATTTAAAAACCAACGAATAAAGTCTTTCTTCTCGTTGACAGATACAGGGGTTGCCATTCTATATCCCTCCTCTGCAGATTCATGATTTTGATTTACTTCAAATTAAGATAATCGATCGAGTATAGATAAATACTCTTCATTACTTGGATCCTCTTTTAGTAATTCATTAAAAATTTCGGCAGCTTCCTTCGTTTTTCCTTCTTCCATTAAAAAATAACCATAATCCTCTTGAAAATCAACGTTATTCTTAAAGAAAGTATATGCACGTTTATATTTGTTTAATGCCTCTAAATAATTTTCCGTTTTATGTAGTGCAACAGCTGCATCCCACAAAAGCTGAGGCTCTTCCTCTTCGAGAGTTTCAAGATATTGAACTAGGTCTAACACATCTTCGTAGCGATCATTTTGTAAGAATAACTTATTTAATGTTAAAGCAGCCTCTGTAAATCCAGGATCTAGAACAAGGCTATCCCTAAACATCTGCTCGGCTTCTTCCTCTTTTCCTAATTTCAAAGCTATTTTCCCGCCATAAAAAAATAAATCTTTGTTAAATTCATCTTGTAATATGCCTGACTTTATAGCTTGAAAGCTTTCCTCAAGCTCCCCTTCTTGTTCATAGGACTTTGCTAAATACAAGTATAACGCGTGATATTCACGATCAAATTCTTTTAACTCATTAAATTTTTCAATAGCTGTACGATAATAACCTGCTTGATAAGCAGTAAATGCATATCCAAATAAAGTATTAATCTCTAATTTTTCGTTTAGAGCTTTATCATAATACGGTAGAGCCGCTTCAAATTGTCCTGAAACACTTAGGACTTCTGCTAGTCGCTGATGTAAATTAACGCCGGCAATCTCGGATTGTTCTTCTAATACTAGTTGATAGGCTTCCACAGCTTCGGATAATCTACCTTGTTCGGCATATAATTCTCCCAGTGCAAAATCAATAATTTTCTCATTAGGCAATATCCGTTTTGCCTTTAAAATTTTTTGTTCACTTACTTCAAATAATCCTTGCATTTGATATAAGTCTGCAAGAAGTAATAAAGATTGCGGAAAGCTAGGATCTTGCTCAGATATTCTTTCTAGTAGTGCAAGCGCCTCTTCTTCTTGGTCTAACTCTAAATTTATTTCCGCAAGAAAGACGAGAATCTCACCTTCTTCAGGAAATTTCTTTAATAATATTTCAAATAATGTTTTGGCTTCATCTAGAAAACCTAACTGAAAAAGTCCTTCACCAAGTTCAAACTGAGTATCAGCATTTCCCTTTTTCAATACATGTGAATATTTTACCATTGCCTTTGCTTGTTGACCTTCTTCTAAAAGTGAGATAATTTCATCGACTATATACATACTTTATCCTTTCTGAATTACAATATTGAGAAAAAAGATGGCAATTTAACACTTACATGCTCTCCAAAACCCGAGCGGAATAGAATTCCTGCTTCTGATGCCCGAATAACAATTCCTTTATGGACCGTAACAAGAAGTCTTTCATTATGATATTGAAATAGGCTTAGAGTATCCATATTCTTGAACTCTCTATTTTTCTTATACAAATTATAACTAACTTCTCCTCCTTGAACTATGCTTGATTTAAGCGGAAATATCCCTAATTTACTTAACACTCTAAGTTGAAGCGGTTGCCTTTCCGATAAAGGCTCTTCTATGTGATTAATCTTTTGCACCTTCATAACATTGTTCCATTCAAATAATAGTTTTTTGCTTTTACGAACTTCCATGTCCACTATATACGGAATCAAGGGACTATTAAATGGGAACATCGCTTCTCGAATCCATCCCCATGGAATTATAGACAAATCATCCATTTCATTTAATTCAATAAAAATTGCTGGCACCTTTTCTTTCTTACATTTTCGAATTAAGCCTGGTGTTAATAGTCTGAGTGGTACTTTGATTCCAATCAAGTAGTCGATCGGTGAATTGATAAGCTCCAATTTTGTACTTTTAATTTTAGAAGATACTTCATTTTCATACTTAATATTTACATAGGTTAAAAAGGTGGTACAGCCTTGCATAACAAAATTCTTTAGAAAATAGTCCTTTTTCTCTTGAAATGAACTATTTTTAAAATGTTCAAGGGAATCGAATAAAACGAACGTAGGTGTCATGATATACGGTTCAGCATTCATTCTTGTAAATGAATATTTCCTGATATTATTACTTATATAAGCGAATTTGTTCTCTTTTACTAATAATGAGGTAGTAAGTAATTCAGATTCCTTTAGAATATTAGCATTTTCAATTATATAGGTCATAAAACCACCCTTTTTTATGGTCTTAAGACAAGCTATGATGAATGTTTTAAAAAAATGCCTTATTATAAAGAACAAATAAATCTTATAAAAGGTATTAAATAGGAAATTATTTCTGATTACCTTTAATTATACATAAAAAGTAAAAAACCCGCATAATTAGGCGGATTTTTTACTTTTAATTAATAAGCTGTGATAGGTCTGAAAAAAAATTAGGATAGGATACAGCAATAGCATCCGCTTCCTCTAAGGTTAATTCTCCCGTACAAATTAAGGAAGCAACAGCTAACATCATTCCAATTCGGTGGTCACCATGACTTGATACAACACTACCATGAAGCTTTGTAGGCCCATTAATGATCATTCCATCATCAGTAGCTGTAATGTCAGCACCAAGCTTTAGCAGCTCGTTTACAACAGTATCAATCCGATTTGTTTCTTTTACTTTTAATTCTTCCGCATCTTTAATGATTGTTTTTCCATTAGCTTGTGTTGCCAGTAAGGCAATAATCGGAACTTCATCGATTAGTCTAGGGATAAGGTCACCTTCAATAACAGTTCCAGTTAAGTGAGAAGGCTCGATGGTGATGTCACCTACAGGTTCGAATTCCTCGTCCTTGTTTGGATGAATAGTCATCTTTGCGCCCATTTTATTTAGCACATCAATAATCCCAGTTCTTGTAGGGTTTAAGCCTACATTTCTCAACAAAATCTTTCCTTCTTCTACAATTGCACCGGCAACAAGAAAAAAAGCCGCTGAGGAGATATCACCTGGTACATTCACCTGTGTTCCTTTTAAAGTCTGTGGTCCAGAAATGGTAATCGTTAAGTTATCCGTTTCAATATGACCACCAAATTGGCGAATCATACGTTCTGTATGATCACGAGTCTGTGCAGGCTCAACAATTGTAGTTGTCCCTTTTGCTTGTAAGGCAGCCAGAATAATGCTTGACTTTACTTGTGCACTTGCAATAGGTAACTGGTATGAAATCGGGCGTAATCCTCCTCCACGTAACGAGAGTGGTGTATAGTCACCATTATTACGACCATCTAAAATAGCACCCATTTCTCTTAATGGTGTAATGACACGTTTCATTGGCCGTTTTCCAATTGAATCGTCACCAATAAAGGTTGTATGCATTGGTCTGCCTGAAAGAAGACCAAGCATTAAACGGATAGTTGTCCCTGAATTACCTACATTTAATACACTTGAAGGTTCCGTTAAATGATCCCAGCCCTTTCCCTCAATTACAAGAGAATCCCCTGTTTCCTCAATTTTTACCCCAAGCTTTTGAAAGCAACTGATGGTACTAAGACAATCTTCCCCTTTTAAAAAGTTAGTTACGGTTGTCTTCCCATTTGCAATGGCGCCAAACATGACTGAACGATGGGAAATGGATTTATCTCCGGGAATATCGATTTGACCTTCAAGCCTTTGAACATTATGAGTAAGGACTTTTGTTCCCACCTACTCACCCCTTCTAAATAAATAGTGATAAATGGGCTTCTAACATCATTATTATGGACCCACAGTAATATCAAAATTAGAGTATTTACGTATACATTCAATTCCCAATTGGCGATCACTTTCTGACTGAAAGCTTATAACAAGAATTCCATAAACTTCTTCACGTGTTTCGATAATTCGAATATTTGTAATACTAATATTTTCTTTTGCCAAAAAACCGGTAATTTCGGAAATCACACCAGGGTAATCTGGTATATCGACAAACAAATCATAAAAAGCAGGTATTGCTCCTTTTTCCTTAGACGGAAGTAGGTCACGAAATTGTTTTGCTATATGAAAATAGTCAAAAATTGCTTGTGAATTTTCATGAACAAGCATATTCTGAACTGCATCCATTTCGTTTTTCCATTCTTCAAGTAAATCGATCATCACCGTTTTATTATGTAATAATATATCTCTCCACATTTGAGGACTACTTGAGGCTATTCGAGTAATGTCACGAAAACCACCTGCAGCTAAACGTGAAACTAACTCTTGAGATCGGCTCGATTTTTCAGCTTGATGTACGATAGATGCAGCAATTAAATGCGGTAGATGACTAATTACTCCCGTTAAATAGTCATGTTCCTCTGCACTTATTAGTAAAAATTTAGCCTTGGTGCCACCTAATAATCTTTTTAAACTCTCTATATGCGTTTCTTGAACGTCTTCTGTTGGAGTCAATAAATAAAAGGCATTTTCAAACAGAATCGATTTTGCAGCAAATACCCCACTTTTATGAGAGCCCGCCATTGGGTGGCCACCAATAAACGTGATATTTTTTTCACGAAGACAAGCTGCACTAGATACTATTTTCCCCTTTGTACTCCCAGTATCCGTAATAATAACATTTGTTTTAAGTGGTATTTCTGACAATTCCATCATAATCGCTTCAGTTTCATTAACAGGAGCTGCAATGAAGATAAAATCTGCATTTCTGGCACCAATTGCAATTTTCTCCGCTATTTCATCGACAACGCCTAATTTTTTTGCCATTTTTAATTCGTCTTGATTGATATCGTACCCAATCATTGTAGTGTTAGGATGAGCACTTTTGATCGAAAGTGCCAGTGATCCCCCGATTAAGCCCATCCCAATGATAAATACACGGACTTCCACATGACCCACTACCTTTTATCTTTTTTTAAAACCTTTTTATATATAGGTTTTTGATAGACTTTCTTCCCGTTGAACGAGAAATTCTTTTAATAATTTTAAAAGCGCTTCATTTTGATCTTCTAATCCCATTGAAATTCTTACACTAGTAGGGAAGCCTAGCGCTTTTCCTGAACGGACAATAAATCCCCGTTCTAATAAATATTGAAATACTTCATCCCCATCGATGTTAAAATCAATCAAAATGAAATTCCCTTGAGAAGGATAATAGTGAAGATCATTTTCATGACAAAATTGATAAAATAAATTTAAACTTTCTTTATTTGATTGCCTACAGTTCTGGACAAATTCCTGGTCAAGAATGGCCGCTTCTCCAGCGACAAGAGCTAATGAATTAACATTAAATGGCTCTCTTGCCGGCTCTATACCTAATATAATCTCTTGATTGCCCACCCCATAACCTAATCTAAATCCAGCTAGTCCGTAGATTTTTGAAAATGTTCTTAAGACAATGAGATTCTTGTAACGATCAACAAGTTTTATTGAATCATAATAATCAGGGGCAATAACATATTCGAAATAAGCCTCATCTAAAACTACAATTACATTGGATGGAACTTGATCTAAGAATCTAATCAACTGTTGCTCGTTTATATAAGTACCAGTTGGATTATTAGGACTACAAATCCAGACAATATTTGTTTGTTCATCGATACTTTGAAGCATTTTATCAAGATCATGTTCGCCATTTTTCAATGGAACTTCTCGTATTTCAGCGTTTTCGATTATAGCATTATGTTTATATTGCGGAAATGTAGGTGTGGCCATTACTGTATTAGAATTTGCATCTAGAAGTGCTCTAGAAATGATTTGTATGATTTCATCAGAGCCATTTCCGAATATTAACTGTTCTTGTTCCACCTGAAGAAAATCAGCTAAAGATTCTCTTAATGACGTAGCATATCCATCTGGATATAAAGAAAAAGGTTTGTCTACACTTTGCATCGCCTTTAATACGTTACTAGAACTACCAAATGGATTTTCATTTGAGGCAAGCTTAATAATTTCTTTTAAGTTATATTGTTTTTTGACTTCATCAATGGACTTTCCCGGTTGGTACGGTTTCAGGGAAAGCAGCTGTTTTTTTAATTTCAACTTTATCACCTCTATAAACAATTAATTATTGCTTTAATAGATCGGGACGAAGAATCGTTGCCCCTCTCAAATAGACATGTTCAATATCCTTTTGCAGTTTACTTGTATTCAAATGGATCATCATACGAATACAAAGCTTCAAGGCATTTGGGACTGGTATTTCCCGCATGCACATAACAGGTACAAAAGACCATCCTTCAAACCTTCTTACGGCTTTTGCAGGGAAATCTGAAGTTATATCCTCTGTGACAGATATAAAGATGGAAGCTACATATTCTGGACTAATTTCATTTACACGTATTATCTCTTCTAACAGCATTTCGGTTGCATCTACAATCTCCATAGCATCATTGTTTTCAACCGTTACAGCTCCCCTTACCCCTCTGATCACTTTGTATTCCTCCTTGCATTATATAGACTTTAAACTTTGTAAAATAACATCTTCAGGAATAGTTTTCAAAACTGGTTGACCAATATTTGATAAAAGCACCATTCTAATTTCCTCTTTATGAGCTTTTTTATCTTGTTTCATTCTCTTAACTAAACTTTCTGTTTTTAAATTACTAGGGATGGCGGTATCATAGCCTAATTTATGTAGCCAATTTGTAAAACCATTTAGGTCAAAGGTTAGATTTAGCATTTCCATACTTAATCTTAGTGCAAAAATCATCCCAATAACTACAGCTTCTCCGTGGGTGATCTTCCCATAACCGACTTCTGCTTCTATGGCATGACCTAATGTGTGACCCAAATTCAAAAATGCTCTATCCCCTAGTTCCTTTTCATCCTTCGAAACAACTTTGGCTTTTACTTTTATGCCTTTAGATAATAGAGCCTGGAGTTTTTCCGAATTAAGATTTTCAAGTGATTCGATATCTTTTGTCAAGCTATTGTAAAAAGAATAATCCTCCAAAAGAGAATGCTTAATTAGTTCTGCAAATCCAGAGCGTTTTTCCTTAATTGATAAAGTATTTAAGTAGGATAAATCATAAAAAACAGAATCTGGTTGATAGAACGAACCTATCATATTTTTACCGACAGGGTGATTAATAGCTACTTTCCCACCAACAGCACTGTCATGAGCTAGAATGGTAGTAGGTATTTGAATAAAACGAATTCCACGCATATAGGTTGCGGCAATAAATCCACCTAAATCGCCGATTGCGCCACCGCCAAATGCTAGTAGTACTGAGTTTCTATCTAATTTATTTTCTAGTGCGAACCCAAGTGCTTGATAATAGACATCAAAGGTTTTTGCTGCTTCACCAATAGGAGTAATGAAAGTAGAACAATTAAAATCCTTGAGCATTTCCATTAAGCCAGATAAATGTAAATCGCTAACCTGTCTATCTGTCACAATCAAAATTTGACTTAATTGATTAATACTTTTTAAAAAAAGAGGGAGTTCAGTAATAACTCCATGACCAATAAATACTGAATAATTTTTAGATTCTGTATTTATACTAATTTTTTCCATTAGAAATCCCTCGCATAATCCCTTTGAGCTTGAATTGACTCTTTTAAGCCTTCGAATCGATCACTGTAAAATTGATCCATAATAGCAGATGCAATTTCCCAAGCAACAACATTTTCTGCTACAACAGCAGCTGCAGGTACAGCGCAACTATCTGAACGCTCGATACTTGCAGTAAAAGGCTCTTTTGTTTCAATATCGACACTTTTAAGAGGTTTATATAGGGTTGGTATTGGTTTCATAACGCCTCTTACAACAATCGGCATACCTGTAGTCATACCACCTTCAAAACCACCCAGTCGATTGGTTTTACGATAATAACCCTCTTCGTTACTCCATGCTATTTCATCGTGAACTTGACTTCCAGGCTTCCTTGCAGCCTCAAAACCAATTCCGAATTCTACACCTTTAAACGCATTTATACTAACAATAGCTCCTGCAATTTTGGCATCTAATTTACGGTCATAATGAACATAACTCCCGACACCTGATGGCATTCCTTCGACAATAACTTCTACGACACCACCGATTGAATCCCCATTAGCTTTAGCAGTATCAATTGCTTCTTTCATCTTTTCTTCAACTTCTGGATCAAAGCAACGAACCGAAGAATTCTCCGTAACTTCTCTTAATTGTTCAATCGATTGATACGTTGTAGAATCAGCCTTTACCCCACCTATTTCAATAACGTGAGATGCAACTTCAATTCCAAGCAACGATAAAAGTTTTTTGGCAACTGCTCCAGCAGCAACGCGAACGGTTGTTTCACGCGCAGAAGATCTTTCAAGTACGTTTCTCATATCACGATGACCGTATTTCAGAGCGCCATTTAAATCTGCATGGCCAGGTCGCGGTCTAGTGATAACTCTTTTTACTTCTTCGTTTTCCATTTCTTCCAAAGGTTCATGGCCCATGATTTTTGTCCAATGCTTCCAATCATTATTCTCAACAATAAGAGCTACAGGAGATCCAAGCGTATATCCATGACGTACTCCTGATACAATTTGAACTTGATCCTTTTCAATTTGCATTCTTCGCCCTCGTCCATGACCTTTTTGGCGTCTTTCTAATTGGAAATTAATATCCTCATCGATTATTGGCATCCCAGCAGGCAAACCTTCAATTATCGTTGTTAATTGTGGCCCGTGTGATTCTCCAGCGGTTAAATATCTCATAAAAACTCTTTCTCCCTTCAACTCATTAAAGGATTATGTACCACTATAACATATGCCCTTTAATAAAAATAGCAATACATATTTTTTTATTTGATTTTTTCGACAAATTGAAAAAGCGGATAATCTACTTCTAAATTTAATATTGGTACTGCAGAAATATCAAGCGTATTAGTGTTTTAAGTCGCCTCCATCTGTTGTTTAAAAGTTATTTATTGAAGGGGATTTATAGAAAAGTCCCGAACATATTGAACAAAAGTTAAAAAAAGATACAAAAAAATCCCTACTGGTTTTCCAGTAGGGACGATAATTATCGCGGTGCCACCCTAGTTGTAGATAAAGTTCATCTACCTCTCTCTTTATTAACGATCATTTCGACCGTCTTCCCCTTCATAAAGGCTTTTGCCATTATTACGAAAAAGATGCTCCAGGATTGTAATTCATGTTTGTCTTTGTACTGATTCACACCTACCATCAGCTCTCTGAAACAGGGAAACAAACATTACTCTTTATTCCTTTCGTTGCATATATCATATTAAGTTTTTCTATCCCTTAAATGCAAAAAATCCCTACTGATAAAATCAGTAGGGACGATAATTATCGTGGTACCACCCTAGTTGTAGACAAAATTCATCTACCTCTCATTATTGTTAACGATCTATCGACCGTCTTTTCCTTTATAAAGGCAAATGCCTTTACTACGAAAAAGATGCTCCAGGATTGTAATTCATGTTTATCTGTGTACTGATTTACACCAACCATCAGCTCTCTAAGAACAGTGAGATAAACAATACTGAGTTCCCTTCATTGCTTTTCTTTATTTAAATATGACTAGAATTTTATCCTTTATATCCCTATTTGTCAATACAATATTAAAATAAATATATTACTTTTCTCTTTTTTTACCTTTCAAAAAAAGCGCTTGCAACACTGCAAGCGCTCTAAAAAAATTAGTAAATCCACTCGTTTACTAACTTCGTATATTCAGTTACACCTTCATTAAAAAACAATCCAATTTCGCGTTCTGCGCTTGTTGGAGAATCAGAACCATGAATAATGTTTTTGCCAACTGTTAATCCAAAGTCTCCACGGATTGTACCAGTTGCAGCATCTTTTGGATTAGTAGAGCCCATCATTTGACGTGCTGTAGAAATTACATTTTCACCTTGCCAAACCATCGCAAAAACTGGTCCTGAAGTAATAAAATCAACAAGTTCACCGAAGAAAGGACGTTCCTTATGTTCTCCATAATGCTCTTGTGCTAGTTCTTGTGGGATTACCATTAGTTTAGCTCCAACTAATTGAAAACCTTTCTTTTCAAATCGGGAAACAATTTCTCCGATTAGGTTACGTTGAACACCGTCAGGTTTTACCATTAGAAACGTTTTTTCCATTAATTCCAACTCCTAAAATTATGTAAGTAGATAATCTATTAGACAATCCAGAAAAATAGTAACATTGTTTAGAAAATTTCGCAACAATATTTATACGGGAATTAGTATAGGTTCTAAAAACAACAATCCCCGCGAACAGCCTTCAATATTTACGTTTTCCAATAAATTTAGCAATATCACGTAGCGTTTTTTTCGCTTTGTTTTCTGGAAGTTCATTAAGTACTTGAAGAGCTTTATCTAGATATAGGTCACTCATTTTAGTTGATCGTTCTATTGCACCAGAATCTTTAATCATCTGGATAATTGATTTTAATTCAGTTGGGTCCATATTCTCATGCACAGTTTGAATCTTGTTTTTCAATTCTGGATTTTCCATTGCATATAAAACAGGTAAAGTAATATTACCTTGGATTAAGTCACTACCTGCAGGTTTTCCAAGTTCCTTTTCGGTAGCTGTAAAGTCAAGAATATCATCCGTAATTTGAAATGACATTCCAACATAATATCCAAAACGGAATAGCTTTTTATGAGTATCCTTGTCAACCCCTGCTGCAATTGCACCTAATTGGCAGCTTACTGCAATAAGTAAAGCAGTTTTCCGCTTTATTCTTCGCAAATAGTCTTTCAAATGTTGATCAAAACGATATTTATCTTTTATCTGTTCTATTTCACCAATACAAAGTTCGACAATGGCATTAGATAATATTTGATGAGCTACTGGTTTTTCAATTTCTGTCATAAGTTCGATTGCTAGTGCAAAAATATAGTCGCCCGTATACATCGCAATTTTATTATCCCATTTTGACTTAATGGTAGGTTTTCCTCTACGTAAATCTGCATCATCGACAACATCATCATGAACAAGTGATGCCATATGTATGAGTTCTAACCCGACTGCCACATTTTTAATAACATTAATATCGTAATGACCAAATTTCCCCGCAAGTAAAACAAACACTGGACGAATCCGTTTTCCACCTGCTTGCAGTATATGTAAAGAAGCTTGACGTAATAACAGTGATTCAGTATGAATCCTGTCCTCAAGCTCTTTTTCAACAATATTTATATCCGAATTCAAAAATGAATACATCATTTTTAATTTCATAAGAAATCACCAGCTTTACCGATTAAACTAAATTAGTTTAATTAAAATAGTTTACATACCTAAATTAAAAATGAATAGATCATATTTATTTCATTAAGAATTCACCAGTTTTACCGTTTCACTATTTGTTATTAGGGCTATTTTTATAACCGATGTGAACTGCGGCTACTCCGCCACTATATGGTTTAAAGAAGACATTTTTAAATCCAGCACTTTCAAACATACTAGCTAGTTGCTTCATTCCTGGAAAATCTCTAGCTGACTCTTGTAGCCATGAATATTCTTTATAACTTTTCGCAAATATCTTTCCAAAGGTTGGCATAATAAATCGAAAATAGAAATAATATAGTTGTTTAAAACCAAACATCGTTGGTTGAGAGGTTTCTAAACATACTGCCATTCCACCCGGCTTTAAAACACGGTTCATTTCCTTTAAAACTTGCAAATAATCTGGTACATTTCTTAAACCAAATCCAATTGTCACATAATCAAAGGTATTATCTTCAAACGGGAGTTCCATTGCATTTCCATGAATGAGCTCCACTTGCTCTAGGCTTAATTGTTTTACTTTTTTTTGACCGATTTTAAGCATATTTTCACTAAAATCTAACCCAAAAACTTTTCCTTTAGGTCCAACAGAGTTAGCTAACGCGATTGTCCAATCAGCTGTCCCACAGCATACATCCAAAGCCTTTGAACCGGGTTTAACATTCATCCGTTTCATTGTATCTTTACGCCATCTAACATGCTGTTGAAAACTAATAACCGAATTCATTTTGTCATAGTTTTCATATATTTTCTCAAATACATGGTGGACACGTTGTTCCTTTGATTGTTGCATACTGTTTTAACCCTCTTCCACATATGTTTTTGCAATGGAATTTTGTTGTACTAAACTAGACCATCTTTTTTTTAGATTTTCATTTATTGACGGTATTTTATGAATACCTTCTTCGATTATCTTGCTTGAAAAGTCAATGTACTTATCACAAATAATAAGTAAGTATTTTTTTTGTTCAGATGAAAGCTCTGATTGTAGGTTATATTTAGGAAAAACGATTTTTCTTAATGCTTCAAATAAAAGTGATGTGCCTTCTTGAATAAATACACTTTTTTCAAGTAACAGCTTTTTAATAAACAGGAAATGACTAGCTACTTCCTTCCACCCTTTTTCATGTAAATAATCAGCTATTTTATTTAATAAAGATGACTCAATAATCATAATACAGTTCATTAACTTTTCTATTTCATCAAGATCCTTCTGATACAAAAGGATTTTATTTTCATTAATATCCTTTATCCCATCAGCAAGGGCTCTAATCATTGCTAAATTGTTAGTGTCCGCTAGTATTTTATAGTAAAGGCTACTATAATAAATTCCACCTAAAACCGTTAGTTGTCTCAATTTTAAGCTTGTTTCGATTTCGATTTTGGCAGATGAATTTGAGACGTGTTCATGGGTATCAAGGGCTATTTGGACCAACATGGGAGTTACAACAAAATCCTCCATTTCTAACTTCGATAAGCCATGATGGTCTAACATCGAAATTAACAAAAGAAGTTTATCCTCATCAATAAATGGACTTTGAATAAATTGTTGTAAATACGAAAGTGAAATTTTTTGGATAATAATGTCCTTCATATCCGTCACAATGGTTTGTATTTGCTGCATTTATATCACCCTTGCTTCCCCCGCGGAATTCTTACAGGTTTGTTTTTATATAACGAGCTATTCTCGCGTTATAAGGCAGTCATCATTATAACATAAATGGAACCAAAGTTGGGAATGTTTCTATAAAGAATAAGAAACCCAATTATTCTTAGTTTTCCGTTCTGTCACAAAAAAATGCGTAAGCGCCTCGCAAATAGGCGCTTCTGTTTGAAAGAGAATTTTATTTTTTTGCTTCACTCTCAATTTCTCCATACGGAGTATAAATTTTTGCATTTCCTCGAATTTTAATAGCTGAAGTATGTTCAGTAAACTGAGCAATCATAACTTCCCCTTTATCGAGCTTTTCGGAATGATGAAATCTTGTATCTGAGCCTCTAGTCAAGCCTATGACGTTAACGCCATCGTCAATTGCTTTAATAACAATGAAATCGGTACTACCAAGTGATTTATTTTCCAATTCTTATCCAACTCCCGTATTAAATTATCCTTTGCTTTGGAGAGTTCTTTTAATTTTTTATTAGACTTAATATTTCAGACCTGGCTTGCGCATCATGAGCTAACACACCTCGAGCTGCTGATGTAACCGTTTTTGAACCAGGTTTTTTTACACCTCTCATTGTCATGCACATATGCTCAGCTTCAATTACAACCATGACACCATGGGGTTCAAGTGTCTCCATGATTGAATCCGCAATTGTAGAGGTTATTCGTTCCTGAAGCTGCGGTCTCCTCGAAACCGCTTCAACTGCCCTTGCTAACTTACTTAACCCCGTCACTTTTCCGTTACGAGGAATATAGGCTACATGTGCATGCCCAAAAAATGGAACAAGATGGTGTTCGCACATGGAATAAAACGGGATATCCTTGACTAAAACTAGTTCTTCATGTTCTTCTCCAAATATCGTTTCGAAGTATTCCTTTGGATCTTGATTTAAGCCTACAAAAACTTCTTCATACATCTTTGCCACTCTTTTTGGTGTATCTATTAAACCTTCTCGATTTGGGTCTTCTCCAATTGCTTCTAAGATTAACCGAACCGCTTCCTCTATTTGGGTTATATTTACATTAACCATAATGTTTCCCCCTATGTAACCTTGATTAACTTATGTAATAACTATTTTATATTAGCATATCCACTTTGTATGTAGCAAAATCCAAAATGAAAAAGGCCAAGGAATATCCATGGCCTTTTCGCTTTAGCACTCGCTTAAAGCAGTAAGTATGTAATTATTTAACTGCGTCCTTAAGCGCTTTACCAGGTTTGAAAGCTGGTACTTTGCTTGCAGCGATTTCGATTTCTTCACCAGTTTGTGGGTTACGCCCTTTACGAGCAGCACGTTCACGTACTTCGAAGTTACCAAAACCGATCAATTGTACTTTATCTCCAGTTTTTAACGCTTCTAAAATAGAGTCAAAAACAGCATCAACCGCTTTAGTAGCGTCTTTTTTAGAAATTTCACTAGCTTCTGCAACTGCATTTACTAAATCTGTCTTGTTCATGCCATTCACCTCCTCCCAAATTAAACTCAGAATCAGAAAAATAGGTATCTACCTACATTTCTAAACACTTTTTCTAATTTCTATACGTTACACGTGAATTAATGTGCTGTTTTTCAAAAATGAGCGCATATTTAACTAAAAAAAGACTTAAACCCTTTAATAGCAAGCTTTCAAGCGTTCGTAGCACTAATTCTGTTAGTAGATTATCACAATCATTTACTCTTATCAAGAAATTTCAATGAAATAATGGTAATCTTTTCTTAACTGATACATATTTGTAATAAGTTTACATATAATTCGTCTGAAATATAAATAAAAACGCAAAGAGAGGCTCCTTTTTAAGAAGCCTCAAACATTTCACTTTTTTGCTTTAAGATTATAAAATGATAGCGATTAATCCGCCAGAACCCTCATTTATTATTCTCTCTAATGTTTCTTTTAATTTATATCGTGCATTTTCCGGCATTAAGGATATTTTAGCTTGGATTCCTTCGCGAACAATGGAACTTAAGCTTCGACCGAAGATATCTGAATTCCAAATGGAAAGCGGGTCATCTTCAAAGTCCTGCATTAAGTAGCGAACAAGCTCTTCAGATTGTTTTTCTGTACCTATAATAGGAGCAAATTCGGATTCCACATCAACTTTAATCATATGAATAGATGGAGCAACAGCTCTTAATCTAACACCAAATCTTGCTCCTTGGCGGATAATTTCAGGCTCTTCTAAACTCATATCTGCTAGTGATGGAGAGGCAACTCCATAGCCAGTTTGTTTCACCATTTTTAGGGCATCTGAAATTTGATCATACTCGGATTTTGCATGGGCAAAATCCTGCATCAATTCCAGTAAATGGTCTTTCCCTCTAATTTCAACACCAACAATTTCTTTGAGAATTTCATCATATAATTCATCAGGAGCAAATAAATCGATTTCAGCTACCCCGTGACCCATTTCTATACCAGCAAGACCTGCTCGATCAATGAAGTCATAATCACTAAATTGATGTACTACACGGTCGACATCTCGTAGTCTCTTAATATCTTTAACCGTTTCCTTTACTGCTTCCTGATAACTTGATCTGAGCCAGTGATTGTCTCGCAGCACCATAACCCAGCTAGGGAGGTTTACGTTCACTTCAATTACTGGGAACTCATACAAAGCCTCACGAAGTACATTAAGTACATCCGTCTCTCTCATGCTTTCAACACTCATTGCCACAACCGGTATATCATACTTCTCTGCTAAATTAGTACGAAGAGACTCAGTATTTGGGTGATGAGGCTGTACACTATTAACAATCATGATAAAAGGTTTGCCAACTTCCTTCAACTCATTAATGACACGCTCTTCAGCTTCTACATAACTATTACGAGGCAGTTCTCCAATTGATCCGTCAGTTGTTATGACAACCCCAATTGTTGAGTGCTCTTGAATCACTTTACGTGTTCCAATCTCTGCAGCTTCATGAAAAGGAATTGGCTCCTCATACCAAGGTGTCGTAATCATTCTTGGTCCATTTTCATCCTCATAACCCTTAGCCCCTGGAACAGTGTACCCAACACAATCTACTAATCGAATATTTACTTCCAATCCTTCACCCACATGAACTGTCGCTGCTTGGTTTGGAACAAATTTTGGTTCTGTTGTCATGATCGTTTTTCCAGCAGCACTTTGAGGTAACTCATCTTGTGTTCTAGCTCTCTCTGCTTCATTTGACATATTTGGTAACACAACTAATTCCATAAACTTTTTAATAAATGTTGATTTACCTGTTCGAACTGCACCTACTACTCCGAAATAGATATCGCCACCTGTTCTTTCAGCAATATCCTTGAAAATATCTACCTTTTCCAAGAGATCCCCTCCCGATCATAAACTATAAAATGGGATATTATATATCCTTTTAGGTATTGTTGGACAGTATATATTTATGATGTTGTCCTATGTTATTATGACTATTTTTTAAAAATATTTTACCTCCCTATTTAGTACATCTTCATTTGAAACACTAGAATCCTATTTTGGATTATTTTATCCCTCTGAAATGCTAGCAACAAAAACACAATAAAAAACCCTTCTCCTACAATATATTTTTGTAGTTGAAGGGTTATGACAATTTATAAAGGTGAATTTATCAAAAGAAAGAATTACCTATGTAATTAACAGATTATTTGTTTAAAAAAACAGGTTCCTTAGTACTATTATCAATAGTATAGGGTAAGGAATAGGCTGGAACAAACATAGAATCTTTCACTAATATATAACGAATATCTTCGTTCGGAGCAATTTCTATTTTATCTTTCTGTAAAACCTGATATAAATCCATTCGGTAATCCACGTAAATTTCACCATCTACACCAGAAACGAATGGTAAATTTAGAGTTGTAAATGGACTTATTGCAAAAGGTTCCTCATCGTAACCTAATTTAGAAAAATCGAGCGAATATACATTGTCGCTTAACTTTTCTTTATAAGGAGGGTATCCTCCATTAGCATTGATACGTAGCTTAATATCTCTAATGGTATCGGTGACCCTTAAATCAATCAGTTTAACAGTGGGGTTTGTTTCAACATCGACTAGCACATATTGAAATATCCCGCCATTTTCAAAAGCATTTCCTGGTGCATCAGACATATATTTAGGAACTAACTTTTCAAAATCGATAGGGTATTTTAAATAAATTGGAGTATCTCCCGCTTTTGTTTTAATCGGCAATAGCCCACCACTATCTTGTCGGAATTGGTTAACAGCTGATTGAACTGAAGTAATCTGGTCTTTATAAGGAACTTGGTTCTTGGCAAGCTCTTCTTTAGGGTACATACAGCCGGTTAGTAAAAACGTCACGAAAATAAATAGTATTAGGCTCTTTTGTTTCATTTCTTTTCAATCCTTTTAAAAGTAGTGTCTAACCAGTCGGACCACTAAACACAATAAAGAATATAATGATACCCGAAAGAATCATCAATATGTATGCAATAATTCCTGTGATTATTTTTATTATCCCCTTAAGCTTGTACCTAGTAAAGTAAATGAGAATAATGGATAAAAACATGAATCCCATTCCGGCAAGGGAAATCCACATTTTTATTAACGATTCTGACATAATAAACCTCCTTTTTCGCAAAGGTAATTATAACACAAGGGTTATAATGGTTGAAATATTAAACTAAATTAATACAAATAGACCAAAGAAAAGATGGGGCAATACTTTTCTCCGGTCTAATATGACTAAATGACCCACACGATTCAATTTACTAGTGTGCTTCGATGCATTGTATGCGTAATTGTAACGTTTCGCATCCTCTAATGCCTATTTTATAATAAAAAATTTTCTACACAAATTGGTACTGACTAACCTTCGTTATTACGCTCTCCAAGTGCAATAGCTAAATCTTCCATTTCATTGGTTTTTCCTCTTGCCATTAATCGATCAACTGCATCTTTTGGTTGGACTTCATTAAAAAGAACATCGTATAAGGCATTGGTTATCGGCATTTTCACTTCGTACTTTTGAGCAAGCTGGTGAGCAGCTTTGGTGGTTCTCACACCCTCAACAACCATACCCATATTGTCTAATACTTGGTCTAGGCTTTGTCCTTTACCTAATAGGTTACCTGCTCTCCAATTTCGAGAATGTACACTTGTACATGTAACAATTAAGTCACCTATACCTGTTAATCCTGAGAAGGTAAGCGGGTTCGCTCCCATTTTTGTTCCGAGTCTAGCAATTTCCGCTAATCCTCTAGTCATTAAAGCAGCTTTTGCATTATCCCCATATCCAAGACCATCCGTAATACCTGCAGCTAATGCAATAATATTCTTTAATGCTCCTCCAATTTCAACGCCAATTACATCAGGATTTGTATAAACTCGAAAATGTTGATTAATAAATAAATCCTGAATTTCTTCAGCTACCTTCATATTTTCTGAAGAAACCGAAACAGTAGTTGGATGCCTTAAACTAACTTCTTCTGCATGACTTGGACCAGATAAGACGACGACCTCATAAAGCATATTTTTCGGCATTTCTTCTTTTATCATTTCTGAAATTCGTAAAAGCGAATCAGGCTCAATCCCCTTACTCACATGAACAATTTTGAATTGATTATTAGGATTCAATTCTCTTATTTGACTAAGTACCTCACGAATTGCTTTAGTTGGAACAGCTAGTACCACAATATTAATGTCTTTAAGTGAATCACTTAAAGATGCATATGCTTTTATACCCTCTGGTAAATCAACATTAGGTAAATATTTGTGATTTTTACGTTCTCTATTAATTTCATCTACTTGAGCTGGATTATGACTCCATAGCCGAACTTCATGATTGTTATCAGCCAATACCATCGCTAAAGCTGTACCCCAGCTCCCAGCTCCTAGAACTGCCACTTTCTTTTGGGTTTGCTGCATGCATATCACGACCTTTTTCTATTTGTCTAGCGGAAGCGACTAGCCAGCCGCTTTTCGCTTTTTACTTTCTTTCACGAGCAAAGATCTTAATTGGTGTTCCCTCAAAACCAAATGCATCCCGAATTCTATTTTCAAGAAAACGCTCATAAGAGAAGTGCATTAATTCAGGCTCATTAACAAATACAACAAAGGTTGGTGGCTTTACCGCAACCTGTGTGGTGTAAAAGATTTTTAATCGACGACCATTATCAGTAGGAGTAGGGTTCATTGCAACAGCATCCATGATAACGTCATTTAATACAGTTGTTTGCACACGTAGCGCATGATTTTCACTAACCGTATTAATTTTCGGCAAAAGATTTAAAACACGTTTCTTAGTTTTTGCTGATAGAAAGACGATAGGAGCGTAATCAAGATATTGAAAATTATCACGAATTTTTTGTTCAAAAATATTCATCGTTTTTTCATCTTTTTCAATAGCATCCCATTTATTTACGACTATAATGACAGCACGTCCTGCTTCATGAGCGTATCCGGCAATTTTTTTGTCCTGTTCAATGATTCCTTCTTCTGCATTTAATACAACCAATACAACATCAGAACGTTCTATTGCTCTTAATGCACGTAATACACTATACTTTTCGGTGCTTTCATATACTTTTCCTTTTTTTCTCATACCAGCAGTATCAATAATGACATATTGTTGACCATGATAGGTGTAAATCGAGTCAATAGCATCTCTAGTCGTTCCAGCTATGTCACTAACTATTACTCTTTCTTCCCCTAAGAGGGCATTAACTAACGAGGATTTTCCAACATTCGGGCGACCGATTAATGAGAATTTAATCATATCATCTGCATAATCATCACCATTAGATTGCGGAAATGACTTTGCAACTTCATCTAACATATCTCCTAAACCTAGTCCGTGTGAACCTGAAATAGGGAATGGCTCTCCAAAACCAAGTGCATAAAAGTCATAAATTTGATCTCTCATATCTGGGTTATCAATTTTATTTACAGCTAAAACAACAGGTTTTTTAGATTTATAAAGAATCTTTGCCACTTCTTCATCTGCAGCAGTAACTCCCTCACGACCGTTCGTTAAAAAGATTATGACATCCGCCTCATCGATCGCAATTTCAGCCTGTTGACGAATTTGTTCTAAAAAAGGCTCGTCCCCAATATCAATACCACCTGTATCAATAATATTAAATTCATGCGTTAACCAATCACCAGAACTATATATTCTGTCTCTCGTAACACCTGGTATGTCTTCAACAATGGATATTCTTTCTCCAACAATTCTATTAAATATTGTTGATTTTCCTACATTAGGTCTTCCAACAATAGCAACTACTGGTTTAACCATAACTTTCACCCTTTCAACTGTCAAAACTACTACTAAAGTATTTGTAATTTCCTTAATATCTATAAAATAAACCCTTCTAAGATAGAAGGGCATAACTATACTATCTTACCAATGAAGTAATTTCAAATCAATGAAAAAGTTGGAAAAGATTTTTTAATGTTTGACAATCACATACAATTCATCTGATAAACCATGGGCGATTCCATCCAAAATCGCCTCTAGATTTGCTGCTATATGTTCCATTTCCTCTTTAGAGTCACAGTTAAAAACTGCTGAAGCAACTGGTACTTTTTTGGGGTTAGTCGTAACTACAGCCAAAATGTATTTTTCTATTACCATTTATTGTTCCCCTTTTTCATTTACATTTCTTTCAGTTGGCATTCGAATTGCATTTTCTAATGTAGGGACATTCCCGATTATGTCTAATGCCATTTCGATATTTTTTTCCTGTGGTAAAACAAATACTCCAACCCGCCCATCATCTAAGTCTCTCTTCGCTAATGGAACTAATGCAGGTGTTCCAGAATCACGGTAAACCCCAAGTGCTGTTGAAACGTCATGAAGTATAGCTTGACGTTGTCCTAAATTCGCTATAGTAGAACGGGAATTAAAATTTTTAGGCTTTAAAATAAAGCCCATTCCGTATTTTAAGACTTCCTCTTGTCTTTTTGGGAGACCAATATTCATAATATAAATATTGTCTACATAAAGACCAGCACCATCAAATCTCGGTTCTACATACTCAACATCCACAATATCCTTTAATTTCCCCCCAGCCATAAGCTTTCTTGAAATGATTAGCGCTATTAAGGCAATGACAATAGCAACATAGATATTAAATACGATATAAGTAAACGTTGAAACAAATGACGTAAAAATGACTAAATAATTTCGACTTTCAAATGCTACCGCAATTCCTTCTATGTACGTACTGCCTCTTGGTACAAGCTCGTATCCATCTAACTGAGCTAACGTATTTCTCTCCATATTACGTACTTCTCTAAATTGAGAAGCTGCTAAGGTTAGAAATGTAACAGCCGTAAATTCTTCTTCCATAATGGATGGTATTGCAACTGTACCTAGACCAGCAGCAATAAATCCTAGAGCAATGTGAATAATTTTCCCATGTAAATAAGTAGGGTACTGGCGGTAATCTGTCCTTAACATATAAATGCGACCTAAAGTGCCAACTATAACACCAAATATAATCGGATATGTATATTCATTCATGTTGTTTTTTGTTTCTCCCTTTCTACTGCATGATATAAGCTTTCTAGGTAGCTAATTGAGATCTTAATTCCTTCCCATCCAAAAAGAAGAATGGAGGCTAGAGAACATATGTCTAAAAAACTCATCGATCCAATTAAGTATGGAAAAGAAAACCGTTGAATAATAACCGCAAAAATAATGTCACCGTATATACAACCAATAATGAGGGTTGAAATTCTCCATGCAAGCTTTTCTTGAAGGAGAACAGATAAATAGGTAATTAATAATGCTAACATCCATTCTCTTTTAAATATGATCCAAATAGGGTCAAAAAGTTCAAACAGCAGAAAAGTGCCATATCCAATTGAAATAATTAGAGAAGTAAGAAAAAAATATAATTTCTTTCTTAGAGTGAAATATCCAATCCTAGTAAAAATAACAAGAATCATAAAAATCGAAATATAACTAACTGCTGTGCCTCGGATTTTAATTGTATAAGGTGAAATAATAATGGCCAACAAGATAAGACAAGCGATGGGTAATCGTATGTTAGATTCTTTCTTCACTAAAAAAGTTGTGATAATCCAAATAGCCCAAGCGCATCCATAAAAATATAAACCTTCCACAACATCCCTCCTATCATTTCCATTATGGGAAAAGGCTATGTAATTTAATCCTTTTTAGCGCATAATTTATTCGAAAAATATCATCTTATAGAGTAAGGGGGTGTTACGGTGGGAAAAGATCGTCAAGAAGGAAAACTAAGAAATAGTGGAAGAGTTGAGTCTGATCGAGATCAGGCACTACATTATCCAGGAGCTACTAAGCTGCAAAGTCCGGAAGAAGCAAGGAAATTAAATGATGGGAAAAAATATTAAAAATAAAAGCTCCCTTTTTGGGAGCTTTTATTTTCATCTTTTCTGACTGTATTTTTTTGTATCTATTCCCCGCTCATTTAGCCAATGATGGGTATATCCTGATACTATTAGTGGTACAGTTTGAAGTGCATTAATATTACATGCACCAAGGGCCAACATCATATATTTAATATCATCATGAAGTTTTCTAGTTTTAACAAGAGTTTCCTCTATACCACTTTCAAGAATTTGTTTTAGAAAAAAACCGGCCATGCCAACAGCATCTGCACCAAGTGCAATAGACTTAACAATATCTAAACTATTGTTAATTCCACCACTTGCAAAAATCGCTAATGAAGGAGAGATACTTTTAGCTTCAACAATTGAAATGGTTGTAGGGATGCCCCAATCGTTAAAAAAAGAAAGTGTATCATCACGCCTTGCATTTTCAATGGAAGCAAAATTAGTACCCCCAAAGCCTCCAACGTCAATAACGGAAACTCCAATAGATTTCAATTTTAAGACAGTCTCTCTTGACATTCCAAAGCCCACTTCTTTAACAATCACGGGTATATTTAAACTTTTAACAATTCTCTCAATCCTTGATAAGGCCCCACTAAAATCCCGATCCCCTTCTGGCATCGTTATTTCTTGCACTACATTTAAATGAATTTGTAATGCATTCGCCTCAACCATTTCAACAGCCATTTTAGCTTGATCGACAGTTGCTTCACTGCCTAAATTAGCATAAATGATACCAAAAGGGTTTTCTTTGCGAACAATCTGATAGCTTTTACGTTCATTAAAATCTTTAAGTGCAGCCATTTGTGAACCGACTGCCATTGCTAATCCCATTTCACGAGCAATAATAGCAAGCTGACCATTTATGTCGGTTGTTCGACTTCCACCTCCGCCAGTCATTGCATTGATAAAAATTGGCGAACTTAAGGAAAGTTCGCCAACATGATGATTTAAGCTTACATCTTTTAATGCTATGTCAGGTAGACTCTGATGAATAAATGAAACATCACTAAAACCATGAGAGTTTGTCTCGGTTTCTAAAAGCGCGTATTTGATGTGTTCCCATTTTCTTTTAGCTCTGGTCATTTTAGTATCACCATATTAACTTTTTAGATTTTTTAACATATCCCCAATAACTTCACCTAATTGGAATCCTTTTGATTCCTCTGGAAGCTCATATGTTTCTTCTTCAGGCTTATCTTCTAATTCCTTAATACTTAACGAGATTCGTTGTTCACTTTCATTTACTTCTAATACCTTCACTTTCACCTTTTGCCCTTCCTTAAGTACTTCAAAAGGAGTAGCAATATGTTTATGTGCAATTTGTGAGATGTGAACTAGTCCTTCAACACCAGGTAGCAATTCAACAAAAGCACCAAAGGAAACAAGTCTCTTAACTGTTCCTTCTAGCACACTGCCCTTTTGTGCCTTTTCAAGGATATTAGACCAAGGTCCAGGTAGAGTTTCTTTAATAGAAAGTGAAATACGCTCATTATCCCGATCAACACTTAGAACCTTTACTGTAACCTTTTGCCCTTCTTCGATAACATCAGAAGGTTTGTCAACATGTTGATGTGATAATTGAGAAATATGAACTAAACCATCAATTCCACCAATATCAACAAAAGCTCCAAAATCGGTTATCCTTTGAACTGTTCCCTCTACTACTTTGCCAGGTTGAACGGCGTCTAATATTGCTCTTTTTTGTTTTCCTTTTTCCTGCTCCACAACAGCACGATGAGAAAGAATTAAACGGTTTTTCTCTTTATCAAGCTCAACGATTTTAAAAGATAATGTTAAGTCTCTATATTCAGAGAAATCCTCTACAAAGTGAGATTCCACTAAAGAGGCAGGAACAAATCCTCTGATTCCTAAGTCAACCACAAGTCCGCCCTTAACAACTTCTTTAACTTGCGCATCAAATATAGCTCCACTTTGAAACTTTTCGGTTAAATCTTCCCATGCCTTTTCAGCATCAATCTTTTTTTTAGATAGTACTATCGCCTCTTCTTCGACCTTTAATACCTCAAGGTCCAATTCTTCACCTTCAGAAACAACATCAGATGCCTTTTCGACATGCAAACTAGATAATTCACTAATTGGAACAATTCCATCAATTTTACTATTTTCAATACTAACTAGAACCTGCTTTTCTTCTACCTTTGTAACTTGTCCCTTAACTTTGTCTCCAACTTGGAAAGATCTAACTTCTACTTGATTTAACTCTTCAGTCATATATACTCCTCCTTATCCTTTGCTTAAATATCTATTAATAGTGTTGCTAAAATAAGAATATTTAAAAAACTTCCCTCTACTAACTTCTTATAATTCAACCGTTTTGTCAAGTAAAAGGGTCAGTTCCTATGCTGATCAATTAGTTGTTTTATAGCATTCATAATATGATCCGTCGTTTCTTCAGCTGAAGCTTTTGAACTGCGTAGCTCATCTAATTCAATAGGCTTACCATAAACCACTGTTAATGTTCTGAACGGTTTGTATGGTCCGATTATTGCACACGGGACGACTTTTGCATCAGTACGTAATGCAAAAAATCCAGCCCCAGCTAATCCCTTTTTTAATTCACCATCCTTGCTTCTAGTTCCTTCGGGAAAAAGCCCTAAAACTTTACCATCTTTTAAAACATTTAAACCTTTTCTCAATGCCTCACGATCACTCATTCCCCTTTTTACAGGAAATGCATTTAAATGAGGTACTAATTTACCTAATAAAGGTACTGAAAATAATTCTTCTTTAGCCATAAAATATACTGGTCTATTTGCAGTAATACCTACAACTGGAGGGTCAAGATTATCAATATGATTGGAGCAAAGCAGAACCCCACCTTCTTTCGGAAAGTGCTCAAGACCAATAATCTTAATTCTATAAAAGGGCTTTAACACACCAGCAACTACAGATCTGACAAATGTATATGTATTCATAATGTTGCTATCCTTTCTACAGCCAAGTCAACAATCCTAGCTACAACATCTTGGATGGATAAAGAAGTAGTATCAATCTCGATTGCATCTTTAGCCTTACGTAAAGGGGCAACTTCTCTTTCCGAATCAATTTTGTCTCGAGTAGAAATCTCTTCCTTTAATTTTTCAAGATCAGAAGGATAACCTTTTTGGATATTTTCATGATGTCTCCTCTGCGCTCTTTCTTCTACACTTGCAAGAAGGAATACTTTAACTTCTGCATCCGGTAATACAAAAGTACCTATATCTCGCCCATCCATAACTACACCACCGTTAACAGCAAACTCTTGCTGTCGCTTTACCATTTCTGCTCTAATTAGTCTATGTTTTGCAACGATTGAAACATAATTTGTAACTTCGGATGATCGAATTTCATTCGTCACATTCTCTCCATCTAAAAAAACTAATTGTCCGTTATCACCTGGAAACAGTTCAATTTTGGTATTTTCAAGTAATTTAAAAAGGACATCTTCATCCTCTAAGTCTATATTTGCTTTTTGAGCCTTATAGGTAATTGCCCGGTACATTGCACCCGTATCTATATATATATATGAAAAATTTTCTGCTACGATTTTAGCAACAGTGCTTTTACCAGCCGCTGCTGGACCATCGATAGCAATTGAGATGTTTTTTGTCATATTTCCTCCTAAAATCAAACCAATGAGATTATTTTATATCCTTATTTTATCATATATTGCAAAAATCTCTCTTTGATTTTATCTTTTTTTGTACAGAAGAAAAACTAAATCAGGAAAATAGAAAAAAGTAGGTATATTTACCTACTCAACGTTTCTAGTACATCAGTATATTGATTATTATTTACACCCTCATATTGAGTTATTTCTTTTAACTCAGGAAAGACGTTTAAGTTATGAAACAGAATCTGTGCTACGATTAGAAATACAAATTGGACGATAATTAATTTAATTAAAATTCGTTCAATACTTTTCATGTAACCACTCCAACATAATATTCAATAATAGTATAGGGAAATTTTACTTTTATTAAACTAATAGTGAATAAAAAGGAAAAGCAAATTCTGCTTTTCCTTAAAGTACATCTTCATAGATGGGCTCTGCATTATGAAGTTTATCCACTTTTTCTTCAAATCCAGATTCAGCATTGATATATATTCGATAAGTATCATCATTCATCGTACCTAAAAATTCATGACATAGAACCTCTTCATTTAAATCATTCAGAACAACAGCCAATCCGTGTTGTTGAACGGTTAAATTGGGACTAATTTTAGTCCGAGCTTCTTCCTCGGTTATCTTAGGCTCTGGTATTTCCCTTGTCCGGTTTGACCGTAGATAGTCATTTGCTGCAATACCAATAATATTTCCATTATCTAATGCTACTTTGACTTTAATGGAATCAGGATAAATTCTAACATCATCTAATTTACTTACAAATGTAAATACTCCAATATGGTCATATTGTGAACTCTCAAATAAGTCTAAATCCTTAAAGCCATTATCTGATAAAAAGCCGATTGCTTTTTTAGAAGCTTCATTTAAACTTATTTTTTGGTTTTTAATATCTCTAGATAATAGATACCATATTGGATATCCACCTTTTTTAGTAATATCCATGTTCGCTTCTGTTCTTGATTCCTTATCAAGAATAGAAACGCTATAAAAGCCATAATTCGATCCCTTCCCATTTTCGACAACTCTAACTTCATCATCTGCCTTAAGTCCTGAGTACTTTTGGGCAATTTTTATAGCTTCCTTTTTAGAAATAGTTGGACCATTTAAATTTTCAAAGTTTTCATCTTTTTCTTGCATGTTTGCAAATGCCGGCCCAAAATTCACCTCATCATATTCAGAAACCGTCTTTTCAACTGTTTTAAAACCGTCAATAACCGTGTTATCACCCGGTTCATTTGTAGATAAAGCTAATTCTACATCCATCCAACGCAGATTATTCTTAATGACAAGGTGCTGAACCTCACGTAATTCTTTCTGAATTTCGGCTGATTGTTTATAAAGCGTTTGCAAATGCTTGTATTCTTTATCGGATAAAGGTTCCTTCTCGAGATCTCTTACTGCCGTTCGATAACTAAAATCACCGATTTGAGCTAAAAATTCTTCTGTTTTATTAAATGGTAATAATGTAAGTGGTAATTGTCCCACATCGCTATGTGCTTGAGATGTAATTCTCCAAACATCCGCTAAAGCTGGAGATAGTGACTTTTTAGAATTCATCGCTAACGTTGTTCCAATTTTATCGTTTAGTAAATCTACTTGAAAGGTTAAATCATGGAACGCTCTTTGGTAATTATTTTCTGCATTTATTAAAACAGCATTCTTTTCCCGGTGTTCCTGGTATCCCCAAATAGCAGTTCCTGCTACCCCTAGAGATAATACGCCAATTAAAATGCCTCTAATCAATCTCTTTCCCCCCTTTTATTTACAGAATATGTGTTTGCCAATTCGTTTAATTTGAGGTCTTCCCCAAATCCAACCACTCGTTGCGGTATCTGGGTTGAAATAGTAAATTGCATTACCTGTTGGATCCCAGCCATTAATAGCATCTAGGACTGCTTTTTTTGCTGACTCATTAGGTGTTAGCCAAATTTGACCATCAGCTACAGCTGTAAATGCCCTTGGTTCAAAAATGACTCCTGAAACCGTATCAGGAAACGATGCACTTTGCACTCGGTTTAATATGACAGCAGCAACAGCTACTTGACCTGTATAAGGCTCGCCTCTTGACTCACCATAAACAGCATTAGCCATCAATTGGATGTCATTTGCTGAATAGCCACTAGGTACGTTAGCAGCTGTTGGCTTTTGTGCAGCAGCTGGCTTAGGTTTAGGAGTAGCAATATTCTTGTTTGTTTGATTCGTATTCTTTGCCTGTTTCTCTACAGGAACACCACCATAATGGGTGAATTTCTTGCCTTTTTTTATTTGTTCTTTGACGAAACCTTTATTGTATTTTGATGCTTTAACAAGTTTAGCCTTTGTTAAAGTACCAGCTAAACCATCGATTGGTAACCCAAATTCATATTGAAAATTTCGTAATGCCCAGTAAGTGCCCCAACCAAAAACGCCATCAATTTTCCCATTATAAAAACCTAAATATTGGAGCCTTGATTGTAGTTCAATGACATCATCACCAACAGATCCCTGCTGGATGACTTGGTTAGAAAACGCCTTAACTTTCGTTTGATCTCCACTACTTGGTAAAACAAAAAATGCGAGGGAGATAATTGCCAGCCATTTTAATACATGAGAAAACTTCCTTTTCATGGAACTAGACCTCCATATATAATATGAATTTACATTAACCCTATTTTTTGTAGTTATTGGGATTTTATTCATTAAGAGTCGAAGTAGTGGAATTAACTTTTTGACTAAAGCTATCAAAAAAAATAAAAAAACTCTTCACCTCAATTGTTAAAAGGGAAGAGTGTTATTGATTTTGAGTTTGTTTTCTAGATGCTTCGTTGATAATATCCGTGCTTTCTTTACTTTCCTTAAGCCTAGCCACCAAAGAAAAATCATAAATGGGACTATATATTGAATCCAGTTTGTTTGAGAAAGTAAAATAAAATCGTAGGTACCATGAAGTACAAAAGGGACAAACAAGGATAAAAATATCCATTTTTTATTTTTTACGATTGAAAATTTACCTTTACCTAAATAAAATCCCATAATGACTCCAAACAATGCATGGCTCGATACAGGGAGTAACGCTCTACCGATGGCATGCTCAAAGCCATTCCCAATTAAATAAAATATATTTTCAACCGTTGCAAATCCTAAAGATACAGCGGCACCATAAACAATTCCATCATACGGTTCATCAAAGGAAAGATGCTTATAAACTGTATAAAACAGAATAAACCATTTAAAAAATTCTTCAAGTAAACTTGCGGAAACAAAGGCATTCAACCAGTTTGCGTGAAAAACCATTTCCGTTTCAAAGACATATTGAATAAACATCAGAGGGAATACTAGAAGTGCACCAAAAATAAAAGTCTTAAAAACAAAGGATATCGGTTCCATTTCATAATCATCTTTTAAGTAAAAATAGCTTAATAATGCTAGACCAGGTGCAACCCCAGCAGACAATATCGCTAACATGGCGAAATCCTCTTTTCAATCGGTTTTCTTAATCGTATCATGTTATAGTAAGATTGAAAATGCTGTTTATGCGAATATAGGTTTTATGGAGGAAATATATGCAGAAAAAAATCTTGATCATTCACACTGGCGGAACTATATCCATGAGCGAGGATGCAGCTACAGGGGCAGTTAAACCTGGGAAACATAATCCAATAACTGATAATACTAATGTATTGAATAATCTAGCGAATATTATAGTTGAGGAGCCGTTTAATTTACCTTCACCTCACATTACAACTAAAGAAATGCTTACTATAAAAAACATGATTGAACATCACTATCAAAACAATCAAATTGAAGGTGTTGTCATTACACATGGCACAGATACATTAGAAGAAACGGCATATTTTTTAGACCTAGCTATACCAATCAACATTCCAATTATTGTGACAGGGGCAATGCGCTCTAGTAATGAGATAGGTTCAGACGGACTATATAATTTAATTGAGTCCGTTAGAGTATCCATTAATGATGCTGCCATAGGAAAAGGCGTTTTAGTTGTATTAAATGATGAAATTCACACTGCAAAGAATGTAACAAAAACCCATACCAGCAATATATCAACGTTCCAGAGTCCCCAATATGGTCCAATCGGAATCATTACAAAAAGGGGAATTGTTTTTCATCATACACCAACGAGTAGAGAATGTTACAATATTGAGAGCATTTCAAAAAACGTGATTCTTTTGAAGGCATATGCTGGGATGGATTCGACCTTCTTAACTGCAATAAATGACTTAGGTTATGATGGTGTAGTAATTGAAGCACTTGGCCAAGGAAATTTACCTCCTAGAGCAGTTGATGGTGTAAAACTATTAGTTGATAATAAGATTCCTGTTGTGCTAGTATCTCGTTGTTTTAATGGAATTGTTCAAGATATTTATGGGTATGAAGGCGGAGGAAAGCAGTTAAAGGATTTGGGAGTAATTTTCTCAAATGGACTAAATGGTCAAAAAGCAAGATTAAAGCTTTTAATTGCCTTATCTTACACGAACGATATGAAAGAAGTAGAAAATATTTTTCAGCATTAAAATCAGGGAGACTATCCCTGATTTTTTTCCTCTTTTAATATAGCTTGTGCTATTAATCCTCCATGAAATCGACCATTTTCAATAAAGATTTCATTTGCGTTATTTCCAGCTGCTATAACACCTGCAATAAAAATACCTTTTATGTTCGTTTCCATTGTTTCATTGTCAAACATTGGTCTACCTGAGGCTTCGTCGATTTGAACACCCATCTTCTTAAGAAAGTGGTGATCTGGATGATATCCAATCATAGCAAATACATAATCATTCTTTACGCTTCTTACTTTGCCATCTTTTACAAAAATTACTTCTTCGTTTGTAATTTCCTTTAGATGTGCATTAAATTCCATTTTGACTATATCATTGCGAATTAAGGCATCAAATTCGGGCAAGATCCATGGCTTTATACTTGGTGAATATGTTTCTCCACGATAAAGCACAGTTACACGTGCACCTGCTTTTACCAGCTCAAGTGTTGCATCCACACTTGAATTTTTCCCACCAATGACACAAACGTCTAAATTATGATAAGGATGGGCCTCTTTGAAATAATGTGAAACCTTTGGAAGATTCTCCCCAGGTATATTCAGATAATTCGGATTATCATAATAACCTGTTGCAATGATAACGTACTTTGCACGATATTGTCTTTTATCTGTATTGACAAAAAAACAATCATCCTCATTAGTTACTCCTAATACCGTTTCGAATGGATGTATTCTTAGCTGCTTTCGCTTCGCAACCTCGCGATAATAGACTAAAGCCTGGCTCCGTCTCGGCTTGTAATCTTCAGTCATAAAAGGGATATCCCCAATTTCTAATTTTTCACTGGTACTAAAAAAGGTCTGATGCGTTGGGTAACGGTAGATTGCATTGACGATATTTCCTTTTTCAATTATTAACGGATTTTTACCAATCTCTTTTAACGCAATCGCAGCAGCCAAACCACATGGTCCTCCACCAACAATAATTATATCCTCCATTTTCATCTACTCCTTTTCAAAAAAAATCTCCTATCTTATGATAGGAGATTTAATACCATATATCAATTTATTAAGTCATATTTCATAGCTTAGTTTTAAATCCAACCTCTATATCTACTAGCTTCTGCCATTTTTCTAACTCCAACCATATATGCAGCTAATCTCATATCTACTCGGCGGGATTGGGCTGTATCATAAATATTATTAAATGATCTTATCATAACTTTTTCAAGTTTTTCCTCGACCTCTTGTTCGCTCCAGTAATAACCTTGGTTATTTTGAACCCATTCGAAATAAGAAACCGTTACTCCACCTGCCGAAGCTAAAACATCAGGAACAAGAAGAATTCCGCGATCTGTTAAAATTTGGGTAGCTTCTAGAGTAGTTGGGCCATTTGCAGCTTCTACCACAATGGTTGCGCGAATATTATGTGCATTTTCCTCTGTAATCTGATTTTCAATTGCAGCCGGCACTAAAATATCACAATCTAATTCAAGCAATTCTTTATTGGTAATGGTATTATCAAATAATTTTGTAACCGTTCCAAAACTATCTCTACGATCCAGTAAATAGTCTATATCAAGTCCATTAGGATCATAAAGAGCACCATATGCATCAGATATTCCAACCACTTTTGCACCTGCATCGTGCATGAATTTGGAAAGGTAGCTTCCTGCATTACCAAATCCTTGAACAACAACGCGTGCACCTTCTAATTGAATACCCTTCTTTTTAGCAGCTTCGTAGATACAAATGGTTACACCCTTAGCTGTAGCAGATTCACGACCATGAGATCCACCTAATACAAGCGGTTTACCTGTAATAAATCCTGGCGAATTAAATTCATCAATTCGACTGTATTCATCCATCATCCAAGCCATAATTTGGGAATTTGTAAATACATCTGGGGCCGGGATATCTTTTGTAGGACCAACAATTTGACTAATGGCTCTTACATAGCCTCTACTCAATCTTTCAAGTTCGCGAAAAGACATATCACGTGGATCACAAATGATACCACCTTTTCCCCCACCATATGGTAAATCAACAATTCCACATTTTAAACTCATCCAAATAGAAAGCGCCTTTACTTCTTTTTCCGTTACACCTGGGTGGAAACGAATTCCTCCCTTAGTAGGACCTACAGCATCATTGTGCTGAGCACGGTAGCCAGTAAAGACTTTTACAGACCCATCATCCATTCGTACTGGAATTTTTACAGTCATCATACGAAGAGGCTCTTTTAAAAGCTCGTACACTTCTTCAGTGTATCCAAGCTTCTCTAAAGCCTTATGAATTACAGTTTGAGTTGACTTTAAAACGTCATGTTTGTCTTCAATTTGTTTATTTTCAGCACCCTTATCGGCTACCATTTGTAAACCTCCTAAAAAACACTATTACGGTCTTAGTCCGCTTCCATGACATAGTATACACCTTTGTTTTTTTAATGCAAGATGAAAAATAAACTTTTCTCCATTTTTTGATTATTTTATGTAAACGCTAACAAAATTATTTACATAAACAGTTTTTTATAAAGATTTGCTGTTCATAAAAACAGAGGTGTTATCCACCTCTATAAAAAACTATTTAAAAAAATGATTAACTTTCTCTATTGCCTTTGATTCCATTATGACAGTTCCATATTCTTGTAGCACATGCGTGCTCACCAATGATGGGGTACCATATTCAGAAAGAATACAATCAATTTTATCGAAGATAATGTTGTGGGAGGAATCAAAATATAAGTAGTACTTATTATCCTTTAAGTATAGACTTCCATCTAATACATTTAAAGAAAACAGACGTTTTGACAATTGTATGACATCTTCAAAATCGCCAAATTCAAATAAAAATTCATTACACCCTCCTAGCGTAACTTGCATCTCAATAAACCCATCAGATCGGAAGTCTTCTTCTTCTACTTCATCGTCTTCCATCGTAATAATCATTATCATACCCTGTGTTTGTAAGGAAAAAACCTCAACTGCTACTTGACCACGTATATCAACGCCAAACTCGTCAGAAGCCTCATCCAACATTTCATGGAACAATTGGTGCCACTTATTTGAGTCCTTCCAAATGTCTTCTTTAGAAATCCCCCGATCAAAAAGATCATCGGAGCTAAGAGAAACTTTAATTTTATTAATCGTAATTCGCTCTAAGCGCATGTCGATGCCTCCTGCTATGACGTAACTATTCACTGATAGGATTTTTCAATTTGCTTAAAAGAACAACCCATAAAACTAATGCAGTTTTTAGAAATTGCTCTAGTTAAATCTTATTTACAGTGTATGTTCATCATTGGAGGATGGTGATTTGTCTAAATTTTGTAATCTCACCTATTGGTTGGTAAATTTTAAATTCCTTTTTTCAGGGTAATTAAATGTGTTTCAGCTCTAGCTCCTAATCTCATTGGAATTGCTGTAGTTCCATATCCATTACTAGTAAGAAGAATGGTATGAGGAAGTTTTTTAATTCCACCTTTTTCATAAGGACTGTACCCAAAAATCCGAATTTGTCCACCATGTGTATGTCCTGCTAATACAAGACGAATATTTTGGTCTATAGTCATTTTGGTGGTTATTCTTGGATCATGCGATACTAATATTCTAAATCCTTCCTCACCTGCATCAGATAAAGCATAATCTAGTCGATCTCTTTTTTCATTCAAATCATCTACGCCCAATAATACTAATGTTTCACCTGCAGAGGACTCAAACTTAACTGCAGTGTTATCAAGTATTTTTACACCATTTGACAGTAAAAAGGCATCTAATTCATGGTAATCCACTTCATAATCATTATTTCCCCATACAAAGTAAACGGGTCCCAATTCTTTTAGTAATTCAATATTATTTTTTACTTGGTTAAATGGAACTCCTTTTTCAGTTAAATCCCCACCAATGATCACCATATCTACTTTTTTATTTATTTTAGCCATTAATCTTCTTGAAATTTTTCTACGATGAATATCAGATATAAAAAAAATAGTAACATCACCAAAAGTATCAGGAAAGTCCGGAAATCGAATTTCGTTTTGGATTACCTGATTAAGGAATCCCTCTTTAATCATATAAATAAGAAGGCCGATAATAATTAATATACCTAAACCTATAAACTCCATTTTACCTCCACCGAAAAATTAATTATTTTTACCAATTGTCATCATACCATACACAAAAGAAAAACTAAAAAACAAAGTCATTGGCCATAAGTTCAATTTCACCAGAAAAAAACAGGTAAAAATAAGTATTAGTATATTTAGAATAGGCTCCAGCATCATATTCCCATTATATTTTTTTACACTTTTAAACATGAGAAAGGTACTCCTAATAAAGATTCCATTTGTAATAAAACCGATAAAAAAGCTGATAGTTGCCACAAAGAACAAAACTGGATTTAGCACAAATTCCATAATGATGTTATGTATCGTTATGGTACTCGGAAGTGGTAACCAATTAATGTAAAAATAACCGAAAATAATCGAAACAATTAACAATGGTAAATATCTCAAAAAAATCCCTCCCATACCAATGTATGAGAGGGTTTTTATTTCAATTATTAATACCTTATATTTCATCAATATTTAAAATTCTAAATCCTGACTCTTCTAATTTTCTTGTGAATTTATCGATATTGTCTTTCTTTTCAATTTTCATTACAATTCTACGAACAAGCTTATCTGTTTCGTCAAACGTAACCAATGAAATAATATGTTCATGAAAATGATGAGCGATTTCAGCTAAACGAGCAATTCTTCCTTCTGTCTCTACTGATGTAAAGGCAATTCTAACACCTGGTCTATTCATTCCAAAAGCACTCTGGAACTGCTCCATTACATCGAAACGAGTAACGATTCCAAGAAATTTCTTATTTGCTCCTACTACCGCAAGTAATGGAAAATCTTTTAAGTCCACTAATGTTTTTTCGAACATTTCATTTCCTTCTAAAAACTTATCCTCATATTTAACAACCTCTGTTACTGGAGTTGTTTCAAGGTAGGTGTCTTTTGATTGATTAGAATTAAAAAAGTTCTCATAAATACCATATCTCGTTACCACTCCAACATATTGATCCCCATCTAAAACAGGAATACCATCAATGGAGTGTTCTTCTAATTTAGTTAGTGCATTTTTAATTGTTTCATTTTGTTGGATTGTTACACAATAGTGTTTCGGAAGCATAATACTTTTAACAAACAATTTTATCACCTCTTAGTAAAATTTAACTCAATTAATATATTCTCCTCTTAATGAAAAAATCCCTCTTCTCCTTGGGAAGAACATTTGATGAACAGGAATAATTAACTATATTTTCACGTATATTTGAGTGATTGTTCTTATAAGGGAGGGCTATTATGTTCACACTTTACAAAACGTACTGTCCATATGTGAGTCCTTTTGATCCTTGTAAGCCTATCGGGGAAAAAGTATTCTCTACTCCACCCAATTTATATATGGGATTCCAACCACCAAATTTACCACAGTTTTCACCCGAGGAGGCTTTAAGAGCGGGGACGCTTTGGAAGGCTTTTTATGATCCATATTTTAATCCTTATGAACAAGGGAAGGGGGCTCGTTCTGAATGAAACAACTTCCTCCAGAATTTTATCCATTAATGGAACAGCTCCAAGCAGTTGATTTTGTTCTTGTTGAATTAACATTATATTTAGATACCCATCCTGAGGATTTAGAAGCGATTAAACAGTTTAATCATTATGCGAAAGAAAGAAAGAAATTAAAGAAAGCCGTAGAAAGTATATATGGTCCTCTACAGCAATTCGGAAATAGTTATTCGGGATATCCATGGAACTGGAATGACTCGCCTTGGCCGTGGCAAATCTAAATAATTTCCGCTTTTAAGTAGATTTTTATTTAGGGGGAGGAATACAACTAAATGTGGATATACGAGAAAAAATTACAATATCCCGTAAGAGTAAGTACCTGTAATCCAATGCTTGCCAAATTTCTAATTGAACAATATGGTGGAGCAGATGGAGAATTAGCTGCTGCATTAAGATATTTAAACCAGCGCTATTCTATTCCAGATAAAGTAATAGGATTACTCACTGATATTGGCACCGAAGAATTTGCTCATTTAGAAATGATTGCCACTATGATATATAAATTAACAAAAGATGCCACACCTGAAATGATGAAAGCTGCTGGTTTAGGAGATCATTATGCGGTGCATGATAATGCCCTTTTTTATCATAATGCCTCTGGTGTCCCTTGGACTGCATCCTATATCCAAGCAAAGGGTGACCCAATTGCTGATTTATATGAAGACATCGCGGCTGAAGAGAAGGCGCGAGCAACCTATCAATGGATTATTAACTTAAGTGATGACCCAGACTTAAACGATGGTCTCCGTTATTTACGAGAAAGAGAAATTATCCATTCTCAAAGATTTAGAGAAGCAGTCGAAATATTAAAAGAAGAAAGAGACAAAAAGATATTTTTTTAAAGCTTTTAATAAAGGTTGGCTCCTAAAAGAGCCAGCCAATTTATTTATGTTCATGAAATAAATTAATATCATATTCCTTCTTCATCATTTCAAAAACCACATGACGATTTTTCCATTCCTCTTCTCTTTTCCATAAATCTTTACTACGATCAACTATTTCACATCTCAATCCATGAAATTCCTTTTCAAACTTCTCCCGCTGCTTTTTTAGTACATTCATCCCGAAATATACTCCTATGATGGTAAGTAAGAAAAGAATGTTTATATCATTACTTAAAAATATTGAAAAAATATCTAAAAATGAATACGATGAGTAATTACCAATTAAATGATAAAGATAAGATAAAAACCATGACGTTAATACAAGTGTTGAAACGATAGAAAGATTATGCGCAAATTTATATTTATCAAATTTCTTTTTCTTTTTGACCACATTTTGAAGCATTTGCTTTGTCGCTGGGTCCGTTTTCTCATCTAGTGATTTGATAGGTTCCATCTACTTCCCTCTCTCATCATATAAAAATAGGCTCTTGTCCACATTATATGTTGGAGAATAAAAAGGAATGATAACTAAATACTATTTTATTTAGGTATTTTTAATACTTGTCCTACCATGATTTCAATCCCATTTAAATTATTAGCTTTTTGAATAATTTCAATTCCTGATTGGGATTGATAATATTTTATTGCTATCCGGAATAAATTTTCATTTGGTTGAACCGTATGATAGATTAGATTAGTTTTGGTTGTAGTTTCCCCTACATTTGTTGTATCAGTCTGTGTTTGTTCCTTTTCTGCAGAAGGTTGATTCGTTGTGTCTAATTCCTCTTCCTTTACAGGTTCGGTAGTTTCTTGGTCCGAAACATTTTCATTCTTTTCTGCTTCATCATCCACTACTTCCTCGATAGTGGGAGTTTCTTCAGCCATTTCCTCACCTACAGGTTCCAAAACATCATTCTCTTCAACATTTATCTCATATCCACCACGGTCTACTGTACTGACCTTATCACTAGTATTTATATCCTTGGAGCCTAAAACAGAATATGCACTAATAATGACAACTGGTAACAAAATAAAGAACAATGCTAATAAACGAATAATGGGAAACTTTACTTTTAATTTTGTTTTATTCTTTTTATTTCGGTGAATATCCGTTCGACTAGGTAATTCATGTTTTTCTGTTATGACGACTCCACCATCTTTTACCTTTTCTATTTTTTGTCTTAATCTTTCTGCTTGATTACGATACGGTTCTTCGTGATTCATGAAAAATCACTTCCTTTGTTCTGTGATTTTTTATTTTTTATCATAATAAAACTGCCAAGAAGGAAATCCACAATAAAATGCATAACAAACGTTACAGCAAGGTTATCAGTTAAGTAAAAGATATACCCAATAAGAAAGCTTAAAATGATTATATTCGCAAATAGATACCAGTTAAATAAATACCTATAGTGAATAACAGCAAAAATAATGCTTGCCCCAATCAATCCAACATGAGTTTGAATAATACCACGGAATAATAATTCCTCACTAAAAGCAACAAACAAAGCAATTATAGCGATATGAAGTATATTTCTATTCTGAAAAATCTTTTCATTTAATCCTCCATCATCATAAAATGACTTTGGGAGAACTTTCATAAAAAATAAATCCATAAACACTACTAATATGCCTGCAAGTACTCCAATCGAGAAAATGGAAGTGTCGTTCCAGATAAATAAAGACCCGATAAACCATAAATCCTTATAAATAATTAATCCTAAAATTAGCGATATCGATAATAATATTACTTGAGTTACATATAAGTGTACTAAAAGTTCTCTTTCTGACAAATCCCTGACTAAATCTTGATATTTATTTTTCATCCAGGTTCACTCGCCTTTATCGATTGGAGTTAACAGTTTCGTTAACTTCCAAACCCAATCTTTCATTTCATCTTTTACTTCCTCACTTTTACTTTTAATTGGATGAAAATCATTCAAATTTAATCCACAATGGTCACAACAGTTAGATATTTTATGAGCAAGGTCCGGCTCTCCAAAATGATTCAATATGGCATTTCTTTTACAATCTGTTTTTTTTATAAAGTTAACCATTTCAAATATCTTTTTGATTTTCAGATTTCTTCTAGTACATACAAAGTTTTTAAATTTATTCATAATCGTATTTAAGGTACCATGCTGATCAAAATGGCTTTGAATATAGTCAAGAGTGACCCTCCATTGAATTTCCGTAAAGCCTCCTCGATGCCTTATTTCTTCTGTAAGGATTTTTGTTACATTTTCTTTAACAACACTATGATCAATTTCATGAGTAAGCCAATCCAATTGGGAGAGAGATGGCAATTCCCCCTCAGCTAATTGAAGAGCCAGACTTTCATCCCCATTGGCATAGAGAAGAATAGCTATACTTTGTTTTCCATCCCTTCCTGCACGACCAATTTCTTGAAGATAGGATTCCATTTGCAATGGCATATGGAAATGGATAACAAATCGAATGTCTTCTTTATTTATTCCCATACCAAATGCACTCGTTGCACAAATATAGTCTACTTGGCCATAAAGAAACTGTTGTTGAATCAAAATTCTGTCTTCATGAGTCATTCCACCATGATATGCCATCACTTTAGTTATCCCATGTAGCTTTAATAATTCAACTGTTTGTTCTGCTAGTTTTTTACTCGAAAAATAAATGATACCTGGCCCCTCTAAATTCTTAAGATGAGAGATAACAGCTAGTTGCTTTGCTTTCATATCTTCATAAAACTCGGTCTTTATTGCAATATTGGGCCTGTCAACAGTTGTTTCATATATAGCTGCCTGTTGAATAGCTAATGTTAGGATAATATCTTTTGTCACTTCTGTTGTAGCAGTGGCAGTCAACGCTAATGTAAGCGGTGACTGAAGTTGTTTACGTATTTCACCAAGCTTTAAATAATCAGTTCGAAAGTCATACCCCCATTGTGATATACAATGTGCCTCATCGATGACAAACAAAGAAATATTTAAATGTTGAAGCTTTTTAAAAATATACTCAACTTGTAACATTTCTGGTGAAATAAATATGAATTTATAACTAGCTAGAGAGTGTATTACCACGTTTTTTTGATCATGATTTAAAAAAGAATTAATGGCAACGACGCTCTTTTCTCCTTTAGCCTTCATTTGCTCAACTTGATCCTGCATGAGAGAGAGCAATGGAGAAACGATTAACACATGGCCGTCCAAAATATTTCCGACAAACTGATAACATAATGATTTACCAGTTCCTGTAGGTAATACTCCTATTGTATCCTTGTTTTCCAAAAGCGAGGTAATAATCTCCTTTTGTCCTGGACGAAATTCTTTAAAACCAAAAAGCTCAAATAATGTTCCCTCAAGATTCATATGGGCTCACCTAACCTTGCTTGAACAAGTCTTATTTGAAAATAGGAGATATTCTCCTTTAACTCTTGACGAATCATTTTTAATTGCTTTGAATTTAATTTTTGAATTACCACCCTAATTTTATGTTCAACTTCGATTGGGACAAAAGGTTCCAATGAAAAATCCGTTTCATTTAAGGCAATTTCAACAATATGATCCTCAATAGTGCTATTTTTTAAGTTTCTAGCAGATGCTATTTCATCGATATTATATCCTAATTGTAAGTATCGATATGTTACTAAGGAAGAGTTAGTTAATACAATTGGTTTTTGATAATCAATTAAAAGATTTTGAAGAATAGGATATTGGTTTCTACTAGCTGAAATCCTATCAATCATATAGTGTATGGTACTTAAAAAATGTAAATGAAAATAGTTCATATCCATTTTAAACAATTCTGCTACTTGAACTGAAGTTAATCCAATTTGTTTATGACCTGTTAATCTCCAAACAACCACCTCAGGCATAATTTCATCTTTGGTGTTTAGACAGTTAATAACTTCTTGCAATAACTCATTGGATAGTTCTTCCCTTTTTTTACTAAGCTTTATTAAAATTTCTTTTACCCAATCAGATGTCTTATTATCATTTTGAATAGGTATGTAGGATGAATTGTAATTGATTAAATTTGAACAAACCTGAATCAGTAGTGTTAACCTTTTCCAAAAATCTTCTTGAATAGAATGGTACTTCCACCCATTAAGGGCACCCGGTATTGGCATCTTTATTAGAGTTTGCTCTAAATGAGCCATTCCTCTTGTTGTAATCTTATATTTATCAACATCCACTATTTGAATATAATTTTTGCTATTAAGATCTCTAATTATTTCTTCGAAAAAGTTACGGCTTAATTGAGGGAATGTTTGAAAAAGATTTGTCATATTAAACAAATGCGCATCTTGAATAGTTTGAGATGACTTTTTCCCTTTGAGCAAATGGTATATGGAATAAGTGGTACGTTCCCCATTAATCTTTTGTAAGCAAGAAAGAATTAAACAAGATAAATAAGTTTCCACTCGTTTTTCACCTACTAAAACATTCATGATTTTTGAAAATAAGTGTTGATTCAACTAATCTCGACAAAAACCTACTTTTATTTTACCATGTTTAGGTAGGGTCTGGGGCTAAAAAATGTTGAAAAAAAGGACATAAAATGGTAACAAACCCTTATTTGATAAGTATTCTCAATACATTCCCTATTGAAAAGTTCGTCATTCAGTTTTACAATAGGGAATGAGGAATGCGTTTCCAATCATTCTATTGGAAACGTTTCATGAATCATTGTTTAATTATTGGGAGGTTTTTTTCATGGCAAAGTATACAATTGTTGACAAAGAAACTTGCATCGCTTGTGGAGCATGCGGAGCAGCAGCACCAGATATTTATGATTACGATGACGAAGGTATTGCATTCGTAACTCTAGACGATAACGCAGGTATCGTTGAAATTCCAGATGTATTAATTGATGATATGATGGATGCTTTTGAAGGATGTCCAACTGATTCTATTAAAGTTGCAGATGAGTCTTTTGACGGTAACCCTACAAAGTTCGAATAATTTTTATTAGTTAAGTTACTAGCCCCTTCAAATGAAGGGGTTTTTATTTGGAATGAATAAAAAAACACAACGGTCAAACAAACCGTTGTGTTTTCATTTATATTTTATAAGTAGCTTGCTTACCAATCCAACTGTGCAAACGAACATATATAATCATGAACATTCCAGTTACAATTAAGCCTTTAACAAGGTTAAAAGGTAATATCGCACTTACAACCATTTGTCTAGTATCAGGTGCAGACATAGCCGGTACATTCAAAAAGAAGGTATAAGCCGGTAAAATAACAAAATAATTTAGGATACTCATTAATATTGCCATAATGATTGAGGCACCAACTAAAGCAAATGTCATCCCTTTTTTCGACTTAAGCTTTAGGAATATAAAATGAGTTGACAAAACAAAAATAGTTCCCGCAATAAAATTAGCGGTATGGCCAACTGGTACACCTGTTGCACTTCCGGTCATAAAATAATCAAGAATATTTTTAAATAACTCGACGAGAACACCCGCCATTGGACCGAAAATTAATGCAGCGATTATTGCAGGAATATCACTAAAGTCAATCATTAAAAAGTTTGGAAATGGTGGCAGTGGAAAATTTAATAACATAAGAATGTACGAAATACTGCTCAACATACCAATTGAAATTAAAGCCTTAATTTTTAATCTTTTCATTTCTTCCTCTCTCCTTTTGTGACCTACTTCACAAAGAGAAAGGTTCAGCAAAAAACAGCCTAAATAAAAATCCCCCAAGAATTACCTTCTTGAGGGAGAATTCAAAGGCATGCTTAATAATCGTTTAAAACCCTACATTTTAAACGATCGCAGAACCTCCATCTTCTCCCATCCAGACTTTACTGTCGGCTTTGGAATCGCACCAAATCCTGCCTTGCGGCTCGCGGGCTTAGAGAAACATCCTCATCACCGCCGGTCGGGAATTTCACCCAGCCCCGAAGATAGATCTATTTTTTTACAAATTTATTATACTTTAAATACAGAATTGTGTGAAGAAAAATGCTTATATATTTTATTAGATAAGGCTGTTTTCGTAACTTTGCTAAAAACAGCCTGATATAAAAAGAGTTACAAAGCAACTATTAATAATTGCTTTGTAACTCTTTTTTCATAAATATCCATTTTATTTGTTTGGATTATTTAATTTTTGTAATGGATAGATAACATCCGATTGTAAATGATTTAAGTTTTTAAGCTCATCAATTGACAATTTAGTTCTTACAGAAATGGAAGATAGTGTATCACCTTCTTGGACCACATAACTATTGTTTTTGGATTTAGGTACTTTCAGAGCTTGGTTTTCATAAATTTTTGTATCTGTTATCGTATTCATTCCTTGTAGCTTTTCAATTGTCGTTGAGTAAATTTGTGCAATTGACCAAAGGGTTTCTCCCGATTTTACATTGTGAATAGCCATACTCTCTTCAGCTGTTGTCTCACTTTTTTCTTGGATAATGTTTTTCACAACAAATTGGGCATTTTCTTCTTCTGAGGCTTGTACCAAATTTCCAACTTCAACTTCTCCAAGAACTAGAGCTGGATTAAATGCGTTCTTTTTTTCGAACGTCCATTCGTTTTCATGTACCTCAAAGTGGAGGTGAACACCGTTCGACTCCCCTGTATTTCCCATTCTACCTATTATTTGACCTTTATTTATTCGTTGTCCCTCATTAACTTCTCTTTTATTTAAATGCGCATATATCGTTTCTAAATTACTGTTATGTTTAATAAATATAACATGTCCATATGTATCGGAATAGTATGATTTGGTTACCGTTCCATCGTCTACAGCAATAATTGGTGTATTTAAACTACCTGCAATATCAATTCCTTTATGTTGACCAAATCTTGTTCCATACGTATCCGATATAATTCCATCAGTCGGCCAGAGCCAATCTATTGGCTTATCCAAATTACTTGCTTGAGGCTTACCTCCAAAGAATAACAAACTAACACAAAGTGCCATAATTCCCGCGATTAAAAATCGCTTTAAATAGTCAAGCATGTTGCTCCTCCTTCAACTTGTATTCCCCTATCCACCATATGTATGTGTGAATATTTTTAGAACAATTCTAACGAAGAGTACTATGTTAGACACATTTCTTAGAATAGGACATGTCCACGGATTTTATACAAAATTAGGTAAAAAATAAATTGTTTAGAAAATATTCAATAATTACTTAACAAATTACTATGTTATTTCTATATGATTTATTTGTACGTAGAATTTATGAGGGGAAATGATGCTATGGCTTTTAAAGAAAGAACTGAATCAAATTTATTAAAGTGTCTCAGAATATTGAACATAAGAATGGAATTAACTGAAGATGAAAGAAGGTATTATTTAAATCTAAAAAAAGGCTACGAAGGTGAAATACAGTTCGATTTAATAACCGAGAAGCTTCAAAGCAATTGCTTAATTTTAAACGATTTGCAGCTAAAGGCTAATAACACAACTTCCCAGTATGATACCTCTATTATTTTTCAAGAAACCTTTCATCTATTTGAGGTGAAGAATTTTGAAGGTGATTTTTGTTACGAACCCGATAAATTACAATCAGTCAAAGGGATAGATTATAAAAATCCTTTACACCAGATAAATCGAAGCACAATCATCCTAAATCAATTACTTCAAAGCCACCGAATTAATTTTAATATTGAAGCACACGTCGTATTTATTAACCCCGAATTTACTTTATTTCAAGCACCACCAAACCTACCATTTATTTATCCAACTCAGTTGAATCGCTTTTTAAAAAAGTTTAATACAATTCACTCCAGCTTAAATAACTTTCACAAGCAGTTAGCTGGTAAACTAGTTTCTTTGCACCAGACTGAATCCCCTTATGCTTTATTGCCTAAATATGAGTATTACCAGCTTAAAAAGGGAATAACCTGTAAAGATTGTCAATCGTTTTTGATATCGGTTCATGGGAATTATGCCTTGTGTAGTGAATGCGGATGTAAAGAATCAGTTGAATCAGCCGTAATTCGTAATGTGATGGAAATTAAACTTCTTTTCCCTGATAGGAAAATCACAACAAATATTGTTTATGATTGGTGTGCAATTATATCTTGTAAGAAGAGGATTAGTCGGATTTTGGGGAGGAACTTTAAGGTAATTGGTGTCCATCAATGGGCATATTTCAAGTTAGTGGAGTTTATTGATTTAATGATAGATATTATGACAATAAATTTGGTGTGTTTTGTTCTTCATTGTCCTTATGAAAGACATTTTAAACATTTATCCATGTGTTTTGTCCTTCATCGACCTTATGAAGGACATTTTCATCATCTATTCCATGTGTTTTGTCCTTCATCGACCTTATGAAGGACATTTTTAACATCTACTCTATGTGTTCTGTCCTTCATAGGCTTTACACAAAATATTCAATCAATAATTTAGGCGAACTATGTATTTTTATTTAAATCAACAGAAAAAGAGTCTGATCCTTAAAATCAGACTCTTCATATTCAATGTAATATCACTTTATTAGGTGCGACAGGAACTTTAATTTCGTTTTCCATATTAAACCTGCCAATTTGAGTAATTGGACTATTTTCAAATTTCACGGATTTATATCCAAACTCCTTGGCGGTTAATAGGATTGCCTCAATGCAATATACATATTTAGATTCATCTAGTAATTGTTCTTCACCCGTAAAGGTCAAAACCAATTGTTCTTGGGAACTTACATTAATATCAAATACAAATTCGGCTGGAATCGATGGTTCTAAACCATAAGTAACATTACCAGCTCTCATGGATTCAAGAGCTGCTGCAATATCTGAAAACCCTTCAATTCCAGGTACAATGAATGGCGAATTTTGAGTATTTGGTCTAAATATGAAGTAGGATTTCTTTTTGGTTTCAGGTTTATTGACTTCAAATCGTTCTCCATAATTCCCAAGCATAATCCCCGGGTTACCATTTGTACTGAATGTGATTTTCTGGAGGTTCTCATTGCGGCTTATCGTTTCCTCCAAAATACTAATAAATAAGGTTTCATTAGCCGACCCATTTCCGTATACATGATCTTCAGGTACATCAATATTCATTGTCTTCTCGTCTATCATACTTAAAGTGGCGTTTAACGGAAAATAATCGCTTAATCCCCATTGTTCTTCTGTTAACTTTTCAGCTTGGCTTTGATATAGTTCGACCCATGAGCTATTCTTTGGTACTAAGACCGAAACAGGTACAAATATTTGGGCGTTCTGATCAGGAATGGTATAAGTAATGACTTGTTGTTCATCTAGTTCTTCTTCGTATATGGCAGTTTCAGCAGGTGCTGCCATAATTGAAATATCTTGATGGCCACTAGAAATCCCATTTTTAGTATCATCATCAGGCATAATTTTCGTCATTTCCATTTTATCACTGTTATCTAATACATCCTTACTTTCCTGTTTTAAAGCGGAATCTTGAAAATTCCCTTGCCATACTTGTGGGGCTAATATGAATAACAACAGAACTGCCGCAAGAGTTGCTACAGAAGGAACAATCCAAGCTGGTGCTCTTCGTTTTTTCGTTTTTAAAGAAAGACTTTGATAGATGTCACGAGGATCGCGATGATCTTTTATTTTTGGCATTTGCTGTAATAATTGTTCGAGCTCATGATCGCTCCACTCTGACTTTTTCATTGGTGTTTTCCTCCTTCCCTAGCAATTCTTCCATGTTCTTTTTCAAAACCTTTAGAGCTCGGTGCTGCGTTGTTTTCACTTTACTTTCAGTCCAACCAAGCGCTTCCGCTGTTTCGGTTATCGATAATTCCTGAATATATCTCATAATTACGACCATTTTCTGGTCTACCGTACAGTTTTCTAATCCTTGATACATCAATTGAATTTCTTCTTTCTGTATAGCTATTTCTTCAGGGATTGGATACTCATCTTTTACTTGCTGAGACGACCAGTCAAACTTCTCCATTATTTTTTGTTTCCAGCCCTTTTGTTTGCGAAAAGCATCAATAGCTACGTTCCTTGCGATTGAAAATAACCATGTTTTCTCACTACTTTTCCCCTCAAAGTGTTGATGAGATTTTAACACTCTGATGTATACCTCTTGCATTAAGTCTTCCGCTTGCTCTCTATTTCTCACCATATAAAAGAGAAATTGAAAAACATCTTGATGGTACTTTTCATAGAGATCGTTGAAAACGGAGTCCAAAGCCATCCCCTCCCCGTTCATAGAATTAGTCGTAATTTATATAGAAAAAGTTTCACTTTTAAATATAGACTTTTTCATAATAAAAAGGAAGGTATTTTATGTAAAAACACCTTCCTTTAGTACAATATTATTTAAAAATTTAGATTATTACCTTTACTGCAACAACTAGCCTCTCACGCTTTTAATTGTTACATGTGAATCAAGAACTTTCGGCATTTTTCCTTGTTTTACTCGTTTCTTCGCGGAATAAAGAAGGAAAATGTCGTACCTTGTCCTAATTTACTTTGAACAGAAATATGACCTTTATGCGCATCGACAATATTCTTTGCGATTGCTAATCCGAGCCCAGTTCCAGAACGGCCTCGTGTTCTAGCTTTATCAGCTTTATAAAATCGTTCAAATATAAATGGCAAATCTTCTTCTGGAATACCGGATCCCGAATCCTTAACTTCAAATGACATCCCTTTTTCATCCGTTGTTTCTGTTACGACAACACTACCGCCATTTGGTGTGTGTCGGATGGCGTTATCGATTAAATTCGTTAATACTTGTTCAATACGATCGGGGTCTAGTAAGAAGGAATGATCGCTTTCAGTCATCAATACAGATAACTCAATCTCTCTTTCTTTTGCAAGTCCTTGGAATTTACGAATGATTCGTTGGATATAGACAGGTATTTCTACCCTATCAATAGAAAGTAAAAGGTGGCCTGCTTCCATTCGTGCTAAGTCAAGTAGTTCATTTACTAAACGACCCATTCTGAGTGACTCATCATAGATGACTCTAGCCATTTCCTTCTTCTCTTCATTCGTTTGAGCAATATCATCAATTATGGCCTCACTATAGCCCTGTAACATCGCAATTGGTGTTCTAAGCTCATGTGAGACATTTGCGATGAAATCCTTTCGGAGTTTATCCATCTGTCTTTCTTCTGTCATATCACGAATAACAGCAACAGCACCTCTAATAAATTTATTATTATAAAGAGGTGTCATAATCACAACCCAGTATCTACCTTGTATCGATACTTCACCAACTTGTTCTTGTTCAGTACTTACAGCCATTTGAAAAAGCTCATCCACTTTGGAAGGTATTGCTTCTGTTTTACCATGTGTATTCCCTTGTTCAAAATACCAGTTTTGTAAAAATCTCTCAGCTGGAGGATTTGTAATTAAAATGGTCCCATCACGATTAAAAGTGATTACTCCATCTGCCATACTACTTAATATACTTGATAATTGTTCTTTTTCCTGATTAAGAGCATGCATATTAAATTTGAGCTGTCTTCCCATCTGGTTGAATGCAGTTGCCAATTCGCCAATTTCATCATTTGTTAGGATAGGAACCTTAGTATCAAACTTTCCCCTTGCGACTTCAAAGGCTGCTTCACGCATTTTTCGAAGAGGAGCCGTAATTCTGGTGGATAAAAAGAATGCAAAGATGGTTGTTAAAATTATGGCAACACCAGCAACAAGTAGAATGAACTTTGTTGTTGAGTTTGACGTTTGTTCGATAACTTCTAAAGATTGATAAATAAAAACAGCACCATAGTCAGAATTAGATTGCTTGAAAGGGACACCTATTATAACATGATTAAGATTTTTATCTTGATTAGAATCTGAAAGAGGAAGCGATGATACTTTCTTCTTAATCTCGCCTCCCGCTAACACCTTTGATAACAATGGGTCATTTTCAATATCAGAGAACAAAAGCCTTTGAGATTCTTCAGTATTCGGAGAATAATAAAGTTCATTTTCACCTTCAACAATTAGTACCTTTGTTACTTCATCCACTAATTTCCAAGAAACCTCAAGACCTAAAGATAATTCCTCTTCGTTATGTTCCTCTAAAATACTTGCAATTCTAGTTGCCGTATTAAAAAGTCCCTTTTCCGTTTCAGATATATGATAGTTTTCAAAAAACTGTAAAAGCATAACAGTAAGAATAAACAAAATAAAGGAAACAAGTAAAAGAATCGTTAACCATAATTTCCCTACTACACTTTTAAAAACAATCATTCATTTATGACCTCAAATTTGTAACCCACACCCCATACTGTTACGATCATTCTTGCTGCTTGCTCTGACACTTTATTTAACTTCTCTCTTAAACGCTTTACATGCGTATCCACAGTTCTAAGGTCACCAAAGAATTCATAATGCCAAACCTCTTTAAGAAGCTGTTCACGATCGAATACTTTATCAGGAGCTTTTGCTAAGAAGAATAATAGTTCATATTCTTTAGGAGTTAAGCTAACCTCTTTACCATCTGCTAGTACCCGATGAGCATCGTTATCAATTGTTAAATGTGGGAACACAATGACATCTTTTGTTGAAGTATCAGTTTGCAGATAACTAGTTTGTGAAGAACGACGTAGCAACGCTTTTACTCGTAGTACAACTTCGCGAGGGCTAAAGGGTTTAACGATATAATCATCTGTTCCAACCTCAAAGCCTTGAACACGATTAATTTCTTCACCCTTTGCTGTCAACATAATAACGGGTGTTGCTTTCTTTTCTCTTAATTCTCGACATACCTCAATGCCATCTTTGCCTGGCATCATTAAATCAAGTAAAATAACATCATAATCATTATTGATTGCTTTAACTAAAGCTTCGTTACCATCTTCAGCTTCATCAATTGTATATTCTTCTCGCTCTAAATACATTTTTAATAAGCGACGAATTCTTTCTTCATCATCAACGACTAAAATTCTAACATCCTTTTCCATCAATAATCACCCCATGAATTAATTTTACAAAATAAAAAACTAATTTTCTATGCTTTTTCCTTTAAATATGTTGCAAATTTGGTAATTTATCAATTTAAGTAATTTTTGAAAAAAGCCTTCACGTAATATACTGTGAAGGCAACTTTGTTTTTACTAACCAGCGTAAGAATGTAATCCTGCTATTACAAGGTTAACGGCTACAAGATTAAACATGATAATGACAAATCCAATTACCGCTAACCAAGCGGATTTCTCACCATGCCACCCTTTAGATAATCTAAGATGAAGAAAAGCCGCGTAAAATAACCAAGTAATAAGTGCCCAAACTTCTTTAGGATCCCAACCCCAAAACCGTGTCCAAGCTATTTGCGCCCAAATCATGGCAAATATTAATGCTCCTAAAGTAAATACGGGAAAGCCGATTAATACAGAACGATAACTAATCTCATCCACTAAATCCAAATTAATATTTTTCACTAGTGGTTGAAGTGAAGCCGCAATTCTTTTTCTTAAGATTAATCTTAAAAGAAAATATAAAACTATACCAGAAGCAAAGGACCAAATAACAGTATTTAATTTCTTGGCATTAATGATTGCTGGTGTTTCAATTAATGGTTTAAAAGCGCCTTCTGTTAACAGTTCCCCTTTGTGAGGACCAACTAACGCAGGCATTGTATATTCAGTGGCCACTTCTTTTCCTGCTTTATCAACCCAAGTAAATTCGGCTTGATAATCTAATGCAGAAAATGTAGAGGCCGTTATAACGAAGCCAAGTGTTGTTACTAAACCAAAAAAGACAATTTCTAACCACAAAGTTCGCTTACTAGATTTTGTTTGATCAACAAACTTCACTAAGTAGATTAGCCCCGCAGCAAAACTAATTGCTAAAATAGCTTCTCCAAGTGCAGCCGTTGTTACATGAATATGAAGCCAATCACTTTGTAAGGCAGGAATTAATGGAGATATTTCTCTAGGAAACATACTTGCATATGCTATTACTAAAATAGCTACTGGTAATGTAAATAAACCTAGCAATGGAGTTTTATATATGAAATATATCACTATAAAAGCCCCAACTAACGCCATCCCAAAAAAGGTTGTAAATTCAAATAAATTGCTAACTGGGGCATGACCTGCTGCGATCCATCTTGTAATAAAGTAGCCTACCTGGGAAATGAAACCAATAACAGTTAATATTATGGCAATTTTTCCCCATGCATTTGTTGATTGTTTCTCACCAACACTTTTCTTCGCTTTAATTGCTCCTCCGAAAAACAATGTTGCAATTAAATATAGAATAAAAGCTATATATAATAAGTTTGAACTTAACGTTACCAAACCTTAATCCCCCTATTCCTTTTCCTCATTGATTGATTGATCCATAGGCTCTGTTAGCTTTGTACCATCAATGAGTTGACCAATTTCACGCTTTATCCCATGCCAATTTTTATTTGTATGTGCAGCAATCCAAGTAGTTCCTCCAATTTGTTGAATCCAAATTCGACGATGATTCCAATATGCCCCTTGAATTACACCAATCATAAAGATGAGACCACCAAAAGCAATAGTCCATAGTGTTAAATCTTTACGGACAGTTAACGCAGACACATTTCTTGTTTCAATTCCATTAAAAGACATTTTGTACAAATTATCTTCACCTGGGTCAATAGTTTGTTGAATAGCAACAAAACTCATTTCCCCTTCAGGATTTTCAGGTGAAATGACATTAAACACAAATGCTGGATTATTTGGAACTCTCGATTTCGTAGTAGGCTCCTGATTTTCATCAAATGCAAAATCAGGAAAATAACTTTTTAACTCTACAGAGTAGCCATTTTTTAAATTAAACTCTTTCTCTGGTTCAATTAAATTGATTGTGATATCACCTAATGATTGATCCGAATCTTTTTTTGTTAGCTTAAATGACATTTTACTTAATTCATCTAATTTATAATCTACTTGATAGAGTGCAAAGTTTTCAAATTTTAATGGCTTATTGACCTGAATCGGATATTCTTTTATTTTCTTAAGCTCAGGCTTTTCACCTGGGATGGTATCGCCTTCCTTTTGTAATAAAACAACATTTGATTGGTAATTTTTCACTACCATTCCAACTCTGTCTAAAGCTTTATCGAAAGCTTCATTATCTTTTTCTTTATCATAAATGTCTAAAATGAATTCTTCATTTTTCAGGTAGTATTCTCCATTTGTTTCAGGAATTACTTTCGTTTCTCCTTCGCGAATCCATAAGACCTTATCCACATACATTCCTGGAATAAATCTGAGCATTGCTCCAAATAGAAAAATAATTAGTCCAACATGATTAACATAAGGACCCCATCTAGAGAATCTCCCTTTTTCAGCTAAAAGGTTACCGTTCTCTTCTCTAACGTTATAGCGTTTCTTTACTAACTTTTGCTTAATATCTTCGATTTCATCCTGATTAAGTGAAGGAGATTCACCAAAAACACGTTGTCGCTTTAAAAAACCCTCGTGTCTTGTAACACGTTGACGTTTTAATGCTTTATAAAGTGGTATAACACGATCTAAACTACAGATAACTAAAGAGATTCCAATAGACGCAATTAATATCAAATACCACCAAGAACTATACAAATTATGAAATCCTAATTGATAATATAATTTACCCATCCATCCATATTGATCAGCATAATATTCTGAAGCTGGCATCGTGTTTGGTATATACATCTCTTGCGGTAATATCGTTCCGACAGCAGATGCGCTTAATGTAATAACAATTAGCCAAACACCAACTTTTACTGAAGAGAAGAAGTTCCAAACTTTATCAATTACTGATTTATTATACGTTTGGGAGCGGCGAGCACTTCCTTCATATCTCATATCTAACAAATTCTTATTTTCTTCTTGTTCCTTAGTCAATTTCCCACAGGCTTCACAAAAAACGGTGCCATGAGGATTTACGTGACCACACTCACACTTTACCTCTTTCATACATAAAACTCCTGTTTCTTTAAAGTTTACTATTATTTTTCCTTTAAAGGTTGTATTTGTGTCATAAATTCATTCACCATTGACTCAGTTAAAGCACCAGTATGTATTTTAACGACATCCCCATTTGGGTCAATTAGAAATGTTACTGGCAAAGGATTTACCCCATATGCATTTTGAACCTGTGAATCTTTGTCTATTACATTTGGAAAATCCATTTTTTTTCTTTCGACATATTTGGATACAGCCAAATCAGATTCCCCAATATTTACAGCTAGTACCTGCACGCCTTTATCTTTAAAGTAATGGTATTGATTGTTGATATAAGGCATTTCCTTTTCACAAGGCTTACACCATGTACCCCAAAAATTCAAAAACACTCCTTGCCCTTTGTAATCCGACAATTTATGTTTTTGACCATTTAAGTCGACTAGTGCAAAATCTGGTGCCTTTGAGCCTACATTAACCGCCTTCACATTATCTTTAGTAAAATTGGCATACAAGGTATAGGCAACAGCTGTAGCTAAAATAACTAGAATAATCGATCTTATTACTAACCGTTTTTGCTTCATATGTATCCTCCTAACCCTTAAAAAATACTCACTCATTATACCATTTATTAATATAGACACGTTGTTTTCCTTTTTTACATTTGTGACAGTTCTATGAACTTTTTTGTGCTAAAGTCCTCAGTTGTTTTACTTCATGAGGTGTTAATTCTCTAATATCGCCAGTACCTAAACCTTGTAATGTTAGAAAAGCGTATTTTTCTCGTTTTAATTTCAGCACTTCGTGACCAATTGCTTGGAACATTCTTCTTACTTGACGATTTTTACCTTCATGGATCGTTATTTCAACGATTGATGTCTGTTTCTGATTATCTGACGATAAAAGTTTTGTTCTAGCAGGTGCGGTTACTCCATCTTCTAACTTAATTCCTTTATCGAGCTTTCTTAACTGTTCCTTGGAAGGAATTCCTTTTACTTTCGCAACATACGTTTTATCAATGGCATGGCGTGGATGCGTGAGTAGATTTGCAAATTCACCATCATTCGTCACTAAAAGAAGACCTGATGTCTCATAATCTAATCGTCCTACAGGATATATCCTTTTATCCGTAAATGGGAAAAAGTCTGTTACTACTTTTCTCCCTTTATCATCCTTAACACTAGATATTACTCCTCTTGGTTTATAAAATAAGAAGTAAACAGGCGCCTCTCTTTCAAGAGGGATTTCATTCACTTCTACTCGATCATTTGGTGAAACCTTTATTCCTAATTCTTTAACCACTTTGCCATTTACCTTTACTCTACCTTCTTTAATCCACTCTTCGGCTTTACGTCTTGATGCAACACCAGCGTGAGCAATTACTTTTTGAAGTCTTTCCATTTATGTCACCTCTAAGATTTTCGTATAATAATTCCCTATATTATCCTAATATAAAATAAGAATATTATTTAACTTCCATATGAATTATGACATAAGTTGTCACATTTTCAAAGTAAGTGTTTATTACATTAAATAATTATTAACAATAGCCGTTTTCATTAAAAAAGAAAGAACTCGTAAATTGATGTTTACGAGTTCTTTCTTACTCTTATTTTTAATTCGCACCAAAAAATAATGTCACAACGATAATGGCTACAATTATTCCAACTAAGTCTGCCCAAAGGCCAACCTTTAATGCATCACCCATTTTCCGAATCCCTACTGCTCCAAAATAAACGGTGAGTACATAAAACGTTGTATCCGTACTCCCTTGTAGAACGGAGGCAAGTCTTCCCAAAAATGAATCCGGTCCATGTGTCGCTATCAAATCACTCGTCATCCCTAATGCTGCTGTTCCTGATATCGGTCGAATAATTGCTAACGGAAGTATCTCAGGTGGGACACCGATGGCTAATAGCCCAGGACCAATCCAACTCATTAGATATTCTAATGCTCCCGATGCTCGAAAAATGGAGATAGAGACGAGCATTCCAACAAGAAAAGGGATAATAGACACCGCAATTTTAATACCTTCTTTTCCCCCATCAACAAAGCTTTCATAGGTGGGAACTTTTTTGAAGGTGCCATACATTAGAATAAATCCAATCATGACAGGTATAATCCATAATGAAATTCCTGATATAATCTCCATCATATCTCATCCTTTTCGAATACGGCGATAATAAAAAAAGCGATCTATTAAAATGGCAGCTATTGCAGATAAAATAGTTGTAACAAGCGTAGGACCCACAATTTCAGTTGGAGAGACAGATTCGTACTTCATCCGTATGGCAATAACCATAGTTGGAACTAATGTAACACTAGCCGTATTTAATGCTAAAAAAGTCACCATCGAACGACTAGCCTCATTAATCCCCCCATTTAATTCCTTTAACTGTTCCATCGCCTTTATCCCAAGGGGTGTCGCCGCATTTCCTAAGCCGAACATATTTGCAATCATATTAGATAATATATATCCTAATGCTGGATGATTTGAAGGGACATCCGGAAAAATACGTCTTACAAAAGGTTTAAATAGTGCTGTTAGCTTGTTCAGAAGACCCGAGTCTTCAGCAATTTTCATCATTCCTAACCAAAACACTAGGACACTTATTAAGCTGATACAAAGAGTTACTGCTTCCGCAGCACCTTTAAAGATTGCTTCATTCACTTCATTCATTGTCCCGTTTATCGCTGCAAACACTAATCCAATAATTGTCAGTCCAACCCAAATATAGTTAACCATTCGTCTTGCCTGCACTTAAAATAGAAAGAAATATACTTTTAAAGTATTCAGTAAACTTTTTCTCCTCTTTCAGCTCCTGTTTAAAGAAAATAGATACGTCCTCAATCGGTCTATTATCCAAATAAACAATTGCTTTTCCAACTACCTCTGGATTTGTCTTCAGCCATTCTTTTGTTGGTTTGATAAGTTTATACTTTACTGAGATTAACTCTTTCTCCTCCTCCTTCACTGGATAAGTAAAGGAGCGTTTAAAGAAGATATGATTCTGATAACTTTTATCTTTTACCTTATCGATTTTTCCTTTTGATATTACTTCCACTAAATCGTAATTTTGAAAACCATATTCAAACATCGAGATATGATCGTTCCAATCATCTGGTGCATTTAATGTGACGGATATTAAATCCATATCACCCTTAGTTGCTGTAGTTACTAGCGTGCGTTTGGCTCTCTTCGTATAACCTGTTTTACCACCTGTAGTATATTTGTATTTACTTAGTAACCGATTTTTATTTCGCCAAACTCGGTCCCACTTTTCTTCAGGATTGGGTGCTTTATGGATCTTAGTTCCTGAAATGACCCTATATGTTTCATTTTGCATAGCATATCGAGTTAAAAGAGCCATGTCATATGCGGTTGAATAATGGTCCTCAAAATTATCTAACCCATGTGGATTCCCAAAGTTCGTGTTTGCCATCCCAATTTCTTTCGCTTTTTGGTTCATTAAAAAAACAAAACCATCGAGACTCCCACCGACATATTCTGCAATTGCTTCTGCGGTATCATTGCCCGACCTAAGCATTAAGCCGTAAACAAGATCTTCTAGTTTTATTTTTTCATTGGGCTTTAAATATACCGAAGAACCTTCTGCTCTCGTTGCCTTAGCACTAACTTGAACCATCTTTTCTAATTTCCCAGATTCAATAGCTAGAATAGCAGTCATAATTTTTGTTATACTTGCAATTCTCTTTTTTTCATGAGCGTCTTTACCAAATAAAACCCGTCCGGATTCTTGGTCCATAAGCACAGCACTACTAGCGCTAACTGAAACAGTTGCGGCGGTCATTTGAGGGAAATTGACAAAAATAAGTGAGACTGCAAGAAAAATGGTGCATAACCTTACAAAACGTTTCATTTGGTCACAAGTCTCCTTCTAAGAGCGTTTGTACAAGTTTATGCAGGACAGGAAGGGTTATGACAATAAATTGGACGAAGTATCCTCAATTCACTCATTAGGAGATTAAAACAGGTTCCATTTTAAATGTGCTGCTTTTTCGAACCGTTGTTCAACATCTTCCCAATTCACAATATTCCACCATTTATCTACGTATTTTCCTTTTTCATTTTTGTATTGTAAGTAATAAGCATGTTCCCAAACATCGAGTACTAGTAACGGAATCGTATCCCATTGGGTAAGTATCATATGGCGTTCAGATTGTAAAATCTCTAGATGATGAGATCTAGGTGACCACACAAGGAGTGCCCATCCTACGCCCTCTACTTGTTTAGCTGCCTCTGAAAATTGCTTTTTAAAATGTTCATAACTTCCAAAATAACGATTGATTTCCTTTAATAGTTTCCCTGAGGGTAACCCACCACCATTTGGTTTCATGTTATTCCAAAATATTGTATGAAGATAATGACCCGATCCATGAAAAGCAAGCTCCCTAGACCAATGTTTAATTAGAGCAAAATCATTATTCTTCCTAGCTTCAACTAACATTTTTTCGGCGTTATTTAAGCCTTCTACATAGGAACGGTGATGTTTATCGTGATGCAATTTCATAATTTCTTCTGAAATATACGGTTCTAATCCATTATAGGGATACGTAAGGACAGGTAACTTATGTTTTCCAGCCTCCACAATAGGTGACTGTGTTCCCCAAATTGAACCTAAATCCTGTCTCCCTTTAATATACTCTTCCACTTCATCATGAAGAGATTCAGCCATTTTTTGAATTTGGAGCATACTGTTTTGATCCATTTGCCCACCTACAGTTTCAATTATTTCCGTGAACCTGCCTAAGCTTTTCCAAATCCCTTCCTCTTTTTCAACATTTTCAGATTGTAAAAATGATTTCATATCCTCATTCCATTCAAATAAGTCTTGTACGTATTTCCCAAAATGGCTCATACAATCCCTCATTTCTTCTTTTGGCATTCCACCTACATCTTATGTGCCTATGGAGATAACGTTCTAAAAAAAGAAAAGAGAGCAGTTCAATGAACTACTCACTTTGATTGAAGTAATTTAGTTTTGTAATCAGTTTCATAGTACTCCAGCTCTTCTCGTAAATACTGAAAACCACCTTCAAGCTGCTGAAATAGCAGATGAATTGAAGGTGTAACTTCCTGTCTAAAGCAAATAGCATTTTTTCCAGTATAAGCCGCCCGACTATCTTCATACCAAACATCACTTTTAGGTGAAAAAAATTCTTCTATACATTGGTGATAAATTTTATATAAAATCTTCTCTGCTATTTGTTTTGGAAAGGGTATGGCCTTTTGAATAATTTGTGCTTCTTCAAATCTTTCTTCACTATAGACTAATACTTTTCTACACTGCGAGAGGAACAATTTATAATAATCAAGCTTATCAATATGATTATTAACTAACATATCTAAAGTAGTTTCATTTAAGAACTGCTCAATAGAATGAATGGTCTTGGCTAAATGCTTTGTGACTTCATTTATTTGCGCTTCAACTATCATGTTCCCCATTTGATAAGTCCCCCTCTTAATTTGGCTGATTAATAAACTGGAGTGGAGATTTGATTTCAACACGTGGTTTATTCAATAGATCACTTAATAACTCTTTGATTTTCTCAAAGTTAATATCTTGGAAGTAATGTTGGAATTCTTTCTCTGTATTTATATATAATCGTTTACGGTGACGTAGTCCGGGATTCTTCATCAAACATACAAGAGCTACTAAATCCCTGAGATATATTTCGTTACCTTCAAATTGAAATACAGGATTCACTTCAAAAGGGGTGTACTTGTTAAGCTGCTCCTCATAATACCGAACATATAATACATGGAGGTTTTTTTCAACTCCATCCTCTATATATGTAATTTCGCTACGATTAAAGTAGTCTTCAGATGTATTTGGTTTTTCCTTTTCAAGTTCATATCCTTTACATTCGGTAATAATCATCCTAGTGCCCTCCCGTTAATTTCTTGCATCTATTTTAGCATATATTTAACTTGTTATCCGTTAGAACTCATCGTTTCTTGAAATTTTTCGAAAAACAAATCTGCCTCTTCTTGAACAAAATCATCGTCGAATTTTTCTGGAAGTGGAGGTAATTCATCTAGATTTTTAAGTCCAAAACATTCGAGAAATTCCTTTGTAGTCCCATACAAATAAGCCCTACCTGTCCCTTCAAATCTTCCTACTTCTTTTATTAAAACTTTACCTATTAGTGTATGTAGTGGACGTTCAGATTTCACTCCACGAATCTCTTCAATTTCTACACGTGTAATTGGTTGTTTATAAGCGACAATAGCTAATGTTTCAAGAGCAGCTTGTGACAAACTTGAGCTACTAGGTACCTCAACTAATTTTCTTAAGTAAGAGGCATTTTCCTTTTTTGTTGCCAATTGATAGGTTCCAGCAAATTGAACGATTGTTATCCCTCTATTTTCATTTTCGTAGTCATCGAGTAATTCTTGAATGATTTGTTCTGCCATACTTTCTTCTACTTCTAGAACGGCTGATATTTGTTTTAATGATAATCCCTCATCACCTGCTGCAAATAATAGACTCTCTACGATTGCTGTCCAATTAATAATTCCCAACAAGCTCAGCTCCTTCCAGAGACATGACAAATATCTCTGCAAAATTCTTTTCCTGTTCAATATGAATTTCTTGTCGCTTCATCAATTCCAATATAGCTAAAAAACTTACGACAATATGTTCTTTTTGAGGAAAAGGAAAGAGTTCATAAAAACTTTTTCGACCTTTAAAGCTTTTTAGTTCAACGAGAATTTCATTCATTCTTTTTTCTATCGAAATTTCTTGTCTAGCTATTTTTGTCGCAAGTGGTTTTTGCAACTTTTTCCTTCTCATCATCTTTTGCAAAGCCCCAAGCATGTCATAAATAGTAACATTTAATTCTACTTTTTCTACTTGAATATCCTTTGATAGCTCTGATAAATCACTCGGTGGTTTGGAAAACATTAGATTTCTTTCCTCTTCAAGGCTTTTTAAGTCCTCAGCAGCTTCCTTATACTTACGATATTCTATTAACCTTTCAACTAGCTCATCCCGTGGGTCTTCTTCGTAATTCATATCCATGTCATCTTCCTCGATTATTTCTTCATGCTTTGGAAGTAACATCTTGCTTTTAATAGCTAAGAGAGTTGCTGCCATCACTAAATATTCACTAGCAACATCTAAATGTAGTTCCTTCATTGTTTTTATATAATTTAAGTATTGATCAGTTATTTCAGACATTGGAATATCATAAATATCAATTTCCAAACGATTGATTAGATGTAATAACAAATCTAACGGACCTTCAAAAGTATCAATTTTAACTTGATAATGCATGATTTCTCACCAAAGTTTCTTTTATGTAATCTGTTTTCACCTTATTTTATAAAATATATACGTTATGCGAAAACATCCGTGTTGTGTATAAAGTCTATTTTACTTAAAAATATTCACTACGTATAGAGGGGGGGTCAAGCTTTAACAATAGTAAATATCCCCTTTTCATTATAAACTTAAATTTAGTTGTTTTTAAGGTTACACTTAAGAATATCATAAAAAAGGATTAGAGAATGGAGGAGTTGCATTGATTCCAATTGCATTCATAAAATATTTATATCACTTTCATGTAGATCGTGATTATTTTGAATGTCATGAAATTTTAGAGGAATATTGGAAGGAAGAAACAGACCAACAAAAAAACTCCATTTGGGTTGGCTTTATTCTTCTGGCGGTAGCTAATTATCATCACAGACGAAACAATTTCCCTGGTGCTACTAGGACATTAGAAAAAGCAATAGCCATTTTTCATAATCAAAAAGAAAATGTTGCAAATCTAGATATTAATGTTGAACAATTTACAGAACTACTACAGAACCATATGATAAATCTTAAAAAAAGTAATTCTTATCAAAGCTACTCTCTCCCCCTTCGATTAAGCAACAAACAATTATCTCAATGCTATTCTCAAGAAGAAATATCTCAAATAGATTGGGGTAAAGAAAGTGATTTATACGATGCAAGCTTAATCAACAGACATAAGATTAGAGACAGATCAGATATTATCACTGAACGACAAAATGCTCTTATTCAACGTAAAAAAACACAATGTGATTAGTACCAAAAACCCGAATAATAGCACCCCTAAACTAAGGGGATTATTCGGGTTTTTAGTATAAATATGTTATTCATTTTCACATTTATTTATAAACGCTTCTGTTAATTGATTTGAAAGTATAGATTTACCTGGATATATCTCTTTAACAGCTTGAACCATTTTCTTTCCAATACCTTGTTTTCGATGTGAAGGGTTTACTGAAATATGCTGGATTTCATATGACTGATCATCATGAAAGGTAACACCTATTAATCCAATAATGTCCTCGTCTTTCCAAAGAAACAAATGCCACGAATCATCCGTTTCGTAGTTTTTCATGGTTTGTTGTAATTTTTTCAAATCCTTTTCATTTGGCATAAAGGATAATAATCCCATGGCAATTTTTTCAAATGTTTTTTTATAGCGAATTAGCATATATATCCCTCATTATAAAAGCTCTTTTCTAACATTATTGCAAAAAAGAACAGATTCTTCCTCACTAATGTCTTATTTTCTCCAAATAAGTAAATGAATAAACTTTTTCATATTATATGTATAGCAATAAGTTTGTTGCATATATCTATTGGTTATCATATTACATTAACGAAAAGACTTCAATCATGTTATTTTGTTGGAAGAATAAAAAAGATGTAAATGACTCCCCAAATAATTGCAATTAATAGAAGAAATAAGAAAAGTTTCCCATTACTAGTCTTAATCCTAACCAACTCCTTATAGGCTAAACAATCATTGAAAAAGGTTAACCAGCTTTATTTGGGTTAACCTCTTCAACTTGTTAAAGTTTTACTTGTTCTTTTAAAGCTACATCTAAACGGATTAAGTCATCAAAGGACTCTCGTTTTACAACAAGTTGTGTGATACCGTTTTCGACAAAAACAACTGGTGGACGAGGAATCCTATTGTAATTATTTGACATTGAATAGCCATATGCACCAGTGCAGAATACAGCTAACACATCATTATTATCTGCTTTTGGTAATGGCAAATCCCAAATTAACATGTCACCAGATTCACAGCATTTCCCAGCAATCGATACCTTTTCCTCCACTTCATCTAAAGGCCGATTGGCAAGAACAGCTTCATATTTTGCCTGATATAAAGCAGGTCGAATGTTGTCAGTCATTCCACCGTCAACAGCAACATACTTTCTGACGTCAGGAACTTCTTTTGTTGAGCCTATTTTGTATAAAGTAGTTCCTGCATCACCTACTAATGAACGACCAGGTTCTATCCAAATCTCAGGTAGTTCCATATTATATTTTACCACTTGATTTTTCACTTCTGAAATAATTTCTTCAACGTAACTAGATGCAGGGATTGGTTCGTCCTCTTGTGTATAACGAATCCCAAACCCACCACCAAGGTTTAACACCGTGGAAATATAACCAAAGCCAGATTTCCATTCATTTAACTTTTCGAATATTTTTTTAGTGGCTAGTACAAAGCCAGTTGTATCGAATATTTGAGACCCTATATGACAATGTACTCCTAATACCTCAAGTCTGTCCGATTCGAGTGCCATTCTGAGCGCTTTTTCAGCTTGTCCATTTTGCAAATCAAATCCGAATTTGGAATCTTCTTGCCCAGTTAAAATATAGTCATGTGTATGAGCTTCTATTCCTGGAGTAACCCGTAATAATATTTGTGTTTTCGTATCTTTTTGTTCACATAAGTCCATAAGTAAATGTAATTCTAAGAAATTATCAACAACGATGCAACCAATTTGGTAATCTAATGCCATTTTTAATTCTTCGATACTTTTATTATTTCCATGGAAGTGAATTTTTTCAGTTGGGAATTGTGCTGCTATCGCCGTGTATAATTCTCCACCTGAAACAACATCTAATGACAATCCCTCTTCCTTCACAAGTTGTACCATAGCAATAGTAGAAAAGGCTTTACTAGCATAGGCAACCTGGGCTTTAATTCCAAGCCGCTTAAACGTATCTCTAAAACCACGTGCTCGTTCACGAATTAATGCTACATCATAAACATATAAAGGGGTACCGTATTTCTCTACTAATTCAACAGTGTCAACTCCACCAATTTCTAGGTGGTGACGATTATTGATTTTAGCCGAACCGTAAAAATGCATGCCTATTCCCTCATTCCTATAACAGGTTACTATTTAATAAATTTTAATAAAGAAATAGACAGAATCTATAAAGAAACTGTCTACTAACATTTTTCTACATTTTATTTAATTTTAAAAAAACTTTAACATAACTTATTTTAAACTGCAAGTCCAAAAGGTGGAAATGGTAAAGTTATGAATTACTCGGTTCTCGGTATCTATTTCTAGAATGTGTAATGCTTGGACGAAGCTTTGACCCTGGGACGGATTGTCGAACTAAGATTTTCAAAAAGGCCATTGGGCTAAAAGGTAGGAACGGCCAAAAATATGGGATATTTAACGAACGGATGCTTGCAAGTAATAAAATAAATAAAGTTACTCCTATTACATACCCAGGTACATGAAAAATGGCCACTAACGCTAACAGAATCAACCGGACAATTTTATTAGCTATTCCTAATTCGTAGCTTGGGGTCATAAAGGAACCAATTCCTGCTACGGCTACATATAAAATGACTTCTGGAACAAACAACCCAACATCAATGGCAATTTGTCCTATTAATACGGCTGCAATTAAACCCATAGCGGTCGATAACGAGGTTGGTGTATGAACAGCTGCCATTCGTAAAAACTCAATACCTATGTCAGCTATAAACAGTTGAGCTATTATCGGTATGTTAGTTGTTTCATTAGGACCGATGAATGCAAGACGTCCTGGTAATAAATCTGGTTCTAGAACAAATAAAAACCATAATGGTAAAAAGAAAATGGACGTAAAAATTCCAATAAATCGAACCCATCTTACAAATGTTCCAACTGTTGGAGATTGGCGATATTCTTCCGCATGCTGAACATGATGAAAGAAAGTTGTTGGCGTAATCATTACACTTGGTGAAGTATCCACGAAAATAACGACATGACCTTCTAAAATATGCGCAGAAACCACGTCTGGCCTTTCTGAATATCTAACGAGTGGAAATGGATTATATCCTTGTTTTAACATAAACTCTTCGACCGTTTTATCTCCCATCGTTAAACCATCTGTTTCAATGGATTTTAGTTCTCTTTTGATAATTTCTACTAAATCTGGATCGGCAACATCTTCGATATAACCGATTGCAACATCCGTTTTAGACCGTTCGCCTATTTTCATAATTTCAAATCTAAGTTTTTCATCTCGAATACGCCTTCTTGTTAGTGCTGTATTAACAATTATATTTTCGGTATAGCCATCTCTAGCTCCACGTACTACTTTTTCAGTATCAGGTTCTTGAGGCTGTCTTCCAGGATAACTCCTTACATCTACAACCAGGCCTTCTCTTTCACCCTCAACTACAACAACAATTAACCCTGATAAAACTTGGTCAACTAATTCATCCATTGATTTGATTCTGTTGACAGATTGGTGGATTAATCGATTTTCTACGATTCCAAAAACATTTGTAGACAGTTTTTCATGATCATTAATTTCGACTAATTCTTCAAATAAATTAATGATAAATTGTGTGTCACATAAACCATTAACATAATATATATGGATATCTTTTCTCAATATCTTTAGTTTTCTAACACCTAAATCAAAGCTTTTACCTAATCCAATATTTCTTTTCATGTAATCTTCAATTGTATCTAAAGATTCAGGTAACATCTTTTTCGATATGCTCTGTTGCACCATTTGTTCCGCTCCTTTCTAAGATAAGTTCAATGGCCATTTTCGTGATTGGTGAACCTATATCAAAATGGTCTTGTTTGGACATCTTCCCGATATCACCAATACCTACAATTATTGGGACGTCAAGTTCATCTAAACAATACACAGTGTCACCGCTAATTCTACCTATTTCTAAATCCGGTAAGCCATATTTATCTACCCCATATGGAGTCAGATTCCCATCACGGTCTACACATATATCCACCCTCGTCCATTCTTTATGATGGGTGTTTGATGCAACGGCTAGAACACCTAAGACATGGATATCTCGATGATTCGCTACATATTTTAAGGCTTTTTCACCAGCCCCCTCCCCCGTAAGCCCACTATCATCAAACATGACTAATACAGGATCATTTGCAGCTTTCTTAATTAAACGAACAATTTCAGGTCCTGACCTGACAGTTGGATTACCGTGCGACATCGATATACATCTACCACCTATTTCACGGGCAATCATTTCCAGTGTCCGTCTTGCATAGTCATCACCATCGGTTATTAATATCACTTGTCTTTGTTTTTCCATATATGGATTCCTTTCGCTGTTAATTTACCCAATTTTACAATTTGACAAAGTAAATCCAGTGAAATAAAGACCCTAAAATTTTCCCCAACACAAGTGCCATGAGCAGAATGGTAATTTTCCCATCAACACCAACTCTTTTTGCCAAAATAGGTAAGACATTTAATACCTCTGTTAACGCTGCCGCAACCATCCCGTAAAATATCCCTGTAGCCAAACCTATTGGTATCAAGAAATATGATTTAAGAAAAAGAATAACATCCTCCAAACTAACTAAAACTCCCGTTAATGCCCCCATTACAACAGCCCATTCATACCAATGTATCATTTTCATTGTTTTGCTTAATTGTGTTAGTCTTGGTATGACTCCAAGTACGGTCAAAAAAGCCACATAACCTGTTCCAACTGCTAATCCACCAGCAAGTCCTATAAACATGACAATCAGAATACTAATGGTCATCAATTTTTAACATACTTTCTTTATTTTCATTCATGATGACGTAGTGATCCAGATTTTGCTGGTAATTAAACATCTCCACTTCTAGCGGACTTGGCTCTTCATTAATTCGTTTCTTGAAAATGTGGTTAAAAAATAATACCATCCCAAGTCCTAAACCAATTGAGTATGGAATTTGAAATATAAGTGGATGGGGATTATAGGTGCCAGTGATAATGGTATAAATGTGTTGATGGACTGCTTTCATACTTACATCTTCGTGAAAATTCATTATGGCCATTGCTGCACCAAAAAATAGTAATAGCCAAATTAATATAAATAAAGGAATGGAAACGCCTCTCTTTTTACTAACTACTTCTATGATGGTTTGAGTGGGACCGATGATTTGTATATCAGCGTCAGGATATAAGGTATTTATCAGTTTAATTACTTTCATGACATCAATAATGATGATGTTATTGTCCTGCTTTGTTATCTTGTGTATGGGAATGGCGATAATTTTTTGATAAATTTCTTCATCAGCGATGACCTGAGCGATATCCTGAAACTTAACCAATATATCCTGGTGAACAATAACTCGATGTCTCATGCGAATGTAGATTGTTTTTTCCAAAACATTCACTTCCCACACATGGATTTCCTTGTATAAGTATTATTTGTTAAGGACAATTTTTTCATGAAGACCAATAAATGTAAAAAGCGGAAGCGCCTTGATCAGCCCCGACAAGCATAAGACGCTCCAAGTAAGAAGGCTGCTTTTTGCCTTCTTACTTGGAGTGACTTATGACCTCGAGGGGCTAGGCGCTGCAGCTGGATTCGAAAGCACACAAAAAAGCCGCATGAATCTTAGAGATCCATACGGTCCTTCATTTGTTGTAGTATTTTCTTTTCTAGCCTAGAAACTTGAACTTGAGAAATGCCTAAACGTGCTGCTACCTCTGACTGTGTCTGATCTTTGTAGTACCTTAAATAGACGATTAATCGTTCACGATCATCGAGCTCGCGGATTGCTTCTTTTAAAGCAATTTTATCGAACCATTTGCCCTCATTGCCATCATCAATTTGATCAAGTAACGTAATCGGATCGCCATCATTTTCATAAACAGTTTCATGAATGGAAGATGGGGTACGACTAGCTTCTTGTGCAAGAATAATATCTTCGGGTGTTAGTTCGAGATATTCTGATAACTCATTTACCGTTGGAACACGGCCTAAATTTTTTGATAACTCATCTTTTGCTTTACGAATTTTATTACCCATTTCTTTTAGGGAACGACTGACCTTCACTGTACCATCATCACGAATAAACCTTTGGATTTCTCCGATAATCATCGGAACTGCATAAGTAGAAAACTTAACATCATAAGAAAGGTCGAATTTATCGACGGATTTTAACAAGCCGATACAGCCTATTTGAAATAAATCATCTGGATCATAGCCACGATTAATAAATCGTTGAACAACCGACCAGACAAGGCGCATGTTTCTTTGGACAATGGTATCCCTTGCATCTTGATCTCCATCTTGGCTCTTTTTTATTAATTCCTTAACTTCATGATCTTTTAAATAGGTTTGTGTTTTTTCGTTTTTGACCTCCACATCCATAGACAAGTCTCCTTAATTACATAGCATTTTGCTTTTTAATAAATGCTTTCTTAATCTTATTTCGGTTCCCTGGCCTGGTTGTGAAAATACTTCCACATCATCCATGAAATTCTCCATAATAGTGAATCCCATACCAGATCTTTCTAAATCTGGTTTAGTTGTAAATAAAGGTTGCATCGCTTCTTCAACATCAATAATACCGATACCTTCATCCTTAATGGTTATATCAATAAAGCCCTCTTCTATAGTGACATTAATATACACAAATCCTGATGGATCATTTTCATACCCATGTATGATAGAATTGGTAACTGCCTCAGAAACGACAGTTTTGATTTCGGTTAGTTCATCCATTGTCGGATCAAGCTGTGCTACAAAAGATGCGACCGTTACACGGGCAAATGATTCATTTTGACTTAACGCACTAAATTGAATCTTCATCTCATTTTTCATTACGCCACCCCCAAACTTTGCAATGCAAACTCTTCTGTCGGCTCAAGTCGCATAATTTTAAACAAGCCAGACAAATCAAATAGCCGCTCAATTGCAGGGGAGATGGCACAAACAACCATTTCTCCATGAAGTTGTTTAATTTGCTTATATCGACCTAGAATAACTCCTAAACCAGAGCTATCCATGAATGATAAATGCTCTAAATTTAAAAGAATATGGCGAATTTGGTGCTTTTCAATTGCGTTTGTAGCGAGATTACGTAAGTCTTCTGCTGTATGATGGTCCAACTCCCCTTCTAGGCGGATACATAAAACATCATTTTTCACTTCCAAGTCAATTTTAAGACTCACTATCCTCAGCCTCCTTCATCTGGTATAGTGAGTCAAATTCGCTTTTTAGACCTCTATTTCCTTCTAACAGACAAAACTAGTGTAATTTCGCCAAAAGAAGAAAAGAATTTTATCTTTTCGACAAAGGTTATTAACTAATTAGATTTAGTGAACATACCAAATGAACGCTTAAACAGCTTCCACCAGTTAGCTTCCTTTACATCTTCATTTGCAACTAAAGGACTTTCAGATAGTACCTTTCCGTCTTTAACGAGTTTAAGGGTCCCAACTTGATCTCCTTTTAAAACAGGTGCTTTTAATTTCTTTTGTAAGGTAATATTCTTTTGCACCTTTTCTATGCTTTCACCTTTTTTAGTCAATAGCGATATGGGTTCACTTGTAACCGCGTTGATAGACTTTTTATCACCTTTACTAACCACTGCTTTCCCTAAGGAATGTCCTCTTTTATACATTGGATGCGTTTCGTATTGACTAAATGCAAAATCTAATAATTTAGTCACTTGTGCATTTCTCTCTTTTGATGTTGGAGCGCCAAATACAACTGCGATAACGCGCATACCATTTTTTTCAGCAGTTGCTGTTAAGCAGTACATCGCTTCTCTAGTAAAGCCTGTTTTTAATCCATCAACACCCGGATAAAACCGTACTAGCTTATTTGTATTTACGAGCCAAAATTTATTATCCGTATTCTCCCTTAAATAATCTTCATATTGACCTGTAAACTCAGTTATCGATTCATACTTTAATAATTCCTTAGCCATCATTGCCATATCATAGGCTGTACTGTAATGATCACTTGCAGGTAATCCTGTTGTATTTTGGAATTTCGTATTTTTTAAACCTAATTCTTTTACCTTGTTATTCATTAACTCAACAAAGGCTTCCTCTGACCCTGCAATTCGCTCAGCCATTGCAACAGAAGCATCGTTACCAGAACCAATAGCGATTCCTTTCAAAAGCTCCTTAGTTGTCATTTCTTCGCCAGGTTCCAAGAAAATTTGTGAACCGCCCATTGAAGCGGCATATTCACTTGCCCGGATCTTTTCGTCCATCGTCAGTCTGCCTTCATCAAGCGCTTCCATTATTAATAGCATAGTCATGATTTTGGTCATACTTGCGGGAGGTAGTTTTTCATGACTATTCTTATCGTACATAATGGTTCCTGTATCCCTTTCAATTAGTACTGCTGATGCAACACTATTCACTAGTTCAGTACTGGTTTTTTCTTGTGCTAGTACTGCTTGACCTAATACAGAAAATAATAAAGTAAACAGTATTATCATTGAGAAATGTCGTTTCATATTGCAGAACCCTCCAATCTTATATAGCCTCCATTTTTTCCAAAAACACCACTTTTATACAATTTTTTCTAAATTAATAATGAGAAAAAAAAAATCCTAGGATGTTTCATCCTAAGATTTTTTAAAAGATATAGATATAGCATTAATTACTCCGTTATTTCCTCATATATAAGTGTTGGTGCCTTTGCTGGTTCTGAAGTTACGGTAATATTTTCATACAATTTTTGTTTCACAGCATCTACATTTTCAAAGTTACTGTAAATCGTAACTAACGAATCACCCTTTTGGACTTTATCTCCAATTTTTTTCCGAAGCATTAGCCCAACCGCTAAGTCTATTGTAGACTCTTTTGTAGCTCTTCCTGCACCTAAAATCATTGCAGCCGTACCAATTTCGTCAGCCACCATTTCTTTCACATAACCATCTTCTTTTGCTTCTAGTTCAATAATGTACTTTGCCTGTGGTAGTTTTTCAGGTTGATCAACAACCGAAGCATCGCCACCTTGAGAAGCTAAAAATAGTTTAAATGTTTCTAAAGCAGATCCATCTTTAATTACATTTTCAAGCAATTGACGTGCCTCTTCTAAGGAATTTGCTTTTTTTGCCAGGTAGACCATATGGCTACCTAATGTTAAACAAAGCTCTGTTAAATCTTCAGGCCCTTCACCCTTTAATGTATCAATTGCTTCTTTTACTTCAAGAGCATTTCCAATGGCAAAACCGAGTGGCTGACTCATGTCAGAAATAATCGCCATCGTTTGTCTGCCGACATTATTACCAATTCGCACCATTGCGTGTGCAAGATCTCTTGAATCATCAATTGTTTTCATGAATGCCCCAGCGCCAGTTTTTACATCAAGCACAATCGCATCTGCACCGGCTGCAATTTTTTTACTCATAATTGAACTAGCAATCATCGGAATACTATTTACCGTCGCTGTCACATCACGTAGAGAATAAAGTTTTTTATCGGCAGGTGTTAAGTTACCACTTTGACCTATTACAGCAATTTTATTTTTATTCACGAGATCAATAAATTCTTGATTTTCTATTTCTACGTGAAAGCCTTCAACTGCCTCTAACTTATCAATAGTACCACCAGTATGTCCTAAGCCGCGACCTGACATTTTTGCCACAGGCACACCCACTGCCGCAACAAGTGGACCTAAAACTAAAGTGGTTGTATCGCCAACCCCACCGGTTGAGTGTTTATCTACTTTAATACCTTCAATTTGTGATAAATCAATTTGATCTCCAGACTTTACCATTGCCATTGTTAAGTCTGCAGTTTCACTCTCCGTCATACCATTAAAGAAAACGGCCATAGTAAAAGCACTTACTTGATAGTCTGGAATTGTTCCTTCTGTATAACCATTAACTATAAATTGAATTTCTTCTGTTGAAAGCTTCTCACCATCGCGCTTCTTTTCAATTAAATCAACCATTCTCATCGAAATCACCTCATACTTTTTATTAGCTTATAGGTTTCCAAATTGCTTGATACATTCTTTTACATAAGTAAGGAAATTAGCTTTTACTCTTTCTGTTGTTTCAATTACTTCTTCATGATTTAATGGTTGGTCTAAAATTCCTGCAGCCATATTAGAGATACAGGAAATTCCCATTACTTTCATTCCTGCATGACGTGCTACGATTACCTCTGGTACAGTTGACATTCCTACAGCATCCCCACCTAATGTACGTATCATTCGTACTTCTGCAGGTGTTTCATAAGTAGGACCTGTATTTCCAACATAAACTCCCTCTTGTGTGGAAATATTTAACTGCTTTGAAATTTGTTTTGCCAATGCTCGTAACTCTTTATTATAAGCCTCCGACATATCAGGGAATCGTACACCTAAGCGGGAATCGTTTGACCCTATTAAAGGATTGGTACCCATATTATTAATATGATCTGTAATAATCATTAAATCTCCTGGTGTAAAGCTTTCATTAACTCCTCCAGCAGCATTAGTAACAATTAATATGTCAACACCTAACTCCTTCATTACTCTAACTGGAAAGGTTACTTTTTCTAAGGAATATCCTTCATAGAAATGAAATCTTCCTTGCATAGCTACAACTTCAATTTCTTGAATACGCCCAAAAACTAGCTGGCCAGCATGACCTTCTACCGTTGAAACAGGGAAATCTGGAATATCATTGTAGGCGATTTTCACAGGTTGCTCGATTTCATCTGCGAGTACGCCAAGTCCTGAACCTAGTATTAAACCAATTTTGGGACTTCTTTCATATTTTCCTTTTAAAAATTGTGCAGCATTTTGAATTTTCGTGAAATCCATCTTCCTACTCCTTATCTTTTTCCAAAAAGGTTTTGGAAATTATGAATTAGTTTAATTCCTTAAGAAAGCTTTTTCCAAAGCTAGGCATTTTTACATTAAAATTCTCTGCAACCGTTGCACCAATATCGGCAAATGTTTCACAAATAGGTAGATCTTTACCTTCCATCATTCGTTTTGAATAGACAAGAAGTGGTACATATTCTCTTGTATGGTCTGTACCTGGGTGAACTGGATCATTACCATGATCAGCCGTAATAATTAATAAGTCATCATCTTGCATTTTTTCAAAAACTTCTGGAAGTCTAGCATCGTATTCTTCTAATGCTTTTCCATATCCAATAGGGTCTCTACGATGTCCGAAAAGAGCATCAAAGTCCACTAAATTCAAAAAGCTCAAACCCGTAAACTCCATGTTTAAACTATCAACTAATTTATCCATGCCATCCATATTAGAAATAGTACGTAACGATTTTGTGATTCCTTCGCCATCAAAAATATCGGAAATCTTCCCAATAGCAATAACATCGTAACCGGAGTCCTTTAATTCGCTCATAACCGTGCGATAAAATGGCTTAAGGGCGTAGTCATGACGGTTAGGGGTACGTTTAAAATTACCTGGTTCTCCTAAAAAAGGTCTAGCTATAACTCGACCAACCATATACTTTTCATCTAATGTAAGTTCTCTTGCCAACTTACAAATATCATATTGTTCTTCAATTGGAATAATATCTTCATGAGCAGCTATTTGTAATACCGAATCTGCAGATGTGTAGACGATTAATGAGCCTGTCTTCATGTGTTCTTCTCCAAGCTCATCTAAAATCTCAGTTCCACTAGCAGGCTTATTTCCAATAATTTTACGACCTGTTCTTGTTTCTAACTCTGAAATAAGTTCAGCTGGGAATCCATCTGGAAAAACCCTAAATGGAGTTTGGATATTCAAACCCATTATTTCCCAATGTCCAGTCATTGTATCTTTTCCATTTGATGCTTCCTGCATTTTAGTATAATAAGCTAAAGGCTTCTCAACTTTGTCGATTCCTTTAATTTCACGAATATGACTAAGCCCTAATTTTCCCATGTTAGGCATTTTTAAACCATTCATTTTTTCAGCTATATGACCTAACGTATCAGATCCCTTATCGCCAAACTTTTCTGCATCAGGAGCTTCCCCAATCCCGACTGAATCCATCACAACTAAAAAAATTCGTTTGTATGTATGATTAGACATCGTTTTCCTCCTTAATTAAACATCTTAGTGCTTACATTTAATTATATTTCCCTATAATAGGAATAATCATCGTTGCATTTGTTAATGTCAGAAGTCTGACATCTATATTTTACTAAATCTATAATAAATTACAAGAAAAAAGCTACCCTAATTGAGGCAGCGGTATGACAATTCTATGAATTTATTAAGCTCTTTTCGTAAACTTTGTCGCTATTTGATAAATATAAACTACTAATTTCTTAAGTGTTAATTCCTCTTGAACAAGGAAAAGAGCACGAAACCCATATTTGATACGGGAATTAGTCTGTGTTCGAAAAGCAACAATCTCTGCGAAAACAGCCTTTAATTAAGCTCTTGGATGGAATTTTGAATATACTTCCTTTAGTCTTGTTTTTGTAACATGTGTGTATATTTGGGTAGTTGAAATATCCGAATGACCGAGCATCTCTTGTACTGCTCTTAAATCTGCCCCATTTTCTAATAGATGCGTTGCAAACGAATGTCTTAAAGTATGCGGAGTTAGTTCCTTTTGAATTCCTGCTTCTGCAACTAATTTCTTTAAGATTTTCCACAATCCTTGTCTTGATAATCGTTTCCCATGGTGATTTAAAAACAAAGCATCTTCTCTTTGTTTACCCGACAAAAATTTATATCGAGCTTTATCAAGATAATCTTGAACTACGGTCGCAGCGGTGGTACCAAGAGGAATAATTCGCTCTTTATTCCCCTTCCCGATACAGCGAACAAAGCCCATTGTTAAATGAACATCACCACTATTCAAGCCAATGAGTTCACTTACTCGCATTCCAGTTGCATATAGCAATTCAAGCATCGCCTTGTCACGATAGCCAAAATGACTATTTAGCTTAGGGGACTCTAATAATGTTTCAACTTCTTCCATTGATAATACTTTGGGAAGAGATCTCTCTAGCTGTGGAGATTCAATATGTACGGTTGGGTCATGACCGACAATCTTTTCTCTGATCAAAAATTGATGAAAGGCTCGAATGGAAGCAATATGCCTGGCCAATGTTTTGGCTGATTTACCATGCTCCTTTAAATATCCAAGAAAGTGAATAATTTGCGCCCGTTTCACTTCATTTAAATCTATTATTTTTTCAACATTTTTTAAATAGTTTAAATAACTATTTAAATCCCTTTTATATGAAATAATGGTATTATCGGCCAGTCCCTTTTCAACAATTAAAAAGTGTAGAAAATCCTTTAAATGATCCTCAATCAAATCTCATTACTCCCCATTTAAGTAAAACAAGATTAACCTGTCAACTACTGACATGTCTTCCTGACTCCCCAAAGTGGAAACCTTTATGGCCGTACCCTCTGGTTCGTCATAGCGGTGATAATCTTGGTACTCTTGATTTACCCAAATGATACCATAATAAAAAAGAATTGTGCATCCAGTAAAAATAATAAATACCTTTAGAGTTCGAAATATTGTTTTAAAAAATGAGCCCATCAAACCTTCACCACCTGTCCTAAACAAGACGCTCCAGCGCTAATTTTCCCCTTAGTACAAGGTATGCCAGTTTGGACAAGAATTATACCTCTAGGAAACAAGGTTTTTGGCCAAAGTAAAAAGACCTTTTTTGAAAAGGTCTACTTTGCAGTTTCTTCTTTAGTTTTATCATGGCAACGATGACAAATACCATGGAAGGTTAAGCGGTGGTCTTTAATAATAAAGTTCCAATCCCGTTCAACTATTGCTTCAACATCCTCTAGAAGGTCGTCTTGAATTTCATCCACGGCACCGCACTCTATACAAACAAGATGATGATGGAAGTGTGCAGCCCCTTCCTGACGTAAGTCATATCGGGAAACTCCATCACCAAAATTAATTTTGTCGACAATTTTAAGTTCTGTGAGTAATTCTAATGTCCGATATACAGTTGCTAAACCAATCTCAGGAGATTTATCTTTTACGAGGAGGTATACATCTTCCGCACTTAAATGATCCTCTTCATTTTCCAACAACACACGAACGGTCGCTTCACGTTGTGGAGTGAGTTTATAGCTGGATGAGTGCAAATGCTTTTTAATTCTATCAATTCTACTTTCCATACCGAAGTCCTCCCTCGCCACTGTCAATTCTCATTATAACAGATAGAGGAATAGATTCAAAATAAAATAATTATCATTAAGTGCTTTTATTAAATAATAATTATTATAAACTGCTAATGGTATTCATTACCGATTTCATAAATACAGGAGATAGATAAGCTTCAATTGCAGCTGCAGCTCCAATACAAAGAATAGCAAATATAAAAGTTCCTACGTAATTTTTAAACAATGGTAAAAAAGGTTGACCATACTTTTTCAAAAATTGCCGTTGAATCATTTTCAATGAAAACATTACAGCTACAGAAGCTGTTACAATAAAGACAGGTATGATGATAAAGTTTTGAGGTAGTATGGAAACAAATGCTAAAAAGAAGCCATTCCATCCCATCTGGTTCACTAAAAATCCTACAGTAAACCCTACGACCATCCCTTTCATAAATAATAATACTAGAATGACTGGCAATCCAATTATCGATACCCCAAGCAACCACATTAGTCCGATAAATTTCACATTATGAAAAAAGCTCTGTCGGAAAAGATCTGATTCCTCTGCGAGCCTTCCGTTTTCCATTTGACCAAAAAATTGATTTAAATAATAAAATAAATCTTCCTTCTGTACAAAACTCAAACTATTGACAATCACTGCACCAAAAATGACTCCCATCATAAATAACACAATTACAAACAAATACATCGAGGAGTTTTCACGTAAATAATTTGCTGCAACGTTCTGGTATATTCTTTTTCTCAATTGTGCTCCCTCCCACTAACTCGTTACTAAATTGTATGCTTGTCTTAACGAGGTATGACACAAAAAAATGAGATTTTAACACACTAAAGCGGTGGGGGACAGTCCCCCACCGCTTTAATGTGCTAAAACCTGTTCTATTGTTCGGCGATTTTGCCGTATTTGCCGCCTCCACCTGCTTGAAGAAGGATATCTCCATTTCGAGCTTTCCAGATGAGTTCCGCTATTGGAAGTGGGACAACGTTAGCAATGGATTCATACGGAACCTCGTGCAGAATGGCCATTTCGGTTCCAAAATGGTCTAATAGCTTAGTAAGCATTTTCGGTCCTAACCCGGGAATAAACTCAAGTGGGACTTGATGTATATAGGGTGGCCGTTTTCGCCTTGATACAACAGGAGAATGTAGCTCCTTGATTCGTTCGGCAACACCCTTAGTGAATTTCACTGCCCCACATTCAGGACATTTCTCTTCTCCTGGTGAAATAGGATGTGAACAATTTGCACATGCCGTTTGATGATATTTTCCAAGAAATGGGTCAAGGCCATAGTTGGCGATTATCTTTCTACCCTCTATTTCTTTTAGCGCTTTTTCTAATTCTTTAAAAGTTGGCTCCTTCATTACCAGAACCTGATATTCCCTTGCAATTTTCGCTAAAGAATGGGCATCTGAATTAGAAATATAAGTGTATTGATGGAGCTCGCCAATCTCATCAGCCATCACCGTATTAGAACTTAAACCTAATTCGATTGCATCGATTTGATTTGGATCAAATACCTCCGTTAAGCTTTGTTTAACTCCTTTTCCATAAAGACTCTTAAAGGGTGTGAAAACATGGGCTGGAATAAAAAGTCCATCTAATTCTTTAACCTTCCTCTGTAGCTCTTTCCCAGAAACGTATATACGTTGCGAACTCAATTGTATGTTTTTTAATTGCTTAGATAGCCACATTGAAAAACTTCTCATTACTTCTAATGTCGGGAAAAAGCAAAGGACATGAATCGGACCTTGGCATTGTTCATCATATATTTCAAGCTCTGATCCAGGGATAATCGTTAAATCGCCAAATACAATTCCACCGTCTGGATGCTCTGTAAGAAGTCCATTTGAAAGTAATTCTTCCATTTCGATTATAACTTCAGGAGAATGACTATCGATGATCCCAATCATATTCAACCCTTTTTCGTTGCGAGCATGATGTATTATATTGGTAAAGGTTAATGATCTGGATCCCGTTATTTTTACTGCCTTACCAGTTTTAGTTCTGCCAATATGTATATGTAAATCAACATAATATTTTTTCATTTTCATTTGATACTCTCTTTAAGTTGCAGGTATTGTACGGCATAAGCAGTTTTTGCATCATATATTTTCTTTTCCTCAACATATTGGATTGCTTCAGCTAAAAACAATTCAACAATGTTAACAAATTCATCTTCATCTAGCTGTGCTGCATCTTCCTTTTTGCTTAATCCTGTCGCAACATACAAGTGAACAATTTCATCTGCAAATCCAGGAGAGGTATAGAAAGAGATTAGCCAATCAAGTTTTTCGCAAACATATCCTGTTTCTTCCTCTAATTCTCTTCGAGCACACTCTAGTGGGTTCTCCCCTTTTTCCAGCTTCCCTGCAGGAATTTCCACTAATGTTCGTTCGAGTGCTTTTCGAAATTGTTCAACCATTACGATTTTCCCATCATTCGTTATCGGCAAAATGGCCACTGCCCCAGGATGTTTTATTATTTCACGCTTTGAAGTTTTCCCATTTGGCAATTCTACCTCATCAACTTGAAGGCTTATAACTCTCCCGGAAAAAATATGATCCGATTTAATTGTTTTTTCCTCTAAACGATTCATCCTAGACACTCCTGTTCTAATCCGATGTGACATGCTCATACATTTTACCATAGTTTGCTCTAGGAGGTAGGATGCTATGAAGGTCTATGTTCATGAAAAAGGGGTTATTATGGTTGGTAAAGCATGGGAGATTAGACAAAAGCTAATAGAATATCGAAAGCAGTTTGAAACTGTTAAAGCTTGGATTGATTCAACTAAGTAGCCTATAAACAGATGATTTGGTTTATGTTTCTCCTTTTATTAAAATAGTATTAATGATTATCTAGGGAGGAAAATAATTTGCAAAAACGAAGGCTTGGCTCTTCTGATTTAGAAATTAGCGAATTGGCTTTAGGCTGCATGTCTCTGGGTACTGATGAGCTTCATGCTCAGCGTGTCATTCATACAGCTTTAGAGGAAGGTATCAATTATTTTGATACTGCAGATCTATATGACTTTGGTGATAACGAGAGAATTGTTGGGATGGCACTTAAGAGTATTCGCGAAGATGTTGTGATTGCCACAAAAGTGGGAAATCGTTGGAATGAACAAAAGGACGGCTGGGGTTGGGATCCATCTAAAGCTTATATCAAGGAACAAGTGAAGAAAAGCCTAAATAGGTTGGGTACCGAGTATATTGATTTGTATCAGCTTCATGGGGGAACTACCGAAGACCCAATTGAAGAAACAATTGAGGCTTTTGAAGAGTTAAAGGCAGAAGGATATATACGTTTTTATGGAATTTCTTCCATCCGCCCAAATGTGATTCGTGAATATGTTGAGAAGTCAGGGATTGTTTCTGTGATGATGCAATATAGTTTGCTAGATCGTCGACCAGAAGAAATGGTTTTGCCTCTTTTGAGTGAACAAGGAATTAGTGTAGTTTGTCGCGGAACATTAGCAAAGGGATTACTTACCGAAAAGAAATGGGAGTATTTCTCGGCTTCTTTTAAGAAAAACGGTTATTTAAAGTATTCTTCTTTGGAGTTACAGGAACTTTTATCCTTATTGAAGGAAAAAGTTGCACCAGAGCGTCCTATGACCGAAATTGCTGCACAATATTGCCTGGCTCAACCAGCTGTGTCAGCCGTTGTAATTGGAGCGAGTTCACCGGAACAGGTGAAAAATAATGCCAGGGCAGTACAATCACAAAGATTATCTAAAGAAGAAATTGATCTTATTCAAGAATTAACACGGGCTGATATTTATCAGGAGCATCGATAGAAAAATAATGAATAAACGGGCACGTAATTCTATTTACGTGCCCAATCTTGATACCGATTAGCTTTAACCTTACCAACTATTATTTGAAATTTCTCCAGTCTGTTGAACTTTCATTTAATAACTCTTCAAATGATTTGTTTTTTTCCTTTAATCGTCTTTCCTCGCGCTTTCGTGCTTCCTCTTCTTGAACCTTCTTTTCTTCGGCTGCTTTTAGTTCATTTTGTTTATCTTTTAGCTGTTTAACTAAATCTTGATTTAGCATGTCTCCTAATGTAACTGCACCTTCATCCTTTTTCACCTTAGGCTTAGGCTGTTGTTGTCGCTTTTTCATAATAAAACCCCACTTTTTACTTTTGAAAATATTATATCACGGATTTATTAAAGGAAAATAATGAAACAACGAAGAATAGTTCAGTTAACAAATTCATTTTGAGGTGAAAAAAATTGCTAAATGATCCTTTACATAACGAAATAGTCAAACTAGAACAAGAAATTCTAGAAAAGAAGAAAGAGTTAGCTCAACTACGTAAATCTGTACCCGAACAAAAGGTTGAAAACTATCAATTTGTGACATCTGATAAAAGAGAAGTAAGCCTCCTCGAACTATTTCAAGATAAAGATGAACTTATCGTTATTCATAATATGGGAAAAGGGTGCTCTTACTGTACAATGTGGGCAGACGGATTTAACGGAGTTTACCAGCATTTGATCCAGAAAGCAGCATTTGTTCTTTCATCACCTGATGAACCTGAGGTACAAGCAGATTTTGCAGCAGCTAGAGGTTGGATTTTCCCTATGGTTTCCACTAAGGGAACCACTTTTAAAGTGGATTTTGGATTTCAAAAGGATGGATACTACTATCCTGGGGTATCTACTTTCAGAAAAGATAAGGAAGGTAACATCTATCATCATGCCAAGGCACCTCTTGGCCCTGGGGACGATTATAATGTTGTATGGCATTTGTTTGATTTATTACCTTCTGGTTCAGAAGATTTTCAACCTAAGAAAAAATATGATTGTCATTCAACATTTCAAATAACCAATAATGTAGCTATTCAAGTAAAAGATTATGCTAGAGCCATAAACTTTTACGAAAATATAATTGGTATGAGGCTTAATAAAAACTATAATAACGAAACGATGTTTTCAATGGGCGGACTTCAATTTTTCATTGAAAATTCGGATGGTGATTCTGTCTTCTTTGAATTTGGAGTTGATGATTTCCATCATGCTATTGAAATGTTATTAGACCAAGGGTGCGAGATTACTAAGGAATATCATGAAACAAGCGTCATGGTAAAGGACCCTTTTGGACTGAAATTCCATCTATTCGAGGTGAAGAATTAGCTCTTTACCGGTATTCAATATGAAAAAAGCAGGGATTATGAACTGCACCCCAATTGTTAGACACTATCTAACAGTTGGAGGTGCAGTTTTTTGTATGTCAAAATATCCAAGTGATATTAAATTAAATATTATTCAAAGCTATAACCCAAAAGTGTTTT
>NZ_CAKJTG010000010.1:0-136711 GCF_917563885.1 Pseudoneobacillus rhizosphaerae
TTTAAATACGGACTCTAACATGGTCCAATAAGCGGATTGACCTTCCTTCACTTCTACTATAAAAAAAATAGTAGCACAAACCATGGCCTTGGTCTGTACTACTAATGTTAGTATGTTTTACTTTCGCTGGTTACTTAATTATGGACAACTCTTCTTTCTCCCGGGGCACCTATTTTTATGTTTAAATATGCCATTCCTATCAAATTTAAACGATGTATTAACAATCGTTTTAGCATATAAACTAACATCATGAGAATGTTCATTCTCACTTTGCTATTCGCATTGCAAATAACCGTGTTAATTCTCAAATTAAAATGTCATAAACGTATACCAATAAAAAATAGCATGCTAAATCATATGATTTAACATGCTACTTGAGTTGTTTTTTCACTTTTTGCACTCCAAAAAGGGTACCAGTTAAAATAACAAGGCGCTTCCGCTTTTCTTATGAATATCTTTCAATGACACTTTGAAGTTTTGAGCGAAGGTTTGGAATGTCGCTTTTCGATACAGACACTCTTACATTTGTTTCATCTGTACCTAGTGACTCAGATAAAAAGCCACCTAACCCTCTTGCCTTACGGTCGACTTGCATATACACTTCCATTTGATCGTTAGATGTTGCTTGGAATACAAGTTCGAGTTCATCCAATTTCCCACGGAAAGGTCCTGAAGTAGGGATAAATTCAAATTCTTGAATAAAAGGGAGACGTTTTCTTAGACGATAAGAAGCTTCTTGACAATCTGCTTCCCGCATTCGGAATCCCATATCTTCAACAGCTTGGAATACTGCTGAAATTAGTGCATTAGGCACAACTTTAATATAATCCTTATCTGTTGGGTCTACAGCATTTTTTATATCTAGACCCGTTTGTACCCATATCTTCGTTCTACCAATTGAAATAGGCGTATCTAATGGCAATTGAAATGAAAAAGGAAGTTCCTTTCTTTCATTAGGACTAATTGTGAAGGACTCTGCAACACGGAAACGGTCAATCATGGCTGAAACCGTGTATTTTTTATCATCTGATTCTTTAATATACGTAGTATGTAACGATAAATAAATCTCATCAACCTTTTGTTCCACATTTCCACCTTGTATTTCAACTACACCTCTTACTAGATCGCCAGCTGTCAAAGTATCTTTTTCAAGTTTTGTATCAACTTTTGCTGCACCGATTCCTACACTTGCAAAAACTTTATTGAAAAATGACATCATAATCCCTCTCTTTACTTTATAGTGACTTCTAATAAATATGTACGTCAAAAAAATGAAAAAGTTTCATATTAGTTGTGATACTTTGAACTTCTGTTCAATAAAAAATAGCGAGCCTCAAGACTCACTATTTCTCGTAAATAGTGGGTGGAAAATTCATTTTAACCCTTAGCCTTCATCTACCTCTTCATCAATAATGCATTTATCTAATAAATATTCAAAGGTGATATCAGCGATTTCTTCAAGCTCTTCTTCTGTCGGAACATAACCTCTTTTGACAAGCTCCTGAAAGAAAAATTCAGCAATTTCCTCTGTATCAATAAAAACTTCTATTTCTTTCATTAAAAATCGCCTCCCTTTCTAAAAAATGTATGATACCTAATCTTAATTAATGCTACCTACTTTTTGATTAGCAAAAACCCTGGCATATTCGAAAAGGGACAAGCATATGTTTGAAGTAACAGGAACTTAAAAAGTGTTGAGAGGGGAATCATAATGGGAACTTGGATGGAAAAACTAAAGGATGATATTAATCAGGAAGATGGAGTTGTTCTTACGATTTTCACTAATGTTACTTCCCAATTATTCAAATGTATCATTTTTCTTGCCATTCCTATTTTTTATATGCTTCTATCGTCGTGACTCAATATCCTCTTGAGCTTACGCAATATACCCTTTTTTATTTTTACGTATTCTTGATCTTGAAACATTTCAGCTAATAGCTTGTAATCATTATAAACATCCAATAAATTATCAATCATTTCTTTTTGGTTTTGTTCATTGTCTTTGTCATTTACGTGAAAATCAACCTTTGGCGAGGGCTTCGGTTCAGGTAGCTTTAACGTGCTTTTTTCCTTATCCAGCATATATAAATACCCTAAGTTTTGAATGAAAGTATCTGCATTTTCTGCTTCAGCAACTAAGGTAAGTTCATCCTCGGCGGCTTCAAGCCATTCAGCATCTGTAATTCTTGATAACTCATAAATTACATCCTCCCAGGAATCCTCTTGATAACGCCAAATTTCTGTTCGGAAGCCAACTACTTTGAATAAGTCTGTACCATAACCCTTCACCTGCACAATATCTCCGAAGAAAAATTGATATTCAATATCAATATGTTCTTTTTCTACAGCTTCCCCCTCGTATTCCGAGAGTAATTGAAGCCGTTCCTCTATAAACAAACCTTCATTCGTATTAATTTCATAAATATACTTACCATCTATCCATTTAATATCAGTAATATCACCCACGATACCGTATGCAATAATCACGACTTTATCACCGATTGTGAATTTTGGTTTTTTTCTTTTAGCCATCGCCTCTACCCTCCTAATGATTCGTCGTGAAGTAAGTACAATATTATATGCGATGATTTTTAACATGATAATGGAAACCTAATATATGTACATACAAAAAGCCTCTTTCAAATAAAAAGAGGCAATGTTTAAAATTATTTACTTTAGTCATTTACATATAAACTCCATGCTTCATCGAAAATGGACATATTATCTAAATAGAAACCATTGAGTTCTAAGTATGAGCTAACTTCTTCATACTTTTTTGATGTTTTTGGAAAGCCATGATCCAAGTAAGCCTGGTTTGCAAACCTACTAATATCGTCTTTAGGTTCAGGATGACGATACTTCATCAGGAAATGGTAAAAGGTTTTGTTCATAATCTTTAACGCCTTTCTTAATTTGTACCATTACTATAAACGATAAGGAAAAATCCGTCCAGATGGAATTTGGCTGCTGTTCAAAGAGGATAAAGTTGCTAAAAGTAGATGACATCCGTAATGTTTGTTTTAAGCTGATTGGCTTTACGATAAATAAAATGTAAAATATAAACTCTATACTTACCATATAAAGGATAGAAAGGGGTATTGGAAATTGAAGAGAAAAAGGGCTTCTAAAAAAAATAAGCTACATATTTTTACGTTTCTACTTTTAATGGTTGCCTTAGTCATTGGAATTTATTATGCAATCAAAGTAAATGATTACGAACAGACTCCAGTTAAAGAAAGCCCAATTATAACTAAGCCATCCGATACTAAACCTTCTGATAACAATACAGTTGATTCGAAGAATGATCAGAAAATAGTAGAAAAAACATTCTCCTTATCTAAGGAAGGTAAAGTTCCGAACATTCCCTTTGTGTCCGGTATAACAGAGTGGAATGAAGTAAACAAAGAGTGGGGAAAATCAGATCATATTTCGGAAACTGCTAAAGGCAGGTATGAGGAATACGAGAGTCATCATTCTACAATCGGCTATACAGATCACACTGTAAATGATATACGCTCTTACGACTCTGAATTACAAAATATTTCATTAGATGAAATTAAAAATATTGGTGGAGAGCCCGATGCCATTCGATACTATGAAGATTCAACTCATGACCAAATGATACTCGTCTATCATGCAACCAATTTTACTGATTTATTATGGGTTTTACCAGTAAAGACAGAGCAGGAACCCAATCCTAAAGTTGACCATATCTCCCTCTATACACAGGTTAAAAAAACACCAAATCAACAAGAAAACCAAACCATTTCAGAAGTAATTTCTAAAATGAGTTTAGAAGATAAAATTGGGCAGATGATTCTTGCTGGGATTTCCGGGACCACAATGGATACAAACGCAAAAAAATTAATAAGCCAATTCCATGTGGGAGGAATTATTTTTTACAAAAATAATTTTGAAACCCCTGAACAAGCCGTTCAACTTGTAAATCAACTAAAGGCTGGAAATAGTTCGAATCTACCGCTTTTTTTAGGCATTGACCAAGAAGGAGGAAGAGTAACAAGATTACCAGGAGGTCTTGTTAACTTCCCTCCAAATAATCAGATTGGAAAAGTAAATAGTCCTGCGTTTTCTTATAAAGTCGGGACACTTTTAGGTCATGAATTAAAAGAATTTGGTTTAAATCTCGATTTTGCACCAGTTCTTGATATTAACAGCAATCCAAATAACCCAATTATCGGGGATCGATCATTTGGGAACAATTCGGAAATAGTAAGTACACTTGGAATTCAAACGATGAAAGGGATTCAGTCTCAAAACGTCATCCCTACCATTAAGCATTTTCCTGGACATGGAGATACATCGATTGATTCCCATCTGGAACTCCCAATTGTCAATAAAAGCCTTAGGGAACTTCAAGAACTAGAGTTAATTCCGTTTGAACGTGCGATTAATCATGGAGCAGATGTGGTAATGGTCGCCCATATCTTATTGTCTGAATTGGATAAAACCAATCCAGCATCCATGTCAAAAGCTGTCATGGCGGATCTTCTTAGAAAACAACTAAGTTTCAAGGGAGTAATCATAACGGATGATATGACGATGGGAGCCATAACAGAACATTTTGATATTGGCAAAGCAGCGGTAGAATCAGTAAAGGCAGGAAGCGATATAATCTTAGTAGGACATGACTATAATAATGTTGTAAAAATTATCTCCTCTTTAATAAATGCTGTTGAAAATGGGGGAATTTCCGAACAAAGATTAAATGAAAGTATAGAAAGAATTATTCAACTAAAAAGGAAATATCTAATTAACGATACGAAAGTAGAAAATCCTAACATAAATGAATTAAATCACTCAATCAATAGTCTTCTGAAAAATTACCTACATTAATAATTTATATAGGTTTATGGGTTAAAAGGATTACTTCTTTCATAATCCGGGTTCTTTAATGAAAAATGAGCGTTATCCTTGTTCAAGGATAGCGCCCATTAAATAATTTACAAAAAATAAAATGATCATCTGGATTCCAAACGTGCAAATGATCAGCACGGTATCCACGCAGCCACAACTCGCCGTTAATGCATCTAAGATAAAAGCCTTTAGGAAAATCATCGTCTTCAGTTAGTATCTCAGACGCTATAGTGATAGATCCTGAAGGAGCCTGATGTCGCTGTAAAGGATCCCCAGAATAACCTTCAGGCTGATCCAAATACTCCATTCTTAGATAAGGTCCCAGTTCAATCGGACACAATTCCAAACCAATTTCTCTCGCTCTATTAAAAATTTGGTCGGTCGTAGCTCCGTCAGGAAAACCAAGGTCTCCAACTGTTAATTCCACGGTCTGAATACTGTATTTAGTATCAGAGGTCGTAAATTTATCATCAGCTAATAGCCTCTCTGCATACTCATTAATCAAGATAGAATATTGTTGTAATTGCTGGATAAGCTGCGATTTCGTAAGTCCGCCAACCTCTACTACTCTGGTAACAAATGGACAATTGGGGTAAATTTTCAAGTCTCGCAATTGTAGTCACTCCTAAACATATTGGTTACATAGGCTTAAAAACTAATATAGTTATATATACAAATATTTTGCGAGACAAACGTAATTGAGACCTGGATACAGTGTATGCGCCTACTTTTGATCGCCATTTTTTCAACTTTCATAATTTATCATCCTCCATATTTGATCCAAACCTTTTAGCTGATCTGGTTCGCGCACGTTCAGCTTCAACCTCACGATTACGAGGCTCGGCACTAGTATCCATTGCGTCCAATAAATTTCTAGAAATCATTGCAATTTCCTTGATTGCTCGATTAAATGCCTCTTCGTTAACCCTTGAAGGCTTGTTAAAACCTGTTATCTTTTTAACGTACTGTAGAGAAGCAGCATGAATTTCCTCATCGGTAGCTGGTGGATCAAAATTAAATAATGTTCTAATGTTTCTGCACATAAGTTACTCCTCTTTGATTTAATGATCAATAAATTGTTCAAGAACCATTAATGTTTGTAAATATGAATAATTACATGTATATTTTTGACCATTAAATTATTTAATTATATTAGAAGTGCATTCGCAATCAGTTTTTCAAATAAAAAAAGTAAGAATCTAAATATATATGACAAAAAATTCCACCTATACTTAGGCATCACTTCTTTCTAAAGATCCCCAAGACAAATTGCCTTTATGAAGGACTGCAGTTCGCTTTGGTAAGCGGGCTACAGCTTCTGCTGAACAGCTAGCCGGAACGAGGACAGCTGTTGCAACGTCTCCAACCTTTGGCCAAATTTGCTTTCCGAATTCATCTAATGGCGTAATTCCGCCAGTAGCCAGTGATAGTGCCCTAGACAAATTATACTCATTGCTCCAGTTATATAATTGTGCTGCGAGATGAGCCTTCTGCAGAATATCGCCAACCCCAAATGGTGACCAATGATCGGTAATACTATCATTTCCAAGCAAAACATTAACACCTTGCTTTTGAAGCAACGGGATTGGCATAACACCCCTACCGATAGGAACAGATGTTGCAATCGATATATCTAAAGAAGCAAGTCTATCTGCAAGTTCAATGCCCTTTCCTTCGGCATACCTTTCGTATCAAATAGAAAATGAGAATGGAATTAAAAACATTGATAACAATACAAATATTGCTAAGATATCTGAAAGTGGTAATACAAAAAATTGATCTAGAAATTCAAGTGGAATCAGATTCGTTTATTTCATAATTTCCAATAGTAAAACGGAACTATTGCTTTAAGGAATATTTATATGACCATATAAATATGATTAGAACGAAAGCAGTATTTCGAGGAGGTTATAGAATGAACGGGGATGAAATATCTTTGCATGCTGATACCGGTGTTACATCTGGAATGTTTGTTGAGCGCTCTTTAAATGAAATTCGTTTTTGGGCTAGGATCATGAAAGAACATTCTTTATTTCTTCGATTGGGTTTTAGAGCAGAAGATACTCAACTAATTCAAGAGGCTAATCAATTTTATCGATTATTTGAACACATCGAACAAATTGCACATTCCTTTAATAATCAAACTGACCCAGAGCAAATAAGAAAATTTAATTCAGAAGTACAGCAAGCTGCAACCAACATTTTCGCTTTTAAACGGAAAGTATTAGGACTAATTCTCACATGTAAATTGCCGGGGGCAAATAATTTCCCACTATTAGTTGACCATACAAGTAGGGAAGCAAATTATTTTAGAAAAAGACTTATTGAATTAAATCAAGGAAAATTACAACCGCTTCCAGATGCCATTATTAAAGAAAATGTCTTCTTTTTAAGGATTATGGCAGACCATGCCAAATTTATTGGCCATCTCCTTGATCCGTCAGAAAGGAAACTAGTTGATGTAGCACAGAATTTCAGCAATGATTTTGATCAATTGCTTTTTCAAGCAAGGGACTTAGAATCTATGAAGCCACAATCTCAAACAGTTCCTCTTTTAGATCAATTTCTCGATCAAAATCGGGTGTCGGTCTCATCTCTTAGGGATTTTAAGAAAACAGCACGTGATTTAATTGAGCAATGTAAAATAAAGAGCATTATTCATCCCCTTTTAGCAGACCATGTTTTCCGAGAAGCTGATAGATTCCTTGAAATAATTGATATGTTTGATGCTCATCTTACAGGAGCTAACCCACAACCTAGATAATACTTGAATGAATATCTCTCCAGCAATCTTTCTGCACTTCATGGAGGCTAACGGGTAGCATTAATCGAGGAATAGGCTGCTTCGACGGCTTTTTTGTTTATTCCACTAAACTAGCAGGTTAATAAATAGTAATCAAAGAGAAGTTGTTTATTTGACGAACGATCGCAAGAATGAAAACAGGGTGATCATTAAACATGATTGCCTTTTTCTATTTTGCGGTACTTTTTGGAATAATAATAAAGCATAAAATTATCGTAAAATATAATAAAATAAAATAAAGCATAAGCTTTCCCAACGGAAAACTTATGCTTACGTCACAAAACAAATAAAAAACCACCAAATATGTATTTGGTGGAGACGGTGGGAGTCGAACCCACGTCCAAAGATATCGGCACTTAAGCTTCTACGAGTGTAGTCGACATATTCGCGTTTCGCTAAATCCATCTGCCTATCGACAGGCGCCCGGCCAGCTAGCCTGGTTGTTCTCTTCCTTCGTCCTCAGGCGGTGGACTCCGGCGTAGCCTACTTAGAGTGAGTCCGCTACCCTACCACATAGGCGATGGAGGGGCGAACAGCTATGCAGTATTAAGCTGCGAAAGCTAAGTTGTTGTTAGTTTTGCCAGTTATAGGCGTTGACGTTTTAACGAGGCCGATCCCCTCGACTCGCCACCCAAGCTCGAACTACCCCTGTCGAATCCGTAGCGTCCCCATATTAGAAGGGTCTAGCTATATTTCAAGCCTGACGTTTTCGGAAGCTCATTTGTAAGTTTGAGCTAAAGTTGCTGTCGCATAAGTTGTATTTCGTTTCCCTGCGACATAATTTATTATAACATAGAGTAGAGCAATTTCAATTGTAAGTTACTGTAAAGTATTTTCCAGTTTATGATTATTGTTTTTGTCGGTCGCGGAACACTCTTTCAATCTCACGTTTTGCTTCCTTCTTCTTTAAGTCCTCACGCTTATCATAATTCTTTTTACCTTTTGCAAGTCCTAGTAACACCTTACAAAATCCATTTTTTAAATATAGCTTCACCGGAACAAGTGCATATCCTACTTCCTTTGTTTCTCCCAAAAGCTTATTGATTTCACGCTTATGAAGCAACAGCTTTCTTGGACGTAATGGATCATGATTATGACGATTGCCTTGCTCGTATGGGCTTACGTGCATACTGTACAACCAAGCTTCACCATTTTGAATTCTAGCATAGGAATCCTTTAAATTGACTTTACCTGCTCGAATAGACTTAATTTCAGTTCCTTGTAGCACAATACCTGCTTCATACGTTTCTTCGATAAAAAAATCATGATAGGCTTTTTTGTTTTGGGCTACTTGTTTCCCTTCACCTTTTGGCATTTGTTTCTCCCCCTTTCAAACTGTTTATTGCTTCATTTTACCAAAATAAAGACAACTATGAAAGAGAGCTGATTCATTTTTCGTGAACCAGCCCTCTTTCGAATTTCTATTTACGTTTTTTCGGCTTTCGCTTTGCATTTGGAGCATTTTCAAAGTACTTCCGTTTTTTTCTAGCTTTATTACCTTCTCCGCTTGCGCCACCAGCACTTCCTGAACTTCCTTGCCCACTAGAGCCGCCTTGACCTCGGCTTTGACCACCTGAACCTGAAGCAGAGCCTGACTTACGAACATCGCCTCTTCGACTGCCTTGACCACCACCTGCACTGGAAGGACGACCTTCTCCTCTACGACCTTGGCCACCACCAGCTCGAGATCCATTACGACCGCCACCTTGACCTTGGCCTTGGCCACCACTAGTTCTAAAGATTTTCTTTGTATCACTTCGTTCTCGACGAGTTCCTTTCATGCCGACAACTTCAAAGTCAATCGATCTTTCTTCTTTATTAACATTGATTACACGAACCGTAATTTCATCACCAATTCTAAAAACATTACCTGTCCGCTCACCAATCATCGCAAAATGGCGCTCATCAAAGCGATAGTAGTCATCAGTTAAATAGCTTACGTGAACGAGTCCTTCGATTGTATTTGGAAGCTCAACAAACATACCGAAGTTAGTCACAGAACTGATAATTCCATCATACTCTTCACCAATTTTATCTTGCATGTACTCTGCTTTTTTCAATTCATCTGTTTCACGCTCTGCATCAACGGCTCGGCGTTCCATTTTCGACGAATGATGAGCAATTTCAGGAAGACGTGCATCCCATTTAGCTCTCGTTGTCTCATCAAGCTTGCCTTCTATTAAATATGTTCTGATCAAGCGATGAACAATTAAATCAGGATATCGACGAATCGGTGACGTAAAATGAGTATAGAACTCGGTTGATAATCCGAAGTGACCGAGGCTCTTATCATCATATTTTGCTTGCTGCATCGAACGTAACATAACGGTAGAAACAACCATCTCTTCAGGCTTGCCTTGAACCGCTTCGATAATTTGTTGAAGAGCACGTGGATGAACATCATTTGCGGTCCCTCTAACAAGATATCCAAAATTCGTAATAAACTCGAAGAATTTTTGTAGTTTTTCTTCTTTCGGATCTTCATGGATACGATAAATGAATGGAACATCTAACCAATGGAAATGCTCCGCAATTGTTTCATTGGCTGCAAGCATGAACTCTTCAATTAATTTTTCTGCGACAGATCTCTCGCGCAACACAACATCAGTTGGTTTGCTGTCTTCATCCACTAACACCTTAGATTCTTTAAAATCAAAATCAATAGCACCACGGTTCATCCGTTTTTCTCTTAAAATGGCCGCTAGTTGCTCCATCATCTGAAACATCGGAACTAATGTTTCATAACGCTCTATAACTTCTTCATCCTTATCGACAAGGATTTTATTCACATCTCCGTAGGTCATTCTTTCCGTCGTTTTGATGACACTTTGGAAAATTTCATGCGAGACGACTTCCCCAGTATCCGAAATTTCCATATGGCACGATAAAGTCAAACGGTCAACTTTTGGATTTAAGGAACAAATACCATTCGATAATCGATGAGGAATCATTGGGATTACACGGTCTACTAAATAAACACTTGTTGCACGCTCTGCTGCTTCGCGGTCAATCGGTGACTCCTCAGTAACATAGTATGATACATCAGCAATATGTACGCCAAGCTTATAGTTACCATTTTCTAATTTCTGGACGGTTACGGCGTCATCTAAATCCTTTGCATCTGCACCGTCGATTGTTACAATCACTTCATCCCGAAGGTCACGACGGTTATGTAATTCGCTCGGATCGATTTCGTCAGGAGTTTCATTGGCATGTTGAATGGCATCATCCGGGAACGGACCTGGCAATCCATGCTTATGGATAATGGAAAGGATATCGACACCAGGATCATTTTTATGACCCAAAATTTCGGTAATTTCTCCTTCTGCACTTTTTCGGCCTTCTGGATAGCCGGTTAGATGCACAACAACCTTATGTCCTTCTACTGCACCTTTCGAAGCTGCTTTTGGGATAAAAATATCACTGGCAAATTTTTTATCATCAGGAAGTACGAATCCAAAGTTTTTACTTTCGACATATGTACCTACAATACGTTGTATTCCTCTTTCTAAAATACGGACAACCGAGCCTTCACGTCTTTGCCCGGACGTTTCGGATGTAATTCTCGCTAATACCGTGTCTCCATGCATTGCCTGATTGGTTTCATTTGGTGGAATGAAAATATCATCCATTCCTGGTTCATCGGGAATAACGAAAGCAAATCCTTTGGCATGACCTGTTAGCTTTCCTCGTATCAGATTCATTTTTTCAGGTAAACCATAACGATTACTCCGTGTTCGAACAACTAGCCCCTTTTCTTCCATAATAACAAGGGCTTTAACGAAATCTTTAAAGTCAGCTGAATCCTCTATTCCAAAAGCCTGCTCTAGCTCCTGTACGGTGAGTGGCTTATAGGCTTCATCTTTCATATGTCGCAATAGTCGATCTATGTGATTTTGTATTACTTCACTCATTTGCAAACCTCCTTTTATAATTTTGATACTCTTATTCTGCCCAATCTAGTTTTTCTAAAAACTGATAAATATCTTCATGTAATTGTTCTTTTTCTTTATCTAATGTGATCACATGACCAGATTCCTCGTACCATTTAATGGATTTCTGCGGTGATTCGATTTCGTTATATATGATGTTGGCACTTTCTGTGTTAATCATTGCATCATGTCTAGCTTGAACGACAAAAGTGGGCGCGTAAATCATATCGACATTTTTACGTACCTCTTGTATAAGTCCCTGCAAGGCTCTCAAAGTACTCATTGGTGTTTTTTCAAAATCGTTCATTTCTTGTTCGATTTGCTCTTCTGATTTTCCTTCTCGTCTTTTATATTCGCGAGCATAGTCTAGTATTCCTTTATACATCAATTCTTCACTTTTGATATGCATCGGAGCGCACATAGGAATAATTCCCTTTATAGGTAAAGTGTAACCTAATTTTAACGAAAATACCCCGCCAAGGGACAATCCGCAGACGGCAATTTCATTGTGTCCTAAGTCTTTTAAATGTTGATATCCTTGTAGGACATCCTGCCACCAATCCTCTGGACCTGTATGGACAAGGTCCTCAGGTGGGACGCCGTGTCCTTTATAGTGTGGCGCATGGCATGTATACCCTCTAGCCTCTAGATAGCGACCTATCATCCGAACATCAGAGGAATTCCCTGTAAATCCGTGCAAGAGGAGGATGGCTCGCTTGCCTCCTGCAAAGGTAAATGGTTTTGGTAAAGCGATTTTCATTCTTGATAGGCTCCTTTTATAAATAACACGTTAGTTTATGTATTAGAATTTTTTCCTACTAATTAGTTTTAACAAACTGTACGGGAATAAGTCCAATATTAGAGTATGGTTGAAGTTTTTTATGGCAAATTTTTTGGTGGCTGTAATGAAAACCCTTTATTTTTGATTTAGATGCTTCCTATTGGATAAATAGGGGATTTGTTGTCTAATAGGCGGAGTCTATCGGACAGTTCGATTGGGTTTCTTAACCTTTTTGTCCAATAGAAGCCCTCTATCGGACAGTTCGACTGGTTTCTTAACCTTTTTGTCCAATAGAAGCCCTCTATCGGACAGTTCGACTGGTTTCTTAACCTTTTTGTCCAATAGAAGCCCTCTATCGGACAATACGTTAATAATAACTAAACATTTTGTCCAATTAAAAAATAATAAAATAAAAAACCACCCTACAAAGTAAGGCAGTTTAATTTTGGTTATTAAAGTTTAAAGTAAGTCACTAGTACCGTTAAGATGAAGAATAATACTGAAAGAACAATGGTAGTACGGTGTAGGTATAAATCAATCCCTCTTGCCTTTTGTTTACCAAATAATTGTTCTGCTCCACCAGAAATTGCTCCAGATAGTCCAGCGCTTTTTCCAGATTGTAGTAGTACGACAAGAATAAGAGCGATAGATACGATAACTAATAATGTAACAAATAGTGCGTGCATGCAAGCCACCTCCTGAAAAACGTACATTTTGCAATATTACTAATTTATCACAAATTTTCGAAATGGACAATAGCTGGTGCCCTTCAAAATACTGGATAGTTTCAAATACGGATATAAGACAAAAGAGGGAGCATAAAAAACAGCCCCCTCCTTTATATAGTTTACTTATTGTTTAGGTTGTAAAAAGATTTACGGCCATGGTATTGTGCCATTTCACCTAATTGATCTTCGATACGAAGTAATTGGTTGTATTTTGCCACACGGTCCGTACGAGAAGGAGCACCTGTTTTGATTTGACCAGCGTTTGTAGCTACCGCAATGTCAGCGATTGTGTTGTCTTCTGTTTCACCTGAACGGTGAGAGATAACAGCTGTGTAGCCTGCACGCTTCGCCATTTCAATGGCATCAAATGTTTCTGTTAGTGTACCGATTTGGTTTACTTTAATTAAGATAGAGTTTCCTACACCTTGCTCAATACCTTGAGACAGTTTAGATGTGTTTGTAACGAATAAATCGTCACCAACTAATTGAACTTTTTTACCAAGACGATCTGTTAATAGCTTATGTCCAGCCCAGTCGTTTTCGTCTAAGCCGTCTTCGATAGAGATGATTGGGTATTTAGAAACAAGCTCTTCGTACCAAGCAACCATTTCTTCTGAAGTTTTCACTACACCTTCACCAGCTAAATGGTATTTGCCATCTTCTTTGTTGTAGATTTCAGAAGCAGCACAATCCATTGCTAACATAATTTGCTCACCTGGCTTGTAGCCTGCTTTTTCGATTGCTTCGATAATCGTTGAAAGAGCTTCTTCGTTTGATCCAAGGTTAGGAGCAAATCCACCTTCGTCACCAACAGCTGTATTTAAACCTTTTGCTTTTAGTACTGATTTTAAGCTATGGAAAATTTCTGTACCCATACGTAGTGCTTCTTTAAAGCTTTCAGCACCAACAGGCATTACCATGAATTCTTGAATATCAACGTTGTTATCTGCATGTGCCCCACCGTTAACGATGTTCATCATTGGTACTGGAAGTTGTTTGGAGTTAAATCCACCAAGGTATTGGTATAAAGGTACATCAAGATAATTAGCAGCAGCATGAGCAGCAGCCATTGAAACACCAAGGATTGCGTTTGCTCCTAGTTTTCCTTTATTATCTGTTCCATCCAGTTCAATTAAAGCATTGTCTAAAGCAACTTGATCTAATACGCTGAATTCTTCGTTAGCTAGATACGGAGCAATAATTTCATTTACATTGTCAACCGCTTTTAGAACACCTTTACCTAAGTAACGGTCCTTGTCACCATCACGAAGCTCAACTGCTTCGTATTCTCCAGTAGATGCTCCACTTGGTACCATTGCACGGCCAAAAGCACCTGACTCTGTAAATACTTCTACTTCAATAGTTGGATTTCCGCGTGAATCTAATACTTCGCGTGCATATACGTCTACGATAAATGGCATGAAAAATCTCTCCTTTTAATCTGTGGGTTATTTTTTATAAAATGGTTATTTCTTAATTAATGAAGTTCCTGTCATTTCCACAGGTTTCTCTACACTTAATAAATCTAACACAGTTGGCGCTAAGTCTCCAAGTTTACCATCTGTACGTAGAGTTACTCCCTCTTTTGTAACAATAACTGGAACTGGGTTAGTTGTGTGTGCTGTCATCGGATTACCGTCTAGCGTTACCACTTCATCAGCATTCCCATGATCGGCCGTAATAATAACTGTACCACCCTTTGAATTAATTAAGTCCACCACACGTCCAAGGCACTCGTCCACGGTTTCAATGGCCTTAATCGTTGGTTCAAGCATACCTGAATGTCCGACCATATCTGGGTTTGCGTAATTTAAAATAATCGCATCAAACTTATCCGCTTTGATTTCCTTTACAAGGGCATCGGTTACTTCATATGCACTCATTTCTGGCTGTAAATCGTATGTAGCGACTTTAGGTGAGTTGATGAGAATTCTTTCTTCACCAGGGAATTCAGCTTCACGTCCACCACTCATAAAAAAGGTGACATGTGGGTATTTTTCAGTTTCAGCAATTCTTAGCTGTGTTAAATTGTTCTGTGCCAACACTTCTCCAAGTGTATTATCAAGGTTTGTTGGCTTAAACGCAACATATCCATTCACTGATTCACTAAAGTGAGTTAAGCAAACGAAATGTAATTTCTTCGGATGCTTCTCTCCGCGATCAAAGGAACGGAAGTCTTCATTTGTAAAGGTGTTGGAGATTTGAATCGCACGGTCTGGTCGGAAATTGTAGAAAATAACGCCATCATTCTCGCTAATGGTCGCAACTGGTTCTCCGTTTTCTTTTACCAACACAGATGGCAAGACGAATTCATCATGGATTCCGTTTGCATAGGAATCTTTAACAACTTCCAATGGTTCTGTATATGTAGGACCCTCGCCATACACCATTGAACGATAGGATTTCTCTACTCGCTCCCAACGCTTATCGCGGTCCATTGAGTAATAGCGCCCAGAGATCGTCGCAAATTCTCCTACGCCATACTCCTTCATTTTCTCCAAAGTTTGCTCAATATATGATTCAGCTGTTGTAGGACCTACATCACGTCCGTCTAGGAAAGCATGAACATACACCTTTTCGACGCCTTCCTCTTTTGCTAGCTTTAAAAGAGCAAACATATGTTGAATATGACTATGAACTCCGCCGTCAGATAATAGACCGAATAAGTGAAGGTTTGTTCCATTCTTTTTCACATGGTCCATCGCAGCACAAATCGTTTCATTTCGCTCAAATTCACCTTCACGAATCGCCACATTTACGCGTGTTAAACTTTGATACACAATTCGGCCAGCGCCAATATTTAAATGGCCAACCTCTGAATTGCCCATTTGACCTTCTGGAAGTCCAACCGCTTCCCCAGAGGCAACTAGCTGTGCATGGGGAAACGAGTTCCAGTAACGGTCAAAATTCGGTTTGTTTGCTTGAGCGACGGCATTACCTTCTCGCACATTTCGGCAAGCAAATCCGTCTAGGATGATTAAAGCTACTGGTGATTTTTTACTCATTTTGAACCTTCCTCCAATAATTGAAGGAAGCTTTGCGCTTCCAAGCTCGCACCACCAACAAGGGCTCCGTCAATATCTGGTTGCGCCATATATTCAGCGATATTCGTAGGCTTTACGCTGCCGCCATATTGAATTCTGATTGCCTCAGCCACTTCTTGTGAAAATTGCTCTGCCACAACTTGACGAATGTATGCACATACTTCGTTCGCGTCTGCTGCAGATGAAGATTTCCCTGTTCCGATTGCCCAAATTGGTTCATAGGCTATTACGGTTTCTTTTGCTTGCTCAGTTGTAAGTCCAGTTAAAGCGATCTTGATTTGGTTACCAACAAGTTCGTTCGTTTGGCCAGCTTCACGCTGCTCAAGTGTTTCACCACAGCAAACAATTGGAACTAAGTTATATTCGAAGGCTTTTAATGTTTTTTTATTCACAGCTTCATCTGTTTCGTTAAACATTTCACGGCGTTCAGAATGTCCTAAAATTACATATTGGACACCAATATCTGTTAGGGCCACTGGACTGATTTCACCAGTAAAAGCTCCTGTTTCTTCAAAGTGCATGTTTTGTGCACCGATTTTCACATCTGAACCAGCTGCCACTTCAACAAGACGCTCTAAGAAAAGCGCAGGGGCACATATAACAGATTCTACTCGATCATTTGTTGGAATGGAGCCTTTTACTTCCTCTACAAAGCCTTTTGCTTCGGAAAGGGTTTTATGCATTTTCCAGTTTCCTGCAATAATTGGTTTACGCAATTGGGTTCATCCTTCCTGCTGATTATTTATCGTTTAATGCGACAACACCAGGTAATGCCTTACCTTCCATAAACTCTAATGAGGCACCGCCACCTGTAGAGATGTGACTCATTTTGTCTGCTAAGTTAAATTTCTCAACCGCTGCAGCTGAGTCTCCTCCACCAATAACAGAATATGTATCATTGGCATCTGCCAGAGCTTCGGCCACTGCCTTTGTACCATTAGCAAAAGCTTCAAATTCAAATACTCCCATAGGTCCGTTCCAAATAACTAGCTTTGATTTTTGAATTACTTCTTTATACAGTTCAGCTGTTTTTGGTCCGATATCAAGTGACTGCCATTCTGATGGGATGGCGTTAATATCCACTGTTTTATGATTAGCTGTTGGTGAGAATTCTTCTGCCACAATCGCATCTACAGGCATGTAGAAATTTACACCTTTTGCTTTTGCTTTTTCCATAAATGATTTCGCTAAATCTATTTTATCTTCTTCTAAAAGTGATTTCCCAATTTCATGTCCGTTTGCTTTAATGAATGTATAAGCAAGTCCGCCACCAATAATTAAGTTATCCACTTTTTCTAAAAGATTATCAATAACGCCAATTTTATCCTTAACCTTTGCACCGCCAATGATGGCTGTGAAAGGTCTTTCTGGATTAAGCAAGGCTTTGCCAAGTACTTCAAGCTCTTTTTCCATTAGGAAGCCAGAGACAGCAGGTAGATGGTGGGCAATTCCTTCAGTAGAAGCATGTGCACGGTGAGCCGCACCAAATGCATCATTTACATAGAGATCAGCAAGCTTCGCGAATTCTTGTGCTAATTCAGGGTCATTCTTTTCTTCCCCAGGATAGAAACGTACATTTTCAAGCAGAAGAACTTCGCCTTCTGTCATGGCAGCGATTTGTGTTTGCACGCTGTCTCCATAGGCTTCGTCTGCTTTCTTTACGTCTTTACCTAAAAGTTCTGAAAGTCTAGCTGCTACAGGTGTTAAACGCATTTCTTCGTTTACTTTTCCTTTTGGTCGTCCAAGATGACTCGCAAGAATGACCTTTGCCCCTTGATCCACTAAATATTGAATCGTTGGTAAAGCGGCGCGAATTCTCGTATCATCCGTTACACTCCCATCTTGCATTGGAACATTAAAATCAACGCGACAAAACACTCTCTTCCCTTTAACCTCTACATCCTTAACCGTCTTCTTATTCATAACCGAAGAACCTCCCAATAGAAATAGAATCATAATTACGCTTTACCACTTCACAGTGACGGGGGACAGTCCCCCGCTGCAGTAGCGCGGTAAAGCGACGTAGGAAAGGAGCGGGGAATCCTCCCCGCTCCCCTTTTCAAGCTTATAGCATGATTTTCCATTTTTATTATAGCCTTCCTTTTTCCATTTGCCAATTTGACTTGATGGATTAGGAAAAACTTTTTGTTGGATTAAAGTCCTTTTTTAGCGATGTAGTCTACTAGGTCAACTACGCGGTGAGAGTATCCAGTTTCGTTATCGTACCAAGAGATAACTTTCGCCATGCTACCTTCCATAACCATTGTTGAAAGTGCATCAATTGTAGAAGAAGCTGGGTTACCATTGTAGTCACCTGATACAAGTGGCTCTTCGCTGTATGCTAGGATACCTTTTAAATCGCCTTCAGAAGCTGCTTTAAGTGCAGAGTTGATTTCATCAACTGTAACATCTTTCTCAAGCTCGACTACTAAGTCAACTAAAGAAACGTTAGGTGTTGGAACACGCATTGCTCCACCGTTTAATTTACCTTTTAATTCAGGTAACACTAGTGAAACTGCTTTTGCAGCACCAGTAGATGTTGGAATAATGTTTTCCGCAGCTGCACGAGCACGACGTAAATCTTTATGTGGTAAGTCAAGAATTTGTTGGTCATTTGTGTATGAGTGAACGGTTGTCATCATACCGCGTTTGATACCAAATTTATCATTAAGGACTTTTGCAAATGGAGCTAAACAGTTCGTTGTACAAGATGCATTTGAAATGACATGGTGGTTAGCTGGGTCATATTTCTCATGGTTAACACCCATAACCACTGTAATATCTTCATCAGATGCCGGAGCAGAGATGATTACCTTTTTCGCGCCAGCTTCTAAATGCTTCGCAGCGTCCGCACGCTTTGTGAAACGTCCAGTTGACTCTACAACCACTTCAACGCCAAGCTCGCCCCAACCAAGTTGAGCTGGATCTCTTTCAGCAATAACCTTTACACGGTGAGGTCCAACTACTAGGTAGTCGCCATCTACTTTTACATCTTCATTTAATTTTCCGTGAACGGAATCATATTTTAAAAGATGAGCTAGAGTATTCGCATCTGTTAAGTCGTTTACTGCCACTACTTCAACATTAGGGTTATTTAATGCCGCGCGGAATACTACGCGTCCAATACGTCCAAATCCGTTAATACCAACTTTTACTGCCATGTTTATTTCCTCCTTTAATATGTGAAAAAAGATTTCTTATTTTAATAAGGGATAACCCTTTAATAAACCTTTTGCTGCCCCTTCATCCGTAATCAAAATCGTCTGAGACGGAGCTTTTTGTAGATATGCTTTAATTGCTTTTACCTTTGAAGATCCACCAGCAACTGCAATGACATTGGGTATCTCATCTAAATCACTTAGTTGTAGTCCAACGGTTAATACCTTATGGACCACTTCCCCAGCTTCATTAAAATAATAACCAAATGCCTCTCCAACTGCATTTTCCGACCTCATTTTTTCCAATTCCTTAGCATCCGTTTTACGGCGTTCTGCCATTGTAATAGCGTCCCCAATACCATGTAAAACAATGCTAGCTGAACGGATTATTTCTAAAACTTCTTTAATCATTGGTTCCTTCATAAATGAGGTATAAATCTCATTGCTAACTTGATCTGGAACATAAAATACGCGATGCTTCGTCCTCGTGTTTGCAGCCATTTTTGAACAAATAGTGTTTGCTTGGTTTTGAACTTCCTCACCAATTCCACCTCTAGCAGGCACAAACAGCAAATCATCCGATTTAAAATCAGGGGTTAACTTATCTGCTACAGCGGCCATCGTGGATCCGCCCGTTACTGCGATAATATTTTTCCCCATAATTAATTTCTTCATGCTTGATGCACAAGCTCTACCTAATTCTGTCTTTACCCAAGGCGTTTCATCACTATCACCTGAAACAATAACCACTTTTTGAATCTGGAAAATTGATTTTAATTGTGCTTCCATTACATCAATCCCAGATGCTTCACGCATAACACTTTCCAGCTTTTCGAGTAAATCTTTACCGATTGAGGTAATCATTGCACCAACACTCGTGATTGAAATTAGATTTTGTTCTTTTAAAAATTCAACCTCACTGCGCAATACACGTTCGGTAAACCCTAAGCTTTGAGCTAAGCTTCTTCTTCCCACTGGCTGCATTCGGTCTATGTATTGGAGAATGAGATAGCGTTTCTGCATAATTTGGAGCAGATCAGGTAATAATTTTTTTTGAATATCTATTAATGAATACATCAGCAAGAACTCCCTCATTAATTGAAAAATATCACTATGGATTAAAAATGTCCCACATAGACATATTATGTCCCACTAGTGACAAAAAAAATCACTCCTGTTTATGTTTTCATTGTAACAGGAGTAAAAACTAGTTTCAACTAATATGTTTTCCTTGTAAACGGTTACTTATGACAAATTTGTTAACATGGCCAAATTCAACTTCTTCCCCATCAATTTCCACGACTGGGATCATCAGACCATACTTTTCTGTTAATTCATCACTTTCGTCAATATCTTTTATAATTAACTCAAAATCTAATTCGTTATGAAGCTCGTCGATAGTTACTATCGCCTTATCGCATAACGAACATTTTTTTCTCGTATAAAAAGTAAGTGTAGGCTTGTTCATTTATTCTTACTCCTTTACTCATATCTTCTTCGTTTTGATGAGGATGCAATCCCTAATTGATCACGGTACTTTGCAACCGTTCGCCGTGATATTACCATACCTTCATTGTTTTTTAAAATTTCAACAATATCTTGGTCCGAAAGTGGTTTTAGCTTATTTTCGTTTTCAACCAATTTAGTAATGGCATTCTTTACCTGTGTCGATGAGGTTGAATCATCACTTGTAGTTTGAATTGTACTCGTAAAAAATGATTTCAGTTCGAAAATCCCAAATGGCGTTTGGACATATTTCTCGCGAACCGCTCGACTTACAGTGGACTCATGGATTTCTAACTCCTCAGCCACCTCTCTCATAATCATCGGCTTCAAGTTAGTAGGTCCTTTTCTAAAAAAGTCGGGCTGCTTTTCTACAATTTTCAAGGCAACCCTTTGTAATGTCTCTTTTCTTTGTTCCAAACTTTTTTGAAGCCATTGGTAATTTTGGAATTGTTGATCCATATAGCGGGCTACCTGCTTGTCATCAGCTTGAGCATATTGTTGGTAAAACCCATCATTAAAAGAAACTCTTGGTAAAAGTTCATCAAAGATCTTAATCGTATAATCATGACCATCCCATATAACGACTACATCTGGAACAATAAAAGATGTTTGTTCGCTAAAATACTTGGAACCTGGCCGTGGGTCTAATGTTTGGAGTAAATCGAAAGCAGATTGAATTTCAACTAAACTGATTTGCAGTTTACTCGCTAATTCCTTCCACTTTTTTTCTGCAAATGGCTGGAAGTGATTTTCTACTAGTCTAATAGCCATGTTATTAGGTTCTGGCAATCTTTTTAACTGTATTAATAAACATTCTTGAAGAGAACGAGCTCCAATTCCCGCTGGCTCCATCGCTTGTAAATGTTGTAAGCATGCTTCAATTTGCTCTGTTGTATACCGTTTTGTTAGTTCGCTGTGTTCAATGGATATGTATCCATTTTCATCAAGAAATTCTATAAGGTGTGTAAATGCTTGATGTAATGGTTTGAATTCTTCATTAATTGGGATTTGGCTTATGACATGCTCAGTTAACGATTTTTTATTTTCACCAATTTGTTCAAGCCAATCATTTTGAATCATTGTTGACGTCGCATTACGTTTCCTTTTTCGGTCTGCAAGGGGATTCACTGGAACCACTGTAGAATCGATGTGAATTAAGGGATTTTCTTGCGCCTTACTTTCAAGGAAAGCAGCTAGCTCTTGGGTTGAATATTGCAATAACGCAATTGCTTGTGAAAGCTCCTGAGTCATTGTCAATTTTAATGTTTGTTGTTGAAAAAGCCCTTGATTAAAATCCATCTTCCCTTCACCCCCCAACGTCTATTTTACAATAAGAATGTAGTTTATGTGAATGGGAGGAAATTGGGAGCGCTTACAGTGAGGTTTTATACACAATTTCTATTTTTGCTATAATTTATTGGGATTCAACATTTATCAAAAAAAATACTCCTACTCTGAACCGAGTAGGAGTACTTAAGACGCGCTCGGAGGGAATCGAACCCCCATTTTAAGAACCGGAATCTTACGTGCTATCCGTTGCACCACGAGCGCATGCTTCTTACAAGCGCTTTACTATTATATAAAAGGTTTTGTCACTTTGCAAGGATATTTGATTAGAGCGACTGGATTTTGGGTATGATGGTTAAAGGAATTTTAACAGGGTGAATGTTGTCGAAAGAATTCATTTATCCTTAAGGTCGAATTGTTTGACCTTAATTGACCATCAGTGTATGATAACAATACATAGCAATTATTCTTTCATAAGTTCAAAGGAGGATATAAAAATGCATTTGATTCCTACAGTTATCGAACAGACAAACCGTGGCGAGAGAGCCTATGATATTTACTCACGTCTACTAAAAGACCGTATTATTATGTTAGGTAGTGCCATTGATGATAATGTTGCGAACAGTATTGTTGCGCAATTACTTTTTCTAGAGGCAGAAAACCCTGAGAAAGACATCACTCTTTATATCAATAGTCCAGGCGGAAGCATTACAGCTGGTATGGCTATTTATGATACGATGCAATATATTAAAGCAAATGTATCAACGGTTTGTATTGGTATGGCTGCATCAATGGGTGCTTTCTTACTAGCAGCAGGTGAAAAAGGTAAGCGTTACGCATTACCGAACAGTGAAGTTATGATTCACCAACCACTTGGTGGAGCACAGGGGCAAGCAACGGAAATTGAAATTGCGGCAAAACGTATTCTATTCTTACGTGACAAGCTAAATGGTATTTTAGCAGAGCGTACTGGTCAACCAATCGAAGTGATTGCAAAAGATACAGACCGCGACAATTTCATGACAGCTGAACAAGCTAAAGAATATGGTTTAATTGATACAATCATTACACGTAGTCTTTTAGACGAAAAGAAAAACAAGTAAAAAGTTAGAAGGACTGAGGCCCACGCCCCAGTCCTTTTCCTTTTATTCGTGACCGATAAATTTTTCTAACGCATCTAAAGCTTCTACTTCATCATGGCCATCGACAGAGATGGTGATGGTCGATCCAGAGCTAACTGCTAAGCTCATTAATCCCATGATACTCTTTGCGTTCACTTTTTTGCCATCCTTTTCTAAAAACACATCTGAAGAAAAACGATTTGCTTCTTGGACAAATTGCGCTGCTGGCCTTGCTTGTAAACCCGTTTTTAACTTAACCTCTATTTGCTTTTCAACCATTGCTATTCTTCCTCCCTTTACCTATATTCATTTTAAATTGTGATTGACTCTCCCATACGTAGCTTATCAGCAATTTCATCTATTTTTCTTAAACGGTGATTAATTCCTGATTTACTGATTGATCCACCCGAAACCATGTCGCAAAGCTCCTTTAAGGTTACATCTTGAAACTGAACTCTTAGCTCAGCTATTTCCCTAAGCTTTTCTGGCAAAATATGAAGACCGGCAGTTTTTTCAATAAATCGGATATTTTCAACCTGTCTAATAGAAGCACCGATTGTTTTATTTAAGTTCGCTGTTTCACAATTGACTAAACGGTTAACTGAATTTCGCATATCTCGGACAATTCGAATATCTTCAAAATGCATTAATGAGTTATGCGCACCTATAATATTTAAAAAGTCGGTAATCTTTTCCGCTTCTTTTAAATAAGTAATAAAGCCTTTTTTCCGTTCAAGCGTTTTACTATTCAAATCGAAGGTGTTCATTAGCTCACAAAGGGAATCATTGTACTCCTTATATAATGAAGCCACTTCTAAATGATAGGAAGATGTCTCCGGGTTATTGACGGAACCACCTGCTAAGAAGGCTCCACGCAAATAAGAACGGCGGCAGCACTTCTTTTTTATTAAATTCTTAGCAATATCTTGGGTAAATGTAAAGCCTTCACCCAATATTAGTAAGTCCTCTAAAATTTCTTTTGCTTGCTTTGCTAAACGAACGATATAAACGTTATTTTTTTTCAATCTCATCTTTTTTCGAACAAGTAGCTCCACTGGCACATCAAAATTTTTCTTAATAAGTGTGTAAATTCTTCTCGCAATGGCAGCATTTTCAGTTTGAATATCCACAACCAGCTGCCGATTAGAGAAGGATAACGAACCATTCATCCGTATTAATGCCGATAATTCTGCCTTTCCGCAGCAGTCCTTTAATTCTAAAGTTGTTAATTCCTTTTTTGTTTCTGATGCAAAAGACATCCCGTCACCCCCTTCGATGATATTTTTTAAAAAGACAAACGCTTGCACATCTCTTTACGAATGAAAGCGCTTTTAAGTTTCATCTTTTATAATTTTAAATAAAATTTCTGCAACCTTTTTGGCGTCATGTCGAATGACATCATCGTCATCACAGACAATTTCCTCTTGAATGACTTCGAGCCCAAGCTCCTCTAACCGACCAATATCATAAATAACCGGCTTAGCTAGCTCCTCATGGTAACGAAGCTGAACGTCTTCAGGAATGTTCTCTTTATTAACAAGGATGGTATCAATAGCACCATCATCCATGTGATCATAAATCGCCTGCACATGATCACTTGCAGTAAATTCATGCGTCTCTCCAGCTTGGGTCATCAAATTACAAATATATACTTTTTTACCTTGCGCCTTACAAACCTCTTGACCTAATTTCGGAACAAGTAAGTTAGGTAATATGCTAGTATATAAGCTACCAGGTCCAATTACAATTAAATCAGCTTGGCGAATGGCTAAAATTGTTTCAGGTAATGGTTTTATATCATCTGGCGATAAGAAAACCCTGTGTATGCGTTTGCCAGAAAAAGGAATTTTAGATTCCCCGGAAACCACTGTACCATCCTCCATTTCTGCATGTAACACGACATTTTGATTGGCAGCAGGTAAAACCTTTCCTCTTACATTTAGCACCTTACTCATTTCTTGGATGGCGTGGACAAAATTACCTGTTATCGAGGTCATCGCAGCTAGGATTAAATTCCCTAAGGAATGACCAGACAATTCATTGGAAGTTCTAAAACGATGCTGAAACATCTCCTCTACTAAAGGCTCAACATCGGAAAGGGCTGCCAAAACATTTCGGATATCTCCTGGAGGTGGAATGTCTAAATCCTCTCGAATTCGGCCAGAGCTCCCTCCATCATCAGCCACCGTCACGATGGCAGTGATATCTAAAGGATATTGCTTTAACCCTCTCAATAGAACTGGAAGACCTGTTCCACCACCAATAATCACAACCCGCGGCTGTCTTGTCATGTTGTGGCGTCCTTTCTCCTCTCAATGTCCCGATGCGAAATACAGGTATGATAATCTTTTTTGAAAAATTGGCCAAGATGCTGAGCCAATGCAACTGATCGATGTTGTCCGCCTGTACAGCCGATAGCCACAACCAATTGTGCTTTTCCTTCACGTTTGTAGTGAGGAAGCATAAAGGAAAGTAAATCTGTTACTTTTTCTAAAAACTTTTGCGTTTCATTCCATTTTAATACATACGTGAAAACATCTTCATCTAATCCAGTTTTTGGTCGCATATGGTCAATATAATGCGGATTTGGTAAAAAACGAACGTCAAATACTAAATCAGCATCAATTGGAATTCCATGTTTGAAACCAAAGGACATTACATTAACAGTGAATATATTTTTTTGATTAACCGTAAATGAAGTTAATATCTTCTCACGAAGCTCTCGTGGCTTCATTTCAGATGTATTAAAAATTTGTTGCGCACGACCCTTTAATTCCTCGAGTAATTGTCGCTCTAATTTTATACCTTCCAAAGGAGAGCTAGAAGGAGCTAATGGATGAGATCTTCTTGTTTCTTTGTAGCGCCTTACTAAAGCCGAATCGTCTGCATCTAAGAAGAGAACTCGAGGTGTTACCCAAGCCGTTTCCGCTAAATCATCCAAAGCTTTAAAAAGGTGGTCAAAAAACTCTCGTCCTCGTAGGTCCATGACCAACGCAACTTTGTTCATTTTATTCCCTGATTCCTTCATCAATTCTAAAAATTTTGGTAGTAATGTGGGAGGCAGGTTATCCACGCAAAAAAAGCCTAAATCTTCAAAGCTTTGAATGGCTACTGTTTTCCCTGCACCCGACATACCTGTGATAATCACAATTTGTGTTTCGTTTGTCGAACCGGTACTCATTGTTCGATCCTCCTCATTAAATGTAGATGAATTTTTTTGATATTGCTGTTCAAGAACTAGGGTCTAATCGGTAGCTAATTAGGTCAAAATCTGGTGTATAGGTAAACGTCCCGTAAATGATACCGTTTCCATGAATCATATATTCAAGAATATGATAATCTCCTGGAGCCATTGGTAGCTCCCTGATGTCTTTAATAGGATGCCAAGATAATAAACCTTCTTCTGACGTATCAACATTGATTCCATCGAAATCGGTAGCAATGAAGGTAAACATCATCCATTCAGATGTAATCGTCCCGTTCTCTTCAATAAAAATCGTAAAAATCCCTTTAATTTGTGGATTCTTTAAATAGATACCTGTTTCTTCTCTATATTCCCTAATACAAGAATCGCGAACGGATTCTCCTGATTCCATTTTCCCACCTGGTGCCACCCACCAACCTCGACGTGGTTTTTGAAGCAATAATATTTTATCGTCCTTCAACAAGACGCAATTCGTAACCCTCTGCACAAAACTCACCTACAGCTTTCCTGCTATTTATCTCTTTTGTGTATGTGATCGTGATCGTTAATATGGATTCTTTTTATTATACTATTTTTGTAAAACGGTAACAATGAGTATGATTTAGTACAATTTGTGGAAGAGCCTTGTCCGGGGATGAAAAAAGCCCTTTTCATGAGGTCAAAAAAAAGGGCACAGGATGTTAATCCTGTGCTTTGAAGGTATATTTAAAAGGGGGTCAATTTCTTACCCTTATAATAACCTATCAATATTTCACTACTGTTACATTCTAATTAAAACAGCGTTACTTTTTTGTTAATGTTTTGTTAAGAACACTTAACACTTTAAAGTGTGTGGGGACTGTCCCCCGCTGCTTTAAAGCGTTAAACCCCTTATGCTTTTAGTTCTTCAAGTAGTTCTTCAATATAGTGTTGCGCGCTTTGGGCTGCTATGCTACCGTCTCCTGTTGCGGTGACGATTTGACGTAATGTCTTTTCGCGAATGTCTCCCGCTGCGAATATTCCTGGTACTTTAGTTTCCATACGTTCGTTTGTTTCGATATAGCCTTGTTCGTTTGTAATGCCTAATGCGGCAAACGGCTTTGATAATGGTACCATTCCGATGTAGATAAAAACACCATCAGCGTTATACACTTGTTCTTCGCCCGTTTCGGTCGAAACAAGGGTTACACTGCCAACCTTACCATCTTTATCATTAATTTGCTTAATAGTATGGTTCCATATAAAGTCGATTTTCTCATTTGCAAAAGCTCGGTCTTGAAGTATTTTTTGAGCACGAAGTTCGCCACGTCTGTGAACAATTGTCACTTTGGAAGCGAAACGTGTTAAGTATACTCCTTCTTCAACAGCAGAGTCTCCTCCACCAATAACGACTAGTTCCCTTTGCTTAAAGAAAGCACCATCACAAACAGCGCAATAGGATACACCACGACCACCAAGTTCTTTTTCACCAGGGACACCAATTTTCTTATATTCAGCACCTGTAGATATGATAATTGATCGGGTTTTATATTGCTTTGATCCTGCAATAACTGTTTTATATTCTTTGCCGTCAATGATTTCTTTAATATCACCATAAGCGTATTCAGCACCAAATTTCTTAGCATGCTCAAACATTTTAGTGGAAAGATCAGGACCTAAAATATGATCAAAACCAGGGTAGTTCTCAACTTCCTCGGTGTTGGCCATTTGTCCTCCTGGAATCCCACGTTCAAGCATTAACGTCGAAAGGTTTGCACGAGATGTATATACAGCTGCTGTCATCCCTGCAGGACCCGCACCTGCTATAATAACATCATAGATTTTTTCTTCAGTCATTTCCTTCACTCCTTCAATGAACATTCATTTTATAGGAATCATTACAATATTATTTACCTAATATCTTTATCCTATAAAACAAAGGGAGCATAGTCCACGAATATGCTCACTGAAGACAGTTATTCACTATTTTGACATATTTTTTCACAGTTGAGACGGACAGTTGATATTTCTTTGCCATGTCAGTCTGGGATACTTTTTCACCGCGAAGCTTAAACCATGTATATTCAATCGCTGCTGCCCATGCTTGGTGATTTTGAAACGATGGGTTCATTGCCATTGATTCTTGGAAAATGGAAAACCATAGCAAATAAATTCCTGCTTTTAATGCCCCAATTGGGCGGTGATACTCATATAATTGTAACCCGATTTGGTGTGCATCCAAAATCCTTTGGTGTATAGGACGAGCTTTTTTTACAAAACTTAAATAATCTAGTTCAAGCTGCGTTAATTTCATTGCAGGCTTCGATTGAAGGGATGCTAGTAATTGCTCTTTTGTAGAAGAAACTTCTATTAAGAAGATCGCAAATAAACGCTCTTCAATATAATCACTATCTAGTTTTTGAAAAATCGAAGCCGTATGATCTTCGTATCCTCCTAAAACGGGTGGTTCATCATTCCATGGTTCATGCCCATCCTTATCAGGACTCAATTCAAGAACAATTTTCCAAATAGACTTTGCAAAAGCTGGGTGCCCAGAATGAAAAGCAGTATAGGATAACCAATAATAAAAAGCACCTTCGCCATCAAAGCCCCTTTTATAAAGCTTTCGAAGCCATAGATGACCTAGTTCAAACTCACCTATTAATGCAAAAGTTGCGCCTAATTTATATTGATGCTCATCAATCATTGGATTGATTTTAGCGAGAATTGAAATTAAACTTTGGAGCTCTTGCTCATTATTTTGATAATAAGCAAAAACGGCTTGATTACAAATCGCGTGTAAATTACCAGGGTTTTTAGAAAGAACATCATTTAAAATGCTATAGGCTTTATCGGCTTCACCAAGGTAAAAATTGGCCAATGCAAGATTATTATAGGCTGACCAATATTCTGGATAGTCATCGACAACCTCCTCCAAAACCTTAATCGCCTTAGGGAAATAGCCCGACTCGAGTAATTCTCTAGCGTGTTCTTGCTTGACCATTAAATCATCTTGTTCATAAAGATCTTCGTCTAACAAGTCAGCCTCAAATGTTAATAGCTCAATTAATTCATCCGTGTCGGAGTTAAATTCACCGTCCGGTTCTAAATGTTTATATAAATTGGCGTGATGATACGCATCCTTAAATAAGCCTAAGTGAGCATAGTTATTAGCTAGAAAATAGTGACATTCAACCATCTCTTCATCTAATTCTTCAAGAATCTGATGTAATAGGTGATTGGATTGCTCAAACTCACCCATTTCGGTTAAAACAATCGCAAATTGACAGACGATCATTGGTTCACCTGGCTCTAGCTGCATTGCGCGCTGCAAATACTTTTTCGCACGAATGAAATCCCTGCGTCCAAATGCTTTCAGACCCTTTGTAAAATAATATTCACCTGTTGGTAAAAAGGAAAGTAACATTCCTGTCTCTTGAGTTGCTTTAGAATCTCTAATCATGGATTCCTCCAAATACATTAATAACTTATGTATTATAACACAATCGTCAACACATAGAGAAGAGAAACCGACAATTTAACACTTTAACGTATCGAGGGACTGTCCCGCTCTGCACTAAAGCGTTAGTGCAATGAGGGACTGTCCCCAAGTACTTTAAAGTAGTAAAGTTTCCTTTTTTCTCGTTATTTGCCACCTATAGTTTTTGGGGTTAGGTTTAAAATAAGAAGGCTTCATGTTGCGATTAAAAAGGAGGAATTGAAGAATGAAAAAGCCGTTCAAAGTCCTTGCCACAAGTAGTTTATTGCTAATGTTGGTTGCGTGTAATAATAACGACAATGCTGCTTATGATGGACTTAATAATAATGATAATGTTAGAAACGTATCGAATCACAGAGGAGATAATCTAGGTGATGCCTTCCGTTTAAGGAATGGTCAAGATACAGCTGAAGAGATCAACACACGAAATGTAGGATATCGTAACAATGATACTTTTGGTTTCAATAATAATGGAAATCGAAATAACGATACCTATGGTTTCAATAATGTTAATTATATGGGAGATAGAGGTAACGGCCATTTCGATACAACTGGTAATCAACGACGTTTTTCAAGTAATGAATTAGCTGGAAATATGAATGATACACTTTCAGCTGATTTTACAACCATTAATAGTGGTAAATATCCACATACACAGCCTATCCGTATTCAAGAAGCAAAATATGGATATGTAGTGGCAAATCCACAAGGTAAACAGATTACGATTCCAGATTTACAGTCAATTACTGAACAATTTGCACGCCGTTTCCAAACCCAATCGCAATTTGGTGGACAAGGTCAGGCTGGACAAATGTTCCAACAACGCCCAATGCAGCAACAACCGGTACAACAGCAACCAACACAGCAACAGCCGACACAACAACCAGTTCAGCAACAACCAACACAGCAAGCAAAACCTGTTACACCAAACAAAACAACACAGCAAACACCAGCAACAAAAGGAATTAGTGCTACTGAACAAAAAGTTATTGAATTAACAAATGCTGAACGTAGAAAAGCTGGTTTAAAGGATTTAGTCGGTGATACAAAACTTAGCTCAGTGGCAAAAACAAAATCAAACGACATGCAGAAAAATGGATACTTTTCACATACAAGCCCAACCTACGGATCTCCTTTTGACATGATGCGTGACTTTGGAGTGACATATAGTACTGCTGGAGAAAATATCGCTCAAGGACAACGGACACCTGAAGAAGTTGTACGTGCTTGGATGAATAGTGAAGGTCACCGTAAGAACATCTTAAATGGTGCCTTTACACACATCGGTGTGGGGCATGATACGACTGGTAACCATTGGACACAGATGTTTATCGGAAAATAACCAACTTTGTTTAGCATTAAAAATTAAGGGGTCAGTAATGCTGACCTCTTATTTAACTTTTTACTACTCTCAATGCTTCCTCCAGTGTGAAGCGCTCCTCATATAATGCCTTACCAACAATGGCACCAGAAACTCCTTTTTTCGCTAAGGACTTTAAACCTCTTAAATCATCAAGGGTACTAATTCCGCCTGCTGCTATAATATTTTTGCGGATTTCTGACGCAAATTCCTCTAATGTGTCAAAGCTTGGCCCTGCTAGCGTACCATTCGTAGCGATATACGTGTAAATGAATGTTTCCGCTCCTGCATCTGCGAATGCCTTCCCTACTTCAATGGCTTTCAACTTGGATTTATTTAACCAGCCATTTGTGGCCACATATTCATCTTTAACATCTACACTGATGGCAATCGGCTCACCATATTTACGAATCATTTCTACGGCAAAGTCAGGATTTGAAACAATTACACTTCCAAGAATCACTCGGTTTATTCCATTTTCTAAATAATGAACTATGTCTGCTTCGGATCGGATACCACCTCCAACTTGAATATTTATTTTTAGGTTTTTGGCACATTTAATTATATTGTTAACATTTATAGGCTTACCTTTCCTTGCCCCATCAAGGTCTCCGATATGAACCCATTTAGCTCCATTTTGATAAAAAAACTTTGCCATTTTAAACGGTGAATCTCCATATACGGTCTCTTTTTCAAAATCACCTTGGAGTAAACGGACACATTTTCCCTCTTTAATATCAATCGCAGGATAAATTGTAAAGCTCAAATAGAATACCTTCTTTCTACGTGTTTTTAATTTTTGAACGAACGCATATAGTCTCTTTTATAAAAAAAATTTACATATCAAAAATTAGTATTGCCAAAAAGTTCATTCTTGCCAAGTTGAATTGAATGTGTATAATAAATGTCATGTGAATATCGTAAAAGTTTTCTAGGGTTCCGCATTTTGTGAGAGGGTTTAACTTACTTACAAAAGAATGGTCTGGTCCGAGAGAAAACTCACAACTTCTGACAAATCAGCAACTGTGCCACGGAGGGATAAAAGCCCGGGAGATTATAAGAAATTATAATCTTCTGGGCTTTTTTATTTTTTATGTGAGGTGATTGGAAATGAACAAAGAGTGGGTAAAGGTGTTTATCGCAGCATTTTTTGAAGTGTTTTGGGTGATTGGACTAAAGCATGCGGATTCTTTATTAGAGTGGATTGGTACTGTCATCAGTATCTTAATTAGCTTCTATGTGCTTATCATGGCAGGAAAAAAGCTTCCTGTTGGAACGGTTTATGCGGTCTTTGTCGGTTTAGGAACGGCTGGTACGGTTGCAGCCGAGATTCTTCTTTTTGATGAGCCATTTAAACTCGCTAAGCTTCTCCTTATTTTCTTACTATTAATAGGAGTCGTTGGTTTGAAGCTTGTGACAAATGACAACGAGGAGGAAGGAGCGTTAACCAAATGAGTTGGATTTTTTTATTGTTAGCTGGATTATTAGAGATGTCAGGGGTTGTGATGATCAATCGCTATCATCAACATCGGAACTGGCAATCGCTTCTACTTCTTGCAGCAGGATTCGGAGGGAGCTTTCTCTTCCTAGCACTAGCCATGAAAACCTTACCTATGGGGACTGCATACGCAATCTGGACTGGAATTGGTGCATCTGGTGGGGCAATCCTCGGTATCCTTTTATATCGTGAACCAAAAGACTGGAAACGACTAGTTTTTATTTCAATCGTGCTCGTATCAGCTATCGGATTAAAGCTCGTTGGTTAGTTTCCTGGCACTTTAACCTATTAACGTAGTCGGGGACAGTCCCTCAATGCTTCACCTCGGTAAAGCGATGAGGGACTGTCCCCGAGCGCTTTAACGCGTTAACGCGTTATTTTTTTATTTTCCGTAGATTGGGTCGTTTGCCCAGCGTTCTGATAGTTGTTCTTTTGTGTAGATGATACGCATCGGGTTACCGCCAACGAAGCTTCCTTCTGGAACGTCTTTGTGAACTAATGTGCCAGCAGAGACGATTGCCCCATCACCGATAGTGATTCCCGGAAGTATGGTAGTATTTGCACCGATCATAACCTCGCTACCGATGTGGACATCCCCGAGACGGAATTCTTTAATTAAATACTCATGAGCGAGAATGGTCGTATTGTAGCCGATTACCGAATTGGTACCGACGCTAATTTTTTCAGGAAACATTACGTCAAGCATGACCATTAAGGCAAAGGATGTGTTGTCACCAACCCTCATACCTAAAAAGGTGCGGTATAACCAATTCTTCATTCCGAGGAAAGGAGTATATCTGGCGATCTGGATAACGACAAAGTTTTTAACAACCTTCCAAAAGGGTACGGTTTTATAAACATGCCATAAGGAATTAGCTCCCTCTACAGGGTGTCGTTCAGTGTTTCTCATGAGAACTACCTTCCAAAATCTTCAATAAGTCTGCCATTTCTTCTAGGATGTAGTCTGGCTCAAATTGGTCTAGGTAATCCCGACCTTTAATTGTCCAAGCCACACCTGCTGTTTTGGTGCCAGCATTTTTACCAGCAAGAATATCATGGTAATTATCACCGACCATAATCGCTTCATCAGGGTTAGATCCTAGCTGCTCCAATGCTTTGAAAATCGGTTCTGGATCTGGTTTCGCCTTTTCAACATGATCGAGTGCCACAATTACATCGAAATAGGAATCCAATTTAGTAAGCTTGAGACCTTTCATCACGACATCGGAGATTTTTGTGGTCACTATACCTACCTTGTATCCCTTCTCCTTAAGAATTTTAATAGTATCCAGGACAGTCGGGAACTCCGTAACAAAAGTATCGTGATGGGCAAGATTATATTTCCGATAGGTTGCAATCATTTCGTCTACTTTCGTCGCATCCATCGGTTCAAACGTTTCCCGAAGTGTTGGTCCGAGAAAGGGAAGAACATCCTCCCTATTGTATTGGTTAGGATAGTAGTGCTCAAGCGTGTGTAAAAATGAAGAAATAATCAATTCATTCGTGTCTATTAATGTTCCATCTAAATCAAAAAGCACCGTGTTAATTTTATTGTTCATAGGTGGTGACTTCCTTTCTACTTGTTGCAATGGTCCGATTCCAAATAAATGAAACGACTAACGTTAAAACAATCGCCACTCCAAGTCGAATAAGTAGTAATGGTAAAATCGGGATACCTAATGGTATAAAGATAAGCGTATCTTCTACCACGGCGTGACAGGCAACCAGGAAAATTAAGGCGGTCGTTACATCCTTGTGGCTGACACCATCTTCCTTAACCGCTTGTATCATGACCCCTGCTCCATAAGCTAATCCGAATAATAGTCCTGCCGCTAATGTTGTCGACGTATTTTCCTTCATTCCTAACGCTCGAGTCACTGGAGACATCCATTTAGAAAACACATCTAACCATTTTTTATCTTTTAAAATTTGTATACCAATCATCAGCGGAATGACGATAATTGCTAACTGAAGTATTCCTGTACCTGCTTTTAAAAAAGCATTAAGTATTATTGCTAAAATTCCTGAAACATTTTCTTCTTTTGCAGGAATGAATCCGTATTGGGCTATATGGCCTCCACCATGCCAAACCAGATTGATGACTATGGCTGATAGAAAGGCTAGACCAAGTCTGACGAGTAGAATCACCCACAGCTTTACACCAACCTTGATTGCTACCCCAGTTTCAACTAGTAAATTATGTGAAAAGGAAAGCATCACAGCTATGATGAATACTTCCTTTACCGTTAAATCTAAAGTTAAAATGGCTCCTATTGCACCGTAAAGGTTCAGGAAGGTTCCAAGAACTAATGGAATGGCAGCATCACCTGAAAGCCCAAATAGCCCCATCAACGGTTCAATTAACTTCATCACCCATGGTAATATCGGAGTATACTGCAATAAGGCGACGATAACGGTTACTGGAAAAATAATTTTTCCGAGTGTGTATGTTGTTTTTAATCCTACAAAAAATCCTCTTTTTATGGAACCAGCTAACATTCTCCCATTTCTCCCTTTTGTGTACGATGATATATATGTAATCTAAGAATTGGTTGCATCCAAATAACGAACCTCTGACAGACCTGTTTTACGTCGATATATTATTAAAATCACAGCGAGTACAATTAAGAAAATAGATATTGTTTGGGCAACACGTAAATAATCTGTCAGCATGAGGCTGTCCGTTCGTAAACCTTCGACAAAAAAACGACCGAATGAATACCAGATCACATAGGTTAAAAACATTTCCCCACGTCGTAAGTTTACTTTTCTTAAGGATAATAAAAGAATTAATCCAAGGAAATTCCAAATCGATTCGTATAAAAAGGTTGGATGGTAATAGGCACCATTAATATACATTTGATTAATGATGAAATCTGGTAAATATAAGTTCTCTAAAAAGGCTCTAGTGACTTCCCCGCCATGTGCTTCCTGGTTCATGAAATTTCCCCAACGACCAATCGCTTGTCCCAGAATGATACTAGGTGCAGCGATATCTGCGAGTTTCCAGAATGAAACCCCTTTAGATTTCGAGAAAATATAGGCGGTGACAACAGAACCGATTAAGGCTCCGTGGATTGCGATTCCACCTTCCCAAATTTTTGGGATTTGGCTCAAATTCTTGGAGTAATATTCCCATTCAAAAATGACATAATAAATTCTTGCTGAAATAATGGCAATCGGAATAGCCCATATTAACAAATCAGCAAAAATTTCTTTTGGTAAATGGCGTCTTTCTGACTCTCTCATTACTAGCCACATCGCTAGTGCTAAACCGGTTACAATAATAATCCCATACCAATGAACTTGAAACGGACCCAGTTCAATAGCCAATGGATTAAGTGGTTGAATATTTTCTTCCATCCCTATTCCTCCTCCTTTAACACATTAACGTGATGAGGGACTGTCCCCCAGCGCTTTAACGCAGTAAATCAATGAGGGACTGTCCCCCGTCACTTTAATGTGGTGAAGCGATTGCTTTTTATTCTTCTTCTTGGTCGCCTTCTTCGATGACGTCGTGTAGGCGGGCGTTGAATTGTTTGGCAGCGTCCATGCCCATTTTTTTTAGGCGGTAGTTCATTGCTGCTACTTCGATGATGACGGCTAAGTTACGACCAGGTCGGACTGGGACGGTTAGCTTTGTTATTTCGGAATCAATGATTTTCATTTTTTCTTCGTCAAGGCCAAGTCGATCATATTGTTTCGTCTTGTCCCAAAGTTCTAAATTAATGACGAGGGTAATTCGCTTATTACTGCGGATTGCTCCGGCACCAAACAAAGTCATGACGTTGATAATTCCTAGTCCTCTAATTTCTAGAAGATGCTCAATTAAATCAGGTGAGTTACCTATTAAAACCCCTTCATCCTCTTGGCGAATTTCAACGCAGTCATCCGCCACTAAACGATGCCCCCGCTTCACTAATTCAAGTGCAGTTTCACTTTTACCTACTCCACTTTTTCCTGTAATCAAAACGCCAACACCATAAATATCCACTAAAACTCCGTGTACAGCTGTCGTTGGTGCGAGCTTGCTTTCTAAAAAATTCGTCAATAGGCTGGAGAATCGGGTTGTTTTTTGTTTAGATCGCATAAGTGGTACGGCTTCACGTTCACAAGCCTCTACTAATTCTTGAGCAATATCCATCTCTCTGGTAATAATAATTCCAGGAGTAATGTCCGTACATAAGCGCTCAAGTCTTGAGACCCGATCGAAATGATTCAATTGCTTTAAAAACGACAACTCCGTTTTTCCGAGCAATTGAATTCGTTCCGCTGGATAATACTCAAAATATCCAGCCATTTCAATTCCTGGTCTAGAAATATCACTAGTTGAAATCGGACGATTAATACCTTCCTCACCACTTATCAACTCTAACTCAAATTTTTCAATGACGTCTTTCGTACGTACCTTTACCAAAAAAGTTCTCCTCCTCGTGAACGTAGTAGGAATATGTATGCTTTCCCTATTTTAGCATTATTTTAAATAGAACAAAAAGATGCTGTTTGACATTTTTGATTTATCCAGTATTTACCACAAAAATCAACCATGTCCTTTTTCGACTTTCAATCATAAGATAATAATGAGGCAATAAAATTAAAGTTAGAAAGGAGAAAAAGTATGAAAATTATGATAGATGCTGGGCATGGCTATAACACTCCTGGAAAAAGAAGTCCAGATGGCCTTAAGGAATATGAATTTACTAGAGCAGTGGCAAACTATGCAAGAAGATTATTGGAATCGTATCAAAATGTAAATGTCTTTTTTTCTCATTCTGACGAAAGAGATGTTCCTCTTCAAGAACGAACCAAAAGTGCCAATACCCTAAAGGTAGACTTATTTGTTTCAATCCATGCAAATGCCTTCGGTTCCACTTGGAATGATGCAAATGGAATTGAAACCTATGTCTATGTGACAGAACCACGTGTTTCCTATGAGCTAGCTCAAAAAATCCAAAGAAATCTAGTTACATCAACAGGATTAAAAAATCGTGGAGTCAAAACAGCTAATTTTCACGTGTTGCGCGAGTCCAAAATGGATGCAGTCTTAGTGGAATGTGGATTTTATACGAATCCAGAAGAAGTAAAATTAATCCGGTCAGAAAGCTATCGTCGAAAATGTGCTGAGTCGATTACAAAAGCCATCGTGGATCAATATAAGCTCATCAAAGAAAAAGCATCTTCTACCTCTACTACAACACCTTCCGGGCCAAAACCACCCTCCACTTCAACTGCAAAAGGGTTATATAAAGTGCAAGTAGGGGCTTACTCAATTCGAGAAAATGCAGAAGGCTTAGTTCGACAACTTGAATCAGATGGTTATCAAGCTTTTATCACGTTTGAAGAATCTTAAGTTTTTTTTAAAAAAAAGGGTGACCACACATCAGTTGATGTTGGCTCACCCTTTTTTCAGCTAAACTAGTTTTTCTTTTCATCAAAAATGGTCTTCTGAATTATAGTATTGGCAATCGACATGATGACTGAAATGATAAGGGCCATTCCAAATCCTGATAGTTCAAAAGCGTCTCCCATCATATTATCTGTTAGTAATAGGGTAATGGCATTGATAACGAATAGAAAAAAACCTAATGTCAAAATTGTGAATGGTAAGGTTAAGATGATTAGTAATGGGCGAACTAATACGTTTAAAATGGATAAAATAAAACTTCCGATTATGGCAGCTCCAAAGCCTGATATATAGAAGGAATCCTGAAAAAAGCCTGCTAATGCCATAAATAATACTGCATTGATAATGATACTAATGAGCCACCGCATGAAAAATAATGCCTCCTTCTAATTAAGCTCAGGTGTTAAAGTTAGAACAAACTCCCGTTAAAAGAGCTTTTGATCACGATCTAATGGTTTAATTCGAATTGCTCCTGTTTTTGTTTCAGAATTCACTTGAACTACTTTTTCCATTTGTTTAATGGTTTCAAAACGAAGGTATTTTTGAACCATTTCACTCTTTTCTTCAGTTATTTGAATGCCTTCCAATTTCACATTAAAATTACCAAGATTAGATTTTAATTCCCCTGAAATGGCGATTTCTTCGGGAACATGTAGTTCAATATTTCCTGTAGTAGCTTTTAAGGATAATGTTTCGCAGGTCGTTCCTGAAATAGCACAGAGGATATTCCCATTGAACGTATGAAGATTTCCCTTTTGAAGATCGCCTTCGAATTTTATAGCTCCATTGATGGTTTCGGCCTCGAATTCTTCTAAAAGGCTCTTTTTCACTTGGATACTTCCATTTGCAGTCTCCACTTCTGCCTTTTGACTTTGCAAATTATCTATCGTAATTTTGCCATTGGCCGTATCCATTTTTAAATCTTTAACCTTCATATTTTCAGCTGAAATCGGTCCATTATACAAACGTACCCTTACCTTCGCATAATCCGCTTGAGGAATAAACACTTTGGCTTCGACTTTCATCCATTTATGCTGCGTTTGGAGGGTTAAGCAATTATTTTCAATTGCAAATACTACCCCTTGTAGGAAGATGGTGCGGGCTTCTTCTAATGTTTCAACCCGATAAATTTTTGCTTGGCATTCTACACGAACTTCTTCCTGGTCCCAAGGAATAAGACGAACTGAACCATTCGCAATATGGATGTCCAAATCGGAAAAATCCGTGCTTGGTTGTTGAAAAATATGAGCGATTTCAATCGACTTTCCAAAATTGAAATCAATATCAATTTCCTTTAGCTTTTTAAAAGCTGAATCAACGAATTCAAAAACCTTTTCCTTTGCGGATTGGAATTTATAATACGGTTCATCCTTTTTCTCCGTCTCTGCTTCCGCTTCATCTGACTTAACAAAAGCTGAGAGTTTTTCCTCCTTGCTCTCTGGAACAACCTTATGATTCTCTAATCCTTCTAATAGTGTTAGTGCCTCATCAACAGAGAGCTTTCCCTCCTCAACCAATTTCAAAATCCGTGCACGTTGTTGCTTCATTTGATATCCTCCTCTAATTTGCGGTATTCCGCTCTTTATATTTTTAAAAGAATAAACTATTCACTCCCTATATGCTTATTCGTTTTGTAGAACTTTTACGCCTTTGATAATGTTCCAAATTAAGACTACTACACTTAATATGATGCTTAAGCCCACTCCAATAAAAAGAAAAGCAGAATACATCATTTGTCCTACATCACTTAGGATTCCTATTATGAAAATCAGTCCAACTACTGGTATTGGAATTAATGGGATTAAATGTGAAAATAATGCCTTTTTGGCATGGGATTTTACATTAGAGTTTGTCGTGACAAAGTAAACAATAATGGGAAAAATAATCCCTGCAAACAGTACACTGAAATAGCTTAACGCCGCTAACACCTTATCTGTGTCCACTATAATCAACTCCTTCTAATCATATTTACGGATAGGGTTATCGGAAGGTTTCAGAATTTTGAACATAAAAAAGAACTAACCTGAAGCTTATGGTTAGCTCTATTTTTAAAATTTAGACTCTAGCGGTATGGTTCTCTAGCTCTTCAAGGTCCTTTTCCATCCGAGCACGGTCACGAACTAAAATCGGTTTTAAATATTTTCCTGTGTATGATTGTGGGACTTCCGCCACTTCTTCCGGTGTTCCGGTAGCAACGATTGATCCACCTTTATCTCCGCCTTCTGGGCCGAGGTCGATTATATAATCGGACGCTTTAATCACATCAAGATTATGCTCTATTACAAGAACTGTATCGCCATTTTCAACTAAGCGTTGGAGGACAACTAATAATCTCGAAATATCGTCCACATGAAGTCCCGTGGTTGGTTCATCTAAAATATAAATAGTTTTTCCATTAGAACGACGGTGTAATTCTGAGGCAAGCTTAACGCGCTGCGCTTCCCCACCTGACAAGGTTGTTGCAGGCTGGCCTAAAGTAATATAGCCCAGACCTACATCGTAAAGGGTTTGCATTTTACGTGATATTTTCGGGTGGTTTTCAAAATAAACGACCGCTTCCTCCACAGTCATATCGAGAATTTCAGATATATTTTTACCTTTGTATCGTACATCTAGCGTTTCTCTGTTATAGCGTTTACCATGGCAAACTTCGCAAGGAACATAGACATCTGGCAAGAAATGCATTTCTATTTTAATAATTCCATCTCCACGACAAGCTTCACAACGTCCGCCTTTTACATTAAAGCTAAAACGTCCTTTTTTGTAGCCGCGTACTTTTGCTTCATTTGTCGAGGCAAATAAATCACGAATATCATCGAAAACTCCTGTATAAGTGGCAGGATTGGAACGTGGAGTTCGACCAATTGGTGATTGATCAATATCGATGACCTTGTCAAGGTGGTCCAGTCCCCTCATTTCCTTATGCTCACCTGGTTTCGTTTTTGCATGATGTAGCTTCTGCGCTAATGATTTATGGAGAATCTCATTGATTAACGTACTTTTTCCTGAGCCTGAAACACCGGTAACGGAAATGAATATGCCTAATGGAATCTTTACATTTACCTTTTTTAAGTTATTTTCGACCGCACCTCTGATTTCAATCATTCGACCGTCTTGTTTACGGCGCTCAAGTGGCAGCGGGATATATTTTTTCCCTGAAAGGTATTGCCCGGTTAAGGAATTAGAATCATTCATTACTTCTTCTGGGGTACCAGCTGAAATAATTTGACCACCATGAACACCCGCACCCGGTCCAATATCGATTAAATAATCCGCAGCCATCATCGTATCTTCATCATGCTCTACGACAATGAGGGTGTTACCAATTTCTCGCATATTTTTCAATGTTTCGATTAATCGATCATTATCACGCTGGTGAAGCCCAATCGACGGTTCATCTAGAATATAAAGTACTCCCGTTAAACGCGAGCCAATTTGTGTGGCCAACCTAATCCGCTGAGCTTCTCCCCCAGAAAGGGTTCCAGCTGCCCTACTTAACGTCAAGTAATCTAAGCCTACATTGATGAGGAAACCGAGACGTTCAAGAATCTCGCTAAAAATAAGTTTAGAAATTTGCATTTCTTTTTCCGTTAATTCGATTTGACTAAAAAATTGATACGAATCCTCAATTGAAAGCTCGGTGACTTTACCGATATGTTGACCTGAAATCAAAACCGAGAGCGTTTCTTCTTTCAAACGATAGCCTTTACATTTTGGGCAGGCATGCTGTGACATATATTTTTCCATTTGTTCTCGAATATAATCAGAACTCGTTTCTTTGAAGCGACGTTCGATGTTCGTGAGTACACCTTCAAATTCGACATAGCCTTCGCGTTTTTGACCAAAATCATTTTCATATTTGAAAAAAATCTTGTCCCCATCAGACCCATGCAGGACTTTATCAAGGAGATTTTTCGGAATCTCTTTCACTGGGATGTCCATGTCAATTCCATAATGATTACAAACTGCTTCCAGCAGCTGTGGGTAGTATTGTGAACTAGTCGGCTCCCATGGGGCGATGGCATGTTTTTTTAACGATAAGTCCCAATTAGGAATGACTAACTCAGGGTCAACCTCAAGTCTGGAACCTAATCCATCACAGCTCTGACAAGCTCCAAATGGACTGTTGAAGGAAAACATACGCGGCTCTAATTCACCTATGGAAAAATCACAAAGTGGACAGGAATGATTTTCGTTAAATAGGATCTCTTCTTCCCCGATTACATCGATGATCACTTTTCCCTCTCCTAATTTTAGGGCACTTTCTAACGAATCAGCAATCCGCGGACCTGTTCCTTCTTTAATAACTACACGATCAATGACCACTTCTATGGAATGTTTTTTATTTTTATCAAGTGTGATGTCATCACTTAAGTCCATCATTTCGCCATTGACGCGAACTCGGACATAGCCTTGCTTTTTAATATCTTCAAAAACCTTTACATGTGCACCTTTTCTTCCTGAAATAATCGGAGATAAGATTTGCAGCTTCGTTTTTTCTGGGTATTCTAAAATCCGATCCACCATTTGCTCAACCGTTTGGGAGGTTATTTCAATACCGTGTGTCGGACATGTTGGACGGCCCACACGAGCATATAATAGACGTAAATAATCATAGATTTCTGTCACGGTACCCACTGTTGAACGAGGATTTCGGCTTGTTGTTTTTTGGTCGATCGAGATCGCTGGAGAAAGTCCTTCAATCACATCGACATCTGGCTTGTCCATCTGTCCAAGAAACTGCCTCGCATACGCCGAAAGGGATTCGACGTAACGTCTTTGACCTTCTGCATATATCGTATCAAAAGCAAGTGAGGACTTTCCAGAACCGGAAAGCCCTGTTAACACAACAAGCTTATCTCTCGGAATGGTGACATCAATATTTTTTAAATTATGCGCTCTGGCACCTTTGACAATTAGTTTATCCATTGCCATATTCGTTCGTCATCCTTCCGCTTTTAACTCTAATATTAGGTCACGAAGCTCTGCAGCACGTTCAAAATTAAGCGCTTTGGCTGCTTCCTTCATTTCTTTTTCCATATCGGTGATTACTTTTTCTCGCTCTTTTTTCGTTAGCTTGCTAAGCGACTTTTCTGATTTGTATTCTTCTTGGTCCTCGGCAGCATGTGTAGCTCGTATGACATCGCGAACGCCTTTTTGAATGGTTTGTGGAGTGATTCCGTGCTTCTCGTTATACGCTTCCTGGATTTCTCGGCGACGTTTCGTTTCACGAATGGCAATCTCCATGGAGTTCGTCATTTTATCAGCATACATGATTACATGGCCATTTGAATTACGTGCAGCACGCCCAATGGTCTGAATAAGTGAACGCTCTGATCGCAAGAAGCCTTCTTTGTCTGCATCTAAAATTGCCACAAGCGAGACTTCAGGAATATCAAGACCTTCTCGAAGTAAGTTGATACCGATTAGAACATCATATTTTCCCAGTCGAAGGTCGCGGATAATTTCAATCCGCTCCAAGGTTTTAACTTCAGAATGTAGATATTGCACCTTTATACCGATTTCCTTGAGGTAGTCGGTTAAGTCCTCTGACATTTTTTTCGTTAACGTTGTGACTAAAACACGTTCGTTTCTCGCCACTCGGTCATGAATTTCACCAATCAGATCATCGATTTGACCTTGTATTGGACGGACATCAATATTTGGATCAAGTAATCCCGTTGGACGAATAATCTGAGGAATCATTTCTGGAGTATGTTCCAATTCATACGGTCCTGGTGTTGCTGAAACGTAAAGGATTTGATTAACATGATCTTCAAACTCATTAAAGATTAATGGTCGATTATCTAAAGCTGATGGAAGGCGGAAGCCGTGATCCACAAGCACTCCTTTTCTGGCACGATCCCCATTATACATACCTCGAATTTGAGGCAACGTCACGTGTGATTCATCCACGACAATGAGAAAATCCTTTGGAAAAAAGTCGATGAGTGTATATGGTGTCGAGCCTTCTGGTCTAAGTGTGAGATGACGGGAATAGTTCTCGATCCCTGAGCAAAAGCCCATTTCTCTCATCATTTCTAAATCATATTTCGTGCGTTGCTCTAAACGCTGCGCTTCCAGAAGTTTTCCGTTTTCTCTTAATTCAGCTAAGCGTACCTCGAGTTCTTTTTCGATATTTTCAATCGCTACTCGAAGTTTTTCTTCCCTAGTTACGAAGTGGGACGCTGGGAAAATGGCTACATGTTGTCGTTCGCCCATAATTTCACCCGTTAAAGCATCCACTTCACGAATTCGATCAATTTCATCACCAAAAAATTCCACGCGAATGCATTGCTCATCGCGTGAAACAGGGAAAATTTCGACCACATCTCCACGAACACGAAATGTTCCACGTTTAAAATCAATATCGTTACGTTCATATTGGATATCAACAAGTTTATGTAAAAGCTGGTTACGTTCCACTTCCATTCCAGTTCGTAAGGATAGAACCATTTCCCGGTATTCTTCAGGAGAACCTAATCCGTAAATACAGGAAACACTAGCAATAACGATAACATCTCTTCGCTCAAGTAAAGAGGAAGTGGCTGAGTGGCGCAGCTTGTCAATTTCATCATTGACACTAGAATCCTTTTCGATAAAGGTGTCTGTTGATGGTACATAGGCCTCTGGTTGAAAATAATCGTAATAGCTAACAAAATATTCGACTGCATTGTTTGGAAAGAATTCTTTAAACTCGCTATATAATTGTCCTGCTAATGTTTTATTGTGGGCAATAATCAAGGTTGGCTTATTAATTTCCTGGATAACATTAGAAACAGTGAATGTTTTCCCCGTTCCGGTTGCACCAAGCAACGTTTGATGGCGTTTGCCTTCACGAAGACCTTCCAGGATTCTCTTTATTGCTTCAGGCTGATCTCCTGCTGGGGAATACTTTGACACAAGTTCAAACTGGTCTTTCAACGAATAAGCCTCCAGTACAGTTTAATTAAGATTCTATCATCATTTTACCACAAAGCATCCAAAACAAACCAACATTATGCGAACTGATATTCGTTTTTTTTTTGAATTGAAGTAGGTAAGAGGGATTTTTTTATTAAAGAGAAGAGCCTGGCGATTGAACTCGACAGGCCCTTTTATGCATCTCGTCTCGTTTTCGGCTTCATTTTAGCTGCAAGCCAAAATCCAACTGTTAAGGAGAAGGAATCTACGATAATTAGTGAAGGTGTATTCGTATAGCCCTTATATACTGATGCGGCAATGAGAGCAACCGTTAAGACAAGTCCAATGACCCGATTATAGGTTACACGAGTAAAAAAGATAACAAGAAATCCTGGAAGAAATAAACCAGATAAATGACGAATAATTTCAATCATGATCCTACTCCTAAATTGGCATTTGAATTTCTATAGTTATAGGCGTTAAAACTATTTTAACTATAGTTGAAAGTGAGTTTCTAAGGCTCTTTTCGTAAACTTTGTTGCTATTATTTCTTAAAGACAAACAAAACAAAGAAATAACACAGGCTAACTTATTACAATGACGAAAAGATGCCCCGAAGCCTTAATAAATACGGGTTAAGACAATGTTCGAAAAGCATCAATATGTGCGAAAACAGCCATATCTAAAAAAGATTCTATATTCTTCTAGTTACACGACCCATGAGGATTTGGGCAGCCATTTTCTGCTCGTTCCACTTGAATGGTGCTATGTTCAATCCCAAAATCATCATGAAGTAGCTTTTGGGCTCTTTTTAAAACATCATCATGATTCCCTATTTCTGTAATGGCTAAGTGACAGCTTAAAACAGGATATCCCGATGTGATCGTCCAAATGTGCAGATCATGAAGCTCATTGACTGCGGGAATTTTCAACAGGGCTTCTTTAACTTTATCGATATCAAGCTGTGTTGGAGCCCCTTCCATTAATACGTGGAAAGATTCCTTTGTGACGCGATAGCCGCTGACTAAAACGAGAGCTGCTACAATTACGCTAGCCAATGGATCCGCCCAGCCCCAGCCAAAAACCATAATAAGAATGGCCGCGATAATTGCACCAAAGGATCCAAGCATATCTCCAAAGACGTGAAGCAAAGCGCTACGAACATTTAAGTTCTCTTTATCGCCCTTCATCAAAATCATTGCTGCGACGATGTTGACAATCAGTCCAATCGAAGAAATGACGAGCATGCCCGTACTTTGAACGGATGGCGGGGCTAAGAAGCGGTGATAGGCTTCAAAGGATATATATAGGGCAATTAGAATTAATGTCAAACCATTCAGTGCGGCAGCAATAATTTCAAACCGTTTAAATCCATAGGTTTTATTTTTCGTTACTTGTTTTTCTCCTAATTTCAAAGCAAAAAAACTTAATCCTAACGCTACTGCATCACTTAGCATATGTCCAGCATCTGACAATAAGGCTAAGCTATTTGTAAGAACTCCTCCAATCACTTCAACGATCATAAAGGAACTAATTAATAAAAACGACCAAAATAGTGCAGTTTTGTTCGTTGAATGATGGTGGTGATGGCCATGACCATGACCGTGATCATGCGAATGGTGATGATGGTGACCCATAAAATATTCCTCCCTTTGTTATCGACGCTTTAACGCGGTGCATAGACGGGGGACAGTCCCCCAGTGCTTTAATGCGGTAGAGCGAATTTATTGTTTGGTCTGTGCCGGGTGGTGCAGATGTTCATGATGGGTAAAGGCTAGGTCAATGAGCTGGCGAACGTGTTCATCATCTAAGGAATAGTAAACGAGTTTTCCTTCTTTGCGAAATTTAGCGAGCCCTAAGTGATGTAAATGTCTTAAGTGATGTGATGCAGTGGCTGTTGTAGCACCTACAATATTTGCGACATCACAGACACAAAGCTCCTTTTCTAGCGAAAGTGCATAGGCAATCTTCATTCTCGTTTCGTCTGATAATGCTTTAAATAGCTTTGCCACATCGATTATACAGTTTGAATTTAGCTTCTTTTGAATAGATGCTACTTTATCTTCATCAACGCAGTTGACTTCACACATATTTAAGTCTTTCAACGCTATCACCTCAATTAATTTGATGGACTACTCCTACATTATTGTTCAAATGTTCGTTTGAATATATAATATTCAAATACAGGTTTGAGTGTCAATATTTTTTTTACAACAATGGAAAAATTGAGAAAACTAAAGTATAATTAGGAAAAATTTTGTCAATTTATGTTTGGCGCATTAAGGGATTAGGAGTGGAAAAAGTGGATCAAAGGTCAAAAATCTTACAATATCTAAACTATGTAACGGAGACTAATGGTACATTAATCCTGCACATTTTTTGTGTCTTCATTGGGATTCGTGTCTTTTTTGAAATGAATTCGATGAATCATAGACTTTTGGCCATCACTTTTTTAATTGTCTTTTTGTTATCATCCTTTTTTAAAAAAAGAACTCTTGTATTCTATCCTTTCATATCCGCTTCCATACTACTTTTCACCCTTATTACCATTTTTGCTAAAATGGATTTCTTTACCCTTCTTTCACTTGCAAACAATTTCCTAATCGTCGCTGCCTTTCTTTTTCCAAATCCATTTACAATTGTCCTTGTTGGCGGGGTTTTTACTAGTTTACTATTAACCTATCAGGATAGTTTGTCTTTGTATTTTATTAAAGGTAGTGTCGTAGGACTTGTAATTAATACCATTTTCTATTCATTATTTGCCTATCTAATTAGATATTTGTATAAGAAAAAAGGAGAATTACAGGAAAGTGAAAAAAACAATCAGCTGTTATTAAGCTTGCTACCTAACCCGTTATTCATCCATCAAGAAGGTGTGATGGTCTTTATTAATCAAGAAGGGCTCAGGTTAATCGGAGCAAAAAATATAAAAGACTTAAAGGATAAATCGATTTTTCAGTTTGTCAAACCAGACTACCATAATGCAATTAGAGACCGAATTGACGCAACTTTTTTGTCTGAAAAATCAACTACTCCCTTTCAAATAAAAATTTCCAACCTAAATCAAGAGGTTTTCGATATCGAGACAACCGGAATAGCGATCAAATACCAAGGCAAACCTGCTATTTTAACGATTGTACGTGACATTACCGCTATTAAAAATCAAACGGACGAGTTAATTAGAAAATCCGACAAGCTTTCCTTAGTCGGACAGCTTGCTGCGGGAATTGCTCATGAAATTCGTAACCCTCTCACCTCATTAAGAGGTTTTATTCAGCTGCTACAATATAAATCAGAGGATAATAAGGATTATTGTGGTATTATGCTCTCGGAACTGGATCGAATTAATTTAATTGTTGGCGAATTTTTAATTTTAGCTAAGCCACATATGGTTCAATTCAATGACAGAGATATTAATCAAATTATTCGACACGTTTTAACCTTAATTGGCACACAAGCGATTATCAATAATATTCATCTTGACCATAAACTAGCCGATGAGCTTCCTACTATATCCTGCGAAGAAAACCAATTAAAGCAGGTTATTATTAATTTAATCAAAAATGCGATTGAAGCAATGCCAAACGGAGGCACGATAACGGTGGAAACAGGGATGCACGATGAGAATCATCTGTATATTAGAGTAACGGACGAAGGAAATGGAATTTCAAAAGAAATGCTTGATAAGCTCGGTGAACCCTTCTACACCACTAAGGATCACGGCACTGGCTTAGGCTTGATGGTTTGCTATAAAATTATTGAAAATCATCTAGGGGAACTTAAGGTCCAAAGTGAAATAAACCAAGGAACCACTTTTGAAATTATCTTAAAAACCTCCATTTCTAATAAAGAATTAGTAACTTCATAATAGTTTACTAATAATGCGTGGATAAGTATGTGGATAATCGACAGATTTTTGTGGGTAAGTATTAATGATACGTGGATAACGTTAACTTTCCTGTGGACAATAGACTTAAACTACTAGAATAACTGTTGATAACCAGAGATATCCACAAAAACCTGTTGATATCCATGTTAATAAGTTTAATTTTCAAAAAATAATAAGACTGATTCCTGCTGCCCTTGTTGGCAACTTCGAATCAGCCTTATTTGATTTCATTAGTCAGTAGCAAAAACGAATGATTGTTACACTGCCTCATTTCCCCATTTTTCCTGATCAGATACAAATAGGACACCGAGTTCATGGTGCTCGCCTTCATATAATGCCCGTCCAACAAAACGAATTTGTCCGTTAATGTCGATGACCTCTAGCTTACATTGGGCTCGATTCCGAACTAAGCCTTCATAAAAATGAGATTCATTGTAAACCTTTGTTCCGTTAACTTTAGTAATTAATTCCCCTACCTTCAGCCCCATCTTTTCAGCTGGTGAATCAGGTAACACATCTAAAATCATCACACCATTGTCTCTCTTCGAAAAATAAACAGGTGCATTTTCTTCTGAAACTCGCTGTTGTATCGTAATGGCTTCACGACCAATCATAGCTAATGCTACCACAATGATTGTTGCTAGCGGAAACCAAAAACCAGTGATGGCTAAAGCCGTTGTGACCACTCCTAGTTTAATTACTTTTTTACCTAAACGTTTGACAGCCTCTTTCGGGAGCTGAGCCAGAATTTGCTGATGAAAACCAATTGCAAAAGGTACTAGTAATATGGAATAGGATTCTCCACCAATGGAAAATATCGGCCACCAGTCAAAGGGGAGTGAAAGTGATTCACCTGGAATAAGAAGCAACATTGGGACGGCCCAAATTCGTTTTGCTTCATGGATCCCAACCCATTGTCCACGTTTACTTTTTAATAGCTTCGGCGAGGTAGCAGTTGAACCATTCCGGACAATTAATATTCCCTCTATAATGATGAGGGTGGTCAAGAAAATACCGATGGCTGGGTAGATTTTTTCATCTAAGCCCACGAATGCATTTGAGAAAAATGGGATAGGTAGAGTTCTTCCAGCAGCAAAAATTAATGCAAAAAAACTTGCCCCAATAATATAGGCTGGTGAGAGCACTCTTATCTTTGTGGTTGCACTCAATAAGAACGAGAACAACACGAATAGCAAGACTGCCCCAAGGGGAATGACTAGACCAACTGCTATCGTTACGATAGAGGCAACAAGTCCAAGGACAACTCCTAGTGGAAAAAGCTGACGGAGCTCAAAGTAAGCATCTTGTACACGTACGTGGAAATTTCTTCTCTCCCTCTTAACACGTGCAACTCCAAGTACCGCCGCTAAAAAGAACAAATAATAGAATAACGGATTCCAAAACATCTTTCCCACGCCACCAAGCAAAGCCCACAGCCAATCCTGAACCATCTCCATACCCATCCACCTTCTCTCTTTATCAAAAATCCCTACAAATCTATTAATTCCTATTCTACCAAATAATTGGAGGACAGTCGACAATAGATATAGTAGTAAAGGCTTTAATGCGTTGAAGTACTCGGGGACTGTCCCTCAGCACTGCAACGCAAAAAAGCATTGAAGTCTGGCTTCGATGCTTTTTTGTGTTTGGTTATTTTAGGTCTGATGCTGCGACTGCGGCTAGTTTTAAGGCTGTTTGAAGCTGTAAGTCGTTTTCTTCTTTGCGAACCGCTTTAATGACTTCTGCTTCAAGTGATTCCGCTGTTTTCTTGTCAATTTCACCCGTAGGATTTAATGTATGCTGACGTTGGAAGGCTTTAACAGAGAGCTCCGTCCGGCTGTTAAAGTAACCGTCCAAGCGTCCTGGGTCATAGCCTAATCCTTTTAATATCGTCTGAGCATTTTTCACCTGCTCATTATTCATGTCAATTTTCAACGGCTTCTCTATTTGGAGCGGATGTGCCTGATATAACTCTGATTGTTTCACTTCAATATCAGGTTTGACACCCTGCTTGTGAATCCAGTTCCCATCTGGGGTTAACCATTTAAACAACGTCAGTTTGATATTGCTACCATCGCCCATCGGCACTGCTTGCTGGACTGTGCCTTTTCCAAATGTTGTTTCCCCAATCACCTGATAACCTTGTGCTTCCTTTAAAGCGCCAGCCAAAATCTCCGATGCAGAAGCACTTCCTTTATCCACAAGCACGACAATTGGATAATCCTTTTCTCTCTTTAACGAAGAAAAATAGCGCTTTTTCTCACCATCACGCATTTCAATCTGCACATAAGGCTTTTTTTCTGTAACAAGCTCTTTTAAAATTTCCTCGACACTGGATAATAATCCACCAGGATTGCCACGCACATCTATTACTAGTCCCTCAATTTCATCCTTCTCTAATTCCTTTAGCTGCTTTTTAAAATCTTCAGCTGTATTTTCAGAAAAAGAGGTAAGCTCTAAGTAGCCAATTTTTTCACCATTTTCCATTTTGACAGCTGAATGAACTGTTTCAACTGGAATTTCATCACGCTTAATGTTTACTGTAATCGGTTCCTTTAATCCAGATCTTAAAATTTCTAATTTTACGGTTGTTCCTTTTTTGCCTCGAATTTTTAAAGTCGCTTCATATAAATCCAGTCCTTCGACAGAAGTATCATCTACTTTAATGATTTGATCATTTGGCTTCACACCTGCTTTTTCCGCTGGCGAATTTTTAAATGGAGATACAATGATGATTTTTCCATCGGATTCACTTACCTCAGCCCCTATTCCTTCAAAAGAAGAATCTAGAGAATCGGAAAACTGCTTGGCGGTATTTTGATCCATGTATACCGAATACGGGTCATCTAATGTGGTAAGCATACCTTTAATGGCCCCTTCTATCAGTTGTTTTTCACCAACCTTTTCTACATAACGCTGCAGGATAAGGTCATATGCCTGTTCTACCTTTGCTAAAGTTGTATGATTGGTCCCTTCCGTTAAAGTTACCCCAGGTAATTTACCGGTATGTTGCTCTAGCTCTGATGGGGACTTGTAATCCAGCCACTTCATTCCGATATACGTTCCACCTGCACCGGTAATGAGCGAGCCAGACATAAGTATCGCTAGCCATTTACGATTCATCGTTTTCCTCCTCCTGAAATGCTCCCTTAGGCTGTTTCTCTCTATTCGTCACGACACAACCAATTTCCTTAGGTATGTAGCCGAAAATGTAAGACGTATGTCTCGATTATTAACATATATGATTAAAATGGACGAGTTATTCTAAAAGTGATAAATTCGCCATTTTAAATTCCAGTATTTGTAACCTCATATTTAATAAACAATAGTGCAATACTACTTAAAGTAGTTAATAAACTTTTTTGAAGGAAGGTATTATCCATATGACAGTTGCATCTGATGTAAAAACAACATTAGCTGGATTAAAAAGTGCTCAAGCAAGTTTAGAAACATTCTCCTTATCGACAGAAAATCAATCAGCAAAGCAATTATATCAAACGGCAGCACAACAAACACAGGCGATTATTGACACGATTGAACCTCGTCTGCAAGAAATTGAACAAGAAGAACCTCAGTATAAACAATAATAATTAGCTGACCAGGTATTGATTATTTTCACCAGATGATACCTGGTCTGGTTATACCTAATTCGGTTGGCTCCTAGCCAACCCTTTTCGATTTTTTAAAATTTTATTCTTAGGAAGTTGATAAAAATGACGGTTGCAGCCAATGTAAATCAATGTCTTTCAACGATTAAAGGAATAGAAGCTCAACTATCACTGTTTGCATTAAATTTTCAGGATGAAAAAGCCAGAGTTGTTCTGCATGAATCGATGATGCTGATGGAGGAGATTAAAAAGGATTTACAAACCCGAATTACAGAGCTAGAACTTGAGGAACCACAATATAAAAAAACTTAGATAGTAGCAGGTGATGGTGATGGAATTGGCAGATCCAATTGATATTATTTTCCGGTCCTTTTTATTCATCCTTATCCTATTTTTAATTACGAAAATAGTAGGGAAAAAACAAATTTCACAAATTACCTTTTTTGAATATGTCTCAGGTATTACTGTCGGGAGTATCGCGGCTGAGGTCATTACAGGGCTTGAAAGTAATATTTCTTATGGCATAATGTCCATTCTTATTTTTGGATTAACGGCTGTTTTAGTTGACTTTACTGCTTTAAAAAGTAAAAAATTCAGAGACATCGTAGAAGGGCGTGGCACTGTTTTTATTGAAGATGGAAAAATCCAAGAGGATAACCTAAAAAAGGAGCGCTATTCAACGGATGAATTAGGATCGTTACTGCGACGTCAAAATGTTTTTCGGGTGGCTGATGTTGAGTTTGCCGTGTTAGAGCCCACAGGAGATCTAAGTGTGTTATTAAAAAAGGAAAATAGACCTTTAACTCCTAAAGATCTTCAGCTAACTGTAGCAGATGAAAAAGTACCACAAACGATTATAATGGATGGGAAAGTTCTCAATGATCCGTTAGCTAAATCAGGGAAAAATCGTGCATGGCTTAACATTGAATTACAGAAGCTTGGTGTCACTATCGATAATGTATTTTTAGGGCAGGTTGATTCATTTGGCGAGTTAACGGTCGACTTATATGATGATAAAATTCAAGTCCCTTCGCCGCAGGAGCGCCCACAGGTAATGGCACTGCTCAAAAAGTGCCAGGCTGACTTGGAGCTTTTTTCCTTAGGGACCGATTCTGAAGGCGCAAAGAAAATGTATAAAAGAAATAGTCAAAAGCTTACTGAAGCGATTGAGAAGCTATCACCATATCTAAATGGATAAAGAAGGCGGTACGAGCAGAACTTTCTCTTCTAGACCTTAAAAAAACACAACTTATCAAATTAAACAATTTGATAAGTTGTGTTTGGAGTTTTAAATAGGTACGTAACTTAAAGGATTGACTGCGTTTGATTTCGCATCGTTCCATGGTCCTCTATGCAGCTCGAAGTGTAAATGTTGCCCTTGTGAGTCACCCGTATTACCCATAATTCCAATTTGTTGGCCTTTGGATACAACAGCACCTTCTCCGACGTGACGACTGCTCATATGTGCATAGACGGAGGTAAAGATTTGTCCATTAATCGAATGGGCAATGAAAATTACATTTCCATAGCTGCTAGAATAATAGGATTGGATAACCACTCCGCTTGCAGCGGCAACAATCGGAACATCACTTCGGTTTGCGATATCCACACCGTAATGGAATCTTCCCCAACGATGTCCAAACCCTGAAGTGAAAGTACCTTGTGCAGGCTTAGTAAAGCTTCCATCCGAAACTGGTGGTGTTGTGTGACTACCTCCACCTTGGTTCGCATTATTTTTTGCTGCCTCTGCTTCTCTACGTCTTCTCTCTTCTTCTTCAGCTATACGTTTTTGTTCCATTTGTATGGCTTTTTTAATGGCAGATTCTTGCGCTGCAAGGATAGCCGCTTGCTCTTCAGCAGCTAATTTATGCTCATGAATTTCTTCTTCCTGTACTTCAAGCTTAGCCAATAATTTATTTTGTTCTGCCTTTTTCGCATGTAAACTAGCTTTCAATGTTTCTAGTTCTTTACGCATTTTTACGAGATTAGCAAGCTTTGTTTCTACTTCTACCTTCTTTTTCTCTAAAAGTTCTTTATCTTCTGTATGTTTACGTAAAATATCCTGGTCTGCCTCCATAATGGTTGCGACAGCACTAAAGCGGTCGATAAAATCACTAAACGACTGCGCCCCCATTAGAACGTCTATGTAACTTATCGCTCCACCGGTTTCTTGAAAGTTTCGGGCACGATCCTTTAATAGCTCATTTCGCTTCGCAATTCGCTCTTCCAGTTCTTTGATTTCGACTTTTAAAATGCCGATATCCTTCTTCGTATTGTCAATATGGAAATTTTTCCCGCTAATTTTATTGGAAGTATCATTAATCGCCAAATCAAACCGTTCGATTTGATTACGGACCTCATTTTGTTCCATCTTTATTTGATTAATTTGCTTCTTTGCAGCATCGATTTCCGAATCTACTCCATCACGTTCATTAGAGATTTGATCTTTTTGATTTTTCAAGTCTGATAGTTTGCTAGCTAGCACTGTATCAATTGACGTTGCGGTAAATAAGCTACCAAAACCGATCATAGCCGCAATGACTAGCATTTTTACGGATTGTTTGTTCATTTTCGATTTCTCCTTTCCACTTGGCTCTTTTCGAAAACTTTTTTGCTATTTGATAGTAAGTAAAAATCGGCACTTGGATTTTTACGATTAAAATCTTAGGCTTAAAAATGTTGCATAGCGAAAAGGGCTCTACTTTCTCAGTTGTACAGGTAAATCGTGGATGTTTATTTAGACGAAATCCCCCTGCAGAAAAACTTTCTCCAGGGAGTCATTCGATTTTTTATATTTTTAAGAACTTTCTTATCGACATCATACTCCCCCACATTCCAATGAACGCTCCCATTAAAATGAGCAATCCTGAAACTTGGTAGATAAATGGTTTGTAAGCTAGCAATTGAATAAAATTACCCTCTAGCTTTGGTGCTAAATAGTCGTAAGCATAAAAGTAAGAGCTCGAAATAAGCATAATCGGGACCACGGCACCAAGAATTCCTAACCATAAGCCTTCAAGGAAAAACGGCCAACGAATAAAGGCATTTGTTGCCCCCACTAATCTCATAATTTGAATTTCTCTTCTTCTCGCAACAATCGTAATTCGAATCGTATTTGAAATGAGGAACATCGCCGTAAATAATAATCCGATAATTAAAGCTAAGCCAACATTCCTGCTAGCACTGATGAATTTAAATAGCTTTTCTACATGGCCTTGTCCATATTTCACTTTAGAAGCGTATTCCATTTTTTCAATTTGCTTAGCTACCGTCATTGTGTCAGTAGGCTTTTTCGTTTTTACAATAAATACGTCGTTCAACGGGTTTTCCTGTTCAATAAGCCTAAAGGCTTTTCCCTCTTCCCCCATGCTCGTAATCATATTGTTAAGTTCGGTTTCTTTTGAGGAAAAAAGGATTGATTTCACTTCCGATATGTCATTAATCTGTTTCTTTAAAGCCTGTTGATCTTGTTCATTAGCAGCAACATCGATATGAACGCGAATAATAACATCTTCCTCAATGTTTTTTGCTACTTGATTTAAATTCATCATAATGACGAAAAAAACTCCAACTAAGATGAGGGTTACGGTCACAGCACTTACAGATGCAAAGGTCATCCAGCCATTTCGAGCCAAACTTTTAAAGCTTTCTCGTGTGTGACGGCCAAGAGTTCTAATTTTCATAGCCGTAATCACCTCTTAGCTCGTCACGGACAATTCTTCCACCCTCGATAGCAATAACGCGGTTTTTAATTGTGTTGACGATTTCTCGGTTGTGTGTTGCCATCACTACTGTTGTTCCTCTAGTGTTAATTTCTTCAAATATTTTCATGATCTCCCATGAAGTCTCTGGATCTAAGTTCCCTGTAGGCTCGTCCGCAATCACGACCTTGGGAGAATTCACGATGGAGCGAGCAATCGAAATCCGTTGCTGTTCTCCACCAGAAAGCTCGGTTGGAAATACACGCGCTTTATGTTTTAAATTAACAAGCTCTAGGGTTTCCATGACTGCTTTTTTAATATACTTCGGGCTTTCTTCAATAACCTCTAGGGTAAAAGCTACATTTTCATAAACAGTTAACTTAGGAAGTAATTTAAAATCTTGGAAGACGACACCTATGTTTCGTCGTAAAAGAGGTACCTTTTTCGGTCTCAACTTTGATAGGTTGACGCCATTGATTATAATATTGCCAGATGTCGGAACTTCCTCCCGATACATCATTTTAATAAATGTCGATTTTCCTGCTCCACTAGGACCTACGACATATACAAATTCACCTTGCTTTATATGAACATCTATACCGTTAACGGCTCTGACCCCGTTCGGATATTGTTTATAAACATCTTGCATTTCTATCATTATTAATCACCTTATGGGTACTAAGTATTTTTGTTTCGACAAATTATTATTTGATTAGAAAACAAATCGACAAATAAATAAGCATTATTTTGCCCTTCCCTATTATAACATCATAATCTGACAAAAAAACCGCCAAATATATTACAGTTTCTTTTCAATAATGTCGAAAAACGGTTAAGATTACTCTTAATACCAAGAAACACAAGTGTAAAATAGGTCTATCTTCTCTTTCTGAAGTAAGCTTTTTATGCTTCAAAAAAACTTTTCAAAATAAAAAACGCTCTCACATATGAAGAGAGGCGTTTTTGGTTTTAACTATTATTTTTTAGAAGCTAACCATTCAGCAACAGCAGATGCTTCCTCACCTTTAATGATTCCACCAGGCATGCCGCCTTTACCATTTAAGATGATATTTTCAATTTCTTCTTTAGAATAGCGGGAACCAACGTTACTAATTTTAGGAGCGCCGCCGCCTTCAAGATTTTGTCCGTGGCAAGTAGAGCATTTCTGAGCTGCAATTTTTTCAGCGTCTACAGTGTCCCCACCAGTTGCTTGATCATCTCCGCCGCCCCCACAAGCAGCTAAAACTAATCCTGTTCCCATTAATAATGCAAGAAGCTTCTTTTTCACAAGATTTACCCCCTAAGTTAAAATATGGCATAGCACTTAACATTATAGCAATGTTACGCACGTTTGAAACCCTCCCCCAACACCTCAGAAGCGTCCATAACGATGATAAATGCAGTCGGATCAATGGTTTTCACTAATTGTTTCAATTTTGTGAACTCCGTTTGATCCACTACACACATAACAACGGGTCGTTCATGATCCGTATAACCGCCATATGCACTTAGTTTTGTCACACCACGGTCGATTTTATTCAAAATTCCTTCTTGAATTTCTGCTTGACGATTAGAAATAATCAAAGTCATCTTGGAGCGGCCAAATCCGATTTGGACTAAATCGATTGTTTTTGTTGTTACGTAAAGTGCAATTAAAGCATAAAGGCCTCTTTCTATGTCGAAAACGATGGCTGCTGTTAAGACAATAAGACCGTCAATAATTGCTACACATGTTCCGAGTGTTAAGCCTGTATATTTATGGATGATTTGCGCGGCAAGGTCAGTTCCGCCAGTTGATGCGTTTCCACGAAAAACAATGCCAAGACCCAGCCCGACCGATATCCCTCCAAACAGGGCACCTAGTAGGGGGTCGTTAGTCCATGGTTCAAGGTCATTTGAGAAAAAAACGACAAACGGAAGGAAAATCGTACCTACCAAGGTTTTAATTCCGAATTGCTTTCCAAGGACCAGGACGCCTGCAATGAACAATGGGATGTTGAAGGACCATTGAACGAATGCTGGTTCCCAGCCTAGTGTTGATTTTAGGATTGTACTGATCCCGCTTACGCCTCCTGAGGCGATGCTGTTAGGTAGTAGGAAGACGTTGAAGCCTATGGCGATGATTGCCGAGCCTAGTAGTATGTATACATACTCAGATATGATTTCTATTTTTAGATTGGGTTTATTCGTCCGTTTTCTTTTCATTTATGGTTATCCCCTTTTGTTTCGGTTGCGCTTAGGTAGCGCAGTTACATTATTAACCGAGAGTGAGTATAGCATGGGATAAAGTGTGTGTAAATATCCTTTGAGTAACGTGTTAAAGCGTTGATTTAAATTTATGATTTTAGATATAGGTTGTGTTGAGGATTCGGGTTTTATCCATAAAAAATACCTCCAAACTTTTAATTTGGAGGTGGTGTTGGCGGGAGATATGGTATAGGGCCGGCCACTCCCTTTATTGGTGCATGTGCCGCACTCTTTGAGCGTTCTAAGAATTCACTACTACCGTCACCATGGCAATCGGAACACGCCTGATTGTTATCTAATTCATGACCACTAACAGAAGTTCCCTCTAGATTTTTATCCGAAAAAGTTACATTCTTACCGTACATTTCTGTGTTGCCATTATGACATTTTAAACAGAAGTTTCGTTCATCAGCTATTGACCAATTTGAACTCGTTTCAAAATCATCATTCCTAGTTTCATCACCAAGTTTTTTCTTTAATGCCTTGATATTACTAGATCCATGAGTATCATGGCAATCAGAGCATGGCATTTGACCATTTAAGGGACTTTCATTCTCTGCATCAACATTATGACCAGATTTAGTTATGATGGCTGGAGAATTATAATATTGTTCAATGTTACTATTCACTCCGTTATGACACTGAAAACAGAAAGAATAATCATCAGCTGTTCCAATAGCTGTATCCCCCTTTTTATAGTATAAGGTTCTATAATGAGAAATATTTATTATTATTTCACTATCTTTATCTTCAGGACATGCCTCGCAATTTATTTCTTTAAGTCTAAAAGGATTTTCTAGGGTTCTATCAATGTGTGGGTCATGACATCCAGTACATGACCCTATTCTACCCTTTTCAACATCAATTTGTTGATGTAGATTGTGCTGATTAAATTCATCTATTATTGGCGCATTAGTTGTACCATCATGACAAGCCATACACATATTGGATGCGTTTTTCTTGGAAGCTGATCCACCGTTTAATCCTTTTCCTGACGACGCTGTGTGGGTATTATGGCAATTTGCACATGCTTGAGTATTTGTTGAATAGTTTCCATGAGCACCAACTACAAAAAAACTGATTTCTTGGTTACCTATTATATCTTGACCATCTTTTAATTCAAACTTAACGACATGAGTACCATCATATAATTCTTTTACAAATGTCCAATTTTCTGAATAAACGTTAATTATAATAGGTTCGGGATTCGAATCAAAATATATGAATATTTTCAAGTCATCTATAGCACTTTCTATATTTATAACTGTTCCATTAAAACTAACATTCAATTCATTTAGTTTTGAGCTATTTTGAGGTGAGTGAATCAACAGTTTAGGGGGATCAGACGCTGCCTCAATACCAATTTCAGGAAAAACAAAAAGGGTTAAACCTATTGAAAAAAATAGGAAGAGACTATTTATTAATATTACTTTTATTAACTTGGTAATTCTCATAGTTGGTCACCACTTTTTCTTTTTTTGACAGAAATATTTTGACTTGAGAAATAATAAATAGTTTGTATAGTCAGCAAATTCACTTATATAATGAATAAATTAATTAATATTAATAATACAAAATAATAAAGTTTCTATTATAAATATAGTCTTAATCTACATTAGATTGAATAGATAAATTGTGAGTATTAATTGACAAATTTGTGAATGAGCTTTTGATAAAAATATGAATATATGTAAAATAATAAACAAGGTAACAATATGCTAGAAGCACATCATTACCTTGCTCTTTTTATTGCTATAATCGTTTCGGGCTATCAAATAGTGGGGCTATTTGGTAGCTTTTTTAGTTACCCCATGGAATTAATTTTTGACCTTTTGTTACACTTCCAGATTGGAAACCATTATTTGAATCTGTAGTGTTATATTCATTGTTATTGATGAATCCTTCAGCATGTGAAGAAGTGTGACATCCATAACATACAGCCATGTTTGTGAAACGTTTTAGGGCAGAAGAATCGTTTTGATCTTTCAAGTACTCGATTGCTTTAACTTGATTACCAACAAATTTTCCACCTGTAGCAGTTAAATCTTCAAGTGTACTACCTTGAGCATCTCTCATGATTTTTGCATCTGTACCGTGGGCATAGTGACAGCGTTCACAGTTGTAGGAATCACTCATTGTATGGTGATTATAGTTTCCATCGACACCAGTGTTTGTTTTCGTGCGTGTGAAGTAATCAACGTGACAAGCTCCACACCATTCATTCATTTGAATACCTTTTCCAGTTGTAGTTAGGTAATTGTTATCAGTTACTAATGGTTGATATCCATTTGCAGCAGGATTTACAACTCCACCCAGTTTATTTTGACCAGAAGGTAAATATCCTAATTGAACAACGTAAGCTTTTTGAACTTCTGTAATTTTATTTATAGTACCATCACCTTTTGTACCTGGTACCTTGTAAAATGCTTTACTATTATTGAACCAATATTTTCCATCAGTTGCATCTTGTTTGTTTGCATTTGCTACAGTGGTTTTGCCAGGTTCAGATGTAGGAACAGCAGGTGGCCAAACTAAAGTAGTATCTTTGTACAATTTCGGCCAGTAAGATGTATTATTGATACCTTGCTTTGTTAAATATACCCCAGGAGCATTTTGCCATGAACCAATGTATCTTTGAAGCTGAAGTACTCTGTCCCCTACTTTTAGACCAGTATTGTAATAATATCCAGCAGGAGTAATAATTTTAGGTGGCGTAGCGGTATCAAAGACAGGAGCAGCAATATCTGCAGCACTGATAGTAATATCTTTAAAAGCATAATCGTTTAAATTAGTTGCAGAAATATTAGCTGTAGGCATTGTTTCATAGACAGAAACTTCCATTAACTTGTTACCATAAACTGTGCTATTAACAGATTTCCTTTCAACAGTTGCCATGCCGTTAGGGTTGACAGAAAGTAAACGATCAGAGTAAGAACCGTGTGGATCATGACAGCTTGCACAAGTGAATTCTGCCGACCACGTTGTGCCCACTTTTGCGTTAGAACCAGGTGCTGCACTAATTTCTAAAGCACCAGTAGCCATATGAACTGACATATTTCCATCATGTGTACCACCAAATGTACCAGCACCCATGTCTTCTGCATTTGAAGTTCCGAAGACATTGTAGAATCCTAAAGTACCGTCATGACAAGCAGTACACGTGTTGTAAGCACCATTTTTGAATAACAAACCGCTGGAAGCCGCTGTATGTGTTTGATGACAGCTTGCACAAGAGTTTGTGTTGTTTTGGTAAGAACCGTGTAATTTGTGTGCACCTATTTTTCCTGCATTATCTAATTGATTACCAGGGTTTTTAACTACTTGACCCACACCAGTTTTATGTGCGTTATTTATGCCGTTATCTACTTCCCCTTCAGGAATAGGTTTTCCATCAAGACCAACCATTGCTTCATTATTTGCTTTTTCTGGTACAACAGTAACTAATGTTGACTTACCAGATATGCCATCTGTAGTTGTTGCAGCTACTTGAAAAGTGTGGTTATCTGTTGAAGTTAGTCCAGTCGCTACATAAGAATTACCACTTGCGACAGGAACATCAATTCCGGCTGTATCTCCATCAACAAAGATTTTATAAGTAACATTTGTTGCACCACCACTTGCTGCTGTCCAAGTCCAGCCTACGTGAATATTTCCGTTTTTCCAATCGAAATACTTCACAGAAGGAGCAGATGGAGCAGCTGCAAAAGCCACTACGCTAAACATTCCAACTAATAAAAGGGTTAGCAAGAATGAAAAGCTTAATTTAACCTTACTCATTTAAAAAACCTCCCTTAAATCTCTCTTTTTCTTTTTTAAAATCTACCACACTTACATTGATGCATTGTTAAGGCATCACCTCCCTTAAATCCTAATAGTTAGTTATAAACAGCAATTCTTTGATTAACTGTGTCAGTAATGTAGATTAATCCGTTTTCATCGATGTTAAGTCCATTAGGTAAATAAAATTGATTGTTTTCCTCACCCATAGTTCCAAATTCAAAGATCTTTTTACCATCTTTATCAAAACCAGACACACTTGATGCTAAGTTATTAACTACATATAAAATCCCTCTTGAATCCACCCCCACACCACGAGGATTAACAAAAGTAGATTGTCCGTTTCCATCTGATGAACCATTAATCGTAGCGAGATATTTTCCTTCTTTGTCAAATTTTAAAACTCGTTGATTACCAGAGTCAGAGACATAAATATTTTTGTTATCGTCCAATGCAATGGCATTTGGAGCAGCCATCCTATCATCTTTATTTTGGCCTTGACTAATTTCTAACTCTTTCTTTCCATCTAAACTAAAGATGTATACAGAGCTTTTTTTAATGTCTGTAACATAAAGTTTATTATTAGTAATGCGTAGTCCAGCAGGTGCTTCAATGACTTTATTATTTTTATCTTGTTCTTCAAAGTACTTAATAAATTTTCCTTTAGAATCAAAGATTGATATTTTTCCAGTATACAAATCAGCGATATAGACATTTTCTTTTTCATCCCCAGCAATTCCGTAAGGGAATCTAAAATCACCTTCACCCTCACCTTCTTTTCCAAACCGGAAGAAAGTGGAGCCTGATACATCAAATACTTGAACTTGCTTATTATTTGTATCTGTTACATAAAGAAATTCACCAATTTTTGCAACGTCCATAGGCTTATTTAAAGGGTTACTAAAATCACCGTTAATTAAATAATCAAACACTGGTTCAGAATTCTTATCGGGAATATTAGCAACTTTTTCTAATTCGTTATTTAAACCAAGAAAATATACAGCTACAAAAAAGATGCTAGTTAGGACAACAATGCTAGACATCAGTATATATAAAGTACGTTTCTTCATGGTATCTCACTCCTTTCGTTACTTTTTGGACAATTCTTCTAATGCATTAAGAGCTGGTTTATAAAGTGGATCAAAGGTTAATGCTTCTTTATAAATCTCTTGCGCTTCCTTATTTTGTCCTTGAGCTTGAGCCACTTGGCCAATTTCAAAAATAATATCTGCATTAGATGACATAAAATTCAATGCTTCTTCTAATGATTCATTTGCTTTGTCATACATTTTTAGTTTTCGGTAGGCTTTTCCTTTTAGGAGGTGTCCCTTGTAATCTTTAGGAGCAAGTTTTGCCGCTTTAGCAGCCATCTCTAATGAATCCTGGTATTTATTTTCTTTATCATAGACAATGGCCAAATTTAAATAACTTGGATAATAATTTTTATCAAGGCCAATGGCTGTTTTATATTGTTCGATTGCTTTATCGTTTTTTCCTTTTAAAAAATAGACATAACCAAGCTGTACCCTAAGGTCTGGGTCATTTGACTTAATATCAACTTGTTGAGTTAAAAATTCTAATCTTTTATTTAACTGTTCTTCATCAGTGTTTTTCCAAAAATATTTATCACTAATAAAATAGCCAGCTGAGAGACAAATCCCAAGTGTTGTGAATAATATTAATATTGCTTGCCACCATTTCACTTGGCTATTTTTAGCTTTTTTTACCTGCTCTTGAGAGATAGCAGGCTCTTGATCGCTACTTTGACTATTGGGTTGGATTTCAGATTGCATAAGAACCCTCCTAAATCACAATAAAATTTTATTTATCCTTATGGCAGGAAGTACATACTTTTTTGGTATGGCATTGGTAACATGTTTGATTTAACTTTTGATTTGGTGGTAGTTCTATTGGATGTGTAATTCTAAAGTCACTGCCATGGCTAGATGGGTGACAGCTACTGCAAGTGACATTGGTAATGTTGTTTTTACCTGTCTTTTGGTAATTATGACAAGCAAAACATTTTTGTTCGTTTTGCTTTGCTATCGGTCCATGTAGGCTAACAAAACCATTAATATGACTTGGTGGTTTTTTCATATGGCAGTCCTGGCAAAAAGTGTTATCTTTCGCATAATCTGCTGCATTTACCCTTGGTTTAGTTATTTTTTCATTTTTTAAGATTTGAGTATAAACAGGTTGTTTTTCAAAGCCCCTAATTTCATTTTTTGACATGTATTTATGGCATTTATTACACGATCCAATGTCCTTTTTCGCATCTTGTGGATGCATTGCAGTTTTAAATTCTTCCTTTTTATGGCTTTTCGGATACATTCCTGTAGTATGACATGCTTGACATTCTAAAGTGACATCCCTTGATTCATGACAAGACATACATTTTTCCATTTTCGGACGGACATAAGACCTTTCACTCATTATCGAATGACCAACTTTTTCATCCCATTTTTCATAATCAGTTTTAAAAGTTACTTTCCGTTCCGCAATTTTTCCGTGTGCAACTCCACTATGACATTGAATACATGCAACATTTTCAGTTTTATGTTTGTCATGGGGTATGATAATGTCACCGGTTGGTGTAACATTTCGACTGTCCATATTGTGACACCTTTCACAAGCGTCATTAGGGATTTCATCAGGCATTTGTATAGGTGCCGAATACGTATTTGTCGCTTTTTTGAACACCTGCACGAGGCCATTAGCCTTTGCCTTAGCATAATCTTCTTTCGAAGATCCAGTATGGCAGTTAACACAATCGACCTCGCTATGACTTGATGCTTTCCATGTGTAGTATTCAGGTTTCATCTCATGACAGGAAGCGCAGAACTTGGAGCTCGATGTTGTCTCGAGACCAAGGTATCCAACTGAAAAGAGTAGTATGAGAAAAAACAAGGTTAGTGTCATTACTTTAATCAATCGTCCACGAAAACGGGGAGGGGCGACGGGTTGTATTTCATTGTGCTCCTCTTCCATTTTAAATACCTCCTGTTAAGACGGGCTTTGTTTATGATTTCTTATCCCCTTTGAATCCAGTACGGTGACAGAATTCACAGTATACGTCGGTTGGTGCCGTCGGATTTTCTGTTCCTGGTTTTGGTTTTTCTCGATCGTGACAGACATAACATTCTGCTTTTGCTTTATCAGTTTTAGCCAGTGGAGCATGGGCTGTTAACCATTCGTCGCTCTCGACGTGTCCTGGTGGGCGTTTTCCGTGACAAGCGCTACAGAAGCTATTGTTACGTGAGTGATTTTTAACCGTTAGCATATCAGCTACATATTTTTCCTTGTCTACTGCATTAATTAAATCCATGATATTTTCTTTTGGTAATTTTTTTACCCACTTTGAATCTTGATGACAGTTCATACATTTATCTAAGTTTGTAAAAGCAACGTCACCATGACTTTGGTTCCATTGTTTGCGATCATGGTTCTTCGGTGTTGCGACTTCTTTGTGGCAAGTGGCGCATGCCATTGAAAGTTCAACGTCTTTTTTCTGTTTACCGATGGCTTGAAGAATGATATCTTGGGTATGCTCTTTAACTGCTGCTTCGGAATCAGCTGCAACTTCTTCATGTACTTCAGTTGTGGCCGTCTCTGCTCCATGACCTTCTTCTTTTTTCTCATCGTGTTTACCGTGTGTATTTTCAGGTAAGATGTAAGCTTCATCCTTCCAAGGTTTTTCCCCGTTATTCACTTTGTTATGGCAATCGATACATGTTCCCATATTCGGAGATGTGTATTTTTTTGAAATTAGCTTTTCGGCATTTTCTTTTGTCCAGAAATCCATATCTTTTTGAGTATTTAGTCCGCGTTCTACTGCTTTCGCATGAACAACACCTGAATGACAGGTGATACAAGGTATTTTTGCCTTTTTGATGTGTCCTTCATGATTAACGATTACATCACCAGTAGCAGACACAAGTCGATTTTCCGAGTGACATTGGATACAGTTGACATTCATTACTGGGACTGTTTGAACGATTTGATCAGGAACACCGACGATGTGGTAGTACACTTCTTTCATCGATTCGATTTTATGAAGGAGCATGTTTTTCGCCCCTGGCTCTATATGACACTGTGTACATTTAATCTGATTATGGGCACTTGCTTCGAATGTCACATGTTCCGTTGACATTTCGTGACAATTTTTACAAAAAGATGGAGTGGAAGTGAAAGCAATTGCTCCATACCCTACTCCAAACATAGCTACCGTAAAAAACAAAACAGCGAATAGGAGTCGCCATCTATTTAACGGATTCTTCCAATCAATCCCTCGAAACTTTCTCCAAAGTCTTTTTATCAAACCAGGCTTTTTCTCCCTGGTGCCTTCTACGTTTTTCTCTTTCTGTTTCCCCCAAAAGGCCATTTGACTCACCCTTCCCATCATTTCTATAATCTCTAATTAAATTTCATATTTATCTCTCTAATCGTAGTATCTAATATTGCACCGTGTTTTTCCAATGTACATTTTGTGAATATTTTTATAGTGTGACTTTCTTCACACAAAGTAGGTTTACACCTTGATAACATTGTATTCACACCTTAGACACAAACGGAAAGATATAATGTCTGTTGTATAAATATTCAATTAAACCAATTAGTTATTCATATATCGATAGTGATAATAGATAAAAGGAAGAACGACTAATCTATCAAAACTGGATTTTTAACGGAGGAATGTTTTACTTACCTTTGTGGCAAAAATAAAACAGTATAAGTAAGCTTTCGTTTTATTTTTGAAATGTCATTCTAATTTTAGACGTTTGTTGTCACTATTTAATGGAAGTGGTAATATTGATAAAGAATAAATTGATTTTAAGAGGAATTAGACGATTTAAGGCGAATTTTTTTATTAGTACATAATTTTTAAAAAAGTGAAATTACTATCTCGATATATAAAGGGGCGTTTACATGCTTGGGATTTTAAACAAAGTATTTGATCAAAATAAACGCGAGTTAAAAAAGTTAACACGACTTGCCGGGCAGGTAGAGGCACTAGCTGCACAGACGGAAAAGTTATCGGATGACCAGCTTCGTGACAAAACAGAAGAGTTCAAAAAGCGCTATCAAAATGGGGAAGCCCTAGATGCTCTTTTAGTAGAGGCATTTGCGGTTGTACGTGAAGGTGCACGTCGTGTCCTTGGTATGTTCCCGTATCCAGTTCAGCTCATGGGTGGTGCAACTTTACACGAAGGTAACATTGCTGAGATGAAAACTGGGGAAGGTAAAACATTAACAGCGACATTGCCTGTCTATTTAAATGCCCTATCTGGTAAAGGTGTTCACGTTATTACTGTGAACGAATACTTAGCTAGTCGTGATGCTACTGAAATGGGCCGCTTATACGAGTTTCTAGGTTTAACAGTTGGACTTAATTTGAACAGCTTATCAAAGGAAGAAAAACAGGCTGCATATGCTGCCGATATTACGTATGGAACGAATAATGAGTTTGGCTTCGATTACTTACGTGATAACATGGTTCTCTATAACAATCAAAAGGTTCAACGTCCATTGTATTATGCTAATATTGATGAGGTTGACTCAATTTTAATCGATGAAGCACGTACGCCATTAATCATTTCTGGGACAGCTCAAAAATCAACATCCTTATATATTCAAGCAAATGCATTTGTTCGTATGTTGAAGAAGGAAACGGACTATACGTACGATGAAAAAACGAAGAACGTTCAGTTAACGGAAGAAGGCTACACGAAGGCTGAGCGTGCCTTTGGAATTGATAACTTATTTGATATTACCCATGTAACCTTAAATCATCATATTAACCAGGCATTAAAGGCGCATGCGAGTATGCATTTAGATGTCGACTACGTAGTTCAAGATGGCGAAATCGTGATCGTTGACCAATTCACTGGCCGTTTAATGAAGGGCCGTCGATATAGTGAGGGCTTGCACCAAGCGATTGAGGCTAAAGAAGGCTTAGAGGTTCAAAACGAAAGCATGACGATGGCAACCATCACGTTCCAGAACTATTTCCGTATGTATGAAAAGCTTTCAGGAATGACAGGGACAGCCAAAACAGAAGAAGATGAATTCCGTAACATCTATAATATGAATGTTGTTGTAATTCCAACAAATAAACCAATTCAACGTGACGACCGTCCAGATTTAATTTTTGCATCAATGGATGGAAAATTCCGTGCGGTATGTGAAGATATTGCCGAGCGAAATACAAAGGGACAGCCCGTGCTAGTAGGTACAGTTGCCATTGAGACTTCTGAATTGATTTCACGTTATTTAACGAAAAAGGGCATACACCATAATGTCTTAAATGCAAAAAACCATGAACGCGAAGCAGAAATCATTGCTGGAGCCGGTCACAAAGGTGCAGTAACCATTGCAACAAATATGGCTGGTCGTGGAACAGACATTAAGCTTGGTGAAGGTGTTCTTGAGCTTGGTGGTTTAGCGGTAGTTGGTACGGAGCGACATGAATCTCGCCGTATTGATAATCAGCTACGTGGACGTGCAGGTCGTCAAGGAGACCCAGGGGTAACACAATTTTACTTATCTATGGACGATGAATTAATGCGTCGTTTCGGCTCAGACAATATGAAAGCGATGATGGGTCGCTTAGGCATGGATGATTCACAGCCGATACAAAGTAAAATGGTTTCACGAGCAGTTGAATCCGCACAGAAGCGTGTGGAGGGTAATAACTTTGATGCACGTAAACAATTATTATCGTATGATGATGTTTTACGACAACAACGTGAAATTATCTATAAACAACGTAATGATGTATTAGACTCGGAGAACCTACGTGAAATCGTTGAGGCCATGATTTTATCTTCGATTGAACGTAATGTTGAAGCTCACACTCCTAGACAAGAAGAACAGGATGCTTGGGATTTACAAGCTGTTGTTGATTATGTTAATGGAAATCTTCTACATGAAGGTGACATTACTATTGATGACCTACGAGGGAAAGATCCTGCGGAAATGGTTGAAGTAATCTTCGCGAAGGTGAAGGAGCGCTATGACGAGAAGGAAGAGCAGCTATCCGAAGAGCAAATGCGCGAATTCGAAAAGGTTATCGTTCTTCGTTCAGTTGACTCTAAGTGGATTGATCACATTGATGCAATGGATCAACTTCGTCAAGGTATCCACCTACGCGGTTATGCACAAATTGATCCACTTCGTGAATACCAATCTGAAGGCTATGCGATGTTTGAAGCTATGATTGAATCAATTGAAGAGGATGCAGCTAAATACATCATGAAAGCCGAAATTCGCAACAACCTTGAGCGCCAAGAAGTTGCCAAGGGCCATGCCGTTGATCCAAAAGAAGGCGAAGGCGGAAAAGTTAAAAAGAAACCAGTCGTCAAAGCATTGAACATTGGCCGTAACGACGAATGTCCTTGTGGAAGCGGTGAAAAATACAAAAACTGCCACGGTAAAAACGAGTAAAAATGAGTGTATAACTTTAACACTGTAAAGCAGCCGGGGACAGTCCCGCTCCACGTTAATGCGTTAAAGAAAGAGAGCTTTACGGCTCTCTTTTTGTTTTCATATTCGCATTTGAAGTATTCGACGATATAATAGTTATAAAAAAGTTTTTAAGAGGTGACTAATAATGGAATTAGCAGAAATTCGCAATGAACTTGAGAAAACAGCTAAGAAATTAGCAGACTTTAGGGGGTCTCTTTGACCTAGAAAATAAAGAGGCTCGTATTGCAGAACTTGATGAGGAAATGCTTCAGCCTGATTTTTGGAATGATCAGCAAGCGGCACAAACCATTATCAACGAGTCAAATGGATTAAAGGAACAGGTCCACGAATATCATGCTTTGAATGAGTCTCAAGAAAATCTTGAACTCACTTTTGAGCTAGTGAAGGAAGAGCAAGACGAAGAACTCCAGGCTGACTTAGAAGCTGAATTAAAAGAGCTAGTATCCCGTTTAGCTGACTACGAGCTTCAGATGTTATTAAGTGAGCCTTACGATAAAAATAATGCGATTCTTGAGCTACACCCAGGTGCTGGTGGTACCGAGTCACAAGACTGGGGATCCATGCTTCTTCGAATGTACACTCGATGGGCGGAAAAACGCGGATTTAAGGTTGAAACGCTAGATTATTTGCCTGGTGATGAAGCAGGAATTAAAAGCGTGACACTACTAATTAAAGGGCACAATGCCTATGGCTACTTGAAGGCGGAAAAAGGGGTTCATCGCTTGGTACGCATTTCACCATTTGACTCATCTGGGCGTCGACATACTTCTTTCGTCTCTTGTGAGGTTATGCCAGAATTTAATGATGAAATTGAAATTGATATTCGCACGGAGGATTTGAAGATTGATACGTACCGCGCTAGCGGCGCTGGAGGGCAGCATATTAATACGACAGATTCAGCTGTCCGTATCACTCATACTCCTACTGGTGTCGTCGTAACGTGCCAAACAGAACGCTCTCAGATTAAGAATCGTGATCAAGCAATGAAGATGTTGAAAGCAAAACTATACCAACGCGAAATTGAAGAAAAAGAAAAGCAATTACTTGAAATTCGTGGAGAACAAAAAGAAATTGGCTGGGGAAGTCAAATTCGCTCTTACGTTTTTCATCCCTACTCAATGGTTAAAGACCATCGTACTAATACCGAGGTTGGTAATGTGCAAGCTGTTATGGATGGGGAGTTAGATAACTTTATAAATGCTTTTTTAAGATCGAGATTAGCTTAGTTTATAGATATACAAATGAAAAAACGACCGATTAGTCTGGTCGTTTTTTTCATTTGGACTGATTTCGGGTAGTAGGATTAAATTCTAATCGTTACCGTTCTCTTTCTCTTCAACTGATTTCGGGCACGATTAACCTCTATTCGTTACCGTTTTCTCTCTTTTCTACTGGTTTCGGGCACGTTTAGCTTCTATTAATCCAAATCAAAAAATAACGAATAACCAACGGGCTATATGCCGTTGGTTATTCATTATTATCCTTGTTTTTTCATATACGCTAAAATATCTAAATCAATATACCCAGCTGCTTGCTCACGATTTTCAAAGTTTTCAGTATGGATATAAGTTTTTAAAGCTTGTAGTAAATCTAATTCTTTACTTAGATAGCCTAGCCTATCGAGGTTTAATGTTAATTCCTCTTTTACATGCCCCGCTATCGAAACGATGTTTTCGGGTTTGGTCGGAGCAAAAAATAATTGCTGCAATTGATAGATCCGAATGAGTTCTTTTATCGGCTCAGGATGGTCATCAACTCGAAGATCAATGTAGCGGTCATTAAAGCCGGCATAGCCACCTTTTTCCTTCACGACAAGTAAAGCAGCTGATTGCTGTCCTCGACTGTCCCCACCTGCTTCCTGTCCAGCGAAAAGAGCAGCAAGTAATCTCTCAGCCAATGAACCTTCACTATTGGTAAAAATAGAAGCCATCGCCTCAACTGTTCTTTCATCGACTAAAATATTTCCTTGCGTAGCAAAATGAGAACCAGTTACTCCTCCTGCCCAATGATAGCAGCCTTCTCCAGTAAAGGAAGCAGCGTTACCGTGAGCATCGATTAACCCTACCTGACGTAAATGGTGGTCTTGGTCATCTCCTGTAATGATTTGTAATGCTTCTTCTGCCGTCTTCCCTTCGGCAAACAAATCTAGTGCCCGTGGACCATAGGTAGTATTTGCATACGACTGCGTTGCAACAGCACCTACACCCGCCTTTGCAAATGGTACAACCGCACCTACAGCAAGAAACTTGGATTGAACTGCAATGCCCCACTCTTTTTCGATTGGACAGTAACCCACAATAGAAAATGTCATCGCTCAAACCTCCCAAATTATTTACTACTATATTTCTCGAATTAACAGATGAAATCCTTCTTTTTCTTTGTAGTTTAGCGCATTAAAGGGTTAGAGGATGCTCCCCTAACCCTGTTTTCGCTTAAAACCAAAAATTTTTACAATAAGATCGTACTTAGGAATATTCCTATCGCAACTGAGGTCACGGTAGCAATTAATCCCGGTATCATAAAACTGTGATTTAAAATGTATTTACCAATTCGTGTTGTTCCGGTTCGATCGAAATTAATAGCAGCCACGACTGTTGGATAGTTTGGAATGAAGAAATATCCGTTAACGGCTGGAAACATAGCAATAAGTAGCGCTGGGTTGATGCCAAGTACTACTCCAAGTGGCATTAACGTCCGAACCGTTGCTGCTTGGCTATAGAGCAAGATGGATAGCGCGAATAAAGCAATTGCAAACAACCATGGTGCTGATGTAACTAAATCTGAAATTGATCCTGAAATCAATGCTAAATTTCCTTGAAAGAAGGTATCACCCATCCAAGCAATCCCAAAAATCGCAACAACAGCAGTTGCACCTGCTCTAAAGACAGTACCTGATACAATATTCTCTACATTCGGCTTGCAAAAGATGATAATTAAAGCCGCGATAGTCAGCATGACAATCTCTATCGCTGCCGGCATTGTCATTCGAGTGAAAACACCCTCAATTGTCCATCCTGGGCGAAGCTCTTCAATCGATCCAAGAATAACAACAAGTACCGCTGCCAATAAGAAGAAAACAACAGATAGCTTAGCTCCTTTTGACGGAATAAATTCAATTTTATCCTTCTTTATTGGAGCAAGCCCTTCTTCCAAACGTTTTAGGTATTCCGGGTCCATATTTAACTCTTTACCCATCTTACTTGAAACAAATGCTGCTAACATACAGGCGATAAAAGTGGACGGAATACTAATCATTAGAATATCTAGTAAACTAATATTAAAATCAGTCAACAATGCTAGCAAGGCAACTGTAGCAGCAGAAATAGGACTTGCCGTAATCGCTTGCTGAGAGGCAATAACCGCGATTGACATCGGTCTTTCTGGCCTAACACCAGATTCACGAGATACTTCGGCAATAACAGGTAAAATCGAATAAGCAACATGCCCAGTCCCAGCACAAAATGTAAAGATATACGTTACCATTGGAGCAATAAATGTAATCCATTTTGGATTTTTTCGTAATGCTTTTTCTGCTATGTGGACGAGATACTCCATCCCTCCTGATGCCTGCAGAGCACCAGCCGCTGTTACTACGGCTAATATCATGAGCATCACGTCAATTGGAGCGGATGTTGGTTGTAAACCAAATCCAAAAACAAGTATGGCTAAACCAACCCCCCCCATAACACCAAGGCCCACTCCTCCTAGACGCGCCCCTATAAATATACAAGCTAGTACAATGAAAAACTGCAACCAAAATAGCATACTGATAACCTCCCTTTTTTAGTGAATTCCTTCTTGTGAATTCATTCACAAGAAGGAATTCACTAAAAGAATTATTTAATTTCTATACCCCAATTGTACCTGATGTGAATGTAAACAAATATAGGCCACACTCCATTTAGTATCATGATAATAAACGATTTCATAAAAGTGTAACAATTATTAGTGAATGTACTTTAGCACTTTAAAGGTTGTGGGGACTGTCCCCCATTACTTTAAAGCGCTAAAGCTTTTAGGCAAATAAAAACCCTGCTCTGGTCGGCAGGGTATTTTAACTTTATTTTGTTTCGACTATTTCAACCGTTTCATTTTCATCGACGTGTAATTTGTATCCGATTCCCCAAACAGTTTTAATATTAATGTGAATACTATTTTGTTTAAGCTTTTTTCGAATTCTGTTCAAATGGGTATCTATCATACGATCGTCGTCAAGGTGCTCATAGCTCCATACTACACGGAGCAGTTCTTCGCGAGTCACAACCTCATCTTGTTTTTTCACAAGTGTCCAAAGAATCGAAAATTCCTTTTTAGTAAAGTTTAGTACTTTTTTATCGTAATGAACTTTAAAAGTGACTTTATTCATCTTCAATCGGCCAAATTGAATTTTATCGTCTTCAGCAGATTTTTTAGCGGAAATGTGATCGAGTAGAACATTTATTTTGCACAATAGGATTGGAAAGGTTACGGGATATGTAATGACATCATCCGCCCCTGCTTCAAAATACTTGATTGTCGCCTCTTCTGATAGGGGTTTTCCTAAAACGATTATAATAGAGTTTAACTTTTGCCTCATTTGTCGGCATAGCTCAAGGCTATTTACATTTAATAGACTATGGTTAATGATGACGATGTTTGGTTTTGATTCAATCGCTGTAATTAACCCCAGTAGTCCATTATTAAATGGATGCACCTCAAAGTATGGTTCGAAAAATTGGGATAATTTATTACTTGTTTGGGAATCTTCTTCGATTATCAACAATTTTTTTTCCATAGTACTCCCCCATACAGTACTAAAGACAGTTATGCCTTCGTTATATCATATCACAATCCTTTCGAATGGTAAATAATTTCTTAAGATTCGGAATATGACATGTATTTTTTACAAAAAGTTAACTTTTACTATATTACGATAATGGATAATGACATGCAACGTATTGATTTTCACCCGTTTTCACAAATTCTGGCGCTTCCTCACGACATTTTGGTTGAGCATACGGACAACGTGTATGGAAGTAACAACCGGAAGGCGGATTGATTGGGCTTGGTACATCGCCTTGTAAAATAATTTTCGGCTTATCACGTAATCTTGGATTAGGAATTGGGTTAGCAGAAATCAACGCTTGTGTATATGGATGTTTCGGTGATTCAAATAAAGTATCTGAATCTGCTAACTCTACCATTTTTCCTAAGTACATAACCCCAACACGATCGCTAATGTGACGAACAATATTTAGACCATGCGAAACGAATAAGTATGTTAATCCAAATTTTTCTTGTAGATCTTCTAGTAAGTTAACAACCTGTGATTGAATGGATACATCTAGAGCTGAAACTGGCTCATCCAGAACGATTAACTTCGGATTTAAGATAAGTGCACGGGCAATCCCGATACGTTGTCTTTGTCCACCACTGAATTCATGTGGGTAACGTCTCATATGGAATGAGGTTAAACCAACAAGCTCTAACACTTCTTTAATGCGATTTTCACGTTCCTGAGGATCTTTAACACCGTGTATCTTTAGAACACGTGAAAGCGTTTCACCAACACTTAATCTTGGATTTAACGAAGAAAAAGGATCTTGGAATATAAGCTGCATATCACTTCTTGTAGCTCTTAAGTCGTTGTCATTTAATGAGAAGATCTCTTTACCATCAAAATTGACAGAACCACTCGTAGCTTCAAGAAGACGTAGTAATACACGTCCAGTAGTCGATTTTCCACAACCACTTTCTCCAACAAGCCCTAGTGTCTCCCCTTTAATAATATCAAAGCTAACTCCATCTACTGCTTTAACATGACCTTGAGTTCGACCTAAAAGTCCACCCTTGATTGGGAAATGCATTTTGATATCTTTAACACTTAATAGGATTTCTTGGTTCACTTTTTCTACCTTTTTATCACTTTGAACTGGTTCTACTACTCCACTTAACATGTCTACGCCTCCCAACGGTCCGTGTATTTCCAGCAGCGCACAACTTCATTTTCATTTATTTCCTGAATTTGTGGCATTTCCTGATGACAAAGTGATGTTGCATATTCACAACGATCAGCAAAACGGCAACCAGGTGGAAGATTTAAAGGATTTGGAACTACTCCATCAATTGCATACAGTTTACCTACACGCTTTTCAGCACTAGGCATTGATTTAAGCAAGCCTTCTGTATAAGGATGCTTAGGATTTTCAAAAATAGTAAAGACGTCACCTTGCTCAACAATTTGGCCAGAATACATAACAACAACACGGTCTGCCATTTCTGCAACTACTCCAAGATCATGAGTGATAAGCATGATAGACATATTGGACTTTTGCTTTAAATTTTTCATTAACTGCAAAATTTGATTTTGAATCGTAACATCAAGTGCAGTAGTCGGCTCATCGGCAATTAAAAGCTCAGGATGACATGCAAGCGCAATCGCAATCATAACACGTTGTCTCATCCCACCACTTAGTTCATGTGGGTATTGATTAATGCGTCTTTCCGGCTCAGGTATTCCAACTAAATTTAAAAGATTAATAGCTTCAGCAAGAGCTTCTTTTTTGTTCTTCTTTTGGTGAAGAATAATTGTTTCAGAGATTTGGTCTCCAACCTTATATACTGGATTTAATGACGTCATAGGTTCTTGGAATATCATTGAAATTCGATTTCCACGAATCGCACGCATTTCTTTATCTGACTTAGCTAAAAGGCTTTCACCTTGGAACTTAATGTCCCCATCCAGAATTTTTCCAGGTGGTTGAGGAATTAATCTCATAATGGATAGAGACGTAACACTTTTACCACTTCCTGATTCTCCAACGATGGCAAGTGTTTCACCTTTTTTAACCTCAAAGCTCACTCCATCAATAGCAGGAACAATTCCATCTTCTGTATAAAAATAAGTTTTTAAATTTTCGACTGATACAAGTGTATCTGTTTTTGTCATCGTTGTAGACATGATTGTTCCTCCTATTCTTTCATTCTTGGATCAAGAGCGTCACGAAGACCATCACCAATAAAGTTGACTGCTAATACTGTTAAGATAATAAATGAACCTGGGAAAATAATGACCCAAACATAATCCATTACCGTTGTTAATTCCTGTGCAGATGTAAGCATATTCCCCCAGCTTGGTGTTGGTGGCTGAATACCTAATCCTAAAAAGCTAAGTGAAGCCTCTGCTAAAATATTTGCAGCGATATCTAATGTAGCAATAACAGTAATTGGAGCAATCGCATTCGGTAGTACGTGATAAAAAATAGTGCTAGCTTTCTTCTCACCAGTTGCTCTTGCTGCTTCTACGTAATCACGTTTCTTTAATGATAAAATTTCACCACGAACGATACGAGCCATTCCTGTCCAACCGAAAACACTCAATACTAGAACGGTAGACCATAAAGATGGTGTGATGATTGCTGCAACGATTAATAATAAGAAGAATGTTGGGATTGATTGAATCGCATCAACGATACGCATCATAATATTATCAATCCAGCCTCCAAAATAACCTGAAACAGCGCCATAAATAATACCAACTGAAACCGTACAAATACAAGCTAACAATGCCACACTTAATGAAATTCTGGCCCCAAATACAATACGTGTCCAAACATCTCCACCCATAGCATCGGTACCCATTAAATGAAACTTACCAGAGAATGGGTCATTACCTGGAGGTAAAAATTGATCTAAAATATCATAAACGTCAGGTTTATACGGTGTTAATAGTGGTGCAAATATCGCTAAAAAGCACATAGTTGAAAAAACAAGTAAACCAATTACTGCCAGTTTATTTTTTTTATAACGGCGCCAAATGACCGAAGCTTTACTCTCAATTTTTAAATCCTTTTCAGACGTTTTGGGCGTTTTTAATTGTACTGGACTATTCACAGATGGATTAGGAATCCCCATTTATTTCTGCTCCTCTCTAGTTCTTGCCTACTTGGATGCGCGGATCCACAATGGCATAGCAAATATCAGCTATTAGATTTGAAAAGACAACCATTACACCAGCAATCATCGTCGTTCCCATAATTACTTGATAATCACGGATAAAGATAGCATTAACGGTTAATCTTCCCATCCCTGGCCATGCAAATAGTTGCTCAATAAATAGGGAACCTCCGAATAATGCAGGAAGTTGTAGCGCCAAGATTGTAATGATTGGAATTAATGCATTACGTAACGCATGTTTGAAAATAACTTTACCTTCAGATAAACCTTTTGCTCTAGCTGTTCTGACATAGTCCTGTTTGATTACTTCAAGCATACTTGAACGCATATAGCGAGATTTTGAAGCGATTAATCCAAAAGCTAGCGTTAAGGAAGGCAATGCTAAGTGATGAATACGATCCCATAAATCAAATGCATCATAATTTTCCCTCAACCCTGAAACTGGGAACCAACTTAATTTTAAAGAGAAAACGAGAATAGCAATAAGAGCAATGAAGAACGAAGGTACTGCTATACCTAAAAACGATGTAAATGTAAAGAAATAATCGAATATGGAATACTTCTTAACGGCTGAAAAAACACCAATTGGAATCGCAATAATAATAGAAATGACTATTGCTGTTGCCATTAACAATAATGTTGCTGGAACACGTTGAAGGATTTTTTCCAATACTGGTTGTCCATCTTGGAAGGAATATCCCATATTTCCTTCTAACACTAATAGCTTTAGCCACTTATAATATTGAACATAAATAGGGTCATCCACACCTAACTGTTCTCTAATAGCTGATAGATCTTGTTCATTTCCAGCTTCAGGGTTCTCATACATCGCGGTAGGATCCCCAGGTGCCAATGACATGAGTAAGAAAGAGATAATAGAGATAATAAATAATAGAGGTATCGCTTGAAGCACTCTTCGAATAATGTATTTAGTCAAAGGTCTCCCCACTTTCTTTTAGCATAGTATAAATGTAATTTATGAATCTAGCTTCTATACTTTTATAGAAGACTTACTTTCGAGGTAAGTACTGGAAAAATATTAATCTATGAGATTAATATTCTCTATTTGGGTATAGCGTTTTGGATTTTTTTATAAAAGAAAGCCGTAGCGACTCTCGTCGCAACGGCCGCTTTAACTACAACTTTTTATTTTCTTTTTGCAGCTGTACCCCAGTACCAATCTTCAAGATTGAACATTGGAGAAGATAATGTTGTTTTAATTCCTTTTAGGTCTTTATCATGACCCATATTTTTCATTGGGTGAACTGTCCAAATTACAGTAGCATTTTCAGCCATGTATTTGTGCATTTCTTGGTATATTTTAATACGCTTGTTACGGTCTTCTTCTTGTAGATAGGTATCTAACCACTTATCGATTTTTGGATCATCGATACGGTTACGGTTGTTACCTGGAGAAGTTGCAGTTGGGATATTTTCAGAATGGAAGAAACCTTTGTGTTCAACGTTTCCGTCATATCCGCCCCATCCTAATGCGAATGTGTCTAACTCACCTTTTGCATATCTGTCAAGGAAGATTGACCATTCTAATCCACGTACAGAAACCTTAACGCCTAACTTACCCCAGTCTTGTTGAGCAAGTAGTCCGATTTTTTCACGGCTCTTGTTACCGTTGTTGAAGTAGAATTCAAAATCCATCTTTTTGCCGTCTTTAGCGCGGATACCATCGCTACCTTTTTTCCAGCCAGCAGCATCTAATAATGCAGCAGCTTTCTTTTGGTCAAACGCTAAAGGCTTAACAGCTGGATTGTTTTGTGGAATTTTCGGATGGAAAGGTCCACTTGCAATGTAAGCTTTACCTAACATGATTTTATCAACGATCGATTGACGGTTTAATCCGTGTGTTAACGCTTGACGAACTCTTACATCATTAAATGGTGCAACTTTAGAGTTGAAGCCGATAAAGTCAAATTGACCGTAATCCCACTTCGTGATTTTCAAGTCTTTATCTTTAGCAACCTGTGCAATTGTAGCTGGAGTTAATGCTTCTACCCAGTCAACGTCACCTTTAATTAAGTTGATTGCTTCTACGTTAGCATCTGGAAGGATACGTGTGATAACTTCATCCATGTATGGACGGCCATTCCAGTAGCTCTTGTTAGCTTTAACAACGATACGCTCATCTGTTTTCCACTCTTTGAAAACGAATGGACCTGTACCAACTGGGTTACGGTGAACCGTATTGTTTTTGTTAAAGTCATCAACACCCTTAGGGAACTTATGTTTAGGGATGATTGCTGCTGGGAATACGTTAGATACAATTAGAGCATCTTTTTCTTTTAATTGAATCTTAACTTGGTGCGTACCTGTTTTAGTTACGCTTTTGATTGTTCCGAAGTCACCAATATAGCTGTTGATTGACTTAGGATTCATGTACATTTGGTAAGAGAATACTACGTCATCAGCAGTAAATGGCTTGCCATCATGCCATTTAACCCCTTTACGAAGGTCAAATGTGTAAGTCATTGACGCTTTATCGTATGTCCACTTTGTAGCTAATTGTGGAATTGGATTACCTTTTTGGTCAAGGTTTAACATTCCTTCGAAGATCATACCTTGGATACGACTTGAAGCAGAGTCAGAAGTTGTGTAAGGGATTAATCTTACAGCATCTGAGAAAGATGTTAAAATAACTTTACCGCCGACTTTTTTAGGGTCGTAACCAGGACGTGCTGCATCTGCACTATCAGTAGCTAGGAAAGAGAAGCCGCCAAGTGCAACTGCTGATGCTAATGTTGTTGTTAATAATTTCTTTTTGAAGTTTTGCATCGTTAATATTTCCCCCAATCGTATTTTTTCGAAAAAATTACTTCGCAGCTGGAGCTGTAGCAGTAAATTCTAAAGATAATCCTAAACCGTCAGCACCCGCAACTAGAGTTCCTTTTAACACTTTTCCAGAAGCTTGTAATGCTGTAAGTTCAGCAAGTGTTTTAGTTGTTTTTGTTTCGCCTTTTTCACCTTCAAGAAGCGTATAAGTTGCTTCTTCGCTCATTGTGAAGGTTTGTGCTTTAAGTGCTACATCAGCAAAATCATAAGTTACTTTACCATTTGAAACTGTGAATACTCTGTTAGCAACCTTTGAAACATAAGCTTCTAACATAGTGATTTCGTCAGTTGCAGTATTAGAATAAAGTGTTCCTCCGAAGCTCACACCAGCTTTAGATGCATAGTTACTGAACTCAGTGTAAGTAAATGGTACAGCTGCATTATTAGGTAATGCTACAACAACTGCATTTAACTTGAAGTTCTTAGCAGCGCCATTGAACGTTAAGTTACCGCCAGCGTATCCTAAGTTACCATCAAATACTTCTAATCCATTTCCAGTTAAGTAAGCAACTTCACCTTTTTTGTTTAGGATAAAGTTAACATCAGTTCCTTTTGCAAGGTTACCTTGTGATGCAGCTTGCTCATCCATGAATAATGAAGCTTTAGAATTGATTTTGTAAGAAGCTGAACCAGAGTCAGTTTTTACAATCAATACATTTCCAGTAACACGGTCTACAATACCAGAAGCTTTAGTATAGCTATCGCTAACAGTCATAAAATTGTCAACTGCAACTGCAGCATCTTCTCTAGTTACAACAGCGTCTAAATCAGTATCAATGCTAAGAACACCTTTGCGCTCTAAGAAATATAAGTGATCGATTGGACGATTTGACCAAGATTTTTTGAATCCAAGTCCGTATGCTAATCCTCTTGCTAAGTCAGAGTATGTAATAGCATTTTTCGGTTTGAATTGACCTTTGCTATTAACTGTAAGGATTCCAGCGCCTACAGCTTTAGTAACAGCTGCATTGTTTTTCACATCACTGATTTTTACAGTTTTTGGAGCGCTTAAAGTCATGATTCTGCTTGAAATTTCAGCAAACTCTTGACGAGTTAAGCCTTTGTCTGGATTAAAGTTAGCGCCGTTGTTTACAACAACACCTAATGATACTAATTTAGTAATTGAAGCTTCGTTCGAACTTACATCATCAAAACTTACCGCCAATGCAGAAATACTGCTAAATGTAAGTGTAGTTGCAAGTGCGCCTGTAACGATAAATTTCCGCCAATTCAACATGATTTTCCCCCTTAGAAATTTTTGAAAGTAAGCTTGGATCAGTTTGAAAAGCTCCCTCCCTTTTCCTGTTAATAAAAGTTGTTAGAAAATTAAGATATGTCTAAACATATTTATAGCATAAAAGTCTTAGGAAAAAATCCTCAAAAAGTCAACATAAAAATAACAAATTGTTCAACCTGTCGCTTTCTGTAATATTCGAGTTACGAAGTAATTTTATGCGAAAATCACCTTTTTTCAGCCTTTTCAGCTAAAATTATCTAACAATTAGGACAATTTCATTTCTTGTCTATAGGTGATACTCACAAAATATTTAAATAATTCTAACAAAATTCTAACGTTTTATAAAATATTGACATATTTTTTAGTATTTTCACGTAAATAAAACTATCTTTTTGACAGGATTAAAAATTAAAATACGAGGATATATTCAGAAAATTTCCACACAACAGGCAAGTATTTCCACTTTAGTTTCAATAGTGGTTAAGAATTTCTCAAGAAACTATTTGAGACTTTTTAGTAAAAAGCTTTTTTACAATAGAAGATAGGTAAAAGTTCGGAAGAAACCTGTCCTTTATAAATGCAAAAAAAGAGCCTATCCTTAAATTAAGGGTAAGCTCTCTTTCTTTTGCTATTAATGAGTTTCAATTAGACCATATCGACCATCTTTACGCTTATAAACGACATTAGTACGATTTGTATCAGAATTTGTGTAAACATAGAAATTATGACCAAGCATGTTCATTTGAAGAATAGCTTCTTCACTGTCCATCGGTTTCAAATCGAAACGCTTTGTACGCACTAGCTCTAAATCATCTTCATCCACGTGTATTTCTGGACTCTCAGTTGAAACTGCAAAGAATGATCCAACATCGCCTTTTTCACGGAATTTACGATTGACCTTAGTTTTGTGTTTACGAATTTGACGTTCTAATTTATCTGAAATTAAGTCAATACCCGCATACATATCATCGTTTGATTCTTCTGCTCGCAATACAAGATGTGGAAGGGGAATCGTAACTTCTACCTTAGCCTTTTTATCTTGATAAACTTTTAAGTTAACGTGTACGTTTGCCTCCGGTGTTTCGGTAAAATAGCGCTCCAATTTTGAGATTTTTTTCTCTACGTACTCTCGAATTGCTGGAGTTACCTCAATGTTTTCACCACGAATGACATAATTCATAAGTGAGCTCCTCCTTTTAAAAAAAGACTATGATATTACATTTCTATTTTACCCTATGAAAATCCTGCTAAAACAGAAGAAAATTTAATTGTCATGATATTGACGATTTATTTAGAATAATTGTGACAAACATCGCTTGAAACTTGACAAGCATTAAATTAAGGAAATAACTGCACGTTTTAAGTAAAGGTTTATAGATTCTATTTGCTCATCATGTAAAACATACCTTATTGTTATCCTCTAGCAATAGTAATAGAGATTATTTCATTTGCTCCAATACCTTTCAGTACCCTTGCAGCATGCCTTAACGTAGAGCCTGTTGTGTAAATATCATCGATTATCATTACTTTTCCAGTCACTTGGGCTGTCGTATGAAAAACTTGAGGAAGATGGATTCGATCTGTTCTAGATTTTTTCGATTGCTTTTCACTATGAATTCTCGTTAATATGTTCGTTGATTGAAACCCAGCTTCTAATATAAGTGCTTCAGCTTGATTAAAGCCTCTCTCATATATTCGTTCCTCACTCAAAGGAATCGGGATGATATAGTTAGGCTTCATTTCTTTTATTTTTTTTTCAATCTCACTAGCAAATATTTTCGCTAGGACATAATCACCCCTATATTTATATTTAGCGATTAACTCCTTTAGAAATTGATTGTAAGAATAAAGGGAGTAATTTTGTGTTAATATGCCTTTATAGTTTGGTTCCTCTTCCCAGCGATAGCAATCGAAGCAAAGTTCTCCTTTTTGATAGTATGCATCCAATTTTAAAAATGAACGCATACAAATTTGACACTTTACCCCTTCGATTCTTTCCAGTTTTGTTAGACATTCATAACAAACAACCTCCTTCTGCTCAGGTACAAACAAATCCACCCAACTCAATGTTGACTCAATCCTATCATGACAAATTAAACAATAATTACAATCAAACCACCCCCTAAACATAGTCTATCAATCCTTTTCTGTATGCTTCCTTATTCATATGGTCAATTTGTTTATAGGCTTTAATCATTGCCTGGCTTTTCCCATAGTGAAAAAAGGTGATATTTCCACTTGGATATTTAGAACTGCGGCCAACACGGCCCGAAATTTGAACGAGTGCGCTTTCTGTAAAAATTTCTTCTTCTGCTCCAACAACGGCTACATCAATATTTGGAAATGTGACTCCTCGTTCGAGAATTGTCGTTGTAAGTAGGATTAGTGTTTCGTGATTACGCATTGCTTGTACCTTTTCCTTACGCAAAGGGTCTTCAGCATGAACGGTTTCAATCTTGGGATCAATGGTACGAAATAAAGAAATCGTTTTCTCCATGAGGCGAATATTGGGGAAGAAGATCAATGCTTGCTTTTGGTTTTGTATGCGACTGCGAGCCCACTGAAGTACATTTTCAGGAAGACGTTTTTTTTCCAATTTACTTTTCCAGTTTCCGCACCAAACAAACTTTGGTAAAGATAAAGGATGTCGATGGAATCTTGCAGGAATAGTAACATAACTTCGTTTACCCGAGCGACATTGACGTTGCCATTTTTCATTTGGGGTTGCCGTTAAAAAAATAAGCGAAGATTGTTTTTTCCTTGCTTGTTGAACAGCAAATTGGAGTGATTCATCCGCAGTGTACGGGAAGGCATCTACTTCATCTACAATCATCATGTCAAATGCTTGATAAAATCTTAATAGCTGATGGGTAGTTGCTATTGTGAGCGCCGCAAATTGATGGCGATCGTCACTACCTCCATATAAAGAAGCAACAGATATATCCGGGAATACTTTTCGAAGCCTTGGGGTTAACTCAAGAACGACATCAGTTCTAGGCGTCGCTAGACACACTCGTTTCCCTTTTGACAAGGCCGTACCGATGCCAGCAAATAATACTTCTGTTTTTCCAGCCCCACAAACGGCCCACACTAGCAAATCCTGATGAAGATTTACGGCTTCGACTAATTGATCGGAGGCGTGTTGTTGACCCTCTGATAGCGTCCCTTGCCATTCAAGTGGTTGGGACGTCGCTGGTAAATCCTTAGGTGGTCCACACCAACATACTAATGAACTACAAGAACTTACTCGTCCCATCATGATACATTTACGACAATAATGGCATTTTTGTCCACATCTTACACATGGAAATTCTCCAAAAAAATGAGATTCAGAATTTCCACACCGATTACACTTATATTTAGAGTTTTGAAGCACTAAGCCTTCTCGATACTGAACATAGCCATTTTCAAAATGCTGCTGAACTTCTTCATGTGAAAAGGGGATGTCACCTACTAAAAGCTGTCTTCCTGATAAAAAGGTTTGAAGCTGAGGGTTACTTTGAAAATTTGTATTTTGAACCATTAAATTCACCTCATTTTAAAATATAAAACGCCACTCCAAAAAAACTTGGAATGGCGTGTTTCTTGTTGAATGTTCTGTTCTTTCCGTTAGAATTATTATTTTTTTACCCACCCAAGTCCCATTGAGCCTTCTCCTAAATGTGACCCTATCACGGGACCGAAGTAGCTAATCGTAAACTCAACATTTAAAAATACAGCTTCAAGCTCCTGCTTCCATTCAAGTGCCTCTGCTTCACGATTAGCATGAATAATGACCGCATGAAAAGGTTCACCACTTTTAACAGCTTCACCTAACAGATTTGCAACCCGCTTCATCGCTTTTTTACGGGTACGAATTTTTTCAAATGGTACAATTTTTTTATCTACAAAATGTAATAATGGCTTTACTTGTAATAAGCTACCAATAAATGCTTGAGCACTGGACAATCTCCCACCACGCTGCAAATGCGATAGGTCGTCGACCATGAAATAAGCATCATTTGTTTTTCTCATTTCCTCAAGACGTTCCATAATTTCAGTAGCTGATTTATTTTGCAAAGCCCATTCAGCCGCTTCTAATACATAGAACCCCTGCACCATACAGCTAATTTCTGAATCAAATGGATACACCTTTATTTCATCAACCATGCTTGCTGCTGCAACCGCCCCTTGGTACGTCCCACTTATTCCACTAGATAAATGTATACTAATAATCGCATCATATTCAGCAGCTAACTTCTTATATAGCTCAACGAACTCTCCCACTGGCGGCTGTGATGTAGTTGGAAGGTCTCGTGTCTTGACTTCTTCAAAAAACTCAGTTGCACTGATTTCAATTTCCTCTCGATATGCCTCAGCACCAAAGATAACACTTAATGGAATCATATGTATGTTAAGTTTTTCTCGGATTTCCTTCGGTATGTATGCTGTACTATCCGTGACAACTGCCGTTTTCATAAAAAAATTACCATCCTTCTTTATTAACACTAATTTTAAAAATCGTTCTTCATTAATATTTATTTTAAATGATAAAACTAAAAATTGCACTTATTAAACATGACAAATGTCATAGTCCAAATGTATTTTTTTGGTAAAACAGCAAATAGAGGCCAAATCCATTGTGGATTCAGACCTCTCCTTGTCCAATTATATCTTTTGCTAAGATTGGCATAAGTTTCTGTTTAATTTCATTGACTAATGTTTCAACCGATAGCTCATTACTAGTTATGCCTCTTAGATAGGCGTCTTTCATTATTGAAAAGAACAGCTCTCTTTCCTCAATTGACATAAGGCAAATTCCTTCCATTTCATGAACCGTTATTGTGTAAATATTTTATAAAATTCCTCCTAGGTAATAGACATTGTCCTAAAATTCTCAATCACTAAATTACCATATTTTTATCATCGTATTCGATAAGGCAAATTGTTGTGATACCGCTAATTAATCATTTTTTATCTACTCTAGAAAAAAAGTCCAGTTCCCTTAATTCAGGAAACTGGACTTTTTTACTTAATCCTAATTTACGAAGACCCAACCATTCTTAATCGCTTCGACAACGGCTTGTGTTCTGTCATTCACATTCATTTTTTGAAGAATATTACTTACGTGATTTTTAACTGTTTTTTCACTAATAAATAATGCTTCACCGATACCTCGGTTACTTTTTCCATCAGCTAGCATTTGTAAGACTTCACATTCGCGACGAGTTAACAGATGAAGTGGACGGCGAACCTCAGCTTGTTGGAACTGTCCACCCTCCTGGTTATTATCATTGATTGCTAAACGACGGTATTCCTTTACCAAATTATGAGTAACCTTCGGATGTAAATAAGAGCCACCATCCGCAACAACTTTTACTGCATCAATGAGGGCATCAGCATCCATCTCTTTCAATAAGTAGCCTGTCGCGCCAGTTTTTAAGGCATGTGATACATAATTTTCGTCATCATGAATCGATAAAATAAGCACCTTCGAATCAGGGTAATGATTGATTAGTTCACGGGTTGCCTCAACACCATTTATTTTAGGCATATTAATATCCATAATGATTACATCCGGACGATACGTTTCGACTAGAGAAAGTGCCTCACTACCGTCATCCCCTTCAGCCACTACTTCAAAATTTGGCTCAAAATCCAAAATTCGTTTAACCCCTTCACGAAATAACTGATGATCATCGATAATTGCAATCTTTGTTGGCATTCTAAACTTCCTCCCTTTGCGCTTTCTCTATATCTTTAAAGCCGAATTCAATTGATTTTCATCTTCAACAGGTATTTCAATACGCACAGTTGTGCCTATTCCAACCTGTGAATCAATGGTAATTTCCCCATCTAATAGTTCTACACGTTCTTTCATTCCTATAATTCCAAAGGATTGAAATTTCACTCCGTTTAAATCAAATCCCTTACCATCGTCTTGCACGATGACAATCAGTCGATTCTTTCTTAAATCAACCGTCACTACTATTTCCTTCGCTTGAGCATGTTTCATTGCATTATGAACGGATTCTTGGATTAAACGAAAAAGTGAGACCTCGAACTTTGTGAGTAGCCTGCGGTCTTGTCCTAAGTTAATGAATGTTATTTTTGAACTATTATGATATTCTTCTGTTGTTTGTAAATATTTTTTCAATGTAGGTATAAGGCCTAAGTCATCTAGTGCCATCGGTCTCAAATCATATATGATTCTTCTTACCTCGTACAGAGCCGAACGAACCATTTTTTTGAAATTCTTCATTTCTTCAAAGCCTTCTTTAGCACTTCTTTCTCTAAAAATTCTTTCTATTAGATCGGAACGCATCATTACGTTGGCTAGCATTTGCGCTGGTCCATCATGAATTTCACGTGATAAACGCTTACGCTCCTCTTCTTGTGCCTCAATGATTTTTAACCCGAAATCCTGTTTTAACTGAGCATCCTCTAACGCCTTACCAATTTCCTTTAAATCACTAGCTAAATAGCTTTTTACTACAGAAACCTGCGGAATCAATTCCTCTGCTCGGTCAATGGTATCTCGAATACCAAGCAATCGCCTTTCTAACTCATCACTACGGTTCATAAGCTTTTTTTCCTGTTGCCTTTTCATCATGAGATTCATTTGAAGCTGATGGGCTTGCTCATAAGCATCGCGAACCTCCGCCTCACTAAATTGTTGAAAATGCAAGCTGACCTCAGATAATCGCCTCCTGGCTACTTGAAGCTGAGAATCAAGCTGATCTCCTTCATTCATCACCTTAATAACCATTTGATTCACTTCTTTTAAATCTTCGGTTATACTTTCTGATTCACTACGACATTTCTCACTTATTTGAAATATTTCATCTTTACTCGTTCCAATCGTCTCAATCATCTTATTTAATATTTGATCAAGCAATCTCGAATCGAACTTCTTTTTCGCCATATATGATCCCTCTTAGCCGCTTTCACATCTAAATATTTTTATTATTCACTTAAAATAAGATTACGATAGATCGTTGTCATTTCTGTCCGTCATGATATTTCCGGATTTCCATAAACTACCCACCATATAAGCGTAATTTCTACTATAATATAAATTATAACATGAATAGATATTTTACTACCGAAAGCTGATATCAAGAAAGGAGAGATTTTTCATGCTCCCACAATATTATACAGTAAAAGAATATGGTGAAAATGAAATCGTGATTGAACGTTCACGATTTATTTCCTATGTTAGTCGTGCCGAAAGTGAGGAAGAAGCACAAGCATTTATCCAAACTATTAAGAAAAAGCATTGGGATGCAACTCATAATTGCTCTGCCTATATCATCGGAGAAAACAACCACATTCAAAAAGCAAATGATGATGGTGAACCGAGCGGAACAGCTGGAGTACCCATTTTAGAAGTATTGAAAAAAAAGAATTTAAAAGATACAGTTGTTGTCATAACTCGCTACTTTGGTGGAATAAAATTAGGTGCAGGGGGTCTTATTCGCGCCTACGGAAAGGCTACTTCCGAAGGAATTAAAACAACCGGTATCGTTGAGCGCAAATTGATGCGAATTACCCACACAAAAGCCGATTATACTTGGCTAGGTAAAATTGAAAACGAATTGCGAAATTCCTTATATCAAATAAAGGAAATCCATTACTTAGATCAGGTAGAAATCGAATCCTATGTGGAAGAAAGCGACGTTCCAAATTTTATTGCTTGGATGACTGAACTTACGAATGGTCAAACTAAAATTACAAAAGGTGAAGTCCTCTATCTCGAGGAAGAGGTCTCAGATAGTTAATTTATATGGATTCAATCCAGGTGTTTAAACAATTTCTAGTGCATTCTCCAAAAAATTCAATTTACGAATGTCGAAAAACGTTGTAAAATGTAATTTGTCTAATAAACAATATCACAAAGGATATTTACCTTTTGGTAAAAGGAGAAAAATATATGTCTCTAGAAAGACGTTCACTAAAACTTCAAAAAAAGAAAAAGGGTCGTAAAAAATGGATTTACTGGATTGTGGCACCTCTACTAGTCCTTCTCTTTGCTGGAGGAGTCTATGCCACTTATTTATATAATAAAGCTGAAACGGCAATGGGAAATTCTTATAAACCAGTCGATCGGACTAGCTCTAAGCGGGAAAAGAAAGTGGATCCTGCATTTGATAATATTACTGTTCTATTCGCCGGTCTAGACGAAAGTAAAAAGCGTGGAGAGAAAGCTTTAAGAACAGATGCATTGATGCTTGCCACTTTTAATCAAAAGCAAAAATCAGTAAAGCTTCTGAGTATCCCTCGTGATAGTTACGTCTATATCCCGAGCAAAGGTCGTGAAGACAAAATTAATCATGCATATGGAAAAGGGGGCATTACTTCAACTATGGAAACAGTTGAAGAATTGCTTGATATCCCTGTTGATTATTATGTCAAAATGAACTTTGAAGCATTCATTGATGTTGTCGAAGCTCTTGGTGGTATTGACGTTGATGTGACAAAAGCAATTGATGAAATGGATTCACAGGATCGACATCACGCCATTCAACTTCAGCCAGGCTTTCAAACACTTAATGGTGAAGAAGCACTTGCTTATGCTAGAACAAGAAAAATTGACAGTGATATTGAACGTGGTAAACGTCAACAAGAAGTTATTAAATCGATTATTAACAAAGCTTCCTCAGCAAAATCCATAACGAAATATGGTAATGTGATTGAAGCCGTTGGTGAAAATATGGAAACCGATCTTTCATTTAATGAAATGAAATCGTTTATTGACTATGCAACTGCTGGAAATCAGTTAAATGTAGAATCCTTAACATTAGCTGGTTCTAATTCAAGAATTAGCGGTATTTACTACTACCAATTAGATCAAACCGCTTTAGAACAAGTAAAATCTACGTTAAAATCCCAGCTTGAATTTGGTAAGGTAGATATTAATACTACACCAACATTAAGCGAAAATTCAAATAGTTAAGAGCTGTTAAAGCTGGCCAATAGGTCAGCTTTATTTTATTGAAGAAATACTTTGAATTCCAATTATTTTTAAAAAGTCATAAAGCTTTTTCATTGTAATCGTTTTATATTCCTCCAAAATCTGCATCTTACTACAATAGGCAATCGTGAGCGGCTTTTTCTTCTTGAATTTTTCCACATAGGTATCAATGATAACATCACCTATATGGATCTTACCCTTAATAAATCGAAAGCAAAAAACAATTTTACATTCATTTTCGATAAAAGTCGGTAACACCTTCATTTCAATTTCATGTTCCATGCTAAGCCCACCTTAATAGTTATTTCGTATACTATAACAAAACCTAAATAAAGACGTTTTACCTACTTTGAGCTATTATTGTAAAAGAGAGGTCATTTTCCTATAAATTTTGTTGATTTTCTAATAAATTATAACTTTAGGAATATTGATGGGAAAATAAGAAAAGCGGAAGCGCCCGTTTAGCGGCGTATGGACTGGAGCTCTCCTGACTGAGATAAAGGATGCACGAATCGAGTTCTTTGCGATTCGATGTTGACTTATCGTAGGGAACGCGAGTGAAGTCCACTAGACGCTGGGTGCTGGAGCTGGACAACTTTCAAAGTCATTTTCAAAAAAAATCACTCCAATGTTTTGGAGTGACAAAAGGAGATTGTAAATTTCAAGAAAATGACTGAGAAAATCTGTTTTAATGGACTGAAGGTAGCTCTTGAATGGTGACTTCACCATTTGGTTCCTCTGCATGTCCCGTTTGTGCCATTAAACTAGAAGTGCTTAAAAGAGCAACAAGTGCAAATGCAAATAAGAATTTTTTCATATTGAATACCTCCAGTTTCATTTTCATATCTTAATCAATTTCTTAACCATATTAAACCATATTTGGAAACTAGTCTTATTCGTTAAAATCGCTGAATTTGTCCGCTTTTTCAGGATAAATCAATGATTTCCTTACAAAATCGATAATAAATATAATTATAGGAATATTTTGGGGGTGGGGATAACAAATGGATTTTTTAGCAATTGGCGAAAAGATAAAAGAGCTTCGAAAATTATTGGGATTAACTCAACTAGATTTAGCAAAAGGCATTTGTACCCAAGCGCAGATAAGTAAAATTGAAAAAGGAGATGTCTATCCATATGCCTCGACACTATATCAAATCTCTCAACGACTTGGTGTAGATGTTAATTACTTTTTCGATATTGGTTCAACTCCTAGATTAGAATATGTTCTGGAGGTTAGTCACCAATTGAAGTTAGCACGACGTAATGTAAATTATGAAGAAATGAGACAGATCGTTGAAAACGAAGAACACAACCCTTTGTTTATTCAAAATCGAAAAAATCTTCAGCTTCTTTTATGGCATAAAGGTATATATGAATACCATTTAAATGGTGAAGTTGACCTTGCATTCAAGTACCTTGATGAAGCGATTTCATTAACTCATAATAAACATTGGTCGGAACGAGAAATAGAAATTCACATCAGTAGAGGGATCATCTTTTTTGAGGTTGGGAAATTAAATGAAGCTCTCAACATATACACCCCGGCAAAGGAGTATTTAGACTTCCTTCCCCACTTACATGATCAAACGCTTCTAAGCAGGCTCTATTACAATATCGCCAGGACATTTACACGTCTCGGGGATACAGAAAGCTCCATTACAATCTGTAAGGACGCTATTAAGAGGTGTATTGAAAAGGATAATCTTTATTTACTCGGAGAACTCCATTACCATATTGGCTATAACTATGAATTGAGTAATCAACACTCTTTAGCTAAAAAATACATGGAAAAGGCACTAGTTGTCTTTGACCTGCAAGATGATGAGAAATATTTTGATTTTATTGAGGGAAAGATAAGAAACCTTGCATGTGAGGTTTAGTTTTAGGAATAAGTGGATTATTGATTCAATCAAAAAAGGGTTCCTGGATCAATTTCTCCAGAAACCCTTTTATTTATTTAGCGATCCTTAACTGTTGAATAACGAATCTCTCTGTAAAGCTTTAGAAGAGGCCTATGGTTATGACCCATCAATCCGATTTTCTCAGCAAATACTTCAATCATTAACAGCAACACTGCAACTACAACGAACGATCCCCAAACTTTTGCCTGCGAGAAAATAACAGCAGTTAAACCGAAGAACGCGGCCATCGCATAGATGATTAACACCGTTTGACGATGCGTATAACCTAAACGTAACAAGCAGTGATGTAAATGTGATTTATCTGGAGCCGATAAAGGCTTCTTGTTAACGATTCTTCGTATAATGGCGAAGAATGTATCAGAAATCGGCACCCCGAGGATAATAACAGGTACAACAAACGAAATCAGCGCTACATTTTTGAATCCGAGTAACGAAAGGACCGAAATGATGTAACCTAAGAATAACGCACCTGTATCGCCCATAAAGATTTTCGCTGGATGGAAGTTGTATACTAAAAACCCTAATGTAGAGGCTAACACAATAGAAGCCACAGCTACTACGAAGCCATCTCCCATGATAATAGCCATACCAGCAATCGTAATTAAGGCAATTGAGGATACTCCTGCAGCTAAACCATCTAATCCATCAATTAGGTTAATGGCATTGGTGACCCCTACAATCCAAATGACTGTTAGCGGGATACTTAAATATCCAAATTCAACGACACCACCGAATGGCAGGTTGATAAATTCAACTTGGATACCGCCGTACATGACAACAATTAATGCAGCAGCGATTTGCGCAATAAATTTTATCTTAGCCGATAATTCAATCATATCATCCAAAATACCTGTGATGACAATGATGATACTTCCAAGCACAATCGGAATGGCGTATGTGCTTTCAGGTCTCAAAATTAACAGACCAATAATAAAACTAAGATATATCGCTAAACCACCAAGTCGTGGCATGATTTTTTGATGGACTTTACGTTGATTCGGTTTGTCCGTTGCACCAATTTTGAATGCAAGTTTTTTAACCATCGGAGTGATCAATATTGATGCTACTAAGCAAATAACCAAGGTCAAATAGAACATGAAGACCCTCCTTAAATTTATCATACCCAAAAAAGTTTTTAAAAACACAAATTTATTCATTTCATTTTATAAAATCATACAATATACGACAAGTTAATCCAATAGCAAACTTACAATTAATCTAGTATAAAGGTCTTATTTTACATGCCAAATCGAATTATATCATAGACTTCAATAGTTGGGAATAGATTTCCCATTTAACAATTTGCGATATTTTTCGACTTATCCCCCTACTATTCTACTAATTTTTTAGTATTTTAAATATGTAAACTGACATTCTCACAAACTCTGCTATAATAAATGTACGAAATAATAATAGAAAAATTGGGGGTAATATAGTGAAAAGACACATGAAAAAAAAGGCAATTCCTGTCTTTTTGACATGCATATTATTGATTAGTATTAGTTCAACTGCATTGGCAAGCTCAGAAACAGTGATTGCGAGTGTGGATTGGGTTATGACAAAAATAAATCCTTTAAATTCCAAAGTAACTAATCTGGAGAAAAAAGTTGCTGAATTAGAGAATCAAGTCGAGCAGCTTAAACTACAAATAAATAAATAAATAAATAAATAAGGGAGGATGTTTAAGATTAAAAAACAAATAATCCTGTCAATTCTGCTCATTTTCTCTTTGTTATTATCTACAACAAATGGGTTAGCTTCTGGAGGGGATATTCCCTCGGAACCAATTAAATATAAGACGGAAGTAAAAGTGAAATTGTTACCCTCAGGGACAAGCTTTATGGCTACATTAAAGGGCAGCTACGAAATCATCAATTTAGATGATTTTTCACTCGTACCGTATATGACTTCGGTTAAATTTTCGATTGTTAGCGGCAAGGTATCCATAGCAGTTGTCGATGGAGAAACAGTAACCTCAACTAAAGGATTTTCTATTAATGAGTTTAGTGAAAATGAAACAAACGAGGTTGAAATATCAAAAATCTTAACAGCAAATGGTGTCGCTAATGCTCGCTATCGTGGTTCGTTTGAGATTTTACCTGCTCAAACAGTCCCATTATTGATAAACCGCTTAGGGATGGAAAATTACTTAAGAGGGGTTGTCCCAAGTGAAATGCCCGCTAGCTGGCCAATGGAGGCTTTAAAAGCTCAAGCAATTGCCGCTAGAAGCTATGCGTATACACAAACACAAAATGCTAAACCAGGTTCATACCTTGAAATGACTGTTACTAGTCAAGTTTACGGCGGAATATCAAAAGAAACAGCACGTAGCAATCTTGCAGTTAAAGATACAGCTGACATGTATGCGACACATAATAATATTTCCATTCAAGCCTATTTCCATTCTAGTTCAGGCGGTCATACTGAAAATAGTGAAAATGTCTGGACAAGCAAAGTTCCTTATATAAGAGCAGTTATTGATCCGTACGATAAACATCCAAAAAATTCTCACTATGGCTGGGAAACCACTGGACAAGCCACAACCATCTCCCAAAAATTAAAGCTAACAAGCAATCAAATTTTAACGGGAATTAAAATCATTGAGCGTGGACCTAGTAACTCAGCCAAGCAAGTCAGCGCTTCTGTTTATGATAAAACAACGAAGACTAGCTCCAATATTAATGTCGTGGCAAATTTAATCTCCTCACCGGACAGTCTACGGTCTTTTTTCGGAACTTCACTAAAAAGCATCAAGTTTAATATTTACTCCGATTCTGAAGTGAAAATCAAAATGGCTGATGGTAGCGAAAAAAAGTCGACTACATTAATGGGCTACAAACTTCAAGAGGCTAACGGTTCTACTTCGTATATAGAGGATCTTAATCTTCCTGTTAAAACGATTTCAGAGTCTGTTACCGTCAAAACAAGACCAGATACCTACCGTTTTAAAGGTGATGGTTGGGGCCATATGCTCGGTATGAGTCAATGGGGAGCCTACGGAATGGCTGAAGCAGGTTTCACATATGATCAAATCATAAAGCACTACTATACGGGTGTTGAGATTAAAAAATTGCAAAACTAAATTAGAACTAGATGGTGCCATTCAGCTATTTTGGAAGGCACCTTTTTTTATGTGCTTGCGTTACTGTTTTTGCCGTATTATAGCTGTTTTTGGATAAGAGAATTTTCTTCTTGCTTGCGCATTTACACCCTTTCGGATGGGATTTGGGTACGTGAGAAATTCTTGCGTGCACGTTTACCTCATTTTGTGAGTGATTCGGGTACGCGAGAACTCCTTGCGTGCGCACTTACTCCCTTTTGGATTGGTTTCGCGTTCGTGAGAACTCCTTGCGTACGCACTTACTCCCTTTCGGACTGGTTTCGCGTTCGCGAGAACTCCTTGCGTGCGCACTTACTCCCTTTTGGGCTGGTTTCGCGTTCGCGAGAACTCTTTGCGTGCACGTTTTACTCCTTTTGGGCGAGGTTCGCGTTCGCGAGAACTCCTTGCGTGCGCATTTACTCCCTTTTGGACTGGTTTCGCGTTCGCGAGAACTCCTTGCGTGCGCTCATACTCCCTTTTGGACTGGTTTCGCGTTCGCGAGTACTTCTTGCGTACATGTTTACTCCCATTTTGTCAGGATTCGTGTACGCGAAAACCTTTTTAAAACACCTTTTATATTTATATCAACAATATTAACTAACTGGTCATAAAAAGGTGCTTGGGGGCTTCAATTCCTTAAACAACCCAATTAGAGCTTGTATAGCAAGCGCAAACCATCTTTGAGCCTCACTTCTTGAGTTACCGTTAATAAAAACTTACTTATGTATTTCCCCCCAAATTCTACCCATAATAAAAAGAAAAACTAATCCGCTTTTGCGGATTAGCTATTTTTGTAATGCACGATATAAAAAAACGGAGAATTGTGAGCGTTTGGTTGGTTCCGATGGCATGAATTGTCCATTGCTTCCCATGGCAATCCCATTTTGCGATACGGCTTGAATGGCTGCATATCCATCGTTTTTAGTCGATACATCACTATACCCCTCGTAAGTTGCTGATGTAGTTTTCAATTGGAACGCTCTTTGAAGAACCACTGCCATATGCTTACGAGTCATTGGGGCATTTGGCATAAACTTCCCATTACTCCCTTTAAAATACCCCTTCTCAGTAACGGTCATAATCGCTTTCCGTGTTGCCATATCATCCTTCACATCAGAAAATTGAGAAGGAGCATCACTTAACGGTATCCTTAATGCTTTGACGAGCATGGCAGCCGCCTGCGCGCGGGTTACTGAATTTTCAGGTCTAAACAGCTCTACCTCTTTATATCCAGAAATAAGGTTACGATTATATAAAGTCATAATTTCTTTAAAAGCCCAATAGTTTGCTGTTACATCTTTAAACACGATAGTAGGAGGTACTGCCTCTCCACCTAGTAATGAATTGATTTCCTTTTCTAATTCCTCAGTTCTTGATTCTAAGCTATTTACCTTGGTTGAAACCTTTTGTACCTCAGCTTCTGTCCAATCAACCCCTGCAGCTTCAGTCACAATATTTGCTTCCACTTCCTGCTTCGAACAAGCCGTCGACGTAATCGCTAATAAAGCTACAATCAGCAACAAGAATCTCTTTTTCATCTGAATTTTATCCCCCATAACACTTTCTATTATCTATATACTCTATAAAATGGTACCACAAGACTTTTGTCGAAAAAAGAACTAAAAGCCCTATTTTTAGAAAAACGGAAGCGCCTGGATCAACCCCGACAAGCATAAGGCACTGCAGCTAGACAAGATAATGAAAGGTGAATTTTTATGATACTCCTTTTTTACGAAGAATCAGATTTAACTCTGAAAATCGAAGGACTTTTAATCCACCTAAAAGTATGACAATAAAAATGATTCCACCGATTAGGATATCTCCCCATGTCCACCCCGTTTTAATATAAGTAGACGATAGATATAAAATCATGATTAATGCCCCATAAAGGCCAACGGATTTTATTTTGTCCAGTAAACTACTCTTCATTGATAATTTTAACATATATTTTGCTAGAACCATTAACAGGATTAAATTAACAATCGAACTAATCGAGGTCCCCCACGCTATTGCTCTAGCTCCATATTGGTCGAGCATCAGCATCGTAAAGATGATATTAACTCCAAATACACAGAACAAGCTAATTAGCACAGTCAGATATGATTTTTCCATTGCATAAAAGAATCGAGAAATATACACGTTTCCTGCCATCGCAAACATTGATAACGAAAAGATTTGTAATAGCGGGTAAGTCATTTTGGTCGAATCAGCCTGGAAGTTTCCATATTCAAAAATAATCGCTATTAACTCCTTCGAATAGAAAAACACAAAAATGGTAACAGGTAATAATAATAACCCCAGTAACCCCATACCCTTTTGATAAAGCTCAGACACACTTTCATTTTCCTTCGCACCGACCTTTTTAGCTAAAAGCGGGTAAATAACTGTCGTCACAGCAGTCATGAGCACCGCTTGAGGAAATTGTGTTAGCTTTGATGCGTAATTAAGGGCTGCGATATAGCCATCCGATAAGTGGGACGCAAAAGCTCTTTGAATAAAAAAGTAAAATTGTAGGGATGCACCACCAAGCATAATTGGTAAAGCTATCAACCATAATCTCTTTAATTCTGGTGTATGTGTGAAGCGAAAAGTGAAATGACGAATGAAGTCTTTCTTTAAGCCTATCAGAAGCATGACAACCATTATGACAGCACCTAGAACCGCTCCAAGTCCATAAGAATCAACGTACATCAATGGGGTAAATATAACAGCAATTAATAGGAAGGCAAGGTTATACACAAATGTGGAAAAGGTAGATAACTGAAATTTTTGATGTACATTTAAAATGCCACTTAACCACATTGACCAAATTAAAAAGAACGTAGAGGGTGCCATCCACAGAAACAATTTTCTCGTGACTTCTAGTTCTTCTCCTTCTAGACCACGGAAGGAAACCTTTAAGATTGGTTCTGCGAAAACTAATAAGAGGGCCGTTACTAATCCAACGATGACCGTAATATATGTAAAGGTAGAGGAGAGAAAATCCTGCTTCTCCTTACCTTCAGATAATTTACTATAAACAGAAATAAATGCAGTTGTTATAGCTCCACCAACAACGATATACAAAAAGTTAGGAATGGTATAAGCAGTAATAATACTATCTGCAAATAAAGATGTTCCATATTGATAGCCAATCACCATTTCTCTAGCAAACCCGATTAGTCGCGCCAAAATATTAATGACAGCTACTGCGCCAATGATTTTCAACATTTTTCCCTTCATATTGTTTCATCCTCTATCATAAAAATATTAGCCAAAGAAAATGACTGACTATGAAAAAAGAGCTGACAACGTCAACTCCTTATTTTGAAAGCTGATTATAGATTGTTTCAAGCTTTGAAATCATCTTCTTTTCATCATTCTCCGCTGCTTTCTGCTCGCCTTTTTGAATCAATTGTTTTTTTAATTCTGAATTTCCTAATACTTCTAGAATAGCTTCAGCTAACGGTAAAACTTGTTTAGCTGGAACCAATAACCCGCTTCCATCCTTGAGCAAATAATGAAGCCCACCCACGTCCGCCCCAATAACTGGAGTATGACAGGACATCGCCTCAACCGCTACAAGTCCAAATCCCTCTAAATGGGAAGGAAGAACGAACACCTCAGCCGCTGACATCCACTTCGCTAACTCGGCTTGTGGCAGGGGCTCAATAAAATGAACCCCATCCCCCATAAGCTGATGTAATTCTTCACGGTAAGCGTGATTACGGCTCGCACCGATTAAGTATAACTCAGCCTGTGGACGCTTAGTCTTGACCAGCTTAAAAGCCTCAACAAGTTCAGTTAGTCCTTTTTCCCGAATAATATTGCCTACAAACAAAACAGGCTCCACCCCGTCAGAAATTTGAAGCTCGTGGCGAATTTCCTTTTTCGAGTAAGGTCTAAAAACGTCACGGTTCACACCCATATTAATAATTGAAAGCTTATTAGCATTAACTTTATAGTCGTTGCTAATCTCCTCGTAGAGTGCCTCACCTACAGTAACCACATGGCTTGCTTCTTTAAGAATAGATTCAGTCAATTGGCGGATTTTTGGACTTTTCTTCGCCATTCGGTCGATATCCCCACCATGCGCTGTCACAATAAATGGTTTCCCTAATAGTTTTTTATAAAGTAGCGCAAGCAAACCGGATGGAAACACATAATGGGCATGAATGACATCATATTTTCGACCGCGAGTAAGTATGTTCATTTTCGTTTCTAAAATCCAACGAAGATATTTACTAATGACATTTTTCTTACCAGTGAGGGGATTTTTAATGCCAATAACATCCACTTCATTCCCGGTCGCTCGCAGTGCTTCTACCTGATTTTTGACGAAAATCCCAAATGTTTTATGAGTTTCTGTCGGATACATATTACTTATTACGAGAATCTTTTTAGCCATTATTTTAACCCTTCTTCGGAGGTAGCATCGAAAATTGCTTTAATCCTTTAGCTGCCTTCTCTTTTAGTACGCCTGAAATTCGGTTTGCCTCCAGTTGAACATGTTCCCAGCTGTCATCCATTTTTTCAACGATATTTAAAAAATGCGTACTAGATTCGGAGAGATCTGACATCGATACACACTGATCTGATTTTCCCACCATTTGCATAAAATGGGCAACCTTATGATGGTAACCGACCCCAATAACAGGAGTTTCCGCATCTAGTGAAAGTATAATTGAATGCAATCTTGTCCCAATGATTACATCCATTTCCCCACAAACATCGATCAACTGGGCTGGGGATAAATGCTCTTCATTTACGACAACACCTTGCTTATTTTTCATCGCTTCATAAATATCCTTTGTCACCCAAACATCCTGTGGATATTTTGTGGAGAAAAAGGTAATTTGGACATTTTTTTCCGCAACCAGCTCATCTAAATTTTTGGCCATCCCCTGTACATATGCCTGATATTTTTCTTCATCTGCCTCTGGCCAGTATTTAATATTATAATATGGCACAGCAGTTACACCGATTTTTTGAATTTTTGTAGATAGCTTATGTTTTTTCGCTGTCGTTAGCGTGAAGGCTGGATCACCAATAATTTCTATTGGCTTAGTTACACCCACAGATTTAAGAAGTGCTTGAGACTCAGGATCACGCACAGAAATGGAATCCGCTACAGATGCTAACCTTTTTATAAAAAACTTCCCTACTGAGGAGGTTAACGGACCAGCCCCACAGCCGTATACAACAACCTTGGCACCGCCCATTTTCCCTAAAATTCCGTATGTACCATATAGTGGTGCTTCCCGTTTGTAAAGGTCCATTAAAATACCGCCACCGCCGATGATGACAACATCGAGTTTGTTCACAATCTTTCGGCTTTGTTTAACTGTTTCTGCAAACGTCTTGACGATAGAACCTTTTTTATAATAAAGAGGGTACGCGTCTACCCCGTAGCGCTCTTTCGTTTGTTCAGGGTTATTACTGAATACGGTAATATCCTTTGTTGTCACATCAAAATGTGATGTAAGCTGAGTGATGATCCCTAGAAGAATAGCTTCATCCCCATTATTGTTGTTTCCATAGTTACCTACAATTCCTATTCTCATTAACAAACTTCCTTTGCTATCGATTAGTAGAATTTTCGCCTTGGTAATTATATCATATCCTGCCAATGAAAAAACAATTAAAAAGAGAGAGAAGGAATCCCCTCTCTCTTACTTTAAGTAATAGTTTCGAATACCCTGATAAATAGCTTCAGCGAAAATATTTTGAAATTCATCCGAAACTAACTTTTCACGATCCTCTTTATTTGGTAGAAAGCCCATTTCTAGTAGCACGGCTGGAATTTGGTTATTTTTAATTACAAAAAACCCACTGTCCTTAATGCCGCGGTTATACATGTTTGCGCGCTCGACCATTTCCTTTTGAATTTCAAATGCAAGCAGTTTACTTTCTGCGCCATTCATATTGTTTGATGTATTAAAATACGTCTCTGTCCCATTTGCTGTCGTATTATCTTTCACAGAATTCACATGAATACTGACAAAAAGCTCGGCGAAAACATCCTCAGCCATTTTTACCCGCTCATCTAATTCAAGGAAAGTATCCGTTTCGCGAGTCATAATGACCTTTGCACCTGCTGAACGAAGTCGTTCAGCTACTTTTTTTCCTACACTTAATACGATATCCTTTTCTTTATAACTATCATAATTTGTACCAGGATCTTTTAACCCATGTCCAGGATCTAACACAATAATTCGATTCTTTAATGGATAATTAGGATCTGGTGAATAAAGTTTCAAATATGATTTATGAACAAATCCTGATATTCCGTTATAGGTAACTTTAGCCCAAAAACCGTTAATATCAAGGATATTGACCATCGTTCCAGGCGTTAGCTTACCAAGAATCGTCGATGAAGCCGATTCAGACGCCCGAATATTCAATGCTGTCTTCGAGATGACTTTTCCTTTAGTCGTAACCGGTCCTGTCACTTTCAAACGATACCCCGGCTCAATCGCTCTTGATAAAAAGGCAGAAAATTGCGCTCTAGATATTAAATCCTCTGGTAAAAAGCGGTAATTACTACCATTCGACATGCCATTGTAATGCATCTTTTCAATGTAATCATATGCCCAATACTTCGAACCTACATCGTGAAACACTGGCGTGGAAGGTGTATAGCCATTGTAATCAAAGTGATAGGCCTCAACAATCACCTTCGCCATTTGCGAACGTTTCAGCGTGTCATTTGGCCCAAATCTGCCATCGTCATAACCTTTAAAAATATGAAGCTCGTATGCTCTTTGTATATATCCTGCTGCCCAATTGGTAACTGGAACATCTGTAAAAGTTTGATTGGTGACATTAGCTTGCTTTTCTCCAATCGCTTCAATAATCATTTTAGCCGCTTGAGCTCTTGTTACCTTTTGATCTGGATGAAAGGAAAAGGTTTTATCAGCGTTTTCATATCCGCTAATAACTTTAAGTTCATATAAATGCAGTATATTTGAAAAAGCCCAGTAATCAGGAGTCACATCAGAAAAGGGATTGATTACAGTAGCTATACTTTGAACTATTGGATCTATATTATTATCTGGTTTTTCTTCTTCGCAAAACTCTTCTTCAGAAGAGTTTTGGGTTTCTGGACAAACGCCTGGTTTTTCTTCTTCTCCTACCGTTACCGAATCGGTTTGAGGTTTTGACGGTTCTATTGTCGTGTTTTCTTCTGCTTTTGCCCAAATTTCGGTCATAGGAGAAAAGATAAGTAGGCAACATACTACAGTAATTAAAAAACGAATTTTCCTCAACATATCCTCCTCCTTCTACAACTGCATATTACGTATCAAATGCACTTGCCTCATAAAATATTTCGTTTGTAGATTCCATCTCAGTATATTGAGGTGGAATCTACAGTAAGTTTACTGACCCTTTTTAATAATAATTCGATATAAAAAAGCGCTGTATTGAACCCTTGTAACGGTTCCTCCCGGTTTAAACGTTCCATCTGGGTAGCCCGTTGTAATCCCATTAGCTGCTAATGCTTGAATTTGCTTTGATGCCCAATGTTTTGTTGAAACATCAACAAATCCCTTTTCATATACTCCTGTTAAGGAATAGGCAGAGGATAGGATGGCGGCCATTTGAGCTCTAGTAAGATTTCCTTCAGGGTCAAATATTCCATTTCCTTTTCCACTCATATAACCACTACCTACAACAGCCGCAATTTGCGCATAATAAGGATGCGTTTTTGGAACATCTGTAAAAGAGATATCCTTTACATTTGTTGTATCTAACTTAAAGGCTCTAGCTAATAACACGGCTGCATGAGCACGTGAAAGCTTATTTTCTGGTTGGAAAGATCCGTTTGGATAACCGTTAATAATGTCTCTTGAAGCTAAATATTCAATTTCTGTTTTTGCCCAGAATTTACTCGTTACATCGTTAAACATGTCTTCCTTGTAATCATCTAGATAGACAGCTTGAAGCTTATCTAGGTAAATCGCCCCTTTACCCTGCTTTTCAGCTAATGCTTCTGCAAGATAAATTTGTTGAATGGAAAGTGGGGCAACTGCTGTAGCTGGCACTTGTGCCTCAACATATTTCCAACCAACCCAATTTAATTTTCCTTCTTCGGTAAAATTCAGTGTATGTGCAGTTCCTGCACCATCTAAAATTTTCCCACGAAGCCAATGATTTTTGCCATCTCCAAATACCCATACCCCTAGCTTAACTGGAGGTCCATCCAACGGCATATTCATTTTTGCATTTACATAAGCCGCAGCAATACCACTTTCACCAGTCGAAAAATCATATTCTAGTTTTAATGATGAATTTCCATTCTTCACTGGTTCGGGACTTTGAACAGGTAATATGGTTGCACTCGCCCGTGCTGTCGATACTGTCCAATTTGTTGAATCTTCAAAGTCATCGATGATTACAGGTTCGGCATTTACGGTTACTGTCGCCGTTACTTTCGAGTTACCGTACTTAGCTGTAACGATTCCAGTACCTTTTTTGGTTGTAGTTAAAGTACCATCCTTCGTAAGGGTGCCGATATCTCCAGATAGAGACCATTCCACTAAACTATTGTTAAAAATTAATGGTTGTCCATTTTCATCTAAAGCGGTAGACGTAAATTTATGGGTTTGTCCTAGTTGCATGACTAGATTATCCTTATTCAGTTTAAAAGCATGAATCGAATCCACAACAGATAAGGAGATTTCTTGCTTGGCGTTTCCGTATTGAACAACCATTTTGCCATCACCTTTAGTTGTACCTGTTACCTTCGTTCCTGTTGCTGTAGCAATTCCAGAAGGAATCGAAATTTTCACGTCTGCAGGATTTACTACTAAACTATTAAAATATTGATCTAGTACATAATCTACTCCGATATCAAGGGTAGAACCTACTAAAAGCTTTCCTTGCTGCTTTTTGTTAGCCTTCAATTGTGTTGGCTCTCCAAGTGGTGATGTACTAACAGCTTGTAGAATAGTTGAGACTGCTCGCTCGTTTCCATCTGACGGACTATTCATTAAAGTCACTTGATTTTTGCCATAAAGTCTAGAGGATAACGTCGTTGATCCACCACCATCTAGGTTGATTGCTCTATCTGCACCAAGCTCCACAAGATATTGAGCAAACTGTTTTAAATTCATCCCTGAACTAAATCCTGGTTGGCGTCCATCAACCGTAACAAAGAAAACCCGATTTTTTGATTGGTCAATCGCTACTGCGCTTCGTGCCGTTATTTCCCTCGCACGTGAGCTATTTTCATCAATCGTCATAAATACTTTGCTATCTTTAACTAGCATTGGTCCACTTGCTAACATAAATTGGGCATTCATCCATTTAGAATCAATTGATAAATTGAAAGATACTTTTTCTCCAATCACCAATCCTTGAAGTCGATCATTCCAAACTTTTCCCTTATAAGAAACAACAAATCCGTTAACTGGAATTTTTGTTTTTGTTTTATCACCGTACCGTCTAATTTGTTGTATGGTTCCTGTTAACTGATCGCCAAATTTAAGCGGCTCATTCAGTTTGTCTTGTTCTGTAACGACTATCAATTCCGAACCCGTTTCATTTGTATTTGTGTATCCATCTTCGTGTGAAGGTGTATAAATGATTAACTCATCGTTATTTCGAACGCGGTTTATCCCAGAAATGGGGAAGTTTTCATTTCTAAACTGAATTCGATTATTCAACGTGTAAGAATCAATTTCACTTTTACCATCAGCTGTTACACCAAATGCTATTGGTTCACTTACATACTTATCCGAACCTGCCGATATAATCCCCGAATTATAAAGGGCATTATCTTTAGCAATTAAATACATTGGCATGCGGCTTTCAAAAAAGGAGCCATTCATCGCCCCAACCACACGGTTTCCATCTGTTCTAGATAAGTTGGCACGTGCAGTAGTGGTCATTAATTTGTTTAACGGACTTGGAATACCAACTTCTACTTTCGTATAAGGGTCCGCTAAATTTATATCCAATATATTCATAGATTGATTGCTGCTAGTTTGATATGTAGTTTTTCCATAAACCACACCAGATGAAACTTGATATTGCTCTTTAATTGTTCCTGGATAGGAGTTTGCTGCTTTCATTTCCTTACCAGGAATTAAACTGAATAGTAATGCAGTCGTGATTGCTACCTTGAAAAACCTTTTCAATCTTAATCCCCCTTACAAACCATTAATTGCTAATTTTTTGGTAAATCTATTACTCTCTAACCCATCTTAGCAAAAAATGTCGTTAAACTCTATCAAACAATTCTCCTAAACTGACATTATACGACTTTTTTTTTCTTCAAAAGTCTCTTAAATTTCAATTACCGCAAATTATTTCCTAGAAAATAGTCGAGAGAGAGAAAATAACAAAAGAAAAGGAGAGGTCATGTCGAAACACGAATTCTCCTTTTCTATCCATAGTTTCACAGCACAAAAAAACCTCTACTATAAAGTAGAAGTTTTTCCTTTTCTTTGTTTTATTGTGAAAGCACCTAATAAAATAAAATAAAATAATGTGAAAAGCTTTAACTCCCAAATGTTATAAAATAGCCCCATAACACCTGTCGAGAACCATAAAGCAATCATGAAGTTTGATAAAAACACTTTTTCCTGACGTCGCTTCCAAAACATTAGAAGTAATCCTAGAAGGAATACTGCAAAGGATATGATACCAAGTGCCCCTGTTTCGGCAATAACTTGAATATATTGGTTATCAGAGTAGAAGTTTTTACCACCATATATATCTGAACGTATTCCGTAGTTCTGATAAATCGGAGAACCGTATGATAATGTTGCTGAATCCCCAAATGTTCCAAATCCGGACCCTAGAACTGGATAATCTTTAAAAACTTCAAAGCCTTTTTTAATGTAAAAAATCCGACCACTTTCAACCATTAGATCGATATTTTCTTCACTAGTGAGTTCCCCTAGACGTCCACCAAGGGTACCTCCTACATTATCCGCATTATGCTCGATATCTAAATCTAAAGTCTTTACAAACTGAACACCATAGTTTACCGGCGTATATACAAGGATAAATCCTAAGAGTGACGCAATGATAAGTGGACTTATGATGTTCCATTTTCTTGCTAACAGGATAAAAATGATAAGTCCTACTACTAATGCAATCCAAGTACCTCGAGAGTAGGTTAATAACAAAATCCCACTAAATAATACTAATGTACCGAAGAGAAGCTTTCGTTGTGCAACCTTTACTTCATAAAGCAAATAAAGTGTGCAAACGATGGCGAATCCCATAAATATCGCGAGTGAATTCGGATTACCAGTCATACCATATATACGCACAATGTTAGTCGCTGATAAAGTTTTTGCGCTCCAACTCTCTGGAAGTAGAAATTGGCGTAAAGATAGCTTTTCAACAATCCCATGTACACTTATTACTATACCTACCAGAATGGTAACCCATGCAAAATCGATATAATCCTTTTTGTCTAACTTCATTCTTGAAACAATGAAATACAATAAGTACATAATGAGGAATGTTCGTAACTGAAAGATTACAGCTCCTGGAGATACACCCATTAATAGTCCAACAAATGACCCAATTAATAAGAAAGCAAAGAATCCCCATTCAAAAATATGGAAGTGGAACCAGGACTTCCAATCCTTTCGTGTATCATAAAGAACACGTAATAACACGATGAACGTTACAGCATCCCCAATTAACTTTAAGCTTGGATTCATTTCAATTAAAATCGGCCTTATCGGCACGTATAATAACAAAAGAAGTAAAGCTTGTTTCGGTTTAAGGAATGAAAAGACTGTAAAAACTCCTGTTAAGAGGATTAGTGCAATCGTGCTCGGCAAGAACATGCCAATGATTAATAGAACTAAGGCAGAAAATAAAAATCCATACGTACGTAAATTCAAATCCATCTGTCGACCTCTCCATTGTATGCTACTAATTTATTGACATATACTTATCAAATATACCTTAACAATTTCCAATTCGTCAAAGCCAAATTTAAGAAAAGTGTCAAAATATTTTTATAATTATCTGTTTATGTCAAATAAAGTCATATTATTAGTAGCTTTATATTTGATATAATATTGATACTTGTCTATAAGGAGTACAAAAGTGATGAAAAATCGAACTTGGCTTATCTTATTTATTAGCATACTTATATTACCTGTATCCATTCAGAGTCAAACGATTAATCCCATCGACCCTTTATACGAGGAACAGTGGGCTTTAAAAAATATTGGTTTTGAAAAGTCTGGTTTATCACAACAAAAACCTAGAAATAAAATAGTAGGAAAAAAGATTGAGACCCCATTAGAGACAATCGTTTACGACGAAAAGCCCTTTTCCGCTGCTAGCTTTACTCTTCATTTTGGATCAGATCAGATTCGTCGGCTTTCAATTGAACTAGCGAATCCACAAGGTAGTTGGTCGGTGGCAGTACGAAATAGCCGGAAAGAACTTCTTAGGCACAATACTTCTACTTATAAACGAATTGATTTACTATTACCTAAAAATGCAAATCTTTCAGAGCTAGACATTTCATTAAAAAAGACTGAAGGTGAATGGGTCGAAACACCTAAAATAAAGAGATTAACAGGACTAAACTCCTCCATTATAGCGGTGATAGACTCTGGTGTCACTTTGGAACATGAAGATTTCTGCGATAATATCCTTTATAGTCTTGGAAAAGATTATCGTGAAGGAATGGATTTGCCTGTTGATAGTAACGGACACGGTACTCATGTTACTGGAATAATTGCAGCTTGTAATCAAAATGGAGTGGGCTTAACTGGTGCTATTGGTGGGGCAGAAATCGATGTGATTCCTTTAAAAGTATTAGGTGCGGATGGATTGACGGATGATTTTGTTTTAGCTGAGGCTGTTCAAAAAGCGATTCAGCTTGATGTAGATGTTATTAATATAAGTATCGCTGGAGTAACAATTGAAAATGTGTTCAGAAAAGCAATTCGCGATGCATTACTTTTAGGAATTCCTGTTGTTGCGGCCGCTGGCAATGGAAATAATCCAACAGAAAATATCTTTCCCGCAAGTCTCCCAGGGGTGATTGCTGTTGCTGGTGTCACTCAATACGGAAAAAAGGTTCCAAGATCAAATTTCGGCTGGGAAGTGGATATTAGTGCCCCTGGTTTTGAAATAGTAAGTACATATACAACACCAAGCTACACAAAATTGAGCGGTACCTCCATGGCAACACCTTTTGTCACTAGTGTGGTTGCTCATTATAAAAAGATAAACCCACAGCTTGATTTTGTTCAAATAAATCAATTACTCGCTAGGAGTGCACTTGATTTAGGCGGAAAAGGCTATGATATTTATACAGGTGCTGGTCTTGTACAATTTTCTAATAACTTGGATGATATCGGAAAAATTGATTGGTTAAATTTAAAACCAAATCAGCCAATCGAAAACAAAGCCGAAATAGTTTTAGGTTTTTCTCGCGAGTTGGTGGGGAAGTCGGTGTTAATTTTTAAGGACGAGCGGATTTTTAGAACGATAGAAGTGGATGAAATGATTGAAGAGATTTCACTTAAAGGCACTCCGTTCTCGATTCGTGAAAACTCGATGTTTGCAGTTGTGGTTGATGCTGAAAATCGTGTATTAGACAGTTCATCTATTTCAGTTATAAATTCGAAACTCGCCATGAATTCAGGAGAATTTAAGGATGTTGCAAAATCACATTGGGCTTATGAGGAGATTTTACAGGCGACAACGGTAAAATTGGTGAATGGCTATTCTGATGGCAGCTTTAAGCCATCTGACAGTATTAATCGTCGCCAAAGCATGATGATGCTGAATCGATTATTTTCAAGTGAGAAACCTGGATCTTTGTCCATTCCTTTTAAAGATGTCACGTTATCAACTTCAGGGGTATTGGCCATTCTGAATGGCGCTGAGAAGGGATATATCAAAGGTCTAAATGGCTTCTTTCTTCCAGAGAAAAAGTTAACACGTGCTCAAATGGCTTTAATTTTGTCTCGAGCACTAGAGCTAACAAACAACGCAAAGGGTAAGAATACACATCCCTTTAGGGATGTCCCACAAAACGCAGAATACTTTAAGGCAGTTCAAGCATTAACCGATTTAGGCATCATAACAAAACAATCTTATTTCAGACCAAACGAAACCATAACACGTGCCCAATTCGCCGCCATGTTAATCAGAACCCACCAAATCCTAAATGATAATAAACAAAAAGCACTAGGAGCAACGCTCTAGTGCTTTTCCGCATTAAAGGAGTGGGGGACAGTCCCTCATAACTTTAACGCGTTAATCCCCTTGGGGACAGTCCCTCGATACTTTAAAGTGGTGAAGTGTTGTTAGATTTTGCACATTTTGGATACATTATTATTAAATATTTGTTGCATTTTGATTACATTGTTTTCGACATTTTTTTCATTGTGTTATAATGTCGTAGTTGTTTAAGATTAAGGTGGGAGTTGGGATTTTTGTTATTTAATTCTTACGTTTTTATCCTTCTGTTTTTCCCAATTGTTTTAATTGGCTATTTTACATTGTTAAAGTTTAAGCAAAAAAACCTTGCTAAGCTTTATGTTATACTTGGCTCCATCTTTTTTTATAGCTTTTGGAGTATTAAATTTTTACCGATTCTACTCCTGTCGATCAGCGTAAATTATATCGTTTCACAATTTATTAATAAAGATACAAAGTGGAAAAAGTTAATTTTAACACTTGGAATTATCTTTAATGTTCTATTATTAGGCTATTTTAAGTATGTGGATTTTTTCATCACAAACATTAATACCTTGTTTCAATCGCAGTTTCCCTTACTATATATTGCACTACCGTTAGGAATTAGCTTCATTACCTTTCAGAAAATTGCTTACCTAGTAGAGAGCTATCGTGGTGAAACAAAAGGGTATAGCTTTATCGACTTCTTATTTTTTGTTACATTTTTCCCACAATTGATAGCTGGACCGATTACCTATCATTCAGAGCTTATGGCACAGCTAAAAAAGCCCGAAAAGTATTATAAAAATTTAAATAATATGTCAGCCGGGCTTTACATATTTGCGATCGGCTTATTTAAAAAGGTCATTATTGCTGACACATTTGCGGTATGGGCGACGGATGGTTACAGTAATATTGAAGCACTATCCCTCGTTGATAGCTGGATTGCAACCTTGTCATACACGTTCCAGCTCTACTTTGACTTTAGTGGTTATTGCGATATGGCAATTGGAATTGCCTTATTTTTCAACTTTGTTTTACCAGTGAATTTTAATTCTCCATATAAGGCGTTAAATATCCAAGATTTCTGGAGAAGATGGCATATTACACTGAACCGATTCTTCACCCAATATGTTTATTTTCCTCTCGGTGGTAGCCGACTTGGAAAGGTAAGAACGTATGTGAATATCTTTATCATCTTTTTTATTAGCGGATTTTGGCATGGGGCGGGGTGGACCTTTGTCATTTGGGGAATCCTGCACGGCTTAGCAAGTATCGTTTACCGAACATGGAGTCAGTTAGGGTTAAAACTTCCTAAAGTTTTTGCATGGTTTGTGACTTTCTTGTTTGTCCATTTAGCTTGGGTCTACTTCCGAGCACCTGATATAGCTAGCGCACATGCGATGTTTGCCAAGATGTTTAACTTCGGAGAACTGCAGTTACCACCGAGAATTGCTAGTATTGTAGCAGATTCATTGGGACTATCGTTTCAAAGCGCAGCTTATTTCTTTGATTTAAAGCTGATTATTCTTCTAGCTATTTTCTTTGGCGTTGTACTATTTACGAAAAACTCGATTGAGAAGCTTGAAACGTTTAAACCTACTGTAAAAAATGCAGCGTTCATAAGTGTTGTAACAGTCCTCTCACTTCTTTATTTAAACCGAGTGAGTGAATTTTTATATTTTAATTTTTAGAGGGTGATGAAATGTCAGCAAAGAAATTTTTTATCTTGTCGATAACCATGATGGCTACTCTTGTTCTGATCGTTTCTGCCCTTTTCTTTTATATAGATCCTCTATTTTTTTATCGTAAAACTGATCTTTATGAGCCACAATACATTGGGACAGAACGGTATCAAATGCCAGGTCTCCTTAAAACAATGGATTACGAGACTGTTTTTACTGGAACCTCAATGGGCCGTAACTTTGAAGAAGGCTATGTCGACGAAAAGCTAAAAACAAAATCCTTTAATGCTTCTTTGCCAGCCTCGACGGCTAGAGAGCAGTCAATGGTTGCACAAACGGCGATTCGAGAAAAGGAAAAGATTGACCATGTAATTTGGGAGCTAAATTACTATTCATTTTCTGGTGAACCAGATTGGGTGACAGGACTTCCGAGTGATTTTCCAGTTTATATGTACGATCGATCAAAAATAAATGATATTCGCTATTTATTTAGCTCTTATACATTAGAAATATTGTATAAAAATATTCAAGCTAACAAGAACGATATTCGTAGCAGGCGTAACCCTCTAACTATTTATAAATTTGGTAAAGGCGCACCGGAGGAAAGCTATGAACGGATCGAAGAAGCATTAGCAGAAATACCTGAAATGCAGGAGCTTCCTGATTACGAAACGTCAGAGACAATGATTCGTTCCTTCAAGAATAATGTTTTATCACTTGTAAAGGATAATCCTGATACAAAGTTTACATTTTTCTTTGCCCCCTATTCAGTGTATAATCAGTATATTTCTTATGAAAAACACCCTGATTATTTAACAGAAAGAATCAAATTTAAAAAAGAGGCCTTCAAACTTTTGAGCCAATATCCTAATGCAGAGCTTTATGATTTTCAAGCGATGAAACAAATTACCTTTAATATCGATAATTATATGGGAGACGGGGTTCATTATTATAACTTTATCAATCGTTATATTATTGACTATATCTCGGAAAAAAAACCGATTCAAAATCTAGCCCGTTACGAGCTGCTTATCGAGAAGTATGTAGACCTAGTCGAGAACTTCCAACCAGAACAATTAGAAAAAAACACAACCATTCGAAAAAACTATCAGCTTTAAATCTAATACTGCTATGCTTTAAAGTATTGGGGGACTGTCCCCCAGGACTTTAAAGCGCTAAAGGCCAGCGATTTTCCGCTGGCTTTTTTCCATTTTTTTATCCGTTATTATTATGCTGTTTCTGTATGTTGTGTGAATAGTTTGGAATGATAATTTTAAGGGGAGGTATGAATGTTAATGAAATCCATTAGAATATTATTGGGCTTGTTTTTTACTATTGCCGTTTTCCCTGCTTCTGTATTTGCTGCTGAAAAAACAACTCTACATTATATCCCAGATGATTTTGATTTCAAGTACTGGGCTTATATGGAAATTGATGATTTTTTATCTGCAAATATTATTGACGGGACTGTTGTATATGAAGATGATTATCCCATCGTGACCGTTAATCCAGAAGGAAATATTACTCGCGCTCAATTCACAAAAATGATTGTGAATGCACTTGATTTAAAATTAAAAGGAACAGCACAAACCTTTAGTGATGTGAAAACGACTGATTGGTATGCCCCCTTTGTTGCAATTGCCAATAGCCACGGAATTATTAAAGGGGTTAACGGAAAGTTCAATCCTAAAAATAATATTACTCGTGAACAAATGGCCTTAATGATTTATCGTGCTTTTAAGGAAAGCATTACTTTCAAAACTACAGGTAAAACCTTCACAGATGTAAAGCCGGGTACAGAAGCTGCAGATGCCATTACGAAAGCAGCTGCAAACGAAATAGTTAAAGGCTATGCAAACTTATTTAAGCCACGAAACCTAGCAACTAGAGCACAAGGAATTATTATGATTCATCGCGCCCTTCATCAGGAAACGAGCCAGTTACCGACTTCAGAACAATTGTTATCTATTGTAAATGAAGTCATTTCAACGGAAAAGGAAGGGTTAGTTTCAGGTAACTACACGTCAATGATTCCTGTTTATAATCAATACAGTACAGGCTATTTTCAAGCTGCCTCCATCGAATCTGTGAATGCGTATGAATATATGAAAAATAACGGTCAAACTCTCACTTTTACACCAGTTGGTGAGTTCACTGCTCAGGTGTTATCAAAAAACAACCGATTTGCCAGTGTAGAAATTGATAATCTTTTGTATGATGTTACAGTTGCCGGACAAGAGGGAACAGAAAGATCCGACTTTTCAGGAATTTTATCCTTAAAAAAAGATCCCGACGGAACTTGGAAGGTTTATAACGTTATTACTTATGAATAGAAACAAAAGGGTGCCTGTTAAGGCACCCTTTCGTCTATATTATTTTTTCACAACTACCTTTGTCGTATGCTTCTGTGCTAACACGTTAAATGAATCACTTGAAGTGACAATAACGACTTTCGCTTTTATATCGATTCGCTCGTAAAGATCTCGAATAGAATTATTATGCATGCGAATACAGCCAGATGAGACATATTTGCCGATGGAATTCTCGTTATTGTTGCCGTGGATTGCATATGGATACGACCCGCGCTCACTAGCACTTATACCAAGCCAACGGTCCCCTAACGGATTTTTTGGATCTCCACCTCTTATTTTCTCCTTATAATATGGCCTATTTTTAATTTTTTCACGAATATAAAAACTTCCTTCTGGAGTAAGCTTCGGTGTTTTTCCGGTGGCAACTGAGTATGTTTTTACTAGTTTTCCATCTTCAAAAAAAGCCAACTTATTCGTTTTCTTATTAATAATAATTAGTTGATCTTTAGCAACAACTGCAGCAGCAGCAGCAGCATCAGAAGGCGCCGGCCAGTTTAAAAACCCAAAGCTAAAAATCAATAAAAAAATGATGATTCGTTTTACCATGAAGTCCACCCCACTCATTTCTTCTCATAAACAATATATACGATAGCTATGACTTTTTTCCCTTTTTAATTCCAAATGTTTCATTCATCAAATTCTGACAATTTCCTACTTGGATGAAATTGGATATACACACAAATTAATCCTATTTTTCAAGTATTCTATTGTATAATGTTTAGTAATAGTTTTATATATTTGGAGGTTATTATATTGAATCGCTTCAAAAAATCTACTTTTCTAGTTTTGTTTTCATGTTTCTTACTCCTTTTTTCAAACCATACGTATGCAAAAACGATTACGGCACCACATATTAAACAGTTGCCGGAATTACCTAGAGGCTGTGAGGTCACGTCTCTTGCGATGATGATCCAGAATGCTGGTGTGAAAGTGGGGAAAATGGAGCTTGCAAAAGAAGTTCGAAAGGTTCCTTTTAAGACGAATGGTCTGAATGGCAATCCTTATGATGGCTTTGTTGGAAATATATACACGTTTAGCCAACCAGGTTTAGGCGTATACAATGGTCCCATACAAGAGCTTGCCGAAAAATATCTTCCGAATCGAGTAGTAAATTTATCAGGGTATGATTTTTCTTACATCTACAAAATGTTGGACAAAGGTGTGCCTGTTTGGGTGATTACGAACTCATGGTTTAGTCACCTACCATCCTCTCAATTTAAAACATGGCAAACGAGCTCTGGGCCATTAAAGATTACGTATCGTGAACACAGTGTGCTTGTGACGGGTTATGATGAAAACTATATTTATATTAATGATCCTCTTTACCATAGTGCCAATCGTGCGGTAAATAAAGCAGGTTTTATCGCAGCTTGGAGTCAAATGGGGAAACAGGCCATTAGCTATTATCCCCAAAATGCAGATTGGTATATTGATACAGTCAACCATCCAAACAATAAACAAATCCAAGCATTAGCTAGCTACGGGTTACTAAACGATACAAAAAATGGATTTTATCAGCCAAATAAAGTAGTTGATCGTGCACAAGCAGAAAAATTATTTGCGATATTAACTGGCGAAAAAGTCGGGCTAATGGCTGCAACTACAGGTGCTTTCACTCGTGCAGAGCTCAGTCAATATATTGTTCAAATATATGACGTACCAAAACTAGAAAAAGTTACACTTACTGATGTACCCGTCAATCATCAGAACTACTCAGCCATTCAGTCAGTTGTTAGTTTAAAAATCGTTTCAAAAAATCCAGACGGGACCTTTAAACCAAATCAACCGGTAACCAAAGCGGAAATGGCTGCAGCTCTTTCGCAAGCAATAAGTATTTACTGGTATAAAGATACAGTAACCCATTGGGCACGCGATGAGATTTCCTATTTGAAACGTAGAAATTTAGTTAGCGGAATTTCAGCAACCAAATTTGGACCTAATCAACCCATTACAAGAGCGCAGGCAGCTGTTTTAATTGATCGCGCTTTAAAAATCAAAGTGGATCCTGTTAAGAAGCTTAGCTTCACCGATGTGAAACCTACTGACCCTGCCTATGCGTCCATCTCAAAAGTCGTTCAATTAGGCCTTATAGAAAAAACTCAAGCCTTTGAACCGAATAAGCCTATGAAGCGTAAAGAAATTGCCTTACTTTTTTCACGAGGCCTTGATTTAAAACCAGGCGAAAAGCCAATTGTCTTTAAGGATGTAAAAACAAACTCAAAGTATTATGAAAGCATTCAAGCATTAGCTTCAACAAGAGTTATCTCAACTAATGGACCTTTTAACCCAGAAAATGACTTAACTAGAGCACAGTTTGCCTCTATCCTAGCGAAGCTTTTACAGAAATAAGTAGGAATAAACAGGAATAATGTACCCACTACTAGAATTTATTTAAGGAGTAGGAAAAATTAATTAAAAGGAGTTGCATGATTTGAAGAGTTTTAAGAATAGTAGATTGCTAAGTTTGCTTGTAATCTTTGTCTTTTTACTAGGTATTCTTATGCCTGCTCAGACACAGGCAGTAGGAGCAAAGGTTCATTACGTTGCATTAGGAGATTCTTTAGCAGCTGGAGAATTAGCTAGACCCGCTGATGGTGTTCGCACTTGGGTGAAAGGCTTCTCAGGGATCATTGCAGACCATTTTGAGAAAAAGGGCGTTCTTGCAAGCTATACAAACAAATTTGCTATGTCTGGATATACGACCCAAAACGTTCTTGATGATATAGTAAGCAACAAGGAAGTGGAAGGAAAAAAACTGCAAGACACATTAAAAGTAGCTAACTATGTAACGGTTACAGCTGGCGCCAATGATGTTTTGCAAGTTGCTCAGATTGATATAGCAAAAGAAACTGTTTCCATCGACCCGCTAAAATTTGGGGCTACTAACTCTAAGATTCAATCAAATATTACAAGTATCATCAAAGAAATTCAAAAACTTAACCCAAAGGCAGAAATCTATATTTCTGGCTACTATAATCCATTTCCTTATTTATCAGCAGCCCAATTAGGGCAATTAGAACAGATGTTAAACCTTCTAAATGGAGGGATTAAAACAGTTTCCCAGGCAAACGGAGCTACTTTTGTTGATATGAAAGGTATTTTTGACGCAAGCAAAGAAACGTATTTACCGAATCCGAGAGATATTCATCCTTCTTTAGAAGGCTATCAGTTATTAGCCAATCATTTCATATCGGCATATGATTCAAAAATAAAATTTCAATTTGAAGATGTTCCTATCGGTTACACTTACTTTAATGAAATAAAATTTTTAGTTGAAAATCGAGTTATGACAGGCGTTACCTCTACACAATTTGGAACAAAACAATCAATAACACGTGCAGATACAGCTCAAGCACTTTACAATATTCTACCGTTTGAAAAATCAATTCCGGCTAACCCAGGATTTTCAGATGTTCCTGAGAGCCATCCAAATTATATGGCAATTGCAAAGCTAACTCAAGCTGGTGTTTTCCAAAAGGCGGAGAAATTCAATCCAGATGCTCCATTAACCCGAGCGCAAATGGCAAAGGTGTTGACCCTTTCATTCCAATTAAAGGCGACCACTTCATCTAGCTTCAAGGATGTAAAAACGGGAGATTGGCCAAAAGAATTTGTTGATGCACTATTCTCAGCCAAAATCACAACTGGCTACACTAGTGATAATACGTTTAGGCCTAACTTGACTACAAATAGAGAGCAGTTTGCCTTATTCCTCGTGAGGTCAGCAAATAACGTATTAGCGACAGTAAAATAAGTAGTCTAGAAGCTCACCTTTGTAGTGAGTTTCTTTTTTAGCTTCACAATAAATTAAAGCCTTTTCATAGAAAAAAACTTGCCTATTTATCGGCAAGCTCTCTTTTATCTATTATTAATTCAAGCTTCTCCGTGATCTCATCTAATAGCGAAGCAACAGTTACTTTTTCAGACTCCACTCCATGTTTATAGGCATCCTTGATGATACTATAAAATAAATTCTTTTGTTCCTCTGACATTTCCAAATCCCTACCATTTCTAGAAAAACTATTTACAATATAATAGATTTCGTTCTAGATGTATACGATATAAGTCACTTTACAAAATTTACTACTCTATTAAATAAAAAAACAAGGCACTAGAAACAATCTAATGCCTTGTTCGAATTATTACTTGATTTCGTTCATTAACTTAGCTGAGATTAGGAATTCAGCAAGCATTTTTGCCATTTGGTCACGTCTAGTGTTACCCTTCGGATCAAATGTTCCATCTGGTTTACCAGAAGCAATTCCAGCTTGGTAGATTGCTTCGATTGCTGCCTTAGCTTCTGCATCTAGTATAGCTGTATCACTGAAGTCTGTAACTTTCTTAGATGTATCAAGTTTTGTCTTATCGAAGTTGATGAAACCAAGATCCATCGCACGGTTTAACATAATTGCAGCTTGAGTACGAGTGATTTTCTCGTTTGGAGCAAAACGTCCATCAGGCTTACCTTTGATGATACCTGTATCAATAGCCGCAGCTAGTTCACCATTTAAGTTGAACCAATCAGCTTCTTTAACATCCTTGAATTTACCATCATACTTTTGACCTGGTAACGCTAATGCTTTTACTAATAGTACAGTAAATTGAGCACGAGTCATTTCCTCACCTGGAGCAAATGTATTGTCTGGCTTACCTTTAATGATTAATTTAGATGCTAGTGTTTCAATATATTTTTCTTGGTTCCCCTTATTGTCAACATCTGGGAACGTAATATCATTTTCAACAATCGTATATTTAGAGTTAGTTAATGATTTAATAGTTGCGTTAGCTTTATTTTTGTCGACGATTGCATCAGTAAATAAAGTTGGGACAGATGTTAATGTACCATCTGAGCCAATTTTTACCCCAATTGATTTATTAGAGTCGAAGTTCTGATCCCCAGTAATTGTGCGGTCAACATATGATTTAAAAGTTTCAAGTTCTACTTTCGTAGTTCCTGTTTGAGCTTCAACTTTAAATTCAATAACTTTAGAAACAACCTTCACACCAGCTTTAATTTCTGTTGCTTCTACTACGTTTACAGAAACAATGATTTTAACGCCTTCACCCAAATTTAATGCTGAAATTTCAGAAACAGGTAACTTATAGCTTGCGCCTTCTGTACTAATTTCAATAAATGCATTAGCATTTTTCTTTGCAGCTTCTGTAAATAATAAACCAGGAAGTTCAGCATTAGATGATTTACCAGGAACTGTTTTTAGATCAATAACTATTTCATTTTTCTCAGCAGTAATTTGGTTAACAAGACTAGTTACCTTTTCATCTCCTACTACTGTTTTAACTTCTTTATCAGTCTCTTCATATTTGTAAGGTGGGTCTAGTCCTGGTCCTGGTGGTCCTGGCTCGATCACTACAGGAGGTTCAGTATTCGGATTACCCGCTGCGAAAGCTGCTGTAATAAAGGATTTCTTAATATTAGTTAATTCAGTAGAAGTTAGTAAATTCTTACTTACTAATTTCGCAAGGATACGATCATTAATATCAAAAATACCTTCTAGGCTCGTACCTAATTTAGTACCAATATCTGAATTTAATTTTGCATATTTTGGATTGTTTTTAATTAAATTATCTCTGATTTGGATTGTCAATTCTTCGATAGACCCTGATAGTACAATTTCAAGCATTTCAGAATAGGATTTTTTCCAAACTTCTTTCTCTGCATCCATTATGAATTGAACGATTAAATCAGTTGTTCCATCACCCATTACCCTTTCAAATTCGATAAAGGTAGGGGATTGTTTATACGTTGCTAATTTAGCTTCTATGTCTGCAGAAGTAGTACCATATACTAGTAAAGTAAATTTTTCTATAACTTCTTCAGGAGTTACATTTCTACCTTCTAGTGCAGCTTTCATTTTTGCAGCTTGCTCAGTGGTTAACACACTTTTCCAGTCTTCTTTGGTAAATTGAGTCAACCCTTCCGCCACTTTACGATATTCAGCTTTTTGTACGTCAGTTAACTTACTATAAATTAACTTCACACGATTATAGGCATCAGATAAAGTGGTAGCAGCTTCTACCTTTGTAGGTTGAAAAGCTATGCCTGTTGTTACTATAGGCGATAAAGCGACAGTTGCAGCAAGCATCGCGCTTAACGCTTTTTTACTAAAGGGATACATTTTCAATTCTTTCACCTCATAATTTTTCTGTAGACATTTCTATGTAAAGTTAACATACTTTAACAATGAATAAGTCTAGTAATTTATTACTATATTACTTTAATATAATAACATATTCAACAGTATTGGTAAATTTTATAAATTAATAAAATGTATAATTTTTTCCAATTTTTTAAGTTGGGTTATTTTCTTATGGAAAATTGCTTCCTGGTATATCAATATATGTTACAATAAAAAGGTTGATTTTTAGAAAAGGGGTATTAGATGCATGAAAAAGGTTTGGAAATATATACTTTCTTTCCTGCTTGTGATTATTCTTGCAACAGCAGGTACAATTTATTATTTTTTGAATGTAAAAACCTATGATATAGCTGATGAAGAAATCAAAGAAATCGTAGAATCGGATTTTGATATCGTTCTTCCTGGTGAGGAAAATTCTTTACCCTCTAATAATGTTGAAAATAGTAACTCTAACGATAATAATGAGGCTACCAATTCAAATGAAACAGAATCAGATACAGGAAATAATAGTACCAATAAAGGAACAAGCAATTCTATTGATGATAATAAGAGTTCAGAGTCTACTGACAATAGTCAAACTGACACGAATGAATCAGATAAGAATACTACAACAAAACCTAATAGCAACAACCAACCAAATAAGAACATACCACCGACAACGACAGTTAAACAAATAAAAGATCTATACCGACCAGTATTTAAATCCCTTCAATCACAGGCAAATGGAAAAATAGATTCGCTTGTGTCGAGAGCCATAGGGGAATACCGTGCACAACAGTCAAATGGTGAGTCTATATCCTACTCTTATTTTTATCAAAAGTATTCCTCAGCAGGGAAAGAACTGGAAGCTAAAACAGATGGTGCTTTTAACTATATTTACACTGCTCTGGAAAAGGAGCTAAAAAACAATGGATACAGCACTTCCCATGCGAAGGATTTTAGAGATCAGTATGAGGTATCGAAGAAAGAACGAGAATCTCTATTACTAGCTAAAGCAAGAGAAGCACTTTAATACATTATTTCTAATCTAATTTTAAGGCATTCCATTTAACGAAATAGATTACTTAAGTCTGACTGTTTCTAGTCAGACTTTTTTCTTGAACTAATTGGATGCTTACCACAATGAACAGTGCTGCTACAACTCCCATTCCATCAAAGCCAATATCAAATAGCCTCCCTCCTCTTCTGAAGAATAATTGAAGTACTTCAGTTGTTACCCCATAAAGTAGGCTTATCGCAAACATCTTCTTTTTAGATGTTGATACGATAAAGACTAATATGGATAAAATAAAAAATGACAGTGCATGACCTATTTTCCTAGAAATAAAGGATGTATCTAGTGTAGTAGGTAACGGATACCAAAATTCAGTCATATTCGGGTACTTACTCCAAGTAAATGAAATCACACCTTGCTGTAAGAACTGTTCGATACTTTCCGTACAGGTAAAAAGAAATATTAATCCAGCCCAAAGAATTAATGCAACCGAACGTACCATCTTCAATCTCCTTGTATTTTTGTATGTATATCATTATCGACTGCATACTTTCCATTCATACAATTGAAGAGTATAAAAGTAGAAAAAGTCCCCCTTAGATTAGGAGGAACTCTTTTGTAGGTTACATTTTAACAGAAAGAGAATTCAGCTTTTGTTCCTGATAGGTTGCTTTTCCTTGAAGTTTTGCAAGTATCTCGTTGCAGATATAATCTTTTAATAATATTGCGTGGAAACGGTGTCGAAATGAATGCATTGGTACTGAACTTTTACTAAGTTTTTATAAACAGTAATAACTCCGCTTACACATCATTTACCCTATATCTACTATTATGTATACTGAATGCTTGTTTAATTGAAAAGCCACTTTATTCCTACATTTATATCATTTATCCAATTCTTTACTACTATAAAAAATAGGATGGCGCTAGGGTTAGCACCATCCTATTTTTATTACAACTTTCCAGCTATTTCTAATGCTTTATGAAGCATCTTTACAATTTGCGCACGTGTTGTACTGCCCTTAGGGTCAAAGCTACCGTCTGGCTTACCGCTAATGATGTTTGCTTGTAAAAGGAACTCGATATCTCCTTGTGATTCTGAAGATATCTTATTGAGATCCTTAAACGAGTTTAACTTTTTAGAAGTATCTAAAGCTTCTGGTTTAACGTTAAGGTGATCGATAGCTCGTTTAATCATGATTGCGGCTTGTTCGCGAGTAACAGGTTCATTAGGTGCAAACGTATTTGCTGTCTTACCTTTAATGATTCCCGCTTCAATGGCAGCCATGACAACCGCTCTATCTACATGATTCACCGAAATGTCTTTAAAACGGCCATCGTATGCTGTGTCTGTTGTTATTCCTAAACCTCTAGTTAGCATTAATAGGAATTGCATACGGGTACCTGTCGCATTCGGTTTAAAAGAACCATCCTTGTATCCCTTAATAATTCCCTTTGCAGCCAATTCCTCAATTTCCGTACGATTCCAAGCCTTATCGATATCCACAAATTTTACTGGATTTGGATTCGGTGTTGGCTTTGGATCTGGCGTCGGATCTGGAACCGGTGTTGGGTCTGGATTCGGCGTCGGATCTGGAACCGGTGTTGGGTCTGGATTCGGCGTCGGATCTGGAACCGGTGTTGGATCTGGATCCGGTGTTGGATCTGGATCTACTACTGGTACGACCGTTCCAACCAATTCCCTTGTATCTCTTACGCGAATTCGCTTTCCTTGTGCAAATTCACCAGATACACCTACTGCCTCCAATGTGTCTCCTGCCTTTAGAACAGGTACAGGCACACCTTGGCCAACGATATAACCGTCCGTGAATACTAATACTTCACCTGAACCGTCGTTTACAAAATAAGAGTTTTCATCAAATTTTGATATGACCGTTCCCTTCACTTTAACAAGCTGACCTTGGTTCATTTCATTTGTTGCTTCCCCAGTCGGAACTTGCTTCGGTTGAAGTGGTTCACCTTCACCAATTTTTATAACATCCTGTTCAAACTTATTAAACTCAATTTCTTTATTATTATCAAATGTGATGATATGTCCATAGATACGGACCTTATCTCCTGGCTTGATGGAACCAGCAGGCACTTCTTGGAAGGCCATAATTCCACCTGTCTCATCCTGTACATAGAAAGCATCGAAGAATACTCCAGCACCTGTAACAACTGTTCCTTCAATCACGGTATGAGTGTCTTCTGCAAGTTTTCTAGCATCGCCGATTTTCGTTACTTTAGTTTCACGATGGGCAAGCCAGTTAATGGCATTTAAGGAGAATTCGTCATTTCCTTTAGGCTCATACGATTCATCGATTTGTTTGTCATTAAAGATGTTCATTCCTGATACAATAATACGTCCTTTTTGACCGATTTCCTCAGAAGCGATCAACGGAATTGCTGAACCACCTGTGTTATCGGAAACATCATCGTATGTGAAGCCACCTTTAATATTTCCTTGATACGTTGTTTCATTTCCTTTTGCTAAAATAACAACTTTCCCACTTTCAGTAAGAGCTGTATTGTTAGCACCTACTAAACTTACACCACTATAGTAATCAATAAACGATACACGATCGGTAATATAGTTAGAAACTAATCCTGGATGTACTCTTACTGCAAACGGACTTAGCTTTGGATCACTCCAGAAGTTACCGCTTTTACTTATATCAAATACCCCATCATTTCCAATACGAATCGCTGTACCAATATCAGCTAATAAGCTGTTATTAATAGTAGGATCTGTGCTGTTGTTACTTTTTCCAGCCATTAATACAGAACCACCATTTTGAACAAACTTCGCTACTGCCACTCTTTCATCTGCAGTTAACGCTACTTTAGGGTGCGTAATAACTAACACTTGTACACCTGTTAATACAGCATCAGTAAATAATTCCTTATTCTCCGTGACTGTATAGCCTTCTTTTTGTAAAAGAGTTGTGAAGGCTTTTAAATTGTTGGCGTACGTTCCGCCGTCAGTACTGCTGTTTTCATTAATGTGTTTGGCATCAATCAATACTTTAATTCCTAGTGGCTCTTTAATTTTTACTGGTAAAATAAAGTTGCCATCACCAAGGTTTAATCCATCTAACGAATTAACAACAGCAATAATGTTATGGTCACCTTTGATTGGGCTATTCCATGTTACAGTCGCTGTGCCGACACCTTTAGAAAGAATTGAAGAAATAGTTTGAGTTCCAATTAAGTTAGCTTCTTTTACTTCATCATAGTAAAGGTCAACTTTTAAGTTCTTTACTTCTTGAGTTCCGTTATTGCTAACATTCGCCTTTAAAGTGGCTGGGTTGCCTTCGATAATAACATCGCCAACGATATCAATTCCATTTACTTTTGCATCTACTGCTTCTTCTTTTGACCAGATTGGTGAAGAGTACATTTTTTCACCATCTTTTTGGGTTACTTTTACGACGAACCATTGTTGTCCGCCTGTAACGCTATATGATGGCTCCCATGTAAAGTCTTTGGTCATTGGAGAGATACTGTCCACGACAATTCCACCATTAGTAATTAGCTCAACCTTTTCGATTCTGTCATCTGATTGATAAGACGCTGCTAAATAATCGTATTCAGGCATTGTGCGAGCTTCTGCCACAAGGTCACTACCAGAGATGTTAAACTTAAGAGTTTTACTATCTACTGTTGATCCCATGTAATAGCCATTTGCTGCTACATCTAGTGTAAAGTTTGGATCCTCAACCATATAGACACGCATGTTTCTCATCGAGTGAAGAAGTGATTCTTGAGAAAGATTATCGGCTACGATAACCGTACGTGCTCTCGTTTGTCCCCATGTTCCTTCATGGTTATCTTCACCATACGTTGGAGCTACGTGCCAGCCTAAGTCAAGTACAGAGAAGAACTTTTTCTCCGCGTTGGCATAGCCGTAGTGTCCTGAACCATTTCCTACTTCCATCATGGTGAAAAGTTTATCCGCATCTTTGTTGTAAGGTTTGAAGTTGTTAAACGCATCCTTTGACATATCTGGATGGTTAAATTGACCAACGATATCATCGTACTTCATAACCCAAGCATAATACTTATTTAAATCCTGATACATTTTGCCATTAATATTACGATCAATAAAATTCTCTGTACCGAAAATATTAGAATGTCCCCAAGTAGTTGAAGTCATTTCAAACGCTGGGAAAACAACATAATCAGTATTATTTGTATACTGATCGGCTAGATCTTTTGTTAATTGCCAATCTGCTCCACCTTTACGTTCAGGTGTATCTCCATTTTCAACTGTATCTTGTCCTAGTAAAGTTGGATCGATATCATGTGAGTGATCAGAGAATGCGAACCAGTCATATCCATATTTCTTACCTGCCTTTAGGGCAGCTTCTGGTGAACCAGCACCATCATGTGAAATATTCGTATGGTTATGAGTCGTTCCACGGAAGTGCTTTCCACCTGTAAAACGTGGAACTGCTTCAAAGCTCCACTCGTATGTGGATTCGTTTCCTTTTACGTCTTTAGCTGTTACCTTGACTGTATGAACACCTATTGTTAAGTCAGCTTCTGGAGTAAATTTCACCTGACTTTTGTTAATAGTTGCTTTTGTCTTGTTAACTTCCACGTTGTCGAACCAAGCTTTGACAGTCGTTTCATCCACTCCACTTGGATCTTCTATTAAAATAGAAATCTCAGGTCTTGGGCTTTCTGTCTTTAGCCCACCAATTGGAGTTTCACCAAAGAATCTTGGTCCTACTTTGTCTTCTACTACAGTTACCGCATAAGGCGCTTCACTCGTTCCTGAGCTTTGAAGCTTTTCGCCTGATTTTGCTGCTACATAGTATTCAAATCCCGTTTGCGGAACTAGAGTTGCTTCAAGTACAGCTGTATAACGCCCTTCACTTGCAGCAGTTAGTGGAAGCGCTGTAAATTCTGTTGCACCTGCTGCACGATAATAAACAATAACCGTTTCAGCACCACTTGCATTCGCAACAAATTCCACATTTGTATCCTTATATACCTCTTTTAAAGCTGTGTGCTCGATGTTTAACATCGCCGTGATATCCTTCACATCACGTGGGTATACTTGGTATCCATTAAGATGTGATGCATTTGTTGTATATTGACCGACAATTCCAGAAATAGAATAGTTTTTACCAGTAACAAGATCTGTATCTGGTTTAATTCCCGTTTTTTCCATTACTCTTAATGTCGTCGCTTTGTTGTTTTCATCCACAATCGTCACATTGTAGTTTGTTCCTGTTGCAGCCACAGCTGAGATTTTACCAGAAATCTTAATAAGACTTCCTTCTAGCGGCTCGGCTACTGCAAACGTATTTAAATCAAGAATCGTAATATCCTTTATAGCTGGAAGGGCATTACCTTCACTAACCTTCTTAATCGCAGTTGGTTCAAACTCAGTCATACCATTATAAACAATGACTTTACCTGTTATGCGAAGCTTGTCCCCTCGTTGTACAGTTAAACCTGAATCAAAGGAACCAAATACGTTAATACCACCTGTTTCATCTTGGATATAGAAATTGTTCTTCTGTGTACCAAGAATACCGTTCTCAATAGTGACAATCCCTTCAACGGTATAGAACTTATCAAGGTTTGTTAAAATCCCTTTTGAATCTGTTGCTTTTACTACATTTAGAGGTGATACCGTTTCCGTTGCTGTTTTAGTAATCGAAACGGGAATACTTTCTAACATGATCCCTTTAGCACTTCTTGATAACTGTGTGACATAGACAGTATCAGGAGCATTATTGATTGTAGCGGTAAATTCACCAGTACTACTAGCTGTTAATTCTTTTGTTGTTAATCTTTCTGTTACTTTAGCATTTGCATTTGGATAAACATTGATGCTAGAAGTAGCTACACCAGCACCCGTGCTACCGACTAATGTTCCAACACCATTACTAACAATATAGCTTAATTTTGCTAGATTAATAGAAGTACTTGGTTTTGCAACATCGATTTGAATCGCATTACTTTCATCCATACCTTCCTGCTTTGCAGCAACGAAAATAGAAGGTAATGCTGTGTTAAACGTAAAGTTAATTTCAAACGAACCATCTTCTAGCGCCGTAGCTGTCCCTAGAGCTGTATTCTTGGATGCGCTTTCATAGGCCTTAATAATAGACCCTGATGGCGCCGCATCAAGTGTACCTGTTACATTTACAGAAGTATCTTGTTGTAAATATTGAATATTATTTCCTTTTGGTTGCAAGCTAATAACTGGAACCATTGGAGCTTCAGTTGGGCTAGTTGTGTTTCTAGGAACTGGAGTTGCCGCAAAGAAATCGGCTGTATTATCGTCTGTATCCCAAGCATTACCTTTTCCTGCTGCCGGATCAGTATTTGCATAAGGACGACGTTGAGCACTTGTAGAACTTGTTAATAAAGTTTTCGTTGGACCAGTGCCTTCAAATGCAGTTGCTGCACCGTAACCAACAAAATCAATAGTGTTTGATGGCTTTGTACCTGTTGCAGCAGTCGTTGTATTCATAAGTGCAATTTTTCCACTCGCTGCTGCCATTGGAATTGAACTAGATGCATCTGCAGCTGGTGTATCAACACCATTTGCTCCACCAGCTTGAGTAATTAAATAGTACCCATGAGCAGGAATGGATCCAGTTAATGATGTTGGTGTCCATGTAGAACCTGTACTAGATGCATATTGTACCGACCATCCTTCAAGCGAAACAGCTTCGTTCGTTGGATTGTAAAGTTCAATGAAGTCCTTATTGAAGGTAGCACCTGAGTTTCCTCCACCACCATAGACCTGACTGATTACAACATGTTCGGCCATGGAAGCGTTTGCTTTACCAATTAAACTAGTTGGTAGGAAGCTACTCACCATTAACAAGACAACAAGAAACGTACTTGTCCACCGTCTGTAATTTCTTTTAAAATGAACCATTACACACCATCCTTTGTATTAAAATCATAGCTGCAAGTTGTACTACCGCTTCATGGGAAAGGGAGATTAATACGTATTAACTCCAGCGATATTACAATTAAATACTACAATTTAATCTTAATTTAGGATAGCTATATAATATTTCCAATTATGATATACAATTGGTAAAAGTCATATGAAATTTACTATTCGAATTTATTTTAATGCTGGGATTTTAAGGGATAGGAGGCGCTTTTTTGTTTTTTGATGCAAAAAACAGAAACAAATTACTAACTAATTATTGGCTTAAATATCAAATTTTTAATTTTTTTACAATACTATTAGTGTTGTTGCTAGTTGTTACTAATCCAAGCAAAATCTTCGCTCATGCCTATAGCTCTAGTTTTACAAACATTGATTTTACTAATGAACGTACAGAACTTTCCTTTTCTATCGATGCTCTTTCCATTATCGAGTTAGTGGAAGATGTGGATGCAAATAAAAATGGCATTATCGAAAAGTCTGAGTTGAAGAATGAGGAACATCATCTTGAAGAGCTGATTCATTCAACAATTGTAATTGATAAGGACAATCAGCAACAGGAAGCAGAATTACATGAAATGAAAATAGAAAAAAAAGATAATACCGAATATGTAACCTTTAAGTTTCATTACCCACCTTTTTTTCCTGGTGACACCATTACATTAATGGATGGCTTGTATGTAAACGATTCTAAAACGAATTATATCAATTTACTTTCTGCTAAAAATCGAGGTGAAACAAGTCAATCTGTCCTTCAAGGTGATAATCGGAATTGGACCATACTCCTTACGGAAGCGCAGGTAGAACAAGGGGTTGAGGGAAAAGAGCGTGAGACAACCCAAAATTCTCATATGGTAACGACTGAAAAACCGTGGGCTAACTTCTTTAATTTAGGGATGCTCCATATTCTTACAGGCTATGATCATCTGTTATTTTTACTAGCCTTATTATTAAGAAAACAGACATTTAAACAATATGCAGCGATTATAACGTCGTTTACGATTGCCCATAGTATTACGATTAGTCTAGCTGTTCTTGGTATAGTCGATCTCCCTTCCCGATTTATTGAAGTGACAATCGCCTTTAGTATTTGTTATGTGGCAGCTGAAAATCTGTTTCGAAAAGAAATCAACTATCGCTGGGGCTTAACCTTTATTTTTGGACTTATACATGGTCTGGGCTTTGCGAACATTCTTAAAGAAATGAATATTCCAAAGAGCCAGCTTGCTTCTTCCCTACTTAGCTTTAACATTGGAATAGAAATAGTACAATTGCTACTCGTTATTTTATTTTTACCATTACTAACCTTTATTCAAAGACTTCCTTATTCAAAAACCATCGTGCAAATTGGATCGATTATCATTATTCTATTAGGGGGCTTCTGGTTCCTAGAGCGAGTGTTTTAAAAAGAGGGAAGGTTCGTTAGATTTACCGAAGGATGCAATCTTTACTTTTAATGGTGATGTAAGTAGTGGCCATATTCTCGTAATATCTCAAAGTAATAATGTGCTATTTCTTTATTTTGAATGTTGTTTAATGGTTATTAGTAACAAAGTTTATGAAAAGAGCCTTTAATAAAAAAGGATGGTGCAATGTACAACCTGCACCATCCTTTTTAATGTTTAAAAGTTAAGAAACTTAAGTAGCGCGTCAATTAGGCGGTCCTTAATTGAAGTACCTTGGGGTTCTTTCGTTTCAGAAGTAGCTTTTACCTTCATGTCTAGTGAATACTTTGCAAATCCATCTTGTTGTGTCGCAACAAACTTATAGTTATCTGTTGCTTTAACAAATTTTTGTGCTTCAGGTGAAGATAAGAAGAACACATTCACATCCGCATCAATCGTCTTAAAGGACCAGTTCATATCTGGAGTTGGGTCAATCACTTTCTTTTCAAGTACATAGTTTGCAACTACTTCTCTACTTGATTCAGGAGATTTGACGATAATCTCAGAACCTTTTACACCTGGGAAAGTACCTGATGCACGATAGTCATTTGTTGCCACTACAAATTTTTGTGCTGGATCAATAGCCTTACCATCAAACTGTAGGTTCACAATACGGTTTGAACTAGCGTTTAACACTTTACCGCTTCCGTCGTATTTAGCAGGTTTTGTTACGTCGATTTCGTAAGTTACACCATCAATAACGTCGAAGTTGTAAGAACGGTAATCACCATTTACAATGTTTTGTTCTTCTTTTATATCTGTTTTAATTTGGTTAAACTGACCTGCTGTCATTTCTAACCATTCTTTTAATTGTGCTCCAGTTAAAACAATTGCATGTAATGTATTGTTATCATATAAGTATAAATCTGCAGCATTCTTTAATTCTAAAGTTCCTTCTGCTACATTTGTGTAGTAGTTAGGATTGTCACGTGTACCTGCTTTAAATGGTGCAGCTGCTGATAGAACCGGTAACTTCTCATATGGAGTACCTTGGATTGCCTTTTCTGTGTACCATTTTTGTGCAGCATTTAAAACTTGCATGGATTCATTATCTTTTACTTGTGAGAAATAGCTATTGATAGGTGCTGTTGTTTTACCAAGAGCGCCTTTCATATATACTATAGTTGCTTCGTGTTCGTGTTTAATGGCATCCACTACACCTTGGTGAGTATCGACTACTGATTTGTTATTTGAACCTTCTTTTACATAAATAACACGAGTCGAGCTCTTAGAATCAGCAACTGTCCATTTGCCATCTTTCTTCTCTAATGTTAAATCAATTAGTCCAAGATTATCTCCCCACATACCAGCTTGAACTGTTGGTACTCCGTTTAATGTTCCTTTTGCAATATCAGCACCTGGAACATCTTTATATTTATCGCTAGGGAATACCGCATGAGAGTGTCCGAATAAAATCGCATTAATGCCTTCGACTTTACTTAAATTGTAAACAGCATTTTCTTCATTTTTGCCAGTTGAAGTCGCATCAATTCCGGAATGGGGAATCGCTACAATAATGTCTGCACCTTTAGCTTTCATTTCAGGAACAAATTTCTTTGCTGTATCGATAATGTCTTTCGCAACTACTTTGCCACCAATACGAGCATTATCCCATTGTGTAATTTGTGGTGGTGCAAAACCAATTACCCCAACTTTAATTTTATGCTTTTGACCATCTTCGTCTGTTACTTCTTTATCAAGAATTAAGTATGGAGTAAAGACATTTTTGTCATTTGATTCATCTTTATCATGATCGTCAACATATACGTTTGCATTAACATAAGGAAATGCAGATCCTTTTAACGCTCTATCTAAAAACTCAAGACCATAGTTAAATTCATGGTTTCCTAAGTTACCAGCATCATAACCTAATTGATTCATAGCTTTATATATAGGGTGAACTTCACCTTTTTCTAACTTATTAACTTTTGCTACATAATCACCAAGAGGGCTACCTTGGATTAAGTCACCATTATCAAATAGTAAGCTGTTTTTTGCTTCATCTTTTGCTTTTTTGATTAGGGTTGCTGTCTTAGCAAAACCGAAGTTTGCAACTTCTTTGTCTTGATAGTAATCATAGTTCATCATATTTGCATGAAGATCAGTAGTTTCTAAAATTCTTAATTTAACAACATCATTACTCATTACTTCAGCATATGTAATGGTTGGAGCAACTTGTGGAATCATTAAACCTAACGCTAAAGCTGCACTTGCAAGCGCTTTACTTTTTGTTGAAATACGTTTCATTTTTATTCCTCCTTAGGAAAATTAGTACTTTTCCATATTAACATAAGTATTTTTTAAAGAGAATTAATTTATGTTAAAAAATTGTAAAAGTATAGAATTTTATGTTAAAGGGGAAGCTGGACCTTTCAGAAAAACGTTAGAAAAAACAACTTACTTTAACACTAAAAAGCGATGAGGGACTGTCCCTCATCGCTTGACTGTATTAAAGTGCTTCCCTTATTCTCCTTTGATTTTAAGTAGTTTTACTCCTAGTTAGTCTTTTAGAAACCTACTTATTTGACTGGGACTGACAACTTATATATTTTTTTCTTTTTATCCCAAACACCTTTTGCACCAAAAGATTTGCTTACAAAAGTTGCAGGGATATAAACTTTACCATTTTTTATTACAGGAGCTACCGTCATTTTTTTCATCTTTCCGTCCAGTTTAGATGAAGTATTATTAATTGTTAAAACTAGTGTTGTCTTGTTTTTCTTTGCTGTAATCGCTTTTTTTACTTTATTGTAGTTATAGGTTGTATTTAAGTCTTTTAATAATGAGGTATATAAAATCATAGGTTCATTCTTGATTACTAAAGGATTTTTATAAGTATATGACTTGTTTTTAACCTGTGGAACTGGACTTGACGTAGTTGTTGTCCCACCTGATATTGATTTAGATACTTTGAATGGGACTTCGTTTTTTATTCCTAGACCTTGAACGATAACCTTATATTCTCCAAGCTTGGCATCATTAGTTAACCCTAAAAGGAAGCTATAGCCTGTACTCGTCGATTTCGTCTGATCCACTTGTAAAATCATACCTGAATACTCTAACCTAAATGTCACATCAACATTACTTAACACTTTTCCATCTTGTTTTACTAAACCTTTTATTGAAACACTCTCACTAGGTAAGTACTCCTTTTTGTTTGTAGTAACTGTTATTTCATTTGTTGCAGCTTTTGTTACTATCGAGACATTACCTATTAAAATGAACAGTATAAGTAAAAGCTTCCAGAACTTTATCATTTTCTCTACTCCTTATGTTTCATTTTAAAAAAGGCCTTTATCCTCAGTTACCTAAAGACAAAAGCCATTCATTTATTTGTTATTTTAAACGATACTCTAATGTTGCGGTGCTATTTCCATAAGCTTGTTTAGAATTGAATGGTGTACTAGTCTTAACTTTATAGATTCCTATTTTATAAGATTTACTAGTTTTAATTGATAAAACAGCCGTTCCAAATATATTCGTTTTTAAAGTGTATGGCTTCGATTTTCCTTGAGGGTCTGTAATGGTTGTAGTAACACTTGTTAATGCCACAGCTTTATTATTTTTATCTGTTATATTAATAGTAAAAGTAACCGTTTCGTTTCGTTTATAACTCGTTTTGGTAGTTGTTATTTTTGTTTTTGTTTGTATCTGTTTAGTTTTGACGGTAATAAAAGATGCCTTTCCTAGTCCACCGGTGTTAACAGCAGTAACACTATACTTATAGGAGGTATTTGGCTTTAAACCACGATGTGTGTAGCTTGTTTTTGCACCTGAATACATCACCTTATTACCAAGCTTTACAATATAGTAAGTTGCTCCTGTTTTCTTATTCCAAGTGATTGTGGCTTGGCTTTCAGTTGTTGTTGTTTTAAGATTTGAAACTTCACCTGGTTTTTCCATTTGTGTTCTTGCTGAAAAAGTAATTAAGCCACTTGAACCAGTTGAATTCATTGCTTTTAATTCATATTGATAGATTGTACCTGTAATTAGGGAAGTATCGATAAACTCTTTATCTGAACCACTATACACTACTTTGCCATTTCGTTTAAGTTCATATCTGTCAGTATCTTCCACAGCAGTCCATGTTAAATGGATACTTGAAGTTGTTGTAGTAAATTCAAAGGTTTCTGGTGCCTTTGGAATTTCTCTTAATGTTATAGCGGTATATTTTACTGGATTATTTGATCCTGTTTCGTTTTTTGCTATTAATTCATATTGATAGGCAGTTTTGGCTTCTAGTCCACTATCTAAATAAGAAAGAGCTGCACCTTCATAAACGGTTTGCCCATTACGTTTCAATGAGTAAGAAGTTGCATTTTCTGAAGCAGCCCAATTTAATGTAACACTATGAACGTCTTCTACTCCTTTAAAGTTTGTAATTGGTCCTGGTACCTTCGGAGCAGAAGGTATAACAGGCGGTTCTGTTGTTATTGGTGGTGGTCCTGGTGTAACTGGTTGCTCTGGTACAGGCGTTGGTTCTGGAACTGGTGTTACCACGTCAGATAGAGTAGTTGCTGTTAAAGTAACAATATTGCTTGTCCCACCTCTATTCGATGCTTTTAAGTCATATGCGTATGTTGTACCTGCAGTTAGAGAAGAATCTGTATAACTCGTCTGAGAGCCTTCGTAAATAATTGTTCCATTTCGTCTTACTTGATATTTATCTCCCCCTGTTACAGCATTCCATGATAATTTAATGCTTGAGGTTGTGGCAGTATATGTAAATGATGTTGGAGTAGCTGGTGCAGCAGGTGTCGTAGACGGAGGTGGTGATGTTGGTCCTCCGGCAGGTTCGTTGCTTACCTTGAATGTCGTTTGGTTAGTTACTCCTAAAGCCTGAACTAGTACAGTATAATCACCTAATTGGGCGTCACTGGGTAATGTGATATAAAATGAATATCCAGAACTTGATGATTTTGTTTGGTCAACTTGCAGGGGCGCACCTGCTAAATCTAATCTTAAAGTAACATCAGTGTTGCTAATGGCACTACCTTCCTGATTTATTATTCCAGTAATAATTACATTTTCACCAGGTTGATACTGTGTCTTATCTGTATTAACGGTAATTTGATTGGAATCGGCAAAAGAAGTTAGCGAAAAACTCCCTAAAATAAGGAAAAACACTAACATCCCCATGGTAAATCTCTTCATGTCATCTCCCCTTCTTGTCCCTTTTATTTTTATTTTACCATACTTTAATCGACAATTTTCTAACAATTTACTAAATTATAAATATTATACTAAAATCAGTTTAAATCTATTCTGTTTATTATCGATGATATTTCCTATTTCCAATTTAATATAAACCTATTTGTAAAACCTTCTTCTATTACATAAAAAAAACCTCTACTTTTTAGTAGAGGCCATTAACATTTCCTTATTTCTTTATAGTGTAGCTCCCAGTTGCATTACTATTACCATATGCAGATTTAACATTGAATATAGACGTAAAACTAACTTTATAAGTTCCTACCTTAGTAGATTTACTTGTTTTAATTGTTAACACAAGTACGCCCGATTTATTTGTTTTCCCTTTGTAGGTAGTAGTTTTTCCATTAGCATCCTTAACGACAGATGTTACATCAGCTAAAGGAATTACTTTATTATTTTCATCAGTTACTTTGATTGTAAAAACAACACTTTCAGATTGCTTATAAATAGGTTTTGAAACTGATACACTTGTTTTAGTTTGAATCGCTTTTGTTTTGATAGAAATAGAATTCCCTTTACTTACCCCTGCTTTATTTATCGCAGTTACACTATACGTGTAGGTAGTGTTAGACTTTAAATTTCTATGAGTATATTCTGTTTTTGTACCTGAGTATAACACTTTTCCATTTAACTTCACGATATAGGAAGAAGCAAATTCTGCTGCATTCCAAGTTAAATTCACTTGGTTTTCAGTAGATTTAGCTTTCAAACCAGTTACCGCGCTTGGTATAACACTTAAAGTGTCAACAGCAACACGTACAGGACTACTTTCTCCTACAGTGTTTACAGCTAGTAATCGATAGTTATATTTTCTCCCTGGTAATAATGAAGTATCGTTAAAGTTTGTTTCCGTACCTCTATATACTTCTTCACCACTGCGAATTAGAACATATTCTTCTGCTCCAGCTACTTCATCCCAAGAAAAACTAATGCTTGTCGCTTCAGCTTCAAATTGTAAATTAGTTGGTGCTTTTGGCAATCCTTTTAAAGTAGAAACCGTGATTGTAACAGGAGTTGTTCCACCACCTGTATTCTTGGCCACTAATTCATAGTTATAAGTTGTATTAGAGACTAAACCACTATCCATAAAAGAAAGACCTGTACCTTCATAAACAGTTTGTCCATTACGCTTTAAAGTATAGGAAGTTGCCTGTGCTGAAGCATCCCATGTTAAATTGATGCTATTTGCAGTTGCTACACCCTTAAAGTTTGTGATTGCTCCCGGCACAGCTTGAAGCGTACTCACTGAAATTGTTGCTGCACTACTAGAACCTCCAGCATTTATTGCTTTTATTTCATAGCTGTAAGCTGTTCCAGCAGTTAATCCAGTATCAATAAAGCTAGTAGTGGCACCTGTATAAACTACAGTACCATTACGCTTTAACTCATATTTTTCCGCACCAGAAACTGCATTCCAAGTTATGGACACGCTATTTGTGGTAGCTTCACCTTTTAAACCAGTAACAGAGCCTGGGACTACTATTGCCGGTGGTGGCGGTGGCGGCGGCGGTGTTACTACCACTTGTTGAGTAGTGGCTGTTAGAGTAGCTAGTTGACTTGCTCCTCCTGAGTTTACCGCTTTTAATTCATAACTATAGTTGGTACCAGAAGTTAAACCAGTATCTACAAAGCTTACAGCTGTCCCGCTATACACAACTGTTCCGTTTCGTTTTAATTCATAGCTTTCTGCTCCAGCAACTGCACTCCAAGTTAAATTGATGCTTGTAGTAGTTGCAGTATAAGTGAAGCCCGTTGGTGCAATTGGTGGTAATTTCACTGTAGTCGCAGAAAGAGTTACTATAGAACTTACTCCTCCAGAATTTACCGCTTTTAATTCGTAGCTATACGTTGTTCCTGGAGTTAAACCAGAATCCGCAAAGCTTGTTGCTGCACCAGTATAGATTACTTCACCATTTCGTCTTAGCTCATAGCTTTCTGCTCTTTCAGCCGCATCCCATGTTAAGCTGATGCTAGTTGTTGTAGCAGTAGTAGAGG